>CALVKR010000001.1 GCA_944332995.1 uncultured Clostridia bacterium
ACAGTAAAGACAGTAAAGACAGTAAAGACAGTAAAGACAGTAAAGACAGTAAAGACAGTAAAGACAGTAAAGACAGTAAAGACAAAAACGACGTGCGTCGCACGTCGCATTTTTGCTGTCGCAAAAATGAATATTTAACTTGCATTATAAACATTGTTAAGCTATAATAAAGCAAAGAAAACACAAAAAAAAGAGGTACACTATGAAAGCGAAAAAGGCTTTAGCCGTTATCGGCATTGTATTGATAATCGGTATTATGGCAGTCGTTTTTACGGCGTGCAATAATTCAACCTATCAGGAAAAACTTAAAGAGGCAGGCTATGTGATAACGGATATATCGGACATTCTTCCGGACAAGGATAAAGTTGAATGGGCGTTTGAAGCCTACCACCCCACAACTCTCGACTCTGTAAGCGTTATCAAATATAAATCGTTAAAGGACGCCAAAGCGGCGGAAGAAGCTGCTATAAAAGGTGTGGAAAGTTTAGAAGGCGGTAAGCATTGGTATAATTGGGCCGACGCTATAAACTCTTCAAAAGCCGACACGGTCGAAAGACAGAGTATGTTGCTATTTGTCGGAACGGCAAAAGCCGTTGAGATAGCAAAATAACATATCGAAAATATTACTATAAAATATTGATTATTTAATATTAAAAATATATAAAGATATTATAAAAAAAACAATGTGAAATAAAAAGACGGCATACCCTGCCGCCTTTTTTGTGTGTTATTTTCCTTTTATTCCTTTTATTCGTCTTCGTTGCCGTAATAAAATTCACAAAGATTTTCGCTTTCGTCATCATCAAAATCAAAGTCAATTTGCGGACGTGGGCAAGCCATCAAATTATACTCAGCTTCTATTTCTTCATCGTCGTCAAATTCCGCAACAACCACCGCAAAATCTTTACAAAGATATGTTTTTGCGTTATCCGCCTCGACTCTTACGTTATAGTCTTCTTCAAGGTCTATTCCGTTATAAACTTCCAAAGCCTGTTTTTTGTCAGCGTATATCATCTCTAAGTATTCACCGCCGGGGCTGTCATCTTTGCGCCAATAATTGTTTTCTCTAACATAATACATTTTTACTTCTTTCATTTTTTTACTCCTTTAGGGATAACTCCCAAAAAATTTTTTTTGTGTTTTCTTAAGTCTTTTTTGACTTTCGAAAACGAAGTGAGAGAAAATCATTAAATTTTTTAAAAAGTCAAGGGCAATGAGGTTATCTCATTGTGCATTTACCCTTGACGTTTAAAAAATTTGATTAAAATGATTTTCTTAAGAAAGTCAAAAGCTTAAACACGCCTCTCGTCATCTCTGAGGAATATATCTTGAATGACGTCGTTTGCCGTAACGGCGAAAGCGGTTCGCTGTTTTGCGGCGCCGATGAAGAAACAAGTTCCCTGCGAAGCCTCGGCAATAAGGTCTAACTCGGCGTCGTTTAATGCGTTTGCTCCGTCGTAAAGTTTTTCTAAATCTTTTAAATCACCGCTTGCAAGCGAAAAGACAAAATGATATTGGCTGTTATTTATTATCGCCATTGTCTTTTGAGCAATTTCTTCCGTCGAAGTAAAATCACGAATATTCTGCGTGATAAAGAGCAGCATACCTGCGTATTTTCTGATACGCTTTGCCATATCTTTCATATGGTTAAGCGCAATCGGAAAATCTTTATCAACAAAATTGTAACCCTCTTCTACTACTAAAACAGAATGTTTAAGTTCGTCCGACGTCCTGTTTTGCTTTTGAATGTTTATGACTTCCTGTTCTATAAAGTTGAAAATCAAAAGCATTTGAGCGTTTGCAACAACGTTGTTTTTGCCCGACAGCAGACTTTGAAAGTTGAAAACGACAAAGTCTGTTTTGACCTCGAGCGTGCTCGGGCCGTTCCAAAGATTTGAATATCTGCCCCCATGCGCAAATTTTTCTATGTAAGCTTCCGCCCTCTCGTAATTTACAAGCATTGAGGTTTTTGCCGCATTTTGTTTTTTCGTTTTGATGACATCGAAAAGGTCGTCAAACGTCGGGAAATCACTCGCTTTCAATTTGGTGCAATCGGTAGAATCCGATATACCTCTTTTTTTATAGCACTCTCCTACAAGATTGTTTATAAGCTCGAACGTATCGTTGTCTATGCCTTTTAAAATGATTCGCAAGAAAGACTCGAGAGTTCTGAGCTTTGAAGAAAATATCTCTTCAGGCGGCGCCTGAGAGCCGTCCTCGGTGAGGATCGGGTAAATATGGAACGGATTTATTCTGCCCTCGCCGCCGTTTCCGACGTCGATTATCGTGCCGTTTAAAGAGCGGGCAAGTTTTGAGTATTCATTTTCGACGTCGAGCACAAAAAAGCGACAGTTTCCGCTGTATAAATTGGTCAGAAGCGTTTTTGTGCAAAAACTTTTACCGCTGCCCGGGCGACCGACAATGACGCAGTTTGAATTTGTATAATTTTCGCCGTCACGCTTGAACGGATTCAAAAAAACCGGATAAAGGTTCCACCCGAGCAGAAAACCGCCCTCATCGAGCATTGAAGTGTTTACAAAAGGAAACACGGCTGCCGCCGATGATGAGTTTATCCCCCTGTCAAACCTTTTCAAAAGATTGTTTTTTGTGATATTTTGAGCAATAACACCCTCAATTTGTTTAAATACGAGTTCGGAAACTTTAAAGCCGAGTCCCGTAATTTCGTGCCTTACCCTCTTTTTAAAACTTGAAAAATTGTTTTTGCGGTCTTTTTCGTCGCAGTCGTTTCCGAAAACGGTTAAAAGAGTGCTGCAATCAAACAGTTTTTCGTTGCCGTTTTTTATCGCTTCGAGCGTTTCGGAAAGCGTGTCAAGGTGCGTCGATTGCTCGAGCTGTTCGGACGCCTTCATTTTTTCTTGAGAGGCGATTTCTCTGAACGCTTTATCGAGCCTTTTTGTCGCTTCCATACCGCTGACAGGTTTAAACTTTAAAACAACCTTTGTGTTGTCTATATTGAAAAGCGACGCTCCCCATGCATTGTCTACCAAAATAGGATAATCTTTAATTGCAAAGCAAGAAGCGTAAATCGGCTGTGATAACTCGCTTGATTTAATAGAATAACGCCTCGAGCCAAACTTTTTAAACGATAATTCCTGCGGTTTAACCCAATCGAGATAATCTGCAAGCTCTATATCGTCAATTTCTCTTTCGTCAAAATTTCTCGTGTGACAATACTTCAAAAAAACAGCAGTCTGTTTTTCGTCAAGAAGTGCAGCAGACATTTTGTTTGGCTGTAAAATATCAACCGCTTCAACGCAAAGGTCGTCAAGCCGTGCTTTATCGTTTGCGTAAAACACAAAATAAAAAGAGTTTGTGTAAATTTTTTCAATGTTGTTTATGACGTCGACGTCAAAAAGCCTTGACTCTAAAATAGCTTTTTTGACCTCGTTGTCCGTTTCTTCTAACTGTTCGTAAACGTCATAAGCCCAATAATCGAAATTGAGCGGACGGTCGATTTTTACAAGCTCGGCACGCTGAGAGTCGTCAAGCAAACATAAAACTTTTTCAAAAGCGGATATTCGGCTGTCCTGCGAGCTTTCGGATAAAAGCCCGAATTCGATTTGACCTATCTCAATGACTTTTGCATAATATCCTGCACGGTATTTTATGTAAGCGCCTTCCTCTATGTCGACATATGGCAAAACGTCGTCAATGCTGTTTTTTTCGGCGCCTTTTTTTAAAAGCTTGGGACTTGCAAGATATTTGATTATCGAAGCAAAAAACATATAGCCTTTTTCGTCACCGCCCCAATCTACTAGCAGAAAAAATCCGATAATCAAAAAAGCACCTGCAACAAACCATTTTCCCTCGAGGTTGCTTGACGCCGCAACCAAAACTATTGCAAGTATGACGGCGGCTATTGCAAAATCGATAATGGTATAGCTTTTCCAAAGCGTTGTCACTATTTTTGTGTTTTTCGGTATAACTCTTTTCATTTGTCTTCCCTCTTTTCTCTGTCTTTTCTTATTTGGCTTGTTAAAGTGTCACGTCTTACAATTTTGTCCGACGAAAATGCCGCTTCTATATCGCTAAGACGTTTAGTTCTTGCCGACACGTTTTTCTTTCTTTCCTCGCCGTAATTTTTGGCATTTTCGTTGAACTCTTTAAATTTGTTTTTAAACGACTCAACCTTGTCCTGTGCCCTGAGTTTTGCAAGCCTTGCCCTGTCTAAAGCGTTAGTGCCGAAAGCGTGCAGATTTCGTATCCCTTTGTTTTTAGAATTCGCCATGGCACTTGATATTCTTCCTGCGCCCATTGCCGCAACGTATCTACCGCCTCGTCCAACCGCTTTAATTCCGCTTCCTATTTTGCCTACCGTTTTACCGATAAAGCCTTTTTCGCCGTTTGAACCGCCCCTTGCACGTCTCATCATTGCCGCCCCGAAAAGCATTCTGCCGAAAGATCCGGCGCCACGGAAGGCATTCATCATCTCACGGCTCTCTTCCGCACTCGTGCCGAAAAGCCTTGCAAACAAAAGCTGAGCTCCATATATCGAAACCGCACCGCCAATAATGAAAATAAGCTGTGCAACGCAGTTTACAACGTTATTTACCGAAAAGGAAATGCTTGTTATGAGCGGCAAAACAAGCAAAAACAGATTTACGGCAATCACCGTTCCGTATGCCAAAATCACTTTTGAAATCATCGTGTCTTTCCATAGTTTAAACCTTGCTCCGTCGTCCGACGGCATTGTGGCAATAGGAAACGGCATACTGAAAAACAAAAAGATAATGTCAAAAACTCGCTTTGCAAGCGACAGCGCCGAAACAAACAAAACGATGATAAGCACAATTGCCGCAATATAGGCAAGCGCCCAGTTATACGTCAAAGGATCTATAAGCCCGATTTTATATTTTTTAATTACTTGAATACCATTACCTGCATATCTTTTCATCCCAGCAGATGTAAGATCAACTTCATTGTCAAACTTGTCAAATGTTGATTGAGTCTCACTGATAACTTGGCAGTCGTAAATATATACGGAATTATTAAACTCTTGAATATATCCTTTGGAAAAATCCTTAAATATAATTGGAATTATCTTTCCGCCAACAATATGTCCAATTTTAATATGCTGTTTTTTTTCAAAATCGTTTCTAGACTCTATTGAATAATCAATTTCCCCAATATCGCCGCTATCGAACAACCCTTTTTGGGCATATCTTATTGTGCTGACAGCCATTTTTAAACCATTAGTAGAGATTGAACTTGAATCAGCGAACATTTCTTTGACAAGCTTATATAATTCTATCCAATTTGTTTTATCCGACAGCTGAAAATCTATAACGTCTTTAATCTGCTCAATTTCCTCTTTTAATAGCGGTTCTGTTTCTATCCATTCGTCTAAGTATTCAGACTTAATGGGAACGGCTACAAGCTCGCCTGATGAACTTGTGCCTTTATAATCGTCTATATCTTCAAATATTCCTAATACTCCCTCTTTACCGTATTCGCCTATAATATCGTTGCCGCTCTGAACGCCGAGATTGACGTCTTTTATGCTCACACCCGGCCGCCAAGCCGTGCCGGATTCCACCGCTTCGGCGCCGATTGCGAAAATCCGCTGACTTAACGTATAGCTGTCGCCCTCTATCTGAAAGGCGGAATTTACCGCCCCGAGCGCAAGGTTTGAGGCGGCAATGCCGGTTATAGTGACGCTTGCAACAAGGAAAAAGGCAAAAAGTCCGCTAAAAAACTGACCTATTATCTTTCCGTTTGTCTTTTTCATAACAACAAGATTGCGTATCACGGCATAGGCGGTAAAGGCGCCGAGTATGCCGACGCCGACGATGATAAACACCCAAAATACGTTTGCCACCGTTTCGTTTTGCAAAAAGTAGTCAAGCAGCGACGTGCTGACGCCTGTGTTTTCCCCTGTCGACACCTTGACGTCCTCGATACCTGCAAAGACGTTGAACAACTGTTCGATATAATCGACAACTTTCAACAGCCCTGCAAGAATATTTGCAATGATTTTATAAAAGAAAACGTCCAATTTTTATCTCCTTTTGTTGAATTTTTAAAATCTATGTGATAAAATAAAACAAAAAATCGAGGTATTTTATGAAAAAACTTCGTATATTAGGTTTGATTTCCTGCCTTATTTTGCTTTTTTCCTGTGTTTTCGTGCTGTCCGCCTGCGACGACGTCGAAAAGGTAACGTTTAAAGAGAGCGACTTTTACGGCACTTGGGCATATGTTTGGTCAACACAAAAGCCTAGCGAATCAACTGATGATCCGTTTTCTTTACCTCAGCAGGATTCAGTTGAGTTTTTAAACGTTGACGGGCAGCTTACTGTTAAATATAGCGATGATGATAAATTGTGGACTGCAGACGCCGAACTGAAAGGCAATAGCGTTATTGCTAAAATATACAATTACATTAGTAACGAGGAATTTACATACTTTATTTTCACTATGGACAACAGCAAATCTTTTATCACAGCCCATTCAAAAATGTCGACGAACGGTGAAATCTGGTTTGCTACATGGAAATACTGTTCGGATTATTCCTACATTAACCGTCATTAATCGAAATTAAGACTTTAAGGCCATTAGGTAACGCTCTGCGATATGCAGAGCGTTTTTTGTTACCTGTCCTGGACGCGCTGCTTTATCTTTTTTGTTTTTGGCTGAGACGTCGAATTAGTCAAAGCCTTATCGGCAACGTCTGCTTCGTTTGCGATTGTAGACACCTTGTCCTTATCGAGCCATTTTTCGATATTTTCCACTGCTTCCGATAAATTGTCCTGTTTATAATAACCGTGAAAAATTTTGTTATCGCTGAGCATTTGCAAGACGTCTGCGTCAAGCTGCTTGCTCTCTTCGAGGTTGTGAACTCTGCCCTTTTGGGTAAAATTATTGCCTCTTACGATAAAGGCGTTGTAGTTATCAAAACTGTCATACCTATTGCGGATTACGTCTTTGTATTCTTTGTCAATGCTCTTTTTGCCGTAAACCTGACCTAAAAGCAAAGGCGAATCCGTCACAATGACGTCGACCTTTCCTCTGAGCCTGTTAAGGCGCTCATACTGACCGTCGGTAACAAACTTTTGGTCTTTTAGCATTTCCTCTTTGCCGTCGTATATGAGGTCCTTGGCGAACTCGGAAACGTATTCCGCATTTATACCCCTCTTTTTAAGCTCGAAACATATTTGCAAAGCAGCCGTAGACTTGCCTGCGCCGGGACCTGCGTACAAATTGATAACCTTAGTTTTTTGCGGTTTTTCCTCAAAATTTTGCGGTTTTTCCTCTTCCGTCGTGTCTGAAATGGATTTAGGCGGTTTTTTGGGGCTTTCTTGAGCGTCGTTTTCGACTTCTTGCTCATTTTGCTCATTCTGAGCGTCCTGCGACGTCTCAGACGCTTCCTCGATATTTTTGTCGTTGACCTTTGCATAATCTTCAGCAGACGTATTATTAACGACTTTCGAAAACTCTTCCGGTGTAAGCTCAATGATATCGCCGTTTCGATTGCGAAGCTTAACTGACTCATCATTTAAAAGCAATAGCTTATATGTTCCCGATTGATTGTCGCTTTCTTTGATACGATTGTTAAACATATAGTATACATAATCTGAATACTCACTGTTTTTCGGCATTTTCAAAAGTGACGAGTTGTCATACTTTTTGATAAGAGCGTCCTTTGAAACGAATATCTCGTTCCACTTTTTCTTTTTTTGTGTATTCCCACCCTGTTGAACGGAATCGTCTTTTGGTGACGTCGCAGACTGATTATCTGACTGATTATCTTGCCATGTTACTTCTTTGTTTGTGTTCTCGCCCACAGCTTCTTGAGGAACAGCCATTTCTTGTTCATTTTGCTCGCTCTGAGCGTCTTGCGATGTCTCAGACGGTTGATCGGCAGATTCTGTTTCTGCGACGTTATCTTTTGAAAACAAATAATCGCACATCTTAAAGATTTCGTCACGTTGTTCTTTGCTACTAAAGCCGGCTTTTAAGAGGCCGTCATAGGCTTCACGAATGTGCTTTTCCAAACCGCCGTTTTCGCTTCCAATGTCGTAACGACAGTCAAGGTATTGCTGAATTTTGCCGTTTGAATCGAGGTAAGAAATATGAAGTTTCGTTTTAAAATATCCCCCCTCTGATAAATACCTTTGATTGTCTTCCGTTAGCATTTTATCTGCCATAGAAAGAGGCATAACAGTTCCTCGGTATTCAGGCTTGTTGAGCTCGCACCATTCGAAAGCTACCATAGGCTCACCTGTTTTTAAGGCGAGTTTGGCAGACTCTCTTATGACATCTTCAGTCCTCTGAACAAAAACAGGATATTCCTTTGACTGTTGCTGTTGAACTGTCCTGCTTGCATTTTCCGACGTCTGAACGTCTTGCGACGTCGCAGGTTGATTTTCTGTTTCCAAGTGTTGATCCTCGCCTTGAACCTGCGTATTTGCCATGTCACTTTCAGAAGAATTTTCTGCGACGTTCACGTTATTAAGTGAATGCTCGAAGTCTTCTAAATAGCTTGCAATTTTTGAAGCGTCTGAAATAGCGTCAAATAGATAGTTTGTGTCTTTTTTTAGTCCTGCAATCCAACTTTTAACGTAAGCGGCATGTTGCTTGATGTGTTCTTCGCTATTCTGCAAGTGATATTCGTCGCTTAAAAACATACTTGCAATTTCCGCTCTAAGCTCTTCTTTTGCATAACTTTCGCTTCCGAAAGCTGCGTTGGCTTCCACCCCTTTAAAACGATTAAGGCGAGAAGAATGACCTGTCGAATGTGCCGCCTCATGCAAAAATGTTGAATACAAGCCATATTCATTTTTAAAGTTTTCTCTAAACGGCAGATGTATCTCATCTTTGGTAACGCTATAATAAGCACTATCGTCCTTGTCAAAATATACCGGACATTGAAACTTTTTTATAAGATTTTCAAGACGTTCGTGTCTTTCAATAGTCACTTGTTCTGATTCAGGCTTAAGCTCTAGCTTAGGAATATTTTCCATTTGCTCGGCATTAAAAACATAATATATTTTTCTCTGAGTATATGTATTTTTTATTAAATACTCTGACCTCTCTTGAGGTGTCATATCTTTTACAGTATCTTCATCAAAAGGTTTTTTTGTGTTTTTATCATACCTGTTAAACCACTCAATTGGTGTGCCTTTTTCTCCTTTTTTGATATGCCATTTGTTTTTACTTGCCATATCAAAAGTGCACCAACGATTATCTTTGTATCCTTTGTCTAATGCGGCGAGCATAAGTCTGAACCTGTTGACACCGTTGTAATAATTCTTTGTTACAGGATTAAAAGCCGGTTTAAAAGCCATATTTTCGACTGAAGTCCACGGTTTTTGCCAAGGAGCGGTGCCGCTTTCAAATTGAGAAATAAGCTTATCGACAAGCTCCTGACGGTTTTTATCTGCATAATTAGGCATAAGCTACCTCTTTTTGTAAATAATTCTCACGATATCCTCTGCGATCGGCTCAGCGTCCTCGTCTCCCGGCATATTGCTGAATAAAATATCGTCGGATATATCTTCATACACTTCTAATGTCGAAATATTGCCATTTGCCTCTGCTTCTTCAATAAGCTTTGCAACACGAGCGTATTCTTTTAAGTTTTCTCTAAACATATTCCACCTCTTTATCCAATAAGTTTTACGCTTATTCGCTTTTTTCTACTTTTTCCGGAGATTCTTCAGTTTTCTCTTCTATGCTCGAAGACGGTTTTGATAAAAACTGAACGTCGCAGTTTACAAGCTTGACGGAATATCTCGTCTCGTCATCTTTGACGTAATTGTCAATATGCAAATCTCCGCTGACTGCTACGCCGCTACCTTTTTTGAGATATTCAGCGCAGTTTTCAGCCATTTTGCCCCATACTTCAACGTTGAGAAAATCAACGCTTTGACTGCCCTCTTTCGAGCCGATACGGTTTGAAGCAACAGTAAACACGCATACTGTCTTTTCTTTTGAAACTTTTTTAAGCTCGAGGTCTCTGACAACATTGCCGATAATTGTTGTTTTAATCATAATTTTTTTCTCCTTTATGTTTTTTGTGTTTTAAAATCAAATTTGACTGTCTTTACAGTAAAGTCAGTAAAGACAGTAAAGACTGTAAAGACAGTCTTTACATTGTCGACAGTGTTCCGATAAGCGCAGGCATTACCCACAGCAAAACAAAGAACAAGACTATACCGACAATGGCGGTTATCAATCCTTTTTTTGCGGCGGCACGCTTTTGCTCGTCGTCACCGCTCTGAATAAGTTTGGCAATGAGCGGCGCAAAAACAACGACACATACTATTGCCGTAAGCCCTAAAAACCAACCCCACAATAAATCGTATAAATCGTTGATTTTGTCCGTTACTGCGTCCATTGAATTTGCTGCGGCAATCGCAAAATTGCTTAACATATAAAAATCCTCCTTTTTGTATTTCTATCAAACCGCTTTTCTGCGTTTTGTTTTAATGACTATAACGACCACCGCCGCTACCAACGAAACGGCAACAATAATCGAGATTATCGCCCAAACGTTCAGTTGCTTTTTTATTTCAAACCGATAAACGACGACATTGCCGACGTCGTCGGTGAGCGTAAGCTCATATTGTCCCACATCGGACAAAACTTTGTTTTCCGTCCATGAGATTTGCTCACCATTTAGCTTCAAAATACCGTTTACTTTCTTTGACAGGTTTGAAAAAGATACCTGCTTGCCGTCATCGCTGAAAACAATATCGAGAGACGGAACTGTGCTGTCATACTGAATGTCAAATGAATAAGTATTCGATGTGGGTAAGCTCGTCAATGCTATTGTGTAAATGCCGTCCGAGCCGTAGTTAAACACGGTTTTTGAGTCAAGACTTAACATATTTCCGTTTTGAATAACGTACGAAATCTCAAAATTTTCGGGCGCTATAAACTCAGGCTCTTTTGTCTTTGAAGCAATTATCGTAAATTCAAACGATAAAGTGTTTGAATACATGTCGCACGCCTCAATTTTGTAAAAGCCTGTTTGAGTAAACGTTGTGGGAACGTCGTTTTGCAAAACGTCGTCTTTAATGAGAACACAAGAAAGAAGCTGCTCGTTAAAACTTAACTTTACGGTATCGGTCGTAACAATTCCGCTTTCACAATTTGCGGTATAATCGACAATTTTATCGATATTAAAAGATACCGTGGCCACGTTTCCGAACTCGTCTGTAACAATAACGGAATACTTACCGTGCTCCGAGACGGAATCGCCGCTCTGAATGAAAACGGAATCTGCTTTGTCTTTTGAAAGCGTGGCTTGACCTTTATCAAAATAAACGGTGACAGCATTCGACGTCGTGCCGCCGATAAGAACGTTTGTAAGCTGAATTTTCGGCAAAATATTATTTATAACGATACTGATAGTTTTTGTGTTTAAATACAAATCCTGTGCGTAAATCGTATAAGTTCCGTTTGCCGAGAAAGGCTTGCCCGGCTCAACGACAATTCCGCTTGACGATACAACGTAAAATTCTTTTAAATCTTCCTTTGCAACGATTGTTAAAGCGGAATTTGTCTTATATATGCCACCGTCGAGCGTGTAGTCGCCCTCAACGGAAATGCTGCATACGTTGTCAAGGTATACGGTAAACGATTCGGAATTTCCCACGATGTCCTTAACGGTAAAGGTATATAGCCCTTGCGTGTTTATCTCATCGCCTGCATTGTATGCTTTTGAAATACCGTTTATCGAATATCTGACTGTCGCTCCGACTTCGTTGCATACGATGTTAAAGCCTTGATTTGTAGCGGAATTCGCTTCCACCCTCTCACCGGACGTCGTAAAAATGCTGAATGCAGGCGCTATTGTATCGATAGAAAAATAGTATTCGTTAAATAAACTCGGGTCAGAAGCGTTATACATGTAAAGCATAAAGCTTTTATTATTATCCGCTGTTGCACTTATCGATATTGTCGTATATCCGTCGGTATCGCTTGATTGGTAATTTGAGAAATACGTCTTTGCTCCGCTGTCCGAAAGAGTGTAAACGTCTAATATGTAATTGCTTGAGTTATATAAAAATGTTACTAACTTATTTGTTACAGATTTGTTTTGGCAGCTGAGCGTGCCCGTCGGTAGACCTTTTTCATAGAAGAAAGGCTCAAACTCTACCGTTCTGCCGTAAAGGTCGGTCATAATAAACGTATATTTACCGCCCTCTCTTAAAACATAATCGAGGTCGCTCACCGATATCGCCTTACCGTCGCTGTCATATAAAAGCTCGGTATACTCTCCCATTGCGTCGATTTTGAATAAGCCGAGCGACATAAGTGCGTTGTAACGGTCGTTAAGTAAAATCGATATGCTTACTCTCGTTTGATTTGAAAGACTAGAATGATAAAGCGACGGTTCATCTCCTGCTATTATGACTTTGAACTCAAGCGTGTTATAACTTCTGTCATATAAAGTTACAACGTATTCTCCTGCCCCCGAGTTTGTGTCAAGTGTCGGGAAATCGTTTCCCGAAACATAAACGGAATTTATATTTCCCCCGACGATTTTCAAAAATGAGAATTCGTCGAAGTCATCGATAGCGGTTATATCAAAAGATAATGCGTATATCGAGGAAGCCGCCTGGATATACGAGCTGTCTATCGTCGCCGAGGATTGCCCTTGTCCGTCCGTAACAGACACGGAAAGTTTAGGCGCAGTTAAATCAAAATACAATAATGCGCTTTCGACGTTTCCGCAGCTGTCTCTTTCGATAAATAAATAATAGCCCTGCACAATATTGTCGGAAGCCGTCAAAGCCTCTAAAAACGTCTGTCCATATACTATGGGTATTGACTTTCTTTCGGAAAGGACGTTGTCAAACGCAACGAAATAAAGCTCGAGCTTTGACTGTATGTCAAAATACTGTTTTAGCTGATAAGTTGAATTTGCAAGATAGACATTTTCGGAATAACTGTTCAAAAGCGAAGGCTTAGTCAACAAATTGGACGTCAATGCCCCCTCATCGGCAACACCCGACGAACTCATTATCGTATAGTAAACGTTCTGATTGGACTTATCACTGAAAGTTTTCTGCTCTGACACATACTTTTTGGCATAGTATTCGACGGCAGCGTTTACCGAACTGAGCGTTTGATAAACGCTGTAAACGCTTTCATTTGCAACGGTAACGTATGAATACGTTCCGTCAGAAAGCCGTGTCACTCTCTGATTGAATTCTTTTTGAAAAGCAAAAGCCAAAGCGGAATCATAGTCGCCAAAGCTAAAGCCTTGCGCCGTGCCGAAAACTCTCGACGGAAGCGTAACAATGTAATAAGTAGGCTGTTTGTATTCGTTTTTGATTGACGTGACGTTTCCTAGACTGTCACGAACGATAAAATGAACAGTGTAAACGTCGCTTGCGTTGCCGAAACCGTCAAGCGAATAAATTTCGTATTTACCTTGAGTAGCAACGTTGAATTCTTTTGATAAAACTACTTGCCACTCACCACCGTCTATACGATAGTTAATCGATACAAAATTAAAGTCGTCGGCCGCTACCGAAAAAGAATGATTTGTGTAAAAAACGTTTCCGCTTCCTGTGACGCAGTCGAATATATTCAGCGTCGGTTTTGTCAGGTCGATTGAAAATGTTTTTTCAGTTTTGTTACCGCAAAAATCAACGACTTCAATCTTGAACGTTCCTTCTTCGAAAAAATAATTTGTGGTGGAAGATATGTATTTAGGTATTATTTCGGTCTGCAAAAAGGACGTAAGCCTTGCAACGTCGAAAAAGATATATGTGGTATTGCCGTCCGTGTATTGATAATAGTTCGAGCCCTCGAGCGCATAGGACTGCTCACTTGATATAATCGTTCCTGTGACGGAATCGTTCCAATTTGAAAACGATGAAATTTTGGAGCACTCAAGCTCAAGCAATGCCGTCTCAATTTCTTTTTTTGTGTTATATAGATTATATGTAGGATAACCTTGCCTGCTGTCATAATAGACGGTTTTTCTTATGTAGTTCGTCCAATAGTCCAAAATTTGCCAACGGTTATTCTCATATCGATATATTTTTGTTGTGACGTCGCCGCCACCGCCCATATCGGAAATATTGAAATATAACATTTCATTGCTGTTTGCAACGTCAAGCAACGTTTGGCCGCTCTTGTTTTTGACCTCGATATACGGATTGGTTAAATCGATAAATATTGTTGTCTGCGTTGTTCTGTTATATCTGTCGGTTGCGGTAAACGTATGTTTCCCCTCACCGAGCTCGGATAATTTATATGTATATTCCGTTTCATTAAAGCTAAGCGATTTACCGTCAAGAGCAATATAATTTAAAGTTGTATCGGAAAATTCTACGGTAAAACTATCCTGTTCGATACCGAAATAATATATACCGTTTGAATATTTATAAGATTTATTTAAGTTAATAATCGGCGAACGGTTATCGTAGTATATTATGTAGGTCGTCGTGTGTCCTACTTCGTCAACAGCTTCTAATACGTTTTTACCCTCGGTTAAGGTGACAATATTATCATTCCCTGCCGTAGCGGTATAATCAAATTCCTTGCCGTCACCGTCCGTAAAGGTAAATGAAGTCAGAAGATTGTCTGAAGCCGAAACATAAAAAAATCTGCCTTTTGACTGCGTCCACAAAACTTCATAAGTATCTTTAGACACGTAATCAAACTGAACGGCTTCATAATCATTTTCTGAAATTTTTTTATTTACCGTAATAACGGGCGAATCGCCGTCAAAATAAAAATTATATTCGGTTAGTGCATTTGTTGAACTGCCGTATTTAAACGAATAATATCCGTCTGGCAAATTTATCGTTTTATCAAGTGTTCCGTCATAATAGTTTTTGTTCGCAAAATACATATCTGTATAAGAACTTAAATTGCTCAGTAGATTTTTCGATTTTGTCGTCAGATTGTAAAGTTGAACAATGTTGTAAGTAGTGGTTAAATTGACATAACCTATCTGTCCGTCAATTTTGTTTAATCTTAAGAAAACTGAAGTAGCTATACTTCCGGTGTAAAAACTGCCATTGATTTTGTAAACTATGCCGAATACAGCCTCTGCATAAGCTACGTTACACTGCGATGACAATGATATTAAAACACAAACGGCAACTATTGCTAATAAAATAACAAATACTATTTTTTTGTTACGAACGACCGTTTTCATCTGACATCTCCTCTTCTATTTGTTTTAAAATTTCATTTTGATAAAAAACGTTAAATTTATCTATGAGCAAGGAAAGCGATATGTTTTCACTCTCTTGTGCCACTTCATCGATTTTCCTTAAAAAAGCAGAAAGAAATTTGATATTTGACATCGAAAAATCCTGCTCTAAAATTGATAAAATGCTCTCTAACTCCTCAAGTTGCTCATCGGTAAGCAATGCCAATATTTCTGAAAGATTTCTTTTTAGTCTTTCGAATTTATTGTTATTATTGTTGTCGATACCGTTATTTGCTGTCTCGAGGCTATCTTGCTCCATACTTTGCTCCGACATCTGAGAACCCAACGTTTTCTCGATATTATCCGAGGTAGTGTTTATATCGTATTCAATATCTTTGCAATCAAAAGGTGTTTCCTTCCCAAGTTCGAAAGCCTTATCGGAAAGAGAGTATTTTTTTGTGTTGAAAGATAAAGTAAACTTTGCTTTCAGCGGCGGATAGCCAAAACACAGGCAGATTGCGTTCCCCATGTCGTCACCGTTATTGAGCTTTTCAAGCTCGGACGGATATATCAGAGGTCTTTCGTGGACGGAAACCTGCGCCGATGAGCTTTCGGACGAACCGCTCGTAAGAGTCAAAGACTTGATTTTCTTCTTGCCACATAGGGACGAAAACTCCTCTATGGTGTTTTTGTCGGTTGTCCCGAGAAAAATTTTAATGTTACAGTTCGACTTTATCGTCTGCGCAATCTTATCGCCGTAACGGGTAAAAAGCTGATTGTAGTCTTGCACCACAAGATTAAAGAATATATTTCGAGAACGGCCGACAGTAATCATTGAGTCGAACTTCTCGATTTTAGGCAAGTTACCGAACTCATCGAGTAAAAAGTAAACGTTTTTTAACAGTTTTTCTTCAGTGGTCTTCCCCTTTTTGAAGTTTTGATTTGCTTTATCGACAAGCTCTTTATATAACTGCTGAATCATCAATGTTGCTAAAGAATGTAAATTATCTTTCTCGTCCGGGACCTCGATAAATAATACGGTAGGCTCTTCGTCAAACTTGGAAAAATCCATTTCATTTTTAGAAGTGAGTGCCTGAACGCTCGTCGAATTAAACCACTGTGCGTATTTGTTGACGTCTGTCAAAAAAGACGAAAGAGTTCTGTCTTGTGTTATCAAAACTGTGTTTGCCAACGCCGGGGCTTTTGAGCCGTCCGGACGCATTGAAAAATAGCGCTTTAAATTATCGGCCTCAGAGTCTAAATTTTGGCTGATATTTTTATAAATGTTATAAAAATTGAGGTGTTTCGGTTCGGCAATATTCAGCTCAATATCTTCGGATATACCGAGCGCAAGAGCAAATATTAAATCCCTTGCTCCGTTTTGCCAAGTCTGGTCGTTGCTGTTGGATATCGGACAGACCGCATAAACAATGTCCTTTATGAGCTGATAACATTCCTCTTTAACTTTTTGCCCGTAAACAACAGCATTCTCTTTAGCTTCAGCGTATGTTTTAAATGTGTCATCTCCGACAACGTATTTCCCTGCTTTAAAATCGATATGACCGTCTTGAATTTTTGAAAGATTTACCAATCTTTCAATTACCGGTTTAAAAGGATTCCACTTTGAGCTCGCAAAAATCTCCCTTAAATTCAAAACTTTTACGGTATAGCCCTGCTCTTGTAAAAGCTGACCGTGACCTCGAAGCAACTCACCTTTGGGGTCGGAAATAACTAACGACGGTTTAGTCTTGCAATGAGCTAAAATTTGTATTACGGGATTTATAAATCCTGTTGTTTTTCCGCTTCCTGTGGTGCCGACGATGAGCGAATGAATAGGCTTTGTCAAAATGATTTTTGACTCTTTTTTTTGCTCGTTGTCATAAATAGGCAATCCGTCCGCCGTCTGCGATAAATGATCCCAAGACGTTAAAGTAAAAGTGTTACTAACTTTAACATCTTGAAACGTGAGCCACCTTGCATTTTCTAAATCGTTCTTTTTTAAAACACGTTTAAAAAGAATATTAAAATTAAGAACACAAAAAAGAGCGGCTATTGCAAGAATGCAAATGAAAAGATAAATAACAAGAGAAGTCGAAAAAATGTCCTTGACGTTTTCGGAATTAACAGTTCCGTATCGAGCGGCAACGACCGCAACGCCTAAAAGTATGTAAAGTAAAAACAAGCCCAATATTGCAACTGCGCCAATAAGTAAATGCTTTTTCCAATTAAGCGTTTTCAACTTCTCTTTAATATTCATTATTTATCCTTGTCCTTTTTTGTTTGCTCAACTTTTGACTTGATATATTTTGTCAATTCGTTTGTGACGTCCGTATAGTTAAGCCTGCAATAGTTTTGAAACTCTTTTAATAGCTCGACGTCTATACGCATATTTAGCAAAGTTTTTTTAACCTCAGCTTTTTTTGTGTTTTTTGCTTTGCGACTCTGTTCTGCACTTGTGCCGGATTGAGTCAATATCGAAGAAACGACGCTTTTGCTACCTTGATTATCAAAAAGTTTTGCGTTTTCAGCCCAACCCATTATTTGTTACCCCCTGTCAAAAATTCTTCGACAAAATTCAAATAATCCTGAGCTGCCTGAGGTTTAAACTCGAAGATAGATTTCCCTGCACTCGGAGCGTCGGCAACGGCCGTTATTTGCCTTATAACCGATTTATAAACTTTTGTTCCGATAGACTGCGCAAAGTCATTTAAATAATCGATAGCTTCTTTTGTTGAATTACGACGCAAATCCGCAATAGTGATTAAAAAGCCGTTAATTTTGATGTCGGACAACGCTTTTAACTCATTGACAGTTTGAATCAACAGTCTGACGCCTTGAACGGACTGATACTCCGGCTTGAAAGGAATAATGATTTCATCGACGGCGCAAAGAACGTTAAACGTAAGAAGCGACAGCGACGGATTGGTGTCGATTATGACGTAGTCATAATTTTCCGAAGCTATCGAACTGATAGCTTTTGAAAGATAAAGCTCCCTCATAGGCTTGCCGGCAAGAGCGACGTTAGCTTCCTCGAGTCTTATGTCGCTCGGTATAATGTCAAGTCCCTCTCGCAAATTTACAACGATGTTCTTAAAGTCGTCTTTTAACTTTACAGACAAGTTTAAAAACTCAAATGCCGTGCTCATCTCTTGCGTAACCGTCAAGCCGCAAGAGGTCGTAAGCGAGCCTTGAGCGTCAAAGTCTATCATTAAGACTTTATAGCCTTTAGCATTAAGACCGAACGCTAAGGCTTGAGCCGTGGTGGTTTTTGCAACGCCACCCTTTTGATTTACAATACCCATAACTTTCATAACTAATTCTCCTTTAGGTAAATTATTTGCTTTGTGTTTTTTGTTGCTCTCTTTCTATTTCCTGCCTCGACTTTTCTAAGTCGTGCGTGAAATCATTTTTGATAAACTGATAATGCGTATGAAAACGTCTTAGCATATCAAGCAAATTATGTCGCTTTCTTAAACGTTCGTTTTTAGCGTTAATTTTTGCCGACTTATCGTTTTTGCTTTTAGATATATATCTGCGTTTAAACAAATCCGACTCAATATCACCGTCACGCAGCCGAACGGCAGACTTAATGACAATGTTGCCTAAACGAGCTTTGAAATCATTTCTGAGTTTATCTATAACCTCTGGTCTGTATTCGATAGCTCTAAGCGCCGACTCTTTATCGAGTTTGCCAAGACGTTGAAGCTTATATATCTCTTCCGGTTTCAAAGACGTATTGCCGAACATCAGATTGTTGTCTAAGCATATCTTTTTGATTTCCGCTTCTCGTTTAAGAAGTTCCGCCGTCCACGCTTTTTCGGCTTCAATAAGTTTTGGACTCGATAAAATAATGCTCGATACAACGTCATCGACAGCTTTCCTGGTGGCATTATCAATGTTTTTGGAATTGTATTGCAGTCTACCCTGTTTTGGCAGCATATCCGATAACTGTTTCATTTTTTTAGCTATAATAGGAAACTGTTCTTCATTTCCGGCTACAGCAGGAGCGTATATTTTAAGCTCCTTTACTATGATTTCACGATAAATGTAAAGGTCATCAACGTAGTTGTCGATATACATATTGCCGTTTATCAAAAAGTCCTCGATGTCTCTCATATCGAGACTACCCTTTTTTGTAAACGAGATATTGCCTCTTGAGTCAATAGTTTTAGGTTCCTTTTCGAAGAACATAAAATGGATATGATGATGATTTTCCGTATCGGTATGCAGACCGCATATAAGCTCTATATTTTTAATATCTATACGACTATGACCGAAAAGCCTTTTGAAGTTTGCCGATAAAAAATCAATACATTCCTTTTGTGTTGTAAAATTTTTCGATGTTTCTTCATCGAAAGAGATAAAACCGTGCCATATATTCGAGTCCGTCAGAGCTAAACGGTCGTTTATCATTTTCATCTCATCGGAAGTAATAACGCCTTTATGATTAAAAAAGCCGTGGCCGCATTTATTCATATAGTCGTCATATCTGTCATACGTTTTGCAGATTTTATTTTTATCGCCGACGTATTTCGCAAAATTATACGCTTTCGTGTTCGAGTAAAAGTTACGCTCGTCTTTATCGAAAGCGTCTTTAGGTGTAAAACGTATGTTAAAAATAATCTTTGGTGCGGACATATTCAGTTCCTCTTGTTACGTTGCATATTAAGTGTTTTTAAAGCTTTTTCTTTAAATTGCTTTAAATTTTGAGGTAAAATTTCGAGCATGGACTGCTCAGTATCGACAATTGTGCTGTTTTGTATTGCTAAAATGTTGTAAACTATTGTCGACAAAATGCTTGTCACCTTTCCGTCGATGAGTATCTCGTCAAGCTTCAGTGATATTGCATTAACTTTTTGCAATATCTGCTCCGTCGCCTGACTGTTCGAACTTTCACTTGTCGATATTTTCGTGTTTTTATTTAACAATTTTTCCGAAAGTTCACTGAGCCCAAGCTCGAGAGCTTTACAGAGTAATTCATTTTTGCTTTTAAAAAAATTGCCACACTCGAGCTTTTCGATTTCGTCAAGAATAGCTATGTTGTATACTCGTATATTCACTTTGTTTGAGCAATTTTTTTGCACTATGACCACCTTTTTTTGTGTTTTTTAATACCGATTTTCAGCAAATTTGGTTTCCAAATTGTGCCATTTTCGGTGGTGGCAAAGTGCCACCACCCGAAAAAAAAGTGCTGGCACTTTGCATAGAGTTTATTTATATATATAAATATACTTATGCAAAGAGCATTTTTGAAAAAAGTGCCGGCACTTCCCTTAACCTGCTTACTAAAAATAAGCAAAAAAATAAAGAATTTTGTCACCCCGGGGGGTGACACCAGTGAGCCACCCCCAATTCTTGCCTATAAAATCAGCCGCAGCTACAATCTACAATCCCTTCTCCTCGGATTTATTTGTAACTTGCAATTACACCGTTCTAAAATTGCTGCGGCTGATTTTCGGTCGTCTCGCTGTCTTTGGACGAGACGAGGTTTTTTGTCGCTGCGCTGTCTTACGACGCAACGACGTTACGGGTATTTTTTCAAACGCCTTGCGGCGTGTGAAAACACAGAAAAATCATCTGGAATCTCGGCCTATACGTTTATGCAACGTCGAGATAGCATTGTCTATCGTTCGTCTGCCGTAACCGTTGTTCCATTTTTCTTCTCGATACAGTCCCGAGCTTTTAAAAATCCTTTCCATTTGCTCGGCATTGCAGTCTGTGAAGAAAGCAAGTATATTGCACAGCATAAAGTCGCTTTCGGAATGATTGTTTTTTATATCCTCGCCGGCGTAAAGCCTGTCGAAAATATCGCCTTTTTTAGATTTGCGTATGGCTTCGATAACCTGGTCGTCGCTCCTGTTTTTATAACGGTATTGATTTGATGACTTTTGAGTTAAATTTGAAAACGTATTTACCGTTCCTAAATTCTCCTTGCAAATTTTTAAAAAATCAAAATTTGCAGGCACCAATTCCGATTTTGAACTGCCAAACGGGATCCCGGTCATCGAAATAAATTTTGCCTCGGAATAGCATTCAATGCCGTTAGCATGATTTGCCTTTTTTACTAAAGCAAATTCGTTCGGCTGAGCTTTAAAAAAGAAGTGTAATCCATTCTGAGACTGTGACAGCTCCGTATAGCCGTTTTGCGATTTACTTAATAAATCATATGCCAAAGCGCTAAAATCGCCGTCTGCGCCCTTACAGTGGTCGAGGTCGACACAATGAATACCGTTTTCCTTGCATAAAGCAAAGGATAAGCCTTTCAGATTGTTCTTTTTACAAAACGAAACGGCTTTGTCAAACGAAGCCCACGTCGATGAATCATTCGCTTTTGCATACGGTATAAATCTTCCTTTTGGTGTTGAGTTAGGATTATAAATACGCTTCACAAGTTTTCCGTCGCTCTCTTTCACAAGGTCAAAACAGCACCAGCAGTTCAGCTTTTTCATTTCATCGGGTATGTTGTTAAGATTTTCTAAGTAACTCATCTTTCCACCACCCCTTTAAAAGAATAATTGACAATGCTTTCACATATATCTGAATTATCGTTGTATGACGACGTTATAACGTCTAATATCTCTTCCGGTTTCAAACGGCTTGAGAGAACACAGAAGAAGTTGTCCTCATTGCACTTTTTGGCCAAAAAGCTTGAAAGGTTAAATAAGCTTTTGTTAAACCTCTCAATATTGTCAAAACGCTTTTCAAACTCTGTATCATACTCTAAAAGCTTCTGATAAAGCATTGAATATACGTTTTCAGCTAAAAATACGTCTTTTTCTGTGGATAACTTGCCATTATCTATATCAATTTTTTTTGTGTTATATATACTTGTATTCTTTATTAAATCTTTAATAATATTATGTGTCTCACTGGTGTCACCCGGGGGTGTCTCACTGGTGTCACCCCCCGGGGTGACATTTTCACAAATATGTGAATTATGCGTAGATATATAGTTCAAATAAGAAAGCTCATCGGTAAATAAAAGTCTTTTACTATTGTTCAAAATATATCTAAACAAATAATGCTTTTCCTCTAATTCCTCAATTTTCCGATTTATAGTCGCCCTGCTACAGTTAAATAACAAGCTGAAATACTTATTTGAGGCAAAAGAATAACCGAACTCATTGCACAGCGCCGTGATTTCGGCATAGAGAAGCTTTGAGGTATAGTCGAGCTCTTTATCCTCTCTGACCTCTTTTGTCAAGACGGCATAATATGCACGGTATGGCACCGTCTCGTCATCGGGCCTGGCTTTAAGGTCGATTTCTTTGACCTCGAAGTAAACAACGTCGTTTTCCGTCAAACCGTTGGATATAGCAAAATCGATTGCGTGGCTTTTTTTGATAAACAAATAACGCTGTTGCTGATTTGTCTCATCAGTCAATGTGACTTTGTAAATGAAGCCGGCTTTGAGCAAAGCGTCAAGCCAACGCTGCATAGTCCTCTCCGATGAATGGAAAAACTGCAAAAATTCCTTGTTCGTCAAACAGGAATACATATTCAGACTTACCGCCGAACTGATTTCGGAATAGAGAAGTTTAGCTCCTTGCGGTAAATCGCGATCATATCTGACTCTTGCCGGAAGTATTGAAAAATAGTTAGAAAAAAAAGACATAACACCCGCTCTTCCCGGATATTATGTCTTTATTGAAAAAACACGTTTGTGGCGGAGAAGGAGGGATTCGAACCCTCGATACCTTGCGGTAAACACGATTTCCAATCGTGCGCCATAGACCAACTAGGCGACTTCTCCATAAATTGCTCTACAAAAAAACTCTATAAAATTTTTGTATTTAATCTGACGGAGAATATAATAACACACTATTTCATTTTAATCAAACGCTTTTAAGTATTTAATTTTAATTTTATAGTTTATTTCCATTGTATTGGCAGGCGACTATACTATAAGCGAGCAACAAGTCTTAAGCGCCGACGGAGTGACCTTGAATGGCGATAACGGCGCCACAATAATTCTTACCGCACCTGTCGTTCCGTTTTTGATGAACGGACAAAATCAAACTATAAAGGGATTTAAAATGACGAGCAACGTCCCCTATCCCGTCGAGTTTATCCGGATTGGCGGAAACGGAAACCGCATATTGGGCAACGTCATATACGGACCCGAACAATCGGGGGATTCGTCGACATGGGATGTCAACCGAGGTTTCGTGACTCAGCCAAGCATCACAATCGTTTTGATAAGCGGAAGCGTTTTTTATTCGCTAAGACAGCCGGGGTATCTGAATCCCGATTCTACGGGAATAATCTTCAATAATGCGGCGTTTAACACAAGAGGCTACGTCGTGGACGGAGTGCTTTTTGAATTCAGCGGAAACTCGTGGGGAATACCGCAAAATGCCGTCGATATAGCACTTCTTTCAGGCGCGGCGACGGGTGCGCCCTACGACCCTGTCAGCGCACTTGAGTCAAGCAACAGCAACGCAAACATAAGCGACCAACGATAATTGACGAGGCGGCACAAATGCCGCCTTTAAATATAGTTTAAACTAACGGTATAGTCAAAATTTTTTGAAAACTTTGATATTGAGCATTACAACGCATTAAGCTTGCAAATTTGTGAGGTGTCGAATATTAAATGCTGATGCTTTCAAACACCCTTTTTAAATCGTCTCTGATAACCAAAGTCGCAGAAGAATCGAAAGAAGTTGGCTGATTATTTATAAGGCACAAAATTTTACCGTTAGTGTTATGCAAAAGAGAGCTTGCAGGATATACCGACAGAGAAGTTCCGCCCACAATTATCAAATCGGCTTCTTCTATCGCCTTATACGCCCTAGACCATTCAGTATCCGAAAGAGGCTCCTCGTACAAAACTACGTCGGGTTTGACAACTCCTCCGCATTTTGCGCATTTTGGAACTCCTTTTGAGTTTAAAATATAATCCACGCCGTAAAACTCACCGCAATCGAGGCAATAATTTCTGTTTACGCTTCCGTGCAGTTCTATGACGTTTCGGCTACCTGCCATCTGATGCAGACCGTCTATATTTTGCGTTATCACCGACCTTAGCTTTCCCGCTTTTTCGAGCGAAGCAAGAGTTGAATGAACTACGTTTGGTTTTGCATTCGGATAAAGCATTTTCGAGCGGTAAAATTCAAAAAACTTTTCCGTGTTCCGAACAAAAAAGGAATGGCTTAAATAAACCTCGGCAGGTAGGTCGCCCGTATACAGCCCGCCCTTCCCTCTGAAATCGGGAATACCGCTCGCCGTGGAAACGCCTGCGCCACCGAAGAAAACAGCGTTTGAGCTTTGTTTTATAAAATCGTTTAGTTTTTCCGTATCCGACATAAGCCGCTATCCTGCCTTATCATTAAGAAAAAGTAAATTTTTAACAGACCTTAAATTTTTGAAAAAAAATCTGTTTTGACATCGAAATCAACATCTGAGTTTGTTATTACTCTCGGACAATCTGTCGAGAAATTTGACGGGAATATCTCTTTTTGTGCACCTTTCCGTAAACTTTGAAGTAACGGCAAGATATATGCAATATATTGCAGGCAACCCGAGATTCGTTTCCATAAGCGAGTTGACAACAAGCACTTTAATCTGTTGCAAAAAGTCCATATCGACGGAGCGAATACCGCCCAAAAGCAGAGTTACTTCCCAACCGAACTGAACGGCAACGCCTATGGCAAAAAGCCACAGAAGTTTAAACTGTTTGTTTTTATCCTTTTGGAACAAATTCCAACAGATAAGCGCAACGTAACTGACAATCAAAAATACAGCCATAAACCAATGGTATGCCCCTGTTTCACGCCATATCGTTATTTGTTGTCCACCGCCCGTTATAGCGTCATCGAGAATGGGACATACAATCCACCACAGCACTATAAGCAAAGTCCATTCCGTGAGTTTTTCGTCACGCCTTAGGCAAAGCCATATCCAGGCAAAATTTGTGATGCCGTAACTTAGCGACATCCACAGTAGCACCCAAAACATATCGGCGTTTATGATATGCCTTGACCCCGTTGCAAGATGAAATATGCCGTAGTCGACGATAAAATACAGTATACCGCCGCAAAGAGCAAAAATGAGAGTCAACCGTCTTTTTGTGAAAAATAGCAACAGACAAAATGCAACGATAAATATCGAATCCATTATTATATACGATAATCCGAAAGATCTGAGCGCTATGATTTCCATAACTTCCTCCTGTGTAGATAAATATCAACAGGTTATATATCAAGGTTATATACCAATGTTATATACCAATTTTACATACCAAGGTTATAATCAAGGGTTATATATCGTGGATATATATCAATATGTCAATAGGATATATATTGACAGTTTATATACATAAATATAACTATTGAAATTTTACCAAATTAAAACAGCCAATTCAATAGGAAAAAGAAATTTTATATTATTCGTGACAAATTCGTATAATTCCCCATTTAAACTTAAAAATAGGATCTGAAGATTGCATAAGTCGTATATTTGCATAAATATACGACTTATAATGAATATTTATACATTTCTTTGACATTAATGAAGATTTTATTCATTATATAAAACTAAAGTTTTATATTCCTTTCAATATCAAAAAGGCTTTTAAACGGTTTTGCGGTTAAAAAAAGTAAGAAAAAACCAAAAATGCAATTTTTATATAACTTTTTAGTCTGCAAAAGTTATACGGAAAAAACAATTTAAAAATAAAAAATTGAAATTAAAAAAGGCGCCGAAAACGCCTTTTTAATTTGATAAAACATTATAATGTGAAGACTATTTATTGTTCATCAATACGAAGCCTTCTTTTTTGATAGCATTCATCTCCCCTCTTACGAGGTCGATAAACTCTTTATTGTTTGCAGATTTAACAAGCCTTGTATAAAGGTTTTCCGTTTGTTCCGCACTGTCGCCGACAGACAAAATTTTGCGGATTGCCCAAACGGCTTCCAGCTCCGATTGACTGAGCAAAAGCTCCTCTTTTCTCGTTCCGCTCTTTGCAAGGTCGATTGCAGGGAAAATACGTTTTTCGGAAAGACGGCGATCGAGATGTATTTCCATATTGCCCGTGCCTTTAAATTCCTCGTAAATGACGTCGTCCATTCTGCTACCCGTATCAATCAACGCCGTGGCTATAATCGTAAGGCTTCCGCCGTTTTCAATGTTTCTTGCCGAGCCGAAAAATCTTTTTGGGCTGTAGAGCGCACCCGGGTCGATACCGCCTGACAGAGTTCTGCCCGTAGGCGGAATGGTAAGGTTGTAAGCTCTTGCAAGTCTTGTTAAAGAGTCAAGCAATATAACGACGTCCTTTCCCATTTCGACAAGTCGCTTTGCCCTTTCGAGCAACATTTCAGCAGCTTTTGTATGGTGGTCGGGAAGCTCGTCGAACGTGGAATAAACCACCTCGCCTTTGATTGACCTTTGCATATCCGTGACTTCTTCCGGGCGCTCGTCGATGAGCAAAACTTTTAAGATAGCGTCCGGATAATTTTTTGCAATGGACGAAGCAATCATTTTTAAAAGGGTTGTTTTACCTGCCTTAGGAGGCGAAACAATCATTGCCCTTTGACCTTTTCCGATAGGCGCAATAAGGTCTATGGCGCGGGTTGCAAAATCGTTTGGCTTATCCGCCATTTCGAGCACGTATCTCTCGTTAGGATAAATGGGGATAAGGTCGTCGAAATTGGGTCGGGAAAGAAGTTTTTCGGGCGAATCGCCGTTGACTTCCGTCACCGCAAAGATTGAAGGCGGCTTACCCTCTTGCAAAACTCTGGCAACGCCTTTGACATAGTCGCCGCTCCTCAAACCGAATTTTTTAATCTTTACGCCGTGGACGTATGCGTCCTTTTCGTTACACTCTCCGTTTTTTATTCTTAAAAAGCCGTATCCGTCGGGATTTATTTCAAGGATACCCTCTCTCTCCTCCTCAATGCCGGACGAGTCGTTCATGATTTTCGGAATGGGATTTATTGAAGACGTTTTATACGAATCGTCTGTTTCCTCCTGTTCCGTCTTAATCGGTTTAGGCGGTCTGCCCCTCACGGGAGGAGGCGGCAATACTTCCCCGTTGGCAACGGACACAATCATATTGACAAGCTCCATTTTATTTTTCTTTGTAGGAGAGGAAATTCCCGCATTTCTGGCAATTGCTCTGATGGCAAAAATATCCATTTGCTCGAGTTCCTCACGAGTATAACTAATTTGAGACATAATACCTCCGTCAAATTATGTAATAAAATATTAAATTTAAAATCTGATAAACTTTATCGAATTAAGGAAAAAGTAAATAAATTCAAAGACTGAAAAGCAGTCAAAACTCAGTCGCAGGCGACTAATCGAGTTGAACTTTATCCAAAACTATAACCTTAGTGCTTTCGCCGTCAAAATCGGCACGGTCAAACTCAACGGTGTCCGAATCTGCATAAACGACGTCTTCTTCCGGAAACAAGTCAATAAAATCGGAGACCTTATCGATATCCATAATGGAATCCTTGGTGCGGTAGTGCATCGGAATGACGATATCCGGCATGATTTTATCGACGTATTCTTTAGCTTCAACGGCGTCAATGGTGTATTTACCGCCAACCGGGATAAGCAAAATGTTGACAGGCATGATGGTTTCCACCACTCTGATGTTGCACTCCTCTCCTATATCGCCGAGGTGGCAGACTTCAACGCCGTCCATTCTGAATTTAAAGATGAGGTTGTCTCCTCTTTTAGTTCCCATATGGTGGTCGTGATAAGACTGAAAACTTTGAATATGAATCCCTTCGACTTCAAAACCTCCAAGCTCATCGATAACTATGGGGTTTCCGCCTACTTTGGAAACAAGATTGTGATCCGAATGTTTATGGCTTATGGTAACGGCATTCGCATTAACCTTGGGCATTGCAAAACCAACGACGCTTTCTTCAAAAGGGTCGGTAACGATTGACGTCCCCGTGCTCTCCTCGAGTTTAAAAGAACTATGCCCTAACCACTGAATTTTCATACAAACTCCTGACGGTTATTTTTTCAATAAATTTTTAATTTTATCGATAGGGTCAAGCAACTTTCCGACAGACTCGTTAAAATTGCAAGACGCTATAATGTATGCTATATATTTTGATAAATCACTTTCAATAAACCAATCGCAGCCGGCAAGTTCGGGAATTCTGTAAGTGAGGTTTGTAGAAACGACTGCCTCGAACATACCCTCTTCATGCGCTTTATTGAATTTATCGACGCCCTCGGTAAAGAGAGGGAACGTGCACGAAAGGAATATTTTATCCGCACCTTTTTCTTTTAACTCGGTAGCGAGTTTAATGACCGAATCGCCCGTGGCGATAATGTCGTCGGCAACAAAAATGTTTTTGCCGGAAACCGAGCTGCCTATGTATTCGTGCGCTATGATAGGATTTCTGCCGTTGACCACTTTGGTATAGTCTCGACGCTTGTAGAACATACCGAGGTCGACGCCGAGAACGGAAGCATAATAAATGTTTCGTGACATTGCGCCTTCATCGGGTGAAACAACCATAAAGTCGTTGTGCAAGTCAATCTCTGGATATTTTTTCTTTAACGCCTTAAGAATTTGATATGTCGGGAAGAAGTTGTCAAATCCCATAAGCGGAACGGCATTCTGAACGCGCGGGTCGTGTGCGTCGAACGTGATGATATCCGTAACGCCCATTGCCTTTAATTCCTGCAACATCATGGCGCAGTCAAGCGACTCCCTGCCGGCTCTGCGGTGCTGTCTGCCACCGTATAAAAGCGGCATGATAACGGTTATACGATAGGGCTTACCGGCGCAAGCGCAAATAATCCTTTTTAAATCGGCATAATGTTCGTCGGGCGTGATGGGAATTTGTTTTTCGAACAAATCATAAGTGACGCCGTGATTTCCTACGTCGCATATGATATAAACGTCTTTACTGCGGACGGTATCGTTTACCATACCCTTTCCGTCGCCCGTAGTGAAACGAGGATAACTTGTGTCTACTATGAAACTGTCGACGTCGGCATATACTTTCGTACCCGAATCCTTAAACAATTTTACAAGTCGCAAGTCAATTTGTTTTGCAAAGTCCAAAGCTCCTTTAAGTGCGATAATCGCAAGCGGAGCCGCATTTTTTTGAGCAGAAAATTGTATATCGGTCGTCGGCGTCATTAGTATCCTCCTGTATTTGTATTCATTATAACATAAATTTTTAAATTTTCAAGAAATAATTAACTGATTTTAAAAGATATTTAAAACAATTTAAAAATTATACCATTGACTTAATATGACATATATATTATAATTATTACATATTCAAATTGATAAGGAGCAAATTATGCAAAAAAGAAAACTATTTAACATTCTTCGCGTTATATGCTATTGCTTAGGTTTTCCGCTTTTATTTCTTATCGGTCTGATTGCCTCAATGCCGTTTTTCGGTGAACCGGTTTACGCCGATTCATGCGCTAACGGCATTTTGATTTTACTCGGCATTTGGGCCATAGTGGAAATCGTTCGCTTCAGCATGAAATTTGCGTTGAGAAAACACCGTCTGCTTCAGACAATCATCACAATCATAGTAGCAATCGTCGTTATGGCTGTTCCTATGTTTATCGCCGATGCCGTTCTCGGAAAGCAGTACAAACAAATCGTTGAAGACAACAAAACCATCACCGTTTCCTTCAACGAAGGCGAAAGAATTTCCGCAGCAGGAACGTCTGTGACACTTACGGAAGATATTACCGTTCCCGCAGAATACTTCAACGCAGGTTTTACTACTGAGAACTATGAGTATCAGGTAGGCTGGTATAACGTCGTTACCAACACCTCACGTCGGGACAAAGCACTTTACTGGCAGCTCATTTACGATACCGATATCTATATGTATAAAACCGGCATCAACAAATGGCTCAACTTTAACGACTACAAATTCAACAATTACGAAGAAGATACCGGTGACGGTCTCGCTCTCGGCGTAGCTTCGACTATCAAAAACGAAATTAACACTCTTAAAAAAGTCGTCGCTGTTTACTATTATCAAGACATTAACGATTTGCCTATATCGGAAGAACTTCAATCCGCTTACGACCTCGCATGCGGAAAGACAAGCACAAGCGAAATAATCGCTTCGGGAATGTCGCTTTCTTCTCTCTATCAGCTTCAGCTCGAATTAGAGACAAGGCCTTCGCTCTATCCCTTCCTCGCTGTCAGAAATTATATCTACATCTTCATAGGAATCGTTGCTTTCGTTTATATTCTCATCTACTTCCTTAACGAAAAATATTTAGCTTGCAAGCCCGACGAACTCGTTCAGTTTAAATTCTTGAACAAATTCAGAAAGGAAAACGGAGACCCCACTCCCGAAGCTAAATCCGCTAATGAAGCAAAATCTAAAAAGAAGGAGGAAAAAGGTAATGAATAAAAAAGCATTGATGATTGCATTAGACGTCATACTTTATGCTATCGGTTTTCCCATTCTTTTGATTATTGCGATAGTGTATAGTCTCCCCTATTTTGAAACTAACCTTTACGGTCTCACTGCAGCTACGCCTATTATATTAGTTGTGCTTGCATGGCTTGCAACAGGCGTTTCCGAACTTGCAATTCGTCTTGTCGCCAAAAAGAAAATGGACGCAGGCGCCTATCCCGACAAGAAAAAGGCATTAAGAAGCCAAGGCATAAGAATGATTATTGCAATCTTCTGCTGCCTTACTATCTTCACCTGCTTTTTGGATATCGTTCTTCCCCCCTTGCTCAATACGGCAACGCAGGGAACTATCCTTTACGAAGATATCCTTTTAGACGACGAGTCGCAAAACGAGGCACAGCAAGACCTCTTCAAAACCTTTGTAACTTGGAACGTTGAAAACGGCAACCTCAACAAGAAAACTCTTTCCGAAATGGAATCATTCTACGCCGCTCAAGGTCAGAACGAAGCATACATCAATCAAATGAAGACATTCTTTATCAATGCTTCAAAAGACTACCGTTCAAATGATAGTTCGTTGTCCGGCTGGGAAAGATACGGCTTTAATGCAGAGGGCGGCTTTGCCGAAACATGCAAAGATAAAATTATAAACTCCTATCTTTCGGAAGCCATGAACAACGAAGAAATTCAAACCGTTCTCAAAAAGTGCTTCAACACAATCGATGCGGCATATCAAACGTTTGACCCTCTTACGATTGAGCTTGCGCTTGAAAACCTTGACTATCTCTTTAACTACAATCACGATTGGCTCAACGATCTCATGTTGGTTATCTACGGAGATGAAAACGGTGAAGCAAACAAGGATACTCCCGGAGATTTAACTACCGGCGACTACCTCTATATGTGGTGTATAGTCGACCTTCTCGGCGAAGTACCCAGCGACCCGATGGTTGAGGACAATATGAGCTTGCTCGAACCGATGTGGAAGTTGTATACCGATAAAAACGGCGTTAAAACAACCCACAACGAAGCCCGTGGCGTTCTTGACTACATGAGCATGGCTTGGATGGACAGCATCACGCTTTTGGGTATCGTTTCCGTCACTAAGATGCGTTTGTGGTTCTACTTCTTCAGCGCAATTATCATGGTGGCAGGTCTTGTAAGATACTTCATCGTCCGCCCCTCCTACTACGGAGTATCGCTTTGCGGCTGCACGGCTTGCGGCAACGGCGACTCAACAGACGGTAACGGAGAGGAGGCAGTCTTTGAAGAAAATTTTGCCGAAAACGCATCAGACGATAAAAAGGCAAAAAAGGCTAAAAAGTCAAACAAAAAGAACGCCGAAACCGTAGAGACGGAACAAAATACAGAGGCTGTCGAATCCGAAAAAACCGAAGAAACAGCTCAAAATGAAGTCACGGAAACCTCCGAAACTTCTTTAGAAAACCCTCAAGAATAACTTTACGTTATAACAAAAAAAGGCTCGCTATTGCGGGCCTTTTTTATTCGTAATAAATTTAACTAAAGGTAAAACTAAAAAATTTTTAAACAAAAACAAAAAATAATTTATTGGAAAAGGTCAACCAAAATTTTATTCATAATCATAAATCCCTTATCGTTTAAAGATATGCGGTCACCTTTTATATAAAAATAATTTTTATATTTATCATAAAAATCAGGCTTATTTAATATTTCTTCTTTTAAAACGCCATGAGAGGTTCTGAGGGCGAGCATTATCTTTTCAAGCTCTATGTCACTTTCGCTTAAAACCTCTTTGAATTCCCTTTTCAACGGGTCTGAAACGTATTCATCGAAAGCGGATTGATTTCCGTATCGCTCATTGCCGATAAGAGAGTGAGCGGAAAGACCGAAACCGTAATAAGGCTTTCTGACCCAATATCCGAGGTTGTGTTTGGCCTCATATCCCCTTTTGCAGAAATTAGAAACTTCATAACGTTTATATCCTAAACTTTTTAGTTTTGCTATAGCAAACGAAAACAAGTCGGCAAGTTCGTCGTCGGTGGGCAACTTAATATCGTTTTTTATATATCTGTCGTAAAAAGGAGTACCTTCCTCGATTTGAAGCATATAACAGGATAGGTGCTTTACGCCCGAAGCGCTTAAATACTCGATATCTTTAGCCACACTTTCTGCCGACTGTCCTACGAGCATAATATCACAGCTTACGTTATCGAAAAACTCAAGCGCCGTTTTAACTGCGCTCTTTGCCATATCCGAGTCGTGCACTCTGCCAAGGAATTTCAAAACGTCGTCACTTAAACTTTGCACTCCTATACTGAGCCTGTCAAAGCCTGCGCTTTTGTATGCTAAAAGTTTGCTCTTTGTTATAGATTCCGGATTTGCTTCTATTGTGGCTTCCGACAAGTCAAAGTCAAATTTATTTCTTAGCAAATTAAAAACGTCGACGATATATCTTTCGTCGACAAAGGACGGCGTACCGCCACCGAAATAAACAGTATCGATTGTTTTGCAAACGGCGTCAGTGTTTAAAATTTCCTTTTTTAAAGCGTTAAAATATTCTTCCGAACGCTCCGGGTAAGGAAAAGATTTAAAATCGCAATAATTGCATTTACGTTTACAAAAAGGGATATGAACGTAAATCCCTGCCCTTTCGGTAAAATTATTCGTCATCGAGTTTTAAAATGCTGGCAAAAGCCTCGGAAGGCACTTCAACGCTGCCCACCTTTCTCATTCTCTTTTTGCCTTCCTTTTGTTTTTCCAAAAGTTTTTTCTTTCTCGTTATATCACCGCCGTAGCACTTGGCGAGAACGTCTTTTCTCACTGCTTTGACAGTTTCTCTTGCAATAACCTTACCGCCTATAGCCGCCTGAATGGGAACCTCAAAAAGCTGTCTGGGGATAACTTCCTTTAGCTTTTCGGCAAGTTTTCTGCCACGCGAATACGCTTTGTCTTTATGAACGATAAGACTGAGTGCGTCACAGACGTCGCCGTTTATCAAAAGGTCGAGCTTAACAAGGTCGCTCTTTTCATAACCTTTAATTTCATAATCCATGCTGGCATAACCTTTCGTGCGAGATTTAAGATTGTCGAAAAAGTCGTAAATTATCTCGTTTAAAGGTATATCGTAAGTTATAACAACCCTTGTTGGATCTATATAAGACATATCTATAAACACGCCTCTTTTGTCTTGGCAAAGCTCCATAATGGGACCGACAAACTCGGGCGGAGTGTAAAGGCTCGCCTTTACGACAGGCTCTTCGATATAATCGATTTCGGAAGCGTTTGGAAGCATACAAGGATTTTCGACTATAATTTCCTCGCCGTTAGTCTTTTTCACTCTGTAAGAAACGCTGGGAGCGGTTGTAACCAAATCGAGGTCAAATTCTCTCTCTAACCTTTCCTCAATGATTTCCATGTGCAATAGACCCAAAAATCCGCACCTGAAACCGAAACCGAGAGCGAGCGAGTTTTCGATTTCAAACTGAAGGGAAGCGTCGTTTAGCTGAAGTTTCATCAACGCCTCTTTAAGCTCGTCGTATTTAGAACCGTCGGCAGGAAATATACCTGCGTAGACCATTGGCTGAACCTTTTTATAGCCCGGCAGAGGCTCTGAGGTTGGATTATTTGCAAGCGTTATCGTATCGCCGACGGCGGTATCTACAACGTTTTTAATGCTTGCGGCGATATATCCGACTTCACCGGCAGAAAGAGATTCCGTCGGTATCATCTTAGGCGAAAATACGCCGACCTCGACGACTTCATATTCTTTCCCCGTCGAAAACATTTTGATTTTATCGTGCGCCTTAACCCTGCCGTCGAAAATCCTGACCATACTGATTGCGCCTCGATAGTTATCGTAAAAACTATCGAAGATAAGCGCTTTAAGCGGTTTGTTTTCGTCGCCTTTGGGCGCAGGAAGTTTCGTTACGATGGCGTCAAGCAATTCGTCCACGCCAATGCCCTCTTTGGCGCTGATTAACGGACAGCCGTTTGTATCAAGACCTATTATATCTTCGATTTCAAGTTTGACTTTATCAACTTCCGCCGAGGGAAGGTCGATTTTGTTTATAACGGGCATAATTTCCAAATCGTGGTCGAGCGCAAGATAAACGTTTGTTAAAGTTTGCGCCTCAACGCCTTGGGTGGCATCAACAACCAAAAGAGCGCCCTCACAGGCAGCGAGAGAGCGTGAAACCTCGTAAGTAAAGTCAACGTGTCCGGGAGTATCGATAAGATTTAAAACGTATTCCGTGCCGTTGTGCTCATAAAACATTTTGCACGTCTGAAGTTTTATGGTGATACCCCTCTCCTTTTCAATATCCATATTGTCAAGGAGCTGTTCGCTCATATCTCGCTCGGCAACCGTTCCCGTTTTCTCAATCAGACGGTCGGCAAGCGTGCTCTTACCGTGGTCTATATGCGCAATTATGGAAAAGTTTCTGATGTGATTTTTGTCCAAAATGTCCTCTTAAAAACTGTGTTGACAACATTATAATAAAATTTTATAATTTAATCAATTAAATTAAAATATGAGGTAAAAAAATGTTTGAAAAAACAGCTGAAAACTTATCAAAAAGAGGATTTAAAGTCTACTGCGTCAAAGACGCCAAAGATGCGTTAAAAAAGTGTCTGGATATAATAAAAATCGACGACGTCCCCGCCTTTGCCGGGTCTGAGACGATAAAACAAATAGGACTTGTTGAAGCGCTTTTAGAAAGGGGTAACGAAATTTGCCACCGCTCCTACTTAAAGGACGGCGAAACGGCGCAGGATATCATGAAAAAATCTCTTTCAGCCGATTTTATCGTATGCAGCGCAAACGCCGTTACCGAGGACGGCGAAATGCTCAACGTGGACGGCACGGGCAACAGAATAGCCGCTACATTTTATGGTCCGCAAAACATTCTTTTTGTTGTCGGTAAAAACAAAATCGTCAGAAATATGCCAGAGGCTTTTGAAAGGATTAAAACTACTGCGGCAAGGCTCAATTGCATCAGATTTGGCAAAAACACTCCTTGCGTCAACGGCGGTGACTGCGCCGATTGCACCAACGAGGAAACTATATGCAATATTTCCGCCGTCTATCACCATCCGCCCAGAGGCAAAAACTTTTACGTTGTTTTAGTGGACGATAGTTTGGGATACTGATTTTATCATTCCGTTTTCACTTGACTTTGTAATGGCACTTATGTTTGCTTTTAATAAGTCTTTTAAAATTAAACAATAAAAAATTCCGAAATAAATTCGGAATTTTTTTAAAGTTTTTTATATTTGTTTTAAACTTTTTTGCTTTAACCTTTTTGTTTTAAGCTTCTTTGCTTTAACCTTTTTGTTTTAAAACTTTTTTGTTTTAAACATATTTCATTTTAAACATATTTCATTTTAAACTTATTTTATTTTAAACTTATTTAGTTTTAACCATGCTTTAAATGCACCCAAAAAAGTTTACTTCAATTTCTTTCTCAGTCTTTGGAAGAAGTTTTTGGTCGTAACAAAGAAATTGTCGTTCATGGCAGGAATATCATACTTTTTCGAGTTGTTGCAAATCGAATAGCTGAGGTATCCGTAGAACAGCACAAACAAAACCGTTATGACCGAGAAGAAAATCAAGAAGGCGTCAAGCGATTCAAACGTAACGAGCGCTCCCGTCGTATTGTAAGAAACAAAGTTTGATTGGTTCATAAGCTGACCGACATTTAAGAAGGTCAATACACTAAGACCTCCGAGCGCAATATACGCCCTCTTCTCGCCGGATATCATCGTATAGACAACGAGTAATGCAAGCGACATAAACAAGAAAGCATAGTTGACTTTGATTGTAAATACTGCAATTATCGCAAGCTCGAACGACGCAAGCATCAAAAGCTCAAGTCTGTTTTTGTTTTTAATGTAAAGCGAGATAACGTAAATCTGCAATACAAGCAAGAATATCAAATTGAATATTGCCGCAGTGTCGTTTACCACCTTTCCGTTCATGGATACCATAGCGTAAAGATTGAATGCGTTTGAAGCAAATATGTTGTTGTTTGCAATGATATCTTTGTAATACGTGAAGATATAGAACGGCTGTTCGGATATATAATTCGTAACAAACGGAATGCTGAGCACGTAGAATAAAATCCATGAGCCAATAAAGCCAAATATTATTTGAGCTCTTTGAGCGTTGAACGATTTAAGCGTAACGTCTGCACGGTAATATGCGAACACGAGATAGCATACCGCAAGCGGCACAACCGCCAGAGCGTTTATGTCAAACAGAACGGCAAGCGTAAAGAGGATATAAGCCGCAATATATTTTTTCTCGATGAGCAACACGAATGCAATCAGTATAAGCGCCACCAAAACAGACTCAAACGAACCTCTCGCTCCGCTCATAACAAAGACGATAGGCAAAAGTCCGTACAATGCGGCATACACGGTTGATATCTTGTTTCCGACGTATTTTTTGCCGTAGAAATAAATTGTCAAAACAACGGCGATATCGGCAATTATCGACGGTATCCTCAGCCATATAGACATACCGGCGGCGTCAAGGTTTTGACCCATTCCGCCGAAGACATAAAGCATATAAAGCTGTCCTGGGGCGAACGACGCATAGCTGTTTTTAGCAAGATATGCAAAGATGTTTGCAGGAGCCACGGAAGAAGTTGCTCTGGCAAGAGTTATCAGTTTTGTCATATCCTGACCGAAACCGTAAAGCGTAAACAAAAGAATAAATCTTATAAGCAACGTTCCGAGCGCAAGATACGACGCAATGGCGATAGGATGAGTTGCCACCTTTCTGATTTTAGCTTTTTTATCGTCGGCAGTTGCAACGACGTTTTCGCCAACCGATGAAAGTCCGTTTCTCGAACCGTAAATTCTTCTGACAAGAATATATGCAACAACGATAAGCGCAACCGAAAGCAGAGTGAGTAAAACTATAAACGCAATACCGGAATCTGTTTCGTTGTAACGTACGACTTTCTCACGCGAAATTTCATAAACGGTTGCATTTGACGGAACGTTGTCCACTCTCATCATGGATACGTTGTCGTAGTAAACCGAGCCTATTGACGTGTTTGTTTCGTCTCCGAGTTTAAGACAGATGGTAAGATAGTCGGTATTTTTCGGTGAAACGTAAAGCGTTACGTTTTTCCAACCGCCCGTCGCCGCAGTCTGCTCCGTCAAAACGTAGTCGGTGTTTTCCAAGAACGTGATAAAAGCACCGGCAGGATATTCTGAGCCTGCGGTGATTTCCTGCGTTATTTTTATGGAATAGGAAATTTTATACGCTTTTCCGCTGTCGACTTTGACGCTTTGGTAAACGTATGTCGCAGTGGCTTTTGTGTTTTCAATCTTAAGCGTATTTTTGCCGTAGTCGGACGACATAGAGCTGTCCGTTGCAGAGATTAAAATATCGGAGCTTCCGAACGTGGAATCTTTAGAACCTCTCGACCACGACGTGATGACCGTGTCGCCGTCCGAATTTTCGGTGGTAAACTCGAAACCGCCGTTAGAGATGAGCTCCTCACGCACCTCTGTTTCGTAGTTGCAGGCGCAAAGAGCAAACACTGCCACGATAACGACGATACAAGCTAATATACCTAATTTGAAAAGTCTTTTCATAAAGGCAAAATCCTTAAATTATTTATTGTTATTAACTTCCTTAACCTTTGCCGCTTTACCCGTTCTCTCTCTGAGATAGTAGAGTTTGGCACGTCTGACGTCACCGCGTCTTACGACTTCGATGCGGTCTACTTTCGGGGAATGAATGGGGAAAGTTCTTTCAACGCCGTAAATGCCGTCGACAAGACGTCTTACGGTGAAGGTTTCGCGGATACCGCCGTTTTTACGAGCGATAACGGTGCCTTCGTATTTTTGGATTCTTTCTCTTTTACCTTCGATGATTTTAACGTAAACAGCTACGGTGTCACCGATGTTGAATTCGGGAATATCGCTTTTCATATTCTCTTTTTCAATTGTGTCGATAATGTTACTCATTTAAAACCTCCTGAGGTACATTCTTGATTGCCTTGGCAATATTCAGAGGAATGCCCAGCCTTTAAATTTTATCATATTTTTTATATTAAGACAACAAAATAGCCGCCCTATTTTAAATTTTTGACCGTGAATACGCATTTTAAAGAATGCTGTGCGGCAATGCAATGAAATATCGGTAAAACGATTTTCATTATTTATCATTATAAGGATAAAGATTATATCAACCTTAAACTTTCGGCATTGTTTTTGCTATTAAAGCAAAACTCAAATTCCTACGCCTCGAAAGCTCCGATAATATGGTTGACTTCGCTTCCGATAACCTCTACTACGTCAAAACGCATTGGAAAGTCGGCAATCCGACGTATAACCGAATAACTTTTGGCGCCGTTTATAATCTTCCTTTGTTTTGATTGTGTAACTGCGTCGGCAGGATATCCGAATTCGAGATTCGAGCGATATTTAACCTCTACAAATACCGTTACGCCCTTATCTAGAGCAATTATGTCAATCTCGCCGCCCTCGTATCTGAAATTTCTTTCGAGGATTTTATACCCGATTTTTTTCAGATAAGCGCAAGCAATACTCTCCCCTGCGTTACCTACCGATTTTTTGTTCATAATGTTCTACCGCCGTTTGGACGAACTGCTTTCTGTGCAACGGAGTCATTCCGTATTTTATTATCGCTTCGATATGCTCTCCGGTGCCGTATCCCTTGTTCTTTTTGAAACCGTATTCAGGATAGACCTCGTCGCATTTTGCCATGTATCTGTCCCTTGACACTTTGGCGAGTATTGAGGCGCAGCCTATGGCGTATGAGAGCAAATCGCCGTGAATTATCGATTTAGATTCTACCGAAAGTTCGAGCTTTACTGCGTCAATCAAAACGATATCCGGATTGATGCTGAGCGATTCGACAGCTTTGGTCATACACTCTTTGGTTGCATTTAAAATGTTTATCTCGTCAATGCGTTCGGGCGGAGCGGATACCACGCTATAGGCAAGGCAACAGTTTTCTATCTCTGGAAAGAGAAACTCTCTTTGTTTTTCCGTCAGTTTTTTACTGTCGGTAACGCCGTCGCAGAATGAGAATAAATCTATCACCGCCGCACACACAGTGACGGGCCCTGCGAGCGGTCCTCTGCCAACCTCGTCTACACCGCAGATATATCTGTAGCCTTTTTCAATCAGTTCTCTTTCAGGTGCAAAATCGGCTATCATACCTTCTCCAACATTATTTTGCCAAGCCTTCCCTTTCTGAAGTCATCGATAACGGAAGCGGCGCATCTGTCATAATCTATCTCGCCGCCTCTCATTTTAAACCCCCTCGACATTGCGATTGAGTCAAAAATTTCAAGAGGTTCGGCAGATTCGTCCACGCCGTATCTGTTTTTCAATGCGCCCGGGCAGATAGAAGTTATTTCTTTTATAAACTCGAAAACTAGTTCGGATTTGTCAAGGATATCGTCGTTGATTGAGCCTATGTAAGCTAAATGCTTCGCTACCGTCTGGTCTTCAAACTTTCCCCAAAGGGTGCCCGGTGTGTCCAAAAGGTCTATCATAGAGTCTATGCTAAGCCACTGTTTACCCCTGGTCACGCCTGCTTTGTCGCCCGTTACCGCCGACGCTTTTTTGCGCATACTGTTGATAATCGTAGATTTTCCGCTGTTGGGGATACCCACAATCATTGCCCTGACATGCTTTTTTACGCCTTTTTCTAGGTATTTGTCCAAAACGTCTTTATAAGCGGATTTAATGAGCGCAGTCACTTTGGACAAATCGCCGGTACCCATTGTAACGGAATAGATTTTGCCTTCTTTGGCAAATTTTGCAGTCCACTTATCAAGGTCGGATTTTTCGACAAGATCGCACTTGTTGAAAAGATAAATAACCCTTTTAGTTGAAACGAGTTTGTTTAATACGGGATTTATAGACGAATTTACGGCTCTCGAATCGATGACGTAAAGACAAACGTCGCATAAAGCAAGATTTTCTTCCATCATTCTGACGGCTTTCGTCATATGTCCGGGAAACCATTGAATGTTCATCTATTCTCCTAACAGGTCGGGGCGAAGTCTTTTTGTTATCTCTACCGCCTTTTCCTTTCGCCACTTGGCAACTTCGGCATGATTACCGCTAAGTAGCACGTCGGGAACGGCAAGCCCCTCAAAAACGGCAGGTCTCGTATAGTGCGGATATTCTAAAAGATTGTCGGAAAAACTTTCTTCTACAACCGATTCGCTACTGCCCAAAACTCCGTCGATATATCTTGAAACGCTGTTTATAAGCACCATGGCGGGAAGCTCGCCCCCCGTCAGAACATAGTCGCCTATTGAGATTTCCTCATCGATTTCAAGGTCGATAGCTCTTTGGTCGACACCTTCGTAGCTTCCGCACAGAATAAGAATTTCATCAAGTTCGGAAAGTGATTTGACGATATTTTGGTCGAGTCTTTTGCCTTTGGGGGACATATATATCCTACGCATTTTACGGTCGGGGTCAACCGCCCTTATAGCGCTGACAATGGGCTGGCAGGTCATGACCATACCTGCGCCACCGCCGAACGGTGCGTCGTCCGTTTTTGAATGTTTATCGGTTGAATAATCCCTTATGTTTACAACGTCAAGCGTAAACTTGTCGTTTTTTAACGCTCTGCCGAGTATCGAGCAATCGAGCGCAGAAAACATTTCGGGGAATATCGTCAGCACTTTAAACTTCATTGAAAACAGCAACCTCGTCAAAAATATTTTTATCCAAAAGCATTTTCCCGCCGTCAATGTCGACGTCGACGATGAGTTTTTTTAAGGCAGGAAAGGATATGCATTTATCTTTCGCCATAGCGACGTAAACGTCTGCCGCTCCGTATTGAAGCACGTCGGATATTTTGCCGATAACCTTTTCTCCTACAACCACTTCAAGTCCGATAATATCGGCAATAAGGTTTGTATCCTTATCCGTTTTTACGGCATCGGCTCTGTCGATAAACAGATATTTACCCCTTAGAGCGTCGACTTGCTCCGGCGTATCTATGCCGTCGAGTTTGATGACAACAAATGCGCCCTCCAATCTCGCTTTTGAGACGGTATGGCAGACAGAATCGATATATACCTGCTTTAAACGCAAAAAGCGGGAGTTATCGTCAGTCAACCCCTCGATTTTTATTTCGCCTTTAATGCCTTTAGGTCTTAAAACTTTTCCTATTTCGACAAATTTCATTCCTTCTCGGAAATAACCACGTTGTATTTTACACCGGATTTAGAGCTCGCCGATTTTACGATAGTCCTTATCGCCTTAGCGATTCTGCCCTGCTTTCCGATAACTTTTCCAATGTCGTTTTTGGAAATTTCGATGACGATATCGGTCGTATCGTCGCCCTCACGGGTTTCGACGATAAAATCGCCGTCGTCACCGACAAGTTTTTTTACTAAAAACTCCACTAATTCGTACATGGTGCACCTATTACATTACGCCGTTCTTTTTGAGTAATGCTCTTACGGTATCGGTAGGTTGAGCGCCTTTAGCGATCCAATCTTTAGCTTTATCGGCGTCGATTTTAACCAAAGCCGGTTCGACGGTGGGATCATAAATACCGATTTGGTCGATATATTGACCGTCTCTTGCTTTTCTCGAATCGATTGCTACGATACGATAGAAAGGTGATTTCTTTGCGCCCATTCTTGTGAGTCTGAGTTTTACCATTATTTACCTCCAAACAATTAAAAATTGTTTTATTGTGATTTATTTTTTAGTTTTGTTTTTAATCAATCCGCATTTATAAAACCGAAACGTCCGCTTATGCAGGCTATATAAAAGCCGTGGTAAAAACGTTTCTATCCTATATCGGGCATATTTTTGCCTCTTGCCGACGGCACAGAACAAACGAGGTGGTTATAGGCAAGCAATCTTGCTCTAAAAAGGCAATTTGCCTTTGTTTTTTGCCATACGGCTCATCATCGTCTTTGACATTTCAAACTGCTTTAAAAGCTGATTGACTTCCTGTATCGACGTGCCGCTGCCCTTTGCGATTCTCTTTCTTTGGCTCGCCTTAATAATATCCGGATTGCGGCGTTCCTTTACCGTCATTGACTGAATAATCGCTTTGGTGTGTTTGATTTTCTTTTCGTCAACTTCGGTATCGACGCCCTTTAATTTATTGCTCATACCGGGTATCATATTGAGCACGTTTGAAAGATTTCCCATTTTTTTCATATTCTCGAGCTGTTCGAGATAATCTTCAAGGGTAAATGAATTTTGTTTTAACTTCTTTTGAAGATTTTTTGCGTCTTCCTCGTTGAATGCGCTTTCCGCCTTTTCAATCAAGGTGAGCACGTCGCCCATACCGAGAATCCTCGACGCCATTCTGTCGGGGTGGAAAGCCTCGATATCTTCGAGCTTTTCGCCTATTCCCGAAAATTTGATAGGCTTTGACGTAACCGCTCTGATTGAGAGTGCGGCACCGCCTCTCGTATCGCCGTCGAGTTTTGTGAGCACGACGCCCGTGATATCCAAAGTTTTATTGAAGGTGTCTGCAACCGTTACGGCGTCCTGTCCCGTCATGGAATCGACAACGAGCAATATCTCGTGCGGTTTCAATTCCTTTTTAAGTTCGACAAGCTCGTCCATTAACTGTTCGTCGATGTGAAGACGTCCGGCAGTATCCACAATAACGGTATCAAAGGCGTTTTTGTTGGCATATTTAATTGCTTCTTTAGCTATCTTGACAGGGGCTATCTGTCCCTTTTCAAAGACTTCGACGCCGGCTTTTTTACCGACAACCTGAAGCTGAGTTATAGCCGCAGGACGGTATATGTCGCAAGCGCAAAGCAATACGTTTTTGCCCTGCTTTTTGAGCATACCTGCAAGTTTACCGCACATAGTCGTCTTACCTGCGCCCTGAAGACCGCACATCATGATAATCGTGGGCGGATTTGAAGCAACGGCAAGTTTGGCGTTTTTGGTGCCCATAAGGTCGGTAAGCTCTTCGTTGACAATCTTTACGACCTGTTGCGCAGGAGTAAGGCTCTTTAATATCTCTTCATGCAACGCCTTTTCGCTTACGGACTGAATAAACGATTTTACTACGGCATAATTGACGTCCGCTTCCAAAAGGGCGATACGAATCTCCCTCATTGCCTGCTTTATTTCAAGTTCCGTCAATCTGCCTTTGTTTTTCATTTTTTCAAAGACGTTGGCTATTCTTTCGGATAAATTTTGAAAAATTCCCATTTAATCCTCCACCAAATCAACAAGGCTCTCTATAATTTTATCCTCTAAATCCCCGTCTTTATCCCCTCTGGCAGATTTAAGCCGCCTTAAGAGTTCGTATATCTTGTCAGACTTAGAGACAAAACCGAGCTTTTGCTCGTATTGGACAAGAGAGTCCTCACCTCTTTTTATGGAATCCCTGGCCGCCTGCCTTGTGATTGCGAACTGTTCGGCAATCTCACCCAGAGATAAATCGCAGTCGTAAAAGAGAGTCATCATCTCTTTTTGCTTTTCTGTGAGCAAATTTCCGTAGGTAGCCAATAAAATGCTGATTTTAACGTTTTCCATAATAAAAAGTGTAAAGGCTTAAACCTTTACACTTATGATAACAATTAAAAATTATTATGTCAACTTATTTAAACGGATAAACGGAAATATTTTATCTTATCACATATTTTTACACTTGCGGTTTTAAAATTTGCGGCAAAGTGCAACCGTAAAATTTGTTATTCTTCGTCGAGCAATACGTCGATAAAATCGTTGGCGTCGAAAGGAATGAGGTCGTCGATTTTTTCGCCGACGCCGACGTATAACACGGGGAGCGAAAGCTGTTCGGCAATAGCTATGACTACGCCACCCTTTGCCGTTCCGTCGAGTTTTGTAAGTATGATTCCGTCTACGTCTATATCCTCGCTGAACACTTCCGCCTGAGATACGGCATTTTGTCCCGTGGTGGCGTCAAGCACGATATACTTTCTGAAATCTGCGTCGGGAAGTTCTCTTGCTACGACTCTGCATATCTTTTTCAGCTCCTCCATAAGGTTTTTCTTGTTGTGAAGTCTGCCCGCAGTATCAATCAAAACGACGTCCGTTCCCCTCGCTTTTGCCGAAGCTATCGCATCGAAAACGACTGCCGCAGGGTCACTGCCCTCGCCGTGATGCACAACTCTTACGCCCGCTCTCTCGCCCCACACCTCAAGCTGTTCGCTTGCGGCGGCTCTGAACGTATCGGCGGCAGCTACAACAACCGATTTCCCCTGCAACTTGAACATGTTTGCAAGTTTGCCAATAGCCGTAGTCTTGCCGACACCGTTGACTCCCGAAAGAAGAATAACGAGCGGATAGGAAAAATCCTCAATTTCAAAATCGATAGATTCAATCAAAATCTTTTTGAACAACTCTCTTGCGTCGTCGGGCTTTGTAATTCTGTTTTCGTAAATCTCGTCACGGAGCCTTTCGAGCAAGGTTTCCGTAGCGTCGATACCGACGTCTGCGGTTATAAGTGCTTCCTCGAGTTCGTCGAAAAATTCGTCATCCAACTCCTTCATGGAAAACGCTTCAAAAAGACGGCGCTTTATCGCCTCTTTGGTCTTTTTTAATCCACTTGAAATTTTTGCGAAAAATCCCATTTTAACTCCTATGCCACACCGTTGTCGGAAGCGTGTTTGACAGCTTCTTCAAACTCGATGGAAACTATCTTTGTTACGCCTTTTTCTTCCATAGCAACGCCGAAAATGGAATCCGCATGGCGCATTGTCGGTTTGCGGTGCGTGATGACGATAAACTGCGTTTTGTCCGAGAATATTTTCAAAAGCTCGGCAAAAAGATTTGCATTTGCGTCGTCAAGCGCCGCCTCTATCTCATCCAAGATACAGAAAGGCATCGGCTTGAGTTGCAATATGGCAAACAAAATAGATATCGCCGTAAGCGCTTTCTCGCCGCCCGAAAGAAGGGATATGTGCTGCAATTTCTTGCCGGGAGGCTGTGCGTAAATTTCTATGCCAGCCTCGAGAGGATCCACTTCGTCGCTGTTCGTCAGGTCGGCGTCAATGTTTTGCAAAACAAGTTTGCCCGTTCCGCCGTCAAACAGTTTTTTGAATACGTCCTGGAAGTTGGCGTTTATCTTTTCAAAAGCTTCGTTAAATTTGACAACCATTTCGCTTGTCAAATCGGCGATAATCTTTTTAAGGTCGTCATACGCCGTCTTTATATCGTCTCTTTCCGCCGACAAGGTAGAATATCTTTCTTCAAGTTCTTCTAAATCCTTTACGGCAAGCAGGTTTACGTCGCCAAGTCTTGAGATAGACCTCTTTAACGAAGCAATCTCACCGCCCGCTTTTTTGTGGTCGAATTCCTCGTTCTTTAAGGGCAAAGCGTTTGTGTATGTAAGATCGTATTCTTCCAAAATATGCTCCTGCATACTTCTTATCTCGATATCCACTCTCTCCAAACTGCCCTCGTCCCTTATCTTCTTTTCGCTGAGGACGCTCTTTTCTTCCGTCATTCTATTCTTTGCCGTGTCGAGCTCGGATATACGGTTTTTGAGATTTTCCTTTCTTGAAGAAAGAGAATCTATCTGTTTTTCGAGGTCTGCGATGTGCGACAGTTCCTCGCCCGTAAAAGAAGACCTTTGCGGAGCGTTTTTAAGTTCCGCAATTTTGCCCTGAACGATTTTAAGCTGAACGTCCACCTCGATGAGATTTTCCTTATATGAAGATCTTTCGTTAGAAAGTCTGAAAATCTCGTCGGATATCTTATCAATCAATCCCTTCATTGTGGCGTTCTGCACTCTGAGGTCGGTGAGTTTTCTTGCCAGCTCGTCACGCTCGGATTTCTTTGCTTTAGAGTTATCCTGTTGTTCGGAAAGCTGACCGAACCATTCTTTCTTTTGTTTGACGTCCGATTCGAGCTCGTCCACCGACGATATTTTTTCGGTTAGTTCGGATACGATTTTATCCGCCTCGATAAGTTCCGCCTCGCAGGATGCTATGTCCACTTTAAGTCTTTCGACGTTCTCCCTTGAAAGCCTTATCCTCTCGTTGTAAAGCCCTGCCTGACCTTTAAGGTCAAACATTCGCCTTTCGACGTCCTTTATTTTGTTTTCGCAATCTTCAACGGCTTTTTCGTTTTGTGCCTTGAGTTTTGTAAGTTCGTCAAGGTTGTCGGACAGCTTTTTCGCATTTTCTTCCATTTGAGCAATTTTTCTCTCTTGGTCGAGCAGGCTCATTTTATCCGACTTTTTAAAGCCACCGGATATCGAACCGTTTTTGGCGAACAAATCTCCGTCCAAAGTGACGATTTTAAATTCCTGATTGTAATTTCTGAAAAGTCTTACCGCAACGTCGATATCCTCGACTACGACGGTATCTCCCATAAGTGCGGAGATGAGCTTTTCGAACTTAGCGTCGTATTCGATATGGTCGGACAAAAGCCCCAGACAGCCTCTTTCCGTCAATACTTTGGCGTTTTTATCGCCGATGGATTTTTCCCTGCAAGTGGTGAGCGGACGGAACGTAGCTCTGCCGAAACGATTTTGTTTTAATATTCCTATGAGGAACTTGGCGTCGTCCTCGTTTTTGACGATAATGTTCTGAAGGGATGCTCCCAGCACGTTTTCGACAGCCGATACGTATTCTTCGGGGACTTTTATCTCCTCTGCCACAACGCCCATAACTTTTGCTTTGACCTGCGGATTTTCCTTTGCTTCCTGCATCAGAGCCTTGACCGCTTCCTGATAGCCTGCAAAGCTGTCCTTTATCTGCCTCATCATCTCGATATTGGCGTTTTGAGTGCTTATTTTATTGTTTATGGCAAGCAGGTCGTCGGATATGGATGAAAGAGCCGCTTTTGCGGAGCGTTTTTGTTCCACCGCCTCGTTTTGGGCGACGATAAGCTCGGCATTCTTTTCTTTAAGTTCGTTCAAATTGCCCTCTACAATGGACAATATCGTCAAATCTTCGTCAAGAGCCGCCCTCTTTTGCTTTAACGCATCTCTTAGATTTTTTGCCCTCTCCTGATTTATTCCCTTTTCGGATATGAGCCCGGAAAGATTGCTTCTGAGTGCGCTAAGCTGCTCGACGGAACGGATATAATCTTTATTTTTTTCCTCGAACTCGCTTTCTTCGCTCTTTAATGCGTCGGCAAGCGAATTATACTGAGCGTTTACCGCCTCATACTCTCTTGCGCTTATAGCATAATTTTTGAGTTTTTCGTCTTTTTCTTCCGATGCGGTTTTTATGGCTTCATCGAGTTTTTCTATGAGCGACTCAAAATTGAGCTTATCTTTTGTAAGTCTCGACTCGTCTCCGTTTAAATTGTTGAGCTTTTCCTGGAAAACCTTGCCCTCACCCAAAATAGACGCCTGTTCTACCTTCAAAGCGAGAAGCTCGGCGTTGAGGTTTTTAGACACGTCGTCAAGCGAAGTAAAATCGGACATACAGCTGTCGAATACGCTTACGCATTCGTTAAACTGTTTTTCGAGATTTGCAATTTCCTCGGAAGTTTTCATCAAACGGTCTTTGATTTTCTGTTTGACCGATTCGTTGTTCTCATATTGATAAATATAGAGATTGACTTCCTGAATTTTCAAAAGGTCTTTTAATTCAAAATATCTTTTCGCCGTTTCCGCCTGTTTTCTCAAAGGCAAAATCTGCCTTTCTATCTCGGCAATGCGCTCGTTGGCGACGGTGAGGTTTTGATTTGCTTTATCGAGCTTTCTTTCCGCTTCGTTTCGTTGATATCTGAATTTGGAAATTCCCGCCGCTTCCTCGAAAATATGACGGCGGTCCTCGGGTTTGGCGGACAGCAATTCGTCAATCCTGCCCTGTCCTATGATAGAATATCCCTCTTTACCGATACCCGTATCGTGAATGAGGTTGATTATATCTTTCATACGGCAACGTGAGCGGTTTATAAAATATTCACTGTTTCCGCTTCTGTCCAGCTTTCGGGTTATAACGACGTTATCCGCCTCGAAATTGGGAAATACTTTGCCGTTTTCGTTGTCAAAATAAAGCGAAACTTCGCAATAAGACGTGCTCTTGCGATTTTCCGTTCCGTTAAATATAACGTCCTGCATATTCTTACCGCGCAGCTGCTTAGCGCTCTGTTCGCCAAGCGTCCACCTTATGGCGTCGGCGATATTCGACTTTCCGCAGCCGTTCGGTCCTATAATGGCAGTAACGCCCTCTTTAAAATCTATCGTAACTTTGTCGGCGAAAGATTTAAAGCCTTTAAGTTCTAATCGTTCAAAATTCAATTTGTATCTCCGTGCAGTTGTATAGCCTTGTTATTTTATCATAAGAAAAAACAAAAGACAAGAAAAAAGGAAGCCAAAAAGGTGAATTTGCAAAAAAAATAAAAAGCGTATTATCAACGCTTTTTTTGTATCGAAAGTCTTGCCAAAGCAATTTTGGCACAGTTTTGCTGAGCCTCTCTTTTGGTGCCGCCCGTGCCCTTACCCATCACTTTACCGTCAACCGTAACCTCGAAAGTGAATTGCGGATTGTGGTCGGAGCCCGTTTCGGACAACAGCTTGTACGTTATCTCAACTCCGTGTTTAGAGCCGTATTCGTTAAGTTTGGATTTAGCGTCCTTAGCGTCTGCCTTGGCGTTTTTGACTTCTTCGGCAAGATTTTCCAAAATAAACTTTTTGGCGCAGTCTATGCCGCCGTCAAGATATATCGCCCCCACAATCGATTCAAAAAGGTCGCTTTTAACGGAAGACAAACATGATATATTCTGCTTTTTGCCACCCTCGCCGAGAAGCATATAGTCGGATATATCCAATCTGTCGATAGCTTCGGAAAGAGGTTTTTCCGAAACGACGCTCGAACGGAGCCTTGTCAAAAATCCTTCGTCCTTGGTGGGATATTTATTGAAAAAATATTCCGCTATGACAAAATTGACTATGCTGTCCCCCAAAAACTCGAGGTTCTGATAGTTTTTTCCGTTCAGATAGGAAGGGTGCGTAAACGCTCTTAAAAGATATGAGGGATTTTTAAAGATATAATCTATCTTTTTTTCCGCTTCGTCTAAATGAATTGCCATACTTCTCCGATTTTGTATAATTTTGTATAAATTTTATTATTCTTTAGCGTCGTCGGCTTTAAAGCCTTTGACGAAATCGATTATTTTTTCCACAACGCCCGACTGAGCAAGCGCTTTAGCCTGCAAAATGCTGGCGCAGATTGACTTTGCCTTTGACGCTCCGTGCGACTTTACGACTACCTTGTTTACGCCCAAAAAGCATGCTCCGCCGTTTTCGTTGTAGTCAAGTTTCTTTTTGAGTTTTTTGAAAGTCTTAAGCAAAAGCGCGGCGCCGAGTTTTGCCGACAATCCGCCGTCCTTTATACCCTGTTTTAAAAGGGTGAATACGGCGTTTGCCGTTCCCTCCGCCGATTTAAGTGCGATGTTCCCGTTAAAGCCGTCGCAGACAACCACGTCGAAATTGCCGGAAAGAATATCGCGCGCCTCGCAGTTTCCGACAAAATTGAGGGGGGATTCCTTTAATAAGTCAAACGCCTCTTTGGTGAGCTCGTTGCCTTTTTTATCCTCCGCTCCGTTTGAAAGCAGTCCTATCCTCGGATTTGTCACGCCCGTCTGACAGGATGCGTATGCGGAGCCCATATAGGCAAAGTGCAAAATGTTTACCGCCTTGCAATCTACGTTTGCGCCGCAGTCGCAAAGCACGACGCTGCCTCCCGTCACCGTGGGGAGTACGGGAGCGAGTGCGGGACGCGATATTCCTTTTATCCTGCCTATCTTCATAAATGCGCCTGTCAGCACGGCACCGGTAGAGCCGGACGAAACGAGAGCCTCGGCGTCGTCGTTTGCCATGAGATATTCAAGCGCTTTGACAAGCGACGATTCCTTTTTGAGTTTTATTGCCATTGTGGGCGACTCCTCGTTGGTGATGATATCTTTTGCATCGAATACTTCCACCCTCGACATATCGCATTTTGAGTCGGACAAAATTTTGTTGATTGCCGCTTCGTCGCCGAACATGGCGATTTTTAAATCTTTATCTTCGTTTAACGCTTTGACGGCTCCCTGAGTCGTTTGCTCGGGAGAATAATCGCCGCCCATAACGTCAAGAACAATTTTCATAAATACCTCCAAGAAATATCTGCCGAGAAAAAAAGCAAAACCGATTTTTGCCACTCGTCGATTTTGCCCGTAAATATTTTATATCCCTATAAAAAATTAGGTGGGAAAACCCACCTCAAAAAACTTATTCAGCTTTCTTGTTCGGCTCTTTAACCAAAACGCCTTTATAGTAACCGCACTTGGGGCATACCGTATGACTTTTGATAAGCTCGTGACATTGAGGACATTCAACAAGACCGGTAGCTTTGAGTTTCCAGTTGGCATATCTTGAATTTGTTTTTGATTTAGAAATTTTATTTTTTGGTACTGCCATTTTGAGGACCTCCTACTATTAACTACAAAATAATACAATAATTTAATTTTTATGTCAAACAAAATAATGCGATAAAAATAAAAATAATCGCTTATATTAAAGCAAATTTTAAAGGCGGTCACTGATGACCGCCCTTCCTATTGTTGAAAAAAAACAAAAGTGCTTGCGTTTTGAAAAAGTGAACGCTAAACGCATTACTGTTTGAGTGTCAACACCTTCGTTTCCCTCGCAATCGAAAGCTCCTCGTTTGTCGGCAAAATCAAAACTTTGCACTTCGAGCCCTCGTTTGATATCTCGCCTATTCCGTCCGAGTAGCTCTTGTTCTTCTCCTCGGAAAAATCAACGCCGAGATAATCCATATCCTGCATGACAAGACCTCTGATGAGCGGTGAATGTTCGCCTATGCCGCCTGTAAACACGATAGCGTCAACGCCGTTCAGAACTGCGGCGTATGAACCGATATATTTTTTGACGGAGTATGCCACCATCTCGAGTGCGAGCTTTGCCTTTTGGTCGCCCTCTTCCGCTTTGGCGGTAAGGTCACGGCAATCGCTCGAATATTCGCTGATTCCCAGCATTCCGCACTTTTTGTTGAGGAAATTGACTACGTCGTCGGCAGGAATATCGAGTTTTACCCTCATATAATCGACTGCGGCGGGGTCGATATCTCCGCTTCTCGTTCCCATGACAAGACCTTCGAGCGGAGTAAAGCCCATGGACGTATCCATGCACTTGCCGTTTTTAACCGCCGATACGGACGAGCCGTTGCCGAGGTGACAGATGATGATTTTGGAATCTGTTCCGACAATCTTTGCCGCTTCTTCCGAAACGAATTTGTGCGACGTTCCGTGGAAACCGTATTTCCTGACCTTATATTTTTCGTAAACTCTGTAAGGAATTCCGTACATAAACGCCTTTTGAGGCATAGTGCTGTGGAAAGTGGTATCGAAAACGGCAACCATGGGGACGCCTTTCATGACTTCACGACAGCTTTTGATGCAAGCGATATTTCCCGGCATATGAAGCGGACCGAGGTCAACGTTCTTCTCGCAAATTTTTATGACTTCGTCGTCGATAACCACGCTCGAATGGAAATCTTCTCCGGAGTGGAGAACTCTGTGACCTACGGCGCTTATCTCGTCAACCGATTTAATGACGCCGTATTTTGGATCGAGCATTGCCTTTAAGACAAGCTCCATAGCCTCTTTATGCGTCGGCATATCCTGCGAGATTTTAAGCTCTCTGCCGTCCGCCGTCTTCTGAGTAAGCGAGCCTTTTGCAAAGGTTATTCTTTCGCATATACCCTTAAGAAGCGGTTTTTCCGTGTCTATATCGATAAGTTGATATTTGAGCGAGGACGAACCTGCGTTAATGACCAAAATATTCATTTTACTCTCCTTGCAAACAGGTGATTGCGGCAACTGCGACGATATCTTCGGCTACGCAGCCACGGCTGAGGTCGTTGATTGGCTTTGAAAGACCTTGCATGATAGGTCCGATTGCCATAAAGTTTCCGAGCCTTTGAGCGATTTTATATCCGATATTGCCTGCGTCGAGGTTGGGAAAAACGAAAACGTTAGCGTCGCCTGCGACAGGGCTACCCTTGGCTTTTTGATTTGCCACGGTCGGAACGAGTGCTGCGTCAAATTGCAATTCGCCGTCAACCTTGATTTCGGGGTTGGACTGTTTGACGATATTGAGAGCGCATCTGACCTTGTCGACGTTCTCGTGCTTTGCGCTTCCGAGCGTAGAGAAAGAAAGCATAGCGATTTTAGGCTCAATCTCCACGATGTTTTTACAGGAAAGATACGCAGCCTGAACGATATCGGCAAGTTGATTTTCGTCCGGATAAGGTATAACTGCGCAGTCTGCAAAGACGTAAGCCGGAGCATTGCCGTATTTGAAGTCTTGAGGCGGCACCATTATAAAGCAGCTTGACACACTCTTTATGCCTGCCTTAGGCTTGACAACCTGAAAAGCCGCCCTCGACACGTCGGCAGACGAGAATACCGCTCCGCCCACGACTCCGTCGACATCGCCTTTTTTTAGTGCGACGGCGGAATAATACATATTGTTTTCCCTGATGAGCTTTTCGGCTGCCTCGTAAGTCATGCCCTTTTCCTTTCTGAGCTCATAGAGGAATTCGGCGTATTCTTTAGTGTTATCGACGGCAGGATTTAAAAACTCGACTCCCGAAAAATCGATATCCTTGAACTTAGCGGATACGGCTTCTTTGTCGCCTATCAATACCACCTTGCAAATCTTGTTTTTCGTCAGAATCTCTGCCGCTTTAGCGGCTCTGACGTCGTCGCCCTCTGCAAGCGCAATTTTTTTGTTCAATTTTGATGCTCTTGAAAAAAGATTGTCGAGAAAATTACTCATAACGACTCCAAAAACTTGGCAATGATTATTGCTTCTTTTAATATTTGTTGATATAATTATAGAAGTTATTTTTTAAAAAAGCAACTGATTAAAAAAATTTAATGAGGTTATATGAAAACTACCGCAATCATTGCCGAATACAACCCGTTTCACAACGGACACCTCTATCAGCTACTTAAAGCAAAGGAAGAAACAAAACCCGACACTCTCGTCGTTTTGATGAGCGGATCCTTTACTCAAAGGGGCGATATCTGCGTTGCCGATAAATATACCCGAGCGGATTGGGCTGTTGCGGCAGGAGCGGATATAGTTTTGGAGCTTCCCACCGTATACTCGCTTTCGCCTGCAGGCAAATTTGCGATGGGCGCTATAAGAACTCTTTCCGTTTTCGATGATTTCACACTAAGTTTCGGAAGCGAAAGCGGCGACCTTTCCGCCCTCGAAATGGCTGTCGATGCCCTCGGGCTGGAAACGAAAGAATTTAAAGAGCTTCTGTCCGACTATATGTCAAAGGGCTATTCTCTCGCCAAGGCAAGGACAATGGCGCTCGATAACCCCGTAGTATCGGAAATTATCGGTAGCCCCAACAACATTTTGGGCGTAGAATACATAAAAGCGGTAAAGGCGCTTGAGCTGCCCGTTTCCTTTCATACGGTAAAACGTAGATATTCCGAAAACGGCGGTCTGTTTTTGTCCTCTACCGAAATTCGCAAAATGCTAAAGCACGGCGAAGATTATACAAAAGCCGTTCCCCCGTTTGTAAAACTTAAGGATACAGACCGCAAGACCTATTCGTCTATCTGTCTTTACGCCATCAACAATATGACGGCAGAGGAACTCGAAAAAGTTTCAAATATATCGGAAGGATTTGAAAACCGCCTTAAAAAACTGACTTTTTCCAGCATTGAGGAACTTTATGCCCTCACCACAAAAAGATATACGAAAAGCACTATAAAGCGCATTATCGCAAGCGCCACTCTAAACCTTACCAAACAGCTTGTCGAAACGGCGGAAGAAAACGAGCCGTATATAAGAGTGCTTGCCCTAAAAGAATCAAGAAAGGATTTGCTTAGCTATCTCGGAGATAAGACAAAAAATCTGTATTTAAAAGCAAGCGACTGCCCTGCCGACAGCGTCTATAAACCGCTTGTCAATATGGACGAAAAGGCGAACAGATTTTTAGCCATTGTCGGCGGAGAACAAAACAAAATCCCCGACAAACCGAGTTTTTTGAAGTAAAGTAAAAATCACTCATTCTTTATGTTTTTAAAAATTTCTTAGCACGACAGCTATATTCACTGTTGCCGCAAGTCACGGCAACGTGGCACTTTAACGTTACGTTTGTCGGCATAACAATACTTAAAGAGTTTTGTTAAAATCATTTTTTACCGAATATATTGCAAATAAAAAAGCGAACCGGTCGTTCGCTTTTTTTATTTTGGATATACAATACTTTAAAACAGACAGTTTTAAAAGCTGTTTTTAAACTATTTGAAAACTATTTTCTAACTGCATTTAAACAGTTTTTAAACTGTTTTTAAACAATTATGTTTACAAATATTAGGTTTTAAATCCGTTTGCATTTAAACCTAATTGAGTTTTAAAGTTCTTACTTCTTCCGTCATGCGGTCGATGAGCTCGGAAAGTTTCATTTTACCGAGGTCGCCTTCCGTGCGGTAACGGACGGCAACTACACCCTCCTCCGCTTCCTTATCGCCGATTATGAGCATATACGGAATTTTTTCAAGCTGAGCTTCTCTTATCTTCTTGCCGATTTTCTCGCTTCTCGTATCGATTTCGACTCTGAGTCCCGCTTTTTTCATTTCGGCGACAACCTCTTTTGCCTTATCTATCGTCCTGTCGGTAAGCGACATAACTCTCGCCTGGACGGGAGCGAACCAAAGCGGAAATGCGCCTGCGTATTTTTCGATGAGCATTGCAAGCGTTCTTTCATAGCAGCCTATCGAGGAGCGGTGAATGATGAGCGGATGCACCTTGTCGCCGTTTTCGTCGACGTATACCATATCGAAGCGTTTTGCGAGCGCAAAATCGATTTGAACGGTAAACAGCGTATCCTCTTTGCCGTGGACGTTGGTACCCTGAACGTCAAGTTTAGGACCGTAGAAAGCCGCTTCACCCCATGCCTCGGTGTAGTCGATTTTGAGGTCGTCGAGAATTTGTTTCATTGCGCTTTCCGTCTTTTCCCATTCCTCTTTCGTTCCGATATATTTATCCGCCTCGTTGGGATTCCAACGTGAGAAGCGGTAAGAAATATCCTTATCGAGACCGAGACACTTGGCAAGGTAATCTATAAGGTCGACTGCGCCGTGGAATTCCTCCTCGAGCTGGTCGTGAGTACATATAATGTGTCCGTCGGAAAGAGTAAACTGTCTTATACGGATAAGACCGTGCATCTCTCCCGACGCTTCCTTTCTGAATTCCTGCGCCGTTTCGGCGTAACGGATAGGAAGATCCCTGTAACTTTTAAGACCGTTTTTATAAATGGTGAATTGGAAAGGACAGGTCATAGGTCTGAGGCACAAAATTTCCTCGTCTACGCCCTCCTCGCCCATATAGAACATTTTATCTTTATAGTGATCCCAGTGACCGCTCGTGATAAACAGATTATTTTTAGACATTGACGGCGTTTTGGTGAGCAAATATCCCCTGCGCTCTTCCTCGTCCTCAACGAATCTCGAAAGAATCTGAATCATTCTTGCGCCTTTGGGCATTATGAGCGGGAGACCCTGACCGACGTTTTCGTCCGTCATGAATATGCCGAGTTCCCTACCGAGCTTGTTGTGGTCACGGTTTTTCATTTCCTCGAGTTTGACAAGGTATTCTTCGAGATTTGATTTTTTATCGAAAGCGGTTCCGTAAATACGGGTGAGCATCTTATTCTTTTCGTTGCCTCTCCAATACGCTCCGGTGAGCGAGGTGAGCTTGAACGCTTTGATTTTTCCGGTAGAATTGAGGTGCGGTCCGCTGCAAAGGTCGGCAAAATCGCCCTGGGTATAAAAAGATATCTTTTCGCCCTCGGGAATATCCCCCAAAAGCTCAATCTTGTAGGGTTGTTTGATTTTTTTGAGAAACGCTTCCGCTTCCTTTCTCGTCATATACGATCTGACGATGGGGAGGTCGGCTTTGATGATTCTCGCCATTTCCGATTCGATTTTCGGGAAATCTTCTTGAGTTATCGGAGTTTTAAACTCAAAATCGTAGTAAAAGCCGTTCGTGATTGCTGGTCCGATTGCAAAAAGCGCCGTCGGAAAAATGTTTTTAACCGCTTGGGCTAAGATGTGCGAGCAAGTATGGCGATATGCCTCTCTGCCCGTTTCGTCGGCAAACGTAAACGCTTCGATTTTACATTCACCCGAAAGTTTGTCGCTAAAAGAAACGAATTCGTCGTTTACCTTAATCACCAAAGTGTTTCTTGCAAGCGATTCACTGATAAGTTTTACGGCCTCTATTGCCGTGATTCCGTCTTCGGCGGCAAGTTTTGTGCCGTCTTTCAATATAAGTTCCATAGTACCTCCAGTTGGCTATACAAACGCCATAGTCAATAGTGATTATATTGCTTTAAAGCGATACTGTCAATAATTTACAGAAAGTAATAATATTTATTTTAGTTAAGTGAACGCTAACATCGATATTTATTTTTATAAATATCGGCATAAAATAATACTCGTTTTTCCGTGCATAACTTTTTAAAATCGGCTTTATAAACCGTTTTAGGGAAGTGAGAGTAAAACCTGAAAAAACAGCAAAAAAAGAAGCCATGAGGCTCCTTTTTTTTACGGCTATTTTAAATATGACATAAGGTATAATCAATAAATTGAAATACCGCCGTGCAAAATGCCGCATTATTTAATTTATAAATGTCAAACGCTTTTATTTTGCGTTTATGACAAAATCGAAGGAGTGCACTCCGGCGTTGAGTTTGTACTTTTTCAAAGTGTTGGCAAACGCAGGAATATCGCCGCCTACACCCCTTTGTCCGCCGTCGACGCACACGTCGAGCACGTCTTCAGAAATGAGCTCGTGCTGGTGTTTTGCCCTTTCGAGCTGTTCGATAGAATAATTTGACGCCGTAAACTCAAACGGTTTGCTAAGCGAATTTATAGTAACGGTCGTCTTGCCGTCGGAAAGCTCTAAAAGCCTGCAATCGCAGTGATTGCCGTTTTCCTGCGGATAGAGATATTCGTGTATAAAGTCGCTCGGCGCACCCTTATATTCGCCAACAAACTGCGAGGATTTGCGGTCGATATAGTTTTCGTAAGGTCCTCTGCCGATAAATCTTATCTTGTCAAAAGCCTTGGGCAGTTTAAACCTGAAACCGTAGCGGGGAAGTCCGAAACCGTGATTGCGGACGGTCATAAATATCTTTATGCCTTCCTCTCCTCCCTCAAGAGTAACTTTAAACGCCGTGATATGAGGCATTTTATAACCAAGCTCAATCTTGCCGTCTTTAACCCTGACAGAAGCAAGTTTAAGTTTTGCCTGCGCTCTTTTATAGTAATAAACGCCGATAAAGTTTTTCAGGAAATCGGGAATATGCGGGACGACGTCGTTGTCGGTTACCGCTCTCCAGAAGTTAGGAGATATATCCGTTCCCTCGCCTGCGAGCGTCATTTTGACGCCGTCCGACTTGCTCGCCGTGATTTTGACGTTTCCGCCGGTAACAGACGCTTCCTTGCCGTGTGATACGGCAAGATTTTTATCCGCTTTAAATTCTTTTGCCTTGTATTCTTTAAGCACAAGCTGTTCTTGGGCTATAACGTGTCCCTTTTTGAGCACGCCTTCGTCGGCAGTAAGATACGCATAGCAATTGACAAAAGAATCGTCGCCGTATTCGGTAAACGGCAAGTCGACTCTGCCCTCACCGAAAGGCTCGACATTGGGCATGGGAACCTGCGCCGTTTTCACTTCCTTTCCGTTTTCGACAAGGGCGAATTTCAACCCGTATTTGTCGAGATTGGTAAACGAAAATTCGTTTTTGATTATTATCTTGTTGCCGCTCAAGGCAAATTGAATTTTTTGATGAACTTTCTTTACCTCGTAAAGAGCGGGATTGGGCGAGCGGTCCGCCCTGAAGATACCGTTAAAGGCAAAGTTGCCCTTGTTAGGTTTGTCGCCGAAATCTCCGCCGTATCTCCATTCTATCTTGCCGTCGTCACGCTTTACCGCAATTGACTGATCGGCATAGTCCCAGATATATCCTCCGCAAAGTCTTTCGTACTTTCTGAAATCGTCCCAGTAATCTTTAAAATTGCCGAGACTGTTGCCCATTGCGTGCGCATATTCGCACTGAATGAACGGTTTATTCCTATACATTTTGGGCGTCAAGGTATGACCGGTGATGCACCACAGCGCCCTCGAGTGATTGTGCGTTTTGTTTTTTGCAATCTCTTCCATTTTGCCTTCGGGCGTATACATTTCCGAAAGAACGTCGGAAACCTTCACGTGTGCGTCACATTCGTAATGGAAAGGACGAGTATCGTCAAGAGCCTTGCCTGCATTTTTTATCTTGGCAAAAGCGGAGCCTGTGCCTGCCTCGTTGCCGAGCGACCAGAAGATAACGCAGGCGTGATTGCGATAAGCGTAAATCATTTTCTGCATACGAGCAATACATTTTTTAGTCCAAAAGGCGCTGTTTTTAGGCACAAACGATGCGGCGCCGTGTGTTTCAAGATTGTTTTCGCTCATGACCATTATGCCCATTCTGTCGCACATTTTATAAAAATGTCTTGAGTTGGGATAATGGCAGGTTCTTACGGAATCGATATTGTTTTCAAGGCAAAGTATAAGGTCTTTTTCGGTAACCTCTGCCGGGACGGCGTGTCCGTAAAAGGGGTGGAATTCGTGACGGTTTACGCCTCTAATCTTAAACGGCTTTCCGTTGAGCCTTAAATGCGGCTCGTGCCCTGCCGTCTTGGGAACGACTTCTATTTTTCTGAAGCCGAACTCTATCTGTCGGCGGTCGATTTCCTTGCCGTCCTCTTTAAGATATACGGTAAGCGTATAGAGATACGGGTCTTCACATGACCATAAATTTACCTTTTCAAGGCAGTTTACCTGCGAGAAATTCGCCTCTGTGCCGTCCGCTATATGTACGTTTTCAATTTTGCTGTCGGCAACCGTCTTTCCCGACTTGTCGCAAAGTTCGTAAGAAAGCTCGAGGTTGTCACCGCTCGCTCTCGTCGCCGAAAGCGCTATATCCACTTTGAATATACCGCCCTTGAAGTCGTTGTCGAGCTCGCTTCTGGCATATATATCCTCTATCTGAACACGGGGATTAAATTCTAGAATGACGTCGCGGAAAATACCTGAAATACGCCACATATCCTGGTCTTCGAGATAGCTTCCTATACAGAATTGAACGACTAAAATCTTGAGCTCATTTTCCCCGACTTTAAGATAATCGGTAATATCGTAACGTTGATAATCGAAGGTGTCCTCGCTGTATCCGACAAATTTATCGTTGACGTAAACTTCGGCGCAAGAGTTTGCGGCAAAGTTTAAAACCACGTTGCTGTCAAGGTCGTCGATATTAAACTTTGTCTTATACAGACCGCACGGATTTTTCTTGGCATTGATGCTCGGAATGCTCAACGGGAAAGTTTTAATTGCATAAGGATATAATACGTTGGTATAAATAGGGATACCGAAACCTTCTATCTGCCAATTTGACGGCACTTTAATTTGCGTATCCGTCATATCGGTCAGCTTGAAATCCAAAACGCTGTTGTAAAATCTGAAATCCCAGATACCGTTCAAAAGTTTAGTGCGTTCCTTTCCGTGCTTGTCCAAAGAGAAGCCGGCGCCTTTTTGAATCATAGCGTTTAAAGACGTCACTTTTTTGTTGTTGTAATACATTTTCCACCTCGCTTATCACGTTAAAATAAAATCGATAACAATAAAATACAGGCAAATGCGCCATCTTGAACAATTTTACCATATTTTTCAAGTAGGCGCAATCCTTAATTTGCCTGATTAGTCTTCAATAAACAGTATTCTTCCGCAGTTTGGGCACTCCGTCCAGTCGCCCTGTTTTTTGAGTTTAGCCAAAGTGTCGCCGGAAAGTTCCATATTGCAACCGCAACACATACGCACTTCGGGGTCGAATTTGACGAAAGCACGGGTTTTTCTATCCTTTTTCAAAGCTATGTATTTTTCGATAAATTCATTTTCGACGTCCTTTGCAATTGCCTTTAATCGGGCTTCTACTTCCTCTCTCTGCTTTCTGACTTCCTCATAAATTTTATCATATTCAGGTTTTATCTGCTTAACGGTTTTTGTCAAATCCTGACCTATTTTTAAAATTTCGTTCCATTCGGCGTTTATTTTTGCGCCCTGAGCTTTATCCTTTTCGGCGTCCTTTTCCAATGCGGCGAGAGAATCGGACAAAGTATTGATAAGTTTTATATAGTGCTCCGCTTCGGCAAGGTCCTCTATCTCGTCGACAACCGACAACAGCTCGTCAAGCTGCTTGGATATGTTTTCCGTTTTTTCTTTATATTTTGATGCGCTTTGGCTAAGTTCCCACGCCTCTTGCGTGATTTTTTCCATTTTGGCAGCCGCTGCTTTCAACTTATTCTGATTGTTCGTAAAAGTCTTATAGACGTCGTTTTTGAAAAAACTCTGCTCTATGGCAGTCATCTCCATGTCGACTTTCTGATACTCCAAAATTTTATCGAATTTCATACGTTCCTCCAAAAGATTTTATAGTAGCGCAAAATTGCATTGCGTTATATCTCTAAATCAAAATTTGACCTCGTCAAAAGGTTTATTGAAATATTTTACAACCTCTATCTTCCCTTTAAGCAATTTTTCCGTCACGTCGCAAAAAATTATCTCGCTCGAGTAGTGCGGAATTTCAATGACCGAGTCGTAATCCAAAAAACAGTTATGTTTTATCTCACCCGTTATATATACGTCGGCATTAAGACGGGCAAACTCAAACAGACTCCTTTCTCTGCCGCCGCAACCGGTGACGACAAACGCTTTCTTTATCTGCTTGTCTTTATTGCCCGAAGATACTTTGACGCACGTTTTAAAAGTTTCGGAAATCTTTTTTGCGAGAGATAAAAGCGTAGTATCTACGTTAAACAAAGCCCCGTCCGATATCGTTTCTATATCCGTACCACCGCACATTGAGGCAAAAGTGGCATTAAGTCCGACAGGAGAATTATCCATGTTGGTGTGGTGCGACAAAACGGCAATTCCGTTTTTTATCGCCTCGAGCGCTGCTCTGCCCACCCTGTCGCAAACAGTTATGCTTTTGACGTCGCTATAAAAGAGCGGATGATGAGAAATTATAACGTCCGCACCGTTTTGAACGGCAAACTTGACAGCGCCTTCCGTCACGTCAAGACAGAGCACCGCCTTGGAAACGTCGGCAGACGGATCGCCAATCATTATTCCCGTATTGTCCCATTCCGAGCAAAGAGAGGACGGAGCAAAAGAATATATAAAATCGTTAAGTTCGCTTACTTTCATTAAACAATTCCTCCAATAGCGAAAATCTCTCGCTGTTCGTCAGTCTTACACCGACAGGCTTTAGCGTAAGATATTCCTTTTCAAGTCTTTTGAGCGAAGCGGAACAGCTAAGGTATTCCTTTCCGAATTCTATCTCGGCGTCGCTGTAATCGACTTTAGGGTAATCGCCGCAAACGATTATCGTGTAAAACTTTGCGTCCTCGATAGTATAATCTCTTTTAATGCCGTAGCCGTTTTCCAAAAGGTATTTTCTCAGTTCTACGTTTTTGGTATTGGGCGAAAGTACATAGTTTTTGACTCTCGACGGCGCATTGGTCAATATGTTTATTATCTCGAGTCCGCCCATACCGGCAATAACGACGTTATCTATACCGTCAAGCTCCACGCCGCTAAGTCCGTCCGTGCAAACGGCCTCAATTTCAACCCCACAGCTTTTGGCAAGCTCTATCGCCTTATTCAGGCTCGGTTCGCTTATGTCCGTCGCCACCACTCTCTTAAAGCCGTCCAGCTTAGCCTTGACGCATAATTTGCCGTGGTCGCAGCCGACGTCGCAAAGTCCGTCGCCTATAAGGTGAGAATATATTTCGTTTAATCTATATGTCAACAACATTCAAAATCTTTGAGCCTTTTGAGCCTGTTTGGGTGACGCAGTTTTCTCAGCGCCTTTGCCTCAATCTGTCTTATTCTCTCACGGGTGACGTTAAACTCTTTGCCCACTTCCTCGAGCGTTCTCGGGTGCGAGTCGTCAAGTCCGTAACGAAGACGAAGCACCTTTTCCTCACGGGGAGTCAGAGTATTCAACACCTGAATGAGCTGTTCTTTAAGCATATTGCTTTCCGCCACTTCGGCAGGCGACAAAGCGGAGTTATCCTCAATAAAATCTCCGAGATGGCTGTCCTCTTCCTCACCGATAGGAGTTTCAAGCGACACGGGGTCTTGCGCTATCTTTTGAATATCCCTTACCCTCTCGACGGAATATCCCACCTGCTCCGCTATTTCCTCGGGAGAAGGCTCTCTGCCGAGTTTTTGCAAAAGCTGACGGGTTGCCCTCACCTGCTTGTTTATAGTTTCATACATATGAACGGGAATCCTTATCGTCCTCGCCTGGTCGGCAATAGCTCTCGTGATAGCCTGGCGTATCCACCACGTGGCATAGGTCGAAAATTTAAAGCCTTTGGTATAGTCGAATTTTTCCACCGCTTTCATAAGTCCGAGGTTGCCCTCTTGAATCAAATCAAGAAATTGCATACCTCTGCCGACGTATCTTTTGGCAATCGACACGACAAGCCTTAAATTGGCTTCGGACAAGGTAGCTTTCGCCATCTCGTCGCCCTGTTCCATGAGCTTGGCAAGTTCAACTTCTTTTTCAGCGGAAAGAAGCGGCACCTTGCCGATATCTTTTAGATACATCTTTACGCTGTCGTCCGCCGAGCCCTCAATCATCTGGTCGAGCTCTTCCGCTTTCTCCGTTTCCTGAGCAACGACGTTTATGCCCTGGTCGTGCAAAGCGTTAAAGACAGTCTGCAAGTCTTCCTCGTTTGCCTTGACGTGCAAAAGTTTAGACATAACCTCGTCTTCGGAAATCGAGCCCGCCTCTTTGGCGAGAGCGATGAGTTTGTCAATTTCAATTTGCAATAGTTCATCTCTTTCCATACAATGGATTCCTCCTACCTCTTGTCCTCTATATCGGATGCTCTTAATTTTCTTTGCAAAGCGACTATTTGCTGAATAAGGTTTGATTTTTTAGCCATATCAGTTTCGTCTTCATACGTTTTCGTCAACTGCGCTATCCTCTCCGTAAGATAGGCGTTGGCAAGTTTTAACGCACAATCGGCATAAAATCTTTCTTCAACGCGTTCGTCGCTGAGATTTTCATAATTGTTTATAACGGAGTTCATTTCGTCCGACTCCTCGACGTGGTCGAAAAGCAGACCTATCGTTACCGCTTCGCCGTTATCCTTTCTCGACTTGACAAAGTCGAAAATCTCTTTATGTATTTCCGATTTAAACCACTCTCTGTCAAGTAAAGATATGTCGGCGTATTCTTTGTTTTTTAGCATGGCGTTTAAAACAAATCTTGCCGCCTTCAAATCGACGTCGCAAATTTCAAGAGAGGAATTTTTTACGGATATTTCCTTTTCCTCAACGGGAGATACCATCTGTTCGTAAAGGGAATCCGTCGAAAGTCCGCACTTTTTTGAAACAAGTTCGACGTAAACGCCCCTCTGCGCCTCGTCTTTGATTTCCGATAATATTTTTACCGCTCCCGAGGCATATTTCGCCCTGCCGCTGACAGAGCGCATGTCAACGCCGTTTTCTATCTGAAGCAATTTATAATCGTATGCCGGCATTGCATCCTTAAGCAACTTAAAAAACGCTTCCGTGCCATCCTTTCTCATCATATCGTCCGGGTCGTATCCGTCAGGCAAAGTGATGACTTTTACATCCATATCCGCATTCAAAAGAGGGTCGATATTCCTTATCGCCGCCTTTCTGCCTGCCTCATCGCCGTCGTAACATACGTACACGTTGGGACAAAGTCTTTTAAGCTGCCTTGCCTGACCGTCGGTAAGAGCGGTGCCCATTCCCGCAACGGCGTTTTTTATGCCGTGGGCGCCGAGAGATATGACGTCCATATATCCTTCGACTAAAATTATATAATCTAATAAGGTGTCCTGCTTGAATTTTTTTACGAAATTTACGCCGTAAATAGTTTTGCTTTTATCAAAAAAGACAGTGTTGACACTGTTTTTATATTTACCTACGTCCTTCTCTCCGTGATATATTCTTCCGCCGAAAGCTACAATTTTGCCCATTTGATTGAATATGGGCACGATAATTCTGTTTGCGTAAAAATCTCTGCCGTAAGAGCAAACGCCGCAGGTTTCCATTTCTTTTTCGGAAAAGCCCTTGCTGTTCAGATAGTTTATAACGCCCTTTTCGCTGTCGGAAAGGCCTATACCGTAAGTCTTGAGCGTTTCGTCGTCAAGAGCTCTGTCGTGCAGATAGCGCATTGCGTCCTTGCCTCTGACGGGGTCTCTTAACACACGGTAATAATATCTGCCTGCCTCGGTGAGCAAATTTAAAAGTCGCTCGTTTCTGGATTTATCTTTATCTACTAAAACAGAACTGAACTCGGGAAGAATCATTCCCACCTTATCAGCCAAAACCTTGCAGGCGTCGATAAAATCGACGCTTTCCATTTCCATGACAAATTTAATGACGTCGCCCGACACGCCGCAACCGAAACAGTGATAATACTGCTCGTTTTCGTTTACGCAAAAAGAAGCCGTCTTTTCATGGTGAAACGGACAGCAACCGAAATATTTGCCGCCTTTTTTTTGAAGTGGTATGTATCGCGATATAATTTCTACGATATCGCACTTATATTTTAATTCCTCTAACCAATTAGAATCGAAACCTCTGTTCATCTCGGTTCCTTTGTATGAAGTGTTTACACTATTTAATACGACAAAAACGCAAATTTTCCTAAAATAAATTTTTAATTTCATCACAAATGTCAAATTTTATTCATATAATATCTTTTTGCTGTTATATTTCAATCAAATTTATTATTTTTAAAAACCAAAAGCGAGGGATTGTGCCGATTAACATAAGGCACAAAAAAGGCAAATTGCATCGACAATGATTAAAAGCATAGCAAAAAAATTTTTGCATATAGATTTTATGTGATTAAAAATAAAGCGATAGACGTAAAAAGTATAATTTTTATCCTATTGACGGTTGCGGTTTTGGTAGTATTGCTGATAAGTCCGTCGGTATATATACAATCTACGGTAAACGGGCTTAACATATTTGCGCTGTCCGTCCTGCCCTCTCTCTTTCCGTTTATGTTTTTTTCCACAGTCCTTACAAATCTCGGTACGCCTCTGTTTTTGAGCAAGCTGTCGTTCACAAAAAAACTTTACAACGCACCGCCAATCTCCTCCTACGTTCTTTTCATGAGCCTGCTGTGCGGATATCCCGTCGGAGCGAAAATCCTTGACGATTTATATATGAAAGGATATATAGACAGCTCCGACGTGAAAAAATGCGCCTCGTTCACTTCCACTTCAGGTCCTCTGTTTATACTCGGAACGATGGGCTCCGCCATTTTAAACGATATCAGATTGTCGGTATTCGTATTGCTTGCGCACTACCTGTCCGCTTTTTTAAACGGATTTATCTACCGTGGAAAAACGAAGAAAGAATACAAATCGGTAAATTTGACTCTCAACGTAAAGGACGCTCTCGACGATTCCATAAAGTCATCAACAGTGACTATGCTCAACCTTTGCGGATATATAGTCGTATTTAACCTTATCATCGACGTGCTTTTAAATTTGAACGTCATCGGCTTTATAGAAAATCTTTCACACTCATCAGGCATTGTCGAGGCACTCCTCTGCGGAATGGTGGAAATGACGAGAGGCACGATTATGGTGTCTAAACTGACCCTGCCGGCTTTTGCAAAATGCGGCATGCTAAGTTTTATTATCTCGTTTTCGGGACTAGGCATTATATTTCAGACGCTTTCCTTTGTCGGTGAATGCAAAGTCAGAAAAAGCGCCGTAATTTTGGAAAAATTTACTCAAAGCATAATTGCCGCAATATTGGGCGTTTTATTGGGGCTTATGAACTGATTGAAAATTTAAAAAATCTTTTAATATGGCTGGCGGTATGCTTTATTAAAATCACAAGCCGTATGAATAATTTGCCCCTGTTTTATGCGCCTTTTCGGCAATAATTCTCCGCCGTAAATAACTGTGCGACAATTTAAATATTTTATATTAGAATTCGACATAATTTTACTTAATATGACATAAATTTTGTTTTTCACCTATTTTTCACCATTTTTTCACCTATTTTTCACCATTTTGACATATTCTTTTGACTTTATTTGGCAAACATTCATATAATCAAGGCACTTGCAATTATTTTTTCCCCTCTGGAGGATTTATGAATCAAATTTCATGGAGCAACACTGTAATTGTTGCATATTCTGCATTGCCGCAAATAGTAAAAACAATCGATTTCGGTGTAAAGAGCCGAATTGACAGCGGATTCGGTTCTAAACATTTGAGAATCGGCATATCCACCGAAGACCTTTTGCTTCAAATAATTCAGCTTAACGAAGACAAAAGAAAACTGTGCAACCTAAAGTTTATCGTTGACAACGCACTTTCCACCCTGAAGAATACGGATTCGGAATTTATAAATCTAAGATACTTCAAAAAAATGACGTTTCAGGCGATAGCCGACCAAACCGGCGTTTGTATAAGAACGATTTTCAGACGGCATATTAAGGCGGTAAAAAATTTTTGCAATGCATTGGAAACATTGGGATACGGCGAACAATGGCTGGAAAAGGAATACGGCAACATTGACGTACTCAAAGCAATAAAAAAGAGAATAGAGCAAACAAATTATCTGACGTTCGGCGAGCTGTAAGGTATCTATAAAAACATACGTCCGAAACCGAACGCATTGACGCATTTATACTTTATTCGTTAAACAAATTTAATGTACTAAAGCAAAATAAATACTTAAAACTCAAAAACGCAAACACCTAAACACCTAAGAGCCTAAATACATAAACGCTTAATCATTTTATATCATAATTAAATTTTAACAAAAAAAATAAAACAGATAAAAAATACAAAAGAAAAATCGAAAAATAAATTGCAATAAAATAAAAACGGCAAAACTTACGTTTTACCGTTTTTTATTTTACTTTAACCCTAACACAGCAAAGGGCACAGCTCATTAAAATGCAATTTTTATCGTTGTGCGCAAGATATATCAGGCAAACTTTTTCATGTAGTTTACGTATTGAGCAAAAACTATACCCGGTTCTTCGAGGTCTTTGTTCCAACGCTTTACCCACTCTAAAGTGAAAAAGCCGTCGTAACCGTTTTTGAGCAAGGTCAAAATTGCGGTATCGAGAGGAATATCGCCCGAGCCCATCATCTTATACTGAGGTGCGCAACCTGAAATGACGCTGTCTTTAAGGTGAACGTATTTAATGCGTTCGCCGAGATTGTCGATGGTTTCGGTTATCTTTTCGTCGCCAAACCTGTAAGGATGATGCACGTCCCAAAGAGCGCCGCAAGCGCCGCCCACTTCGTCAAGGACGTTGGCAAGTTTTTTGGTGTCTACCATAAGACCGCTCGATTCCAACAAAACGGTAACTCCCTTCCCTTCGGCATAACCGACAACCTTTTCCATTTGAGATTTTAAAAGCTCGACGTCGCCGCCGTCACAATATGTTTTGTCGGTAGACAAAACTCTGACGAAAGGCACGCCCATGGATTTTGCAAGGTCGATATATTCCTTTGCCTCGGCAACTGCCTCGTCTTTCGTTCCGTGCATGGCAAGAGTTGCCGCCGACGTAAACATAGATATTTCAATGCCGAGCCTTTTGAGTTCCTGCTTGGTCTGTTCCTTATCTTCTGTGAAGGCTTTCATGGAGGGAGCATAAATATCTCTTGCAACTCCCCTGATTTCCACGCCTTTGTAGCCGAGATCTTTTGCTGTAGTAAAAATTTCTTTTAGGTCCCAATTCGGGCAACCCAATGTAGAAAACGCTAATTTCATATTCACACTCCTTATGCCGTTTCGATTTTTGCGGCTTCCTGCAAATTGAGGATTTCGATTGCTTCTTCACGCAGCTTGAATTTTTGAATTTTTCCGCTTGCCGTGACCGGGAAAGCGTCGACAAATCTGATATAAGTCGGCACTTTGTGTTTTGCCATATTCGCCTTTATGAGATCTTTAACTTCCTGCTCCGTCATGGTTTCGCCCTGCTTTAATATGATGACAGCCATGACTTCCTCGCCGTATTCCTTTGACGGAACGCCGATGACCTGAACGTCGGATATTTTAGGACAGGTATATAAAAATTCCTCTATCTCTTTGGGGTAGATATTTTCGCCGCCCCTTATAATCATATCCTTAAGACGTCCGACAACCTTGTAGTAGCCGTCTTTATCGACGGTGCAAAGGTCGCCCGTGTGGAGCCAGCCGTCTTTATCAATCGCCTGAGCGGTGGCTTCCGGCATTTTGTAGTATCCCTTCATAATGTTGTAACCTCTCGCACAGAATTCGCCGGGAGTATCGGGACCGAGAGTTTCGCCCGTTTCGGGGTCGATTATCTTACATTCCACGCCGTCAAACGCTCTGCCGACTGTGGAAACACGTTGTTCTATCGTGTCTTTCGTCGTAGTCATCGTGCAACCCGGAGAAGCCTCGGTTTGTCCGAAAACGATAACGATATCTTTCATGTTCATCTCGTCCACCACCTGTTGCATAACCTTTATGGGGCAAGGCGAACCTGCCATAATTCCCGTCCTGAGCGACGAGAAATCGTATTTGTTAAACTCGGGGTGCTCGAGCATTGCGATAAACATTGTCGGGACACCGTGAACGGCGGTGCACTCTTCGTTCATTATAGCGTCCATAACTTTTTTGGGGCTGTAAGGAAGCGGAACCATTGAGGTGCCGTGAGTTATGCAAGCCATAATGGCGAGCACAAGTCCGAAACAATGGAAGAAAGGCACGCAAATGCAAAGTTTATCGTGTTCGGTGAACGCCATACCGTCGCCGATTGATTTTCCGTTGTTTAAGATATTATAATGCGTGAGCATGACGCCTTTGGGAAATCCCGTCGTGCCAGAAGTATACTGAATGTTTATGACGTCGTCGGGTTTAAGAGACGCTATCCTCTTTTTATATTCTGCGTCAGAAACCTTTGAGGCATAATCCTTTATCGACTTGAAATTCATAAAGCCTTTTGGGGTATTGTCGCCTGCATAGATTATCCTTTCGATAAACGGCATCGACTTCGAGCTGACCTCGCCCTCTTTTGAATTGCAAAGGTTCGGGAAAAGCTCGTTTACTATGTCGACGTAGCTGACTTCCTTTGTTCCGTCCATCATGACGAGGAATTTTGTATCCGACTGATTGAGCAGATATTCAAGCTCGAAAATTTTGTAGTTTGTGTTTACCGTAACCAAAATAGCGCCGATTTTTGTGGAAGCAAACAAAGTGAGCATCCACTCGGACGTATTCTTTGCCCAGATGGCGATTTTATCGCCCTTTTGAACGCCGAGAGCCATAAGACCTTTTGCGTACTCATCCGTTTCCTTGTCAAACTCCTCCCACGTTCTTTCATAATTTTCAAGGGGGAATTTACAAGCTAAATTGGTAGGATATTTTTTTGCCAAATCGTTTATAACTTCACCAAGTGTCTTGTTTATAAATTCCATATTTAACTCCGTATTGAATCTCTAATCGTATATATTGTTGTTTTTTACGGACAATCTCATAAATTGTTCGATGTTGAATAAGTTCCACAGCGGCTTATCCTCGGGCGGATAAACCTTAAATACCAGCCTTTCTCCGCTGACGGGATGATTAAACTTTAACTCCACTGCCCAAAGGCATAGCGGGATTTTTATCTTTTCCTCGCCGTAACGGAAATCGCCTGCAATGGGATTGCCCATACCTGCCATCTGCACTCTTATCTGATGACCTCTGCCTGTCACGAGATTGACGGCAAGCAAGCTGTAATTTTGTTTTGTATCCAATATTTTATAATCGAGCTCGGCATACTTTGCGCCTTCGGTAAGGGCGGGAACGATTTTCACGTTGTTTGTTTTAGAATCCTTTTTCAAGTGGCAAATAAGTTTTTTTTGCTTATCCTTAGGTATACCGCAAACGATAGCGAAATACTTTTTTTCCACTTCCCCGTCTTTAACCTGCTGACACAATCTCGACGCCGCTTTGCTCGTTTTAGCAAAAACCATAACGCCGCCCGTGGGACGGTCTAGTCGATGCACCAGACCTAGGTATGCGTCGCCGCTTTTATTATATTTTTCGACGAGATATTGCTTTAAAAGAGTAAGCAAATCCTCGTCTCCCGATTCGTCCTTCTGAACGGGGAGATTTTGAGGCTTCGTTACCACCAGAATGTGATTATCTTCAAACAATATCTTAACGTCTTCTCTCATATAAGCTCCGTCTTACGACAACTTTTTAATATGTATTGATTTTTTTTGATAAATATTTTATATAACTATTTTATTTTCCTATCTTTTTCCGAAAGTGGCAAATGCCGTGCAACCTTGCGGAAGAACGATGCCCTCGGAAGTTTTAAGCCCTATTTCGTCGGAATCTATCTCACACTTGGGCAAAGTGAGAGTTAAAATGTTTTTCATAACCGTCGGCTGAAGCCCGGTAGTATATGAATTGAGGCAAACAAAGAGCGGTTCGTCACTTAGGAGTTTTGCGACAAGTTCGATAAGGTCGCAAACGGAATCTTCTATCTTCCACTTTTCGCCGTTAGGTCCCCTTCCGAAACTCGGAGGGTCCAAAATTATGGCGTCGTAGCGTTTGCCTCGTCTTAATTCCCTTTCGCAGAATTTGAAGCAGTCGTCTATAATATATCTGACAGGCGCTTTCTCAAGCCCTGAAAGACGGACGTTTTCACCGCATCTCTCTACCATAGCTTTTGCCGAATCCACATGGCAAACCGAAGCTCCTGCGCTAAGACAAGCCACGGTTGCGGCTCCCGTATATCCGAAAAGGTTGAGGACGGATATGTTCCTTCCCGCCCCCTTTATGAGATCTATCATTCTCGCCCAATTTACCGCCTGTTCGGGGAAAAGCCCCGTATGCTTAAAGCCCATAAGTTTTAACTTAAACTTTAAGTTTCGCCAGCCTATGAAAAATTCTTCGGGCGTGTCTTTTAAATAATCCCAATATCCACCGCCGGTGGAACTGCGCTTATAGACGGCGTTTATTCCCTTATAGCTTCTGAGCGGCTTGGAGGGTTTCCAGATGACCTGAGGGTCCGGCCGTATAAGCAAAAGATTGCCCCATCTTTCGAGTTTTTCGCCGTTTCCGGTCGCTATTACTTCAAAATCTTTCCATTCGTCGGAATATTTCATTTCTTCTTGACCGATAAAGTAACGGCGTTGCCGTTTATATCCCACTCTTTCGTATATCCGTCGACTGTTTCACAAGCGTCCAAAGCGAGAACGTCTTTTAAATATTTTTTCTCGTCAAGCACCTGCTTGGCAAGTCCTTCCGCTTTATATCCTACCGAGATGTGGTCGGTAACTTCAAATCCCGCCTCTTTACGCATCGTCTGAATTTTTGAAACGATTTCTCTTAGCACGCCCTCTTTAATGAGTTCGTCGTTTAATTCGGTATCCAAAATTACGGTGACCGAGCCGTCGGTTTCCGAAGAGTATCCCTCTTTCGTCTTGACGGATATGAGAAGGTCGGATTCGGCAAATTCTACGTCCGAGCCGTCGATTTTCGTTTTATAAACTCCGCCGTCCCTTACCGCTTCGACTACTTCCTTGCCGTTGCAGGAAGATAAGAATTGCCTTATTCCTCCGAGCAATTTTCCGTATTTGGGTCCGAGCGTCTTGAGCTGCGGCTTTAACTCGTAGGTTATATAATCGGCGCTGTTGTCGGAAATGACGCACTCTTTGACATTCAGTTCGTCCTCTATAAGACCTTTCAGCTCGACGGGCAAATCCTTATGTCCGTTATACATAAGTTTTGAAAGCGGCTGTCTGTTTTTGATGTTCGACTTAGCTCTTGCGCTTCTGCCCAAGACGACGACTTTTAAAACGTCTTCCATACCCTTTTCAAGTTCGGAATTTATATACGTTTTATCCGATACGGGGAAAGAAGCAAGGTGCACGCTGAGCGGAGCGTCCTTTTCAAACGGACGGACGAGATTTTGATAAATGGATTCCGCCATAAAAGGAGTATAAGGCGCAATGACGAAAGACAGAGTCTTGAGCACGGAATAGAGCGTCGTATAAGCTGCGGCTTTATCGTCCGTCATATCGCTGCCCCAAAATCTTTCTCTCGAACGGCGAACGTACCAATTTGAAAGCTCGTCCACAAACTCGCCGATTTCCCTTGCAGTTTCCGTTATCTTATATTCGTTAAGTCCGTTGTCGACAAAATCGATAAGGCTGTTGAGTTTTGAAAGTATCCACTTATCCATTATGGATAGCTTTTGATTTTTAAGGCTGTATTTCGTCGGGTCGAATTTATCGATTTCGGCATAGAGTACGAAGAAAGCGTAGGTATTCCAAAGCGTGCCCAAAAACTTTCTTTGTCCTTCCGAAACAGCTTCGGGATAGAATCTCGACGGAAGCCACGGCGCACTCGAGGTGTAGAAATGCCAACGGGTGGCGTCGGCGCCCTGCTTGTCGAGCACCGTCCACGGGTCGACGACGTTGCCTTTGTGTTTAGACATTTTTATGCCGTCTTTATCGTTGACGTGTCCGAGCACTATACAGTTTTTAAACGGCGATTTTCCGAACGCCAAAGTAGATACGGCAAGCAAGGTATAAAACCAACCTCTTGTCTGGTCTACCGCCTCGCTTATGAAATCGGCAGGAAAATATTGCTTGAACTTGTCGGCGTTTTCAAAAGGATAATGCCATTGAGCAAACGGCATAGAGCCGCTGTCAAGCCAGCAATCGCACACTTCAGGCACTCTGATCATTTTACCGCCGCATTCGCAGTCCCACGTTACGGCGTCGATATAAGGACGGTGAAGCTCGATATCCTCTTTCATACCCGAAAGTTTTTTGAGTTCCTCTCTGCTTCCTATAACGTGCTTTTTGCCGCACTTGTCGCATATCCAGATAGGCAATGGCGTTCCCCAATATCTCTCACGGGATATACCCCAGTCTATGACGTTTTCGAGGAAGTTGCCCATTCTGCCCGTTCCGATTGTAGGAGGCATCCAGTTGACCGAAGCGTTCGATTTCAAAAGAGCCTCTTTGACTTCCGTCATTTTTATAAACCAGCTCGAGCGAGCGTAGTATAAAAGCGGAGTGTCGCATCTCCAACAGAAGGGATAGGAGTGCGTGAACATAAGTTCTTTAAAAAGAAGTCCTCTGTCCGAAAGATTTTTTATGATAAGTTTGTCGGCGTCCTTAGCAAAAAGCGAAGTGAATTCGCCCGAGCCCTCGACAAACTTTCCTCTTTCGTCAACTTGCTGAACAAAAGGAAGTTTGTAACGCTTGCCGACGTTGGCGTCGTCCTCACCGAATGCGGGGGCGATATGAACGATACCCGAGCCGTCGGTAAGAGTGACGTAACCGTCGCAAGTGATATAGAACGCCTCTCCCTCTTTGACTTTGGCAAAGTCGAAAAGAGGAACGTATTTGCTGAATTCGTACTGCTTGCCCTTTTTCGTTTCCACTTTTTCATAACTGTCGAAAAGCGAGTCGATAAGAGCGTCCGCCAAAATATAATACTCGTCGCCCACCTTGATTTTGGTATAGTCCTCTTTGGGGTTCATACAAAGAGCGACGTTTGACGGCAAAGTCCACGGAGTCGTCGTCCAGGCGAGGAAATAGGTGTTGTCCTGTCCTACCGCCTTGAATTTGACGAATATAGACGTTTCGGTAACGTCTTTATATCCCTGTGCCACTTCGTGAGAAGAAAGCGCCGTTCCGCAACGGGGGCAATAAGGCACTATCTTATGACCTTTATACAAAAGTCCCTTTTCGTCTACTGTCTTTAAAAACCACCAGACCGATTCGATATAGCTGTCGTGATAGGTAACGTAAGGATTTTTCATATCCGCCCAATAGCCTATACGGTCGCTCATCTTTTCCCATTCCGACTGATATTTAAAAACCGACTCTTTACATTTTTTTATAAAAGGCTCAATGCCGTATTTTTCAATCTCCGGCTTTCCGTCTATGCCGAGCTGTTTTTCCACCTCCAGCTCAACAGGCAAGCCGTGGGTATCCCAGCCCGCTTTTCTCAATACGTTGTAGCCCTTCATCGTCTTATAACGAGGAATGATATCCTTCATGACACGGGTGAGAATATGACCTATGTGCGGCTTACCGTTAGCCGTAGGAGGTCCGTCATAAAAAGTGAAAGTCTTTTTGCCTTCGTTTAAAGCAACGCTCTTTTCAAAAATCTCGTTTTCTTTCCAGAAAGCGAGTATCTCTTTTTCTCTCTCGACAAAATCGAGATTCGTGTCAACAGGTCTGTACATATAAATCCTCAATTATAATTTGATATTATTATTGTTTATTATAATTTCATAAATTAAAAAAAGTCAAACGAATACAAATTGTTTTAACAAATTGTTTTTGCAAAAAAAAGCGAAACCATTTAAAACGCATTTCTTAGAAAATTATTTTTATATACCGCTCTATGCTCGATATATTCAAAAACACCCTGCCTTAAGAAGTGTTTTTGAATACCGCTTTGCACTCGATATATTCAAAAACACCCTGCCTTGAGAAGTGTTTTTGAATACCGTTTTTGCACTCGATATATTCAAAAACACCCTGCCTTAAGAAGTGTTTTTGAATACCGTGCAGCCTCGATATATTCAAAAACACCCTGCCTTAAGAAGTGTTTTTGAATACCGCTTTATGCTCGATATATTCAAAAACACCCTGCCATGCAGAGTGTTTTTGAATACCGTGCAGCCTCGATATATTCAAAAACACCCTGCCTTAAGAAGTGTTTTTGAATACCGCTTTATGCTCGATATATTCAAAAACACCCTGCCATGCAGAGTGTTTTTGAATACCGTGCAGCCTCGATCGATACGAACTACCGAAGCGGAAACTGTGCAGGTAACTCCCTCAAAGCTTCCTTGTGGCACACGCTAAAATCTGCTTAGTGCTGCTGCGGTCAAGCTCTGACACGGTTCACAGCATAGCATTGCACAAGACCTTGTTATCAACGTCCCTTGCACAGCGCAACCTTCCATAGATCGCACCTCAATCGGCATTCGACACCGCTGTAGCGGATTGCGGTTTACAGGGCACCGCTAGCTCCCCGTCTAGCACGGCTACTGTATTTTATCATACGGCAAGAGTTATTGCAAGCACTTTTTTTGTTAATAAAATTTGCTAAATGTCAAAAATAGTGCTAAAATACGGCTATGAATAAGCGTATATTAACTGTGCAAGATTTTTCATCTATAGGACGTTGCTCGCTCACGAGCGCCATTCCCGTCCTTTTTGCGGCGGGACACGAGGCTGTTGCGCTTCCCACCGCCCTTTATTCCACTCAAACGGCTATCCCCGATTTCACTTTCAAAGACCTCAGCGATTTTATTTTGCCCGCCTACAATCATTTCAAAAAGTTAGGCATTAAATTCGATTGCCTATACACGGGTTTTTTGGGCACGATTAGCGCCGTCGATTCTGCAATAGAAATTGCTTCCGATTTAAAATCGAAGGGCACGCTCATTGCAATCGATCCTGCCATGGCGGACAACGGCAGCTTATACGCCGTATTCGACAACGAATACTACAAAAAAATGCTCTCTCTCGTAAAACTTGCCGACATACTCATGCCAAACTTTACCGAGGGCAAAATGCTTTCCGGCATCAAAGAGGATTTACTCCCGACTAAAGAAAGTGCCGTTTCGATTTTAAAAAATCTCAAAAAACAGGGCTTTGAAAAAGTCGTGCTTTCAGGCATATCCGACAAGGATAAATGCGGAACCGCCACTCTGTATAACGGAGAAATAACTTTTCAATTTAACAAACGCTTTGACCTTAACATTCACGGCGCAGGCGACGTGTTATCCGGCGTATTTTTGGCGACTCTGTTAAAAGGCGAAGATTTTTGCGCTTCCGTTCAAAAGGCTGTCGATTTCGTGCATGACTGTATTGACGTTACCGTCAAAGAGGGACACAACCTTAAATACGGGCTCGTCATCGAACGATTTTTAAGCTATCTTTAAAAATAGCTTATTAGTCGCATATCTTAGCTTTTACCCCTTTAAACTAAATTCCGCCAAGAGGTATAGCGACGCAAAGAAGTATAGCACGCCCCGATAAACGGGTAAATATTGATTTTTTAAAATTATATGCTTTTGTTTTAAGACATTATCTATAGGCTTTAAACGCCGAATAATCTTCTGTTCTAAGATATTATCTATCGGCTTTAAACGCCGAGTAATCTTTCATTTTAAGACATTATCTATAGGCTTTAAAACGCCGAATAATCTTTTGTTTTAAGACATTATCTATAGGCTTTAAAATGCCGAATAATCGAAGATAAAATTTATATTTTATCTTTTTTTTATTGTATTTTATAAAAATTTGACCGATTTTTGATTTTCGAGTAAATTTTACGGCGCTCAATTCATAACTTGAATTATGAGAATCGGCGTTTATGACAGCGGAATAGGCGGACTTACAACCCTGTCGAGATTGATTTTGTCTTTTCCCGACTGCGACTATCTCTATTTTGCCGATAACGACCTTTTCCCTTTCGGACAAAAAAACTCTGAATTGTTAAAGAAAAATCTGTTGCAAAAAATTAAAGTTATTAAAAAAGAAACGGATTTAATTGTCGTAGGCTGTTATACAGCCTCGTCGCTCGTCGGTGACAGCATAAAGGACGTTTACACCTTAAAACCGTATATCGACAAAAATACGTTGCTTATAGCGACCCCCAATACGATAAACAACGTTAAACCGGATTGTATGACAGGCAATACTCCCGACCTTGCCGGCATTATACAATATTGTTACACCGCAAATAAAGAGTGCTCGGCAATAGACGATTATTTATACCAAACGCTCGGCTGTTATTACGGAGTGGATACCGTGTCGCTAGGTTGCACGCATTATAATTTCGTGAAGGATAAAATACAAAACCTGTTGTGCCCTAAACGAATTGTCGACGGCAACGACGAGCTCATCTATAAACTTGCTTTTGCCGTTAAACCGTCCGAAAGCCGAGGAAAGGTAAGTTTTTCCTTCAGCGGAGAAGAACAGACGGCAATTTACGCCGAATTGCTAAAAAGACTTATCAATAAAAAAATTTAGCAATCAGCGGCTATTTCTATTTGCGGTGATTTTAAAAATTTTGATTTAATATGGGCTTGTTTATTAAATTTATTATAATCCGACAATTATAATGCGACAAACGGACAACTGCTCACTCCTGACAATTTCCGAACGCAAAGTCTATAGCTTTAGCTATCATCTCCGCCGTTTGCTCGACAACAAAATCGATGTCTTTGGGCGTAACGTATTTTGCAGATTGACTGAGCACCATTTGCCCGTATCTTTTCATGTCGACGCTCCTGCCTGCCTTGCTTTCGTATGCGCTCAGAAAATCGAAAATCAATCCGCTTGTTTTCAATACCAAAGGAACGCCTATCGCAATCACGGGGATATTTAAACTTTCCTTTGAGATATCTCCCGTTTCAACTCCGACACCCCCTCCCGGCTTTATACCCGCATCGGAAAGCTGAAAGCTGTTGTTTATTCTGCCCACGCTCAAAGTACAAAGCGTATCACAAACAATTACTAGGTCAGGCTTTATTTTTTCACAAATTCCCTCAACAAACTCGCTGGAGTTAATGCCCGTTTTAGATAAAACCTCTGGCACCGCTCGGCAGACGGCAATTTTGTTTTTATCTTTGTTATGGCGCCGGAGCCTTTTAGATTCCAAAACGTTTTGCACGACGTATTCACGCCCTCTGGTCACCGTTATTTTTGACGCCACGATTGGGCCAAGCCTGTCGCACTCGAAACTGCTGTTGCCGAGCCCCACGACAAGCACGGTTTCAAGTTTTATACAGCTTTTTGCAAGAGATAATATATCCATGCCGAAACTTTTTATAAAATCAGCACGGCAATCCGCAAGCGCTTTTTTCAAATCGTAGGTTATATAAATGCCTGCCTTTGAAACGCTATCGGTATTGCCGTTTTTAATTTCCGTTACGCTTTTAACGGCAAACTTTAAATCCGATTTAACCGACTGCGTTTTTTTATCCTTTTCAAATCCGTCTATGGCGCATTGAATATATTCCATAATTTTATTATTTTTTATTTAAAAAAAACAATGCGAAATTTGTTGCAAAAAATATTTTCTTATGATATTATCTTATGAGTGAAAATTAAGGTATCTTAAAGGAGAAAAAAATGCCTAACATTAAATCAGCGAAAAAAAGAGTTCGTGTTTCGGCAAGACAAAACGCAGAAAACGTTCAGAAAAAATCAAGAGTTAAAAACGCAATCAAAAAATACAATGCAGCCATCGCCGCAAAGGATTTGGAGCTTGCCGAAAAACTTTTGCCTGAAACCGTAAGCGTCATCGATAAAGCAAGATATGACGGTGTTTACGCCGACAATACCTGCTCGAGAAAAGTTGCCACCATTTCAAGAGCGCTTTCAAACCTCAAAGCAGAATTGGGTAAATAATTTATCACGAATTTTTCGTGCCTGCCTTTCGGCAGGCTTTTTTCATATAGAAACTATCATACTTTAACTTAGTTTTGGCTATTAGCCTATTTGGTTATAAATATTTATGTTTTTACCTGCCTTTGAAATATGTAATATATTTCGTCACACATCCCTCTTTAACACTCTTCAAACCTGTCTTTATTCTTAAATCTATCCTATCTTTGTTCTTATACCTCCCCTATCTTTGCTCACATTTCCCTCACATCTTTGGACATATACCTCGCATATCTTTGACCTAAAGCCTTTACCCGTTTTTGGATAGGCATAACGGTTTTTCAACATAATAATGCAATAGTCAGAACACCATTTGAAACCGTCATATCAGTTGCGCCTTTGCCGTTTCCGTCAAACGGTTTTAAAATTTAAAAAGACGCAAACAGCCGTTTGCGTCTTTTATTTAAACTGAGTATTTTATTTAAACAAAATCTTTTATTTAAACTGAGAATTTTATTTAAGCAAAATCTTTCATTTAAACAAAGTTTTTTATTTAAACAAAGTTTTTTATTTAAACAAAATATTTTGTTTAAACAAAGTCTTGTATTTTAAACAAGTATGTCAATATAAATATGCCATAAAATTTTTGTGCGGTTTATACCTATTATTATTTGTGAATGGCAATCGCACATTTAAAACATGGTGCTATTTGGCGTTCCATTTTACGTCACCCTTAATATCGACAACGCCCCACTTGCCGTCCTTTTTAACTCTTGCCACTCCGCCCTCAAAAGGTGTGGCGGCGTCAAAATCGAAACCGATGACGAGATTGTTTTTCTTGTCGATATAACCGCATTTTCCGTCTTTGACGACAACTGCATATCCTTCCGAAAAACTCAAAGCGGATTCGTATTCAAACGGAATAACAACGTTGTTTTTATCGTCGATAAATCCGCACTTTTCGTCGAGTTCTACGCAGGCAAGACCCTCTTTGAAAGAGAATACTTCATCATAGCGAGGCTCTATGACGTTTTTTTCGCCGTCATAAAATCCCCACTTTGAGCCTCTTTGCACCTTTCTCCACTCGGACGGCGGATACGGCACCGAAGATATCGCCTTGGCTTCGGCATGGTCGTATTTCGGTCTGCCCTCGCCCTGTCTTAACTTTCCGCTGAGAGTGAAAAATTTTCTGTTGGGCAAAACTTCGGCAGGCTCTTTAGAGTGCTTTTGCTCACTCTTTTTCTCCTGTCCGACAGAGGATTTTGCATTTTGTTTTTGTTTGCCCTGTTCTTTGGAGGACTGCTGCGATTCCTTCGACGGCTTTTGAGGCGCAGGAAGCGAAGCGAAACAAAATCCTTTGGCTTTAAGCGCCTTCGATATTTCGATAAGGTGCTTTTTGCCGAAATTCTGAATTCTATACATATCCTTTTCCGTCTTGACGACAAGATCGGAACACGTTTTAAAATTGTTCTTTTTGAGTAAAGCGCAAGTAACCTCGCTCAAAGACAAATCGTCTATTGAAACAGATTTGGCTTTTTGCTCCATCTGAGCGTCAAACAAGTTTTGAGGTTTTTGAGGTTTACTCTCTTTTTTATAGTAAAATTTACGTTTAGCCATATTAACTCCTTTTGATATTATATCAAATAGCAACTAAAAAGGCAATAAAAGAATTTTATATATTTCAAAATACGTCACGGCAAAGATTCAATATACCCACGATACGGGCTACTTATTTTGATAGTTTATTGACTTATTTATAAATTTAATCTATTATTATATAAAAAGGTGAATATATGAATTTGACCAAGAAATCGGGTATTGTTATATTTGTTTTTATGCTTTTGACGGCAGCAATCGCACTGCTTTCTTTTTCGACTGCCACGGTTGCATATGCCGCCGAAACCGACAACTATGAAATAATATATCCGACAAGCGACTACATACAGCTGACAGCTCCCACCGCATATTTTTATGACGGAACGCATTATGTATACGATTCGTCCAAAATCGTTGCCTTGGGCGACACAACTGCTTTTTACCCGGTAGAGTGCGACGTAAAACAGTTTGTTAAGTCAGGCGATTATTTTATCATAAACACAGGCTCGTCATTTAAAAAACTTTCCCTTACCACAGGCGCATTGGAGGACGTTGTCCTCGATGCGGTGACGACGGAATATATTTTATATACCTACGGCGAATTTTCCCGACTTTTAGCAATAAACAACGTAACAGGCGAAGTTGTAGCTTTCGACGATTCTCTCCTGCCTGTCAAATCGCAGACTGTTTCCTACCTCGCAAACAGCTATACCTACTGTCGGCAAAACTATATCTATTCCGTTTCGATAAATTTTACCGTTGAAACAGGCTTAAAATTTTACGTTTATAAAACGGATATTTCCGACTTTTCCTGCCAATCGCTATTTGAAATTAGCGCACACGGCAGGGTTTTTGTTGGCAATAAAATAGCCGTACTTCAAGGCGACGAGCTGTTCTTCTACGACGAAAGCGGCACGGAATACGGCTCTTTGAAAATCACCTCTGCCTTTGACGCCTTTGCCGACGAAAACGGTTTTTATCTTTTTAACTATGACGAAAACAAAATCGACGTATACGCCACGCAATCGGAAATAGAACACAAAAAGACGATAAGTCAAACGTGTATGTCAAATCAGCCAAACGACGCTATAGAAGTTGACGGCACTCTGTATTTTACCGATTCAAACGGTTTAAATATAATAAAGGACGGCAAGGCGGAAATTGTGGAAGCGTCAAACGCTACGTCGGTATGCTATGTTCAGGGTCAGGTATGTTACGCCGCAGGAAACCTCGTATATTTTGGCAACGAAAGTTATAATCTCGACTCCCCCGTGCTGTCCGTTGACGCCGACGACGATACAATATATGCGTTGACACAAAACGGCATCTACACTATAAAGGACGAAAAGCTGAATCTTTTCACGGCTCTGTCTAACGGCAGAAAGATAGTCGCAAACAGCGAAGGTAGCCTTGTTTACGTATTGACCGACACGGAGATTAAAGCGTTCACCAAGGAAAAAACCCCGGTTGCCTTTCCTTTTAACGGAAACTGCTCGCTCATTTCCGATTTTGACGTCGACTATGTGGGCAACCTTGTCACGGTTACCTATGACGGAGTTTTAAGTAAATATGTCAGAAAGGTATCGTCATTTGAAAAAGAGGGCGAAATAACGCTTAATCTCGAACACTATCAAACGGGAAACGTTTCGTCCGTCTTTATCACCGAAGACGGCAGACTGATTTTTACTTCCGACAAATCGTTTGCAGGTAAATGCTCGCATTTTGAATTTACCACAAAGGAAACGTTTGAAACCGTTCCCGCTCCTACACCGCAATGTGCCGATACGACGAAAACAAATAAAACCACCCTGTTTTATTTGAATCCCAACAACTTTGAATACGTAGAGGAATTGCCGCAGGATACTCGAGTGATAAAACTTGCCACTTTGGACGATACCTTCTCATACGTATTAAAAGGCGGCACGTTCGGATATATAAAAACCGAAGACCTTGCGTTAATTCCCGACTATGATGGCGGTTTAGGGCTAAAAGTGTTACATTCAAAGGCTACGTTATACAACTACCCGGATACTTCCGCCGACAGCATAGAAGTGCCTAAAAACACAAAACTTACCGTTTGCGGAGAAAGCTACTTTAATTTGATAACTTATTATAAGGTGGAATATGATTCTAAAAAATATTTCGTGAAGGTATCGGAAGTGGCGCTCGACGCTCCTACCGCACTCACCAACGAACCTACCGAATACGGCAGAGCAAAAGCGGATAAGATAGGACAAAAAGTCAATCTTTACGCCCTGCCCGATTCCGATTCTTCGGTGATAGACAAACTCATCGACGGAAAGGAACTGACGGTTTTTTCAAAACAGGTTAACGGCTTTTACAAGGTGCAGATAGGAACTCAAATAGGCTATATCAAGGCGTCACAGGTGAAATTCGGCGGATTGACCAATGCCCAGATAATTGCCATAGTCTGCGTTTCCGTCGCACTCGTTGTCGGCATAGTGATATTTATCGTGACAACCAGGCTTAAAAAGAAAAAAGACGGCGACGATAACAAAAAAAGCTCGGGAAAACTTAAAAAGACAAAAAATTTCACCGAGGACTGATTTTAAACTTTTCTTATTTTATGTTTAAATTTACGGCGCATTAAATTTAAAACTCTTTGAATTTAGTATCTATCAAATTTGCCGTGCGTCGTATAAAAGCTCGCTGAGTTTAAACCCGTATATTTGCGCCGTAGTTATACATATAATATTTTCTAAGAGAATTTACAATCAAAAACCTATACGCATTAATTTATATAATATACCGTTAAATCAAAAGCCAAAAAAAGTCGCCATAAGGCGACTTTTTTAGTTTATTATTTCAAATATATGCTTAAAATTAAAATATAACAAATTGAAAACTCTATCAAACCGATAATTGACGAAATCAAACCGATAATTGACGAAATCACGATAAAGAATATTCTTTGAGTAATTTGTCAAGTTTTTCCTTCTTCAACCGCCTGTTTGTTTCTTTCGTCTTTTTTATTTTGTTGGCATTAACTGCCGCCCAGATAATACCGACAATCAGCAAATAACCACCGGGGACGGCAAAAAGATAAAACATTTCAAAAAATACGCTCAATAAGGCTGCGCCTATCAAAAACAGGATAAGCGGAACAAAGAGAAGCGGTCCGAAAACTTTTGCCGTTTGTTTTTTGATATTTTTTGAAACGTCATCTTTTGGCGAATAATCGAGATGCGGGACGTTGTCGAACGAGCAACCCCTTATACAATAATTTTGTTCCCCTACGGAATATGGCAAAACGTAGTCGAGCTTTGAAACGTTATATATTTTTTTAACGGTGTGAGTTGCCGTATATCTGAAATTTGCTACATGGTCGCCCGGCAAAGAATTCTGACATTGACTTGCGGCGATATCCTCGCCTGCCGATATGGCACTGCTTAGCATATCTTCCGTGGCGCTAAACGGCGTAACTGCGTAGGTTAAACTGTTCAGCGGAACACAAGAGTTGTAGCTGTAAATATCTTTAAAATGCTTTTCCTCTGTCGATACGTCGTATATTCCATCATTGTCGTCTATTTTGCAAAAAGTTGAAATATCTCCGCCAAAATATGTAGAACTTATCGGATGCCAATCGGTCACCACTCTCGTGCGAGCAACCTGTCTGTAATTGGGCTTACCGTTGACGTAATAAGTTTCCGTTTCGTAATAGGTTTCCGTCCTGTCATAACCTATATCGGCAGAATATGACAGCGCATAATCAGCCTCGATGACGCCAAACGTCGACACTTCCTCGTATGCAGGAGCAAAATTGGCGTTGACGGTATTAACGGAAGTGAATTCGTCGGTATACAGTTTTACAAAAGAGGACTTAATAAAGTCCATTATCTCTCCGTTTTTCGGCAAGGCCAAAAAAATCTGCCTCTCGTCTGTAACGATTTTAGTTACTATATTATTCTTTTTAGAATTATCCCTCTCGACGTTAAAAACCGAACCGCAATGATGACACTTGCAAGTATAAGATGTCATCAACAATAAATCGTTTGACCCGCAATTCGGGCAGTTAAATTGGGAATTGTTCATATTTTCCTCGGATAGTTTTATATCTATAATTAAAAATAAAAATGCAATAGCATTTTTATTTTTTTTAGGCTAATTTGTTTTGAATACAAAATAATCACAAACCTAACTTTTCAATTAAATTGTTATATAGCTTCTCCGTTTTCTCTACGGTATCGAGGTTTAAAACGATATATGCGCCGTCGCAGTTTATCGTTATATATCTCGGGACGCTGTTATATACAAACAATTTATATCTTCCGTAAGACGAGTTGGAATACGTTCCTTCCGAAACTCTGTATAAATCCGTCCCCATAATTTTTGAACCTTTGTCATAATTGCTTGACAATTCCACCGTTTTAATGTTTTTAAGCAAAACAGAATAAGTGGTCATGGACGACTTTATGACAAGACTTTCACCTTCATAGTAAACGTCGATATTACCGGCTAAAAACAAGACCAAAACGACGGTTATCAAAATCAAAAGTAACACAACCCAAAGGACAAACTTTTCCGTTTGTACAGCGGAAACCCTTTTAGAAGTAGAACATTCCATTCCGTCTGATACAGCTTCTATATCGGCAGATATCTCCCTGCCTCTCCTCTTTTTAGGAGTTTGATTTTCTTGACCGTCTATCTCTTTCATAATTACCTCGAAATGATTTTAACACAACCGATATCAAAAAATCAATATCTTTTCAATTTTAATGCAATTATTTATGTTATTTAGCAAACAGCCTCATTTATCCGCAAATGATATAAATAAATGTATGCGCTTTAAATTATAATAAGCAATTAAGGTCTGTTGCTTTTTACTTTTTTTTTGAAACCGAATTCATTTAAAAAAATCTTTTATTGAATCTTAATAAAAACACAATGCCATGCAAAGCTAAGGATTTCAAAGGGCAAAAACGCAAAATAAAAGGGCGATTTCTCGCCCTTTTATTTCAGATTGATTAGTTGTTGGTATTGGAGTTTGCGCCTCGGAAAACGAGTTTCGGGACGGAGTATACAAGCTGTATAACTCTGCCCTTTCCCGCCTTGATGGATTTGATTGAATCAAGTTCAAATTCATTAGCGGTTACTACGAGTTTTATGTCGTTGAGCGTGGCTTTACCTTTGACGAACAATTCGTTTACGTCCTGTTCAATAAGTCCCTTTTTCTTGAGCGATGCGATATCCACCGTTCCGCCCGTGGGGAATGCTTTTACGATTTGCGACATTGTAAGCGTTGCGTTTTTGATTTTAGAAGGTCTTTTGATTTCTCTAAGCGTCATAGAAAAATCTTTCTTTTCCTCTTTATCCTGCACCGCTTTTAAATTCTTTTCAGCGTTCTCCTTGGCTTTTTGCAATTCCTTAATCAGCTTTTCGTCTTCGCTATTTTTTTTTTGCTCAGCACTGTCTGCCGATTTTTTTGCGGAATTAGCCTGCTTTTGAGATTTCTCGTTTAAAAGGTCGTTCTTTGCTTTTAACTCTGCGGTTGCGTCCTTTTTAGTTTTTTTTTCAGCAGGAATTACTTCTTTACTTTGTTTTTTTTTATCTTCTGCTTTAGGAGCTTCGGCAACGGGCTTATCTGCTTTTTTAGGAGCAATCTTTTTGTCCGTTACGCCGACTGCCGAGATTTTTTCCGCCTGTTTTCTTGCGTTTTCAAAGATAGCTTCACGAGCCTTTTCGTCTGCGATTCTCTCTCTTTCTATCTCAGCCTGACGCATTTTACGACGGCGCTGTTCTTCTTCTTTAACCTTATTGATTTCCGCAAGCCTTTCTCTATTGTCTTCTTCTTCTAAGCGAAGTTCAGCCATTCTTTCTGCGTGACGCTCCAAAGCCTTTTTGCGTTCCGCTTCGATAGCAGCCTTGGTCTTAGCGGCTCTTTCTTTTTCCTCGATACGAGCTTGCTTTTCTTCTTCGGCTTTAATTCTTTGACGTTCTTTTTCGTCAGCCTTTATCCTTGCGTTAATTTCAGCTCTTTGACGTGCTCTCGTTTCTGCGATTTCCTTTTGCTCCGCTTGATACTCGAGATGACGCTGTCTGTCCGCTTCCCTTTGCTTCTTCAAAACGTCTGCGATTTGAGCTTGAATTTTCTTTTCCTGTTCTGCCTTTGCCTTAGCGTTAGAAGAAACTCTGAGCTGTCTTTCCTTTTCCGTTTCTTCCTTAAACTTTTGAAGCCTGCTGTTTAAAGCCTTATCTCTTTCGGCTTTTTTGCGTTGCTCCTCTTTTTCATTGGCAGCCTTTTCTTTTTCATGCTCGACGGCTTGATGATGTGCTTCAGCCATAAGAGCGTCCATAAGTTTTTCGTGGTCTTTTTGCACTTTAGCTTTTTCCATCTCTCTTTCTTTGTGCAACATGGCCTGTTCTTTTGCGTTTTCTATCTGGAATTTTTCAATATCGCGCCTTTTTTGTTGGAGATTTAAATAATACTGCTTTTCTCTTTCAGCATTTTCAATTCTCTGATTTTCAAGACTTGCAAGCATATTGGTAATGCTCGCTCTGGCTTCCATCTTTCTTTCATACTTTTGCTTAGCGCGCATTTCGGCAAGTTCTTGCATACGAGCCTTATATCTGATTTTGGCTTCTTCCTCAAGTTGACGGCGTTGCTCCTCTTGAGCCTGCTGCTCTTGACGGCGAATTTCCTCCTCTTGTCTGCGCTTTTCCTGCTCGGCAATATATTTAGCCCTTTCCTTTTCTCTCTCTATGCGCTTTTTCTCTTCAACTTCGGCGTCATGCGCTCTTTTAGCCTCAAACTTAAGTCTTTCGGCTTCTTCTCTTTGCCTGACGTTGCCGAACGAATTAGCGATCGTCATTTGTTCTCTGTTCGAAGCCTTAGCCAAACAACGGTCATTAAGCACGATATTATCGTATGAACTCTTATTTTTGCCCATGTTTTCCTCCTAACACCACATCAACGTAGAAAATTTATAGCGATTTAGTAAAATGCTACTATATTTATTTATATAATAACAAATAAAACACAAAAATTCAATACCTAATTTTAAAATTTTTTCAAATATTTCAAAAAACGACCCAATTGGAAATAATTAACAAATAAACGACTGTTTTTTGTCAAAATCCTCAATCTTATGTTTAATTTTTCAACCTAAAAACATATCGACATTTCAAAATGTAATTGCTCGCTCTCAACTGCCCACTCCCCCGTGAGTTTAAAATTGCACCAACCGATAATCAATCCGATAATCAATTTAAAATCAAAACATTTTTTCAATCAGAAGTTTTGCCTTTCCGCCCGATAAAAAAACCGAACCTTCCGGTTCGGTTTTGGTGGATAAATAGTAACGTAAAACGAATATTAAAAGGGCAAGTCGTTTTCATTTTTTTGATTGTAATTTTCTTCTGGCAAATTTTTAGAATAACTTACTTTCAGTAGAAAAAGCAAAGCATAGATTCTATTATATAAATATTCAATAAAAACATTATCGTTTATCGGTTCTCGAACTTTTTTTGAACTACTAATATACTCATTATGCCGTATATCGAAATATTCATTAACTATCTTTTGAATTTCTTCTACTTCAGTTTTTACAACAGAATACATTTTTGATGTTTCTTTAGCAATTAAATTTGCACATTTTTGTTCGATTTGTTTTCCTTTTGTGCATTCATTTTTAATCAAAGATAAAATATATTGCAAACTATCAGTAATATAGTTTAAGGCTGTATGTTTATCCAATTTTTCAGAACCTAAAATTTTTTCTTCAGACCAAATGATTTTTCTTTCAAGCATTTGGTAATTTAGTATTCGAGTATTCTCATTTGTTGATTTATATCCCTTTTTAGTCAATTTGCCATTAGCCAATTTGTATGGTATAGAAAACTTTGAAAAATACTTATTAACGTTTATAGTATACTCATAACGATTTTCGACAAACTCATGATAAAACAGTTCAATAAACATTTTTAAATCGGACACACTAATGTATTCTTTGTCAAACTGTCCATCGTAATTGACCCCATACGCCTTTGTAAATTCCATAGGCATATCTATATCTAAATAATATGTACCATTATCCCAGTTATCATATCTTATATAGTAATCCTTTAGAATTTTAAGATATGGCAATTCTCGTTCCGTCCATAATTTGAAACTATTCCAAAACTTTTTTAAAGGCTCAAGTTCCTTTATTTTTTTATTTTTTTCACGCTCAATTTCATCTTGCAACAATAAACATTTACTGATAGCAGATAATTCTTCACTCCAAATATAATGATCATCATATGAAAGGATGATTTCTTGAATTTGCTCTAAATAGTACTTTAATTCAGCATAAGAAAGGGTATTATGGTTTTTAATCTTTTCGAGGTAAGCATTAAAACTTTTTTTATCTTGCAAGGCTGATAATAAGTCTATAAGCCTTGCAAGTTCGGTATTGAGTATGTTCTCTATATATATTCCTACTTTTATAACTTTTCAAACACAAACAAGTATTCGTGAGCGAGTAAAAGAAAATTAAATTTTATGCTATTTGTTTTCCAATAGCCCGTTGCTTTGCAGTTGTGTTGTTCCTTAATTATAATTTCTTTCGTCTTGAAGCCTGCCATTTCAAAAATACGCATTGTTTCAAAAGCAAGTGGCTGAACCATACCTTTTTTACGTGTATCACCCATAAGAATAGCACAGAATTTATCCTTTTTCAGCACACGATAAAATTCGTCAGCCACTTTTCCCATTTCAAACAAAAAATCTTTTGTCTTTAAAAGCGAAAGATCGCCGTCAATATTTTCGCTATAATGAATAATATCTGCATAAGGCGGATGAGCGCAGATAAGGTCAACGGAATTGTTATCAAGCGGCAATTTTCTTACGTCTGCAACGTCAATTTGAGTGGTAGCAGTGGTATCAAACTCAAATTCGCATTTATTGCGGCTTAACTCTACCGCACGGGGATTTATATCAAAACCGATAAAGTTCCTATTAGTAAGTTTAGCCTCGACAGCGGTTGTCCCGCCACCTACAAAAGGATCTAAAACGGTATCGCCTTCTTGCGAATAGCGTAAAATTACATTTCGAGGAATGTACGGCGACCAATTACCACGATATTTCGCGTCATGTGTTGCCCATTTACCGCGATCGGGAAACGACCATACTGTATTCGTTTCCAGTTCAAAATTTTCGGGTTGTAGAGGAATTTTTTTCGCCATATCAATCAAACAACCTTTCGATCATGCCGTTTTCCAAATCGGCGATACAGTACATATTATCTAAAACGTCAAAAGTTTCTTCTAAATTGTGGCGAGCAGATTTCCAACCGTCAGCTCCATCCGTAAACCACACGAAAGCAAAGCCGTCAATTTCTTTAGCCTCTAAAGCAATTGTTTTGTAACTGCGCGCGGTTTCGTTAAGTTTTGAACCTCCGCCTGTATAAAAATTTGTTTCTATTGCATATATTGTTTTGCCTTTCTTAACAACAAAATCAAAACGTTTTTCGGCTTTACCTTGATTAGAAATGCCTGATAAATCAATATCCCATTTCCTTTCGATCGCAGACAGCTTCATTTCCTTAAAATATGTCTCGCCTTTAATAAGACCTGCTTTAATAAGATAATCTTCTACAAGATTTTCCATTAAATGACCGCCACGATTTTTGCGACCATTGCTGTCCAAACCTACCTCTACGCCTGTAACATAATCTACCAGATTGCTTATAACGTGCGTTGAAATTAAATCAAACAAGCCTGTTTTATGCATGAACATTATGTATTCGTTTGTAGTGTAATTGGGCTTGTAAAAATTAAAAAGATATTCTCCATCTCCGTCAATAGCATAAATTTCGCGGCCGCGAACGGCAAGCAAAATGGGAATACACTTCAACACTTGTGGATAATCATTTATCAGTTTATTAAAATCGTGTTCTATATTTTTCGATCCGATAAGCGAGTTGAGTATATTCAATTCAACTTTTATATTTTCGATATTGCCATAAACTTTTTCAAAATCAACATAATAACCGTAATCGCAAATGCTTGATTTGAAAGTTTTAAGCCATTCATTAAAATTTCTTTTCATAGAATTCTTCTCCTTAATTGCAAATAAGCAATTCATTTATTTTCCCGCGACTGTCGGCTTTACTGTTAATCATACGGGTTGCTGATACACGCTTAATTTGATATGCCTTATAGAGTTCATCGAAAAATGCATCGTCTGGATTGACGTTTTTCGGATCGGAATTGCTTAAAACTATTTTTGCGCCGCTTGCATTGATTTCGTCTATAAATCTTGCAAGCCTAATTTGATCATCATCGTCAAACACGTCGGAATTATAGGAAGTAAACGCTGATGTTTCAGAAATAGGACGATACGGGGGATCAAGATACACAAACGTATTTTGATCAATAAACGATTTTGACAATGAATAATCGCCACATACGATAGTAACGTTTTGCAATGCTTCATGTATATTACGCAAATTTTCATCGTCGCAAATAGTCGGGTTTTTATACGCACCCATAGGAACGTTAAATTGTCCTTTCCTGTTTACGCGATAAAGTCCGTTAAAACAAGTTTTATTTAAGAAAATAAACTGTGCCGCTTTTTCCGTTGCCGTTTCTTCGGTTAATGTCGTTGAATTAAATCTTTCACGAACGGTATAGTAGAAATATTTTCTGCCGTTTTCATCCATAGGTAAAAACAGCATTTGCATTTCGCTAAGTTTTGCAATCAAATTATCCACATCATTTTTTACGGCTTGATATGCATTTATAAGTTCAGCATTTATATCACTGATATACAATTCTTCGAAATCGTATTTTGAAAGTAAGCTGAAAAACAGTGCACCACCGCCAACCATAGGTTCGGCATATTTTGTCAAAACTTTTTCGCCATCTGTAGGGAGCATTTTTTCGATTTGTTCGATAAGTTGACTTTTTCCTCCTACCCATTTTACAAAAGGTTTAAGAATAATCGTTTTTGATTTTTCGTAACGAACAGTTCTTTTATCAATAGGTTTCTCGGCATTTGACGGAATAATCCACATATTGCCGACCATCATTGCCCCATAGATACGTTTCTCTGAACAGAGAATAGCCACACGCCTTTGTGAGATATTCCATTTTTCTGCAGCTTCTTTAGCTGAAATATAGCTTAGCATATCCTTGCTCCTTGAAATTTTCTGTTTCTATTATATTCTAAAACGCGAACAATAGCAAGCGATTTCTTGTCGGTAAATTAAAACTGCCAATGTGTTTTTTGCGTTTTGGCATTTTGGCGGGTGCTTGAATAAACGAGCGGCTCGGCTACGCCTCGCCGTTCAAGCAACCGCCATAACAACAACGGAACAAGGCGGAACTCAAAGCGCACGGAAACGGGCGGTCGCCGCTGAACCGCTTGGCGATCCGCCCTTATTCTCCGTGCAGCTATTTTGAGTTTTAACGCATTATTGTTTTCTGTCGGTATTTGTATATCGTCGGTTTTTCTTTGAATAACGCCAAAATACTGTCGGAAAAGTATCTGATAAGAGTAGGTCTGCAACAAAAAAAGAAAAACCTAAAACTGTTCTCTCAAAAGGAGTTCGTTTTAGGTTTGGACTGGTGGAGATAACGAGATTCGAACTCGTGACCTTTGCGATGCGAACGCAACGCTCTACCATCTGAGCTATATCCCCGTATAACAGTCGCCTTAGCGACTATTATAATATATGTTTTTTTTGATTTTAGCAAGCGTTTAAAGCCACAATTTTAAATTTTAGAGCAACTTGCCAAGCCATAATACATCGCCTTGATAATGCATATCAGTCGGCACTGTTATCTTTTGTTTTGCGTTTGTTTTTCGTCAAAATGAAAGTCAAAACAACTGCGACAGCAGCCACCGTCATGATTGAACCGACAGTTATTGCCGTTATTTTTATTTCGTCGCTTACCGCATTGACGTTTTGCGGACGTCCGCTACCGTTGACGTCGGATAGGACGAGTTCCGCATCCGTTTTGGCAACGTAGTTTGGGACAACCTCGTCTATATATGCAAGTCCGGTAAGATAAGCCGGGCAATAGCCGTTTATGCTGTCAACCGAATCGTTGAGGAGCGGACCGTGCTTTACGCCGTATACGAGAAGGCAGTTTGAAGAGTCGAGCGGTTGTCCGCAAGAAGCGCTGTAAGCCGGGACGGTGCCGTCGCCGAGACCTCTGAAGATACCCGTTTCATAATCTCTTATAAAAACTTTGCCGTTGCCCTGCCCGCCTGTAACGCCGATATAGTTTGAGAAAATCGAACCGGATGCGTCAATTTCCGTTTTGTCTTGATCGGTATAGTCTTCGGATACCGTATCCTCGCCGACAAGGTGTGACCTGTTGACGGTAAACTTGCCTACGCCGATGACGTATTGAGTGGGAACGAGCTGCGAAACGTGCACTTTTTGCTCGGAGTTTGAGTCCTCAACCCACACTCCGTTTTTGCTGTCGTAACTTGCATTGACGAAAAACGCATCTTGATATGCTTCAAGATTTTTGATGAAATCTTTCACTTCGCCGTCCGAGCCTTTGACCCACGATTGCGTCAGAAGGCTATCCATAAACTGCGAATACGTGGCAGGCTGACCGTTTATAAAGATGGGCGAATCGCCCTCGCCGTAAAGCTCGAAAAATTCTTTTGTAGGCAAAAGCTCGTAAACGGACGGGATAAGCCTTGCGACTTCCGCAAGATTGAAATCCATACCCATACCCTTAAACAAATCCTTTACGAAAGCAAGCGCCTCCTCGCTGAAAAGGTTTGTAACGGCGTCCATGGAGCCGAGGAGCGGTGCGCCGAAAGGCATGAACAGTTCAACCCTGCTTCTGTTTGCTGCGTCTTTGAGATAATTTGAAACGACGATGCCGCCCATTGAATGGGTATAAAACTGAACCTTGCTCCAGCCGCATTTATCGATAAATTCTTCGAGATGACGAGCAGATTCGACGTTGGATTGTCTCCAATCGTATTGCCAGACCACTACGTCGTATTGCTCGCGGTATTTTGCGTATAAATCTTTATAAAGATAGCCCATACCGCCGAAAGCGTCGGTAGGATTTTCGCTCGACATATTGGCAACTCGGACGGTGGTATTGGGAACGCCGTTGTCGTCGCAGCCCATATACTTGATGAGCAAATCCTGAAGCAATCTCTGTTTTTCCTTGTCGTAGTCGGAGTTATTGTAAGTATTGCCCTCGTACTTGGCGTCGAGTGCGGATAAATTGTCGTCAAATTCGCCAACTAAATTTAAAAATCCTTTGGGCGACCAGATAGCCTCGTCCGTTTCGGCATTGAACAGAGCGCTTGCCATAAGCCCGGGAATCAATATCATTGCCTTATCTTTTGTCGGCGTAAAATTTTCCTCATACACGGCACCCTTTGCGGAAGAATCCGCACTGCCGTCGCATGCCGAAAAAATAAAAACGGAACATGACAAAATAAATACTAAAATTAAAACGGTAAATGCTTTTGTGAACTTCATAAATCCCCCTTATCACAAATAAACAAAAAAGCCGACACTGTGCCGACTTTTTGACAGCGATTACGCTTTATACATTCTCTTTCTTGCGGCTTCCGCTTTCTTCTTGCGTTTAACGCTCGGTTTTTCGTAAGCCTCTCTTTTTTTCAAATCGGCGATGATACCGTCACGTCCCACCTTTCTCTTGAAACGGCGGAGTGCGCTGTCTAAACTTTCGTTTTCTCCAACTTTGACCGTTGACATGCTGTATTCACCTCCCGAATTGAAATTTTAGCCTTTTGCTACCAAATAATTATACTCTGTTTAAAAATTTTGTCAACCGATATTGCACGTCATATAAATTAAAATAAACTGCGCCGATTTTTCCTAAACCGCCCTATACCTTTCTTTACTTTGCAACAATTTCAGGTTAAAGCGTTTGGACAAAAACTCATGATGCGCAAAAAGCAAACATATACGGACACAGTTAAGCCATTTTCTCGGACAGCTTCTCGCCGCCCAAAATGTGGATATGTAAATGTTCTACGCTTTGGCATGCGTCGGCGCCTTTGTTGGATACAAGCCTGAAGCCTCCCTGAAGTCCGAGCTCGTCCACCATACCCGACAGCTTTTTAAGACAGCGTGCAAGAGTTACCGCCTGCTCGTCCGTCATTTCGACGATATTGGCAAAGTGCTCTTTGAGTATAAGTAAATAGTGAATCTTTGCCTGAGGTGCGATATCCTTAAATATCAGCATTTCGTCGTCTTCGTAAACCTTTGCAGAGGGAATTTCACCTTTGATTATTTTGCAAAAAAGACAGTTTTCCATATATTACTCCTTTACCGTCACGCCGTCTGAAAATAGTTTATCCGGCGTTACCGTTTTGATTTCGTTGTGTCTTGCTCCTTTAGAGTAAACGGTGATATAGTTTTTGGAATGTCCGCTCATATACCCGTTTGACTCGCTCTCGAACAGCACCTCGAGCGGTCTGCCCAAAAATGAGGAATTGTATTTATCTTTAAGTTTGCGCTTGAGGGCGCTTGCTTCAGATTGTCTTTTTGCCAACACCTTTGAGTCGAGCGGTTTTAACTTATACGCCTCAGTCCCCTTTCTCGGCGAAAAAGTGAAGACGTGCATATCGGCAAACGCAACTTTATCTGCAAACTCAAGGCTGTCGGCAAAATCTTTATCCGTTTCCGTGGGATATCCGACGATAAGGTCGGTAGTTATAGCCGCTTCGGGAAAATAGCTTCTTATCTTTTCAACGGCGGAAAAATATTCGCTTGAGGTGTAGTGTCTGTTCATTTCCCTTAAAACTTTATCCGAGCCGCTTTGAAGGGATAAATGAAAATGATCGCAAAAACCGCCCAGATTTTTTGCGGCATATAAAAGTCGGTCGTCAACGACGTTTACCTCGAGCGAACCTAACCTGACTCTTATGTCATACGGCTTTAAGGCGTCAAGCAATAAGGCAAGGTCGAGATTTATATCAGAGCCGTAAGCGGAAAGATTTATGCCGGTCAGCACTATCTCCTTTGCCGACTTTGCCACTTGCGACACTTCGTTTAATATATTTTCAAGGCTTCTGCTTCTCGGTTTTCCTCTCAGATACGGCACTAGGCAATAGTTGCAAAAATTGTCGCACCCGTCCTGAACCTTGATAAAATGCCTTGTCTTGAAAGTGGAGGCAACTCCCGTTTCCTCGAAAACTTTTGCCGTCGGAAAACTGTATTGACATTCATTCGCATTGCTTTTTAACGGCAGGGAGTCAAAGTCGCACACGGCGATTTTGTTTGCCGTCCCTAAAATGCAATCGGCGCCTTTATCCGCAAACTGTTTGGGATTATTTTGCGAAGCGCAACCGACAACAAAAATTTTTGCGTCGGGATTGAGAGATTTTGCCCTCTGCATAATCTGCCTCGATTTGCGCTCTGCTTCGGCGGTGACGGCGCAGGTATTTATAACGTATACGTCCGCCCTTTCCATTTTATCCGTGACGGCATATCCCTTTTTTAAAAATCCGGCGATTATTGAATCGGAATCGTATTGATTTACCTTACAGCCTAAAGTGTATACGACGACTTTCATATGCGAAACGCTCCGAGTTTATATAGAATGAGAGCCGTTGAAACGACGGAAGCGGTATCTGCCCTTAGTATTCTCTTGCCGAGCGAAAGCACGCAAAATCCTGCGTTTGACGCTTTTTCCGCTTCATCGGGCGTGAAACCGCCTTCGCTACCCACCACTACGGCGGTATCGCCGCTCACGGGCGAAAAGCCGTCTATCGAGTTTTCCGCTTCGTCCTCGTAAAAAAAGCATTTGTTTTTATATCCTGCCGAAAGTGTTAAAACGTCGTCGAAAGTAACGGCGTCCGTCACTTCGGTTATGAGCGACGAGCCGCACTGCTTTGCCGATTCAAAGGAAATTTTGTTTGCCCTGTCTATGTTGAATTTTTTTTCTACCGTGTTTCTCGATATATACGGAACGATTTTTTTAACGCCGAGCTCAACGCATTTTTGAATGACGTAGTCTGTTTTACCTCCTTTCAACAGTCCTGCAAAAAGCGTAACGTCGTATAGCGTATCGTCCGTCTTTTTTGATAAATCTATTTTTGCAACGGCGTATTTGTCCGAAACGGTTACGAGGGTGCAATAGTGTTCATAGCCGTCGTTAAAGCACACGATGATTTTAAACCCGGCCTTTAACCTGAGAACCTTTTTTAAATGCAAAAACTCGTCGCCGTTTATGGTGACTAAATCGTTTTGCCTGTTTGACGGTTCGATAAAAAAACGTCTGATTTCCACTTTATATTTCCTCAATAAATAATTTTAACCGGTCGGCAGTATGCCTACCTGTGGCAATGCAAAAAATAAAAGCGATTACCCATTCATTATAACGCATGACGTTTAGTTAGGCAATCGCTTTTACGTTTTAGTCCCTTAATTTTAAAGGAGTATTTATGCAAATTTTATCAAATCATATTTTTTGAAATTTAAACGCTCTCCAGTCTTTCAGGCTCATTTTATCGACGAGTTTTAAGCCCAGGCCGAGATATCTTGTTAAAACCTCGTCTTCTCTCGAGTCGATAATGCCCGATACGATAAGGTATCCGCCGTCGGAAATATGGTCGCAGATTCCGTCTGAAAGTTTTGATAATATGTCGGCTGTCAGGTTTGCAAACACGACGTCGCCTATCACCTGTTTGTCGGAAAGCAAATCTCTTTCTTCCACAGTTACGTCAACTCCGTTGAGTTTTGCGTGACGGGCGGAACTTTCGACGCACATGGGGTCTATATCGCACAGATATGCGCTTTTTGCTCCGCAGATTTTTGCCGCTATGCCGAGTATACCGCTTCCGCAGCCTACGTCCACGACAGCCTTTCCGCCAACGTCGCCCATCATATCCAGACACATTTTAGTCGTTTCGTGTTCCCCCGTTCCGAAAGCGTGCCCGGGTTCGATAAGCAATATCCTTTCGCCCTCGGCTTTAGCGTATTCTATCCACGACGGAACGACGGTAACGCTTTTTGTGTGAACGGGTTTGAAATATTTTTTCCATTCCGTAGTCCAGTCGACGTCGTCGATTTCCTTTACCTCTATATCAGCGGAAAGGTTGAGGCTTTTTAACGCAGTGTCAAGTCTTTTTAAAAACTCCGATTCGTCACCCTCGAGAACGGTTTTGACGAATACGTCGTCGCCTGCGTTTATAACCTCGTCGTCGACGTAATCCCAATTTTTAGAGCTTGAGAGAACGTCGACAACGTCCTGTTTGTCAACGACTTCCACGCCGTCCGCCCCTGCCATAAACATAGCGGAGCTTATAAGCTCAAAATTGTCGTGATTTGTTTTTATGCTTATCTCTTTTTTCATATCTTTCCGAAATGGGCAGAACTCAATTGCCCGCCTGATTACAGTTTATCCTTATAAGCCTTCTGCATGGGGAACTGCTTGACTTCCGACGTTTCCTGAAGTTTTTTCAAAAGTTCCTTTTGCTCTTTACTGAGCGACTTGGGCACTTCCACGGTAACAGTTACGATGAGGTCACCGTTTGTAGTCTTTTTAAGCTGTTTAATGCCCTGTCCCTTGATTTTAAACACGGCGCCCGACTGAGTGCCCGAAGGGATTTCAAGCTCGCAGGGTTTGTTGAGCGTGGGCACCGATATGGTGCAACCCAAAGCCGCGTCAAACATGGATACAGGCACGTTTAAAAGCAAGTCGTAGTCCCGGCGAGTGAAATATTTATGCGGTCTCACTTTTATCTGTGCGATAAGAGCGCCGTTTGCACCGCCGTTTACGCCGTGGTTGCCCTCGCCGGCATAATTGATGCGCTGTCCGTCGTCGATACCGGCAGGAATATTTATCACGATTTCCTTCGTGACTTCTTTTCTCGCTTTACCGCCGCACGTCGGACACACCTCGGAAATAATCTTTCCTTTGCCACCGCACTGAGGACAGGTTACCACCTGCGATATCTGACCGAAAGGAGTTCTCTGCGTCTGATGAATCTGTCCCGAGCCGTTACAATGAGGACACACTTTAAACGCCGTGCCACCCTTTGCGCCCGTACCTTTACAATCGGGGCAGTTTTCGATACGCTTTATCGAAACAGTCTTTTTACAGCCGAAAGCCGCTTCTTCAAACGAAAGAGATACGCCTATAAGTATATCCTGACCTCGTCTTGGGGAATTGGCGTTTCTCGTCCTCGAACCGCCCATAGAGCCGAAGCCGCCGAAAATGCTCGAGAAAATATCGTCGAAACCGAATCCCTCTCCACCGCCGAAACCGCTAAAGGCGCCGTTAAAACCGCCGAATCCGGATTGCTGAGGATTTTCATCCCCGAAGCGGTCGTACATTTCCTTCTTTTTGGGATCGGACAAAACTTCATAGGCGTGGTTGATTTCTTTGAATTTTTCTTCCGCCTTCTTCTTTTCCTCCGCCGTGGCGTTGGCGTATACGTCGGGGTGATATTTTTTGGCCATTTTGCGGAAAGCGGATTTAATTTCGTCCGCAGACGCATTCTTTTCGATGCCTAATATTTTATAATAGTCCTTTGCTGCCATATTGCACCTCGGTTTAAAGCCCGCAAAAGCGGGCTTTAAGGTTTATGTTTGTTTAATTTAGTTTACCGTTCCGTCGGCGGAGTCGTCAACAGTTCCGTCAAAGCCGTCCTGACCGCCGCTCTGAGCGTTGGGGTCAAATCCTGCCGCTTTCGCAGCGTCGGCTGCCGCCTGAGGATTTTCCTGATAGAATTTCGTGAAAATCGGGTCGCTCGCTTTGCTGAGCTTTTCGACGGCTTCCTTGACTTTTTCGACGTCTTCCGCTTTTGCGATTTCTTCCGTTGCCGTCTTAGAGGCTTCTTCCAAAGTCTTTTTGTCGTCTTCGGAAATCTTGTCGCCGTTGTCACGAACGAATTTCTCTATCGTAAAGGTAAGCTGTTCCGCACCGTTTTTGGCGTCCACCAATTCCTTACGCTTTTTATCTTCCTCGGCGTATTTTTCCGCATCTTTGATAGCGGCGTCGATATCGTCTTTAGTGAGGTTGCTTGAAGCGGTTAAAGTGATTGATTGCTCTTTATTCGTGCCCTTGTCTACCGCCTTGACGGAAACGATTCCGTTTGCGTCGATATCAAAGGTAACTTCGATCTGAGGAACTCCTCTGGGTGCCGGAGCGATACCGACAAGCTGGAAGTTGCCGAGCGTCTTATTGTCTTTAGCCATAGGTCTTTCACCCTGCAAGACGTGAATGTCAACCGCCGTCTGATGGTCTGCCGCTGTCGAGAAGATTTGCGACTTGCTCGTAGGAATGGTTGTGTTACGTTCGATAAGTTTTGTAAACACACCGCCCAAGGTTTCGATACCGAGCGAAAGAGGAGTTACGTCCAAAAGGAGCATATCCTTTACTTCGCCTGCCAAAACGCCTGCCTGAATTGCGGCACCGATTGCGACGCATTCGTCGGGGTTGATGCCCTTATAAGGCTCTTTGCCGGTGATTTTTTTGACTGCGTCGTAGACAGCCGGAATTCTCGTCGAACCGCCTACCATAATGACTTTGGCGATGTCGCTATATTTTAATCCTGCGTCCTTCATAGCCTGTTCCATAGGACCGATGGTCTTTTGGACAAGGTCTTCGGTGAGGCTGTCGAATTTAGCTCTTGTGAGCTCCATGTCGAGGTGTTTGGGTGCACCGTTCGCCATAGCGATAAACGGCAAGTTGATTTTGGTCTTTGTCACGCCGCTGAGGTCGATTTTGGCTTTCTCTGCCGCCTCTTTGATACGTTGCATTGCCATTTTGTCGCCGGAAAGGTCGATGCCCTCCGCCTTTTTGAATTCGTCGACAATGTAGTCCATGATTTTTTTGTCGAAGTCGTCGCCGCCGAGTCTGTTGTTTCCGCTTGTAGCCAAAACTTCGAATACGCCGTCGCCGAGTTCGAGAATGGATACGTCGAACGTGCCGCCACCGAGGTCGTAAATCAAAACCTTTTGCTGCTTGTTTTCGTCTTTGTCTATGCCGTAAGCAAGCGCAGCGGCGGTAGGCTCGTTGATGATACGCAATACTTCAAGTCCCGCTATCTTGCCCGCGTCTTTGGTCGCCTGTCTTTGAGCGTCGCTGAAGTATGCGGGAACGGTGATAACCGCCTGTGTGACTTTGCCGTTGAGATATTTCTCCGCATCGTTTTTAAGTTTTGTCAAAATCATTGCACTTATCTCTTGCGGAGTATATTCCTTTCCTTCGATTTTGATTTTTCTATCCGAGCCCATGTCCCTCTTTATCGAGATAACGGTGTGGTCGGGGTTTGCGACGGCCTGACGCTTTGCAACGTCGCCGACGAGTCTTTCGCCGTCTTTAGAAAAAGCTACGACGGAAGGGGTCGTTCTCATACCTTCGGCGTTGACGATAACGGTAGGCTCGCCGCCTTCCATAACCGCCACGCATGAGTTTGTTGTTCCAAGGTCAATACCGATAATTTTTCCCATAGTTCTATTCTCCTTAAAAATTATATTTTTTTTAACCGGCGACTTTTACCATTGCGTATCTCAATACGCTGTCGCCCTTTATATAGCCCTTTAACAGGACCTGCAAGACTTTGCCTTTCATTTCCTCGTTTTCCTCTCTCATGACAGCCGTCATTTTGTTCGGATCGAAATCGTCGCCTTCTTTGACTTCAATTTCCTTTACGTCGTATTTTGAAAGTATCGCCTTTAGCTGCTGTTCGATAAGGTCAAAACCTTTAATCGAATCGTCGCCGTTTATCATTTCTTTTGCTCTGTCAAGATTGTCGATAACTTCAAGTATCTTTTCGAGCACCGAGCACTCGCCCAAAATTCTCATTTCCGTCGATATACTCTCGTTTCTCTTTTTATAGTTATCGAAATCCGCTCTCAGTCTCAGCGCCGTGTTTTTGTTTTCTTCGGCAAGCGCTATGTTTTTACCAAGCTCCGTTTCCAAAAACTCAACGTATTCTTCAGGCGTCATATCCTCTTTTGAAACGCCCTCTTTTTTCTCGTCGTCCGCCGAGGCTGTTTCCTCTATCTTTTCTTCTGTCGATTGAGGTTCGTCTAAGGTTTGCTCTTTTTCTTTTTTATTCTTTTCGCTCATCTATATCCTCCGTCTGTGTGTCGTCGAAAACGCTTTCAAGCGATTTCTTAATTCCGTCCAATACGGAAGCGACTTTTTTATAATCCATTCTTTCAGGTCCTATGACTCCTGCCTGACCTATCACCTGCCCGTTTATCTTGTACTCTGCGGTGACTATAGCGCATTTGTCAATCCCCTCGCCCCCGATTTTCATTGAAAATTCGATGTTGTCGTCGGGAGTTACCAGTCTTTCAAGCGAATCGCTGTCCGACATAATCTCGAGGAAATTTTTCACGTCGCTAGGATTTTCGTTATAATCCAAAACCTTTAAAGCTCCCTCAACGTGAACGGATTTCCGTTTTTCAAGGCAATAGCTTTCAAGTATGGATATGATTTCATCGAAAACCGTTTTATATCCCTCAATACTCTTGCCTATCTTTTTAAGCTCACTGTCAAGATTTATCGACGAAACCTTTTTGCCCTGAAACACTTTGTCGAGCAAATCGCTTGCCGCCTCTATGCCCGCCTGCTTGACGTCGTCGGGAATTTCTATCGCCTTGTCGGTGATGATACCGCAATTTGTGACGATGAGCACAAGCGCAAGTCCGTTTTGAAGTCCTACGAGTTTGATTTCCTCAATCACCACGTCCTCGTTGTTGTTGGCAACAAATACCGTCGTGTAGTTTGTCTGGTCGCTTATTATCTTTGCCGCCTCAACCGAAAGACTCTCTATGCTCGTTACCTGCTTTGAAAACCTTTCCGTCATAGACGTAAGGTCTTGCTCGGTAAACTCGTGATTTTCAAACGCCCTTTGACAATACAGCTTGTATGCCTCGGGTTTCGGAACTCTGCCTGCCGACGTGTGCGGCTTGTCGATATATCCGAGCGCCTCTAAGGCGTTGAGCTCCGACCTGATTGTTGCGGAACTGACTTCGGGCATATACTTCGATTGAATATCTCCGCTCGAAACCGGCTCCGCCGATTTGATATAATCGTCGACGAGAGCGTTTAGTATTTTTTCCTTTCTGTCTGAAAGTTTTGTCATACTCTTACTCTCCTCCGGGCAAACACCTCGGCATTTGTCCGTTTTTGGCACTCTTGAGGCTCGTTTGTTAGCAATCTACTGCCTTGACTGCTAATAATATATTACCGATTTTACCGTTTGTCAACTGTTTTTAGCAATTTTTTTTAAAATTTTTATATAAATTTTTCTACAAATTTTCGACAAAATGCTTTATATTCGAAAAATAGCATTAAACGCCACCTTAAAGCCACTCTTAGCAGAACAGAAATGCTTTAAATTTATACCGTTGTCGGCTATGACAAGGTAGAATGTTTCAGGCAAATGCACAGCATAAGACAAAACCGCAATTTGTATGCAATTCGGCCTGTATGTGCAACCGCAGACTATAGCCAACTCGGTCTATAATTCAGCCTATTGTTCAACCGCAACGTATAACCGCTTCGCTCTTTAATTCAGCTTAATGTGCAACTGCAACGTATAACCGCCCCGCTCTTTAATTCAGCCTGTATGTGTAACTGCAAAGTATAACCGCCCCGCTCTTTAATTCAGCCTGTATGAGCAACCGCAACGTATAGCCACTCGGTCTATAATTCGGCCTGCATGTGCTACCGCAACGTATAACCGCCCCGGTATAATTCTTCGGAATGCGCTGTGTTTCGTCAATGAAGTTGCAATAGACTACCGTGGGCATATAATGCAGTCTATCCTTATACCGCAGGCTAATATCACCACTATGTCGGCATGGGGTAAATTTATCTTTGCGTTTTAGGATAAAATAAAAAACTTAGCATTATATGCTAAGCCTGAAACTTTAAAAATCATTGCTTGAAAATCAATGCAAAACTATAAATTTTAAAAAACTGAAACGAGATTTTACAAACCTGAGGTTTTAACCATACCTGCAAAATTTAATATAAAATCCGATATTATTTATATACCTTACGCTTATGTTAAACTTTACCGTTCCTATAATGGGTTCCGTTCTTATAAGTCTTCCGTTCCTATAAAGTCTTCAGTTCTTATAATGCTTCCGTCCTTATAAGAGTTGAGTTATTATCTATAATTGCGTTATTATCAAACGATGCGCCGTTATTTAACCTCTCGCAGTTATATAATCTTCCGTTTTGATATAACAACTTTTATAAAAAATTCCGATTTGAGAAATTTTTCAGATTTTATTCATTATATTTGCTAAAGCCTCATCTGCCGAACGGGTATTTTGAGCTATGATATCGTCGTCTGTAAACACGAAGTCACAGCCGTTACTGCGGCATTTGACGTAAAAAGTTCCCAAAAACTTTTGTAGCGTATCGCTTGCTCTGCCATCGGATATCCTTAAATACTCGAAAAAGTCTTTCTTTAAATGCGAAGTCATTTTGTTCTTGCCTGCCCTGTTTACGAAAAACAGAAACAGAGTGCCTTTAGAGCCCTTTGCGTCTTTATCCTCTTCCCAGCGTTTGAAATATTCTTCAATATTTTTTATGTCCGACAAAGGTTTTGTGGTAATGCGAGCATTCCACTCGTCGTCAAAATATATCATGACCGAGGATATCTTTTTATCGCTCGCCAAAAGCGGACAAATTTCCGAGTAGCTTTCGCAAAATTCAGCCTTTGTCATTTTAATCATACCGAATCTTGGCGGTCTGAAGTCGCTTGAACACTCCTTTAAGATGTCGTACGGTTTACCGCTCGTCTTATCCTCAATGACGTCAAACGACGAAGTCAATCCGTAAACGCTTTTGATATAATCCCTTTCAAAACGCATCGTTTCGGCGTTGCCGGCCTTGAGTTTACCTATTATATTGAGAAAATCGGAAGCCGCTCTCGTTTTAAGTTTTAGATAAAAATCGTTTTGGTATCCGTCTATCCCCTTTTCAACAGAAACGCTCTCGAGCTTTGATTTATACAGCAATTTAAAATAAAATCCTGCATATCTGAGCCTCTCCGATTCGCTCCTGTTACGTTCCATATAGTCTTTTTGATAATAAAATCCTATCCTCCAAACGGCGGACGGATGCCCGAGGTTGGCGGCATAAATGCAAAGAGAGGTCGCCTGTTCGATATACTTTTTATAATCCTTTCTCGATTCCGCCTTAAGGGCGTTGAGGTAAAAAAGTTCGGAGAGCTTGAAAATCTCGTCGTTTTCCCTCGTTATCTTAAAATCCGCATCGAAAATCGGACTCTTACATTTAGGGCAGACCAAAGAGCCGTCAAACAGAGTCAACACTTCGTCAAATTCTTTTTTGCATTTTTGACATTTCATATCTCGCCCTCCTTAAGCCTCGTATACGCTGAACGATTTTTCCGTTTCGCAGGACGCTGCAATTTTGAAATTCGCCCCTGCCGATACGCTCACTTTATATTCGCCTGCCTCGGTAATTTCCTCTACCGTATATCCTTCGGCGTCTGTAATTTTATAGACAAGCGTGCCTTGCGCCGAACCGTCGTCGGCGGTTGCCAAAGGATAAAGTATCTCGTCGCCCAGCGTAAAGGAGGATTTATCTTCCCATACGATGACGATTTCTTTTTGCATTATCTCAAACATGACGGAGGAATCGGCAAGAGCATAATTTCCCCCCTGTCCCGAAGCTGTTGCGGAATAATTTCCGGCATCAGTCTTTCCACCGCTGACGCTGAGGACGATTTTTCCGTCATTGCCAACGCCGTTAATATACGCCGTCGGAGTGTGAGGCTGACCGTCATATACAAAACTGAGATTTTCCCACACCACATTTACGGTTAGCGGCGAAATATCGTAGCTTTGCGACAGAGAACAGGTTATCAGATAATTTGCGTTGGGATTTTGCGCCGTTGCGACATGATTGCCTGCATCTTTTGCCGCTCCCGTCACAGGCATTGTTATTTTACCGTCGCTGCCCACGCCGATATACGAAGCGGACGGAAGTTGCGACAAGCCGTTATACGTCATGGTGAGATTTTGCCAATCGAGCGAATTTATCTGATATTGGGCTATAACAAACTCGGACAATTTGGTCGATTCGCTTATGACATAGTTTTGATTGTCTATCTGCGCGGTTGCGGTATAACTGCCTGCATTTATCTTTTCACCGCTGACGGCGACGTTTACCGTATCGCCCGATACGACTCCCTCTCCTGCCTCGGCAGACGGCTTTTGAGCCAAACCGTTATAGGTGAGCGAAAGGTCCGACCATACGAGCTCGACGGTTTTGGCATTTATCGAATATGCCGCCGTGGGATTTGAAAGCGTATAGTTGGCATTTGAACAGCCTGCCGTAGCGGTATAATTTCCGACGTTGATTTCTCCTGCCGAAACGGTAAGGGATATCACACCGTCCGCACCTACGCCGTTTATCGATGCCGAAGGAGTCTTTGCCGTCTTATCGTAGACAAAGGAAGTTTCTGCCCACTGAACGGTAACGGATAAAGGCAGAATGTTGAATGTCATAGTTTTGTTTTGGTCTATCGTATAATTGCCGTCGGATATCGAAGCGGTTGCGCTATAGCCGTTTCCGACAAAAGTTTGCTCGCCCGATACCGTAACCTCGACGATGTCGCCATCACATACGTTTTTGAGCGTTGCGACGGGTTTTTGCGGATATCCCGAATAGACGAGCGAGGTTTTAGACCACTCTACCAAAACGGGTTTGGGCAAAATTTCAAACGATTTTTGAGTGCCGGTGAGCGTATAATTGTTGTTTGAAACGGAAGCGGTTGCGGTGTGCGAGCCTGAGTCCGTCGCTCCGCCCGTGACGGTCAACACGATAACGCCGTCCAAGCCCACTCCGTTGATAGTTGCCGAAGGCTGTTGTTTTGTCTTGTTGTAAACGAAACTGTCGCCCGACCAAACGACCGCTATCTCATATTTAGTTATCTCAAACTCGGTGGTTTTTGACGACTGCGAAAGCGTGTAGTTGGCGTCGGTTATGTTTGCGGCAGCCTGCCACGTTCCGACGTTTTTTTGTCCGCCGCTTACGCTCACGTTTACCGTATCGCCTTCGACTGTTCCGCTAAGCGTAGCCTTGGGCGACTGAGCGTATCCGTTGTAGACCATAGACAGACCGCTCCACACGACGGTCAATTCTTTAGGCAGAACGGTAAACTGCGTCTGAATGCCTGTCAACGAATAGTTTAAATTGTCGCTGACCGCCGTTGCAATATACTCCCCGGCATCTGACTGTCCGCCGTCGACTCTGACCGACACCGTGCCGTCCGTTCCAACGCCGTTAAAAGAAGCCGTGGGAGTCTTTATCGCTCCGTCGTATACGAACGAGAGATTTTGCCAATTTACCTCAGCCGTAGCGGGTAAAATTTCAAACGACCTCGATGACGTAGATGAAGTTATCCGATAATAATCTGCGCACTCGCCCGTAAGCGTAGCCTTTGAAACGTATTCGCCTGCATTGACAACGGAATTTAAGCTGAGAGAAACGGTTACCGTATCGCCGTTTATAATGTCCTTTGCGTCGCCCGATGCGCTGACCGACTTTTCCGTGCTGTCGTATATCTCGGCATCAGGAATATCCCATATAAGGTCAAGCGTCTTTTTGTTTACCGTGATATTTACCGTTCTCGTCGCATAAGACGTTAGCGACGAAAGCGACGACGAAGACGTGACGGTGAGAGTGTAAACGCCGGAATCGCTGACAGGCGAAATGTTGTTTTTGGTGTATTCTCCGCCCGACCAGACTTCCGAGCCGTTAAACGACCAATTAAATGTCAGGTCCATATTGTCGGAAGCGGCAACAGCGCTTCCCGTCAATATCAAGTCGTCGCCGTATACGTATGCCTGGCTGTTAGACGATATGGCGTTGACGGTGGGTTTTTCCATTTCCCATTCGGGATACAATATAATTTTCGAGTCCTTGCCCGAAGAATTCAGCACCGCTTTAAAGTCTATCAAATCTGTCTTTTCCGAGCTGTCCACCGTATATAGGAAGGAATATGTAAAGCCGTCTCTCGATGGTAAAGAATTTATTAAATCAAGACAGTTGTAAACGGTAACGAAACGGTATTGATATTTTTTGGCGTTATATACCGTGGTTTTATAACTTTCGTCCGTTTCGTATAAGTCGTCGTTATCTTCCGCTATCGAAACGGCGTATACGCTGTCAAAAACGATACTCACCGAAACGTCGTTTTTGGGCGTTGCCGATTGTATTGCGTCAAGCGAGCTTTTGGACAATATCTTTGCGTCGGCGTTTTCGTAGCACCATACGAGGTCGTCCGTGTCGGCGGCATCCGAGTGCGACATATAACTTGTCGAATAGAGTTTTGTCAAGTCAAACCCTTCGTCCGTTTTAGCCGTAAGCGTGGGAAGATATTCTCCCCTTGCCTCGGCGGCAGATTCGAGAGTATATTCAAACGACAGATAGTTTTCGTTTTCCGCAACAAAAGGAATAATACCGTTTGCAAAATTTAAATAGCCTTCTTGATTAAAGAAAACGGCAAGGTCGTAAAACTCGTCCTTTAAACCGTCGACACTGTCTCGAAGCGTAACGAGAGTAAATCCGTCTTTAATTTCGGTGAGAACGCTGTAATTGACGTACTCGGCATCCGACGTGTTGACTGTCGCAGAATTGACTTTCGTGAATATCTCGCAGTTTATTTTAGAAACAGTCTTTCCGTTGAACGTTTCCTCAATAACGACGCTGTCGCCCCTGCCGTCCATAACGGAATCGGCGATATAGCTGTCCGTTTCGGCGTCGTATACGTAGGATACGGGTCTTATTCCGATGAAGCCCTGCCCTAAAAATCCTTTTGAGAATACAAATACCGAATATAATACGCTGACTAATGCAAATACGATTAAAACGATAAGCGCAAATATGCTAAGGGACTTGCCGAATTTTGCGCCTGCCAAAGACCCGAATAAAACCGTTACGCTTGAAAAGGCGTGGCATATTCCCCAAAGCACGACGGCGGTTATCGTGATAATAGTTCCCTCCGCAATTAAAAACAGTATCAAAACTGTGCCTGCCATAAGGATAAGATTGACTATCGAATAGAATAATCCGTAAGAGAATCCGTATTTAAGCCTGAAATTTGTAAAAAACGCCACGACGAAAAAGGAAATGTCTAAAGCCGCCATAAGTGAAGGCAATATGAAATATATACCGTCGATGCCTGCAACGATGAGGGATACGATAACGAAAAAATTAGTCACGAAAGATATAGCCGCCGCTATATACAATTTGACCTTTGAGCTTGTAAGCTGTTTTTCGGTAAACGATTTAGTTTCCATAGGCTATGACCTCACTTTTTTGGGCGGTCTTACAAATCCTTTTTTCATTGCGTCGAGTTTGTTGAAAATCCATTTATCACTGCCTATAACAAATACGATGATTTCCTCGTCGGAAAAACAGTATTTCCGTTTCGTCGCACTCCAAACTCTGACGTTCAAAGGCAAAAGCTGCGAATATTTGCGGTATTCACGCTGTGCGTCTGCGAGCGTATCGGCAGAAAGTTTGACGGATTTAAGACAGGTAGGACACAAATTGTCGTCAGGTTCCGACGACGTGAACCGCCTTCCGCAAACGGAGCAAACCTTGGTGTTTTCCTTTTTGTCTAAAACTATATCGCAGTTTCTCTTGGATATGACTAAATCTTTAGTCCATACCCTTTCGCCGTTGTCTAACGTGAATATCACTTCGGGATAGGGGCAATCTTTGCACTTGTAGGCGTTAATATTGTCCACTCTCACGGCTGACGACATACATTTAGTCTTTATACAACCTGCCATGCCTGCCCTGACGTTTTGCGGACAGACTATCTGCATATGGTGCGACGAGAACACTCCGCCGTTTAATATGGCGGCTATAGTTTCGTCGTCAAGACCGAGATTTCCGTCTTTTAAATCTATGTAGGCAACTTTTTGCTCGTCGCCGACAAAATATGAAATTTTGTTGTTTTCGATAATATTTTCTCCGCAGGAAAGGCACTGCAAAGTGAGATTGTCGTTCAATCCCACGCTTATCCTGTATCTCGGCGAATTGCCCTCGTATACGTCAAAAGCAAAAGTCTTTAAATAGACGTGCGAGATTGCCTTTACCTGAACGTCGGTAACGAACAGCACGACGTCCTCGTGTTTAGAATTGAACAACAGATTTTTTATTGTCGTTTCCGACGGCGAATAATACAGATAATCGGCAAAATTGAAATTTTGCTCGCCGTCACCGACGCATGCCTGCAATGCGTTTAATGCGGAATCGATTATTTCTTCCGCTCCCTGCACACCCTTTACGGTGGGAGCGGATACGTCGACTTCCTTTAAAAATCTCTCTATATCGCCCGCCACGTTCTTTTTGACGGCTGTAAGTCTGTTTTTGACAGATTTAAAATAGACCTTACCGAGACACGGCACGGGAGCGCCTGTTCCGCCGTGCATCTTAAGACAGAGCGACACCCCGAAATATTCCTCGAGTTTTCTTTCGGGAAGCGGTTTGATATCGAATTTGTCTGCGCTAAGTTGCGGCAGGAAGTTTGATACAATCTTCTCTAAAACCGTTTTCGGCTGAAATCCGTAATCTTTGTCAATGGGCGCATATTCGATAACGGGATATTTTTTGTGGAAAAGTTTTGCCACTTCCGAAACGAGCTCTATCCATTTAGAGCCGGTATCCGCAACCTGCTTGCCCCCTTTGATTCCCTCAAACCAGCTTGCACCCGATTCGGTCATACGGGCAAAAGAGGATATCTCCTTTTCGCCGCCGTCCATAATAAACTCGGTATCGCCGTATACGATTTTATCGCCGTCGGGATATACGGAGAGTTTTTCTTTTAACACCGTGCCGAAAGACGACTTCAATAAAGTCGTTACGTTATCGAATGAGCGTTTATAACCTTTTTCGACGTAAACGGTTGTCATCTTACCTCCGTATCGTTTTCAAGTATTTTCTGAATGGCGGCGACGTTTTTGGCTTCCTTTCTAAGGCTCTCGCAAAAAGCCTTTTCGTCGTGGCGGAATTCCCAAAGCTCGCTGATGTAGGTAGCAAACGTCTTTGAATGTATCTCTTTTATCTTATCTCCGCACACAGGACATACCGCCTCCCAATTGTCGTCGAAAGACAAAACGTGGGGCTTTGGCGTGCACATTGCATACGGACAGGTCGAACATCCCTCAATAGCCTTGGCAGGCTCGTCGTAAGGGATATAACGGCACTTGTCCATACAGTCGAGATTGCAATTTGAACATATATCGATAAGGTCGATATCGTGAATTTGCGGCTCGTCTTTAAGCGCTCTTACGAGCGGACAGCCGATATCTTCAAGCCGCTGACAGTGCATGACGGCGCATCTTTTCGTGCAGAAAAGATTTCTGTCGTGGGCATTGTTGCCCATAACTCCTTTACCGTTTTTGCTGTTGGATATGCACTCGTATCCCCTCGCGGTTCTTATAAAAGCGGATTCGCAAGTGGGACATTTGAAGTCTTTGACGGATATCTGCTCCATTTTAGTGCCACGAGTCTTTTTGAGGTAATAATCCTGAGTGCAGGCTCCCGTTGCCGTGCAGTAAAGCTCGTCGCTGTCTTTGCGCTTGTATATTTCATATTCGTCCTCGCTGAACAGTTTGACGTTTCCGCAACCGGGGACGGGACACCTTACAGCCACCATTTTTTCGCTGTTGCTTCCTGCGATAATGGTAGCGTCGCCGCTGTCCGTCGTCATAAGACCGATTCTTGTAAAATACGCAGTGACGTATCCCTCGAGCGCTTTCATATCGGCAAAGGAATATACCGTTACGTCGTTTGATTGTCCTATACGGTAAACCCTGCCTATCCTCTGGCTCATCTCGACGGGGTCGTGCGTAACCTCGAAGTTGATAATTATATTTCCGCTTTGCAGGTTGGCGCCCTCGGTATAACATTCGTCGTGCACCAATAAGATAGCGTCGCTTTTTTTGTCGAACTCTTTAATGACTTCGTCCTTATTCAAATGCGTTCCGACTAAAATTCTGTCTTTGAATTTGTCCTTTATAGAATTATATACCCTCTCTTTAAGAGTGGATTTTCCGTCGTAATCGTAAAATACGATAACTCTTTCGTTTGCGTGCCTGTTTAAAAGACGGACGAGCAGATACAGTTTATATTCGTTTACGTTTCTGTTTTTGTCGTAAAATACGAACTTATCGTCCGCTTCTTCGGGCGAGGCGGCAAACTGTTCCCAATAATAGGACGTTGCGCCTATTCTTTTTACGCCGTTAAAGGTAAAATTATCCTCACTGACGCCCATAGCTTTAAATATCCTGTTATCGAAAAGCATCTGCGCATAAGCGTAGGCGTTTTTCTTGTTGGTTTGCTTGTATTTTGCCGCATATTCTCTGAGCGACATGGTTTTGCCGTCAAATTCAAGCAAGATATCTCCGCCTTTCAAAGAGGCGTTTATCGTTTCGTCGTTTAAACCTTTGACGCTAATTGCCGAAAGCGGATTATCCGACGGCGCAAGATAATAATTTACAATCTTTTTGTTTATCCTGCGGCTGTTTGACTGTCTTATCATTATCGAACGCAAAACACCGTTGTGGTAGGCGTTTGCCACGATTTTGGATATCTCGTTTCGGCGCAAAAAGTCCGCCTCGACGAACTCGTCAACGGCAGGCCACTTTTCTGCGTCCGAAAGAGCCTCAAACTGTTCGGGTCTGCCCTGACAGATATTTTTATCTTTTAAAAAACGGTAAAAATCGTTTTTGTATTTTTCAAATTTGGTCACGGTGTCTATCTTAACCTTCTTGATAAACTCCATAACCGTCGTTGCCCTGTGGCAGATAAAGTTTTTATAATAGTTTTGTTCTTTGAGATACTCCTCGGACCTGTTGTCGTCGCCCTCTTTTAAGAAGTCGTCGGGATTGCCGCCCTTGCAACGGATAAAATACCAAAGCCTGAACATGTTTGCGAGGTTGCCTGAATGAGGCGTGGCGCTGAGGAGCAGACAGTAAGTCGTACCGAAACTCTTTTTTAAAGCCATCATTGACGAGAGCAGATAGAGAGCGTTTGCTCCCAATCCCTGTTCCTCGCAAAGATGGTGAGCCTCGTCCACCACTATGACGTCGAAAAGCACGTCGTTTGAATATTTTCCTGCGCCCTTCCATTTGACGAAGTTTTCGTAAGTTACGATTATCGCTTTTTTCGGACGGAATATTCGCTTGCCGTTAAGATTCAAAATTTCAAATTCTTCCTCTTGGGTGAATATCGAATTGAGGTCGTCGTTTGCGACAAAAAGTTTTCCTTTGCCGAAGCCGAATTTCATTTCAATAACGTCTATCCAGCTTGAAAGCACCTGCTCGGGAACGACGATAAGCATATTTTTGATAACGCCTCTGAGAGCAAGCTCGCTTAGCACCACTCCGGCTTCAAAAGTTTTGCCGCTTCCCACAACGTCAGCTAAAAGTCCGAAGCCTCTTAACACCTTCAAAAAGTCCTCTGCCGCCCTCTTTTGATGTTCGTTGATGACGTCCACCCTCTCATGAACGGTTTTGTCGTATTTAATTCCGTATTCGCCTGTTGAGGAAGTCATTTTATAATTTGACAGGTCGTTTTTCAGCATGCCGAAATCGTCATAGCGGTCAAGCTCGTCTATGAGTGGGGAAAGGCGTTGAATTTCCGTGCTGAAAGGCACCACGTCATTCCCGAAGTTTGACCTTTGGGTATGCTTGGCGTCCTCGCTGAAAGCGCCGCTTTCAAATTTAATTTTAAATTTTTCCTCTTCCATTTTCCCTCTTAGGCGTGTAGTTTCCGTGCAGTGCCCGTCCCTGTTTTAAAATCAATCTAAACAAAGGGATACTTTTGGTATTTTGTTTCTTCAAATTCGATTCCCTTTTCTTTTTACAGTAGTTTAACAAGGCGTCAGCCCATTCTCGTGTTAAACGACTTGACACTGAGAAAATATATGCTCAGTTCCTTTCCCAAAACTCTGCCTTCATATCCGTTTACGCAGGATATATCAAAAAGATAACGGTGGCAACTTTCGCATATTTCAATAGTCGGCGTCGCCCTGCCGTTTTTATCGACTTTGATACCCTCTTTAAACATAACGTTTTTCTGGAAAGTAACGGGCGTTATTTTCAAAACTCTAGTGCCTTTATACCATAATCCTATCTGAGAGTTTGCCTCTCCTCCGCTTACCGTTTCAAGCCCGAGGTCGTGAGCGCAGTTTCTTCTCTTTATCGAGCCTTTATCTCCGAGCACCACCGCTTTTTTGCCGTCGTAATCTATATTCTTAAACTTCCTTTGCGACGGTGGTAAATCGGCGTCGGCGGCAATTTCGTCAGAATTGACCACAAGCGAATATATTTCCTCGTCGTCGACGGTTGCGGAAAGCAAGGATATTTCCGTCGTATAAAAATCGCTTCCGTCGGGCGGTAAAATCGAGCCTCTTTCCGCAAAAATTTTGAGCGACTTGTTTGCGGTATTGCCCGTCCATGTTCCGTATGAAAGGCTGAGCATCGTTTTGATTTCGATATCTTTAAGCGCAACGATTGCTCCGCCTATTGCCGCCGAATAACTTGCGTCCTCGTTATCTTTCAAATCGAATTCGTCTTTGGGCGCATTGGTAGCGACGGTAAGAATTTTTTTTGTCGGGCAAAATTTTGCGGCTTCGCTTTCGATATAACCAAAGAGCGAATAGGTTTCGACGAGTCCGCCGGACAATACCACCTTTTTGACCTTATCGTTGATAGGCCGTTTTAGCTCGTCTATCACATATCTTGATATCTTCTTTACTACGTCGAGCGTTGCCGATTGAAATTCCGACAAAGTAAGGTTTTTCTGCAAAACAACTTCCCTGTATATCGAAAGCGGAACGCCCTTAGGGAAATAATTTCCGCCCTTGTAGCTGAGCGCCACCTTTGACTTTTTTATCTCTTTCATCAAAAGATACTGTTTTGCAAAAACGCTGTTTTCGTATATATGTCCGTCTTTTCCGGCACTCGGGGTGCCGACGGTTTCCCTCTCTTTAATTGAGTCTTCGATATAATCGTAAATTGCCTCGTCGACGTTAAGACCGCCAAGCTCTATCGGTTCGCTGTGTCCGTCTACGCCGTCGATAAGCACTCCGTATCTTGAACTGAACGTAGCCTGGGCAACGGATATGTCTTCCTCGCCCATATCGAAAACCAAAAAACTTTCGTCGGGTTTTATCATTTTAAGCTCGGCGGCAAAGAGGCTTATAGCCTTTGTCGAGTTTAATACTTTCACGACCGAGCCTTCGCCGAAAGCGTTTTCAACAAGCCTTTTTAGCTCGTCGACGTATTCTCCGCCCACCTTGGGAGGGTGAACGACCGCTATATCCAAACCGTAAAACTTTAGTCCTCTTTTTTGCTCGAGTGCCTTGACTCTGCTGTCGACGACGCCCTCGACGTATTTAAAAAACTCCTCGCATACCTTGGACGGCGTATAGTCTAAAACGGTAAAAGTGCGGTTTTTATCCACCATTTCACCGCCGAAATCTTCTATAAGAGAACGTCTTATGGGAAAGAAAAATTTTGGAAAATGATTTTTTTTCCAATAATAATTTTTGTTTGAAACGGTAACTTGCTCGTTCTCCTTTTCGGATAGCAAGGAAAGCAAAGTTTTTATTTTGACGACGGTAACGTACGATTCGTTAGAACTTTTGTTGACTGCCGAACCGTATATCCAACTGCCTTTTTTTTTGTCGAAAAAAGCAACGGCTGGAATGGCAACGCTTGTCAGATAATTGCTGTCGCTGAGTTTACCGAAGCAAAAATCGGAGTCCGACGCTCCCGTCCGATACGCAAAAGAAATTTTGAGCATATCGCTCCCTAAATCCAATCCGATAAACAATTTCGACACGTTTTACTCTCCTTATTCAAATACTAACATTTTTATTTATAAATTTCAATAGGTTTTCAAAAAATTTTTACAAATTATCATATTATTTTTTACAGTTATTGTAAATGAAAAGTATCGACGCTATCTGCCTTAAAACGAAATAAAATACTTGAAATATTATAAACATTACTTTAGCTTATATGCGCTTTTCCCAAGTCGCCACGCTTTTTACTAAGCATACCCTCCACTCTTTGCATAAGCCGTGCCCGTCGCAGACGGTTCCTCAACGCTCCGAATGCGGTTTTTTTCACTTAGGAATATGACCGGCTATTTGCCTGTTGTGCTACCCTCGCTTTTTTACAAATTATATGCTCCGTCCCTTTTCTTAAGCCGTGCCCGTCGCAGACGGCTCCTCAACGCTTCGAATATGGTTTCTTTTTTTCACTTAGGAATATGACCGGCTATTTGCCTGTTGTGCTACCCTCGCTTTTTTACAAGTTATACGCTCCGTTCTTGGCATAAGCCGTGCCCGTCGCAGACGGTCCTCGTTTTTGCCTCAATAACTTTTGTATATAAATTATACTCTGCCTTTTATAAAACGCCTTAGTGCCAAAAGGATTGCTTTTATGAAAGTGCCGTCATAATACAGACAGTGCCATAAAAATTAAAAAATAAAGTTAAATTTTGTTGTCAAACAGATTTTAATTTGATATAATGACAAAGCTTTAAAAAATGCTGATGTGGCTCAGTTGGTAGAGCGATTCACTCGTAATGAATAGGTCGGGGGTTCAAGTCCCCCCATCAGCTCCAAAAAGGGAACGGAGATAACTCTGTTCCCTTTTTTATTTTCTTTTACTCTTTCGTTTGAGTTTACCTTTCGTTCGAGCTACTCTTTCGTTTGAGCTACTCTTTCGGTTTAATATGCAAAAAACAAAACCAACGCATTTTTTAACGGCGTTTAATTTCAAGTCGCTTAGCCTGCCCTGCCGTCAATTAAAGTTATCTCTTTACAACACAGCGCTTTAAATGAGGAAAAATAGTAAAAGCGTTATTGCTATATGAAGAATGATGCTTAGTATTTCCGCAACGTGAAAATACCACTTTCTGACCTTATGCAGGGCTATAAACATGCCAAGATACCCGCCCACGGCACCGCCTATGGCGGAAAGTCCGAGCAATACAGCTTCGGGAATACGCCAAGCGCCGTTTTGCGCCTTTATCTTGTCTGCGACAAAAGCTATAAACGTAATAAGCGACAATATTCCGAGATATGTTAAAAAAATGACGTATGCGCTCATTCGGCTTTATCCTCGGCGGCGTCCGCTTCCGCACCATCGGACTTATCTCCGCCCGACTGACTTTTTTTGAAACACTTGAAATGTTTAAACCCGTCCACAAACATTTCCTTTCCGAGCATTGCCGCAACAAAGGCAATCGTTCCGCCCATGAGGACGTCGGACATATAGTGCGCTCCGACAAGGATACGGCTTATCGCCACGAATGCAGTATATCCTATCGTGCCGACGTAAAAAAGCACTTTTATCCAAGGCTTATTCAGCTTGTCAAAGAGAGACGGCAGACAGAGCAGTGAATATATGACTGCGGCGGAAAAAGTGTGCCCCGACGGGAAAGATTTACAGCTGTCGTCCACAAAATCGAGGACGTTTCTCTTTCCGTTTATCTGATACCACGGTGTATAACCGGAAAAATCACCAAGATAATTCATTGTTCTGAAGCGCATTCTTCCGACAGGACTTTTGATGACTTCGATGAGCAGATAAAATATCGCCGTGAATATCATGACGAGAGCGAGCCTCAACAGCTTTCTGTGCGTCTTTTCGTCAAAGTTTTTCCAAGCCAAAATCAACAGCACCGAAAGCGGAAGCGCAACGAATACCTCAAGCGCAACAACGTATCCGTTGTGCTTATAGTCCTCGTTGCCCATATGCTCGAATACGTATTTAAACGTTTCGGATATGAAAAAATAAAATCCGACTACAACAACAATGGCGCAGACAATCATCAAAAACACGCTTATGGCGTTTTTACCCTTATCCGATATCTTCATTTTAAGCTGTTTTAAAGCAGGAACGTTCCAAAAAAGGATAACGCCCGAAAAAGCTATGACAAACCATATGGGCGTAGCTCCGAACGCTTCAAAAAACAGACCGAATCCGTTTGACGAATAATACTCCCCTTCGGCAAGACTGCCGTTTGTCATGATTTTGCTTATCTCTAAATCATATACGCTTGCAAGCGCAAGAAGCGTTGCAAATATCGCAACAAATGCGAATACGGCTATCAGCGTAACAGCTTTGAGCTTGCCGTTGCTCTTTTCAAGTTCCTCTGTCATAATATCCTCCCTGTTTTTATGATATCATAGATTTTTTTGTGTTTCAATAGAAAATTGAAATTGACGGTTTTTCAAAAAATACATTTTGTAAAAAAATACATATCGTTTTTACGTGCTTTTTGAGCAATTTTGCTTTCTGTCCTGCCTGCCGCCGATTTGTTACCTTTTCAAATTTTAAAAACCGCTTTGCTTAAATCCTGCCGGCTTTGTATTTGCCGCCGTATTCCGTGCAGAAATTCCGTTTGTAAAGACATACCCTGCCTTTATAAACATATCTCGCTTTGCTAATTCAAAAAACTAAAAGCCATATCCTACCAAAATTTATGCTATATCCTGCCTTGGTAAAAAATACATTGCCGCAATACCGCAATTTAAGCAATGTCCTGCCTATGTTAAAACGAATATCCTGCCTTATCTCAATGAAATTTTCTCCTTTACCAAGAAAAATGCTGTCATATCGAAAGCCGAGCGGAAAAAATTTTCCATAAAAAAACAATCTTTTTTTTATTTGGGTATTGCATATCGCCCCTTTAGGGGGTATAATATAGACAGTCCTGCAAAGTCGTATTGATACACTATCTTTGAACCACAAATTTTAAAAAAAGGGATGACGGGTTCGAGCCTTCAATGTCAGGCCTCATCATATCAGTGGAAGACAGCGATGCAGACAGTCATTTACCCACCCTGTACACACAGGTTTAAAATTTGTATCTTACGACGGTGTGGGATGTGTAGCAAAACAATCAACTAAAAAGGGCTTGCCATACGGCAAGTCTTTTTTTTGCGTTTATTCCTTGTAATGGTTGTCTTAAAATATTTTCGTTTTTTAAATAGTGCAATTGACAGTGAAGCTGTCTGCCCTTTTTCGGTTAAACGCCATTGATTCGCATATTGTAGCGGTTTGGATTTTAACTTATATATTTTTAATAATACCTATGTAGCGTTCTTCTCTTTTTTTTGCGGAGCATCTTATAATAATTACTATAAATTCCCTGCGCACTTATTTTAGTTTTTAAAACGCAAAAAAAATGTATTAAATTCACTTGCCGAAAAATAAAAGATATGGTATATTTTTTCTTGCCTTGATATGCCCTCGTGGTCAAGAGGTTAAGACGTAGCCCTCTCACGGCTGAGTCTGGGGTTCGATTCCCCACGGGGGTACCAACGCAAATATCACTCGGAACATTGCATTCCTGAGTGATATTTTTGTTTTCTGATGTTTCCATTAACCCGTATTTTTCCAAATCAGCATTTGTGATTGACATTTCAGCAATAGAACCCTCATAAGGTAAAATGTTAATAAAGGTTTCAACTCGGTCACTATAAACAACCACACGATTAAGTAAAGTGGTTATAATTGTTCTTCGGTCTTCAATTTTTCCGCTTTGCAATAATTTCAAAACCTTGCAGTAAGAACGGCGAATTTGGTCTTTCGTTACAAATTCAGTCAGTCCCATACTTGTTTCGTTTTTAAGATTTGCAAGTATTTTTATCTTTTCATTAGTGAGTGAATCCAACTCTGCCTCAAACATTTCAGTATATTTTCCTGTTTCAGCAACAACTTTTGTCAAATTAGAAATTTTACGCTCAACATCTTTCAAATTATTTTGAAGCGTTTTAATAATTTGGCTGTTGTCATTCCTTTCTTTATAAAATTCTACAAAGCGGTCAAGTATACTTGCGACAAACTCTCCACTTTTTACAACTTTTTCAATTTCTTTTATTACAAAATCTTCAATGGCTTCTTTACGAATAGAAATCATTTTACAATTATCATTATCACGCCCGCAACGATAATAGTGATAAGGTTGTCCATTCTTGTAGTGAGTAGAACCCGTAAATTGTGCTCCACAATTTCCACAAACAATTTTACCAGTCAAAAGATAATCAACCAGCGAACGAACATTTGGCTTATGTTTGCGAGCGTTTAACATTTGTTGCACCTTGTCAAAGTCTTCTTTTTCAATTATTTTTGGCAGTCCACCCTCGTTTCGTATTACTTCCAAGTCCATATAATTAACTTGTTTACCTTTATTATACTCTAAAATATAAACACCAGTATAACGCTCATTTCTTAATATTTTATCAATATGAGTTGCGTTAAAATCTCCGCCCCTTGCATTCTTATAGCCGAGTTCTTTTAATCGTGCCAAAATATCATTTCTGCTTGCCCCAGCCAAGAACATATCAAAAATTAGTTTTACAGCAATTGAGCGTTGTGGGTGGAGCGTGTAAGTGTTTACCACTTTTGAAGATTTTCCGTCCTTGCTATGCTTTTTAATAGGATTACCATATTCGTCTAACTTTGGTGTCAACATATAACCATAGGTGCAACTGCCAACGCTTATTCCATTTTTTACATTTTTCAACCATTCCACCCAGCACACCACGAGCAAGATTTTTGACATAGTATTCATTAAATTGTTCAAAGATGCCTTCAATAAGTTTTCCCTCTGGTGTGTTTTCAATTCTTTCAATTACTGAAAAAACTGACACTCCGTTATCTCGCAACAATTGTTTAGCTGCTGCACCTTCATATACACTGCGTGAAAATCTATCAAGTTTCCAAACTAAAACTGTGCTAAAATTTTTCTTTTTACTATCAAAAAGCATTCTTTGAAATTCTGGTCTATTATTGTTAGTGGCTGAAAATCCGTGGTCAATATACCAGTCAATTATTGTTATTCCGTTTTCATCAGCATATTTTTGAATTTCGCATTGTTGGTGGTCTAAACTTTCTTTGCGCTGCTTATCGGTTGAAACTCTACAATAGCCAACCGCAAAATTTTCTTTATTTTTAATCATTTGATTTTCCTCCTTTGAATTTATCTTTTTGTTCGTTTTCCAACTCCTTCATTATTAGTTCGAATAGAGGGAAAAGCCTTGTCTTTTCTTCCTTTTTGCCTGAATTACAGGTTAAGGTATAATATTTTTGTTTATAATTTAAGTTTTGCTTTACAGCAATGGAACGAATTTCCATTTTTTTATTTCGCAAAATTTAACTTGCAATTTTATTAAAGCACATTAAAAATAATAATGGAACCTTATAAAACACAATTTTCAATTTTGCTCAAACCTCCTTAATAAATTTTTTAATTATAATTTTTTTGTCAATACTATTCCTTACTTTTTGAGTGGTCGGGTCATAGTATTGATGCAATTTTACATATACTTCACAGTCTTCACTATTTTGCAACGCAGAATATTCTTCAGGTGTAAGCAAAATGTTTTTACTTTTTGCCCTTGGCAAATTTGGACTAATATAAATCGGTCTTGCACTTTTCGGGTATCTTGTAAACTTTTCGCTGTTTCCAATTTCCAAATCGTGCTTAATGTTTGTTAGATAATCACAAAGACCAAAATGGTCAGTCACCTGTTTCATATCAACCAAACCCCAGCCCCACATTTTACAAAAGTCTTCACAAGTCAAGTCAATATTGTTGCAATCAAAAACCAAAATACAATGTATATGGAAAAAGCCATTTTCTTGCAACTCAATAAATCTGGCAGTCCCAATATAGTGATTTTTTACTCTTTCACGAACCTCGCCAATAAAATGCTTAAACCTTTTGCTAACTTTGTTATAAATGTTATACTTTTCTTCGCTTATTGTAAGTGAAACAAAACGACAATTTTGGTCAATCAAGTCCAGTTCAAAAAGTCTGTCAAAATTGCGATTTAATGTTCGTTTATAAGCAATTTTGGTCATATGTTCTTTGCGATTTACGGACGGACACCGACCTCGCATTTTAATGGGACTTGTAGCACCATTTATAACCTTTTTGCACACAATTGCTTTGCGACCATTTGAGTATGTAATTTCTTTGGCTGGTATTGCGTATTTAACACTGCCAGTCAATGCATCTTTTGTAATCATTATAAACCTCCTTTTATCTTCATTTGTTTATCTACATTATTGTTTTACTCACAAAAAAATTTCTCATTCCGTTTTACTACCAAAATTTTATAAAATTTCTTAAATTTGCTTATTTTTAGTCAAAAAAAGCGGTCACACCGCTTTTTGTTTTTTGAAAGCAAACATACAAATCTTGTTTTTCTACGCCTTATAAACGAATTGTCGGGCTTGTAAAACATAATACAAAAGGAAATTTTAGTAGATAATCTTTGCAAATGATTTCTTTTTTGCAGTCAATGTGCTATAATAATTTTGCGACCTACAACTGAATATTTTTTATTTTTTCTGCACGGGAATAATTTTGTTTTGGCTATCCGCTGTAAACCCACCGCCCTGTGTGGAAAGTTGTAGGTCGCGCTCAACGAGGGTTTAGGCTGTAGCACTGTGCCGCTCTCGTTTGAGGGTGGCACTTTTATTTTGTGCCAACTTTTAATGATATTTAAGGAGTAAAAATGGCACAAATTCCAACCGAAGAAGAATTGCAAAACTTTGCTTTGAATTTTGAAAATAAAATCGTTCGTCCGCTCGTTTCAGCCGGTTTTAATAAATACAATATATTTGACATTTTGAATATCGGCCGACAAGAATTAAGGCACAGCGACTTTTTGGCATTTCTTTTAGATCCAAGCAAAAGCGGTCAAATTGGAGAGCAATTTTTAAGAAATTTTATAACTTTGCTTGCAAAAAATATTGCGTCAGACCTCAATTTTTTTGATATGCTATACGGAAATATTGATAAAGTCAATGTTTATCGTGAGGTTGCAGTAAAAGACGGGCGAATTGATATTCTTTTTGATTTTGAGATTACAAGAGATAAAACTCAAAAAATAGTTGTTGCTATTGAAAACAAAGTTGATTCTGACCAACACGACAATCAACTTGAAAAATATAAAAATTTTCTTTGCAGTGGAAAGTATAAAGACCATAAAAAAGTTATGCTGTATCTTACCCCAAACAAAGCGGGTTCGGGCTATGTTGATTGGCTTGAAATTGACTATAAATTTATTTTTGATGTTTTACAAAAAGTCAACATTGACAACGCCGACAATACAATAAAAACACTTGTTGAAGATTACAAAAAGGTATTAGGGAGAGAGTTTAATATGAATAGTGAAATTGAATTGAAAAAACAAGCATTGGAAATTTACAAAAACAATAGAAAAGTTTTAGATTTTATTTTCGAAAGCAAGCCAAATTGGATACAAGAAACCTCAAAAGTTATATGCAAATTGCTTGAACAAAAAGGTGGAACCATTGTGACTGAAAATAAGGACAAACAACTTATTCCAACAGCAAATAGAGGGCAAGTAAATTTGATGTTTAGAATAAAAGACCTTGCTTCATACCCAACCCACTATTTTCAAATTTGCGTAAATGAAATGTCTTTATTATTTATTAAAAATTCCACTCAAAATCAATGTCCAAAACAATGGCTGTTTGGCAGTAAACAAGATTCATTTGAGGCAGTGGAAAAATATCAACATCTTATGTTTGCCGACAACAACTCAATTTTAGAGGAAGAGTGCAAACAAATGATTGACAAAATGTTTGAGCCAAAAGGTGTTGTTTCAATAGCCCTTGAAACATTAAAAAATTAAGGAGTTAAAATGAAAAAGTTTGAGATAAAATTTCGTATAGTTCCAAACTCGTTTCTCGGCATTTTGACGATGACAGAAAACCAAATAATAGTTTCTGCATATAATGAAATTTTTGCCAAAAATCAGGTAAAGAAAATGTTTGCTGGTCAAAATGTTCAAATATTGTCTTGCAAAGAAGTAAAATAAACATTTTATTTGAAATTAACCCAAATAGATTGGACTAATTTTGAAAAATCAGATTTAATTGAATTAAAGGAGATAAAACTATGCAATCAAAATATACTTTGCCAAAGACTATTGAACTTATTAAATCTGCAAATATTTCAGTGATTTTTGGCGGAAACAGTAAAATTTGTGATATTCATTCTGCCAACATTGTCAGTTATTATTTTCAAAATTATGAATGTTTTAACGCAGAAAACCCAAGCGAAACAATAAATAAAGTCAAAAAGTTGTTGGCACAATATGCACTTGAACACAACTCTAAATTAGAATTGTTGCAAATTGATTTAAGCAAAATTTCACAAAATTATAACAGTGAAAATTTATATAAATTGCTGTTGGAATTAAACGAATTGTCTAAACTAAACAATTTCAAAATCATTGTGAACTTTACAACTGAAAATGACACTTTAATTTCAAATGTTTATTCAAATTTCACACCCGAACAGCAACAGCAAATTCTCTTTTTAAGATTAAGCAATACAAAACCAATAAAACTTGTTGTTGAAACGGGCAAGCATAAAGGCAAAAGTATAAACTATAAAGTCCGCACTGAATTAAATTTTATGGAAGAAATTGATTAAAACAATATAAAACCACAAACTAAAAATTGTAAACCCGTATAACGCAGTGTGTCAGTTTTAACGAAACACATACGAACTATAACCCGAAAGAGTGGTCGCAAAGACCACTCTTTTTTAATTAAAACCACCTTAAAATGTCAAGAGGAACAAACTAAAATAAATATTCTTCTTCACTTTCACTTTTTTCAATAAAGCCAAAAATGTCTTCCGTGATTTCCTCATAGTCCTTAATAAGTTTTTGTTCTTCAAAAGGACTTTTCTTTTCCAACTCAATTAAAGTTTTAACGCAAGCATAAAGCCATTTTACTCTTTGCAAATTAAATTGATACATTTTAACAAACCGAGATTCTTCTTTTCGTGCATACTTATTGAGATTAAACCGATATTGAAAAATCAAGTCCATCTCCTCTAAAATTTTAATGCTATTTTCTTTTGCTTTCCTTCCAATTAACCATTTGTCCCAAATACTTGGTGAAACATAAAAAGATGCTTTCATATTAAATTTTTCAGCAGAAAGATAATAATGATGAGATAATAAAGAAAAAACTCTGGTCAGACTTAAAGCACTTTGCTTGTTTTGTTGACTTTTGTGATATTTGTTTAAGTAAAGGAAAAAGAATTTTTCTAACGCTGGTGGTGTAATTAAAAATTCTGCTGTTGGCTCTTGCATATTAAGTAAAGCATTTTTAACTATTTTGTGCATTCCTTCTTTCTTCTTAAATTGTTCCCAATAAATTTTCTTTTTCTCAAAAAATTGTTTTCTGCTTATTGCAGCCTCTCGGCTGATAATGCTGACACCTTGTTTCCTAACAATATTATTTTCAATACTCATAATTAACTCCTAACATATAAAATAAAATTTCTACCCCTTTGACGACAACCTTATAATCAAGTATGAAAAACTTAATTTGCAACACGCAAATCAGTTCTTGCAACAACGGAGCGTAAAACAAAGAACGCCCACAAAATTTGTTTTTTATCAAAGTGTTGCATTTCGGTTGACAAATAAGGTAAAAGTCTGTTATTATCAAAAATAACAAAGGGTTTTATCGTTTTTTCAATTCCGAGTGAAGAAACGGTCGGACTACCAAAAAAAACCGACGACAAGTCGGTTTTTTATTTTGCAGTTTTTTGACAAAATAGAATTTTTAGATTTTAGACAAAACGTAAATTTTTCTTTAAGATAAAACGCAAATTTTTTCATTAAGATAAATCGTAAACTTAATATTTAAGACAAAACATAAATTTTTAGATATAATCAAGCTCCGCTTACATTAGACAAGCTATATTTAAATTTAAAAGGAAATATCACGGGATTGCTTTAAATGCCAAAAAATTTTTATACCTGCTTTGTATCCACCGCCACTTCTTTTGAGATATTTTTTAAATGCTTTCACCACAATCTATAATTTTAAAAATCCTTCTGTATTTATCAAAGGGATAACAACTGTAAAAACGGACAATTAAGCATATAATTTTATAAAAAAAATTGAAAATTTGTAAAAAAATTTTTAACAGACGTTATGGAAACAATTTCCTAAAACTAACGTATTGACTTTATATTATATATATGTATAATTGATAATATTAAAAACCATATATTGAAATATCTTTAAACGAAAGATAATTTTTAATTTTTGGCGACATTGAACAAAAGCGTTAAATTATTTTTCGTTTAAAGACGGATAATATCGGTTTTTAAATACAACTCACGGAGGAAAATATGAGCAAAACTTTAATAAAGAATCTGCCTATCGTCCTTGCCGTATTTTTAGCGCTTACCCTCGTCTTTTTGGTAGGCTTTACGGTAAGCACGCAAACGGCGTTTGCCAGCGAGGATTCGCTGACCGGAATTTCCGAAACGCTTACGATAGCGCAGCTTAGCGATATTCACTACTTCTCGCTTGATTATTGCTATGCGCACTATATCGATAAAAACGGCGATTATCAATACGTCGACAAGACGAGCGAGGAATTCGTAAATTCCGATTTTAACCTCGGAACGTACGGCGACACTAAACTCGTAACAGAAAGCGGTATGATTTTGGCGATGACGATAAACAACTTTATCGCAAAAGCACAGGAAATCATCGACCGTGCCGACGCCGAAGACAATATGACCTTGCTTGACCAAATCCCCGACGTGCTCATTGCAACGGGCGACCTTTCAAAAAACAGCGAAAGAATAGCCCTTATCGACGTTGCCAATGCGCTCAGATATCTGCAAAACGAGATGCGTGAACTTGTCGGCTCGAAGGGCGTGAAATATTTTGAAAATTTCCAAATTTTCGCTATGCCCGGAAACCACGACCTCTACAACGGCTCAGCCAGCGTATACGACATCACGGAAGCGGACGGCACTCCTGCCGACGGTTCGGAAATGATAACCGATACGCTCGACACTAAAACGTTTGCTCAGATTTTTGAAAGTTTAGGCTTTCCGACTTTTGACTATAAAAACGACGTCGAAAACAATTATAACGCTTCGTATACCGGCGGTAAGTCGGACGACAGCTATTGGAGCAGCGATTATACAGGCGGATACGTCCACAGCACGCTTGCCCCAAACTTTAACATTACTTACAAATGCGACACGCTCAACGCCATATACAATAAATATATCGGCGGAGAACTCATAACGAAAGCAGATTATATCGGTATCGATTCGTCTACGAACATTCTCTCCTACATTGTAGAATTTCTCGACGGCGACAGAGCCGTTGCAGAAACGAAATCTATCGGCTATACCCTCTTTATGATTGATTCATCGACAAGAGAGGCAACCGAGGATACCATCTGCGTGGCACTTTCAAACGTTGAAATAAATCAAATCAACATCAACAATTACAAAAACTACTATTATCTCAGCGACGACAAAAAATCTTTTCAGCCCTTCACTTCGGTAAGTCAGGTAAGACAAGCCGTGCAGGCAAACAAGACAATTTATTACTCAACCGGCGTCGACCACGTTACGGGCGGCAGAGTTCTCGATTCTACGCTCGACTGGATGCAATCGGTTATTGACGAACTCGAGTCTTCAGAGCAGCTCGCAAACGAGAAATATGCGTCTTATCTTAACAATTACTGCGATACGTATCTTATCGCAACGCACCATAACTTCCTCCCCCACTTTGCAATGGAAGACGAAATCGTAAAAGACTTTACTCACTACAATTGGGAGCACCTCGTCAAACGTTTGCTCTCTATGAATATCCGCTACGGTTTCTCAGGCCATATGCACACCTCGGATATGCAAAATTATTCCGACGCAAGCGGAAACGTATTCTACGATTATCAGACAGGTTCGTCGGTCAGCTTTGCCTCACCCACGAGATACGTTGAATTCGACCGAGCATACACGACAAATAAATTCGTTGCCGAAAACGTTGTCAGCACACTTGATATCTTGCAGGAATTAGTTCCTACTCCTTCAACGAATATTACCACGGCGGCAGATTGGGTAGAAGTGGATATCAGCGGTCTTACTACCGATAAAGAGATTTTCGACGCTCTCTATGCGGCAAACCCCGATTACTTCACCTATTGCTACAACTATAATAGACTCAACGGTCACACCTACAACGAATACGTAACCGAAGATATTTACGGACGCCTTGTAGACCGTATGCTTGAAAAGTTTATTTCTATCAACACGATTGACAGCTTAAGAGTTACCCTTGAAACCTTCCTCTTGGAAGACATTTCCGAAATTGAAATAGTTTCAACGCTCGGGCTCGACAAATACGGTGCGGCACTCAATTATATCGCTCAGGATATAATCGACAACGTGCTCTACGAGCTTGACTTCAACTCTATCACCAACTACATAACGGGTGAAAAATTCAACGCCGAAAACGCCATCGAATTTGTAAAACAGATTGTCGATCCCTTCTTGGAGCTCGAATTCGGACAGGAAGGACACAAACTTTCACTCAAAGAGATTGCAACAAACATCATTCAAAAACACAATTCGGGAACGGAACTTCAAGGTATCGACCATCTTTACGACCCCGAATTCAATGTTTTGGAATATGACGTATATTACGCATACGCCCTCAAAGACCTCTGCGCTCAATGCTCGGACGGCAGCCTCGTCGAAACGCTTCTTATGACGCTTTTGGACCCGTTGCTCCTTCAGGACAACTCGCTCATCAAACAGCTTTACGGATACAATTTCGACTTCAGCGCACTTCAGGATAAATATAATCTTTCCGATGCACAGGCGGCGCAGATAAAGGAAGTTTTCCAAATCATCAGAGATTTCCTCATGCTTTCGGATATGAACGCTGAAGAATTTATGTCCAACTTCAAATTGCAGACCGTGTTGTCCACCACTTTGGTTTACAATCTTATTTCCGGATTGTTGCAGGACAACTTCGGCATCGAGCTTGAAGGCGATATCATCGATTTTGCGGAAGATTTTATCGGCAAATATATGACGGAATCTCTCTTTGAAAACCTTGGCGGTTATTTAGAGCAGATTGTTGTGGCGTTCTCCACCGACGAAACTGCGGATATCTATCCCATTGCCGACGCTATTGAAAAAGGTTATTATACCGCAGAAGACGTTGCCGGCGGCAAAGTGGAGGCAATTGCCTCAGTTCCCGTTCAGTTGCACTTCACCGTTGGCGGTCAGCTTGTTGCAGGATATGCAACTGTAGCAGGCGTTCAGTATACCTACGTTCAGGGACAACGTCTCCCCGACAGTGCAAACGTGGCGACAGCGGATAACGGCAGACTTCCCAACCACTTTATTGCGGCGTTTGACAATCAGAATCCGCAAACCTCTTTCGATATCAGCTTCTATACCGCTGAAGAGGTTTACGCCTATATCCAGATTTTCGATGCAAGCGGCAACTTTATCGCCGACGCTACGACGCTTCCCAACGAAAGCGGAGTTACATACACCGCCGACGACGGCACGGACTACGGATATCTTTTAGAAAACGGCCACACACTCGATAAATATTCGACGTCGGTAACTTCAAGCGGTATAACCGTTCAAATCGATTCGCTTGCCGTTCCCGCATACGTCCCGTTGATCGACCTCGGTATCCTCTGCCTTACTCACGGAGAAGTTACCTATGAAAAGACGATAGGTGGAACCGATTATGAATTTACTTACGGCTCCGACCAAAGAGACGGGGATCCGACAAACAGCGTCATCTTCTACAATCACAATATGATAACAATTTCCGGTCTTAGCGCCAACACGACTTACAAATATCGCGTATACGGCGTAACAAAGGGAATTGCAAACAGCGAAGAAGTTAAATACTTCTCGCTCACCGACTACGTTTACTCCGTTAAGGCAGACAACTCTAAAGCCGATTACAGTGCGCCGTCCACTACCCTTTCTGCCGACGACGTAACTTTCTCGCTCAAGACGGCTATTGCCGCAGGTAGCGACGAAGCATTCAGCTTTATAGCGGTTGCAGACCCTCAGGGAACAATTCAATCTAACTACAATCAAACGAAAGACGTGTTCGACGCTATCAACGCCGACGAAACGCTCGCAAATTACAGCTTTATCGCAAATGCAGGCGATATGACCGACAACGGCAAAAACTTCTTGCAATGGAGCCTTGCCCTCGACACAATGGTAGAGTATTATGCAAACACTACCGTGTTTATGACGGCAGGCAACCACGAGGCAGGCTCGAACGCTTTCAGAAACTTCCTCACTCAAACCGCTCCCGACAGTCAGGATATCACCGACGGTATGTATTATTCATTCACCTACGGCAACGTCCACATGGCGGTATTGAACACTAACGACTCGGACAGCAAAAACGGTCTTGGTGAAACTCAGCTCAATTGGCTTATCGACGACCTTAAAAACGACGACTCAACCTGGACAATCATATTGCTCCACAAGAGTTTATATTCTGTCGGTTCACATACCAACGACCCGGAAGTCGTCAAAATGAGAGAGCAGCTCACTCCTATATTTGCTCAATACGGCGTCGACGTAGTCATTCAGGGACACGACCACACCTATTCGTCCACAAACTTTATTAACGAGCAAGGCGTAGCTACTCCGGCAAGCACAAATTCGGAGGGATACGTTATCAACGCCGACGGAACGATGTATATGACAATCGGTACTATCGGCAACAAGTATTACGAATACATCGGCAACAGCTCGTTTGCCGGACTTATGGACGATGACAGAACGATTGCCCAAACTCTCTCAAATCAACAGACGTTTGCTTACTTTGCGGTTGACGGAGACAAACTCGTCATTAAAGATTGCAACTATAACAGAGAAACGGGCGAAATTGAAGTGTTCGGCGAATTGAAAATTTCAAAGGAACTCGGTACGGTTGCAAATGCCGTCAGCGAAATCAAGGTCAACGGCGAACCGTTAAAACTCAATTCAACCGTTCAGGTAAACTTTGCGTCAAGGACTGCGACGTTGAATTTCGGCGACTATCAAAACCTGATTGCCGAAGGCAACAGCATTAAATTCTTCAATGCGGACGGCAAAGAAGTTACCGAGCTCAAAGCGGAAATGTTCCAAAAATCTACCGACTTCGACGTTGTGCTTATAACTGCGGACGGCGAAAAAATAGTGCTCGGAACAATTACCTTGGAGCGTGCACACTACGAGGGTTGCATCGCAGGCATATCGATTGCGATAATCATCGTATTGCTCGGTGCGATAGCAGGTATCGTCGTTCCCGTCGTGCTTATGAAACGCAAATCCTCTCACGGCAAAAACTCGGATAGCGACAATGCAGAATAATTTAAGACATTAAAACTATCCCACTACTAAAATCGAAGCCCCGACATTGTCGGGGCTTTTAGTTTTAAAAAGTCCGATATCGCCGATGGAGTCAGCATTGCGATATTGAAAAGATTATCCATATATAAGTATTGATATATAGCATGGCATATAGCATTGATATATAAGCATTGAAATATAAACATTGAAATATAAACATTGAAATAAAAGCATTGATATTATAATTTATTTATCTATGGTATAAAACGCTCTGATATTATCGCTATAAGTCGGCAGATAATGCCGTTAATTTATTCGGTTTGATATGGAATTATTATGCAACCCGTTATTAAACGTCAGAGCTGATATAATCGTTGCCTCCCCGTTTATGCGCTGTTTGATATATCGTTTAAAACAGTTTAATCATTTCTATAAGCATTGTTATATCCCTACCGGTTTTAGCTTTTGATTTTGTTTGCCTTTTACTCTTCTTGCCCCATATCTTGCCCCATATCTTGCCCCATATCTTGCCCCATATACACTACCTATCGCAAGTATTATTTGTTTAAACATATCTCATAATTTTATGCCCTTTTTGTCGACACTGTTTAAATTGTCTGTTTTATCTAAAGCTCAAAGCGTAAGGTATATCCAAAATGCGATTTAATAATTCATAATGCGTAAATATACGCCCCTATTGCGCTTGCTTATCTTTTAGTTTTTTAGTATTATAGGTATGCCATGAAAAAACTTGCCGATTTTATAGTTAAATACAACAAAGTTATTCTTGCCGTTTTCATTGCGCTCGTTTTGCTATTCGGCGGTTTAATTTATCTTGTATACAAAAACGTCAACTATGATATAACCGCGTATCTGCCAAAGGACTATAACACGGCGCAAGGCTACGAAATTTTAAACAAATACTTCAATTTAAACGGCGATGTGGAAATAGGCCTCGTTGCCACGGAAGATACCGCAAAAGAGGTGGCGGAAAAAATTAAATCAAACGACGGAGTTTCCTTCGCCCTATGGTATGACGACCTATCCAAAATGGAAAATTTAGGGCTTGCCGATACTCCCGACTATCAAAAAATCGTTAAAGTGTTCAAAACACACTATGACGGCGACAAGTATAACTACGCCTTTTTGGTTGCGCTCAAAGATAAACCGTCCACTCCCGAGGCGCTTGAAACGCTAAAGGAAATCAAATCTATACTGTCGCAAACAGTAGGAACGGAAAACTACCATATAGCAGGTATGACTCAGCTGTCCGACGACCTTTATCAGACTACCCTTTACGAACTTTTGGTCTATCTTGCCTGCGCAGGTGCCGTTGTCATTATAATATTACTTTTGACGACTTCTTCTTTGACAGAGCCTATCGTGCTCGCCATAACGATGGTTGTTTCCATTATACTCAATTTAGGCTCGAATATCATATTCCCCTCAACTTCCATTCTTACATTTGCCTGTTCGGCTGTATTGCAGCTGAGCTTAAGCATGGATTATGCTATATTCCTTTCGCATGCCTATAAAGAAAAGCTAAAACACACACTCGACCCAAAAGAGGCTATGCGTCAGGCAATCCCCGAAACATCAAAGGCTATTATAGTTAGCGCACTTACCACTATCGGCGGTTTCCTTGCGCTTTTGGTTATGAAATTCGGTTTTGGCGGTGAGCTCGGGTTAGTCCTGGCTAAGGGCATAATTTTAAGCCTTTTATCCGTTATATTTTTACAGCCTGCCCTTATGCTTATGACGGATAAAGGCAGACAAAAAACTACTCACCGCTCCCTCGATATACGTTTCAGACCGCTTATAAAGCGTTCGATAAAATGGAAACCCGTATTTCTTGCCATTCTCATAGCCCTTGCCCCTGTCGCCTTTTACGTTCAGCAATTTACCCTCGACTACTCATACGTCAAGTTTATGGATAAAGAATCAGACGGTTCCGAAAAGGAAATAATGGCCCAAACATTGGCAAACGAAATTATAATTTCTCTGCCTATATACGGAAACGACACTCAATCGATTGAAAATCACTACCTTTTCGTATCGAAAATCAATAAGATGATTGACGACGAAAAGCTGGATTTTTGTCTCGGAATATGCTCTATTATCCCTTATGACCGTGACGTAACGGTAAAACTGCCCATTTTCGGACAAATGAACGTAAAAACGCAAAAGGCAATCGAACTGATGGTGGGACTTATACAATCATTCGAGTCAAGCGGACTGACAATCAATCCCGATTCCACCGACGACCCCGATTTGAAGAAAAATCTTGAATATATGCAAGTCGGCTCGCTCTTAATCGGCGGAAATTATACCGTTTACACCATTGCCCTAAATAAAAACATAAATCCCGAAAGCGACGAGGCAATTTCCATTTTAAACGAAATTCAAAAAATAGCGGAAGATATATTCTGCCCCGTAGTAAACGGCAACAAAATTTATACAAATGAAAACGGCGAAAAATACGTCAACATGACAGGCGTAACGCAACTTGCCGACGACTTCAAAGAAATTACTCCCACCGACTTTATGTGGGTAACGACCCTTTCCGTCTTCGTCATATTCGTCCTTATCAGCATGCACTTAAAGTCTGTCAAGCTGTCGGCAATACTTGTTTTGCTTATCGAATTCGGCATATGGCTAAACCTTGCAATGCAGCATATTTTTGCAGGCGGAGTTATAAACTTTATTTCGTATATGATAATCGGTGCCATTCAGCTTGGCTCTACGGTCGATTATGCCATACTTATCGCAAGCAAATATAAAAAGCTGAGGGAACGCTTTAAACCGCGTCAGGCGGCTTACATGGCTACGTCGAGTTCGACAACGTCGGTTTTGACAAGCGCTTCGATTATGGCAGGCGCTTGCCTTTCCGTCTATTTTGTCTCGAGCAACCTGATTGTCAAGGAAATAACCTTCCTTATCGCACGCTCGTCTATAATAGCAGCTTTAATTGTCATATTCTTCCTGCCTGCCATACTGTGCATATTCGATAGAGAAAGAGGCGACGAAATAAACTTTTTCTTTACTCCTAAGCTAAGAAAAATATCGCTTGGCAATATCCAAGTATTCGACAAAAGCAAACCTAAAAAGAATTTAAGGAAAAACGAAAGGAAACTTGGTAAGAAAACTAAAAAGAACAGTTAAAACCGATAGAATTTTTCGGAATTCTTTCTATGCAAAATTTTTGAATACTTATAAAACCACTTCTTGTCCTATCATGTCGTACTGTCCTATCATGTCGTACTGTCCTATCATGTCGTACTGCCCTATCATGTCGTACTGCCCTATCATGTCGTATTGTCCTGTCTTGCCGTATAGTTCTATCTTGTCGTATTCCCCTGTCTTATCGTATTTATTTTAAGTAAAATTGAATTTTGATATATCAATGAATTTAGATTTGTTATTAAATATTCATAATTGAAGTAAATTTTCAATAAAATTTAATTTATCATTGAATACTGTTTTACCGTTGGATAATGATTTATAGTTGAACCAGATTTTATCATTGATTTTTTCGTTTATTATTGTTTTATTGTCAGATATTGTTATATGATTGGATATTGTTATATCTTGACACATTGATTTATCGTTCGATATTGGATGTTGAATAGTTTTTATTTATTAAATATCTGTTTAAAATTGCCTATAAAATTTAAATTGCCTATAAAATTTAAATTGATTATTAAATTTATATTGATTATTAAATATAAATTGATTATTAAACAAAATACACAAAAAAAACGGACGCAAATGCGTCCGTTTAATTTTGTTTAAAATGAGCCGTCAACCGATATTTTGACATCTACATAATAGTGCCTAAACGATATCGATTGAAACCTAAAGCCTTTAGAGATTAAAACTTGTCTCTCGGCACGTATGAAGTATGAAGCACTTCGTGCGCTTTGTGGCTGTTCGGCTCTTTGAAATAGTCTTTGTAAATTGTCTGAACAGCAGGATTCAGATGCGACTTACGGAGCTTCATTTTTGCGTCGGTATCGTAAATAGCCTTTGCACGAATGGCTCTGATATCTTTATTGTTTCTGACGTCCGCCGACTTGATAGGTTGACCACCGCCGTTTACACAACCGCCGGGGCAAGCCATAATTTCAATGAAATGATAATCGGCAGTGCCTTCTTTAACTCTGTTCATGAGCTCTCTTGCGTTTTTAAGTCCCGAGCAGACAGCAACCTTGACCTTTGTTCCTGCAATATCGTAAGTAGCTTCTTTCAAGCCTTTGGTGCCTCTGACTTCTTTAAAGTCTACGCTGGGAGCATCTTTGCCGGTAACGACCTCAACAACCGTTCTGAGAGCCGCTTCCATAACGCCGCCCGTTGCGCCGAATATAAGACCTGCGCCCGTGCCGATGCCGAAAGGCTCGTCGAATTTCTCATCGGGAAGTTCGTTATAAGCAAGACCTGCCCTTTTGATAATTCTTGCAAGCTCACGTGTTGTGATTGCGATATCTATATCGGGAACACCTGCCGCACTCTGGTCTTCTCTGCCCTTTTCAAACTTTTTGGCTGTGCAAGGCATAACGGATACTACAACGATATTCTTGGGGTCGATACCCATCTTTTCGGCAAAATATGTTTTACATACTGCGCCAAACATTTGTTGAGGCGATTTACAAGTGGAAAGATGAGCGAGTTGGTCGGGGAAATTGTGCTCGCAGAATTTAATCCAACCGGGCGAGCAGCTTGTAATCATAGGCAACACGCCGCCGTTTTTAAGTCTTCCCAAAAATTCCGTTCCTTCCTCCATGATTGTGAGGTCGGCGGTATAATCAACGTCGAATACGCTGTCAAAACCGAGCCTTCTGAGAGCGGCAACCATTTTACCCTCGGTATTTGTGCCCATGGGCATACCGAATTCCTCACCGAGACCTATACGGACGGAAGGAGCAGTTCCGACGATAACGTATTTATCCGGATTGTTGAGCGCTTCAAAGACGTCGTCGATTTCTTCTCTTTCATGCAAAGCGCCGACAGGACAAGCAACGATACATTGACCGCAGCCTACGCAAGCGACTTCGGACAAGGGTTTTTCAAAGGCACAGGCAATGTGCGTATCGAAACCTCTGCCGTTTGCGCCGATAACGCCAACCGATTGATACTGATTGCAAGCGGCAACGCAACGACGGCAAAGAACGCATTTGTCGTTATCCCTGACAATATAAGGAGTGGAATTGTCGATTTGATAAGAATTTGTTTCGCCCGCATATTTAGTAGAGTCGCAGCCGAGCTCGTTTGAGAGAGTCTGAAGTTCGCAGTTGTTGTTTCTGATACAGCTCAGACACTCCTTTTTGTGGTCGGACATAATAAGTTCAACCGTTGTCTTACGGCTTTGCAAGACTCTTTCGGTATTGGTGAAAACTTCCATACCTTCGTTTACGGGATAAACGCAAGCCGCAACGAGGCTTCTTGCTCCCTTGACTTCGCAAACGCAAACACGGCAGGCGCCGATAGCGTTGATATCTTTAAGATAGCAAAGAGTAGGGATTTTAATACCGCACTGTCTTGCAGCTTCCAAAATTGTGGTTCCTGCGTCAACGGTAACAGGAATATTGTTTATTTTCAAATTCACTTTATTAGCCATGTTTCACCTCTACTTCTTGACAATAGCGCCAAACTTACAATTGCTGATACATACGCCGCACTTGATACATTTGTCTTGGTCGATATTGAATTTTTGTTTGATTTCGCCCGAAATAGCATTGACGGGACATTTTCTCGCACAGAGAGAGCAACCTTTACAAGCGTCGGTGATTTCATAACGCAACAGGTGCTTACAAACTCCTGCGGGGCATCTCTTTTCTTTGATGTGCGCTTCATATTCGTCTCTGAAGTATCTGAGCGTGCTGAGAACGGGGTTCGGAGCCGTCTGACCGAGACCGCAGAGCGCATTGTCCTTTATGTAATAGCAAAGTTTTTCCATATCGTCGAGGTCCTGCATCGTAGCCTGTCCCCTCGTGATTTTGTCGAGGTATTCGAGCAAACGACGTGTTCCTATACGGCAAGGAGTACATTTACCGCAGCTTTCGTCGACGGTGAATTCCAAGAAGAACTTGGCGATGTCCACCATACAGTTGTCCTCGTCCATGACAATCATACCGCCCGAGCCCATCATAGAGCCGATGGAAATGAGGTTGTCGTAGTCGATAGGAATGTCGAGGTGTTCGGCAGGAATACAACCGCCGGAAGGACCGCCCGTCTGAGCGGCTTTAAACTTCTTGCCGTTGGGGATACCGCCACCGATATCTTCGATAACCGTTCTGAGCGTGGTGCCCATAGGAATTTCAACAAGACCGGTATTGGTGATTTTACCGCCGAGAGCGAAAACCTTCGTGCCCTTTGATTTTTCCGTGCCCATAGAGGCAAACCATTCCGCACCCTTCAAAATGATTTGAGGAATGTTTGCATAAGTTTCGACGTTGTTGAGGATAGTCGGCTTTCCGAACAGACCTTTTACTGCCGGGAACGGAGGACGGGGATGCGGTTCGCCTCTCTTGCCTTCGATTGAAGTCATAAGAGCGGTTTCCTCACCGCAGACGAATGCGCCTGCGCCGAGCCTTATATCGATATCGAAATCGAAACCTGTTCCGAGAATATTTTTACCTAAAAGTCCGTATTCCTTTGCCTGAGCGATAGCGATTTTACAACGCTCGACGGCGATAGGATATTCCGCACGGACGTAGATATAACCTTGATTGGAGCCGATGGTATAGCCGGCAATAGCCATAGCTTCCAAAACGGCGTGAGGGTCGCCTTCCAAAACAGAACGATCCATAAAAGCGCCCGGGTCACCTTCGTCGGCGTTACAGCAGACGTATTTTTGACCTTTTGGCTGCATCATTGCAAACTGCCATTTCTTACCTGTCGGGAAGCCTGCGCCACCACGGCCTCTGAGCCCGGAATCTAATAAAACTTTTACGACGTCTTCCGGCTTCATGGTAGTCAAAACTTTAATTAAAGCCTGATAACCGTCGTATGCAATATATTCGTCGATATTTTCGGGATTTATAACGCCACAGTTACGGAGTGCGACACGAGTTTGCTTTTTATAGAAATTCGTATCCGAAAGAGCCTTGACGGCTTCTGATTTTGATTGATCCTTAAAGAGCAATCTTTGGACAAGTCTGCCTTTTATGATATGCTCGTCGACGATTTCAGAGACGTCTTCCACTTTAACGTTGCTGTAAAAAGCGCCTTCGGGATAAACGATAACGATAGGACCGACGGCGCAAAGACCGTGACAACCTGTTTCAACGACTTCGACGTCTTTGTCGAGACCTTTTTGGGCAATCTGAGCTTTAAACTCTTTGATGATTTCCCCGCTGTTGTTTGAGTGACAGCCCGTTCCGCCACAGCAAAGAATGGTACTTCTAAACATATTTTCCTCCTGCTTATTCGTTGGTAATTAAATATTCAGTGCAAATATTACCGTTTACGATGTGGTTTGCAACGATTTGTTTTGCCTTTTCGCTGTCCACGTGAACGTAGGTAACTTTTTCCTGACCGGGAACGAAAACTTCGACAATGGGTTCAAGTTTGCACATTCCCAAACAACCCGAACGGGTCACTTTGACGTTTTTAAGCTGTCTTGTCGCGACTTCTTCAACTAAAGTGTTGAAAACGGGACGGGCGCCTGCGGAAATACCGCAAGTAGCCATACCGACAACAATTCTCGTTTCGTCGTTGCCGCTTGTGTTATCGCGCAATATAATCTCAGATTGCATCTTATCTCTGATTGCTTTGATATCGTCGATACTCTTCATAATAATCCTCCGTGTGGTGTGTTTTCTCTAATATAATTTTTTATAAACAGCAGTACTTCGGGTTCGTCCATGGGAACGCCGTCAAGCTGCTCTTTAAGTTCTCTCGTGTCGAATACAAAATCCGTTTCGTTAAAGACAAAATGCAAAACATAGTCAACCTCATCGCCGTTGGAGATGAGAATGGACATAGTTTCGCCGAGATCGCCGAGCGGCGGTCTGTCTATATGGTCGATGGCAAAGGTGGTGGTAACCGTAGTCCCCTCACCGAGCTTGGAGCGGATATCGAAAGTGCCGCCCGCCATCTCAGCTTCCATTTTCAAAAAAGGCAACCCCATACCCACTTTTCTCGTCGTGCGAGTTGTGGTGTAAGGATCGGTAACTCTGCTTAAAAACTCCTCGCTCATACCCTTTCCGTCGTCTTTAATGGAAATCGTCAAAACGTTATCCTTTGCAATGACGTCGATATAAACGATTTTGGCTTCGGCTTTGACCGAATTTTCGACAATATCGAGTATGTTAAGCGAAAGTTCTCTCATAATTCAACCTTTTTTTACATACAAATATATATTATCATAAAAAAACTCTTTTGAAAAGCCGTTTTTTTTATTTTTTTAATATATTTTTAATATTCAAACGGAATCCGTCCCCCTTTCGGTTTACAGTGCCGTTTTTCCTTTCCTTTAAAGCAAGTCCGCCCTATATTCGATTGCTTCCTTTAAGCGATATTCAGCCGCTTGGAAATTTGTATGCGATAAATTTCACCCTCTCGACTTAAGATAATCGATAAGGGCGAAAACAGACCTGTCGGGCAATTCTATCTCGCTTGAAACACCGATATTTTCCACCGTATGGGCGTCGGAATCGATAATGACGGTATAATCCTTGCTCCACTTTTCAACTTCTTCGTTTTTTGCCTTAGTGGAAAGTTCCACCACCTTAAATTCGTCGGTAATTGAACCTAATATGGCGAGCATACTGTTGCCTTCTCTATCTATATGGGCGGGAATGGCTATGCCGCCGAATTCGTCCGCCAAAATTTTGACCTTGTCGGGCGTGATTTTAGCGCCGTGAAGCAACAGCCTATCCTCTACCCTGACTATATTGTCGTCCTCGTCCATGACGAGTTGATCGCCGTAAATCGAGCTGTCGTTTTTTAAGTCGTGAAAGGAAATTTGACTGAAAAACGCTTTGAGATTTTGCAAATTTTTGAACAGACACAAAAGGTGAATATCTTCTTCCGTCTGAATTTCCACGGCAGGCACCACGCAAACGCCGTAAGCTGCGCCGCACTTTAAGGCGACTTCCACGTTGTCTATCGCATTATGGTCGGAAACGGCGATAAAATCCAGCCCCGAAAGTTTGGCAAAAGCAACTATTGTCGCCGGAGTCATATCGTTTTCGGCGCATGGCGAAAGACAGCTGTGAACGTGCAAGTCGTATTTATATTTCATCAAGCCTCCGCTGCAATATACCTTTTTACAGCCTCGAATATATCGTATTTCGTTTCAATCAGATTGACATCCTGAGCCTTTGCCTTGTCGACGAGCTCGGGAGTGGATTTTGCGCCCTCGCATACGACGATAACTCCCACCTCGGCAAGCGTAGCCACGGCGCAGACGTTTATATTTGTCATAACCGTAAACCATGCGCAGCCTGAAGGAGCTTTGCCCATTACGAAACTTAAAAAATCTCCGCAGTAGCCTTTGGTCACTTCAAAATCTTTATCGACAACGTTGACTTTCGTTGCCTTTAGTGCGTCAATAAGTTTACTTAGTTTCATTTTTCACCTCGGTGTCAAGACGAGGGCACTTGTCGGATACTATGCCCGAAACGACGTCCTCCGCAAAAGCACGGCAGCTCGGCGCACCGCACATACCGCAGTCGTATTGCGGAAGGGTGTTTAAAAGATTTTCCACTTCCATAAGTTTTTGCATGGCGCTAAGCCTGTTCTCGTCAAGTTTGTCAAAGTTTTTAAACTGCGGTTCGTCCTCCCAAACGTAGTAAGACAGAGGCTTTCCCTCGTCCGCCAATATGTTTGACGACGTGGCAGGCAGTTTCATGCGAAGCTGTCTTATCCTCGCTTTTGCGACAAAAGGATTTTCGACGTTGAGCACTCCTCCCACGCAGCCGCCGGCGCAAGCGTCGAGCTCGATAAAATCGACTTCGGTCAAGGTATTGTCCTCGAGCCCGTCGAGAATATGCTTTACGTTTTCTATACCGTCAGCCGCAAGGTACTTGCTTCTGAAAGTAGCCGTGGCTTCACCGCCGGACGTAGCCCAATGAAGCCCTAAATTTCCCATTTTGGAAAGCGGTTTGAGATCCGACGGCTCCAGCTTATTCATGGCGGGAACGAGTTTCATGTAAACCTCGCCCGTGGATAAAACTCTGTCGACATAAGGCTTATTCACGCCGACGCCGAGTTTTAAAGCGTAAACCTTGGCAGGACACGGTGAGATAAAATACACGCCTATGTCCTCAGGCGGAATACCTCTTTTTATCGCCTTGTCTCTTGCAAGTTTTGCCGATATATCGACAGGTGCCAAGATATTTAAAAGGTTGTCTTTTAAATTGTGATAGCGGGATAAAATAAGCTCTAAAACCGCAGGACAAGCCGTGCTTATGACGGGATATTTGACCTTGTTTTGGTCGAATATGATTTTCGTAACGGCAGAAGCGTATTCCGCTCCTCTGCCGACTTCAAAAACCTCGTCGAAACCGAGAGCCAAAAGTCCGTTTAAAACGTAATTTACGTCGGTAAGGTTGTTAAACTGTCCGTAAAGCGACGGGGCAGGCAACGCTATTTTATATTTAAAATCGTTTATTGTGTCAAACGAATCGTAGGAAGCGAGTTTTGCGTGCGACGGACAGAGGCGGACGCATTCGCCGCACCCTATACATCTATCGTAAAAGACGCTCGCTTTTCCGTTTCTCACCCTTATAGCTTCCGTGGGACAGCGCTTCATGCAGGTCACGCAACCTTTGCATTTATCGGCGTCCAGGAATACGGTGTGAAAATAATTGTTTTCCATAAATTCCCTCTTAGTGAAAATCGACTCTTATGTAAACGGTAGTCCCCACGCCCACTTCGCTTTCAATCTCAAGCACGTCGGCGTATTTTTTCATATTAGGCAATCCCATACCCGCTCCGAATCCCAAAGCTCTTATTTCGTCTTCCGCCGTGGAATAACCGGGCGTCATGGCAAGTTCTATATTTTCGATACCTTTGCCGTGGTCGATTAGTTTTATTTCAATGTGGTCGAAAAATATGTCTATGACGGCGACTCCCCCACCGCCGTGAATAACCATATTTATCTCCCCTTCATACATGGCGATCGCTACTCTGCGGATATCCTCTGACGCTATGCCCATTTTTTTGAGAGTGCTCTTAACTGCGTCGGAAGCCATACCGGCCTGTGAGAAGTTGTTTCCCGCCACTTCATACTCAAAGTGCAAGTTTTCCATTGTCAAACCTCTGCTTTAAGCCCCGCCTGATAGAGTATTCCGCAAGCGGCAAACATACGGTGAGGTGTGGCAATCAAAGTAATACCCCTGTCTCTTGCGAGTTCGACAAGAGTGGTATCCGGTTTTTTGCCTCTGACAAGCACTATGCACAGCATATCCATCATTTCCGCCGTCCTTACGACTTGCGGATTGCAAAGTCCGGTTATAAGCACCGCCTGGTCTTTGACGAACGCCAAAACGTCGCTCATCATATCCGAAGCGCAAGCGGAATGCAAATCTTTTTCCATATTGTCGCCCTCGCTGAGCACGACTCCGTCAAGCAATTGAACAATTTCACTGACTTTCATATAGTCCTCCATTTATTTTTGACATTTTGCCCTATCTAATATATTTTAACAAAATTTCAAAAAAAAGCAATAGGCTTTTTGCCTATTGCCGTCTTTTGGTTATACCGAGCCCCAATTGACTTTATTCCCTGCGCTGAAGCAGTTTGCCGTCCAGCCCGACGGCTTGGAGCCTGCCTCGCAGTTTATAGTGACCGTTCTGCCGTAAAAAGCGTAGTCGCCCAACGATTGCACGCCAAGAGGAAGGGTTATATCGCTTGTTGCGACGCTCGACGATAAGTCGCATCTGAATGCGTATGCTCCTATCGTCACCACGTTTTCAAACGGCGGCAACACGGTGAGAGAATTGCACCCCGAAAAGGCAAACGAGCCTATAGTTTCAAGAGATGACGGGAACGTGACGGAAGTTAAATTGGTAAACGACACGAATTGGTTGGACAAAATGCCCTTTGTTCCGTCCATAAAGTCTATTTCGGTAACCGTGGATTTATCCACGCCCTCCTTAATGCCGTAAGCCCACTCGCCCACATAGAGGATATTGCCGTCCTCGTCAAAGGCATAGTCTGAAGGCAAGAGCGTGAGCACGCCATCCGATTTTCTGATGATTGCACCGCCGCTCGATGTAAATACGGAAGATGAGATATCAATATCGTATGCCGAAACGTTTACGGCGTTTTCAAAAACTGCGGAATTTATATTCTTGACGGAGGACGCCAATTCCAAAACTCCGCTTTTGCCGAGAGGACAGAAAACTACGGTCGTTTTGTCCTTGTTATAGAGCACTCCGTTATAGGAAGAAAACACGCTGTTTTCAAAATATCTGAATTTGACAAGTTCGCCGTCCTCACCCGTATAGAGTTCGACGAACATATCGCCCACCAAAATATAAGTGCCTTTGTCGCTCACCGCGTATTGTCCGCCAATATTTTCGTATCTCTTTATATCGGAAGAAACGTAAGTGTAGTTTAAAGCATATCTGAATAAATCTCCGTTTTGCGATTGATAATATCCCGCTTCGGCAACGTTGAAATCGCTAAAAGCCGTAGCGCCTTTGAATACGTCGCAGGCGAGCGAATAATCGAACACGGTGAAGTCGTATCCCACGTTTACCGTTTCAAGGGACGTCACATACGAAAAAGCGCCTCTCTTGAAAGTCGTGGCTTTCGTTACGGTGACCTCTTTAAGGTCTGACGGCAAATAATATGAGATAAACTCTTTCATATCGTAAAACGCCTGTCTAACCTCAACTGCTCCGTCGAAAGGCGACGAGCCGAACACAACGCCTATCAACGCCTTTTCGTTTGTGGCACTTGCGCTCACTCCGACAAAAGGCAACGTAACGGAAGTTAAATTGCCGCAACCGTAAAATGCGCCCTCCGCAATAGAGGTTACGCTCTCGGGAATGACCAAACTCGTTCCCTTATAATTTCTGAAAGATTCGGCGCTTATTCCCTTTAACAAGCCGTCGTTTGCGAGATTGATTTGAGCCGTGATATTTTCAAAAGCATATCCGCCTATTTTTGAAAGTCGAGCACCTGCCGTTATGGACGTCAGATTAACTCTGTCGGCAAACGCTCCGTCAGGAATATCCGTAAGGGTACTCGGCAAAATCAAATCGCCGGATATATCTTTAGGCACGAAAACCAACACCGTCATAGACGAGTTATACAAAACTCCGCCCTGAGAGGAATAAGTCTGCCCCGAGCTTTCCGCACCGAGAGAATCGACAAGGGTTATCGAAGTTAAGCCGAGATTTTCAAACGCCGACTTGTCGAAAGAGGTTATCGTATTGGGCAGAATTATATCACCCGACAACGAATTGGGAACAGCCAAAATAGAAGTTTTATTTTTGTTTAATATTATTCCGCTCGATATCTCAAATTTAGCGTTTTCGCCGTCAAAGGCAAAGCCGGTAACCGTTCCTTTGTCTAACACGGAAGAATTTATATCCGAAAGATTAGACGGCAAAGTGAGGATTCCGCTAAAGCCGTCCTCTAAATAAACCGCCTGCGTCAAATCTTTGGTCACAATAAGTCCCTGCGAGTTGAAATCGGTAAAATATCCGTTTTGAGCGGGGACGTCGAGCGTCGTGACTTTCGAGCCTGTAAGCGATTGTGCGCTAAAATATCTCGTGCTTGGCGAAAGAGTGAGATTTTCTACTCTCGAGCCGTAAAGAGCGTATTCGAGAATACCCTTGACAGAATCGCCTAAAACGAGCGAGCTGTCCGTCTTTGTCATCAAAACCGCCACTACGAATTCAAAATCTTTGTCGTATAAAATCCCGTCGGAGAGAATATAGTTAGAGCCGAGGTCGACAGCCACAAGGCTGTCACAGCCGGCAAACGCACCCTCTATTCCGACAAGTTTTTTATCCACATCGGCGCCCTCCCCGATTTCTTCGTATCTTAAAGCCACCGATTGATTAAACTTTATCGATTGCAATCCGCTACAGCCGTAGAAAGCAAATTGAGGCAAAACGGAATTTTGTATCGTAACGGAAACAAGCGTGGACGGCACATAATATCTTTTGTTGTTCAAGCCGTCAAAGGTATTGCATATTATGCCGCCCTCGTATTCCGACTTGCCGAAGACGGAAGCAAAACTCTTTGAATTGTTTGTACCGACGAAAGGCAAAGTCAACGAAGTGATATCCGTCATCTTTTCGAGCGCTCCCTCGGCGATATATACCGCTTTTTCTATACTGAGACCGGTAAGCGACACTCCGTAAAACGCACCCGAATTGATATTGCAATCAGCGGTGACGGTTACCGACTTGAGCGACGAGGGAATATAACTGTCGACATAGTTTAAATTGTCGTAATACTGCCTTACCGATACGCCGCCGTCATACGGTACCGAGCCAAAGACGTAGCCAAACAATCCCTCTGCCGACGAAGCGGTTTTACTTTTGCCGACAAAAGGAAGCGTGAGGCTTTCTATATCCGAGCGTCCGTAAAGGGCGCCGTATGAAATTTCCGTTACGCTGTCGGGAATTACGACAGAGCCGCCGCCGAGGAATTGAACGTATAGTTTTTTGATGTCCTTATCGTATAGTCCGCCGCCGTAGACGGTAAACTCGGATTGCGAGTCGTCGCCGTATATGCCTATCGAATTAAGAGATTTCAAGCCGTAAAACGCTTTATCGTTTATCGATTTCAACGATGACGGAAGGTCTATCGAATTTATCGTTTCGTTATAGGCAAAAATGGAATCGTAAAGACCCACCGTGCCGTCGGGAACGGTAACGTGCGACGCCGAGCTTTCTAGCGAGATGGCCCAATTGTTTAACAAGTTTATTCCGTTGACCGTGTTATACGAAAGATTGGTTCCGTCAAGCGCTCCCGTGCCTATGTTAGTTACGTTATTACCCAAATTGAGTTCGGTAAGAGACGTGCACCCCTCGAAAGCGGACGCACCTATGCTCACTATATTGTCCCCCATAGTTACCGACTTGATTTTGGTATTTCCTTTAAACGCTCCGTCGGCAATGGCGGTAACCGGCATTTCAACGCTCGTCGCTACGAGCCTGACCGTATCGGGTATAACTATCGTATCGGAAGTGGACGAGCCTATCCCCGTTAGAGTGTAACTTTTCTGTCCTGCGTTGTAGGAATATTTCAATCCCGAAGTATAGCCGTCGTCCACCACTATCTCGGACGGGCTTTTTTCGCTGTATTTAAAAGTGTACGTGGTTTTGTCTACAAAATTGATATCCTTTGCGACGGTCAATATGTTGTTTGATACTGTGCCCTTTAAATATTCCGCCTCGCCTTTATAAAAAGTAAAGTCGTTCTTGCCGTCATAGTAATATGTTCCGCTTCCCTCGAACGGAAAATCGTATCCGTCGGCAACCGTTATGGTATAATTGGTGCCGCTTATCTCTATTATGACGTCCTCGTTCATCTGAGCGGATACTGTGAGATAATACTTTCCGTTTTTGAGTTCGTAACTTTTCGGCTCTATCAAAAACACGCAAAGAAGCGTGATCATAAGAGCAAGAGCCAACACTCCTGCGACAATGCCGACGACTATTCCTATCTTTTTCTTTTTCGATAAAGGTTCCGTTCTCTTTGTCATGATATCTTCCTTATTCGTATTCAGCCGAATATCGGCTCTTTTTCCATTATAACCAAAAGGCTTTAAATAACGTTAAAAGCACCCGAAATTTTCGCCTTGCGCCGGTTTTCTCCGTGCGCCCTGTGCCCTGTGTTCGCTTTACTCTGTGCGCCCTGTGATTGCCGTGCAGTTGTTTGCGCCGTGTGCCCTGTGCTTGCCATTCGCCTTTTTTGTGCGCCGAGCAAAAATTATACGCTCCGTTTTAGATTCGTGCGACAATTGCGCACTCTGTATTATTTTTCCAAAATTCAAGACAATTATCAGATAGACAATCTTTAAACGGACTTTACGGCGGTGATGCGTTTAATTAAGCGATTAAAACTTCTTCTTAATAAATAAGTGGCAAGACAACTCGCCACTTAAATACCTTTAAAACAATTTCAATATTTTTATCTGCCGTATTTGGAAAGTATGCCGGGGATATCGTCGGCTACGAGCTTTCCGTAAACGTCCTCGTTTACCGTCAAAACGGGAGCAAGTCCGCAGCAACCTATGCAACGGGTAGCCGCAAGCGAGAACATACCGTCGGCGGAAGTGCCGCCCTCTTCGAGGTTCAATTCTCTTTTAAGACGGTCGATAATGTTTCCTGCGCCCTTGACGTAGCAAGCGGTTCCGAGGCAAACGGAAACAGAATACTTACCGACGGGATTGAGTTTGAATTGCGAATAGAAAGTCGCCACTCCGAAAATCTCCTCGAGCGGAACGTTAAGTTCCTCGGAAACTATTTTTTGAACTTCGATAGGCAGATAACCGTATATTCCCTGCGCAGTCTGAAGCGCCGGCATCAAAGCTCCGTTCATTTTTTTGATATCTGCAAGAGCAGCTCTGAGTTCTTCTTCCTGTTTTTTCGTTCCTTTAAACGGCACCGAGGTAAGATTGATTTTCGACATATTTTCCTCCATAGAGTTTGTTTATCATAAACGTATAAACCGTTTCGTTTATCACAAATTTGATTATAACATACAGTTTTTTATTTGAAAAGTCAAAAACGAAAAAATTTTTACATTTTATCCTTATTTTACCGTTATTTTTAGCTGTTTTTAAAGGTCAAAGGCATACGTCTTTTGTGCGCCGTCACGGCAATCGTCCTCTCTATTTTGGCGACGTCCTCTTTTGACCCCTCTTTTGTCAGCAAATATTTATCGATGGCGGCGTAGGTTATACCCATTTCCGACTCATCCGTCTGCCCTTCGTAAAGTCCTGCCGACGGAGCTTTCGTTATTATCTGCTCGGGACAGTCAAGCTCTTTCAGCATCTGATATACTTCCGTAACGGTGAGGTCGGATATCGGGTTGAAATCGTATGCGCCGTCCCCCCACTTGGTAAAGTATCCCATTGCGGATTCGCTTCTGTTTCCCGTTCCCGCCACAAGCATATTGTTTGCCGCCGCATAGGCGTAAAGCGTTATCATTCTGAGACGCGGATTTATATTCATAAGCGCTTTTTTCCTGCCCTCGTCGGAAGCGACGTCAAGCACGGGTTTTAGCGCATCGCACATCGCCTGCTTGCCTTTAGTTACGTCGATAATTATGTTTTTTATCCCAAACTTATCCGCTACTGCCTTTGCGTCGGACATATCCTGTCCGTAGTTGCGGCTACTCTCGCAAGGCATTATTATGCCCACGGTGTTGTCGCATGCCATTTTACAAAGTATCGAAACGAGCGAACAATCTTTTCCTCCGCTGTTTCCGTAAACTATTCCGTCGGCGTGCGCATCTTTTACAACCGATTTGATCCACTCTACTCTCTCTTTGACGTCCATAAATGCCTCCGTACAAAATTAAGATGCAAGCGAATTGTCTATTAGCTTTCGCTCGTAAATATTTTAAAATAATTTTTTTTATTTATCAATAAAAATAAAAGAAAAATAAAAATTGAACAAAGTTAATTTAAACAGTCTTTACAGTCTTTACTGTCTTTACAGTCTTTACCGTCTTTACAGTCTTTACCGTCTTTACAGTCTTTACTGTCTTTACAGTCTTTACTGTCTTTACGGTCTTTACTGTCTTTACAGTCTTTACGGTCTTTACTGTCTTTACCGTATTTACTGTATTTACCGTATTTACCGTATTTACTGTATTTACCGTATTTACCGTATTTACTGTCTTTACAGCTTTTATCACATTTCGGAAATTTAAAAACTCCGAGGAATTCCTCGGAGTTTTATTTTAAATTTATACCGACACGCCTTAAATTAAAACGCCGAGTTTTAATAAAACGCAATAGGCGATATGTTGTCGGATTTAGCAAACGCCGTGAGCCATCATAGCGTCGGCGATTTTCTCGAATGCGGCAAGGTTTGCGCCCATGACGTAGTTGCCCTTTTGACCGTATTTTTCAGCCGCGTCGGCAATAGAATGGTAAATGCCAATCATGATACTTTTGAGTTTTGCGTCGACTTCTTCAAACGACCAGAAAAGTCTTTGGCTTGACTGAGCCATTTCAAGGCCAGACGTGGCAACGCCGCCTGCGTTTGCGGCTTTTGCGGGAGCAAACAAGACTTTGGCGTCAAGGAATTTCTTGGTAGCTTCCAAAGTGGTAGGCATATTTGCGCCTTCACCCACGCACCATACGCCGTTCTTAATCAACATTTCTGCGCTCTCGACGTCGATTTCGTTTTGCGTTGCGCAAGGAAGAGCTATATCGCATTTGATGGTCCAAATACCCTTGCAGCCGTCGGTGTATTTAGCGTCTTTGTGAACGGCGACGTATTCTTTGATTCTGCCCCTCTTGACTTCCTTGATTTCCTTTACGAGATCGAGGTCGATACCTTTTTCGTCGTAGATATAACCGTTAGAGTCGGAAAGAGCGACAACTTTTGCGCCGAGCGAGGTTGCCTTTTCGCAAGCGTAAATAGCAACGTTACCGCTACCCGAAATAACTACGGTTTTGCCGTCCATGCTCTTGCCGTTGCACTTGAGCATTTCGTCTACAAGATAGACAAGGCCGTAACCTGTTGCCTCTTTTCTTGCAAGGCTTCCGCCGTAAGAGAGACCTCTGCCGGTCAAAACAGCGGTATGCTCGTTTGCAATCTTTTTATAGTATCCGAACATATATCCGATTTCTCTTGCGCCTACACCGATATCACCTGCGGGAACGTCGGTATCCTGTCCGATATGGCGATAAAGCTCAGCCATAAAGGATTGGCAGAAACGCATGACTTCGTTGTCCGATTTGCCCTTGGGGTCGAAATCGGAACCGCCTTTGCCACCGCCCATAGGAAGCGTGGTAAGAGAGTTTTTGAAGATTTGCTCGAAGCCCAAAAATTTCAAAATGGAAAGGTTTACCGACGGGTGGAAACGAAGTCCGCCTTTGTAAGGTCCGATTGCGCTGTTGAATTGCACACGGTATCCCTTGTTGACGTGAACTTGTCCTTTGTCGTCTACCCACGGAACTCTGAACATAATAACGCGTTCAGGTTCGGTAAGCATCTCAAGCAAACCGGCTTTTTCGTATTCGGGGTGCTTGTCGCAAGCAAGAGAGATAGATTCCAAAATCTCGGTTGCCGCCTGAATAAATTCCGGTTGATTGGGGTTTTTTGCTTTGAGTTCCTCAAGTACTGTCGAAACATATTTGTTCATGGTTTATACCTCACAATATTGATTTTCACTTAAAAACGCAGCCAAACCGTCTGTCGAATGTCAATCTGAAGACATACGCCTGTCGACGCACACCGATAAGACGCCAAACTGCCCGGAATTTAAAAATCTTTTGAAACGCAAGAGCCAAAGCCACATAAAAAAGCGGCAATCCTTGCTTTTTATAAAATCTACAAAAAAAACCGCCCTCTGTCGCCGTATATAAAAAACGCTTTTACGGGCTTTTTAAATCGTTTACTAAGGTTCTTAAATTTTTTTCATTATAATATCTGTTGAAATTCTTTGTCAACAAATGATAAAAAAAAATCAAATTTTTTTTGAAATCGTTAAAATGTAAAATAATGCCAAAAATTCTCAATTTTTTGCAAAATTTGTATTGTTTTTTCCATTTAAATTTATTATAATATCTTCATAAAAATAAACAACATAAAAGGAGAAATTTTATGAGAAAAGCATTTATTTGCCCTTCAAAGTATGTGCAAGGCGAAGACGAGCTTTTAAACCTCGGATACTTCGTCAAAACTTTCGGAGATTCAGCTCTTTTGATAGCTGACTCTTTTGCTCTCAGCCTCGTCAAAGACAAGCTCGAAGCAACACAAAAGAAATACGGCGTCAAACTTCTTTCCGCCGGTGAATTCAGCGGTGAATGCTCAAGAACGCAAGTTGCAAAACTTAAAGAATTTGCCGCCAAAAACGGCTGTTCTTGCACCATCGGTCTCGGCGGCGGTAAAGCCATCGACACTGCAAAATGCGTCGCAGAAGGTTCCAACCTTATCATCTGCCCCACTATTGCGGCTACCGATGCTCCTACTTCTCACTCGGCTGTTTTGTATACCGACACCCACGAATTTGACGACTATGCATATTTCCGTCAAAATCCCTCTGTCGTTTTGATTGACCTTAGCGTCATCGCAAACGCTCCTTCTCGCTTCCTCGTTTCAGGTATGGGCGACGCTCTTTCAACCTATTTTGAAGCAAGAGCAAACGTCAATTCCGTTTCAAACGTAAACGCAGGTCTCCCCTGCGGCGCTGACAGAGCAAAGGGCTCATTGCTCGGATACGGCACCCACACCGCTTTCGCACTTGCCACGCTTTGCTACGAAAGCCTCATCTCGGACGGTGCAAAAGCTAAAGCCGCTTGCGACTGCAACGCAATCACCCCCGCTTTTGAAAAAATAGTCGAAACCAACATTCTTCTTTCCGGTCTCGGATTTGAATCGGGCGGTCTTGCCGCGGCTCACGCACTTCACGACGGTCTTACCTGCGTCCACGACATTCACGGATGCAACTTCCACGGCGAAGTCGTAGCGTTCGGCACTATCTGCCAGCTCGTTTTGGAAAACAGCCCCGAAGAGGAACTCTATGAAGTTATCGAATTCTGCTGCTCTGTCGGCCTCCCCGTCTGCCTTAAAGACCTCATGACCGACAAGAAGACAGGCAAGACCATCAGAACTTCTCTTACCGACGACGAATACAAAGCCGTTGCCGCTAAGACCTGCATCCCCGACGAGTCTATTCACAATATGCCTTTCCCCGTCACCGAAGATATGGTTATTGCCGCTATCAAGACGGCTGACAAGCTCGGTTACGAATACAAATACGGCTGCGACTGCGGTTGCGACTGCAAATAATTTAAATTAAATTTATTGCCAGCCCCAAAAAGGCTGGTAATAATTTGTGGAGGAAAATATAAATGAAAAAAATCATGAACACTCCGGAAACATTCGTTTACGATATGTGTCACGGCCTTGCCAAGGCTCATCCGGAACTCGAATTCGTTGAAAAGTATAAGATTGTCAAAAAAGTCGACATCAATGACGACAAAGTTTCCATCATCTCAGGTGGCGGCTCAGGTCACGAACCCGCTCACGCAGGTTTCGTCGGCAAAGGTATGATTGACTGCGCCGTCTGCGGTGACGTTTTCGCTTCACCCTCTCAGGTTCAGGTTTACAACGCAATCAAACAATGCGCTACAGACAAGGGCGTATTGCTTGTCATTAAAAACTATTCGGGCGACTGCATGAACTTCAACAATGCAATGTCCGACGCACAGGACGACGGCATCAAAGTCGACGCAGTTTACGTCAACGACGATATCGCCGTTAAAGACTCCCTCTACACCGTAGGTCGCAGAGGCGTCGCAGGCACCGTGCTCGTTCACAAATGCGCAGGCGCCGCTGCCGAACAAGGCAAATCCCTTGAGGAAGTCAAAGCGGTTGCAAACAAAGTCATCGAAAACGTTCGCTCTTTCGGTTTTGCTTTCACTTCATGCACCGTTCCTGCCGCAGGTCACCCCACTTTTGAAATCGGCGACGACGAAATGGAATTCGGTGTCGGTATCCACGGCGAACCCGGACGTTTCCGTGAAAAAATCGACTACTCAAAAGGCACATTTGCAGATGACCTTTCAAAGAGAATCGTCAAAGACCTCATCGAAGACCTCGGTATTAAAAAAGGCGAAGACGTCGTGTTGCTCATCAACGGTTTCGGCGGCTCACCGCTTCAGGAGCTTTACATTCTCAATAACTCCGTCAACAAAGCGCTTGACGAAGCAGGCATCAAAATTCACCGCACTATCGTCGGCAACTTTATGACCTCTATCGATATGGCAGGCGCTTCTATCACCGTTCTCAGAGCGGATTCCGAAATCAAAGCGCTCATCGACTACCCCGTATCCACCCCTGCTCTCACTTGGGGCGCAGCTATGGATGCAAGCGCAGAAGCGGCTGTCGAAGCTATGAAAGCAATTTCAAAAGCTCTCGGAGTTACTCCCGTCGAAGCCTCATCTTGCCAGAAAAAGGGTAAAAAGAAAGCCGCTCAAAATGCGGACGACGACGCTAACGCAGTGTACGAAGTAAAAGGCAAAGCGGTTATCGGCGAAACCATCAACCTCCCCGCTTTCGTTAAGATAGTCGAGAAAATGGCTGACGTCATCATCGAAAACGAAGTTCCTTTCTGTGAAGCGGACCAAATGGGCGACGGCGACTTTGGTATGTCCATCGCAAAAGGCTTCAAGCAATTGAAAGCAGATTGGGCAACGAGAAAGAAAGGCGACATCGGTCAATTCCTCGTCAGCTGTTCCGAAATCATCAAGGAATACTGCGGCGGTGCCTCCGGTCCTATCTGGGGCTCGGCATTCAAATATGCAGGTAAAGCTATGGAAGGCAAACAGGAAGTCAACCTCAAAGACATCGCATTCCTCTTCATGGAAGCAAACCGCGGAGTCTTTGAAACGGGTAAAAAATCTTTCGGCAAAGGTGCCGATATCGGCGACAAGACCTTGGTCGACGCCCTCAAGCCCTGCGCACTTGCTCTTACCAAAGCCGCTGAAGAAGGCAAAAAATTGCAACAAGGTCTTGACCTCGGCGCAAAAGCCGCTCACGAAGGTGCAGAAGCCACAAAATCTCACGTTGCTTCTCTCGGCAGAGCAGGCACGGTCGGCGAGCGTTCAATCGGTTTCCCCGACGCAGGCGCTCACGGACTCGACGTCATCTTCAACGAACTTGCCAAGTATATCAAAAACTTCAAATAAGTTTTTATATCTCAAAACAAAAAGGGAGCATTTGCTCCCTTTTTTTATTGCCGCTTTTATGCATTAAATCTTACCTTCTGTTGTTTTGCTTATTAAATCCTTTACTAAGAATTTATGGTATTTAACTTTCCAAGAATTTCATTCCCGTTTACGGCTAACACATATATGTTCTAAGCGACGTGGATATAATAGAAAAAAACTGTATCATATCACAAAGCTCCTCGTTTGTCGCGTCCTTTGCAAGGTATTCGGCAATCAATACCGCAAACATATTCATACACTTTCCGTTTTTATCCGTGCCCCTTCTTTCTGCCATACTATATTATATGAAATTGCGACAAACTTGTTATAATTCAACGTTTATTCATACTGCTTTTTAGTCGCATTTAAATAAAAAAGCCTTGAAAATATCAAGGCTTTAAAATGATAAAGTGAATAATATCTGACCGTCTGCCGTTTATATCGCTAAAAACTTTGACGGCTATACCCTATTTATCGCTCTCACCCGTTTCGGAAGCGTTATCGGCGTTTTCGGGTTTACTGTCTATCGTGGGATTATCTTCTTGAGGGAACACGTCGTCGGTCTGTTGCTGCGGTGCAGGTTGTACGCCTGCCCTTGCCCTCATATATGCCTCATAGGGATTTGTGCTTGCAGATGCCGCATTAAGCGCTTGCCATTCGTTATCGCCACCCGACTTAGGCTTATCTTTATAAACGCCTTTAGTGTCGACAAGCTCTCCGCATTTGGGGCAATATACTTCCCTGACGTCGCAAAGTTCGTCGCACTTGGGGCAGAACACGGCGTGAGGATATTTCTTCAAAAACGATCTTCTCGTTTCCATCTTGGCGGCAACCACCCAGATAATGGCGCCGACAATCACTCCGCCAAAAGCAATCAAACCGCCTATCAGCCAGCTATTGTCAAACTCAATTGTCCCCGGGCCTCCTGTTGCGCAAGACCAACTTTGACAGCTTGCGGTGCACGACGAAGCGCACGACTGCCAAAACATGACCGTGGAAACGATAATCATAACCACACCTGCCAATACCAACAAAATGCCTAAAATATAAAGGATAACCTTTACTGCCGACGGCACAAATTTAGGTCTTCTATAAGGAATATAGGACATAGCTCTCTCCTTTTATTATATTTAGATTATACAATCTTTTTTTTTAAAATGCAAGAAAAAATATTTATGCAAATAATTGACAAATTTTCTTATAAATTATATACTAAATAAGCCGTGAGCGGTCATGGCGGAACAGGCAGACGCGTACGTTTGAGGGGCGTATGGGCAACCATCCGGGTTCAAGTCCCGGTGACCGCACCAAAAAAAGACAACCAACAGGTTGTCTTTTTTTATTGCTTCCGTGACTTTAAATTGCTTCGCAATTTAACTGCTACGCAGTTTGAACCCGTCTTCCGCTGCACGCTCAAACTTCGTTTTCGCTGTAAGGCAAGTCCCTTAGGCCGCACCAAGACGTCGGAGCAAAGCTATTTGCTCCGATTTTTTTATGTAAAAAATCTTCGCCTTACCGCTTGCTCCTCCTTTTCCTCAAAAGCTACCGCTTTTTCGGATTTGTGCCTGCGGCACTCTATGCTAATTTGTTTGAAAAATTTCCTCTTTAAAAGAATACAATATAAGTTGTTTTTTTACCTCTTCCGTGACTTTAAACCCAATGCAATTTAACTGCTACGCACTTTTTAATTTATCCTTATTTATCCTCGCCGAAACAAGTTTCGGCGAAAAAGGAAAAACAAACCGAAAAAGCTAAAACTGCTATGCTGTTTTAGCAAAAAGGTTTAGTTTTTCCGCTTGCTGCACGCTCAAACTTCGTTTTCGCTGTTAGCAAGTCTCATAGGCCGCACCAAGACGTCGGAGCAAAGCGACATTTATCACTACAGCCAATCGGCTGTAGTTTCTTTTTACGCCTACGGCGCCGCACAAGGATAAGAAATATAGGTTAAATTCGCAAAATTGAATTTTGCGAAAAGCGAAGAAAGCAACAGTAAACCGAAAAAACAAATGTAATTTGTTTTGAGGATATATGTTGGCTTTCTGAGCCGCTCCTCCTTTTCCTCAAAAGCTACCGCTTTTTCGGATTTGTGCCTGCGGCACTCTATGCTAATTTGTTTGAAAAATTTCCTCTTTAAAAGAATACAATATAAGTTGTTTTTTTACCTCTTCCGTGACTTTAAACCCAATGCAATTTAACTGCTACGCACTTTTTAATTTATCCTTATTTATCCTCGCCGAAACAAGTTTCGGCGAAAAAGGAAAAACAAACCGAAAAAGCAATGTTGTTCTCTTTAGGTTTTAAAGGTTATCTTTAGGCTGTGTTAGACGTAAAATTATTAAAATTGCACTTTTAAATTTTCAATTTTGTTCTCTTTTCTGTTTGTTTTTACCCCGTGCAAGGATATAGCTTGTATCGATATGCGAAAATAAATCCTTATTTGAAACACTTCCGTCTAAAACGATGGTATACCAATGCGTTTTGTTCATGTGGTATGCAGCAAAAACGCTTTTGCCGTCAATTATTTCTGTTATATTTTCGGGGAACGCTTTAAGATTGACCACTTCGGCGTCACCGTCCGACTCAACCCCGAGTTTTTTAAACGGAACGGTCATAATGATTCCGTACCATTTTTTATTGTCGCTTCTGCGAAAGACAGCGTTGTCCGGAAATTTTTCCCATAAAAACTCAATGTCGCTTTGGTAGGTATTTTTTACGTATTCGATAACGGCATAAGTCTGATTCCATTTAAAAATTTCCTTTTCACAGCATTTGTGCTCGAATTTTTCGAGTATTTCTGCAACCGCTCCCCTGACCGCTCCGACAAATTGCCCGACTGCATCGGGAACGAGATGCAAGGTATATTCTTCGTCGAACTCTTTTTCCACAACTCGGGCAAAGAGTTTACCGCCGTTAGATACGGTCAATTCGACATAAAACTGACCGTCCAAAATATCAGTTTTATAAACGTATGCACCGCCGTTTTGAATAAACCCGAATTTGGGAAGTGTATTTAAATTGATTTTTTTGTGCTTTAATTTATATTCTTTCATATTAGTTCAACCGTATAAATCGGTTTATAAAATTCATTATCAATTATATAGATATAAGGACAATCGACTCGCTGTAGTTGACCTTGCCTATTTCCGCCAATATCAGGATTTTACCTTCCGTAGCAACCACGCTCGAATATCCCGACGCTCCTGAATATATACGTTTTGTATCCCAACTTTTACCACCGTCCACGCTTTTTGCAAGAGTAAGGTTTACCCTGTTTTTAAAAGAGTCGGGATAAGTCAAAAAGAGATTCCCATCACTGTCCGAAGTAAGAGAACTCATACAGATAGGCGACCTCAACGGAGTATCAACCGTCTTTATCGTCCACGTTTCTCCGCCGTCGTAGGAATAGCTCAGCCTTTGGTATTGCTCGGGGTGATATGCCGAACAGTTTGTATTGTCTCTTATCACCATTACGAGAGTTCCGTCCGACAAAAGAGCCGCCTCACACTCGTTGCCCTCGCCTGCGTTTGCTCCCCTATGCCACGTTATACCGTTGTCGTCCGAATAAATAACAAACGAATTCCCGTCGTTGCTTGCGGGAATTATTATTCTGCCTGCTTTATCCCCGACAGATATTTTCACGCCTTTCCCCGGTCCGACCATGAGCGTGTCCGACCTTACTCCGTCCGACGCCGAGCCGACAGCCGTTTCGTCTTTGGGCAGGCTTATATCTTTTGCCTCTCCCCAAACGATATCGCCGTCCGCAGTCAACATACCTCTCGTTACGGCAGTGCGATAGTAATAATCTTCGTCTTTTGCCGCCGTCATAAAGGCGAGAACGATAAGCCCCGTATCCGAGTCGAAAACCGCCGTAGGATTTCCGCATTTGCCCACTTTGTCATCAAAAGAAAAATAAGCAACGGTATCCCCAAACGTCTTGCCACCGTCAAGCGATATTTTGCCGACAATATCTATCCTGCCCGTATCGTGGGCGGAATCACGCCTGCCCTCGGCAAGAGCAAGCACGACGTCGTCGGATAATTGATAACCGAATTTGTCGTTTAAAACATCTTTGTCGAGAACGGTTAGCGACGGTATACGATAATATGAATAGCCGCCTTCGTTTTCACCAAACAAAAACGCCACTTGTGCGCCGTCGGAAAACTTGTTATAGCCTTGCGTGTTTGCCCATACAATCCCTGATAGGTAACTAGTGACAATAACGACTGCCGTTACGGCAGACAAAATAGTTTTTCCCGATAACAGATAAAACAGAGACCCCGCAAGCATAAACACCGTTCCTGCTATGAGCATAACAGTTGTTGCAAGGCTTAGCATAATAGGTTGAAAATAATCGAGCAACAAGCCGTTTAAAATCAACGCAAGCAAAAGTGCGACGCAAAGCAATATCAAAAGAGAACAAATGACTGCCGAAACAATCTTTTTAACCTTAAGTTTTTTAAAATGTAAACCGGTTTCGCTTAGACCTTTTTCGTCCGACGAGTTATTCAAAAAAGACAAACATTTTTGAGCTTTATCCCCCTTCCGTCTGATTGCCGAACAAATCAAACAGATTGCCAAAGGCACGACCGCTACACAGCAAAATGCCACAATCGACATAACGGCGGTATTGAAAAAGATATCGTCGTTAAAACTTAAAAACATTATTACCGCCGATAAAAATACGGCATATCCGACAATACCGAATGCCAATGCGACTGTGTTTTTAATTTTTTTAATTTTGCAACAGCGTTTCCTCATGCGTTATATTTTATCAAAAAAATCGGCTCCTTTCAATAGAAATTTGCGTTTGCACAAAAATACAATGCTCTGCAAACTAATACGGTATATTTTGGGGATAAACATTAAAATTTACAGCAATCTCTTTTTAATTCAAAATATATAATATTCGCTTTAAGCCAAAATAAAATAAGACCCTTTAACGGCAGACAGATTAGGTCATAAAAATTTAAAATTATTAAATATAAACTGCCATATATGACAAGCATACTTGCATAAAAATGCCCCGGTATTTTGCCGACCCCCTTTGCTTGACTAAAAGCGAAAGATTTTATATAATTTTAAAAAATAAATAAAAGCAGAATGTATTATAAATAGGTTTAAATCGATTAAATAAGCGCAAATAGGTTAAATATGTGGCAATTGACTAAATAAGCGCAAATAGGTTAAATACGTGCTAATAATTAAATATTTTACATCAAAAATTAAAAACTGATTATAAAGGAACTTCAAATGAAAAAAGTTAGAAACGATTTTATCATGGCAGGCATAGTGCTTATAATATCGATAATTTTTACGATATTGGTGGCGACGATAGACGTTCAGCCGTCCGGCGTTTCAGGTTCGGATTTAGGATTTTCGACTCTCAACCGTTCCGTTTTCAATTCAATCGGAACAAACGACGCCATATATCTTGCCACGGAGATATTGGGATATATATTCATTTTGCCTGCGGCGGTTTTTGCCGTGCTCGGCATAATTCAGCTTATCAAGCGCAAAAGTCTGAAAAAAGTAGACCTGCATTATTGGGCATTGCTCGGTCTTTATATTGCCGTGGCGGCAACGTACGTGTTTTTTGAGCTAGTAATCGTAAACTACCGTCCTGTTTTGATAGACGGAAAGGCTGAGGCGTCATATCCGTCCTCGCATACAATGCTTGCGATAACCGTTCTTCTCTCGTCCTTTTTGATGGTCTGCCGACTTGTTAAAAACAGAACAATAAAGTTTGTAGCGCTTGGCATAACAACCGTTGGCTCGGTCGCCATGGCTATTTTAAGACTATATAGCGGAGTGCATTGGGCAACGGATATTATAGGCGGAGTATTGATTTCAATAGCCCTCGTTTTGATATTCAACGCAGTCCTCACTCTACTGGACTATATGCAATTCAAAAAGGCGGAAAAGTGCGCAAGCTCCGAAAGCAATAAGGCGAACAACGAGCCTTTTATAGATAACACTAAAGGCAATACCGAACAGCCAAAGGAGAACGGAACGGATAGTATTAAGAATAATAATACCAAATCCGATACTGCCGGCAGTGACGCTAATGGCGCTCAGTCCGGCGCAGACGCTATAGTACCGTCAGCCGACAAACAGGAGGATGCGGATACGTTGATTAAATCTTAAAACGGACATAGAGTTGTTTTTATATTAAAACATCTTTATAAATTTTTATTTTGATATCTTTTCCCGCATAATTCTGTCCGAAATGAGCTTTGATATCGCAAATGAATTTTAAAAAAAATTTATAAAAAAATTGAAAAAGACTTTATCTTAAGATAAAGTCTTTATAAATTGAGCTATTTTCGGGGGCAGAAGACTTTCATTTCCGCTCTCCTTTACCGCCGTGGACGAAACGGTTTTAAAAAAGTCAAAAGCGGTCATAAAGACGGTATCGACGCCGTGCTCCACGTTATATTTTGCCATCTCCGTTTCGTATGCCAAATCCTCTACGCCTCTTATTCCTCTTAAAAGCACTCCACCGCCGTGAGATTTTACATAGTCAACGGCAAATCCCTCTGAAAAGTCGAAGGTGACGTTAGCAAAATCGGAAGTAAGTATTTTTAGCATTTCCAGGCGTTGATTTACGGTATATCTCGCCTTTTTGTCGGGATTGATGAGCATCAAAACGACGACCTCGTCAAAAAGTCTGCTTGCACGTTCTACTATATTTAAATGTCCTATCGTAGGAGGGTCAAAAGTCCCTGTAAAATAAACCTTCATATTTATTTGCCGTCTACACTTTTTCTATAAAGTCCGCCGTCGTGTTGCCCATTACTTTTGTTTTTATCTTATAGTTTGCCGTATCTGTCGGGACGTAAGGTGTTTTGGTATTATGCTCGAAAACGATAACTCCGCCGTCGTTCAGCAGTTCATTTTCGATGACGCATTCGACCGCCTTTTGTCCCATATCCGACTTGTAAGGAGCGTCAATAAAGACAATATCGTATTTTTTGTCGCAAAAATTCAAAAACGCCAAAAAGTCGCTTTTTGAAACGGCATACGTTGTTTTATCGACGTTTTCGAGATTTAAGTTTACGAACTTCAACGAATTTGCCGAAACGTCTACAAAATCGGCAAAGGCGGCGCCTCTCGACAGCGCTTCTATTCCGAGCGCCCCGCTTCCTGCAAACAAATCAAGCACAACACTGTCTAAAACATACCCCTGCAATACGTTGAAAATCGTTTCCTTTATCCTGTCGGTAGTTGGTCGGACCGAGTCGCCCTCGGGAGCATAAAGCCTTTTAAAACGATATTTGCCGCTAATTACTCTCATCTGTTATCACCATGTCAAGCGGAACGTCACAGCTTTCGGCGAATGGAACGTCTATTTTTTGACACCCGAAAGCAACTCCGCACTTATAAGTTTTTACCTTTGAAAGAAATTTATCATAATATGCTTTTCCGTGCCCGAGCCTGTTGTTTTGGCTGTCAAATCCCACCATGGGAACGACGGTGAAGTCTATATCCTCACTGCCATGACCGTCTTTAGGCTCCAAAATTCCGTATTTATTGAACCAAAATTCCGTATCCTCATCGACTTCCACCGCACTCATATTATCGTCGTCAGTTTTGGGAACGTAAACTTTTTTGCCTTCCTTTATCGCTTTTTTTATAAAATCGATTGAATACGGCTCGTTAAAATCCGACATAAAGCAAAACACGCTTTTTGCCCTTTTGTATTCCTCGAGAGCCGAAACCTTATTAAAAATGACCTGCGACATTTTTTCTTTTTCGCTGTCCGTGAGTTTTTCGAGTTTTTGTTTAATATCAAGCCTTAACTGTCTTTTGTCCGCCATAATTTCCTCTATGTAAAATATACCCTCTTTAGCCTGCTTTTGTCAAGTGAAGTTAAAACTTCATAGCTTATCGTGTCGGTATCTTTGGCAATATCCTCGGCAGTATATCCCTCCCCCAAAATGCAAGCTCTCTCTCCGGCTTTGGCAACGTATTCGCCGGTATCGACGATAGATATATCCATACACGCTACGGATAGCACCTTGCGCCTTTTACCGCCTATAACGATACTTTGACCCATTCTTTTTATTCCGTCATAATACCCGCCGAACACTACTGCAAGATTGGCGTCTTTTTTCAGCCTACAGCTACCGTAGCTTACAAATTCGCCTTTTTTAGCAAACTTTGAACAGATAACTTTGGTGTATACGCTGAGAGCGGGGATAGCGCCGTCCGCATATCCGTAACCGCCGATGCCTACCCTTATCATATCCGTATCTACAGGTAAATCTGCGCTTTTTGACGAAAGAATATGAAAAATGCCGTTGCCTAAAATATTTTTGTAAATTTGTTTTTCCGCATTGAATAAGTCAAGCTGAAATTCGTTTGAAAGTCTTAAATGCGAAAACATTCCCAAAAAATCGACGCCCGTTGAATTTTTTGCCACCGACAGGAATTTTTCAAGTTCGTCCGACTTGACTCCGAGCCTGTTCATGCCCGTATCGTTTTTAACAAACGCCTTTGCCCGCACCCCGACTCTTTTTGCTTCGGACGACAGCGCAGACAAATGTTCTTTTTTGAACACAGCGGCTGTCAGGTCGAAGGCAGGATAATACATCGCATCGTCACAAAAAAAGATTGAAACCAAAATCGGCTTTTTAATGCCGGATTTGCGCAGTTTCAATCCTTCGTTTACCGTTGCAACGCCGAAATAATCGACAATATCTTCCGTCGCCCTCGCAACTTCGACAATACCGTGACCGTAGGCGTTTGCCTTTACCATAAACAAAAGCCTTTTGCCTTTCGATTTGAAAAGCAAAAGGTTTTGTCTTATAACGTTTAAATCACAATAGGCGCAAATTTCCACACTTTCACCACCGTCATATTATGCCTTATATAAAGTGGTTGTGAAAGCATTTCGTCTTTGCCTAAAACTTATTATATGAGTTTTTTATTCTTCAAAATTTTGTTTGCCTTTTCGATATCGCTCGTCTTGAACAAAATGGAAGCCTTTGAGCTGTTGCTTTTTGCATAAGAATAAAGATATTCTATATCGATATCGCTGTCGCCGAGCGCTTCAAGCACTTTGGTGAGTCCGCCGGGAGTATCGTCAACCTCTATCGAAACAAGTTCAGTTTGCTTGACGACAAAACCTGCTTCCTTTAAAGCCTTTGCCGCTTTTTCGTTATCCGACGTTATCATACGGACGATACCGAAATCGCTTGTATCGGCAATATTGAGCGAGACAAGGTCTATTCCGCTGTCCGAAAGCGCTTTAGAGAGCGACAAAAGTCTGCCCGTGCGATTTTCCAAAAAGACCGCTATTTGATTTACTAACATAGTTTTCCCCTCCTTAAATCTTTCTTCTGTCTTCCACTCTTTGAGTCTTGCCCTCGGAAAGCGGAAGCGAATTGGGCGATAACAGAGTTATCTTAGAGCCTATGCCGAGCATAGATTGCATATCGTGTTCAACTTTTGATTTGATTTTTTCGATAGATTTGATTTCGTCGGTGACATTTGCTTCGGAGATTTCCACCTGAATTTCCATCGTATCGAGCACGCCCACTCTGTCTACGATGATTTTATAGTGCGAGCCGATAACTTCGGGAATGTTTAAAAGCACCGTTTCTATCTGCGACGGGAAGACGTTGACGCCCCTGATTATGAGCATGTCGTCGCTTCTGCCGAACACCCTTTTCATTCTCACAAGGTTGCGTCCGCAGAACGGGCAGACGTCGTGATTGAGTGCGCTTATATCCCTCGTCCTGTAACGGATAAGAGGCATGCCCTGCTTGTTGAGAGTGGTGAAGCAAAGCTCGCCCTTTTCGTTGTCGCCGAGCGGTTTGAGTGTTTCGGTGTCGACTATCTCAGGATAGAAGAAGTCCTCCATAACGTGCAGTCCGAAGCTGTCGCCGCAGCATATCGAAACGCCGGGACCTGAAATTTCGGAAAGTCCGTATATATCGTATGCCTTTATGTTGAGCATTCTTTCAATTCTCTCTTTCATGGAATCCGACCACGGTTCCGCTCCGAAAACGCCTCTTTTCAATTTAAATTCGGAAATGGGAATACCCATTTTTTCTATTTCTTCGGCAATAAATATAGCGTATGACGGTGTACAACAGATTGTTGTTGCGCCGAAATCTTTAAGGAGAGTTATCTGCCTCATAGTGTTGCCCGTAGATACGGGAACGGTCATCGCACCGAGCTTTTCGGAGCCGTAGTGAAGCCCGAGTCCGCCGGTAAACAATCCGTAACCGAATGAAACGTGAACGATATCCTCGTCGGTACAGCCCGCTATTGATAGCGCTCTTGCCGCACATTCCGACCAATCGTCAAGGTCTCTCTGCGTGTAGCCGACTACCGTTTGTTTTCCCGTCGTTCCACTCGAAGCATGAACTCTGACGATTTCCTTGTGAGGAACGGCGAAAGTGCCGAAAGGATAATTGTCTCTTAAATCCTGCTTTGTCGTAAACGGAAGTTTGGATATGTCGTCTATCGATTTAATATCCGAAGGCTTAAGTTTTATTGCGTCCATTTTGTCGCGATAATACTTCACGTTTTCATAGACTCTTTTTACGACGTCGACAAGTCTGACGGATTGAAGATTGTCAAGTTCGGAACGAGTCATTTTTTCAATTTTTTCGTTGAACATAAGCTATACTCCCCTAAATTTATAAAAATTTAAATTTCGTATCCTTTTTCAAAAGCGGCAAGGTTCATATCCAAAAACTTGGGAGGAACGGTCCCTTTTATCGCCTCTGTCATTTTGTCTTTATCGAAATTCATATACTTGCTCAATGCGCCTATCATGACGACGTTGACGGCTTTTGCCGAGCCGACGCTTTCCGCTATAGAAAGAGCGTCCGCCTCGACAACGTTTATCCCCCTCGTTTTGACCTGTTCTAAAACGTCCGTGGGATATTCTTTCATACCGCATATAACCGGCATGGGAAGAATCTGCTGAGTGTTCACTACAACTACTCCGCCGTCTTTCAAGAAGTTGAGATATCTCGCCGACTCGAGTTTTTCAAACGATAAAACGATATCGGCGTCGTGCAATGCGACGATGGGTGACGAAACCTTATCCGCCATTTTAACGTGCGTCACAACGCTGCCGCCTCTTTGCGACATACCGTGAACCTCGCTGAGTTTGCAATCAAGACCTTTGAGCTGGGCGTATCTGCCGAGTATCCTCGACGCAAGAAGCGTTCCCTGACCGCCTACACCGACTATCAATATATTCGTTTTCATTTTTTACCTCCCCTGATTGCTCCGAATTTGCAAAGCTGACTGCAAACGGCGCAACCTACGCATTGCGTGGGATTTATTATCACGTTTCCTTCTTTTTGTTTTTCAATTGCGGGACAGCCTATCTTGAGGCACGCTCCGCATTTTTTACAATCCTCGACGTAAAGCGGCGCAGGATAATTTCTGTTTAAAAGAGCGCACGGTCTTTGGCAGATGACAACGGATACCGCCTGCTCGTCTACCGCCGCTTTAACGGCGTTTTCAACCGCCTTTAAATCGTATGCGTCTACAACGTTTATACTCTTTGCTCCACAAGAGCGGCAAACGTCTACAAGGTTTAATATGGGCGCCGGCTCTCCCTTCAGAGTCTTTCCCGTCGCAGGGTGATCCTGATGACCCGTCATACCCGTCGTGGAATTGTCAAGTATTATAAGCGTAAGATTTGACTTGTTGTAAACTGCGTCGATAAGTCCGGTTATTCCGCTGTGAATAAACGTGGAATCGCCTATGACGGAAACGACTTTTTTTGCCGCTTCCTCGCCCAAAGCCTTTTTAAATCCGTGAGCGATGCCTATTGAGGCTCCCATACATAACACGGTATCGACAGCCGACAGAGGCGCACCCGCTCCGAGAGTGTAGCAACCTATATCCGCCGAAACGGTAAGCCCGAGCTTTTTGAGGACGTAAAATACTCCTCTGTGAGGACAGCCTGCGCAAAGGACGGGAGGCCTTACGGGAAGGTCAAGCGATACGTTTTCCTTTTTCTCTGAGAGAAGTTTTTCTTTTATGATTGCAACGGAAAGCTCCCCTTGAACGGAGAATATGTTTTTACCCTCGCACTCAATACCGTTGGCTTTCAGTGCGTTTTCTATAACAGGCTCGAGTTCTTCGACAACGACAAGTCGTTTAACCGACCTTGCAAATTTTTTGATTGCTTCAATAGGCAAAGGATATACCATACCGAGTTTAAATACAGACGCATTGGGCATAGCCTCTTTTACGTATTGATAAACAACGCCGCTGCATACGATACCTATTGAATTGTCGCCCTTTTCCTCTCTGTTGATATCAAAACTTTCCACGTCGGCTTTGAGGCGGTTTTCCCTCTCCTCGACTTTGACGTGTCTGCCGATTGCCGACGACGGCATCATCGTATATTTTGTTATGTCTTTTGCATAGGGCTTTATCTCGACTTCACGTCTTTGAGCCTCCTCTACAAAACTCTGAGAGTGCGCAAGACGGGTGGTCGTTCTCAAAAAAACGGGAGTGTCGTATTTTTCCGAAAGCTCGAAAGCGAGCGATGTAAACTCTTTTGCCTCGGCGCTGTCCGACGGCTCGAGCATGGGGATATGTGCGCTTAAGGCGTAATATCTCGAATCCTGTTCGTTCTGCGACGAGTGCATACCGGGATCGTCCGCCACAAGAATGACAAGACCGCCGTTGACGCCTGTATATGCCGCCGTAAACATGGGGTCTGCCGCCACGTTGACTCCTACGTGCTTCATGCACACCATTGCTCTCGCTCCCGCATAAGAAGCTCCGACAGCCACTTCAAAAGCGACTTTTTCGTTCGGCGCCCATTCTGCGTAAACTTCGTCGTATTTTGCGACTGTTTCCGTCACCTCGGTGGACGGCGTTCCGGGATAGGCAGCAACAAGCTTGACGCCCGCTTCATACGCTCCCCTTGCAATCGCTTCGTTACCCAACATCAATTTCATTGTTTTCTCCTAAGTTGTGACTAAATTTTTCTTAAATCGGTAACTCTTTTTGCTTTACCTTCATATCTTTTCAAGGTGAGAGGCTCGACAAGTTTGACGACGGCGTCGATTTGCAAAACCGTCTTTAAATTGTGTCTTATCTTCGCCCTTAATTCCTCGAGTTTTTTGTAGTTGTCGAGCAAGCCTAAGTCCGCCACTTCGACGCTGACTTCGAGTTTGTCCATATAGTTTTCCCTCGTGACGACTATCTCGTAACTGCTTCCCACTTCGGGAATATCCATGAGCACGCCCTCAATCTGCGACGGGAAGACGTTGACTCCTCTTATGACGAGCATATCGTCCGTTCTGCCCTGGAATTTGTCAAGACGGCGCATAGTTCTGCCGCACGGACAGGTGCCGGGAATTATCCTCGTTATATCCTTCGTCCTGTATCTGAGTATCGGCATAGCCTCTTTTGAAAGTGCCGTTATAACGAGTTCTCCGTATTCGCCGTCGGGGACAGGTTCAAAGGTTTCGGGGTTTAATATTTCTACAAAGAAATAATCCTCGTTTACGTGAAGTCCCTGCTTATAGGTGCACTCCCCTGCGACGCCCGGTCCTATTATCTCGGACAGTCCGTAGTTATCTGTAGAAAGAACGTGAAGTCTTCTTTCAAGCTCGTTGTGCATTTCAACGCTCGAAGCCTCCGAGCCGAAAAGACCGACTCTCAGTTTAAAATCGTTTATGTCAAGTCCCATCTTCTCTATCATCTCGGCGATGTAGAGAGCGTATGACGGAGTAGCAACGAGCACCGTGGCTCCGAGGTCCTTTAAAAGCATAATCTGCCTTTCCGTGTTTCCGCTAGAGGCAGGAATAACCGTAGCTCCCACCTTTTCCATACCCTGGTGAAGACCGAGCGCTCCGGTAAACAAGCCGTAGCCGAAAGATATCTGAACGACATCCTTTTTGGTGACGCCCGCCATGGTGATGAGCCTTGCCATGCACTCCGACCACATTTCGAGGTCGTTTTTAGTGTAGGTAACGACGGTCGGCTTGCCGCTCGTTCCGCTCGAGGCGTGTATCCTTGCAATATCTTCCATGGGGACGGCGTTGAGACCGTAAGGATAGTTATCCCTCAAATCCGTCTTTACGGTAAACGGAATCTTGCGAATATCGTCAAGTGTTTGAATATCCGACGGCTTAAGACCGTTTTTATCAAACATATTTTTGTAAAACTTTGAATTGTTATAGGCGTATTCCACCGCCTTTTTTAGTTTTGCGAGTTGAAGTTTTTTTACCTCTTCAACGGGCATCGTTTCAATTTTCTCGTCGTAAAACATTTTCCCCTCTTTTTATCAGGCGTAATAATTTATAAGACAGCCCTTTAAAATAATATCCTTTTCGTCGTCGGTCAACGGGTCGATATGAAGTTTGAAAGCAGAAACCTTATCTTCTCTGACGAGCAACGCCTCAAATTCCGTATCACCCCGCTTGAGTTTTTCCGCAACGTCCTTGACGACGATAACGTCGTTTAAATTGTATTCGATATCCTTAGTGAGGAAAGGTATCATTCCCCAATTTATGAGATTGCTGCGATATCTCTTAGTGGCATATTCGCTTGCAAGGTTGGCTACTCCGCCGAGCACTCTCTGACAGCTTGCAGCCTGTTCTCTTGCGCTTCCGTCACCAGGTTTGACGGCGTAAATGACGCTTCCGTAAGAGAGGTCTGACGTATCCACGCCCGCAAGAGCGAGAGTCGCCTCAACCTGCTCGTTTATCTTACCTTCCAAAATATCCTTGTTTTCCTTTTTGACCGCTTTTGCCCTTTGAACGTATTCAGGCACCTTTCTCGAAAGCGCAAACTCCGCAAGGCGCAGAGGATTGCTTCTGTATGAGCTCGTCTCACCCGACGGAATGAGCTCGTCGGTCGTAGTGACGGGGTCTTTTATCACGGCAACCACTTTCATGGCAAGATTGTCTTTGAGCGGTTCGATTGTCGGCCAATCTGCGATATTGGGACCGTAAACGAGTTCCGCTTTTCCGTCCGCCTTTTTAAAGCCGTTATATACTCTGTTTTCGTAAATTGTTTTGTCAAAAGTAAATTTCGGCACCGTTTCGTCAAAATCCACTTCAGTGGCAGGAGTGAGGCAACCGCCGTTGATTGCCGTTGCGGCAATGGAACGGGCGTCCATCAAGGCTACGGAAGCTATTTGCTTTTCGCCCGGCTTAGAGCCCTCTCTTGACATAAAGTTTCTTGTGGTATGCCTTATCGAAAGTCCGTTGTTGCAAGGCACGTCGCCTGCTCCGAAACACGGTCCGCAGAATGCAGGTTTGACAATGGCGCCCGACTTAATCATTTTCGCCACCGCTCCGTTTTCGACAAGTTTTAGCATTGTGGGCTGAGAGCCGGGATATATTGAAAGCGCAAAAGCGTCGCTTCCCACTTTTCCGTGCTCGAGAATGCTCGCAACCTGGCAGAGGTTATCGTAAGTTCCGCCCGAACAGCCGGCTACCACGCCTTGGGAAACTTTTACCTTTTTGCCGACAATCTTATCGGTGAGGTTAAACACCACTCTGTCGCCAATCTGTTTTTGGCACTCTATTTCGCACTCTCTAAGTATATCCAAGGCATTTTCGTTCAGCTCCTTTATGGTGAAAGCGTTTGAAGGATGAAAAGGAAGCGCTATCATAGGCTCGATTTTATCAAGCTCGACGTATACAGCGCCGTCGTATCTTGCACCTTCATCCGGCGATACTTCCTTATATTCGTCCGCCCTCAAATATTCCGAAAGATACTCTTTTACCGCATCGTCCGTTTTCCATATCGACGAAAGGCATGTCGTTTCCGTTGTCATGACGTCGATAGCGTTGCGGTATTCAACGCTGAGATTTGAAATTCCGTCGCCGATAAATTCCATAACCTTGTTTTTTACGAAACCGCATTTAAACACGGCTTTGATAATGGCAAGAGCAACGTCCTGAGGACCTACGCCCTTCTTTGGTTTGCCCGTCATATAAATGGCTATGACCTCGGGGCGGTTTATATCGTAAGTTCTGTTTAAAAGCTGTTTGACAAGCTCAGGTCCGCCCTCGCCTATCGCCATCGTTCCGAGCGCTCCGTAACGGGTGTGCGAGTCGCTACCCAAAATCATTTTATAAGGAGCGGCAAACATTTCTCTCATATAGCTGTGAATTACCGCCTCGTTTGCAGGAACGAAAATTCCGCCGTATTTCTTTGCCGCCGAAAGTCCGAAAAGGTGGTCGTCCTCGTTTATCGTTCCGCCCACTGCGCAGAGAGAATTGTGACAGTTTGTCAGCACGTATGGAATGGGAAATTCTTTAAGTCCCGACGCTTTGGCCGTCTGAATGATACCGACGTAAGTTATATCGTGAGAAGCGAGTGCGTCAAATTTTATCCTGTAATGACTGTCGTCCTCGCCTACGTTGTGGCTAGACATAATTTTGTATGCCATAGTCTTTTTGTAGTCGTCGTCGCTAACTGTGTTTTTTGCTTTGAATTCGTCAAAAGTTACGAGTTTCCCCTTGGAAAGATAGACGGGTTGGTCAACGAGTTTTAACATTTGCACCTCAAAAAATATTTAATGATTTTAAATTTAAACAGCAATTTTCGTCTTGTCGAATTGAAAAAGGTCATTGAAATAAATTGCAATTTCATAATGCCGAACGAAAATCTTAAGTTAAATTTAATATAAATTTATAATATATATTTTATACTTTATACGGTAAATAGTCAATCAAATGCTGTTTGATAAAACATTTTAAATAGGCAGTTTAAATACGTCTTTTGCCGCAAACGACAAAATCGCATCAAATCGCACAAAAACAACATTATTTATCAATAAAAATCGTAACGCCGATTGCAACGAATCAAAATGTATGCTATAATCGCATCTAAGGAGATAACTATGAAATTTAAATTCTCATTCGGAAAATTTCAGCTTGCATTGCTTATTATAGTCGTTATACTGTCGCTGGCGGCAATCATCGTAAATTCGCTCTTTATTGCAGGCGTCGGCACATTGAGGACTTATGCGCCTGCCATAGCGGGAACGTCGATTGCCTGTTCCGCTTTGATTTTCATCTTTGCGCTTTTAGTGCTCTTTAACAGCTACTACAAAATTGCAGACGGACGCATCAGCATGGTGCTCGGCTTTCTCCCCTCAAAAATAGATGTGTCTACCGTCACCGATATCAAAAAGGACGCCGTTAAAAAAGATATATTCGTCCTTTACGGCGGACAGTCATTAAAAATAATCATAAAGGAAAAAGACGGCGACGCTTTCGTGGAGGAACTCAGAAAACAAAATCCTGCCATCATCTTTTCCTATTTCAACGTCCCCGAAGATAAACCGGAAGACGGAGAAGACAAAAACAAGTAAATACGGCAAACAAATTTATCCTTAAACTTCAATCTATTCATAAACAAATATATAATAAACACTAATTTGAGTTTAAATGAATTTAAGTCTGTACATACGCTATTTAAGGCAAAACAAATCGCACATTTATAGCGGCGAAAAATAGCAAATAGCTTCAAGCTGTAAATAATGTAAAATTGCAAACGGCTCAATGCCTTTATCTCTAAAAACTACGATTGGCGCCAAGCCGCACATATCGAAATTCTATAAGAAAATAAAGCAACAAACGGCAAAAAGCTAAAACATCTCAAAGGTGCGAACGGATTAAGCCGCGAATAGCGCAAAATTTAAAGGTGAAAAAATCAAAATATATAAGCAAGAAACCGCCGACTATATCGGCGGTTTTATTTATAATTGACAATGCCGTCTATGAAGTTTTACCGACTTAAAGCAGGCGAAATCAAAAAATATTAAACGAAAACTTTATACCTTTTATCAAGCGGAAAACGTCAGACAAAGGCAAGTAGCAACTTATTCTTTTTCCTTGGGAATTTCTTCTCCGAGCAAAAGTTTGTCGTATTGCTCCTGCGTGATTTTAACCGCTTTAGTGCCAAGTTTGTTGGGCGATTCCAAAAAGCCCATTTCGTCCATTGTTCTGATAATGGCTTTGGCAAGCGACTTTGTAATTCCGAGATGTATCTGAAGCGTGCTGGCAGAAATTCTCTCGCCGCTCATACCTATTTTTAAAGCCTCGTAAAATGCGGGATTTGCAAGCACTTCTTCCCTTGTGGATTCAAAAGTAATTTCTCTTATGTTTTTATTGAGCTTGCGCTCCTCAAAAGCGAGCTGTTCGGGAGTGAGCTGTTCTTCCTGTCTCATACCGAAATCGACTGTATCGACAACGGTAACGGAATCGGTGTAAAATTTGAGTTTGTTTATTTTATAATAGCTGACGAGCTCGACTATTCTGAGCATAACGTAGCTTATCGACGGAGCGAGGAAGCTCATAAGTCCGAAAGTGAACAACCCGACAACCGTAACGAGGAAATACAGACAGAAATATATGCAAGCGTATAACAGCATGAGTTTTCCGAAATCGGGTTTGACAAATTTAAAGCTGTTTTTTAAAGCCTTAAAGACGCCTTCGTCGGGATGAAAAATCAAACGAGGTATCCACCCGGAAAAACAGGTCTGTCTTATCGACGCCAAAACCAGACCTATGACCAGCATAAGTCCCAAGCCGAAATATCCCAAAATCTGAACCTCGCTGATAAGGAAATATATTCCGTATCCGAGCCCTACCAAAACGCCCAAAATGCAAAGGTCTATCGGGAAAAACACGACTATCTTGGCAAGCGAATATCTTACCGACCTGCGGAAGTTCAGCGCAAAATTGGACAGATACCCGTATTTGAGGTTGGAAGCCATCGAGTTGTTTATGATATCGGCAATAGGCATACTGCTGAGCGTAAACAAAAACAGATATAACAGATAAATAAAAATAACTATCGTTACCAAAGCGGGGATAAACCAATTTAAACTGATTATATAGTTTATCATATCCCCTACGTCGTCTTTAAGGAGGGAAAACGTATCGTAAAGCGACGCATTCCCTTTGATGAATCCGTTAGCGTGATCGGTGAAATTTGAAACAATCGTGCCGACAGCCTCGCCCGAAAGAAACAAATTCATTATTGGCGCAAAAATACCTACCGCAATAGCGGCGACAATCAAAGTGATGACCACGATGTATAAAAACACCTTAAAAGTCAGACTGAAATTGGATATTAAAATCGAACCTGCCTGTTTAAACTCCATAGGTTACTCCTTATCGTCTTTATCCGTTTCGATAGGTTTGTTTTTTATCTTCCAAATATTGATTTTTCTCTTTTTAATCTGGTCCATACGTTCGAGCCCCGTTACGTCGTAAAAAATGGTATACATAAGTATAATGTAAAACATATATACGAGCAATACGGAGAGAGCGTCGAGGACGTAGCCTATCATAAAGCTCCAATCAAAGAGCGAATTTAAAAGCATGATGACGTAAAACGGCAAAAACAGGAATATGATGTTCATTGCAATTTTGGTGATAGAGCCTTTAATTTGCGCAAACGACATTCTGAAAGCGTTGCCGGACGTCAAACCGGTATGGAGCATGAAAGGCGGCCAAAGTATCATAATCGATACCGCTATCGTAAGAAGGATACCGATGATAAACAGCGTGAAAAAGCACAAAACATAAAACGACGTATACGTTTTTGCAACCGTTGCCCAAAGTATAAAGAACAGCAGACACAGCACCTCGAAAACAAGATAGAGGAAAAACATTGCCATAACGAAACGGAACGCCGTTGATATATTATAATTCATTCTGACGTTTATACGCTTGATACTCAGCGTAAAATCGCCCGTCCTCATGTGTCTGTCTATCGCCCCGAACAATATGGCGGTCAAAAATACGGCCAAAAACAGCCCTATGATGCCCACCCAAATGTAGCGGTAGTCAAATCCGAAAAGGCGCAAAAACAAATGCATATAGCCGTTCGGATCCTGTAGCTGCATATGAGTGAGAATGTCAAGCAGGCTCGACGGCGAAAGGATAAACGGTATCAAAAAAGACGGCACGGCCATCAAGAGCATATACAGCATGCCCTTTGAGAAAAAATATTTCCAAGTAGATTTAAAATATCCCATTTTCTTCTCCGTGCCCAAAGCCTTATTTGACCTTGAGCGCTCAAACTTTATAGCCGTGCCACGTCAAACGTATCAGTTGAACATATTGAGTTTTTCGATAAGTTTTTCGAGTTTATCTTTTGCTCTTTCGAGTTTCTCTCGCTCCGCCGCAACAAGTTTTTCGGGAGCTTTTTTTACAAAGTTTTCGTTGGCAAGCATAGAAGTCGATTTTGCGATTTCCGCTTTTGCACCCTCAATCTCCTTGCTCAACCTATCCTTTTCCTTTTCCACGTCGACAAGCTCGCCGAACGGCACAAACATTTCGACGGAATCGGAAACGAGCGCTACGCATTTTTCGGTAACTTCTTCTTTTGACGCTATTACACAAATTTCCGAAACGTTGGCAAGTTTTGTAAGATACGGCGTGAGTTTTTTGAACATAGCCTCGTCAGAAGGAAGCGCAAAAAATTTGAGCTTTTTCGACGGAGGAATATTCATTTCCGCACGGGTGTTTCTTAGCGCCACTATGCAGTTTTTAATACTCTCGAACGCCTTTTTCTCCTTGCGGTACATTTGATTTTTATTGTATATCGGCCAGCTTTGTATCATTATCGATTTATCCGGATTGAGGTTCATATAAATTTCCTCCGTGATAAACGGAACGAAAGGATGCATAAGTTTTAAAATTTGCTCTAAAACGTATCTCAATACGCTTGCCGAATGCGACTTGAGTTTTTCGTCCTCGCTGTAAAGATAGGTTTTTTGCGACTCTATGTACCAATCGCAAAATTCGCTCCACACAAAATCATAGAGTTTTGCTGCGGCGATGCCTATCTCGTATTTATTTAAATTTATAGTAACGTCCCTTATTACCTCGTTGAGCCTTGTAAGTATCCACTTGTCACTGACGTTAAGTTTTTTGGGGACTGACGCCTCCTCGCCGTTTAAATTCATGATAACGAATCTCGAGGCGTTCCACAGCTTATTCATAAAGTTTCGGGCGGATTCTATCTTGTCGTCGCTGTAACGAGTATCGCTGCCGTGCGCTATACCGCTTGCAAGCGAAAATCTGAGGGCGTCCGCTCCGTATTTGTCTATGAGCAACAGCGGATCTATTCCGTTGCCGAGAGTCTTTGACATTTTACGTCCCTGGCTGTCACGGACGATACCGTGTATAAGCACTTCGCTGAACGGCACTTCGTCCATAAACTGTATGCCGCTGAAAATCATTCTCGCCACCCAAAAGAAGATAATATCGTATGCCGTAACAAGCAGATTTGTCGGGTAGAAATATTCGAGATTTTTATTCTTTTTGGGATATCCGAGCGTCGAGAACGGCCAAAGTGCCGAGCTGAACCAGGTATCCAAAACGTCCTCGTCCTGATGCATTTTACCGCCGCACTTAGGGCAAACGTCGACGGCGGTTTTTGAAACGACCATTTCTCCGCAGTCGTCACAGTAATATGCCGGGATACGGTGTCCCCACCAAAGCTGACGGGATATACACCAATCCTTTATGTTTTCCATCCAGTTGAAATATATCTTTTCAAATCTTTTGGGGATAAACTCTATTTTTTTAGATTTGACCGCCTTTATGGCAGGTTCGGCAAGCGGTTTCATTTTGACAAACCACTGTTTAGAAACGATAGGCTCAACCGTAGCTCTGCAACGGTAGCATTCCCCTACGTTGTGCTTGTATGGCTCGATTTTTTCGACAAGTCCGAGCTCTTTTAACTCCTCTACTATCTTTTCTCTCGCCTCGAATCTGTCAAGCCCTTTAAACTTGCCTGCGTTCTCGTTCATGACGCCTGCGTCGTCCATAACTCTGATAACGTCGAGGTTGTGCCTTAAGCCGACTTCAAAGTCGTTGGGGTCGTGAGCAGGAGTGATTTTAACGGCGCCCGTTCCGAAATCGAGCTCGACGTAATCGTCCGCTATAATGGGGATTTCTCTGTCCGTAAGCGGAAGTTTGAGCATTTTGCCGATAACGCCCTTGTATCTTTCGTCTTTGGGATTTACGGCAACAGCGGTATCTCCAAGCATAGTTTCGGGACGAGTCGTTGCAATGACCACGTATCCCGAGCCGTCCGCATAAGGATAGCGATAATGCCAAAGATATGAATCCTGTTCGCTATATTCGACTTCTGCGTCGGAAAGTGCGGTTTTGCAGGACGGACACCAGTTAATTATCCTGTCGCCTCGGTATATTAAGCCTTTTTTATAATATTTGACAAAGGCGTCGACGACGGCGTTTGAACAGTTGCTGTCCATCGTAAACGCTTCTTTTGACCAATCGCACGACGAGCCGAGCCTCTTTAACTGAGTGACTATCCTACCGCCGTAAGTTTCCTTCCATTCCCACGCTCTCTTTAAAAAGCCGTCTCTGCCCAGGTCATTTTTGGTGAGCCCCTCTTTTTTCATTTGCTCGACTATCTTGACCTCGGTAGCAATTGAAGCGTGGTCCGTTCCCGGAAGCCAAAGGGCCTCGTAGCCGTCCATTCTCTTGAAACGGGTAATAATATCCTGAATAGTCTGATTGAGGGCGTGCCCCATGTGAAGCTGTCCCGTGATATTCGGAGGCGGCATCATAATGGTAAAAGGCTCCTTCTCCGAATTCGGATGAGCCTCGAAATAGCGGTTTTTTACCCAAAAATCATATATCCTTTTTTCAAATTCAGGATTGTAAACTTTGTCCATATCTGTCCTTAACGTATATAAATATTTAAAATCTTTCTTTAGCTGAAGTTCAATTTGTCAATTTTTCTCTTTTTTCGTTTTAGCTTCCGCTTTAGGCCGGGCAACGTCGTTGCCTTCGACTTGAGTTTCAGCGACATTGTCACCGGATACGCTCTTTTCGCTCTTTTCGTCGTCGGCTACCTCGGAAACAGCGCCGTCCGCCGTTTCGATACCGAGTTTTTTAGCCCTTTTCTCTTTAATAATGGGGATAAGCTGTTTTATGACGTCGACGAGATAGGTGTAAAGCGCAAAGTAACTCTGAGCCACGGCAACGGTGATGACCGCCCAGTCCCACGGAGCGACGTATTTGTGGAAGAAGCACAAAATAAAGCCTGCCGAAAGCGTGGCGGATGCGATTTTGCCTGCCATGTTCGCCTTTATCGTTATACCCGTCTTTGCGATAACGGGAGCAATGCAAATCATCAATATTTCCTTCAACGCTATGGCGATAAGGTATCCCCAATGCAGGAAATAGTCGTATCCGTAAAGACTGACGCCGTCAAGTCTGATTGCAAAACAAAGACAAATTGCCATGGAAACGTGCATCAATTTATCGGCAAGCGGGTCCAAAAGCATACCGACGCCCGTTCCCCAATTGAATTTTCTTGCCAATGCGCCGTCCAAAATATCGCTGAATGCGGCTACCGCAAAAATAGCGAGTGAAATGTAAACGAAAGTTTCGTTACTGTTAATCCCTGCCAAAACCGCCATCGTTATAAAAGCAGGAATACATAAAATCCTGAAATAGCAAATGATATTGGGAATAGTTAATAAATCTTTAGGATTAAACTGGTTTATTTTTTCCATAATCGGCTCCTTATCTCTTTTACGTATTATAACACCAAAATCCGTCTTTGTAAATAATTATAGCCACAACGCCGTCAAATAATTATTTACTTGTCAACAAAAAAATTTTATCACGTCGGAAGGCTTCTCAAAGATATATTTTGCCCCCGCATTGGTCAGTTCTTCTCTGTCGCCGAAGCCCCACAGCACTCCGCCGCAGTCTATACCGGCAAGGTTTGCCCCCTCGACGTCGTATTTGCGGTCGCCTATCATGAGCACCTTGGAGCGGTCGGTTATCTCGAGGTTTTGAAAAACGTATTCGATAACCTCGATTTTAGAGCCTCTCTTGTTGTCGGTATCCGCAGCGCCGAGGAATACGAAATATTTAGTCATATCGAAATAATCCATTATTTTTTCGGCAAAACGCATGGGTTTGCTCGTCGCAAGCGAGAGTTTCAGCCCTTTTGAGTGCAAAGCCGAAAGCATCTGAACAATTCCATCATAAACGACGTTGTCGTTCCAGCCGTCTATGGCGTATTGCGAGCGGTAATGCGCTATTGCGTTTGTTGTCTCCTCGTCTGTCAAACCTATAGCCTTCATAGAAACGACAAAAGGCGGTCCTATCATAGAGTTTAAAACTTCGTCGGACAGTTTGCTCTTGCCTATTTTCTCCATAGCATAGTTAATACAACGTTTTATTCCGCCCTCGCTGTTGGTGAGCGTGCCGTCCAAATCAAAAAGTACATATTCGTATTGTCCGTTATTTGTTTCCATACTTCAATTATACCCATTCACCGCAAAGACGGCAAACAAAAGAACACAAAAATTTCGCTTTTCATAGTATAAATTAGTTTAAGATTTTCTAAAATGGCAATCATTAGCTTGTCGGAGTTATTATGGTAAAGAGAGGAGATTTATATTATGCTGATTTAAGCCCCGTCGTCGGAAGCGAACAAGGCGGTATCCGCCCGGTGCTTGTCGTGCAAAACGACGTGGGAAACAAATACAGCCCGACGGTCATAGCCGCCGCTATCACTTCGCAGCTCAACAAGGCAAAACTGCCCACTCATATCAATCTGCCTGCCGAGCAATACGGTTTGCCCAAAAACTCGGTGGTGTTGCTCGAGCAAATAAGGACGATTGACAAACAGCGCCTGAAAGAAAAGATAGGCGAACTGCCTAAAGGAGTTATGTCAAGAGTCAACGAAGCGCTCATGATAAGTTTGGGATTTTATAATATTTAAAGCCTTTTACAAGCTCAATAAATTGTTAATATATAAAACGGACGGCTAGTCCGTTTTTATTTTATATCCTTTTAAATGCGGTTTTTCCGTACCAGATTGACTTTAAATTAAAGCAGATAAAACGACGGGTTTTATCCGAATTTATTGCAAAAGCAAGGCGGTTTAAACACCTGCCTTTGTTGAGCTGACTGTATGCTCGGCAAATATTAAAAATCGATACCAAAAAATCACTTAATCAGTTCGTCTATCGCTTTAACAAGTCCCCTTATCGTTTCCGACGGCAGATAGCTGTATTCGTTCATATCCGACATATTTGCACTCCTACCGCACAGATACGCCCCTGCCGCCGCGGCATAAAGAGGCTCCATTCCCCTCGCAAGCTGAGCGGCGATAACTCCGCTGAGCACGTCACCGCTTCCGCCCTTAGCCATTTTGGGAGCGCCTTCCGTATTGACGAGCACCCTCTCGCCGTCCGTCACGACCGTTTCCGAGCCTTTCAACAGCAAAATAACCTCGTGAGCTTTTGCATATTCCTTTGCCGTTTCTACGGGAGCGGATAAGATTTCCTCTAAAGGCAGTCCGCATAGATATGAAAATTCCTTGGGATGCGGAGTAAATACCGCCCTGAAGCCGAACCTATCTGCTTTTTGACCTATTTTCTTGAGCCCGTCGGCGTCAACCACAAACTTGGCTTTGGTGTTTTTTAAAAGATAATCGACAATTTTATCCGCATCGCCGTCCGCCATACCCATACCGACGGCAAAGGCGGTAGCTCCTTTGGATATCCCGTCAAATTGTTCTTTATCGAAGGCAATGCACTCGTCGCCATCTAGCGGATAGAGTCCGCTGAACGTAACTCTCTCTCTTAGGGCGTCCGTCACCTGCTTTGTGGAAGCTATCATACTCGTTCCCGCTCCCGAGCGCATAGCCGCCTCGGCGGCAAGAAGAATGGCCCCAACGTAGTTGGACGAACCGCCCACGATAATAACTCTGCCTCGGTCGCCTTTGTTTATATCCCTTTGCAATTTAGGAAAATAAGGCTTTATAAGAGCCTTATTCACTATAACGGTATTTTCACATTCACTCGGTTTTTTCATCGACGTCGCTTTCCTCTATTTCAAGTTCTTCCGCTCTGCCCTCTATCGCAGACCACACCGCCCTCTTTACCATTTCGGGCACGACGGCGCAGAGTTTAAAGAACGCCGCTTTTTTATTGCCCGACGACAGACAGAAAATAGCGTCGCCGTCAAAGGGCGTATGGCTTGGAGAAATTGCCATGGCGTAACCGTCGTGAGCGACGTCCGCTAAAGCGTTGCACTGCGCTTTAGTCAGTTTTGCGTCCGTGATAATGCAACCTATCGTCGTGTTGGCTTCGTGGAAACCGCTTACTTTTTCAATGAGCGACAGCGTGGAAACGAATTTTTTGCCAATTTTCGCGCCTCCTATTATCTCGCCGTCTTTCACGATATCGCCGACGGGATTGACAGCCACCACGACGGCAACGGAAACTCCGAAAAGTTTTGCCTTGCAAACGCCGAGCCCCGACTGCATACTGCGCTTTATGCCGAGAGCCTTTCCGCAGGTGGCGCCCGTACCTGCGCCTATTGCGCCTGCGACAAAATTGTCCTTTTTGGCGTTTTCGGCAGCCCTGTATCCCGCCTCTTTATCCGGATAGGCAAACTTTCCGTTTTCAAGGTCATAAATTGAAGCTGCGCAAACAATGGGAACTTTATAAGCACCGGCATTATAGCCTATTTTATGTTTAAACAAATACTCGACAACGCCGCAGGACGCCTCGAGTCCGAAAGCGCTTCCTCCCGACAATACGACGGCGTTTACCTGTTCCACCGTTTTTGTGGGACTGAGTAAATCCGTTTCCCTGGTGGCGGGAGCGGCGCCTCTCACGCTCACTCCGCCGACGGCACCGTCCTCGCAGATAATGACGGTAACGCCCGTCTTGTTTTCGCTGTCGGTATAGTGTCCTATCTTGAATTTTTCGAGCATATCACACCTCATCGTCGGGCGGAAGGAAATCGTCGCCTACTTCCGATATCGCCCTGTTTATTATATCCCATTCAAAGCCCTTTGAATATAACCAATTGGCAAGTTTTGCTTTGCTCTCCTTGGATGTGTCGAGCTTTTTTTGAGATATATATTTTTTGGCAAACGCCACAGCCTTTAAAAGTTCCTCGTCGTCGGAGAGCTGTTCGTCGAGTATTTCTCCGACGAGTTTTCTGTCCACTCCTTTTACGGCGGTCAGTTTTAACTCAAGCTGTTTTTTGCCGTATTTGTTTTTATAGAAAAACAAAAACTGCTTGACGTATTCCGTATCGTCGATAAAACGATACTCTTTCAATTTTGAAAGAGTATCCTCGACTTGCTGTTTTGAATAACCTTTTTTATACAGTTTATCTTTAACTTCCTTTTCGCTTCTTGCGCATTTTTCGAGGTAGTCCAAAGCAACGTCAAAAGGTGTTTTTTCTTCTTTGATTTTATTTGCCAATTATATTTCCTTTAAATTGCAAACTGTTTTATATTTTATATAGCTCACAACGTAAAGAGCAAAGTATAAAATATCGACGAAACAGTTTATCGCATTTTTTAACTATAAAGCGCCTTAAAATTTTAAGCCTATGCGCTATCCGATATTTAGCTCAATTATGCTATATCGATTATAAATTAGTTTAAATACAATTTTGCGCTTTATTTGGAGAAGTGATAAACCCAGCCAAAGCTGTCCTCGATTTTTTGGGTTTGGATGCCCGTTATCTGCTCATACAGCCAAAGCGAGATTTTGCCTATTTTGTTGTCGTTTATCGTGTAGACCTCGTCCTTATAGCCCATTGTTCCGACGGGGGAAATAACGGCGGCAGTTCCCGTTCCGAACGCTTCGTCGAGTTTTCCGTTCTTGAGAGCGTCGATGACTTCGTCCACCCCTACGTGGCGCTCCTCGACTTTGTAGCCGTTTTTCTTCAATACTTTGATTGCGGAATCTCTCGTGATACCGGGCAAAATAGAGCCGTCAAGCATGGGAGTGACAACCGTTCCGTCAATTACGAAAAACATATTCATTGCGCCGACTTCTTCAATGTATTTTTTTGTTTCTGCGTCAAGCCACAAAACCTGCTCATATCCCATTTGTTTTGCCTTTTCTGCGCCAAGAAGGCTTGCCGCATAGTTTCCAAGGCATTTTGCTTCACCCGTTCCGCCGAGGGACGCTCTGGTAAGGGTGTCTTCAACGTAAATTTTGACGGGAGCAAGTCCGTTTGCGTAGTAGCTGCCGACAGGCGACAAAATGATTGCGAATATATACTTTTTGCTCGGGTGAACGCCTAAGAATGCTTCATCGGCAATCATAAACGGACGGATATAAAGCGACGTTCCCGGTGCGGTGGGTATCCACTCCTTTTCGATTTTGATAAGCTCCTCAAGCTCTTTTACTGCTCTTTCCACGTCGATTTCGGGCATGCAAAGACGCTTCGCGCTTCTGTTCATACGGTTGAAGTTATCTCTCGGACGGAACATCGTGATATTGCCGTTGCCGTCTTTATATGCCTTGAGTCCTTCAAAAATTCCTTGACCGTAGTGCAGAACGCAGCTTGCGGGGTCCATATTGAAAGAGCCGTAAGGAACGATTTCACTTTCCTGCCAACCGCCGTTAGCAGCGTCGTAGCGCATTATGAGCATATGGTCGGTAAAGTACTTGCCGAAACCGAGTTTCGTAAAATCAGGTTTTTGCTTCAACTCTTTTGCTAAAGTAACTTTCATCTTATCTCAACCTCTCTGTATATATAAATTTATGTTTTTCATTTTTTACCCGGGTTATCCTGTTCACCCTGCCAAAGTCGACAGCTCATAGCGAGAATAAACTATAAATTTAAGCCGATATCGGTTTTTATCTTTCGATTTTAAACGGCTTATATTCGTTGCCGATAAACTCAAGTTTTACCCTGCCTGCCGTCTTTGAGGAAACGGCGTTTTCAAATTCCGCCCGATATTCGGCAAGGCAGTAAAAACCGAAAGTCACGCAATCTCCGTATTCCACGCCGTCTATATTTCCGAACCTCGCCAGCGAATTTTCGAGAGCGGAATAGTCCGAGTATGAGCACACCGCCCTGTATCTTGCCGCGACCTTAGCGACGAAAATATCGCATTTTGAAAGGCAGCTAATCACCGCCTGCGTATATGCCCCGACAAGTCCTGCCGCGCCAAGCTTTATTCCTCCGAAATACCTGGTAACAACAACTGCCGTTTTAAACAAACCGTTTTTTTTGAGCGTATCGAGCATGGGTTGCCCTGCCGTTCCGCTCGGCTCGCCGTCGTCGGAAAATCTTGCCACGTTCCCGACCTCGTCGGCAACGTATGCATAACAGTTATGTGTGGCGTCGGGAAATTCTTTTTTTATTTTGGATATAAATTCTATACAGCCGTCCTCATCCAAGCCGCCGCAAACGGAAGCTATGAACTTAGAGCGCTTTATCTCGATTTCCTCTCTGAAAAAGCCGTTTACGAATTTATATTCCTTCACTTTACAGTGACCTTAAACAGATTCTTTTTGCCCTTTTGCAAAACAAAGCCGTTTGCTTTTTGACTGTCGGTAAGTTTTTGGGCGATGTCCGTCACTTTTTCGCCGTCCACTTTTACGCCGCCACCCTCGATGAGTCTTCTTGCCTCGCCTTTTGACGGAGCTACCCCGATTGCCACCATACAGTCGACAACCGTGGATATTGTTTCGTCAATCTCCTTTTGCGGCATATTTTCGCTGTCGCCCGAAAAAGCGGCTTTTGCCTGATTTTGAGCGTCAATTGCGTCCTTTTCGGAATGGACGAGTTTTGTAAGCTCGAAGGCAAGTCTTTCCTTAGCAAGATTTATTCTTTCATCTTTATATTCGCAAAGTTTTGCAATTTCGTCTAATGGCAAGAACGTTAAAAGTCTGAGGCAGTTTTCGACGTCCTCGTCCTGCACGTTTCTCCAATATTGATAAAACTCGTAAGGCGAGGTTTTTTCTCTGTCAAGCCAGACGGCGCCCTTTGCGGTTTTTCCCATCTTCTTGCCCTCTTTTGTGGTGAGAAGAGAGAAAGTCATTCCGTAAGCCGTCTTTTGCTCTTTACGCCTTATAAGGTCTGCGCCCGCCAGAATGTTTGACCATTGGTCGTCGCCGCCGCACTCTAAAATACAGCCGTATTTTTTGTAGAGCACCAAAAAGTCGTAAGCCTGCATAAGCATATAGTTAAACTCCAGAAAGGAAAGTCCCCTTTCCATTCTCGACTTGAAGCACTCGCAGGTAAGCATTTGATTTACCGAAAAATGCGTGCCGACTTCGCGGAGAAAATCGATATAATTAAGGTTTAAAAGCCAATCGGCGTTGTTTACGATGATAGCGGCGTTATCGCCCTCGAAAGACACGAATTTCGACATCTGCTTTTTAAAGCACTCCACGTTGTGAGCGATTGTCTCTTTCGTCATCATCTGACGCATATCCGTCCTGCCAGACGGGTCGCCAATCATTGCCGTTCCACCGCCAATCAAAATTATAGGACGGTGTCCCGCCTTTTGCATGTGACTCATTACTATAAGCTGCATAAAGTGACCGACGTGTAAGCTGTCCGCCGTTGGGTCAAACCCTATATAAAACGAACAGGGCTTTTCGCCGAGTGTTTTATAAAGTTCATCTTCAAAAACAACCTGTTTTACAAAACCTCTCGCTTTTAAAATATCTATTATATTTTCTTTTTGCATTTAAAAATTCTCCTTAAAATATGCGGCAAGTCTTTTAATTCCCGTTTCAATTTGTTCTACCGTGGCATTTGAATAGTTAAATCTCAAACAATGATTTATTCCCTCGTCGGCAAAGAAACTGCTTCCTGCAACGTATGCCGTTTTCGTCTTTGTCACGCAGTCGACAAAGCATTTGTCGAGGTCCGCCGATTTGTCTTTAAACTCGCCCCAGATAAACAAGCCGCCCTCGGGATTTGTAAACTTGATTTTGTCAAGCGGCATATATTTCTCGATTGCGTTTTGCATAGCGTCCTTTTTTGTCTTATATACAGGCACGATTTCCTTGAGGTGCGGCTCTAAATATCCGCGTCTTAAATATTCGTCAATGATTGCCTGCGAAAGATTAGAGGTGTGAACGTCAACCGCCTGCTTGCCGATTGTCATTTTGCGAATGATTTTTTCGTCCGCAACGGCGATACCGCATCTGAGTCCGGGGGCGATTGTCTTTGAAAAAGACGTGACGTAAACGACGTTGCCCTCTGTGTCGAACGACTTGATTGCAGGCAACTTTTCGCCCGAAAATCTTATCTCACCGTAAGGGTTGTCTTCAATCACGACAACGCCGTATTTTGCGGTGAGCGAAGCTATCGCCTTTCTCTTTTCAAGCGACAGAGTTTTGCCCGTAGGATTTGAAAAATCGGAAACTATATACAAAATTTTAGGTTGGTGTTTTTTTATCTTTGCCTCGAGGTCGTCAATGTTGAGACCGTCGTCGTCGCTGTCCACGCCCACGGCAACGCCCTGATAGGTCTTTAAAATGTGAAGACACGCAAGATACGTCGGGTTTTCGACAAGCACTCTGTCACCCGGATTGATAAACGCCTTAAACATAAGGTCAATGCCTTGCTGACCGCCGCTTATGACAAGCGTGTTTTTAAGCTCGCCCTTAACCCCGAAACGAGACGCATATTTCAAACCGCTCTCGAGCAAAGGAGTATATCCTTCCGTTCCGCCGTATTGCAAAATCTTTAATGCTCCCTCACCCGTCAAAAGGTCGTCGGTTATTTCCTTGATTTCCTTTTGCGGCAACAGCCCGAGTGTGGGAAAACCTCCCGCAAAGGACACGATTTCGGGATTTTGCAACAGCTTAAAAATTTCCCTTATAGCGTTTCCCTTTAAACTCTTGAGCCTTTCGCTCCACATATTTTCAAAATCCATATCCGCCTCGCTGAAATGCCTGTTATTTTAATTAAAAAATATTATATCACCCATTCTGAATTATGGCAACTTTTTAATTTATAAAATTATTCTTATCCCCTTCACGACGCCTATGTAAGATAAATCATTTTTTAATAAACTTATCGTTGAAAAAGAATAAAATATTTAAAATTTAAAGGCACAGCTTGCGCCGTGCCTTTAACTCTCCGATTTTATCCCGCATGGGAAATTGTTTGCTTTGATTTTTGACTTAGGCAATTTTTTAATTTACTACTACCAATATTCTCATAGCATTGCCTTTTGACTTGCTTATCTTAAAAATTATTTTGTATCAAAACTAGCCTTGCATAATATACGTTTTTTATATCGTAGAAATTTTATTATTCTTTAACGCACGCTCACCGTGCCGTCCGAACATATTACTTCGAACGAATGAGTACTATAATTCCATTTGCTACCCTTGCTGATTGCATTCCACTGCGCCATGGTACCATCAAAGTGAACATACTGAAGCCAAGAGCACATATAAAACGCATAACTTCCTATGCTAGTCACACTATCGGGCATATTAATCGACAAAAGGAGAGAACAAACTGCAAACGCATAATCTCCTATGCTCGTTACAGTGTTAGGTATTGTTATTGAACTTATAGTGCTACAATCATAAAACGCATAATCTCCTATGCTTGTTACGCTTCCGTCATCAGGTATTTCACTGTTTTTGCAACCGACAATAAGTTTCTTTTCCGCTGTTTCGATAATACAATTCCCTGCGCTGTGATAAACGCTATTGCCAATATCTACCGTTATTGCCTCAAGCGAGTCGCAATCCTCAAACGCATGACTTCCTATGCTCGTAACACTGTCAGGTATGATGATAGATGTTAACGAACTGCAACCGCTAAATGCGTAACTGCCTATGCTTGTTACGCCATCGGGTATGGTGATGCTGGTAAGCGAGTCGCAATCTTCGAACACACTATTGCCTATGCTTGTTACACTACCGTCATCAGGTATGATACTGTTATTACAGCCTTGAATCAGTGTTTTTGACGCCGTTTCAATAAGACAATTTCCTGCGCTGTGATAAACTCTATTGCCACTATCTACCGTTATTGCCTCAACCGATGTGCAGTGATAGAAAACAAAATATCCTATGCTCTCCACGCCGGCAGGTATAGTGATTGACGTCAGCGAGGTACAATTATAGAACGCTTGATTTCCTATGCTTTTCACAGTAACAGGTATCGTCACTGAAATAAGCGAAGTGCAATCACGAAAAACATAACCTTGTATGCTCGTTAGACTGTCAGGTATAATGACGGATGTTATCGAGCGACAACCTTCAAATGCGGAATCTCCTATGCTCTCTACACTGCCTAAGTCGACTGACTCAAGCGAGGTGCAATTATAGAACGCATAATTTCCTATCTCGGTCACGCTATCGGGTATTGTAATTGAAATAATCGAGCTGCAACCGTCAAATGCATAGTCCCCTATACTCGTTACGCCGTCCGGTATGGTGACAGAGGTAAGCGAGTAGCAACTTCTGAACGCATAATCTCCTATGCTCGTTACGCCATCAGGTATGGTGACCGAGGTAAGCGAGTTGCAATATGCGAACGCATTATCTTCTATGCTTGTTACGCTGTCAGGTATGGTGACCGAGGTAAGCGAGTTGCAACCACTGAACGCACAATATCCTATGCTCGTTACGCTGTCGGGTATCGTGACAGATGTGAGCGAAGTGCAATCATAGAACGCATAACTTCCTATCCTTGTTACGCCGTCCCCTATTGTGACAGAGGTAAGCGATGTGCAATTATAGAACGCATAATCTTGTATGCTCGTTACACCGTTCCCTATTGTGGCAGAGGTAAGCGAGGTGCAACCACTGAACGCATACTCTCCCATACTCGTTACACTGTCTCCTATTGTGACAGACTCAAGAGAGGCGCAATTATAGAACGCATAATCTCCTATGCTCGTTACGCCGTCGGGTAAGATTATTGAGGTTAGTGAGGAGCAACCTTCAAATGCACGTAGCCCTATGCTTTCTACGCTGTCGCCGATAATTACTGTCTCAAGCGATGTGCAATCGCTAAACAAGCCTGAACCTATTCTTTTTAAATTATCAGGCAGGATAATCGACGTCAACGATGAACAACCGTCAAATACTCCGTCATTTACGGTCGTCAAACTATCGGGCAAAATAATTGATGTCAGCGAAGAGCAACCTCTAAATGCACTGGTCCCAATGCTCGTTAATGTATCAGGCAGGGTGATTGTCGTCAGCGAGGTGCAATCTTCAAAGACATTCCATCCTATGTATGTCAAGCCGTTTCCTATTGTGACTGAATCAAGCAAGGAGCAACCGTTAAACGCATTGTCTTCAATGCTTGTCACGTTGCCGGGTATGTTGATTGAAGTTAGCGAACTGCACTTGGCAAACGTATAATATTCGATACTTGTCAAGCCGTTGCCTATATTGACCGACTTTAGCGAACGCCCCCTGTAAAAAGCATTTTTCCCAATGCTCGTTACGCTGTCCGGTATTGTGATAGACGGAATCAAGATGCAACCGTTAAACGCAAACTCCCCTATGCTAATTAAGCCGTTACCCAAGGTGACAGATTCAAGATATTCACAACTATCAAACGCATGATTTCCTATGCTCGTTACGCTGTCGGGTATAGTTATAGATTTAATGCGACATTGATAAAACGCATAGTCTGAAATCGACAATGTGCCCTCTTTTACTTCCACAGTTAAATTTACGGGCACAAAGCCTTTATACACATACAAAACTTTGCCTAAATATACAACGCCGTCCGGTAAACCGTTATAATATGCCGTTCCGTCGAACGAATAGCTTTCTATGCTCGATACACTGTCGGGTATGGTTATTTTACTTAGCGAGGTGCAATTCTTGAACGTTCCGTCTTTTATGCTTGTCACGCCGTCAGGTATGGCTATCTCCTTTAAAGAGGTGCAATTGGCGAATGCGCTACTGCCTATGCTTGTTACTCCGCTACCTATCGTGACAGAGGTGAGCGAGGTGCAACCACTAAACGCCTGATTTCCTATGCTTGTCACGCTGTCCCCTATTGTGACAGAGGTAAGCGAGGTGCAACCACTAAACGCATAGTCTTGTATGCTCGTTACGCCGTCAGGTATAACAATGTTTGTTGCAAGTTTGCCTTTTAAATAAAGTTTGGCACCGTTGTGTAGAGGATTTGAAGTAATATCTTCAAAATCAATATTAAGCCAGGAGGCAATACCCGATGTGCAATATACATTTTTAATCGAGTCGCACAAAGCGAACGCACCATAACCTATGCTCGTCACGCTATCGGGTATAGTGACTGAAACAAGTGAACGGCACCAAGCGAACGCACTTTCTCCTATGCTTTCTACACCATTTGATATGGTGACGGAAGTTATAGACGAGTCATTTATAAACGCTTCGGACGATATCCCTATCACCCTTTTTCCGTCATGCATATTGGGAATAACGATATCCGTTGCGTCGCCGTAATATCCAATCACCCAATAACCGCTTTTATCTACTCCGTCTCCCTCTTCCGATGAAATTTCTTTATATAAAAAATTTTCGTCTCTGCTTTCATTGGAATCAGAATCGCCGCAGGCGACAAACACCGCAACTAAGGCGACGGCAAGTAAAGCCACTATCAATATTAAAAACAGCTTCCTTTTCATTCTTCCCTCCTTTGAATATAAAAATTGCCAAGCATTTTTTTATTGTATATATTAGCTTTTAATTTTAAGCGTTAATTTTAATTATCTAAAGCCTTATATCCTAAGGCACGGCTTGCGCCGTGCCTTTAACTCTCCGATTTTATCCCGCATGGGAAATTTGGTTGTTTTGATTATTAACTTAGGCAATTTTTTAATTTACTACTACCAATATTCTCATAGTATTGCCTTTTGATTGAGATAGCTAAAAAATATTTTATATTAAAATCGACTTTAGATATATTCCTTTTATATCGCAAAAGTTTTTAATATTTTTAACCTATGCTCACCGTGCCGTCCGAGCAAATCACCTCGGTGAAAGGCGTATCATAACTCCAACCGATACCCTTGCTGATTGCATTCCACTGCGCCATAGTTCCTTCAAATGCGACAGAGGTAAGCGAGCTGCAATAACCAAACGCATCATCTCTTATGCTCGTTACGCTGTCCGGTATGGTGACAGAAGTAAGCGAGCTGCAATCGAAGAACGCAGAACCTCTTATGCTCGTTACGCTGTCAGGTATTGCGACAGAAGTTAGCGAGGTGCAACCGGAGAACGCACCATATCCTATGCTCGTTACGCTGTCCGGTATGATGACAGAGGTAAGCGAGTCGCAGCCACTGAACGCCAGATCCCCTATGCTTGTTACGCTGTCCGGTATGGTGACGGAGGTAAGCGATTCGCAGCCACTAAACGCATATTCCCCTATGCTCGTTACGCTTTCGTCATCGGGGATAACACTGTTTTTACAACCGGCAATAAGTGTTTTCGTCACCGTCTCAATAAGACAATTGTCTGCGCTATGATAAACACTGTTGCCGCTATCTACCGTTATTGTTTCAAGTGACTCACAACCGGAGAACGCTTCTTCTCCTATGCTTGTTACGCTGTCCCCTATTGTGACAGAGATTAGAGAGTCACACCCTTTAAAAGCATTGTTAGGGATTGCAGATACGTTATTTCCTATCACGACTTCTTTTACCCTTACCGTCACGTTTGAAGGAGGAGCGGCGCCCGTAACAACTTTTCCGTATTTGTCTCTAAATTCCAACACCACTTTGCCGTTGCCTATTTTTTCGCTTATACCGCCTGCGTTTTGATAAATCCGCATAAGGTTATCGCCCTCGAAAAATGTGACACCCTGTTCGGGAAGCATACTACCCGTAAGAGTATATTCCGCCGTGGACTTCCAATTTGCGTAAATGTCGGTATCTTCCCAAATGCGGTCGCCGAAATCAAAAGGAGTGGCCTTTTCGTTTTTCCAACCTTCTTTTGAAGTATACCAACCCATGAAAATATATCCGTCTTTTGTCGGTGTGGTTTTAGGCTCTTGTATTCTTTCCCCGATTTCAATATTGTAGTTGCCGTCCGCACTTGTCGAACTGTTGGTGATATATACCTTTACTCTTTGAGGAACTATGTATGAAGTCAAAGAAACTCTTTTATATTCCGATTTATCGCCAAAAGAATCTTTTAAAACAAATGAATCGTTCAATGAAGATGCGCTTAACGAAAAACTGCTTGAAATATCTCCGAAATCTTCATCGGTATATTTCAAAGTCAAGGTTGAACCGTTTTTTGAATATTTTCCTTCAACGGAATAATCTTCACCGAACGCCACGTCGTGATACTCAAAAGATGTTGGTGTAAATACGTAATATTCGTTGGGATTATCTACGTTAACGTATATTCCTCTCAAACCGCAAAACAAAACCAATAAAGTTATGCCTAAAATCAAAAACAAAATTGCGGGGATTATTACTTTCGTTCCCCACTTTTTCCAGAACTCTTTCGGCGACATATTTCCGCCCTGCGCCGTCGCTGTCGATCCGCCGTTATTATAAACGCCCGCCGAGTTGGCAGCTGCCTTTTTTGCCTTTGATTTCGCTATAAGATATTTAATGTTTCCTATCAAAGTCTCTTTTTCATACATATAGGACATTGTGTCCTTTACGCCGGAACTCGGATTGGCAGAAACATTGACGTCGGTATCCGTTTTATTGTTTGTTGAGTCGCAATTCGCGTCGAAAGATTGCTGATTTGCCTCTTTAGGATTATCGACCGAAGACGTATCAGAAGTTGTATTAGACTGCGCCAAGTCATTATTGACTGCGGAATTATCGCCTGTCACGGAGCCGTTGGACTCATTAGCGTCGCTATTTTTATCCGACGTACAATCGGAATCGTTTTTTACTCGGAATTTACTGTTGCACGCATGGCAGACGAGAATGCCGTCTTCTTCAACTAGTTCCCCGCCGCATTTTGGACATTTGAACATAAATCTCTCTCCTTTGTATAGTATTTTGTATATTTTATATGTCTATTATTATACGCTAACTATTGGTTAGTGTCAACATAAAACTAACTATTAGTTATATACTTATAATATGATTGAGATAATAAAATCAAGACTCAAAGAGGAGATAAAAAACAGCGGTTTGACTACGGTGGAAATTGCAAAGCGTGTGGGAATATCTCCCGAAATGGTGACGCAATACGTCACCACGAAAAAACTGCCAAAGCTCGATACGTTTGCAAGACTGTGCAAAGAGCTTGACGTTTCGGCGGATTACATTTTGGGGCTTTCCGACGAGTAACCTTTTTTTTTGCAATTTAAAAACAAAATGTTTTTGCCCTTAAATTGTTTTTGTATTTATTGTTTTTATCTTTTTACCGTGATTAGTTTTATTGATTTTACATCTAATTACTGTGATTCGTTTTATTGATTTTATATCTAAACTTGCGTCAGCCGTTCTTGCGATATAAACGTATATAAATTTTTGTTTTAAAGTGTTTAAGGCACAGCAAAGCAATGCCTTAAACCTCTCCGTTTTTTTTGGCGCACTGCGACGCCACAACGCCTGACGGCGTATCCGATTTTGCATTCCATAGAGGGGCAAAACCGAAATTAAATTTAATAAATGTCAGTTTATAATATCTACACTCTCTATCCTTATTGCACAGTCTTTGATACAGAAATTTTTATCTTTTTTCCGCTTTTCGGACGTCCTGACATAGGTTTTAACGTGATTAGATTTAACAATAAATGTTCGTGAAGATATTAAATAACTTGTTCTACATTATATTATGCCACAAAAGGAAATTTGTCAACACAAATTTGTAAATTTATATAAAAAAAGACCGACAAAAAGTCGGTCTTTTAATATTTAGATTGATAAAGCTTTAAAATCGCCTTATTTATCTCTGCCGATGAGCAATCGACTATTTGGTGAGAGCTTCTTGAACTGCAACTGCGCAAGCGACCGAAGCGCCGACCATAGGATTGTTGCCCATACCGATAAGTCCCATCATCTCGACGTGAGCGGGAACGGAAGAACTTCCTGCAAACTGTGCGTCGGAGTGCATTCTGCCCATGGTATCGGTAAGTCCGTATGAAGCGGGACCTGCCGCCATGTTATCGGGGTGAAGCGTTCTGCCCGTGCCACCGCCGGATGCGACGGAGAAGTATTTCTTGCCCTTGTCTACACACTGTTTTTTGTAGGTGCCTGCGACGGGGTGTTGGAAACGAGTCGGGTTTGTCGAGTTTCCGGTGATGGAGACGTCGACGTCTTCAAGTGCCATGATTGCAACGCCTTCGGTGACGTCGTCTGCGCCGTAAACCTTGACCTTTGCTCTTTCACCGTCGGAATAAGCGGTTTCCTTTACAACTTTGACTTCGCCGGTGTAGTAGTCCATTTTGGTCTGAACGTAGGTGAAGCCGTTTATACGGCTGATGATGAAAGCGGCGTCCTTTCCGAGACCGTTGAGGATAACCTTAAGCGGAGTTTTACGGACTTTGTTTGCCGTCTTTGCGATACCGATTGCACCTTCTGCGGCAGCGAAAGATTCGTGACCTGCAAGGAATGCAAAGCACTTGGTTTCTTCTCTCAGCAGCATAGCGGCAAGATTTCCGTGTCCAAGGCCAACCTTTCTTTGTTCCGCAACCGAGCCGGGAACGCAGAAACTTTGAAGTCCCTCACCGATTGCCTCTGCGGCGTCGGCGGCAACTTTACAGCCTTTTTTGATGGCGATAGCACAGCCAACGGTGTAAGCCCAAACGGCATTTTCAAAAGCGATAGGCTGAATACCTTTTACGATAGCTTCGCAGTCGATGCCCTTGTCGAGGCAGATTTTTCTTGCTTCTTCGAGGTCCTTGATGCCGTATTGCTTCAAGACTTTACTGATTTTATCTATTCTTCTTTCATAACTTTCAAATGTAACGCTCATAGCACATCTCCTTATTCGTTTCTCGGGTCGATATACTTAGCGGCGCCGTCGTATCTGCCGTAAGTTCCCGTACATTTTTTAACAGCCTCGTTTGCGTCGACGCCCTTTTTAATCATATCCATCATGACGCCGAGTTTGACGAATTTATAACCGATTATCTGGTCGTCGCTGTCGAGTGCGATTTCGGTGACGTAACCTTCCGCCATTTCAAGGTAACGGGGACCTTTTTTGACGGTGGAATACATCGTTCCGATTTGAGAACGGAGTCCTTTGCCGAGGTCTTCGAGTCCTGCGCCGATGGGAAGTCCGTCTTCGCTGAACGCAGATTGCGTTCTGCCGTATACTATCTGGAGGAACAATTCACGCATAGCAGTGTTGATAGCGTCACAAACGAGGTCTGTGTTCAATGCCTCCAAAATCGTTTTTCCTGCCAAAATTTCTGCCGCCATAGCCGCCGAGTGAGTCATACCGCTACAGCCGAGCGTTTCGACGAGAGCTTCCTGAATGACGCCCTCTTTGACGTTGAGCGTAAGTTTGCAAGCGCCCTGTTGAGGTGCGCACCAGCCGACGCCGTGAGTCAAACCGCTAATGTCTTTGATTTCTTTGGCTTGCACCCATTTACCTTCTTCGGGGATAGGCGCAGGTCCGTGATTTGGTCCTTTTGCAACACAAACCATTTTTTCTACTTCGTGTGAATATTGCATAGAATCCTCCTTCTATTTGTAAAATCTGTGTAAATTTATTATATCATACCGAAAAAAAATGTAAAACAGTTTTTTAACGGTTGAGATATTTTTTTAACTTTAACTGAAAAAGAAAACTTAAGTATCTCCGCCCTGCCCTCAATCTGCGGAATACCGAGCAACCGCTTAATCTGTTGTCGCTTCCCTGTCCTGCTTAAACGCTTTACCCATATAACATTTTACTTTGACCGCCTTTGACCTGCCCGGTTTAAACGTACCGCACGGCTTATTAAATTCGGCTATTTTAACATTCGCCGCATTTAACGTCTGTTGTCCTTTTCGCAAACCGTAACGTTGTCGCCAAAGCGTAGCCGTTTAGCATAAGGCATTATAGGCCGATATAAGCTAAGATATAAAGCCTTAAATTGCCAAAAAAAGACAAAACAAAAGGACGATGCCGTCCTTTTGCAAGCTAATCCATACGGATAATTTCGGTAAGACCGTAATATTTGATGGCTTCTATAGTCTGCTTTACCCTGTCTTTCGACTTGTGGATAATGCCTCTGAAAAGTGCCTCTCCTCTTGTGAGCACGAAACGGTAACCGAGTTCCTTATCTCCCTGAATTTCAAACTTGCCGTTTTGAATGGAAAGTTTGAAGCTGTTGATATGCGAAAGCACCGTTTTGATATCCTTAAAACCGCCGTGTCCGTAAATTGCCTCGCCCTTGTTGGTAAAAAGGTGGTATCTGAGCGAGCCGTCGGAATTTTGATAAATTTCGTATTTTCCGAAAACGACGGCTTCGTCAAACTGACCGACGGGCGGATTGGGTGTGACAAGTTTCTTTAAGACGTCCTTTTTGACGTTGATTTTTTCGGAATCGGCAATTTTTACTTCCGTTTCCGCTTCCATCGACATTTTTTCTTTATAATTTTCCGCTTCCTCGCTTGCTCTTTGCTGAGATGCGACAACTATTCTCTCTTGAGCTATTTGCTTTATCTTCTCCTCGTCGGCAACAACCAAATGATTTTTGTTTTCTCTCGTCTCGAGCAACGCAGGCTGTTCGCTCTCGCTTTGAGCGACGACAGGCTCGGCTGAAGATTCGCTAGTCTCTTTTTCCGTATCCGACTTAGGCTGTTGCTCCGCCTTTTCGACGGCGACTTCGTTTTGTTCCGACAAATCTTCAGAAGGCGCCTCCTCTTTCTTGCCCGCTCTCGTTATGACGGGAAGAACGATAGGCTCTTTTGTGGAAATTGCACTGACCTCTTCAACGGGACCGTCCGAGTGCGCAAGACCGCCCACGGCGGCTTCCTGATTTTGGCGTGCGGCATTGGCTGCCAAAATCTCTTTGCGGACGGCTTCCACTTCGTCCGATAGCGAATTTTCAAATTCACGTTGCTGTTCTTCCAAAATTTTCATTTGCTCGGGGTCGCTTTGTTTATCCTTAAAAATTTTGGGCATATCGATGGGTTTGAACTCGTTCTTTTTTTCGGGAACGATTTCGTCGTAGGATACAAAAGAAGCGTCCTCCTCTTCCATCGTGTTTTCGGTATCGTCGATTTTTTTTGTCGGCTTAGACTCTATAATATACGAATCGTTAGCCTCGTTGGTATCGTCGTAGGTATAGTCGAGCTTAGCCTCGTCCATTTTCCTGACCCTGTCCGGGTCTACCTTTATTCCGTCACCCGGCATGGTGGAAACCTCGACGACGAGATCGCCGTCACGGACGATAAATTTTCCGGAATCGGATACCTCGTATTTTTTACCGTTACGCTTTACAAACTTCTTTTTCTCCCAACCTGCAAGCGCAAGGTTTCCTCTTATAAGAGAGGCAATCGTAAAGAAAACGATTAAAAAAGCAAGTATGGCGACAAGCGGCCACTTTACGTAGTCGCGCTGGATGATGTCTAAAAATATTAAATAGCCTTGACTCATAAATCTCCTTATAGATAGGCGCAATATATTATTGCCGACAGCTCGACAGTAAGATTATACCATTTTATATGGTTTAGTCAACCTGTTGCGCCCTTCAGGTATCAGGTAAATTTCTCGGACGAGAGCAAAGTTACTATCATTTCTACAATAGGATTTATCCCGAGCGTTGACGAAACGGACAAATGATAGTCGTTTACGCCCCACTTTTTGCCGGTGTAGAAATTGAAATACTGCTCTCTTTTTTTATCAACCTTGTTTATCATCGAAAGCGCCTTTTTCTCGTCAAGGTTCTGACGGGCCATGATACGCTTTACCCTGTCTTCTATGGGCGCATAGATAAACACGTTGAGCACGTGAGGCATACCCTTAAGCACCTCGTTTCCGCACCTTCCGACGATGACGGCAGATTCGTTGATGGCGATATTTTTGATTATCTCCGATTCAATCAAAAAGAGTTTGTCGCTCATGGAAAACTCAAAATTTCCGCCTACTATGTTGCCGTAATAATTCGGGGCGATGGGCACAAACAAGGGATTTGCCGATTTTTCGTCTATCTTCTCGATTGTGTCGGGGCTAAAGCCCGATTTTTGTGCGGCAAGTTCAATCAAGGTTTTGTCATAGCACTTTATACCGAGCCTATCGGCAAGAGCCTTGCCTATTTCCTTTCCGCCGCTTCCGTATTGTCTGCCGATTGTAACAACAAAATTTTGCATAATAAACCCCCTATCCCTTATTTATTTTATTTTAACATACCAAAAAAATAAGTCAAGATACAAAATACACACTTACACGGCAAAATTGACTACCGCCGAAAGAGCAAGGAACAATGCAAGAAGCAAAAGGGATATTTTTATCTTTAAATCTCGTCTTGCGAATACAAATCTGCTCGACGTTATTATTGCAAGATAATAGCCTATCGAAAATACGCCCATTCCGACGGCTGATATGCTCGCCACCGCCACCGACGACAGAGCCATGACCGTTGCTTTGAACGGTATCAATAAATAATCGAGCACGACAAGTATTTGCGGCAGAGGAATTATGAGCGTAAACAGCGTCAATACGATAACGCCTATATACATAAAACTCATTAGCGGCAACACAATAAGATTTGAAATTAAAAAGAAAACGGGAAACTGTCCAAACACGTTCGTCACCACGGGATACGTCATCACGTTGGTGGAAAGCGACGTCGCCACAAGCTGTGTGAATTTGTTGTCACGCTTGAAGAATTTGATAATCGGTTTGTTGAGCAAAAGAATACCGAGCACCGCAAGCACGGAAAGCTGAAACCCGACGGCAAAGAGGTTTACGGGATTTATCAGCATTATGATTATCGCGGCAAGCGACAGTGCCGACAGATAATCCGGCTTTTTACCGAACGCCCTCGCGCCCATAAGACACATTGTCATTATAAAAGCTCTCATAGCACTTGAGGCGAAACCGCAAAAGACAAGGTAAATCAAAAGCAACACGCCGACAACGGCAAGCCTTATCACGCTTTTGACTTTACACTTTTTGAGTATCCAACTGACGAACATTGCGAGTATGGAAATATGAAGACCGGATATTGCAAGCACGTGCGCCAGACCGCTCACTTTTACGTCGTCGTATAAGTTTTCGTTCATCGTGCTTTTATCCCCGAAAATGAGAGCGGTTGCGATATCTGCCGTATCAGGACGGGTGTAGGTATAAAAGTTTTCTTTTACCTTAAGCTCCGTATCGGTGAAGAAATCGAGCTTTCCGTCCGCTATTTTATAACAGCTATAAGTAAATACGCCGTAGTACGAGCCCTTGACAAATACGGACGAGAAAAGAGAATCGAAAGGATTAAACTCGTTTGTGTATACGGTTGCCTTCATCTCTACGTAGTCACCGGGACGGAAATCTATGTCGTCGGAATAAAAATAGACGTTTGCCTGTCCGCTGTAACTTTTGCCGTTTACGGAAACGGAATCGATAGTGAAGTAAAACTCGTCGGATAAAGTTATCTCGCTCGTCACCTGACCTCTCAGCGTTATGTTATCACCCGATTTAAGTACGTTTGAATTGTAAATATCCCCTGCGCCGATTATCGCAAGAAACCCAATAAGTGCGCACAAAGCAAGATAGGCGAATTTGCGGACGTATTTTACCGAAAACAGGACTGTGACGGCTATGACGAAAAGGCAAAACAACGCAATCTTTGCGCCTAAAGAGGATACGCACGCAGCGCCTATTAAAATGCCGAGCGAAAACGTCACCGCCATAAACAGAAGCGGACGGTGACCAAACAGTCTTTTCGTCATACACGACAAGGCAAAAGCCTTTCCTTTTTCTTTTGTAATAAGTTAAATTAAAACAAAATTGCCGCCATATTATGTGCGGCAATATCGTTATTTTTTACCAAACTTTTTTTGATAGACTTTGATGTTGTCCTCGATAATCATTTCGGCAAACTTTCTGTCTTTCACCTGATATACGGTAGTAACTTTTCCCTCGAGCTGTTTGTAAACTCTGAAGAAGTGTGAAATTTCGTCCATGACGTGCGGAGGCAAATCTTCGATTTCCTTATATCCGTTCCAGGTCGGGTCTTTAAACGGAATGGCGATGATTTTATAGTCCATCGCTCCGCTGTCTTCCATCATGACAACGCCGATAGGATAACAACGCACCATAGCCATGGGAACGATAGGCTCGCTACACAAGACCAACACGTCAAGCGGGTCGTCGTCATCGCTGTAAGTTTTAGGGATAAATCCGTAGTTAGCGGGATAGTGCGTTGAGGTATATAAAACTCTGTCAAGAATCAATACGCCCGTGGATTTGTCGAGTTCGTATTTGTTTTTGCTACCTTTTGAAATTTCGATAACGGTGATAAAGTCGGTCGGGGTAATCCTTGACGGCTCTATGTCGTGCCATATGCAACTCATATAAATTCTCCCTTTTTGTTTGTAAGTTTTTTGTCGTAAATTAACTTTTTATATTTTAACACAGCAAACGGCTAAAGTCAATATGGATATATCAACACGCCGTGTATACGCTCACAGTCTTGAGGCTATGGCGTCGAAAAACTCCTCGGTGTTGAGCGCATGCGTTTTTTTGGACTTATCGAACAATGCGGCAAGGTCTTTTGTCATATATCCGCTCTCTATTGTGTCGATGACCGCCTTTTCGAGTTTTTCGGCAAAAGCGACAAGCTCGGGCGTTAAGTCAAGTTCTCCCCTCTTTTTAAACGCGCCCGTCCAGGCAAAGATTGTCGCCACGGGATTGGTGGACGTCTTTTCGCCCCTCAGATAGCGATAATAATGTCTTGTGACAGTGCCGTGCGCCGCCTCGTATTCGTAATTGCCGTCGGGCGAAACGAGCACGGAAGTCATCATTGCAAGCGAGCCGAACGCAGTAGCCACCATATCGCTCATGACGTCGCCGTCGTAATTTTTTATCGCCCATATCATACCGCCGTTGCTTCTCATGACTCTCGCCACGGCGTCGTCAATAAGCGTATAGAAATATTCTATGCCTGCTTTCTCGAATTTTTCTTTATATTCGGCGTCGTATACCTCTTGAAAGATATCCTTAAAACGGTGGTCGTATTTTTTTGAAATCGTGTCCTTGGTGGAAAACCAAAGGTCCTTTTTTTCGGACAGGGCAAAATTGAAACAGCTTCTTGCAAAACTGTATATGCTCTTGTCGAGATTATGCTGTCCCTGCACAACTCCTGCGGTATCGGCAAAATCGAAAATGAGGTCTTTTGACGGATTTTTGCCTTCGACGACGAGATATGCTTTATCTCCCTGTTCCACTCGCCTTTCCACGTTTTTGTATACGTCGCCGTATGCGTGACGGGCAATGATTATCGGGCTCGTCCACGTCGGAACAAGCGGCGTTACGCCCTTAACCAAAACGGGCGCTCTGAAAACGGTTCCGTCCAAAATCGCCCTTATCGTGCCGTTGGGGCTCTTCCACATCTCGGAAAGATTGTATTCTTCCACTCTCTGCGCATTGGGCGTTATCGTAGCGCACTTGACCGCCACGTGATGCTTTAAAGTTGCGTTTGCCGCATCGGAAGTGACTTTATCTTTTGTCGCCTCACGGTTTATGAGCGATAAATCGTAATACTCCGTTTTTAAATTTACAAACGGGCAGATAAGTTTGTCTTTTACAAGTTGCCAGATGACTCTCGTCATTTCATCGCCGTCCATTTCGACGATGGGGTTTTTCATTTCGATTTTAGTCATACTATCACCTCAGACAAATTTTAGCAAACAATGCGGAAATTAACAAGAAAATTAAAAGGGAAATTTTAACATTTTAAAAATTTGTCTTTAATCTGTCTTATAAAAAAAATCGGTATGAGTGCATACCGATTTATCTTTTTCAGTTTTTAAGGCTCACCTTTTCCCCGCTGAAATATTCGAGAACTCTACTTTCAAATTTTATCGGCGGTTTTTTTTGCCGTATAGCTTCCTCTATGATTATGTCGAGGAGAGTGCCGTAGTCAATCCCCAAAGGCTCGAACAGATAATTTGCAAGGCTTCCCGGGATAGTATTCATTTCGTTGATATAAACTTTTTTCATATCCTCCGTCAAAAGATAATCGAACCGCACGACGCCCTTTAGGTCAAGCTCGCAGTAAATTCTTTTCGACTGCGCCCTGATAAGGCTTGCCGTTCCCTTTTCTATATCGGCAGGAAGTTGCCGAGCCGTCTTTTCGCCGCCCACGTATTTATCTTCAAAAGACAGAATATCGCCGCTGCTTATCGGACGCTCCACTTCGGAAACGATTATCTCGCCGTTACGTCTTACGCAGGCGCAGTTTATCTCAATAAAGTTTATTATCTTGCGTTCGGCAATAACTTTATCGCCAAAGCAAAACGCCACGTCAAAGGCACGGAACAGTTCTTCACGGCAGTTTACGCTGTTTATGCCTATGCTGCTTCCCTGGCTTGACGGCTTGACTACAAGCGGATAGTCGAGGAAAGTTTCTATATAATGCGCCGTCTTTTCGGGTGACTTTTCGTAGTCGATTTTGCATATCGTCAAGTATTTTGGCACGTTTAAAATGAGATTTTCAAACGCTTGTTTGCTTATTATCTTATCCATACCGACAGCCGACGCCAAAACTCCGCTTGAAGTATAAGGCAAGCCGTGGCACTCCAACAGCCCTTGAAGCGAGCCGTTTTCTCCGTCACCGCCGTGAGTCAGAAGCAAGGCGCAATCAGGTTTTACCAATTTTTTGAGTTTTCCGCCTTTGACCTCGCACAAGACGGAATCGACGAGAGCGACGTGCGTATATCTTTCCGCCCTGAAAGGACAAAACTGCCCCACTTCCTCATAGTCGCCCAGATACCACTTATCCGATATAAAGACGGGATAAACTTTGTATTTATCTCTGTCGAGCCTGCCTATCGCCTCGATTGCCGTAATGACGGAAATATCCTTTTCCACCGAGTTGCCACCGAACAGTGCCAAAATATTTTTCATAGTCCCCCCTTAATAATTGTCGGGCAAGTCGTTGAGCATCAAAAGCGTGTCGCCCGATTTTAAAATTGAAGCAAAGCTATCTTTTGCGGTGCCAAGTTTATCGAACACGAACACGCACTCGGGTTTCATACCTGCCTCGGTGAGTCCGTCTTTTATTATCGCCGCACGTTTTGCCCCTATCAGTATGGCGATATCCGCCGCCATACCTATCCGCTCGCCAAGCAGAAAATTTTGTCTGCACTCCTCGTCGCCGAGCTCAACAAGTCCCGGAGTGAGCACGACTTTTCTGCCCTCCGACGACTTGAGCACTTCAAGCGCCGCTTTCATTCCCTCGGGATTTCCGTTGAACGTGTCGTCTATTATATTTATTCTTCCGCTCTTTATCAGTTGCAAGCGGTGCGGAACGCTTTCCATGTTCTCTATCGCATCTTCTATATCGCCTATATCCACGCCCAGCTTATACGCCATAACCGCCGCCAGGGCAAGATTCTGAAGATTGTGTCGTCCAAGCAGTCTCGTCTTTAAAACGAGAGTATGATTGTCAAGGCGCATTATAAAATCGCTTCCGTCCGCTCTTGTATCCACGCTGTCTAACGAGCAAAAGTCGTCGGGCATAAATCCTGCGTAAAGGACCCCCTTTTCCCTCTTTATATATCTGCACCCCGACGGCGCCACTTTCACTCCGCCGACGCCGAACACCTTATACTTCTCGTCTATAATATTCTCTATACACTTAAAGGTTTCAAGGTGTTGCTTTGTAATTCCCGTCAGTATGGCGTGATCGGGTTTTATCAGTTTCATCAAAAACTCCACGTCGCCTACGTGTCTTGCTCCCATCTCGACGATAAACACCTGCTCCCCTTTGTATTCCTTTGTCATATACGCCATACCCAAAGGCGTGTTGTAGCTTTCTTTGGTCATAAGCACGGAATACTTTTTCGACAGCATGGCGGCAAGATAATTTTTAACCGACGTCTTGCCGTAACTTCCCGTTATTGCTATCTTTATGAGCGATTTGTTGTCGCCAAACACCTTTGACACCTTTTTATAATATCTCTTTTTGTTGGCTTCCTCGAAAGGACGGACGGCGAGCGCAATAAAGGCAAATATGAAAGGTGCCAAAAACTGAACGGCAAACGGCAATGCCACAAGATAATATCCTTCCACTTCGTTTATATCGCACAGCGCCGCCGACAGCACATATAAGCAACAGACCGCAACAGTGTTGACTGCCAAAAGCCTCTTTACCCTCTTGGTATACACAAGCGGCTTTTTTGCCTTAAAGCGGTTGAGCGAAAAAATTTCCGCCCCCACGCAGACAAAAAACAACACGCATATCGCTATACCCCACGCCCTTTTGTCCGCTACGGGGATAAAGACGAGGTATACTACGAAAAACACAAGAGATATTGCCGCACTCACCGTAAAGGCAGGCAAAAACCGTTTTGAGGTAAATATGCTCTTTTCGCTGTAACCTCCCAGCTGAAGATTGTGCAGATAAGGCTTGAGCATAAACGGAAAACATATCGTTCCCAAAACTGTAACCAAAGCATATACGGCGTAATTCATAATTCCCTCGCTTTTCGATATGCCTTTGCCTTATCCTTAAACCTTACGGCGCAACGGAGATAGGCACAGCAACGCCTATAAACATAAGGCAGAGTATCGATAATTTAATAAATGATTTTACCGAGGCAATTATCACCTATTGAACGAATGCTTTAAAAATTTTTATGAAAGTATTATAGTCGTCGATATAGGAGTGATGCCCTCCGTCAAGATAAAAAAGCGCACTGCCCGATATATGCTTGCACATTTTTCGAGCCATATATCTCGGAGTTTCCTTATCACGCTTTCCCCAAAATATCGCCGTGGGACAGGTTATCTTTTTCAAAAGTCCCGTCTGATCGTAGTTGACGACTTTTTTGAAAGTCTCTTTCATAACGGGGGACAATACGGCATAATCTATAGAACCGCTAAGTCCTCTGCCCCTCACCTTTTTTAAAAACTTATGAAGACACACCAAAAAATAATACTTTATCCCCCGCCTCGGCTTTATGCCTGCGCTGTCGATAAGCACGAGTTTGTTTACAAGGTGCGGCTTAGTCGCCGCTATCTCTATAGCCACTCTGCCGCCGAACGAGTGCCCCACTATCACGGCGTCCTCGATTTTCAGTCTGTTCATCGTTTCGACAACGGCGGCGGCGTATTCTTTGACGCCTATCGGTGCGGCAGGCTCGGGAGAGTGCCCGAAGCCGTAAAAATCAACCAGCGTCGAGCGATATCCCGCCATCGTTTTCGCCACAAACTCAAAACTTAAAATACTGCCGCCCCAACCGTGCAGAAAGATTATATCTCTGCCCTGTCCGACGGTCGCAAAATTTAAAATAGGCGCCTCCTTTTTATCCATACAATTTATGAGAAAGGATTAAAAAAGGTGAACGCCTTAATAAATTTGCACTGTAAAAAATGACGGCAAACAAATTTATATTTATCAAACTTTATAAAAGTATAAAAAATTATTCTTTATCTAAATAAAAAAGCAGCCTTAAAGGCTGCGTTTCCACATTATTATAGCACTGTCGCCGTCGGGATAATAGTTTTTTCTTTCTCCCTCCCCTTTAAAATCGAACGAGCGGTAAAGATTTAAGGCAACGGCGTTTTTGCTTTCCACCTCGAGCGTCACGGCGACGGCTCCCTGCGCCTTGGCTAAAGCCAAAAGCCGCTCCATTATTATTTTTGAATATCCCTTGCCCCTTTCCTCTTTTTTTACGGCGATATTGTTTAAATTTGCCTCGTCTGCCGTCATATAAAACGAGCCGTATCCCAAAACGATATCTCCGTCCGTCAAAACGATAAAGTTTTTATCGCCGACGCATTTTTTTATCTGAGCGTAAGACCAGGGACAGATTATCGAATAAGCCTCGATATCGGCAACGGCGTTTAAATGCTTTTTTGAAAGCGTCTCAGTTTTTAACATCCGCCATTCTCTCCGCTTGCGATTTTCTGAGATATACCGGCTTTAAGTTTGAAGAAAACTCTTTGTTTTTAAACTTTTTTTCCGTCACGGCAACAAATGCGGCTGTCCTGTCGGCGTTGCCGTCCTCGAATTTTAACGAGTCGTCGCACCCTTCCAAAAACGAGAGTTTCAAGCTATCCCCCTCTTTTTGGCAAAGATAGCTGTTGTTTGAGCCTGCGTCTATTCTGTAAAGACCGTCGGCGCAACCGTAGGTCAGTATCTCGAACGAGTTTACCTCGATTCTTTTTTTGCCCGTGGCGTATGCGAGCGCATTAAAACAGGCAAGACCTATCCTGATTCCCGTAAAAGAGCCGGGACCTACGCAGGCGGCAAAAACGTCGACGTCGTCCGTCTTGATGCCGGCACTTTTGAGCACGCTGTCGACAAGCCGCATAATAAGAGGAGAGTGTCCCGTTTTACCCGTGAAACACTCTTTATAAACCTCGTCGTTATGTTTTAAAACTATCAACAGTTCGCTTCCCGTTGAATCGCACATCAATGCGGTCATCGAATAACTCTCCCGTTAAATTTATCCTTTTTTACCTGTTGCATACTATACTGTCTGCTTTACACCGCTTGCATACTATACTGCCTGTTTTACACCGGTTGCATACTATACTGCCTGTTTTACTTTTTTTGCCGAGCCGCCTTTCTCATCGACCGATGCATTGTCCGAGCCGTTTTTAGTCATACCCGATTTATGCCCGTCCGTATTGTTTTCGGAAGTTTTATCGGCGATGATTTCTGCCGTCAGGGCGCCGTCGGCAGCTTTGTCTCTATCCGAATTTTCGGGCGACACCAAAAAGGCTTTATCCTCGCTCTTTTTGACCTTGACGTATCTGTTTAAAAAGCTCTCGGGCAGTTTAATTTCAAACTTCCTTTTATTGCCTGCGCCCGTTATCGTAACGAAGATTGCCTCACGCTCGATATCGTCGAGTTTGTTCCATTCTACGATAGTTATGCCTCCCTCGGAAATAGTTTCGGCAACACCCGTTTCGTAGAGTTCGTCAAAAGATTCTATCCTATACATATCCAGGTGATTGACGACGTATTTTTTGCCCTGATATTGGTTGAGCACGGTAAACGTGGGGCTTGTGACGCTCTCTTTGACGCCGAGATTTTTGACGAGATACGAAGTAAACGTCGTTTTGCCTGCGCCGAGGTCGCCTCTTAAAATTATGACGTCCTTATCTTTAAGACATCTTGCCATCTGACGTGCGATTCTTGCCGTGCCCTTGAGATTTTTGACGTATAACACCTGTTCGGCTTTCGTTCTGTCAAACGAATTGATTGTAGAATCGAATTCCTTTTTAAGTATAACGGATAATTGCTTATATAGCAAGAAAGTGAGCACCGATACTATCAAAAGTCTGAGCGCATTGAAAGGAAGCACGCCGAGGAAAAGATAGAAAACGTAAAAATTGTCGACGGTAACACCGGGATACAGCGACTGACACATACCGAGGATCGGTCCCCAGCTTCCGCCGAACATGACCTCGACGTAAAAAGGAACGGCAACGGCATAGTTCATTATCATTGCGGCGACTATCGAAACGAGACTTCCTGCGACAAGCCCTATCACGGCGTGTTTTTTGTCCTTTTTGCGCTTGTATATCAAACTTGCCGTCAAAACAAACGATACTCCGACGACTATGTCGACAAGCTCGCCTACACAGCCCGTAGAGGTCATCGCCATCTTTAAACAGCACTTTATAACGATTATAAGAGTGCCGCTTATCGGACCTAAGGCGAAACCGCCGATAATAGCCGGCAGGTCGGATATCTGCATTTCCAGAAACGACGGAAACATGAAAGGCAAGTTAAACTTGCAAAATGCGTAAAGCACGAAGGATATTGCAACAAGTATTGCAATTTTTGTTAAATAAGCGGTTGAAATTTTTTTTGAAAAACTGTTCATCTCTCTTCCTTTCGGACGAAAAAAAAATCCCGCAAGGGGACTATACTTCTTCCATCCAGACTTTACTGTCGGTTTGGGAATTTCACCCAATCGGCCGCATGAGCGGTTCACGGACTATACCGTCGGTGAGGAATTACACCTCGCCCCGAAGTAACTTAAATATAACACCGCAAAAAATATATGTCAACGGTTTAAAAAAAATAAATTTAAAATTTGCAAAAAATACAAAAAATCGGCGTCACGCAAAGTTATGCTTTGAGCCGATTTTATTCTGATAAATATACATTAAAAATCCATAGGCGCAAAAGGTCCTAAAAAACTTTTACGAAAGATTTGAAGCCCCTATTCTTTCGGCGCCGAGTTCGATATATCTCTTTGCCGCCTCAACCGTTCTAATTCCGCCGCTCGCTTTAACCTTTATCCTGCCGTCTGCAAGTTTTACCATGAGCGACACGGCGTGTTCCGTCGCTCCCTCGCCCATAAAACCCGTGCTCGTCTTTATAAACGCCGCCCCTGCTTTGACGGCAAGTTCGGTTGCTAAAGCTATCTCGCTGTCGGTAAGTTTTGCCGTTTCCAAAATCACTTTTACGGGCACGCCTGCATTGACGACGCCTTTTATATCCTCCAAAACGAAGTTTGTCAATCCGTCTTTGAGCGCTCCGACGTTTATCACCATATCCAGCTCGTCCGCTCCGTCGCTTACGCAGACGGCAGCCTCCGCCGCTTTTATGGCAGGCACGTTCTGCCCCAGCGGAAATCCTATGACGGCGGCGACTTTCACGTCACTTCCCTCAAGCTGTCTTTTGGCAAGCGATACGTAGCTCGGATTTACGCACACGCTGTAGTATTTTTCTTCCTTTGCCCTTTGACAGAGTTTTACTATATCCTCTTTTGTGGCTTCCTGCTTTAAATTGGTATAATCGATATATCTTGCTATGTCCATAACTACCTCACAACGTCTACTATAAGTTTTGTTTTTTTGGCTTTTTTAGCCCCAATCGTAAACGCCGATAAAATCTCGTCGTCAAATCTCGGCTTTTCGTTGCAATATAAAAGCGCCACGCTCTCGCCCTTTTCCACTTTGTCGCCCACTCTTTTGAGCACTTTAAGTCCGACGGTATGGTCAATCTTATCGTCAACCGCCATTCTGCCTCCGCCCAACGACATGACGAATCTGCCGAGCGCTCTCGTATCCACCTTTTCGAGGTATCCCGCCTTTTGCGACTTGACCTCGACGCCGTAGTATTTCGCCTTTTTGAGCTCGAGCGATTTTGCCCCCTGACGGGTGAGCATCTGCCTGAATTTACTTAGTGCCTCACCGCTTGCTATCTGACGCTCGAAAGCGTCCTGCGCCGATTTTAAATCGTATTTGCCGCTCTGCAACATTATTTCCACGGCGAGCGCCTTTGACACTTCCTTTAACTCGTTCTGCTCGCCCGACAGAACCTCCGTTGCCCCTTGAATTTCAAGCGAATTTCCTATGTAGCGGTCGAGCGGTTCATCCATGCTCGTTATGACTGCGCTGACCTTCCTGCCCGACATTTTACCTATATTGACCATAGTTTCGGCGAGAATCTTCGTCTGCTTCAGATTCTGCATAAGTGCGCCGTCCCCCGTCTTTACGTCCAGCACCAAAACGTCTGCCGAAACGGCGAGCTTTTTGGACATTATCGACGACGCTATAAGCGGCACGGAATCAACCGTTGCCGTAACGTCTCTTAAGGCGTATAAAATTTTGTCGGCAGGACAGATATTTTTCGTCTGACCGCAAACGGCAATGGATATGTCGTTGACCTGCTTTATAAACTCGTCTTTTTCGAGATATACGTTAAGCCCGTCAAACGACTCGAGCTTATCCAAAGTTCCGCCCGTAAAGCCGAGACCTCTGCCGCTCATCTTGGCGACTTTGAAACCGAGCGACGCCAAAACGGGCATTGTTACAAACGTGGTAGAATCCCCCACGCCGCCCGTTGAGTGCTTATCCACCGTCATTCCGTCCACGCCTTTAAAGTCGAACGTGTCGCCGCTGTCCTTCATTGCCATGGTGAGGTTGAACGTTTCCAAAGGCGTCATTTCCTTCAAAACGACCGCCATTAAAAACGCCGACGTCTGATAGTCCTTTATCTCGCCCGACACTACGCCGTTTACGAAATAATCTATCTCGTCTTTTGTGAGGGCTAAACCCTTTTTCTTTTTTTCAATTATATCGAGTATGTTCATCATCAAATCATTTTTTCCGCTTCGTCGTAGCTTATGCCTTTAGCGATTTTCGCATAAGCCACCGCCGAAAAGGTTACCTTTATATCCTTTGCGTTCAGCCCCGTCTTTGCCTGCCGTATTATCTCGCTCTTTATTTTTTCTCTTTCGCTTCTCAAAAAAATCGGCTCTGTGAGCACGGCGACGATTGCCTTTTCGTCTTTTGCCACGACGGCGTATTCAAGCACTTTTTCGACGTCGAGTTTAAAATCTTTTTCAATGCTGACGTATTCCATAATTTGTCCTCCGTCTTAATGGTGGACAAATTTTTAAAATTTAGTCGTCTGCCTTATATGCGCCCACTTTATGGCGCTATATGCCAACGCACTAAGCCGAAAGCGTTCGGGCTCTACTCAGCCTTTTGACGAAATTAAATTCCTCTCAAATTTAAAAGCGTCCGCTTTTAAGGCTATATTCAGTCCTTATAAAACTCCACGTTTTTGCCGTCGCCCTCCGACCAGAGTTTTTCGAGATTGTAAAACATTCTCGTCTGGTCGTTAAATACGTGCACCATGACCGAGCCGTAATCGATGACCGCCCATTTGCCGTCTCTTAATCCGTCGCTCCTGACCGGGGATATTTCATAATCCTTTTCCAGCTTTTCTATGAGAAGCTCCGCAAGCGACTTGACCTGCGTTGAGCTTCTGCCGGTGCATATGACAAAATAATCGAGTTCGGCGGTCTGTTCACTGACCCTTATAGCGGTGATGTCCTGCCCTTTCTTTTCCGAAAGATATTCGCAAATAGTCGTCTTTAATTGTTCTACCGTCATTTTTTCTCCAAGTGTTTAATTAGTTTTTTTTTGCTTTGGCAGTTAAGATTAAATCTTAAAATTTAAATCTTAACCGAGTTTGCGCATTTATACAGCGTGCTTTAAAGCGATGCTTTAAAGCGTTTTACTCAACAGCTATTTTAAAGGCATAAGTTTTTAAACCGCAACAACATTTTATCTTAAAACCGTTCGCATTTAAACCCGCTGGCATATTTTGATATCTATAATCTGTTTTGCTATCAATAAGCTATACGCATTTTTTGATACGATAAGCCGTCGACATGGCGCAAGACTTATAAGCAGTAAACTCACTAAAGTTTAAGGCAGCCTGTTTACAGAGGGAATTTTGCGTCCTTTATATAGTAGTCGAACGCCTGCTGCGTCAGAGGATACATTCCGCGCTTTTTGGACAAAACGTAAAAATAGCTTGAAGCGAGGCAGGAGCGAAAGCCTATTTCAAAATCCGTCATGATGACCTTCAAAAGATTTTCTATGCACGGTCTGTCCTCGCTGAGCATATCGGCGCAGTAAACGAGTTTTTCAAGCGTCGTCATGTTCGCCCTGCCCGTCGTGTGATAATTTATGGCGGAAAGGATTTCGCTATCCTCTATTTTAAAATCGCGTTTAGCTTTCACACTTCCCAAAAACTGATGAAGCACGGGCGAGCCGACGGCGTCGGACGGAACGATAAATCCGTCAAGCGACAGCCTCTGCTTTGCGTTGTCGTGCAAAAGCCCTGCCAAAAACGCTTTGTTTAAATCTATATTTAAACGGTGATGTCTAGCTATTTCTACCGCGCGGTAGGCAACGGCTCTGCTATGAAAATACAAGTCGTCCGACTGATAGCTTTTTAACTGCTTTAATATGCCGTCGTATTTGTTGAATTTATCCTTTATAAGCTCTAAGCCCTCGACGTCTACGCTAAGACCTAAATTGAGCCTTAAACGAACAAGGGTGCTGGATATCCCCGAGCCGACGTAGTTGATTTTAATTATCTTTGCGCCGTATTTGTTTTTTAAATATTCAATTTTTTCGTCAAGTCCAAAATAGCCGTCCCTGCCGCATACTACGAGCGTGACAAGCGGAAAGAGAAGCTCCGGCTTGTGCCACGTTTCTATATTCACAAGGCTGTCGCCCCCGATGAGATAATACAGCTCGCCGCCGTATTTTTCTTTCAAAGCGGAAACCACCTCGACGGCGTAGTTACCGTCGCCCCTCTGTTTTTCTATGTCGTCGACGGCATAATTTATACCGCTCTTTTTAAAGAGTTTATCTATAAGAGCAACTCTCGTGTCGAAATCGATGACGCTGTCCTCTTTGTGCGGAGGATTGAACGTGGGAACGATGACGACTCGGTCAAAATTTACCGCTTTTGAAGCCTCAAGCAAAATATTTAAATGTTCACGGTGCGGAGGATCGAACGCTCCGCCGAAAATCAAAGTTTTCATAGATAAATTATAATACATATAGTTATTTTGAGCAATCTATAAGTTTATTTTTTTAAAAAAAGTCAACAATCAAGTTATGGCAAAGAAAATTGATTTTGTAGCAATATTTTTTATCTCGTATACGCTCCTTTTCGTGCTTTTCAGAAATTATCTGCGCTCGCCCGTTTCCGCTTTTTTCGTGGCAGGCGTGTGCTCGGTAACGCTGATTGTCGCAATCTATGCTTTCGGGGCAAAAAAACGTCCGTATTCGTATGACAGGCTGTTGAAAGAATTTATAAAAAGACCGGGATTAGCCATATCCCTCGTGAGCAAATGCCTGAAAAATCCATCGCTCGTAAAAGGCGAAAACTATATAGCCAACGACAACGCCGTCATATTTTTTATGTATAAAATTTCACCTCTGTCGCCTGCCGACCTGCTTTTAGTCATAAACGTGACAAAGTCACTCGGACTGAACAGAGTGTTTATAGCTACAAAGGCGATCGACCGAAAGGCTTATTCTTTGCTCGACGACGAAAAAATCAAACTTGCGATAATCCCGATATCCGCCGTCTTTAAATTCCTCAAAAAGGAAAACGCCCTGCCCGACCTTGCCAAAACAAAGACAAAGCTTAATTTGATTGCGCTTTTCTCCACGTTTTTGGACAGGCAGAATATGCGTTTTTATCTCTTTTCCGGCACCATTTTAATTGCGCTTTCCTTTATCACGCCGCTTACCGCTTACTATATCGTGTGCGGTTCGCTTTCCTATCTGATGGCGCTTTTGTGTCTTTCTCCGCTCGGAAAGGGAAATTTTAAAAAGGAAAAAGTTTTCGACGCCTTTAAAGACAACAAACAAATATCCATAGACGAGCTGCTCGAAAAAGAAAACAAAATTTGATATTGACTTTCTCGTCTTTTCGTCATAAAATCAAATTACCAAAATTATAAGGAGTTGTTTTATGGATCTCAAAGGAACCAAAACAGAAAAAAATTTGCTTGCGGCTTTCGCAGGCGAATCGCAGGCAAGGAACAAATACACCTATTTCGCCTCTGTAGCGAAAAAGGAAGGATACGAGCAAATCGCCTCTATCTTTGAACAGACAGCCGCAAACGAAAAAGAACACGCAAAGCTGTGGTTTAAAATGCTCGGCGAGCTCGGAAATACTCAGCAAAATCTTTTGAAAGCGGCGGAAGGCGAAAACTACGAGTGGACGGATATGTATGAAAACTTCGCAAAAGACGCTGAGGCGGAAGGATTTGACGCACTCGCCAAACAATTCCGTGCCGTAGCGGCAATCGAAAAAGAGCACGAGGAAAGATACCGTGCCCTGCTCAAGAACGTCGAAACCAAAAAAGTGTTTGCCAAAGACGAGGAAAAAGTTTGGGTTTGCCGCAACTGCGGACATGTCCTCAAAGGCAAAGAAGCTCCCGAGGTATGCCCAGTCTGTTATCATCCGCAAGCCTACTTCGAGCTCAAGAGCGAAAACTATTGATTTTAAATTTAAACCTTTTCGGCAATTTTTGCCGTCAATTGAAAAAACCATTCAATACATAAAAAATTCGTTGCTACTGCAACGAATTTTTTTTAATGATATCCTTTAGCTTGATTTTTTTAGCTTAATAATTTCATATCCGACCGCATGCGCATACGCAAGTCGGGAAACCTTTAAATTTTTTACAATTTATTTTTTACCGTTTAGAGTTACCGTTTAATTTATAACGTTTAATTATTATCGTTTGATTTTAACCTTTTAACTTTTTCCGTTTCATTTTATCGTGTTATGATTGTGTTCGCTAAATCTAAACGGACTGTAAATCAATCTATCCACTCGAATTCTATATCGCCGATGATTACGGTATCACCCTCAACCATTCCCGCTTTCTTTAATGCGGAAACTACGCCCCTGTCTTTGAGGTTCTTTTGGAAAAAGGCAAACGACTCGGGAGAAGAAAGGGATATCGACTGAATGAAAAAGTCGACAAGTCCGCCCTCGACGATATATGTTCCCTTACCCAGCTTCGACACGGTAAATTTTTGATTGTAGTCTTTTTCAAGCGAATATCTTTCCTCGTCTTCGAGCCTTGAAGGCTTGGGAATAGTTTTGAGTTTTTCGTATATCGCCGACAAAAGCTCGGTGAGCCCTTCGTTTAAAAGCGAGCATACGGGATATACTTTTTGCCCTATCGCCTTTTCAAAGTCTTTCAGCTTCGATTCGTCCTCAAGCATATCGATTTTGGATGCACACACGATTTGCGGAATGTCTTTTATTCTCGTGCCGTATTTGTTGAGTTCTTCGTTAATCTGCCTGAAGTCTTCAAGCGGGTCTCTGTTTTCGCTGCCGGATATATCGACGAGGTGGACGATGAGCCTTACCCTTTCGATATGCCTTAAAAAGTGATGACCAAGTCCCGCTCCTTCGCTCGCTCCCTCGATAAGTCCCGGGATATCCGCTATGACGAAATCCTCGTCAAAAACTCTCGCCACTCCGAGATTGGGCGTTAGCGTGGTAAAGTGATAATTGGCTATCTTTGGCTTAGCCGAGGTGAGCACGGACAAAAGAGTCGATTTTCCCACGTTGGGAAATCCGACAAGTCCTACGTCCGCAATGGTTTTAAGCTCTAAAATTATCTGGTGTTGCTCCGTTTTTTCGCCGTGCTGGCTGAACGACGGCGCCTTTCTCTTGCTGTTTTTAAAATGGCTGTTGCCCTTTCCGCCTCTGCCGCCTTTTAGCACGGTGACGCTTTCTCCGTCATCGAGAAGGTCTGCGATAACTTTGCCCGTTGCGCTGTCCTTTATGACCGTCCCTTGAGGCACTTTGATAATTAAATCCTCACCCTTCTTGCCCTTGCAGTTTTTGGGAGCTCCGCCCTCTCCGTTTTGGGCAAAAAAGTGCTTTTTGAATTTAAAATCTATAAGAGTGTTTATGCCCTTATCGCAGGTGAAAATTATGCTTCCGCCGTCACCGCCGTCGCCACCGTCCGGGCCTCCGTCGGGTACGAATTTTTCACGGTGAAAACTGACGGCTCCGTTTCCGCCGTCGCCTGCCTTTATAAAAATTTTAACGTAATCTAAAAACATATATCCTCCTAAGGCAAGCTATGTTTTATCTTTCGCTTTGACTATTTTGCAATGCCAAGCCTTTCCATAATGGCTTTGGCGGCTCTCTTGCCTGCGCCCATAGCACTGATGACAGTCGCCGCACCCGTCTGGGCGTCGCCGCCTGCGTATACTCTGTCTATACTTGTCTGTCCCGTCGTTTCCTCGGTTACGATAATACCCTTGTTGGTCGTCTCGAGTTCTCTGCAACTGTTTTTGATGATTGGGTTCGGTTTGGTACCGAGCGCCACGATGACCTGGTCGCACTCTATGACGAAATCGCTTCCTTCGACGGGAACAGGTTTCGCTCTGCCCGAAGCGTCTTTTTCGCCGAGCGCCATTTTCTGACACAAAAGTCCCGTGACGTAGCCGTCTTTACCCAAAATCTTTTTGGGAGCGGTCAAAAGTTCAAACCTGACGCCCTCTTCTTCAGCGTGCAATATTTCTTCGTAACGGGCAGGCATTTCCTCTTTTGTCCTGCGGTATACAAGCGTAGCCTTTCCGCTTATTCTGAGCGCCGTTCTTGCGGCGTCCATACCGACGTTGCCTGCTCCTATAATGACGGGATTTTTGGCTATCTGCAAAGGCGTGCTGCTATCCGACTTGTACGCTTTCATCAGGTTAATTCTCGTCAGATATTCGTTTGCGGAATATACTCCGCAGAGGTTTTCGCCCTCGACGTTTAAAAATACGGGAAGTCCTGCGCCCGAGCCGATAAATACTGCGTCGAAATGCTCCAAAAGTTCGTCGATAAACACCGTCTTTCCGACTATCTCGTTGAGCCTTATTTCCACGCCCAGTTCTTTGACTCTTTCGATTTCCTTTCCTACGACCTCTTTGGGAAGTCTGAATTCCGGAATTCCGTAAATGAGCACGCCACCGGCTTTGTGGAGCGCCTCGAAAAGGACAACCTCGACGCCGTTTGAAGCAAGGTCTGCCGCACAGGTAAGTCCCGAGGGTCCGCTTCCGATAACGGCAACTCTTTTGCCGTTCTTTTTAATCTCTTTAGGCGCTCTAGAATTCTTTTTAAGCGCGATATCTGCACAATATCTCTCAAGTGCGCCAATGGCAACGGAGCCCCCGAGTTTAGCCTTTCTTATGCACATTGCCTCGCACTGTTTTTCCTGCGGACATACTCTGCCGCAAATGGCAGGAAGATTGTTGGTCTGCTTTATGATATCAGCCGCGGCAAGAGGGTCTCCGCATCTTAAAGCGGATATGAATTGCGGAATATTTACCGATACGGGGCAACCTTTCACGCATTGAGGATTTTTACAGTTTAGGCATCTCTGCGCCTCGAGCATGGCGGTATTGTCGTCGAAACCGAGAGCAACCTCGTCAAAGTTTTTTATCCTCTGTTCAACGGGTTGAAGCGGCATATCGTGACGCTTGTCGACGTTGCCGTCTCTTAAATTGCAATAGTGCTCTTTTTCCTGTTCGTGATAGAACTTAGAACGAGCCATTGCCTCGTCAAAATTGATGAGTGCGCCGTCAAATTCCGGGCCGTCGATACAGGCGTATTTGACCTGACCGTCCACCATAACTCTGCAACAGCCGCACATTCCCGTGCCGTCCACCATCATCGAGTTCATACTGACAATACACTTTACTCCGTAGCTTACGGCAAGCGCAGTAACCGCTTTCATCATCGGCATTGGTCCCACGGCGAATATGACGTCGTATTTTTTGCCTGCGCTGAAAAGCTCGTTTATTTTATCCGTAACGAAGCCCTTTTGTCCCTCGGTGCCGTCGTCCGTCATAACGTACAAATCGTTGCACACGCTGCCCATTTCGTCCTCGAAGAAAATGAGGTCTTTGTTTCTTGCTCCGAGAATGGCGTCCGCTTTCTTTCCGCTTATGGTGAGCTGTTTGGCCTGCGGATAAACGACGGCAACGCCTATGCCTCCTCCTACGAGCAAAATGTTTTTATATTCCGAAAGGTCGGTAGGATTTCCGAGCGGTCCGGCAAAGGACTCAAGGCAGTCTCCCTCTTTCATTGTCGCCAATTTAGCGGTGGTATATCCCACCGTCTGCACCAAAATTGAAACCGTGCCTTTTTCACGGTCGTAGTCGCAAATGGTAAACGGAACTCTTTCGCCCTTTTCGTCGCTTCGCAAAATGATAAACTGACCTGCAAGACAGTGTTTTGCAACGTGCGGAGCGTTAATGACGTATTCGTGAACGTTTTGAGCAAGCTCTCTCTTTTTGATTATTTCGTACATTTTGCCTCCTGATAATGGTCGCACATAGATTTAAGCGGACAGGATACGCAATCGGGTTTTTGCGATTTACATATGTATCTTCCGTGGAACAAGAGCAAATGGTGCGCTCTTGACCAATTATTTTGAGAAAAATATTTTTGAAGCTGTTTTTCGGTATCGAGAGGATTTGACGCCTTGGCTATTCCCAATCTGTTTGCCACCCTAAAGACATGAGTGTCGACAGCTATCGCCTGCCCGTGAAAGGCAACGGCGTATACGACGTTTGCCGTTTTCCTGCCCACACCCGAAAGTTTGACAAGCTCGTCTATCTCGGACGGAACGACGCCGCCGTATTTATCGACAAGGCATTTTGACATATCCTTTATCGCCTTTGCCTTGTTGTGATAAAATCCGCAGCTGAAAATCATTTTTTCCAGCGTCTCCGTGTCCATCTCTACAAAATCGGACGGAGCGGAAGCGACTTTAAAAAGCGATTCGGTAACGGAGTTGACTCTTTTATCCGTGCACTGTGCGGATAAAATAACCGCCACCAATAGCTCGAACGGTGTTTTAAAATTTAGTTCGCAATCCGCTGTCGGGTGTAACTGTTCCAATACCGATAGCAATTCTTCTTCTTTTGGTATCATCTATGTATTATTGCATAAAATGCCGTCGTTTGCAATTAAATTATAAAAAAATTGCAAAAACGCCCATATTTTCCCGTTTTATAACGACTATTTGCTACTTTTTTATCGATATGATTTTATTGTTTTTAAAAGGCATAACAATTAAGCTAAACCAAACCGCAAAAACTGTTCATTAAAACAAAAATGTAAAAAAGTTCGTCCGACGCTCCCTGCGAATAAAAAACGGACGGCAAGCGTCCGTTTGGCGGTAGAGTCTTAAGGTTTAATTCGGCTCACGGTTTTATCCGTATATCCGGCAAAATTGCCGTATTCTTGGCTATTGCCCATACTCAAGGCAATTTCATATAATTCGGCAATATACCCGTTCGTATGGCAATGTGCCTGTTGTATGGCAGCCTGTTGTATGGCAATATTGAGCATATTTATGACGATTTAACCGCATTTTGGAGTTTTGTAATGGCAAACGCCTGTGCAAAACCGCAAATATTTAAATAATCAGCCGATTTTTTTTAATCCGCCCCGCTCGACGGAAAATATACCCTCCACACCGACAATACCTCTCGATAAAATTATCTGAGCCCTTTTTAAATCTTTGGCAAGCAGTTTTACAGACAGTCCGCAACCTGTTTTTGCCTCTTTGGGCGTGTTTATAAGTCGGCACGATATGTTGTAGCTTCTCAGTTCGTCGTAAAATCTCAATGCTCCTGCCCTCGATTTTATGACGACAATAATTTCTCCCATTATTAAACCTCCTCGAATACAATGTATTAAGACTCTAATATAATATATGTGTAAGGTGATTAAATGATATATTTCGACAATGCGGCAACCTCAAGATTCAAACCCAAAAAAGCTATAAAGGCTCTCGTTTACGATACCGTTCACAGCGCAAACGGCGGCAGAAGCGGACACGACGACGCCATATACGCTATGGTAAACAACGAAAGAACACGTCGCCTGTTATTAAAAATATACGGAGCGGAAAGCGGATATAACGTGGTGTTTACAAAAAACTGCACCGAGGCGATAAACCTCGCCGTTTTCGGCTGTCTTAATCCCTCAAAGAAAATCGTTACCACGGTAAACGACCACAACGCCATGCTCCGTCCCCTTTTCAATTTAAAATCCAAGGGGGCGAGCCTTTCCGTCGTCAATCCGTCCGACAATTTAAGCATAAATCCCAAACACGTATTGAGGCTGTCTTACGACGCCGATTTTATCGGCATGAACCTCGCCTCCAACGTTACGGGCGCAGTGTGCGACGTGGAGGAAGTGGGTAAAAAGAAAAGCGACAAGACAATCTTGCTTGTGGACGGTGCACAAGGCTCGCCCTTTTATCAGATAGACATGACAAAATACAATATCGATATGCTTGCCATGCCTGCGCACAAAAGCCTGCACGGTATCCAAGGCGTAGGATTTTTGATTTTCAAAGACACGCTAAAACTTTCTCCGCTCGTATACGGAGGCACGGGTACGTCGTCGGACAGCGTATATCAACCGCTTTACGCACCCGAAGGCTTTGAAGCAGGCACCCAGTTTTCGGCAGGTATACACGCCCTTTACGAGGGCGCCAAGTGGAGCATGGAAAACTTAGAGCGCTCACGCAAAAACGTATTAAAGCTGTCGCAAAAACTCATGTATGCGCTCGGCTCTTTGGGGCTTATAAATTATTCGGTAAATCCTCAGTTGGGTATCTTCTCGTTTAAAGACGCCGACATTCCGCCCACGGTCATGGCGGACGAACTTAATACTTTAGGCTTTGCCACAAGAAGCGGACTGCACTGTGCGCCGCTCATACACAATTATCTCGGCACTTTGGAAAGCGGACTCGTTAGAGTGAGCATTGGTGCAGACAATACCGAAAAAGAAATAAACGCACTAATTAGTGCGCTTGAAAAAATAATGATAAAGAAAAAGGAAATTTTAAACGGTTGGTCGTTTAAGAAACTCTAATACTTTGACCGATTTATATACTTGGGCTTCCCTCAGTATAATTTTCTTTATCTCGAGCGGACTAAGGTCGGGATATTTTTGCTTTAACAGACAGCAAGCGGCGGCAATATAAGGAGCGGCTACGCTTGTCCCGCTCATTTTGACGTATCCGCCACTTCCGAGCCCTGCTATCTTGACTCCTTTGGCGTATACGTCCGGCCACGCCTGACCGTTTACCGTTCCCGTCGAGGTAAACTCCGCCACCTTATAGTCGTCGTCTACCGCTCCGACGGAAATGACGTAAGGACTGACGGCAGGCGATTTTACGCTGCCGCTTCCGCTGTTTCCCGACGCAGCCACCACGCATATACCGTTTTTTACAAGCGTTTCGGCTCCTATACAAAGCGGGTCGCGCGCTTCCGGCTCTGCGCCGAAGGACATACATACTACGTCTATTTTCTGTTTTTTTCTGTTGTCGAGTATCCACTGCATTCCGTCTAAAATTTTGAATGCGCCTGCCACTCCGTTTTCGTTTATCGCCTTTACGGATATAAGATTTGCTCCGCTTGCGAATCCCGACACTTTTTTTGCCGACATTATCCCCGAGCCGAGCGCCACCCCTGCCACGAAAGTGCCGTGACCGTTGTCGTCGTACGGCGTTTCTTTTTCGTTTAACACGTCTTTAAAACAGGCAAGTTTTACAGAGGGAAACCATAAATCGAGATGCGGCATAACGCCCGTATCGAGCACGCAAAGTCCCACGCCCTTCCCGTCCATATCAGGCGGTATGCTTAGGCTTTCCGTCGATACCTTTTTAGACTGAGTAAACACGGGGCGAATTTCCGACTGCCTCTTTATCGCCTCGGCAAGAGATATCTTTTCGACGTCGTTGATATCGTCCAAGGTAGAAACTTTGCTTTCTGCCGCTATGTAGTCGACGCCTTCGACGCTCGACAGCTTCATTGCCGAATTAAAATCGAGATTGACTCCGACGGCGTTTACTATAGGATAGCGTTTGATAATTTTGAAATTGCGCTCGGCAAAATATAGGTCAAAGCCGTTTTTGACGTAAACCAGGGCAGGAAGCCGTCCTCCCTCTTTCAGCCTGGATACGAGTTCGTAGTGAAGTTTTCTCTCTATCATTTGAGCATATCTATAAGACTTCTGAGTCGTTTTAGCTGAGCGTCGCTCATCATTCCTTTGGCTGTTTCATATACCGCCTCAAGCTCGGCAGGATCAAACTTTCCTTCCCTTTTGAGCCTTGCCGCCTCGCCCATTAAATCGCCGAGCAATTCGCTCTCCGATTTGCCCTTTAGTTTGTCTACCGCATCGTAAACGTCCCTTTCGCTTTTATATGTATTTGCACCGTTTTTTTTACAATCGGAATTGTTTGAAAAAGTTTTAAAATCCATATATCCTCCCGACACTATCAAATATATGCTTGCATATACTGTATTGTGAAAAAGGAGCGGTAATATGAATCCGATGATTTTATCTTTGCTTTCCGCCCTGACGGGCGCCAAAGACGGAAAAAGCAACGACGTTTTATCTCTGTTGACTTCCTTTCTCGCAGGGGGAAATTTAAATGCGGAAAACGGCGGACAAAGCGGCAACGGCAATTTAGGGCAAAGTCTTTTAGGTTTGTTTTCTCAAAATACGCAAAACACGGGACAAAATAACTTAGGACAAGGCAACGACAAAACGAATATGCTGCTCTCTCTCCTTCCTGCCCTTTTGAATGCAAACAAACCCGTCCGCAAAGAGGACGAATACTTAAAGGAAGCGGAAAAAATGTTCGGCTCGTCCTGCGAGGCAGGTCAATGCTCCGCTATGAACGCCTCAAAACAACAGCAAAAATCTGCCGACACCTTTGAAGAAATCAAGGGATTTTCCACAAACGAGGTAAACGAGGCTCTTTGCTATCTTCACGACTGCCAAAAAGGATAAACCGCCGTTTTTCACTCTTTAAACTATAATAGGCGCATCTGAATTGCCGTAACATTTTAAAATTCCGCTTTACGGTTTTAATGTTTTGCATATCTTATTAAGCGGAGCGTTTTTATCTTTCGGCAATTAAAAACGGCGCCGACAAAGCTGAAACAAACTTTGTTATAACAAGCCTATATCGATATGCATTTATATGGGTATGCATTTATAAGAATTTACCTTTATACGGATATTCCTTTATACGGATATTCCTTTAAACGTATATGCCTTTATACGGATATGCATTTATTCTGTTTTCAGTAAAAATAAAAGCCGACGATTTGCTAATTCAAGTCGTCGGCTTTAACTAAAAGCGTTTTTAAGTTTTAAGGGAAAAATTCATTTCCGTTTATAGCACACGGTTTATATGCTTTTACAATCAAAAACACCGTTTGCACTATGTGTCGGTTTTATCAACAGTTTTCATGCCGAATTTATAGAATAAGCTGTTGAATTACGAATGAGCTTTGTGCGTTTTATAAAAGCTCACAAAAGTCGTTAGGCTCAAAGAATGTCGTTTGCGTAAATAGGATATTTTTTGCAGAGCGCAAGGACGTTTTGCTTTACCTTCTCGACAGCCGCTTCCTTTTGCTCTATAATGTCGGCAATCATATTTCCTATCTGTTTCATTTCCTCTTCTTTCATGCCTCTTGTCGTAACGGCAGGAGTACCTATTCTGACGCCCGAGGTTACGAACGGTTTTTCGGGATCATTGGGGATAGCGTTTTTATTTACCGTTATTCTTGCCTCGTCCAAAAGGTGCTCGAGTTCTTTTCCCGTGACGCCGGTTCCGACAAGGTTTACGAGCATGAGGTGATTGTCCGTGCCTCCCGATACGAGTTTAACGCCTCTTGACAAAAGCGTATCCGCAAGCGTTTTGGCGTTTAAAACTATTTGCTTTTGATAATTTTTGAAATCGTCGGACAAAGCCTCTTTAAACGCTATGGCTTTAGCCGCTATGATATGCATAAGCGGACCGCCCTGTGAAGCGGGGAAAATTGCCTTGTCAATCTGCTGGGCGTATTGCTCTTTGCACATTATCATACCGCCTCTGGGACCTCTGAGCGTCTTATGCGTTGTCGTGGTGACAAAATCGGCGTAAGGCACGGGACTTTCGTGAAGTCCTGCCGCAACAAGACCTGCGATATGCGCTATATCCACCATGAGATATGCGCCGACGGCGTCCGCTATCTCTTTAAACTTTTTAAAATCGAGCGCTCTCGGATAGGCGCTTGCGCCCGCCACTATCATTTTGGGCTTGCACTCTTTTGCGATTTCCAAAACTTTGTCATAGTCTATCCTGCCCGTTTCGGCGTCCACGCCGTATGTGACGGAATTAAAAATTTTACCGCTCAGATTGACTTTCGCTCCGTGAGTCAGATGTCCGCCGTCCGCAAGCGACATACCCAAAACGGTGTCGCCGGGGCTGAGCATTGCGTAATAAACCGCAAAGTTTGCGTTTGAGCCGCTGTGCGCCTGGACGTTTACGTGCTCCGCTCCGAAAAGCTCTTTCGCTCTTTGAATGGCGAGTTTTTCGACTATGTCGACGTATTGGCAGCCGCCGTAATATCTTTTATCGGGATATCCCTCGGCGTATTTGTTGGTAAGATACGAGCCTGCCGCAGCCATGACCGCCGGAGAGACGATATTTTCGCTTGCGATAAGTTCGATATTGTTTTGCTGACGTTCAAGCTCGAGCGCCATTGCGTCGTAGACTTCTTCGTCCGTTTGTCTGATAGTTTTAAGGTCGACCATATTTACCTCGCTATTGTAATGCTTTTTCGATTGATGCGACGATTTGCGCTTTTGTTCTGAAGCCTGTCATTTCCTCAACCTTTTCGCCGTCTTTAAAGACGATCATAGTGGGGATAGACCTGATGTTAAACTTGTCGGCGAGATCGGGATTTTCGTCCACGTTGACTTTGCCCACGTTTATCTTGTCGCCAAGCTCGCTGGAGATTTCGTCGATGACGGGACCGAGCATTTTGCAAGGACCGCACCACGGCGCCCAAAAGTCGACAAGCGTCACTTGTTTGCCTGTGATTGTTTCGTTGAAATTCTCGTTAGTTATAACTAAACTCATTTTGTTACTCCTTAAAAAATTTTCACTCAGTCTTTGGGTTTATCCCCGTCCGACTCGGCGCCGATATCCTCCGTACAAGAGACGTTTTCGGCTTCGTCCGATATCTCATCAGATTCTGCCTGTTCGGTGTCGGAATCCGACGGAACTAAACTTTCAAGCCTGAATTGTTCGTTTTCAATGGGAATATCCACCATAACGGGGACAAATCCCTTCTTTTTGCGCAATACTCTGTCCAATACGACGGAAATGACAAATCCGCCAACAAGCCCTATAAGAGCGAGTATCGCCTGCCACATTTCGCTTATGACAGAGCCTATACCGATGCCGATTCCCACCAACACCAAAGGTATTATATAAACTATAAACGCCGCTGTCAACACAAATCGCTTGCCCATTTCAACGGCTGCGTAATCGCCCACGTTAAGATTGAGAGTGTTTTTGACGACAACCTGCACTTTCATCGAGTCTTTTGTGACAGCGCACATATGGCATTTGTCGCAAGCGGACTTGCGGTCAAACTGCACGGTGGCTTTGTCGCCTTTGATTTTTACGATCACGCCCTTTTCAATCATAACTTATCCGCCGAAACGCTCTGTTGTTCTCCCGTGGTCATATCCTTGACTTTGAGCGTGTTTGTTTTGATTTCCTCATCGCCTATTATGACGACGTATTTTGCTCCTATTTTATCGGCATATTTCATTTGCGCTTTGACGCTTCTGCCCAAAAGGTCTGTTTCGACCGACCTGCCCTTTGCCCTCAACGAAGCGGCAAGTTTTAAGGCGTATTCCGCCTCCGTCTCGCCCATCGAGCCGATATAGTATTCGACTGTCTCGGCAGGCGCTTTGTCTAAAAGATTTTCGCTTTCTAAAACTATCAGAAGTCTTTCAAGCCCCATGCCGAATCCTACGGCAGGAGTGGGTTTACCCCCCACTTCCTCCACTAAAGAATCGTACCTGCCTCCTCCGCATACGGTGCCTTGTGCGCCTATCGCATCGGATACGAATTCAAATACCGTTTTGGTGTAATAGTCAAGACCTCTTACTATTTTCGGATTGACAACGTATTTTATGCCGACTTCGTCCAATCCTCTTTTGAGTTTTTCAAAATGCTCTTTGCACTCGTCGCAAAGATAATCGAGCACAACGGGAGCCTCTGCCGTGACCGCCTTGCATTTTTCCTCTTTGCAATCCAAAATCCTGAGCGGATTTTTTTCAAAACGGCTGTTGCACGTCGGGCACATATCCTTGAGGTGCTCGAAAAGATATTGCTTTAAAGCCTCGTTATATACCTTTCTGCACTTAGGGCAGCCTATGCTGTTTATATTTAAGGTGAGTTTTTCAAGCCCTAAAGTATCGAAAAATCTTTTGGCGAGAGATATGACCTCTACGTCCGCCATAGCCGATGCGGCTCCGTATAATTCCACGCCGAATTGGTGATGTTCTCTGAGCCTGCCCGCCTGCGGTCTTTCGTAACGGAAGACGGGAGTGAGATAATACATTTTATAAGGAAGAATACCGCTACCCTGAACGGAGCCGACGTATGCCCTTGCCACGCCTGCCGTGCCTTCCGGCTTGAGCGTGACGGAGCGGCCGCCCTTGTCCTCAAAGGTATACATTTCTTTTGTGACAATGTCGGTAGTCTCTCCCACGCCTCTGAGGAATAGCTCGGTATGCTCGAAAACAGGCGTTCTTATCTCTTTAAAGCCGAACAAAGATGCAACGCTTCTTGCCGTGTTTTCGACGTAGTGCCACTTGAAAGCCTCCTCGGGAAGCATATCCTTTGTGCCTTTTGGTATAGTAAACATATCTCTCCTATAAAATAAACTTTTTGAGGTTTGCGCTCTTTAAAGCCTTTGACAGGTGCTCCTCGACAAATTTTTTATCCACTTCGATTTTGGTTGTCACGCTGTCGTCCGCTTCGTATAAGATATCCGAAAGCAAATCCTCGAGCACGGCGTGAAGTCTTCTCGCTCCGAGGTTTTCGCTCGTTTCGTTTTGCAAATAAGCGGCTTTGGCTATCTCTCTTATAGCGTCGTTGCTGAAGTTGAGCTCCACGCCGTCCACCTTTAAAAGTTCTTTATATTGCTTCAAAACGGCGTTGTCCGGTTCCGTCAGAATTTTGACGAAATCGTCCTCGGTGAGGTTGTCGAGTTCCACCTTGATGGGGAAACGTCCCTGAAGCTCGGGAATGAGGTCGGACACCTTTGAAACGTGGAAAGCGCCTGCCGCTATGAACAGAATAAAATCCGTTTTGAGCGAGCCGTATTTAGTCTGAACGGTACAGCCTTCGACAATGGGAAGAATATCCCTTTGCACGCCCTCTCTTGAAACGTCGGGACCTTGACCGCCGCTTCTGCCTGCCACTTTGTCTATCTCGTCGATAAACACGACGCCGTCCTGTTCCGCTCTTTGGAGCGCCTCGACGTTTATACTGTCGCTGTCGAGCATCTTTTCCGCTTCGTTGTTTTTGATTATCTCCATAGCCCTTTTGACGGTAAGATGCCTTTTCTTTTTCTGTTGAGGAAGTATACCGCCGAAAATATCGCCTATATTGATACCCTCCTGACCGGGTGCAACCTGAATGGGCTTGGGCTGAATAGTCATTTCCACTTCCACGGGCATATTGTCAAGATTTCCCTTTCTGAGCTCGGAGAGAATTTCCTCTTTGAGTTCGGCGTCGCTTTTAGCTTCTGCGGTATCTTTCTTTATTTTCGGGAAAAGCACCTGAAGAAGATGACCTTCGGCTATCTCTATTGCACGCGGCATGACCTCTTTGATTTTCTCGTCCTTTACAAGCCTTATGGAAACTTCGACGAGGTCTCTTATTATCGACTCGACGTCACGACCGACGTAACCTACTTCGGTAAACTTTGTCGCCTCGACTTTGACAAAAGGCGCTTTGACGATTTTGGCAAGACGCCTGGCTATTTCCGTTTTACCTACGCCGGTAGGTCCTTTCATTACTATGTTTTTGGGAGTTATCTCCTCTCTCATTTCCTCGCTCAGTTTGCTGCGGCGGTATCTGTTTCTGAGCGCAATCGCCACCGCCACTTTTGCTTTATGCTGACCTATTATATATCTGTCTAATTCTTCGACGATTTTTTTAGGAGTCAATTCGTTCATAAATCACCTCATACCTTTTCGACCGTGATATGGTCGTTCGTGTAAACACAAATCTCGCTCGCTATCAAAAGTGCCTTGCGGGCTATCTCGACTGAGTCGAGGTCGGTGTTTTGCACGAGTGCTCTTGCCGCCGCCAAGGCGTAGTTTCCGCCGCTGCCTATGGCGCAGATTCCGCTTTCCGGCTCGATGACCTCGCCGTTGCCGCTGACGAGCAAAAGCGTATCTTTATCCGCCACAATCATCATCGCCTCTAAGCGGCGCATGGCGTTTTGCGTTCTCCAAAGGTCGGCAAGCTCAACGGCGCTTCTCATGAGGTTTCCGCTGTATTTTTGCAGCATTTCCTCAAATTTTTCCGAAAGCGCAAAGGCGTCCGCAACGGAGCCGGCAAACCCTATAACGACTTTGTCGTCGTATATCCTTTTAACTTTGACCGCATTGCCCTTGAAGATGACGCTTTCGCTCATGGTGACCTGTCCGTCGCCGGCGATTGCCGTTTCTCCGTTACGCTTTACGGCGCAAATGGTAGTTCCTTTAAATTCCATAAAATTCTCCTATTCATTCAAGCATTCCGCAAAAGGCATTATATCACACATTGCCCTTTGGTAATACTCTTTTTTTCTGTTTTTTTTGTCTTTGCACTCTATATGAGGCAAAATCCCGAAATTGGCGTTCATCGGCTGGTAGTTTGAAGTTGCCGTCGTCGTATGGGCGCACAGCGCACCGCTTATCGTCGTATAAGGCGGAACGATTGCCTCTTTGCCCTCGAGTTCACGGTGAAGATTGACTGCGGCTATAAGACCGCTCATTATCGATTCGACGTATCCTTCCACTCCCGAAAGCTGACCGCCTATGTATACGGGCGTATCCCCTTTTAACCTAAAGCCTTTATCCAATATCTTCGGGGCGTTAATATAAGTGTTTTTATGCATGACGCCGTATCTTAAAAACTCGGCGTCGTGCAAAGCCGGTATCAGCGAAAACACCCTCTTTTGCTCTTTAAACGTGAGATTTGTCTGAAACCCCACCATATTGAAGCAATCGCCTTTTAAGTTTTCCTTTCTAAGCTGAACGATTGCGTAATATTTCTTTCCCGTTTCGGGGTGCGAGAGTCCCACGGGCTTCAGAGGACCGAATCTTATGGCGTCCTCGCCCCTCTTTGCCATGACTTCGATGGGCATACACCCCTCGAATACCTCTTTCCCCTCAAAATCTTTCAGTTTTACCGTTTCGGCGGTTACGAGATTTCTGTAAAAATTTAAATATTCCTCTTTATCCATAAAGAGATTTAAATAATCTCCACCCTTTCCGTAACGACCGCCCCAAAAGGCGTGGTGCATATCTATGCCCGAAACAATGGGCGCTATTGCGTCAAAGAAATAAAAGCCTGAGCCGAATTTTTCACGAAACGCCTTTGAAAGACTCTCGGACGTCAACGGCCCTGTGCAAATCACGGTAGGTTCGTCGGGCAAAGCCTTGACTTCCTGCCTTATAAGTTTGAAGTTATTATAAGAAAAAAGTTTGTCCTCAATAAGGCGAGAAAACAGCTGTCTGTCCACTGCAAGCGCGCCGCCCGCTTCCACTTTAGCCTTATATGCTAAATCGAGCAAGAGACAATCCATTTGCTTTAGCTCGTCTTTAAGCAATCCGGAAGCCGTTTCGGGGTCGACGGATTTGAGCGAGTTGGAGCAGACAAGCTCCGCCAGCGATGAGGTTTTGTGCGCTCCCGTTTCGGTTGTAGGGCGCATTTCAAACATTTCAACGGCATATCCTCTCTTTAAAAGCTGATACGCCGCCTCGCAGCCGGCAAGCCCGCCGCCTATTATTTTAACCGTTCGGGTTGTTTGCATCGTTTGATACGATCTCCGTTTTAGAGCACTCTTTAGAGGTGCATACGTATTTTGTCGTGTTGTCCTTTTTAACAATCTTCATTGTCGAGCCGCAGTCGGGACAGAAATGCGGAGCGGGTATATCCCACGACATAAAATCGCAGTTGGGATAATTTGAGCATCCGTAAAAGAGTTTTCCCTTTTTGGAATATTTTTTAACAATATCGCCGCCGCACTTGGGACACTTTGCCACGCTCTGCACGAATTTTTTGACGTTTTTGCAATTCGGATAATTGGGACACGCCAAAAACTTGCCGTAACGGCCGTCCTTTATGACCATGTGAGCGCCGCACTTTTCGCATATGACGTCCGTAACCTCGTCCGGCACTTTTGCCCTTTCGCCGTTTTTGATGGCATATTCGACGTGCTTGATGAGAGTGGGATAATAAGCCTCGATAAGGTCCTGCCACTTACCCTCGCCCTCGGCTATCTTGTCGAGAGCGCCTTCCATTCTCGCAGTGAAAGTGAGGTTCATGATATCGGAAAAATATTTTTCCATATATTCGCAAACCGTTTCACCGAGCTTTGTAGGCATTATCGATTTACCCTCTTTTTGAGTGTAATTCCTCTTGGCGATGACGGAAATGATGGACGCATAAGTGCTCGGTCTGCCAATGCCGTTTTCTTCCATAGCCTTGACGAGCGTTGCGTCGCTGTATCTCGCCGGCGGCTTGGTGAATTTCTGCTCGGACAAGGTATCTTTGAGCACGAGCTTTTCCCCCTCCGTCATATCCGGAAGAATGGAAAGCTGATTTTCGTCCTCTTCTTTTTCCTGAGTCGCTTCGTAAACCGCCGTGTATCCTTTAAACAGCACGCTTTTGCCCTTTAAGACGAAGCCGTAGTTTTTGTCGGCGGCGCCTACGATATGCACGTTCATGGTGTTGTAGGTAGCGTCCGTCATCTGAGATGCTAAATATCTTTCGTAGATGAGTTTATAAAGCCTGTATTGGTCGCGCTCTATCTTTCCCTCGAGCGAGGCGGGAGTTCTCTCTAAAGATATTGGCCTTATCGCCTCGTGAGCGTCCTGAGCTTTATCGCTCGTCTTATAAAAGTTCTGTTTTTCGGGAGCGTATTCGCTGCCGTAAACTCCCCTGATATACTCGAGCGTCAAAGCCGCAAAATCGGGAGAGACTCTCACCGAGTCGGTTCTGATATAAGTTACGAGAGCGGTTTGTCCCTCGCCTGCAATCTCTATGCCCTCGTATAACTGCTGAGCCACTCTGAGCGATTTATCCGCCGTCATGTTGAGCTTGTGGCTTGCTTCCTGCTGAAGAGTGGAAGTGGTAAAAGGCGGTGCGGGATGACTTTTGGACACGCCCTTTTTGACGCTGTCTATAGTATACGCGGCATTTTTTATCTGTGACAGTATGGCGTTGGCGTCGTCGCCGTTTGTAACCTTTGTCTTTTTGCCGTCTATATCGTTGAACGCCGCTTTAAATACCGTCTTGTGTCCCTCTTTGGAAAGGAGAGCGAATATATTCCAATACTCCTCGGGAACGAAAGCCCTTATCTCCCTTTCACGGTCGACTATCATTTTGAGAGCGGCGGATTGCACTCTGCCGGCAGACAGACCGCCCTTTAGCTTTCTTGAAAGGACGGGGGAAATTTTATAGCCGACAAGACGGTCGAGCACACGCCTCGCCTGCTGAGAGTCGACGAGATTCATGTTTATCTCTCTCGGCTCCTCGAGCGCCTTGTTTACCGCTTTTTTGGATATCTCGTGAAATTCAATCCTCGGCTTTTCGCTCTTAATCCCGAGCGTGTTTTTAAGATGCCAGCTTATCGCCTCTCCCTCACGGTCGGGGTCGGTTGCGAGATATACTTCGTCGTATTTTTTTACTGCGGCGGATAATTTTTTAATTAGTTCCTCTTTGTCGGGGGAAATGACGTATTGAGGCTCAAAATGATTTTTGACGTCGATGGCGAGCGTTTTGGCAGGCAGGTCGCAAACGTGACCTTTTGAAGCCATGACCGCTATGTCGCCTCCGAGATACTTTTGAATGGTTTTCGCCTTAGACGGCGACTCTACAATGATAAGTTTTTTCATATAACTCCCTATGCCAAAGCATAATAATTTCCGTTTAATTTCTGCACGACGCCCATGATTTCGAGTTCCGTCAGAACGGCGGACAGTTCGGATGCCGAAACCTTTACCGCTTCCAGAATTTCCTCGAAATGCAATTCGCCCTCGTATAGAGCGTTTACGACAAACTGTGCCGTTACGCTCAGTTGAACGGTATCCGTTTCCTCTTTAAAAGGGGATATACCCATTCTTTCCAAAACGTCCTCGGGGCTTGTTACGACGGCGCCCTGCATTTCCTTTATCAAGGCGTTTGTTCCCTCGCTTGCCTCGCTGTTGATATTTCCCGGCACGACAAACAGCTCTTTGCCCTGCTCGACGGCAAGCCTTGCCGATATAAGACTTCCGCTCTTTAGCGACGCTTCCGCCAAAAACACACCGTCCGATAGTCCGGTTATTATGCGGTTCCTTTCGGGGAAGTGAAATTGAAGCGGCTTTACTCCGAGTCTGTATTCGCTGACAAGCAATCCGCCCGAGTTTAATATCTCTGAATAGAGCGACTTGTTTTCCGCAGGATAGCAAACGTCCAATCCGCAGGCAAACACGGCGACGGTGGGTTTGGAAAGCGAAACGCATACCCTGTGCGATACGGAATCCAGCCCTCTTGCGAATCCCGACACGACGGTGAGCGAATTTTGCGCAAACGCTTTCGTAAAATCTTCCGTCACTTTTACGCCGTAACGTGTGGGACGGCGTGTGCCGACAACCGCTATCATTTTCGTTGCGAGCAAATCGGCGTTGCCTCTAAGATATAAAAGATTCGGCGGATTGTCAATGTTTTTTAATGAGTTTGGGTATTCTTCGTCGTAAACAGACAATAATCGAACGTTTGCCGAGTCAAGTTCCGACAAAATATAACTTATTCCCTTTATGATATTTTTAATCGATTCCGTTAAATCATTATTAAAAACACCCTTAAATTTTAAATCGAAAATGTCCTCGGGTGAAATTTTAGTTAAAATATCCTTTTTCTGCTCCGCCGTGCCCTCCGAATAGGATAACGCTAAGAGCGCAAGCGTGCTTTTTGAATAATCAAACATTATATCTTCTGTCCAGCTGTCTGTATTGTATTGCCTCGGCAAGGTGCGCCGTTGTTATGTTTTCGCTTCCGTCGAGGTCGGCGATAGTCCTTGCCACCTTTAATATCCTCGACGTTCCTCTTGCGCTGAGATTTAATCTTTCAAACGCCATTTTCAGAAGCTGTTCCCCTTTTTGATCTATGGCGCAGTATTTTTTAAGATGTCTTTCGCTCATCTCGGCGTTGGTCAGAATACCGTCGCCGACAAAGCGGTTGCGTTGAATTTGTCTTGCCTTGTCTATTCTCTCTTTTATGACGGCGGAGCTTTCCGCTTCCTGTTTATCCCTGAACTCGTCGTAAGATACTCCGTCAACCTCTATCTGAAGGTCTATTCTGTCCAAAAGCGGAGCGGACAGCCTTGAGAGATAATTGTGTATCTGCATGGGCGTGCAACGGCATTGCGCCGTTTTGGAGCCGTAGTTTCCGCACGGACAAGGATTCATGGAAGCAACGAGCATAAAGTTTGCAGGATACGTCACCGCCTTCTGCACTCTGGATACGGCAATCTTTCTGTCCTCGAGCGGTTGGCGCAGGCTCTCAAGAGCCGTTTTTGAATACTCGGGCATCTCGTCCAAAAACAGAACGCCGAGGTTTGCAAGGCTCACCTCGCCCGGTCTTGACTTCGTCCCTCCCCCAATGAGTGCGGGAACGGTTACCGTGTGATGCGGACTTCTGAAAGGACGTGTGGTAACTATTCCGACGGAGTTATCCAAAACGGAAGCTATCGAATGCACCTTCGTAACTTCTACCGCTTCCTCGAAAGTCATATCCGGCATGACGGAGGGTATGCACTTGGCAAGCATGGTTTTGCCGCCTCCGGGCGGTCCTATCATGAGCACGTTATGTCCGCCGCTTACGGCAATCTCGAGCGCTCTTTTAGCCACCGTCTGCCCTTTTACGTCTTTAAAATCATATTCAAAAGTTTTATTGTCGCACGCCGAATTGAAGGAAACAAGCTCGACTTTTTTTGCCTGTCCGTCTTTTAAAAACGATACTACCTCTTTTAAACTGTCAAAAGCGTAAACGTTTAATCCGTCTATATACGAAGCCTCCTTGGCGTTGCATGACGGTATGATAAAATCGGTAAAACCTGCCTGCATGGCGGCAATCAAAATCGGCATAACTCCGCTCACGTGCCTCAACTGCCCGTCAAGCGAAAGCTCTCCCAAAAAGACATATTTTTTGTAGCTGTCGCAATTTAACTGTTCGGAAGCAATCAAAAGAGCAACGGCAATGCCCAGGTCGAACGACGGACCTTCCTTTTTGGTGTCGGCAGGAGCGAGATTGACGGTAATACGCTTTTGCGGATACAAATATCCGCTGTTCTTTATCGCCGAGCGTATTCTCTCTTTCGACTCTTTCGTCGCCGTGGACGCAAGCCCGACAAGCTCGTATGACGGCAAACCGTTTGAAATATCCGTTTCGATAGCCACCGAATAGCCGTCAAGACCGTCAAGTGCGAATCCGTTTAATTTGCAAAGCATATCTCTCCCTTTTTAAAAAATAGCAAACGAGGTTTGCTATTTTTCGATACGGCTTCAAAATCAGCCGACTGTTGTGTTTTTTGTTTCACCGTTTACCAGCTCATAATAGAGAGCGGCGTTAGGCGTGCATACGTCGGTAGGTCCTACCGTGGGGCTTGTCTTGCTGTATGCGTAGAAATACAGAGGATATTTTACCTTATTGGCAAATTGACTCAGACCTAACCTGTCGACGTAATATTTCAAATCCAAAGCGGTTCGTCCCGTAAGTCCGACCGACTTGAGATTTTCATCGGAAATAATACCCGACACGGGATAGTGAACGCCGAGATTTCCTACGGCAAGCTGATAATAAGTTGTGCCGTTCACCGTCATATAGAGGGCTCCGAAACCGAGGTTGTCGAGCGCAGTGCCGATATTAGTGTTCATAAAGCCTCTTATCAAATCGACTACGGCGTTGTATGTGCTGTCGCTGTCGAAATATGCCCTCAAATATCCGAAATCGAGTTCGGAAGCGGTTTTCCAGTTATAGATACGGCAGAAACCTTCAAAACTTACGTTACTCGGCGTGACCGACCTGTAATAGAGTTCAAACTCATAAATTCTGTTTTTCTGGTCGTTAGGGTCGGCGTCGGGATTTGCCGCCATGATATCCGGGTCGGGAATACGGTTGTCGTAACTGCCGTCAAGGTCCGCCGTGATAATACCTATCGACATATTTATTGCATTGGTGAACACGGTATTTTTGAGCACGACGTTTGAATTCATTTTCTGTTCTTCGGTGGCGACTTCGTTTCTGACTGCGCCCAAATTCTGAACGGAAGTATCGACGTAAAGCGTCTGCTGACCGCTGTTTCTCATGAGCGTGCCTTCGACGAGCACGTCGGCGGCGGCAATATACATACAGTAATAGGCGTTTTCGACGGTAGTGTATTTTACCTGAATATTATTAAATTTACCCTCTTTGACTTCGCCGTTCGGGAAATAATGATATCTTCCGTCAATCATTATACCGTTGCCCGCCCTGCTGTAATCGTAGAGCGACTCGCCGTCTTTGAGCGACCTCGAGGCTCTTATGGTAACGTTTTGAATGACGATATCGTCCACCATGACTCTGAGCAAGTCGAAAGGCTTTCCGTTTGTATCGAGACCCGTGCCCGTCATTGCGTAGTCTTCTTCAACCTGTCTGAGATACTGACCGTTTCCGTAAATCGAGGTATAAAGCTCGTTTGTCTTTCCGCCGAAAATTATGCCGTCCTGAACGACTACGACGTATTTTTGAACGAAATCTTCCTCGTTGCCGTTGAGGTCGTAATACTCTTTGGCAAGAGCGTTTACCTTTTTAAATCCGTCTATCGAGAACTGATTTTCGTCGAAATCTTCGTTTTCGAGATCCGCCTTTGTCGGCATACCGATATTGACGCCGTTGTCGACAAATTTGACGGTGTAGGTTGCGTCAACCTTTATCGTTTCGTAAATCGGATACTTGGGCTCGACCGAAACGGTAACCTCGCTTCCCGCCGAAACGGTGGATAAAATTCCGTTGTCGGTAATCGTATAACCGTTTGAAGCAGACGTTTCGTCAATAGAGAATTGAACGTATTTAAGAATTTTGTTTATCTCCTCGGTCGACGAAAGCAAAACGGTTTTATCCGCCACCGTGGTGATATAATATCTGAGCTCGAAATTGAGAGTATCGTTTACCGAGCCGTCGGAATAGTAAGTCGATTTTCCGAAAACTCTCGTCATTTCAATGCCGAGCTCGTCGCCGTTGTTGGAATAATAAAGTCCGAGGCTGTATATGGACGGAATGACCATAACTTCAATCGAATCGGAATAAGCGCCGACGCTGACGGAAATGTTGGCTGTGCCTGTCGATTTTGCTATAAGGCAACCGAGCGTTTCGTCGTAATACGCAACTTCGGGATTATCCGAAGAATAGGTCGGAGTGCCTGCGATAGACGTTTCGATGGGGAGATAAATTCCCGCACTGCCCGTCTTGAGCAGGATATACGTTTTGTCGTTTTCCTCTATCGTGTCCCAAAGGTCGGTATTTGCAATATTGACGCCCTTGAAATTGACGGTAATCGAATCGAGCGTCGTGCCGTCTGCACCTACGGCGTAAACTCCCACCGTGACGCAGTTTTCGCTCATCGCTTCGTTTAATACGATATTGCCGTCCACAACGGAGGCGTTGTCAGTCGTTTCGTAATGGTCTACCGAAAGCGCCGTGCCGGAATTGATAATATTGGCAAGCGGCATACTCGTGCCTGCCGTGTAAGTATAAACCTTGTTGATAAATGCGCTCGATACGTCGTGCGGCTTTATCTGCACGGTATAGGTAGCGTAGGTTTTTTCTTCCTCGAGGCTTTCGGGCGGATTCACAAGAGAAACTCTGATAGTGATATTGCCCTCTTTGACGGCGGTGATTATTCCGTTTTTATCGATAGTGGCATAATCTTTGCCCGACGTGATTTCCCATTTTAAGTATTTTTGTTCCACCTTGGCGTCGGCAGGATTAATTCTTGCCGTGACAGCCACCCTGTCGCCCACCGAGATGTTTTTAAGCTCGTCCGTTTCTTCAATGGCGATGCCCATGACGTCGCTGGACGTGACGTAAAACTCTATTGTCGACTTTACGTTGTTTTCGTCGGTTGCAACCTGAACGACTGCCGAGCCAAGCGTTTTAAAACTGACGTATCCGTTTTTGTCGACGGTAACGACGTCCACCTCAACTCCGTCGTCGGAAACGGCAGTCGGATTGTTTTCTATAACGGACCATTTTACGCCCTTGTTTGTGGCTTTAGTGGGAATGACCTTTGCAATAAGCTGTATGCCGCCTTCGGAAAGATACGCAACCATCGTTTCTTCGGCTTTAGATTCCTTGCCGTCCGATTGCTTTATCCAAATCTCGACGTCTTCGACAGCGATATACGAGCCTACCAGAAGCGAAGCGGTAAGATTTACGACGAGTATAACTAAAATTGGAATTATTATAAGCATTCCAATGATTAACTTTTTCATTTTTCCTCCAGCGTAAAACACATTAAGACAGCGTAATTTTACCACGTTATTCAACAAAAATCAACAATATACCGCAAAAAGCCGTCAGGGAAAAAATGCCACGTAGCTTAGCCGAGGGTCAGAAAACTCGGCAAGTTATTATAGCTTTTGTTAAAAATCGACTTATTTTAACCAAGTTTTGCTTTTTAATCAGCTTATTATAATCAGCTTATTTTAATCAGCCTGTTTTAATCGGCTGTTTTACAGGTTTTATGGATTAAGCCGATTTAGCTATATTATATAATTTAATTTTAGATAGACTGTTTTATATTAGATAAACTTTTTTATATTATTATAATCTAAAGTTTAGATAAGCTGTTTTATATATAGATATATAGGATATAAATAGCATTTATTATCTATATAAATATATTTTTGCTATTGCAAAAGAGCTCGGGTTTTGTTATAATTTTAAAAGACTAAAAGTCGACATACATTTTACACTTTTTTTGGGGGATTTATGAAGAAACTAAGACTTATTTTAGTCGCCGTTCTGTTGTGTCTGCTTTTCGGAGTTCTCTCCGCTTGCAACGAAGCCCCTGCCTACGATTTTATCGACGGGGCATTCGGCTACACATTCAACGACGACGGAAAAACCGTCACTCTTTCCTATTGGAAGGACAGGGCAAACGGTGATATCGTCATTCCCGTCACGGCAACAAACGGCGATAAAACCTATACGGTAACGGTTATCGGCAACGGAGCATTCGCAGCTCAGACAGGCAAACTCACCGCTTCCGATTGTTTCGGAAACTATACCGACGTGGCAAACAACGACTTGCTTTCCGTAACTTTTGCAGAAGGTAGCAAAGTAACCAAAATAGAAGGAAGAGCCTTTGAAAAATGCAAAAAAATAACCTCCGTCGTCCTGCCGGAAACGGTTACGGAAATCGAAGGATTTGCCTTTTACAAATGCACTTCACTGACTACCGTTACAATCGGTTCAAAAGTAAAAAAACTCGGTGACGACTGTTTCAACGGTTGCACCGCTCTTAAAGAAGTTTATCTCAATTCAACCTCCGTCCCCGAAGTGGGCGACAGAGCCTTTAAATGGTATGACAGTTCCGTCACCTCGTTTATGGGTTCGGCTGACCCTTATAAAGTTATCACGGGGCTCAAACTCTTCGTTACAAGCGACGAAATGTTAAAGGCTTTCACGTCGACAGGAACTTCAACGAATTTGAATCTTCGTTACTGGCACGACTATAAAAGCTGCTTTAAAACGGTATAAGGAGGTCGAATATGGAAAACACTAAACCTACCGAAATTTCAGTTCAATCCGCAGTAGCCGATTCTGCGTCCACATCCGTCTTGGGAACTTCCCCTAAATTAAAGACCTATACCCCGTCCGAGCGAAATTGGTATCTTATCGGACTTGCGGGACAAAACGTAACCTATAATGTCATAGGTGCGGCTCTTTCGTATTATTTACAGTTTACCCTGCTTATACCGGCTATGGCGGTTTCGATTATCATGGCGCTCGCCAGAGTATGGGACGCTTTCAACGACCCGATGATGGGCACTATCGTCGACCGCACCCGTTCTAAATGGGGTAAATGCAGACCGTATCTTATGGTCATTCCTATCCCTATTTTCATTATCACCGTCCTATGCTTCGTCAACTTCGGCTTTTACGGACAAGGCATCGTCAGCAACGGACTTATCGTCTTTTGGGCGGCACTCACCTATATTCTTTGGGGTATGACATACACAGTCGGAGATATTCCGCTTTGGGGCGTCACCTCGCTTATGACGGAATCGGAAAAGGATAAAACAAAACTTTTATCTCTTGCCCGTATAGCGGCAGGTATCGGCGGCGGTATAACTCTTCTTGCCATTCAGCCCCTCGCCCTTGCGCTCGGAGATATCTTCACAAACTCCGTCACAAACGGAAACGCCGCTCTTGGCGAACAATACGGTTTTATAGTGTCGGCGGTCATTTTCGGATTTATCGGCTGTATAACATTTATCCCCCTCGGCTTTAAAGTCAAAGAGAGGATAAACACAAACAAGGAAAAATATTCCCTTGCCGACAACTTCAAAATTGCGCTCAAAAACAAGCCTTTCAGACAAATCATTTTCTCGGGCATACTGTCAAGTATGAAAATGCTGATATCCTTAGCCGCAATGCCGCTCGTCACCTATTATTTCAGCTCCAAAAACCCGATACTTGCGCTCGTATACCTTGCCATGCTCGGTGGCGGTATGTTCTTGGGTCAGTTTATCTGTCAGGCATTCACGCCCGCCCTCATTGCAAGATTTTCAACAAAAAATCTGTATAACTGGGCAAACATTATAGGAGCCGTTCCATTTGCGCTGATATTCGTGTGCTATCTTGCCGCTCCGAGTTCGCTCACCGATCCTTTCTGGCTCATTATCTGCTTTATCCTCTTTACCGTCGCAGGAGGAACAAACGGTATAACTTCCGTTTTGCAGTCCACCATGATAGCAAACGCCGTCGACTACGAGGAATACAAAAACTACCGCAGACCGGACGCCGTTTTCTTCTCGGGTCAGTCTTTCGTAACAAAACTTCAATCGGGTATCGCAACCATTATGTCGGGTATCGCCTACACCATAGTCGGCTTTTCCGATTCGAGAGTGGCGGAGCTCAACAGCTATATCAACGCAGGAGGAACGCCAAGTCAGGTGGGCGAATACGCATCGTTTATGATGATACTCTTCCTCATCGTATCGATTCTGCCCGCCATATCGAGCCTGCTCGCCATTATCCCGACGTGGAAATACTCTCTTGACGACGACGAGCACCACCGCATAATCGGCATACTTAAAAAACGCCGTGAATTAAACCTCGAGCAAAGACCCGAAAACTACGACGAAACGGCTTGCCACGACGAAATCACGGGCGAAGTTATCACAAAAGAGGAGCTCGAAAAGCAAATTCAAATAAGCCGAGAAAACAACAAACTCGTCTTAGCGGAAGAAAAGAAGTTAAAACTCGAGCAAAAGGCAGCCGCAAAAGCCGCCAAGGGCAAGGGTAAAGAGGAAAAATTCTTCTTCCTCGAAAACGACGACAAAGACAAAAAAAAGAAGAATAAAAAGGAAAAATAAAACTTAACGTTATTTACAGTTCACTCTTTGTTATCATTTTAATGATAACAGCTAAAAACTAAAACCCCGGTAATGCCTGCAAAACAGGCAAGCAAAAAAATAAAAGGAAGCGACTGCCGCTTCCTTTTTTATTTTTATACTTAAAAAATTTGACGGCGATTTTTGAAATCTTGCCCTTGACAAAATAGGCGCTCCTCAAAAAAAAGTCGCTTGGTATGGCTAGACAATTGCCGAATTCAAGTGCGAAAAACGAAAAAATTTTTCCGTTTAAGTCATATTATGCAAGCGAAAATAAATACTCTATAATAATGACTAAAAAACAGCGACTTATATTTTGCATAACGGGAGCGATTTTCACGATAGGGTTTGGAGCACTCTCACACTTTTTTTACGAGTGGAGTGGCTTTAATAAAGCGGTGGGCGTTTTCTTTGCCGCCAACGAAAGCGTTTGGGAACATCTGAAGCTGGCTATCTTCCCCACTTTGATTTTTTTTGCCGTAGGAATGTTTTTTGTCGACAGTAAAAACCTGCCCTTTTGCCTTTTTGTTACCCTTGCCGTTCCTATGCTCGTTATACCGTCCGTATTTTATACCTATACGGCTTTCACTCAAAAAAGCATAATAGCCGTAGATATATTGACATATATATTGTCCGTTTCGGCGGCTTACGCTTTGGCATATTTAATCCTTAAAATACCGCCCGTAAAACCGTGGGTAAACTTTTTGTCGCTCATCGGGATAGGTGCGATTGTCGTTATGTATATGACTTTTACGCTAAATCCGCCAAAGTGCCCCCTGTTTTTGGACGAAACAAAAAACGTTTACGGACTTATAAAATAAAAAGTCTTTAGATAAATTGCTTATATCGCGCCTTTTGTATCACGCCTTATGAATAATAATTTATAGATAACGGTTTATGAACGACAATTTATGGATAACTATTTAAAATGCGCACTTTATAAATGGCGTTTTATAAATAAAACTATAGAAACGCTCATAACTAAAGGCTTATTTTAACACGCTTAAAATATGCCGCCTTATTTGGCACTTTTTGACAAACCTGTTTATAATAAAGCCGTCGCAGCTTGCGACGGCTTATTAACGGTGAATTTTTGCGATTTTATCTATTTTTTATCATCGCCTGCGTCAAAACCGTTTTTGTCCGAGGCTTTATCCTTATTCACGTCTTTAAAGACGTTATCGTCCTCAAAGGTGTCTAAATCTAAAATGCGATTGGGCATATCCTTTTTAAAGTCGGTTGCACCCCAGATTGACGCTTCGTCCACATTGAAATCGTAGCTTCCGCCCTTGGGCATCGTGTATCTTCTCCTCGCCTGTTCTTTGGTAAGGTGAATGACTTCCACCCTCTTTTTGCCCTTTTTGGCTTTCTTTTGAGCCTTTTTAGGCGAAGGCTTTTCGTCTTTTGGTTTTTCGCCTTTATTGTCATCCTGCAACGGGGCGGACGGCAAATTGTTGACGGATTCCTTTTTAGAGTTATTTGCCGCTTCCTCTTTTTCCGTTTGCGACTTCGGCGGTGGCGTTTGCTTTTTCTTTTTCGGTTTTGCTTTTTCGGCTTTTTCTTCCGACTCTTCCTTTCTGACGGCTGTATCGTCAAAAATATTCAAAGAGGCAGAGTCGTCCTTCCTTTTAATCTTCGGCTTGGTAGGAGCCACTTTTACGGGCTGCTGGGCAATCTCGGCTTTATCCTCTTTTTGAGGCAATATTATCGACACCCTTTGCTCGGCAAAAGTATCAAGTTTTTCTTGCTGCCTCGCAAACTTTCCGCCCCAAATGGAAGCCTCGTCGATTTCGTAAGGCACGAAAGTTTTTCCGCTCGGCCTTGTATACTTAAACTTTTGCTTGCGGTGCACTCTTTTCGGCTCAAGCGCCTCTGCCTTTACTTTTACCAAAGCCGCTCCCTTATCCTCGGCAGGTTCGGCGGCAAGGTTATCCGTATAAGCATTATCAGCCTTAGGCTCGGCTGTCCTTTCGTCATCGTGAGGCTCGGCAGGCTTGACGTATTCGATTTTTACTATATCGTCCTCAAAAGTTTCGGGAGCAAAAAATTTATCATTGCCCTTTAAAGCATTCCCCCAAATAGCACTCTCGTCAATACTGTCAGGCACAAACACTTTTCCGCTTGGCCTCGTATATTTGACCTTTGGCAAAGACGGCGCTTTTTTCACCTTTTTGACTTTGGCAACAGGCTGTCTTTGTCCGAAAGTCGGCGACAGTATTTTGTCGATTAAAGCGTTGAGCTTTTCCTCGTCGTTTTGATAAAGCTCGACAGCCCTGCTCGACAGAGCGTCAATCGACTCGCCGCCCTTATTGAGCGAAAGTTTAGGATAAAAGTTCTTTGTAAACTCGTCGGGATTTTCTTTATATGCGTTTGTGTCTATATATCCCGAGAAAATCAAGTCCTTATACCACGGTTTAAAGCGTCGCTTTATAAACTCCTTTTTAAACTGTTCTTCGGAAACGGACGGCTGTGCAATAACAGGCGACTCTTTCGGTTTTTCGCAAATGACGGCATTTCGTCCGAAACCTTTTGCAATCTGCCTTATGCTGTCGCCGTAAATTTGAGTGCGGCTTTCCTTTTGCAAACGGCGTTTCGATACGGAAAGCATTTCGTCGTCTTCGAGCCTTTTTTTCTCTTTTAACTCCTTTTCGTATTCCGAATTTTGCAAAACTATTTCCGACAACGCCTTTTTCAAAGAGTATTTATCGGCGCAGGAGAGCTTTTTGCGGTCGAAACAGCACGACATTGCGTCGTCGCCCTTAGGTGCGATGATTTGCTTTAAATCGAAACCTTCCATAAGCCCTCCTTTTCAGTTATTTGTTATTTGTTATTTGTTATTTATTATTTGTTATTTATTATTTGTTATTTATTATTTGTTGTTTGTTATTTATTATTTGTTGTTTATCGTTTGTTAGTTGTTATTTCTTATTTGTCGTTTGTATTTGTCGTTTGTTATTTGTTATCGGCTATTTGTGTTTTTGTTATTTTGTTATCGGCTATCAGCTATCGTTTATCTTTTATTGAATGTTCGTGGTTATGTTTGGTTTTTGGTTGTATCCCGTAGCTTTTCTTCCGATAAATAGTATTTAAATCGGTTATTGGCTGTTTATTATCGGTTATTGCTTAGCCGCATCATTTTTTATATTTTTACAAAATCGCCGTCGTCGTTAAAATATCCGTCGGGTATCCACACTCCGTCTTCGTCACGGTAGCCGTTATCGTGCCATTCGTCAGCCGAATCGAAATAGCCGTAGTCTATCCAATTACCGTTTTTGGCAAAATATCCGTTGTATTCCTCGCCCTCGGAATCTATCCACTTGAAGTCGTCGTCATAGTGTCCGTCGCCGTCGTCGTAGTCTTTGTCTATATCGTAGCCGCCGTCAAACACTCTCTTTTTTTGCTCGGCTTTTTCGTCTTGTTCTCTTTCGCCATTTTCCTCACCAGACGGTTGCTCTGTCTGCTCGGATAACGCTTCGCCGTCCGAGGAGTTTCCTGCCCCCTCGTCCGTCCGCTCGCCGTCAAATCGGACGCCTGCGCTTTCGACTTCCGTTTGATTTTCTATGTCTTCACTCTCGCCCGTATCGCCATCTGCCGACTCTGCACTGTCAGGTCTTTCGTCCTCTATGCTTGGCTCGCCTTCCGCTTCCGTGGCGATTTTTTCGCCTACTGCGATTTCCGTGCCGTTTAATCCGTCTGCGCCTATCCGCTCGCCGTCCGATGCAATGCCGTCCTCAGCAAGTCCGTTTTGATGTGCTACGATTATATCACCGTGCGCTCTTGCTTGCCAATCATGTCCTCCGCCTTGCAAAGCTCCCTCGCCGTTTTCAATGGCGCTTGCGCCTGTTTCATTGTTATCGTTATCGGCATATTGAACGTCGAGCCCATTGCCCTCTGCGACTTCGGCATATTCGCTCGCACGCACGATATCATCTTTGTCGTTATCTGTTTTTGTTCTATCTTCCGTTTCCTCTATAGCCTCGATTGCCGCTGTGACTTCATTTTGCTCTGTAGCTTGCGGTTCTCCCATAGCTTCGGTTTCCTCAATAGCTTCCGTTTCTTCAATAGCTTCCGTATCGGCGTCAGGCTCCTGCTCATAATATCCGACCGTCGCTTGACATTGTCCCTCGTCCTCCGAGCTCAAAACCGCTTCAAAGACAGGCTCTTGCGCTGTAGCAACTGTTTTGGGCGGCAAAGTCTGCTCCGCTCCGTTGTCGGCTGTAGCATTGTGCAAAGTACTGATATCGGCGGTTGTGCCGTCTGCCTCCGCACCGCCCGATACGCCTGTTCTGCCCAAAGCGTCATTGTATTCTTCGGATTTAGCCGAATACGCTCTTTGCACGGGTTCGTCGTAAACGAGCGTTTTTTCGATTTCATGCCTTTTTTCTTCTGCCTTTCTCTCTTTTTTAGACAGTTTCTTTTTAGGCGTGTATATTTCCGACTGCAAAAATTCGCTGTCGTCAATCGTTGCTATATAAAAATCGTCCTCTAAAAAGGCAGGCACTTCTTCCTCTATTGTGGCAGGAACGTATTCCCCGAGGTCGAGAGGTTTTCTTATCTTCTTGGGCGCCGCATTTTCTTCTCTTACCGCCGTCCTTTCTTCTTTCAGCTTTTTGGCTTCTTCAAGTTCGGCTTTAAGCCTTGCAATTTCCTCTTCCTGCTTTTTGTTTAACTCGACTTGCTGAATTTGAGCGTATGCCTTGGCTGCAAGTTTCTCTTTTTCGGCTTCACGTTTTTGTTTTTCAAGTTTTTCGCTTTCTATTCTCTCTTGCTCTAACAGTTCTATTATTTCCTTTTCGACAAGGGCGTCAAGTTCCACCCTTATTCTGTCGAGGTCGATAAGGTAATCTATACGGCTTTCCAAAGCGTATATAAGGTGCGGCAAAATCCGTTTCTTTTCGGCAAGCTGTGCCTGTATGCGAGCCTTTTTAGTCTCCGCAATGCGTGCCTTTCTTTCCTCCTCCTCACGCAGGGCTTTCTGCCTTAATTTTTCCGCTTTTATGGCTCTTTCTTTGTCAAGTACGCTCTTGTCGGCAACGAGTGCGTAAAGGGATTCTATGATAGAGTCGTTATATTCCTCCCTCATCTCGTTTCCGCTTTCGTCGAGTTTGATATCTTTCGGTTTGGGCAGTTTGCCCTGTTTTAACAACCTTGCCGTTTCCGATTCGTCCACGCTTGGCGCTTTTTCCACCACGGGAGCGTTTTGTCTTGAAGACGCAATAATAAACTCTCCCGTTTCATAGTTGAAATCGTGACGGGCTCTCTTTAAAAGTTTCTTGCCGTCCCTTAAAAGAAGGTTTTGTTCCTGAGCTATTTTTTCACGGCTCAGTCTGTATGCAAATCTGTCCGCTTCGGCAGAAGTGAGCGGTTTTAAACCGAGCGTTTTTCTGTCCACTTCTTCAACGCTCCTGCAAACGGCGTCACCGGCGACAAGACTGACTTTGCCTGCCCTTACCGCTCTGAAGTCGGAAATTTTATCAACGCCCTCGACGATAAGTTTTACGCCGTTTTTTGAACACGCCTCATAAAGCAATGAAAGATTTGTGATGTTTGAAACATATTTTGCCGATACTCTGAAATAATCGAAAAACGGCTCGGCAAATACGTCGATAAGATTTATATCGTTGCCGAATCCGCCAAGACACACTTGCAAACCGTAACTTTTTAAATGCTTTAAATTTTTTACGTAAACGTCGCCCTTGCCAAACACGTCCGACACGTCGAAAAACAATACCGTATCCTTAGTGCGCAAATTGACCGAATCGAGATATTTTATAAGTCTTTTAAAATTGTCCGAATTTTTGAGATACTCGGACGTGGGAGAAAAACACAGCTTGAACGTGTCGATAAATTCCCTTTCGTAAAGGCTTGTCCTGTATTGCGACGCCTTTAAAAAAGCCGCTTCGCAAAGAGACATAAAAGATTTATCGTCGATTAAACCGTAAAGCGACGAAACGTTGGTTCCGTCGGATAAAATCTGATACACGTCGCAAAACTCTACGAGGTTTAAATCAAGATTTTTTACAGGTCTATAAAAATAATTTATAACCTTGGTTGCCATTCATAATTCTCCTTATATCATTATATCAAAATCGGCTGAAATTTCAATACTATTTATAAAACACCCTCTAAAATTATTCCGCATTCAGATATATGCCACTTTGCGACAGCGCAAAAACATATCTTTTGGTAAAAATATTCAACAGACTACCGTTTTTGGCACAGCAGGCTTTTTTGTCTTGCATTTTAGATAAAAATAATATATTATATATGTATAAATATATAGTTTACAATTTAACTTAATTGCGACGGTCGGCTTATCGCGACACGGCGCTACTTAAAAAATTGCAGAGGAATTATTATGGCCGATGAAATTTTGAAAAGCGAAAACACCAACTCCGGGCAGGCAGTTTCGGACAACGCCGAGATATCATGCCAAGATAAGGACTTGCCGTCTTCACAGCAGACCTTGCCGGGGCAAGACGCCGACGCCGAAGGTGGCGTCGCAAAAAAAGAGGACGCCAAAAAGCCTAAAAAAACTCTTCGTATAAAGCCTGTTTCCCTTTCTTCAAAGGCGGAATCGATGACTTCTCACGAGCCTGTGCACGGCGACGCATACCTCGAGCTAAAGAGAGTGGGAAAGGAATACGTTTCGGACGCCGGCGGTTTTTGGGCGCTCAAAGAAGTTTCGTTTACCCTTAAAAACGGCGAATTCGTAGTCATTTTGGGACCGAGCGGAGCAGGCAAAACTACCCTTTTAAATCTGCTCGGCGGTATGGATTCCGTCACAACAGGAGAAATTTCTTTAAACGGTCTTATCGTTTCAAACCTCAACAAAAAACAGCTGACTCAATACCGCAGGACGGAAATAGGTTTCGTTTTCCAATTTTACAATCTCATGCCCAACCTGACGGCGCTTGAAAACATCGAACTTGCCACGGAAATATGCCGTGACGCTTTGCCCCCTGCCGAGATTTTAAAGAGCGTGGGTCTTGAAGAAAAAGCGAAAAACTTTCCCGCTCAGCTCAGCGGTGGCGAACAACAGAGGGTAAGTATCGCAAGAGCTATTGCAAAAAATCCCAAACTTTTGCTTTGCGACGAGCCGACGGGCGCACTTGACTATAAGACGGGCAAGAGTATTTTGGAATTGTTGCACAGCGTTTCAAAAGAACACAATAAATTGGTTATCATAGTTACGCACAATTCCGCCCTCAAAGATATGGCGGATAAGGTCATTTATATCAAAAACGGAGAAATCGGCGACATCGTCGAAAACAAAAACCCTAAACCGATATCGGAGATTGAGTGGTAAATGAGAACGTATCTTAAAACTCTTTTCAGAATGTTTTCTAAACATATCACCCGTTTTTTGACGATAATAGCAATCGTCTTGATTTCCATGGGAATTTCCGCCGGTCTCGGAGAGGTTGAGGATAAAATAAACACCGCCCTGACAAACTACTATCAAGAGCAAAATATACCCGATTTCGTTGTCAAGAGCACAAGTCTGCTGGGTTTTTCTTCTGCCGACATCGATGCGATTGAAGCTGAATACGGCTCGGCGGGATTTGCCAAAAATATGTGTATGGATACGGACGTTGAAGGTCAGCTGACTAGAGTTTACGTTTCCGACTACATAAATCCGCAGGAAATAAACAAACTCGAGCTTGTCAGCGGACGTATGCCCACCGCCCTGAACGAAATAGTCGTCGAAAGGGCAACCAATTCGATAAAAAGCTATAAAATCGGCGACACGGTTCATTTTTCCATCTCTATGGGAATATCGTTAGAAAAAGATTTTACCGTCGTAGGCATTGTGGTCAATCCGCTCATAATGCACAAAGACAAAGAGCCGTCGCTTGAGGACCAAAATAAAAACATACTTCAAGCCATATATATCGACGAAACGAATTTTGCAGGCACTCTTTTGAGCGGCAGATATAACGAATTGTATTTTTCTTTGGAAGACGACAAACTTTTCGACGGATTTTCCGATAGCTACGAAAAAAAGGTAAAAGAGGTAAAAGAGGAGTTTAGTGACAAATACCCCGATTTTGCCGTCCTCACCCTGTATGAAAACTTCGGAGTTTACTCCACTCACTACTATGCGCATACGGTAGGACAGATAAGCCTTATCTTTATAGTGTTCTTCGCATTGATAACCATGCTTGTCGTATTCTCCACCATGACGAGGCTTTTCGACGAGGAAAGAGGACAAATTGCCTGCCTTAAAACGCTCGGCTATTCCAATTCGATGATAATTTCAAAATACGTCCTGTTCGTGCTGATAAGCACGCTCATTGGCGGTGCGCTGAGTTTCGGAATAGGCGTATTGGTAACAAAAGTTTTGTATAACGCCTTCAATATTCAGTATCAGATGCCGCAGTTCCCGGACGGTTCGTCTTACCCGTATTACTTTATCACTTTTGCCGTCATTTTGGTGGTAACATTGGCACTTACGATTGTTGCCGCACTAAAGATGGTAAGAGTAAAACCGGTAACATTGCTTACGCCGAAAGCGCCGAAGGCAGGCAAAAAGACGTTTATCGAAAAAATTCCGTTTATCTGGAAGCATCTCAGCTTTAAATACAAATCCACTTTAAGGAACGTATTGCTGTTTAAAAGCAGATTTTTTATGACAGTCATATCCATAATGGGTTCGGCGATACTCGTTCTTGCCGGGCTCGGACTGTGGGACTGCGCCCTAAAAAGAGAGAACGCTCAATCGATAGTAACCATTTCGATAGTTTTGGTCATATTCAGCGCCCTGCTTTCCGCCTTAGTCATATATAATATAACAAATATAAACATAAGCGAAAGAAACAGAGAAATTGCCACGCTCATGGTGCTCGGATACCAAAACAAGGAAGTGGGCGGATATATATTCCGTGAAATTTATATAATGAGTTTTATAGGTGCGCTTTTGGGTCTCCCCCTCGGATACGGATTTTTGGAGTTTGTGTTCAACCTCGTAGATTTCGGCTCGATTGCAGACGTCAATTGGTGGACATGGATTATAACTCCGCTTATCACGATGGTATTCTCCTCACTTGCCAGCTTGTTGCTGTATCCTAAATTGACCAAAACGGATATGAATGCGTCGCTCAAAACTCTCGAATAAAAACACTGCCACACCTAACTCGGCAAAGTTTAAATAAAAAACCTCGGGCAAAATGCCTCGGGGTTTTTAATATGATATTTAAGCTAAATTAGATAATTAAATAACCATAAAACGTGTTTCCAACTTGCCGTTCGCCATGCGTCATAAAAAGCGTGACGATAGTTTGTATAGCAATTTTTGACTTTCTTAAAAGAGTGCGCTATATAAAGGCAGGTCAAAAGTTTTGGATTAGCACGGTAGCGCTCTTTGCAGGCAGTTCGACGTCGCCTGAAAGCGAAACCTTTTTGCCGCTGAATGCGTCGGTAAACTCTCCGTAAAGCTCGCCGTGGCAAAGTCTTACCGCTCCGCCTATGTTTATTCCCACTATCGCCCTTTGATTTTCGTTCCTTCTTTCAAAAATCAGAGCCTCGTTTTTTTCAACAAGATTTCTGTATCCTCCGAAACTGAACACGGCGTTAGATTTCCTGATGCCGACAAGCGTTTTAACGTATGCGGTAAGGTCATTAAACTCCGGTCTGTCCAAAGCGGGTCTCAACGCCTCGTCGCCGTGCGACTTTTCACCCTCTATCCCCCATTCGCTACCGTAGTAAATACACGGTATGCCCGGTGAAGTAAACTCGAGCGCAAATCCCACAGAAACCAGTTCTTTATCCGTCAGTATCGATTTAAACCTCGTCACGTCGTGATTGTCCAAAAAAGTCATCAGGTGCTTTCCTTTGTATATGCACCACTCGAACGGACCGAATTGGCGGTTTAGCGAATAGGAAATTTCAAACAGATTTTTTGAATTGAGGGCCGAATACAAACTCTTGTAGTTTTCATAGTTGGTGCAGCTGTCGAGCATATTATCGTTTACTATCAAATTGTAGTCGCCAAACAGCACCTCGCCTATCAGAACAAAATCGCCTTTGATACCTTTTGCAAAGTGCCTCAGCTCGCCCATAAAGCCTCTATCAAGGCAATACGCAACGTCAAGTCGCAAGCCGTCTATGTCAAACGTTTCTATCCAAAACCTGACGGCGTCAAAAATATGTCTTTTTACGTCCTGATTTTTAAGATTTAATTTTACAAGTTCGGGGTGCTCTTCCCAGCAATCGTACCAAAAGCCGACTCCGTACGGGTCGGAATCGAAGTTGAGGATAAACCAATCTTTATAAGGAGAATCCCACCTTTTTTCGACGACGTCCTTAAACGCCCAAAATCCTCTGCCTACGTGATTGAATACACCGTCTAAAATCACCTTTATCCCCTTTTGGTGCAGAGCGTCGAAAACCTCTTTGAAATCGGATATTTCCCCGAGCCTGACGTCCGTTTTGAAATAGTCCCTCGTATCGTATCCGTGCTTGTCCGACTCAAATATCGGTCCGAAATAAACTCCGCCCACCCCGAGATTTTCAAGGTGCGGTATAAAATTTAAAACTGTTTTTATTCTGTGTTCCTGCTGACCGTCGTTATAGAGCGGCGCTCCGCACAATCCCAAAGGATATATATGATAAATTGTCTTATCGTCCGTCCACATAGTATGCCCTCTTGTTTGTCTGTATTTTGTATCGGTGCCATATTTTGCACTTATTCATTTTTTTCGGTATCATTTTTCTATCCGTTTATTTATATACGTTTCTTTAGTTGAATAAAGCGGATATTATCCGCTTTATCAAGTGCTCTCATTTTATAAACTGCCTATAAACGCTCAGCTTTTTCGCTTGCGCCAAAAAATTGTTTAAAAATTTTATAAAGTCAGTATAGTCGTCAAAAGCCGTGTTAAACTCAATCGTAGTTTTTCAAAAACTCTATCGTAGCTTTAAACACTGCGTCAAGCGCGTCCTTATTTACGGCGTCTATCGTATCCCGCCTTGTATGATAATAATACGGGATATCGTAATTTATTGCGGTAACCGAAGTTGCCGTCAGCTTTGCCTGCGAGAATGCGGCGCCGTCGGTAGAGCCGATGGGTATTCCCGAAAATTTGGCTTTGGCTCCGCTGTCGACTATGGCTTTCATATATTTTTCTCCGAGCGCCCTATCCGTCTTTACCGTCATATTTAAATCCTTCAAATTTACGCAGAGAAAATCAAGCTCGGCTATCGTGTCAAACGATATTATCTCGGTGGGAATTTTTTGACATTCCGCCTTATGCGCCTTGCTCCACGCTTTTGCGCCTCTCAATCCCGTTTCTTCCGAGCCCGTCAATATAACGCCCACTTTTGTGTGTTCAAAAGTTATATCGTTGTCTTTGAGTGCCTTTAACACCGCCATCGAAAGTGTGCAACCCGTCAGGTCGTCGTTTGCGCCGTCCACCACCCTTTTCCAATTATTCAAGAAAAATAGCGGGATAAGCACAAATATCCACACAAGAGACGAAAGTCCTACGTAAAGCTGAGTGCCTTGCGCCACGTCAGGCTGAATGTTCCCTATCATCACAAGACGGTATATGCTTGTCGCCATTATGTAAAGCATGGATATAAAGGCAAGACACACTATTGCCGTCATCGCCTTTCCGCCAAAGCGGTAGTTTAAATACCACTCGTTTGCGGCGTCGATGTGCCCTACAAAATAAACAGCCCTTTTCACTTCGCCCGTCGGCATCTTTTCGGCGGTAACGTTGTGCGACGTTTCCTTTTTATACATCCAATCGAAAGTCGTGCGGTAAAAAACAAACGCCGACAGCATGGGCACAAGCCCCGTTACAAGCAAAATTATCGAAAGCAAAGGCAATATAAAATAACAGCCTATTGCGCACAATACGCAAGTTACCGTCCAGAATATCCAGCTGTAAAAGGATTCGGGACAAACGGCAAAAGGCTCTATCTTCACCCTGTCGCTGTATCCTTCCATATCCTTGGCGAGTTTTTCGGCGGCTTTCTTTTCGCCCTCCGAGCCGGAAAATCTCGTCCCGCAGCTTTCAATCGTATCGGAAATCGTTTTGACCATATAGTCGACGTATTTGCCGCTCTGATTTTGTATTTTGTTTAAATCCATAAATTGTTCCCTCTTATCTTTTTTGCCAAATTTCTGTCGGACAAATTATATTAAATTAGTTTGCCCGTTTCCATTTTAATATCCAATTTAACTCTTTGCCTTGAATTTTAAAGTCGAGTTTAAAAATAACAGCGCAAATTAAATCGAATTAAAACGATTTTGAGCGTTCCTTATTTCAGTTCGCCGAGATTTCTCAATATAAGTCCCAAAAGCTGCTTTAAAACGGTAAACTCCTCGTCGCCGAAATCTTTAAAGGCATGACGTGTAAAATTTTCCTTTACGCTTATTATCTTCTGTCTTACTTCGTCGCCCTTTGGCGTAAGATTTATTACAAACTCGCGCTTATCCATCTCGGACAGCGTAACGGTTATATATCCCTTTTGCAGCAAAAGTTTTACGCTTCTCGAAACGAGAGCCTTTGAAACGTTTTCCTCTTTGGCTATCTCGCTTGACGTAAACTTTGTCCCCAAGTGCGAAAGCACCTGAATTTCATTGGGTGTAAGCTGAAACTTTTTCAGTTCATCGTGAGAATAAGTCTTATACAATTTCAAGACCTTTCCGAAAGCGGTATAATAAAGTTCAAATTCTTTCATAAGTCACCACGCCAATTTTTATTTTTACGCCAATTTTTATTTTTAAGACAAACCGTCTTTAAATCGAATTTATTTTCTGTGAAACCGCCAATGCCGACGACCACGCCCATTGAAGATTGTATCCTCCGCAAACACCGTCGACGTTTAACGCCTCGCCTGCGGCAAACAACCCCTTTGACAAGCGGCTTTCGAGATTTTCGTCAAATTGCAAAATATCCAGCCCTCCGCAACACACCTGCGACAGGGAAAAATCCGCATTTTTGATATACGTGACGCCGTATTTTTTGCATACCTCGTAAAGTTCTTTATTTGAAGCCTTTGCCCTTTCGCAGAGTCTTTCATGCACTTTCGTATGAAAAATTCCGCTATAGTTTTCCGTTACCGTTTTGGCTTCGTCATAACTTAGCTGAGGCAAAAAGTCGATATACATATCCCCCGTATTTCCTCTTGCAATGAGCGAGGATACGTTAAAGGACGCTATACCGCTAAGCCCGTATTCCTTAAAGAGAATTTCTCCCGTCTGAGCCGTATCCCCGAAATGAAGCGAGGCTTTGACTCTTATGCCGTTTAAACCTTTGACCGATTCCTTATCCGTAAGAACGGGACAAAGCGACGGCTTAAACGTAAACGAATTATGCCCGAAACGCTTATACAGCTCAACCGCCGAAAATCCTCCCGATGCAGGGCTTCCCGAACATAATACTACGTTTTGCGCCGTGAGCGTTTTGCCCGATTCAAGAAATATTTTATATCCGACCGAAGTCTTTTCGATTTTCACCGCTCCGTCGGATAAAGTTATATTTTTTATATTTTTCCTCAGCACGTTGAGCACGGTAGAGGCGCACTCGCTGAACGGATAGACCTTGCCGTCCTCTTTGACGGTTGTCAAAAGCCCTAAAGAGTTAAATAGCTCCACCGTCTTTTCAGGTGAAAATCTTTTTAAAAACGGAGCGACCTCATCCGGCAGATTATATCCGCTTGGCGATATAGCTAAGTTAGTAAGATTGCATTTTCCGTTTCCCGTGGCAAGCAGCTTTTTTCCTACCCTGTCCGCTTTTTCGATGACCGTATATTCGCAGCCTAGCATATTGGCAAGCATAAGACCGCTTGCCCCTCCGCCTATAATCGCCGTTTTCATATTTATATTTTACCATTAAAATTTGTAGTTGTAAATACGAAACGCAAAAAAGTTAACTTTTTAATTATTTTTTATTTTACTCCTCCGGATTTTTGCTCTGCACCGTTTTAAGAGTAAAACTTATAAAGAGTTTTTCCCGGCTTTTAATTTATAATCGAAGCGCATTATAAACTCCGACTTTGTTTACCGTTAAATTTTCTTAAAACAACGGTTTGGCAATAAAATTTACTTAAAAATAAAACGTAAACAAAACGCAGTTTTGTTTAATATCCAAATTTAATCGCAGATGAAGATAAAACTAAATTTTAACAAAAAATACACGATTTTAAATCGCAAATTTTTGACACGGATATAAATTAACCTTAAAGCTTTTAAAGCGCAAATTCTTGTTTTGTATCAATTATCCTTAAACGTAAAAAGGGACGGCATTGCCGTCCCTTAAGTTTAAATCAATATACCGTCGCCACGTTCATTTGCTGTTTTTTCTTTTCCTGTTGAAACTCGTTTGACCAAGTCGATACGTCCGTCTTTTTGTTAGTAAGCAAAAAGCTGATTTCAAGTTTGTCTTTGTGTTTCCAATAAAATTCCTCGCTTATGCGCTGATATCTTGCAACGTATTCCCACCTAATTTTATCGGCGTATTTTTCCATAAACTCCTCGGATAAATCCTGCCCGGCGGTGATATCCGTCCAATTTATCTTATCGGCAAACTCCAAAATAAACTTTTCGGAAAGTTTCTGACAAGCCGAAAGCGCTTTCCAATCGTTCCACTTAAAACTTGCCATATTCTTTCTCAAAAACGCTTCGGATACTTTTTGTCTTGAAAGAATTGCCGACATATCAAGCCTGTCAATATGCCTTTCGATAAACGCTTCGCTGAGCGTCGCCCTGTTTGAAACCATTCTCCAATTAAGTTTATCCGCAAATTCTTCTATAAAAGCCTCGCTGAGATTCGGGTCTGCGCTTATGGCGTCCCAGTTTTCCTTATGACTTTTAATTATCTTTTTAAAATCTCTGTCAAGTCCCATAATTTCACTCTCCTTTGTGCTTTGTTATATTTTACCACATACAAATTGAAATTTCAATATGCAATTTTTTTATAAAAAGGCTGGATATACCCAATTAAAGATGAATTGAGTTTAAACCGCCGTTAAAACTAAAATAAATACCGGTGTTAAACCGCCTGTTTTATCGGACGTAAAATCGCATTTTCGACTGATTCCGCAACAGATAAAACCTTAAGCCGATGCAAACAAAAACGGCGAATGCAAGCCGTTACTTAAAATAAAAGCCTCTTTAAAAAGAGGCTGTCGTTTAAAGCAAAACTATTAAATATGATTGCGATTTTAGTTGTCGAAATATGAGGTGTAGACGATTTTATATTCGCTGTTCGGAAAAAGCCTGTCGTGAAGGTCGATGAAGTAGTCGTCCGTCATAGAAGCTATGAAGTCGCACACTATCTGATTGGGCTCGGTTTCGGAATAAGGCACGCTTTTTTTGTAATATTTATAATAGGTATCGATATTTTCGATATGATGGCGGTAAATGACCGACTTTGTATTTTTAGAAACGACGTCGGACAGCATTTTGTCGTAGATATCCTTAAACATAGGTTTGATGATTCCGTTATACTTGTTTTCTAAATCCTCCGACTTGTATATGTATTCATAATTTTCCTTTTTCGCCGCCTTTAGAGCCGTGAAAGCGGTTTCACTGAGCATAAGGTAATCTTTTCGGTAGCTGTGTTCCAAAATATCTATTGTGAGGTTGTTTATGATTTCCGAATTATTCGTTCCTATTTCCGATATGGAGAACTTGCCGTCAATATCGAGTTTTTGCGCCTTTCTTGCGTCCTGTCTGTCTTTGCCCAAATACGCTATGATATCGCTTATGCGCACGACGCACGCCTCGAGCGTCACGGGGACGAGCTTTTCGATGGCCTTTTTGTCGACGTAGCAGTTTTCCACTTTTTTATCGAATTCTTCAAACGTGATGGGTGGCGCAGGACGGTATTCTTTAAGCTCGAACTCGCCGTTATGACAGAGTATTCCGTCAAGCGTCTGAAGGGAAAGATTTCTGAGATACAGCGTATCGAGAACTCTGACGCTCTGCACGTTGTGATTGAAATATCTGCCCGTGTTATTATATAACAGCTCGCTCAGAAACCTCTCGCCCGCATGTCCGAAGGGGGTATGCCCTATATCGTGTCCGAGTGCGATTGCCTCTATCAAATCGACGTTGAGCCCGAGCACTGCCCCAAGGTCACGGGCAATCCTCGACACTATCTGCACGTGAAGTCCTCGGCGGGTTATATCGTCGTTCTTGTAAAAAGAAAACACCTGCGTTTTGTCGCCGTAACGGTTGTATACGGGAAGGTGCAAAATCTTTTCCACGTCCCTGACAAATGCGGGACGGACAAACGTAGCCTTATCCTTATCGGGGTTTCTGCGCAAAATGAGATTATCCGTCATGGCATACGGATTTTTCCAATTATTTTTTTTGTCAAGGCAAATCTGCCTCTCAAGAATATCGCTGGGTGATTTAAACATATTATTCCTTTTGTTATAGCGCAAATAAATCTTTTCCGCTTACATTTTAAGAGTCGACTATATCTGCCAATACATTATACCACAAACGGAGTTTAAAATCAATTCCCTTTTAAGCCGCAATATTGGTCGTCATATAAGACAGCATCAAACTCCACACGCGAGCCATACGGCAATTTAATCGCAGTATTTAGCGTACAGACTCCCGGCTATTTCATACGCCTCAAGGTCAAACAGTACAAGATACACCATAGCGTCTTGTCCTTCCAAAAACCTCTCTATCTCGCCCACGGCAATATCGATTGCCGCTTTTTTAGGATAGCCGTAAACGCCTGCCGAGATAAGCGGAAAGGCAATAGATTTTATGCCCTGCTCTTTTGCGATTTTAAAAGAGTTTATATAGCACGCTCTCAGAAGCGATTCCTCTCCGTTGTTTCCTCCTCGCCAGACAGGCCCTACCGTGTGAATGACGTATTTTGCCGGCAAATCGTATCCGCCCGTCAGTTTAGCCTCGCCCGTATTACAGCCTCCAAGCGTTTTACACTCTTCCAAAAGCCTGCGCCCTGCCGCTCTGTGTATGGCCCCGTCCACGCCGCCACCGCCAAGCAAAGTATTATTTGCCGCATTGACTATAGCGTCGCATTCAATTTTTGTTATATCCGACCTTATGATGTGCAAAGGCATAGTTCCTCCTTCTGCCTTATCTCGACCAAGATCTCGACAATGTTTTTGGACATGATTCCTTCCACCGCGGTGCTGCCGATGTGAGAGATCCTCGCGACTTTTACGTCCGCAAGCGCGGTTTGAAGGAGTCTTTCCTCTTCGCGATATTGCGCCTTCCACTTTTCGTCATGGGACACGAGCGCAATCGGGAACAGCTCCCACAGCTCTTGCAAAGTCATCTTAGACAATTCTTGTTGCACATCATTGCCGATCTTTGTCGGCATTTGAGCCGTCTTCGCTCGAGTTCTCTTCCTGCGTATCGGCGGCGTTTTCCGCGCCGGCTGTCTCTTCCCTATCGGCAGCGGTTTTGCCTGCGGCGCCGCCTCTCACGCGTTTGAGGATCGCCGCATAGGCGAGCGCGATGCCTGAGACCAGCGCGATCAACACGAGGATCCACCAGAACGTCCCCATGAAGTATTCCCCTCCGCCGCCGAAGCCGAACACGCCGGCAGGCGAAGTCCAATTGAGGAAGAAGTAGGGGTAATTCCGCCCGTTGCCGAAGTCCCAATTGAGGACGAAGCCGATCGTCGCGAACGCGAGATAGTAGATCAGCGGCACGAGCGCCCAGACAGCGATGCCGAAGTCGGGCGCGTCGTGTTTGGCGACAAAGAGGTCGGCGATCGCGCACACGGGCACGACGACGTGAGTGAGCACGTTTGCGGCGTTGCCGAACGCGCCGGGCGTCGTCGGCGCGAGCACCGCGCAGAACACACCGCCCGTCAGCGTAATGGACACGGTGAACACGAATTTGAGCCGCCACATCGCCTCGGGGATATCCTTCGCGGACGGCTTGAACATCTTGACGATTTGCCACACCGCGAACGCGGCAAGCGTCGCCGCGATCCAAAGGTTGGATTGGATGGTGAAATAGAGGAAGCATGGGCTCAGCGCGACGCCTGCGACCGCGCACACCGCGACCACGGTCTCGAGAACTATCGACATCCACTTTCTTATCATTTTTCGTGCACCTGTTTTGCCGTCATATGTTCGATCTCGATCTCGAGCAATTGCACGCGATGACCGTCGCGCGCGATCTCGTCGTCGATCTCCTGTTGCGAGGGGTAGTATTTTTGGGCGAGAAGTCTCACCTTTTTCAGCACCTCGTCTCTGTCTTCGATCCACTTCGCCCTGCCGAACGCGACGACGGACGTCGCATACCACGCCCAATCGCCCTCTTTGCGGAAGTCGTCGCGCGTCGCGGTGAAGCACACCTTGTCGCAAGCGGCGATCGCGTCCGACTTATGCCCTTGGGCGGCGCCGTGGATGTATATGCGCCCGTCCTCATAGACGAAGTCGACGGGCACGCAATAGGGGTAGCCGCCGTCGCCGATGACGGCGAGCACTCCGCGCTTTGCCTCGCAAAGCACCTTTTCGCACTCTTCGGGGCGCGAAGCCTTAAAGCGCCTCATTTGCCTGAACTCTTTCATACCACCATTTTAGCACATTTTCGCAAACAGCACAATAGGCTCTTTGCCCCACATCAAAAAAACCTGTTGGTTTGTCAAACATCTGTTACACTTTTGCTGTTAAAATAATCGGCAAGGTATTGGTTAGGTGACTTCCAGCCGAGTGGGCGCAATCGTCTTCTCCAATAGTAGATCCATTGTCTTGTCTTTCGCTAACGAATTGCTGCCTTTGTTACTCCGTGAGCAAGCGAATACTCTATTACCGCTTGCTTGAACCTCAAGTCATGTGTTATACTTGCCATAGCGAACGAGTCTCCTTTTTTGTTTTTTGGGTTCAATTAAAGTTTAACATTAAAGAAACAAGTTCGCTACTTTTTTTGCCCGATTTCGCGCGCCTCCCCCTCGGGGGGGGAGGCAGACTGCTTTCTTTCACTTAAACGCTGCCTTGCTTTGCTTTTACCTCCTTTTCGTTAACACCATGACTTTGTAACAATTGTATTGTAAACCTACAGAATAGAATATTAACAGCAAACGTCGCCTATGCCATCTCGGCAAACAGCCGAAAGCAAGGCAAAACCGTCCCTTTCGGGCAAATGAAAATACGCCGTAGAGGCGTATTTGTTTTACTGAACAAGTGCATAGCGCCGCTTATGAAAACTTATAGCGTCACTTTAACCCGTCTCTTATAAACGCCAACGATGCCAAGCGAGCCTCTTTTAATTTGTCTTGAATGTTATCGTATGAAACGCCGAACATTTTATCGGCGTCGTAGCAATCGAATATACCGTCAAGCCCGAGGTTTTCCCTTAACGTTTCAAAACGCCCGGACATTTTCGCCCTTTCGCCCTTCCCCGTCAAAACGGAAATGGGTTTTTGATATAAAACGGAAAACACCGTCGCATGATACGAATCGGTAACAACGCATTTTGCGTGTTTTACAAGATAAACAAATTGCGCAGGTCCGCATTGATAGGACGGCGAATTTTTGTCGAGAGGGTCGATTATTTTAAGTCCCTTATCGTTTTTCAGTTCTGCCGTCAGCTTTGAGAAATTTTCGTCCTTTTCCCCGAGGAAATATAATAAGGCATAATCTTTTCCGTCGTACCATTTCGGCTGTATGGCGATTTTGTCCCATTCCGACGTGTCAAGAAGCAAAGTCGGGTCAAGCACCACCTTTACTTCTTTGCCGCATAACGGCTCGATAAGCTCCTTTGCGTCGTTTTCCCTGACAGAGAGAAAATCGAAACTCGGCAGATATTTTTTGACGGTTTCCGCTTGCACGTCGCTAAACTGTTTCATTCCGACGCTTGCGGCATAGGATATTTTTTTTGCGCCGTCACTGCAAAACCCGAGCATATTTATATACATATCGTTTATTTTGAAATCAAAATTCCACACCTGGTCGGAGCCTGCAATAAACGCCGTCGCTTTTTTTGAAAGGGATTTCAGCGCTTTGACAGAATAATATTTGTTTGACAGCTTCTTGTCGAATTTCACGTATTCAATCATTCTTTGCCACTCATATTTGTTTGAGCCTGTTAGCTTTTTTAAACGGTAAACGGCAAGCAAGACGCTCGGGGGCAATTTTTTAAAAAATCTTGCCTTTGAGCCTTTCAAATTGTAAATGTTTTTTAAAGTGCAAACGCTATACCCCAAACTCTCCAGCGTGCTTTTTAACGCATAGTTTTGAAGTTTGTTCCTATGTTATAGCTTATGTTTATCGTAACAATAAAAACTCTTTTTTTCATGGTTTAGCCTACCGTCTGTTTTTTATTTTAAATATCAGTTTATACAATTTAACGGTCAAATTTAGCGCAGTAAATTTATGCCCGACGTAAAGGCGCTTTAAAAACTTTTGTTTGAATCCCTGCGCATCATAATATTTGAGATACTCTTTTAATACGGCGTCGTCTTTAAACGATTTAAATAATTGTTTATAATTTTTTCTGTCGGAGTTTAAAAGTATAAATATATAGTTTTTGAAATACGCACCGAAAAACTCGCCCGCTCTATATAGATTGTCTTATCCCAAAAAAACCCTCGATTGAGCCGAGAGTATAGGACATATTTTTGACTTTTTCATAGTTCATCGAATGGGACAGCGAGCCCTTTCTTACCGTATAAATATAAAAATAGTCGTTGACAAAACATACCTTAAAGCAAAAAGATAAATAACGGTGAATAAATTCGGCATCCTCGTTATACTTCATTTGCTCGTTAAATTTTAAGCCGTGCTCGACGATTATGCTTTTTTTAAAAAATTTACTCCACGGCGAATAGAAATATTTTTGCCACACGGAATAGTTTTCTATCACTTCAGAGCGTGTCAGAGGCGTGAATTTTTCATAGCCGATTTTCAACATACTTTCGGTGGGCGCAAAAAAGATTAAATCGACAGATTGCAGCATATATTCTTCCGCCTTTTTTACGGCGTCGGATAGGATATAATCGTCGCTGTCGACAAAGGTTATATATTCGCCTGACGCTTTTTCCAGCCCGAAATTTCTTGCGTCCGAAACCCCGCCGTTTAATTTATGATACGCCTTAAAACGTCCGTCTTTTTGGGCGAACGCATCGCAAATCGCACCGCTCGAATCGGTAGAGCCGTCGTCGACGAGGATTATTTCCAAATCGCTATAGCTTTGACTTGATATGCTTTCAAGGCATTTGTTTAAATATTTTTCGCAATTATATACAGGAACGACTACGCTGATTTTCGCCATTTCTTTCTCCGCTTAAATTATTGTAAAATCAATATAACATTAAACGACGGCAAAAGTCAATTTATTCGACAGCCGCAAGGACAAACTAAGTTCAAATGCCGTTGTTTAAAACATTTTGCCCTTTTTAAACATAAATTATTATTGCAAATATTTAGTTTAAGGAAATAGTTATGAATATTATCGACAGAGAATTTTACTCGCTTTGCGAAGAAATCAAATCGCTCGACGACAAGGAAATGTATTACCGTATGAGAAAGGCGTTTGACAAGGTACCTGAAGTTACAAGAAAAAGCTGTGAAAATTTTTTTAACAGGTTCGGATTTTGGGGAAAACTCGACAGCGAAAAAGGCGTTTTCGAGGAAATCGAATTAAAACAGACATCGCTCAAAAACCATATCGACGATTATATCGCCGTGTATGAAAAACTGTGCGACTACCGTTCCAAAAGGACGCTTTTTTCTATCCTTTCAAATTGGTACAGATACGACTTTAAAACGTCGTCGCGGACAAAGGAAAATCTGTTTGACGACTACTTCGACCACGATATTTTGAAGTGTTCGCCGGGCGAGGTGATGGTAGACCTCGGAGCGTATACCGGCGACAGCGTGATAAGCTATATCAAAAACTACGGCGAGGATTGCTACAAAAAAATTTATTGCTATGAGATAACGCCGTCGTCGTTTGAAAAACTAAAAAGCAATTTATCCGCTTACAAAAACATAGTTTTTAAAAACGTGGGCATAGGCGACAAAACCGAAACACTTAGCCTTGATACTCAAAACGGCGACGCATCGTCAAACACTCTTTCGGCAAACGGCGAAAACGGCGTAAAGGTCACTACCCTCGACGAGGATATATCCGAGCCTTTGACCTTGATAAAAGCGGATATAGAAGGCTATGAGCTGAAAGCTATACACGGCGCAAAAAATCATATAGCAAACGAAAAACCACGACTTTTGATTTCGGTATATCACAGCAACGACCACCTTTGGCAGATACCCGAAACGATTTTCAGCTACAACCCATCGTATAAGTTTTATCTGCGCTACAACAGCTCGCCCATATATCCCACCGAGATAACGCTTTTTGCCGTTTGATTTTATATTGCTTTAACGCCTTAAAAAAACAATAACTATAACAATATCAATATCAAAAAAATATCACCAGCAAAGAAATTATCAAAAACTAAATAAATACAAAAATACAAATGAAAAATAAACACAAATTAAATATCCCGTTAAATATCTCATTATATATACCGCCGATATGTCGATATATAAATAAAATCCTGCCGCATGGCAGGATTTTACCAGGATATTGACTTGCGCTTTTTCAGTTAAATACGCTCTCAAACTGTTTTGACGGTTAAATTTTCAATTTAAGCCAAGCCGACTAAATAACCGACTAAATAACCGATTAAGTTTTAAATTTAAGCCAAACTATCCGATAATCGATTTTATCCATTCCTTTGCTTCCGCTTCTTTCATGAGCGAATTGAGCAATTTACCCTTTCCCCAATTTAAGGCAGGATAATTTTTCTTTAAAGCCTCTTCCGCTTTTCCGATTCCGCTTCCGCCGCTCGTGGCAAACGGAACAATAAGTTTTTTGCCGAAGTCGTAGCTTTCCAAAAAGGTGTCGATTATATGCGGAGCGATATACCACCATATCGGAAAACCGACAAAAATCACATCGTATTCGTTCATATTCTCTACGCCGCCTTTGATTTTCGGTCTTGAAGCGGGGTCTTTCATCTCCACGGAAGAACGGCTGTGACTGTCCATCCAATTTAAATCGGAGCTCGAATAAGGAACTTCAGGCTGAATCTCGTAAAGATCCGCCCCTGCCGCTTTCGCCAGCGTCTTTGCCGCCTTTTTCGTCTGTGCGCTGCAAGAGAAATATGCAACCAAAACTTTACCCATATACTTTCCTCCCTATCGTTTAATGTGCAATTTGCCTTTTGCAATTTGTTTATAATTTAAAATAGTCTTCGTCCGATACCGCTTCGAGCCACTCGGTCTTTGCTTGCTCGCCCTCGATTTCCACTGCAACGTGCGAAAAACGGCAATCCTTTTTCGCTCCGTGCCAATGCTTTACGTTGGGTAGAATTTCAACCACGTCACCGGGATTTAAACTTCGAGCGGGCTTACCCCACTCCTGATACCAACCGCTGCCTGCAATGCAAAGCAATATCTGCCCGCCTCCGCTTACGGCTTTATGTATATGCCAATTGTTCCTGCAACCGCACTCAAAAGTAACGTTGGCAAAAAACGGCTTTTTAGACGAATCGGTAAGCGGATTAAGATACGACTTTCCGATAAAATAATCGGCATACGCCTTGTTTTCCTCTCCCTGTCCGAATATGTTTTGCCTGTCAAATTCTTCCGATTTCATTTTATACTCCCCCTTTCAACAAGTCTTGCGCACAATTTAAAGCGTTAAACAGTTTTGGTATTCCCATATAAGGCATGGCGTGCGACAGTGCGCATACCACTTCTTCTGCCGTATTCCCCGCCTTTAACGCCCCTATGACGTGTGAGCGCACCTGCGTTTCCGCTCCACCGATAGCCGCAAGCATGACGACTGTCAGAAGTTCCCTCGTCTTGCCGTCAAGACCTTTTCTCGTATTGAAATCGGCAAAACACAGCTCGGTAAGCCATTTCGGAATAAGTTCGGAAAAAGGCTCGGGCAGATAAGCGTATTTATCCTTAATTTCCGTTCCGTATAACGGCGCCTGAATTTTTAATCCGTCTTCAAATCTCGTATCTTCCGTGACCGTGGCGGTATCTTCGAGGGGAAGACTTATCTTTCTTTCGGCAAACGTTTTATTCATGCCGGATATGGCGTTCAACGTCTTAGGAAAGCCGATAAACGGAGCGCATTGATAAATTGCCTCTCTTATCTCAAGAGGGCTAAGACCAACATTAAGGCAAGCTCCGACGTGCGCCTCAAGCTGCGGCAAAGTCTGATTTACCGTGAGCACGGTTATCGTTATCAATTCTCTTATTTTATCATCAAGAGAGCCGGCATAGCAAACCTCGCCGAAAATGAACCGCTGAAGTATTTTCATAAATTCAGGGTCACTTCCCCCGTTTTCGCACGGCATCGCTTTAAAAAGAGTATTAAATTTTTCTTTTGTCAAATCAATCCTATCCATAATATAACCTGCCCGTCAAAAATTTGTAAAAATGTATTTTTATTTAGCTTAAAAAAATAATAAAAATATAAAATAATTATAACTAAATTCGTATATATCTTACAAAAACTATTTTATAATAATTGCATTATACCATTTATATTTTTAAAGTCAATTATCAAAGTTTTAACTAAAAACAGCGATGTCCCCATCTTTTTAAATTAACAGGTGTGAAAGTTGCCATTTGCAGAAATCGAAGCAAATTGCTTCGCTCCGACGCCGTCACAGTTTTGCATAAAGTGCAAAATTATGCTTTGTAAACCAAACAAAGTTCGAGCCCTTTTATTTTTGTAATGAAAAACAGCTACTATGTAGCTGTTTTTTAGTGGAAGTTATAGAACGTAAATCAAACCTAAAAATATTTTATTCCCAAACAACTTTTGTTCCCCGATATCTTTTTGCGGTTTCGCATGCCTATTCTTCAATGCGTAATGAATGATAAATCTTTTCTTTCTGCTTCTCAAATCTGTTTTTTAGATATTTTATATATTCTTCTTCTAATACCATAGAATCCCCCTTTTCATATGGCAAATAAATAAAATCAAAATCTTGCATTTTTGTAAAACTATATTTTTTTTCTATTTCACCTATTGGCATAGTTATAGCAACATCTTCGTAAATGGTTTTATCCTTCTTCTGCCTATTAATACCTGCGGGCAAGTAACACAAATTAGCGATATGAGTAACTGGCAAACCTTTAGTACAGTTTGTCCTACTTATTAAGGATTCCATATGTTTTTTGGTTGCTAAATGTTCAATGTCAAAATAGACACTTGAACAATTATCTAGTACGGTGAATATATCTATATAAATACAATTCAATAATAATTTATCCGCATTCTCTGGCGTCTTGAATTTTTTGGTTTGCCTATTAAATAGTCTATTTTCAAAATAACCATTAAGCAAACTTTCCCATTGGTTTTTTTCGAGTTCTTCTGCAAAAGCCCTATCTTTTACAGAAGAATACATTTTGCCTATTCCTCCATCATGCCATTCATTGCGTACTATGCCAAAAATATAATGAGATAATAGGTTTTTTCTTATTTTTTCCTTTTTCCCCTCCCAATCAGGGCGTTTGTCGCTCAGGTCTTCAATATTGTACATTTCTCTAAAAGTAAAAGCAATTAAGGCTAAAATTAAATATTTAGGATGTAAATATTTAATTTTTCCTCTACTGTTTCCTCTAAATGTGCATATCGGTGCAAGTGTTGCATTGACAAATTCTATTGCTTCATTTATTCTCCGGTTAAGTTGATTAAGATTTATATTCCTTACTCGAATCGTATCCGCTAAATTTTCAATGTTTTTAGCATTGTTAATACATGCGTCAACAAGTTCAAAACCTATTTCTGTTACCTCATCATCATTTTTTTGTTTTTCTAAATTCAAAAAATTATATTTTTTGATTATAGTTTTACCAAAACCAAAGAGAAATTCAAATGCCGTTAACTTTTTTTGTTGTCTTATTTTATTACTATCATATTCTTCTATTGTATAGTTATCCAATGCTAAAATATCATATTTTCTAATTACAGCTTCTATAATTTCGCTATCAGAAATAGGATATTGCTTCAAATCCCAAACAGCAGCAAATATTTCGTAATCAGTCAATTGCTCACCTTGCTTGTTTATCCTTCTAAAAATATCATTAAGGTACTCATAATTATCTGTATAAACTACAACAGGAATTTCTGTTTGTTTAATACTTTCAAATTCCTGTTTATATTCTGTATACCAAGGCTTTAATATGTCCTTTAATTGTTTTGTTATGGTGCGATAATTGTTTTCATTTGTTCCGCACATTTTTTCATAAAGAGCGTCGACAATATCGCCAGCTTCGATTTCATCAAAAGTTTTATGCTGTGCAATAAAATCCAAAATGGCTACGTTAATAGCGTTGTTGATAGTAATATTTTCATTTTCGGGAAAGAATGTCTGCCTGCATTTATCTAAAACAGGTTTTTCAATATCTTTAAGATTTTCTCGTAATGTTGGATTTAATATATATTCACATACTGTAGAACTGCGTTGTAAACCATCAACAACGGAATAAGTTTTGTCCGCTTTCTCTGCAAATAACAAAGTCCCAACTGGATACCCTAAAAGCAAAGATTCAATAAATTTATCCCTCTTATTCTTGTCCCAACGACGCCCACGCTGAAAAATAGGTATTATAATTTTTCTGTCTTCGCTATCTTTTCCTTTCATTGCGTGCGCTATATCATTTAAAGACCAACTCTCACATTTGTATTTCCGATTCATATCATTCCTCATGAATGTAGATTTGTGTTTATTATAACATATTTTTAATAAAACTCAATAATATTTTGGAATTTAAAAGCACACCTGATATAACAAGTGGCTCGGCTACGCCTCGCCTTTTTGATCCTTATCGAGACATAAAAAGCAGCGGATTTTACTCGGTACCTTTTTATGTAATAGAGACAACAGGGCTCGCCAACAGCGAGCATTTAAATGCGAGCGTGCAGTGTGACCGAGGTCACTACTTGTGCGAAGCACAAGACTGTTTGCAAAGCAAACAGTGGTTCGAGCCCTCATTAACGGCTATTAAACAAATCCTTTACGCCATAGGCGTTACCCGAAAAAGCGGCAGCTTTTGAGGAAAAGGAGCCGTAGGCGTAAAAATAAACGGCAAGCATTTATGCTTGCCGTGATAAATGTCGCCTTACGGCGACGCATTGGTGGAGTGGGCAGGGCTCGCCAACAGCGAGCAAAATCGTTTGCGAGCGTTTATACTCAATTCCGAAAAAGCGACAGCTTTTGAGGAGAAGGAGGAGTAAGCGGAAAAAGCGAGATTTTGAAAAAATCGAAGCAAGTAGCTTCGCTCCGACGCCGTCACTACTTGTGCAAAGCACAAGACTGTTTGCAAAGCAAACAAAGTTCGAGCCCTTTTAAAAAATATTTTTAAAATAAAAACCTAAACCGAAACGGTTTAGGTTTTTTGGTGGAGACAACAGGGCTCGCCAACAGCGAGCATTTAAATGCGAGCGTGCAGTGTGACCGAGGTCACTACTTGTGCGAAGCACAAGACTGTTTGCAAAGCAAACAGTGGTTCGAGCCCTTTTATTTTTGTAATGAAAAACAGCTACTATGTAGCTGTTTTGTGGTGGAGACAACAGGGCTCGAACCTGTGACCTCTTGCATGTGAAGCAAGCGCTCTAACCAACTGAGCTATGCCTCCTTATTAAAAAACTGAGCCTTGCCCAGTCAAAGATGTTGGACCCCGCCAGGCTAGTGGCGGGTTTAGTAGGCAAGAGAATATCATCAGATTAAACGGTTCTTCTCTTGTAAAATACTTGCTAACAAAGTTAGCTTTGGTGGAGACTACAAGACTTGAACTTGTGACCTCTTGCATGTCAAGCAAGCGCTCTAACCAACTGGGCTAAGCCTCCGTTGAAAATATAATACAACAAAAAACAGAATTTAACAACTGTTTTAAAGCATTTAGTTTTTAAAATTTATTTTTATGTTTTACGTTCGGACGAATTTTTTAATATCCGCAAAGAAAAAAAACACACTTGTCTAATTTATTCGTATAAATCTTTGGTCTTTTTATTTTTCGGTTTTTTTATTGCGGACAGATATTTGAGTTTTGGCAGAACAAAAGCGAGAGCCACGTTTAGTATGGCAAAAATGGCTATCATGGCAATGAGGACGTAAACCATTATATCCGCACCTATCTTATTGCCGAAGAAGTCGAGGTTTATCGAATAGGCGTCTTGGAGCGCTTCTTTGTGGTAAGGCGCAATCTCCCCTATCCTGTCGAGCGCTCCCGACATAAACAGACTGCGGAACACGCCGGCGCTATAAGTGCCGGGGATAAACAACACGATATACTGCACTGCTTGAGGATACATACCTATGGGCATATATGCGCCGATTAAAAATCCGCTGAAGGCGCTGAGTATTCCGACAAGCGCCGAGTGTGCGTTGACGGTTTTGACGAAACCGCAAATGGCTGTGGTAACGAGCGTGGAAGAAACAACGGAAAGGATAACCATTCCTATGATTCCGAACGCCTGAGATGCGGAAAGATACCACCCCGTAATGGCAACGTAGATAAACACTATGACGAGCAATATAAAGCAGATTATCATAGTTACGGTGAAATTGTAGATATAATAACTAAGATTTATAACCCATCTTTTTACGGGGCTTGAATAGAGGTCGTCGAGGGCTCCGCACTCTTTATCCGACAATACGACGTTGTATGCCGAAAAAGATACCGTTATGCAGGCAACGGACACGACGCCGGCGAGCATCCAGCCGTCTATAAATGACTTTATAAGGTCTCTTGAGACACCCGTTCCTTTGAGCGTAGCCTCTACGGAGCTGACCTGCATATCGCCGAGAAAAAGGAAATAGAGAAGCAAAATTATAATGGGCGCAAGTATGGAAAAGAATACCGACGCTTTGTCTTTTAAAAATATTTTTATTTCACGACCTATCAGATTGCCGAGACACACGAAATCGTTTTTCATTTTTCACCGCCCAATTTTTTGCCCGTCACGTTTAAGAAGACGTCGTCCATATCGCCTTTAATTATTTCAAAATCGTTTAAGATATTGCCGTGCGACAAAACAAACTCTTTGGCCTCGACGCTCGAAGCCACCTTTACCTTGTAGAAGTTGTCTACATAGCTGTATTCGTAGCCTGCCAAACTTTTTTCGACAGTTTCATTTTTCGGATAATAAATTTTGATATAATCGCTTGAATATTTATCTTTAAGTCTGACGGGCGAGCCTTCCGCTATTATCTTTCCGCTGTCGATTATGACGACGGTATCAGCTTTTGCCGTTTCCTCCATGTAATGCGTGGTTAAAAAAACGGTCATACCGGTCTCGTTTTTGACGTTTGAAATTATCTCCCAAACCGTCTTTCTCGTCTGAGGGTCCAGCCCCGTCGTCGGCTCGTCCAAAATGAGAATCTTGGGGCGGTTGATGAGCGCCCTTGCTATATCCACCCTGCGGCGCTGTCCCCCGCTGAGCTTGCCGTATTCCCTGCCCTTTATCTCATCGAGCGAAAAAACTTCGCTGAGCTCGGCAAAACGCTTTTTCCACGCCTCGCCGTATATTCCGTAATAGGACGCCCGTATCTTGAGATTGTCCTTTACGCTGAGTCTTTTATCGAGGACGTATCCTTGAAAAACAATTCCTATCTTCGAGCGAATTTCGGACGCTTGCTTATCGATATTCAATCCGTCCACGAAAACTTCGCCCTCATCCTTTAACAGGAGAGTGCTAATAATGTTTATCGTGGTGCTTTTGCCCGCGCCGTTTTCGCCCAAAAAGGCAAACAAACTGCCCTCTTTGACTTTAAAACTTATGTCGTCCACAGCCTTGACGGTGCCGAACGATTTTTTCAATCCGTTGATTTCAATAGCGTTCATATACCACCCGATAAAATCTTATCATAGCTCAAAAGATAAAGCAACTATTATTTTCTTCACACCTGTCCTTTTTAAACTCAAAATCGTTTACGGTTTATGTTTGACCTAAAATTTCAGGCAATAAAAAAGGCAATCATTTATCCTTGCCGTGTTAAATATCGCTTTAATAGTTTATACCCTTTCCAGAACGAGCAGAAGGGTTGCAGATTGCCCCCTTACAAGTGAGAGGACAAAGAAGTATCCTATAATACTCAACCGCCTTTCCTATCCCCGAAAAAGCGGCAGCTTTTGAGGTAAAGGAGCCGTAGGCGTAAAAATAAACGGCAAGCATTTATCCTTACCGTGTTAAATATCGCTTTAATAGTTTATACCCTTTCCAGAACGAGCAGAAAAGTTGCAATTGCCCCCTTACAAGTGAGAGGACAAGGGAGTTTACTATCCCGTAAATGACCGAAGTCCGAACACAAAGTAAGAAAATCCTTTTCTCTATACCGATAATTCTATTGCCCCATTCAGTTAATCATTTTACTACAACTCGTCAAAACTGCGTTTTGACGAAAAAGGAGCCGTAGGCGTAAAAATAAACGGCAAGCATTTATGCTTGCCGTGTTAAGTGTCGCCTTACGGCGACGCCATGGTGCGTCATAAGGGATTCGAACCCCTGACCTTTGCGTCCGTAGCGCAACGCTCTATCCAGCTGAGCTAATGGCGCATTTGACTTTAAATATTATAAGAACTTTTGAAATGTTTGTCAACTGTTTGCATTTATTTGTTGCAAGGTGTAAAGATAAGTTTTTGACTGAAAAATGCCGAAATTTATTGACGGACAAAACGGTATTTTTCCCTATCCTTAAAAATAAGCTGAAAATAAAAAAACAATGCCTTAGCATTGTTAATTTATCTTTATCAAGTTTATCTTTTTGCGCCCCGTTTCGATTTATAATGCCGACAAAAACAAGAGAAAAGTTTTTGCGGACATAGCACGAACGGATAAATATCAGTCAAAAAGTCTTTCGATTTTTCTTATAAAGCTCTTTTTACTCGACTGCTTCATTTCATTTTTGCAAATAAGATAGCTTGTTGCAACGGCACCTAACGCCACTCCGAGAAATAAACTGTTTTTCATAAACGCCTCCTACCTTATTATGTGTAAAAAGCGTCCTAAATTTATGCCAAAAAATGTAAGCTGAAGCTATTTGTTTTCCGCTTTCTTTTTTTCGTAGTCCTCTATTGCAAGTCCGATAGCTTCTTCTGCCAAAACCGAACAGTGTATTTTTTGAGCGGGAAGACCGCCGAGCGCTTCGATAACGTCGGAATTGGTGATTTTTTTGGCCTCTTCGATAGTCTTGCCTATAATCATACTTGTCGCCATGGAGCTTGAAGCCACAGCCGCAGTGCAACCGAACGTCTTGAATTTAGCATCCTTTATGATACCGTCTTCGATTTTGAGAGTGATTTGCATTATATCGCCGCAAACCTCGTTGCCCACGGTGCCTATTGCGTCGTAATTTTCTATCTCGCCCACGTTGCGGGGATTTCTGAACTCGTTTATGACTTTTTCGTTATACATATTCCTTTTTCTCCTTGTCCTGCTTGAAAAGCGGTGACATTTGTCTTAATCTGTTTACTTCATCTGCCAAAATTTCAACGGTTTTATCCACTTCTTCAACGGTGTTATGCTTTCCGAAACTAAACCGTATCGTGCCGTGAGCCGTTCCTACGGGAACGCCTATTGCCATGAGCGTTCTGCTCGGCTCAAGCGAGCCTGACGAACAAGCCGAGCCGCTTGAAGCGCATACGCCTCTTAAATCGAGCGAGAACAAAATTGATTCACCCTCGATAAACCTGAAAGAGAATGAGGCGTTATTGGGAAGACGGTCGTGTCTTGGACCGTTGTATTTTATCATTTCTATTTTGCTCTCCACCGCCGAGACGAATCTGTCTCTTAACGAAGAAACGTATTTTGCGTTCTCGTCAATCTGAGCGCACGCTTTGACCAGGGCTTTTGCCATTCCCACAACACCCGGGACGTTTGTCGTGCCGCCTCGTTTAGACCTTTCCTGCTCTCCGCCCGAGATGAGCTTTTCGATTTTTACTCCGTTGCGGATATACAGCGCGCCCACGCCTTTTGGTCCGTAAAACTTGTGCGAGGAGATTGACATAAGGTCAACGCCGAGGTCTTTGACGTCAAGCTTTAGAGAGCCTGCCGCCTGAACGGCGTCGGTGTGAAATAGCACGCCTCTTTCGTGAGCGACGGCGCAAAGCTCCTTTATAGGCTCGATAGTGCCTATCTCGTTATTTGCAAACATTATTGAAACAAGAATAGTGTCATCCTTTATTGCGTTTTTCAGAGTGTCTGACGATACAAAGCCTTCGCTGTCCACATCGAGATAAGTTACTTCAAATCCGAGAGTTTCAAGCTGTTTGCAGGACGCATAAATTGCCGAGTGCTCGATTTTGCTGGTAATGATATGCCTGCCTTTGTCTTTATGCGCCAAGGCTACTCCCTTGAGCGCCCAGTTATCCGCTTCCGTTCCGCCAGAGGTAAAATATATCTCCGACGGCTTGGCGTTGATACAGCCTGCTATCTCCTCTCTTGCCTTAATGACGGCGCTTGCCGCCTTCTGACCGTAAGTGTGTTGCGAATTTGCGTTTCCGAAATCCTCCGAAAAGAAAGGGAGCATTTCGTTTAAAACTTCTTTATCTAGCGGCGTAGTTGCCGCATGATCTAAATATATCATAGCCATTGCCTCTATTTTCTTATCTGTCCGTTACCTTCGATGACGTATTTGACCGACGTCAATTCTTTGAGCGCTATAGGACCTCTTGCGTGCAGCTTTTGCGTGGAAATTCCCATTTCCGCACCGAGCCCGAATTCAAATCCGTCCGTAAAGCGAGTGGAAGCGTTTACGTATACGCAAGCGGAATCGACGTTCTTTTCAAAATAATTTTTGGCGAATTCGTCTTTTGTTATAATCGCATCCGAGTGATTTGTGGAATATTTATTTATCATATCCACAGCCTCTTCCACTCCGCTTACCACGGCAAACGACATTTTATAGGCTTCATATTCAGTTCCGTAGTCTTCATCGGTCATAATCCCGATTTTCGGCAAAACTTTTCTTGCTCTCTCGTCTCCGACGATTTCCACGTTTTTGGTAGACAAAGCGTCGTAAGCCATGGGCAAAAACTTTTCGCATATTGCCTCATCGACGATAAGATGTTCCGCCGCATTGCATACGGACGGACGCTGAGTTTTGGCGTTGAACACGATATTTTTAGCCATCTCCAAGTCGGCAGTCTTTTCGACGTAAACATGGCAGTTTCCGCCCGACGAAGCTATGACCGGCATTGTGGCGTTTTCGAGCACGAAACGCTTTAAGCCCTCGCCGCCTCTCGGGATACAGACGTCGATATATTTTCCCTGACCGAGCATTACCTTTGACGAATCCCTTGACGTGTCGTCAATGAACGCCACGCAGTCGGAAGCGAATCCCGCTTTGGCAATTGCGCCTTCCATGACTTTGTATAACGCCCTGTTAGAGTAAATTGCGTCCTTGCCTCCTCTGAGCACGACGGCGTTTCCGCTTTTAAGACAAAGAGCGGCGGCGTCCACCGTGACGTTTGGTCTTGCCTCGTAAATAATTGCAATAACTCCCAAAGGGGCACGCACTCTCTTGAGGTTAAGCCCCGCCTTGTTGGTGAAGCTGTCTACCACCTCGCCGACAGGATCGGGCAAAGAGATAATCTGCCTTACGCCCTCAATCATGGTGTCTATGCGCTCGCTCGTCAAAGTAAGACGGTCGACAAAGACGGAATCCTGCTTGGTGTAGTTTTTGAGGTCAACGGCGTTTTCTTTTAATATCTCCGCCTTGTTTTCCTCAAGCGCCACCGCCACCGCCTCGAGCATTCTATTCTTTTGCTCGGAGGTGTAGCCTGCCAGAATATATGAAGCCGCCTTGGCTTTTTTGCAAACCTCTTCTACGTTAAACATTTTATTCCTCTATTCTTCCTCGTCGGCAATCGTGATGACGGCGTTGTGATATACGTTCTGGACGTCGTCAAGCTCCTCGAGTTTATCCACAAGCTTTAAAATCGTTTCTTGCTGTTTTTCGTCGAGCTCGCTTTCGGTATCGGCAATCATATCCACCTGAGCGTTTTCGACTTTTACGCCTGCTCCCTCGAGCGCCTCTTTGATTTTAAACACGTCGGTCGGAGCAGTGACTATCTCAAAATATTCGTCGTCGGAATTGATATCCTCGGCGCCGAGGTCTAAAGCCGTGAGCATGAGTTCGTCTTCGGATATAGAATTTTTGCCGACGATAATGATGCCCTTCTTTTTAAACATATACGAAACGCAGCCGGTAGCTCCCAAAGAGCCGCCGAATTTATCGAAAAGATGCCTGACGTCGCCTGCCGTTCTGTTTTTGTTATCCGTCAAGGCTTCGACGATAAAAGCCGTTCCGCCCACACCGTAGCCTTCGTAGGTCATTTCCTCGTAGTTGACGGTGGAGCCCTCGCCCGACGCCTTTTTTATACTGCGCGTAATATTGTCGTTAGGCATATTGGCGGCTTTTGCTTTAGAAATGACGTCACGAAGTTTGCTGTTCGAGTTAGGGTCCGGTCCTCCCGCTTTTACGGCGACCGCTATTTCACGTCCTATCTTGGTAAACACGTTTGCCCTTGCGGCGTCCGTTTTACCTTTCTTTTGAGCAATGTTGTGCCATTTGCTGTGTCCTGACATAAATATCTCCTTAATTGTTTGTATTTACAGTATAATACATTGCAACGCCCGTGGCAACTGCAACGTTCAAAGATTCCATATTATTTCCCATGGGCAACGCCACGGAGCCTTTGCAAAGCGACTTTATCTCGTCGGATACGCCGTGCGCCTCGCTGCCTGCGACAAAAACTACTTTGCCGATAAGGTTTGCCTTAAAAAGGTTATCCCCGTCCATATCGAGAGCATAAGAGTTAGTGCCTGTCAAAAGAGTTTTACACTCCCCGTAGTTTACCTCGTAAACTCTCGCTTTGAATATACCGCTCATGCTTGCCCTTACCGCCTTAGGCGAAAAGGCGTCAGCACAGCGATAAAGGTATATATCGTCAAAACCGCAGGATACAGCCGTTCTGATTATCGTGCCGACGTTGCCACTGTCTTGCAGCGAATCTAAAAGCAAGGCGTTTGACCTCGGAAGCTCGAAGGGGCGGCTTACCTTTTTGACGGCGGCGACAATGCCCGACGGCGTTACCGTATCGCAGGCATATTTTATGACGCTTTCGGTTGCCGCAAAAAACTTTTTGCCTGCCGTAAGATAGGAAAACTCGTCGAGCTTGTTTTGCGCCACAAGCATAAACTCCGTCGAATAGTCCGACGGCATATCCTTTATGAGCCTTTCGCCCTCCGCCAAAAACAAACCGTTTTCGTCGCGTGATTTTTTATCGGAAAGACTCTTTAAAAGTTTGACGTATTTATTTGAGTTTGAAGAAATAATATCCATTTTTAAATTAAAATGCCGTAGCAACCTACGGCATTTAATTATTTTGCGATGGCTTTCTTGGCGGTTTCGCAAAGTGCGGAAAAAGCCTTTTCGTCACTGACTGCGATTTCTGCCAAAACCTTTCTGTTGAGGTTTACGTTTGCCTCTTTAAGGCCGTACATAAGTTTTGAATAGCTGAGCCCGTTTTGTCTTGCTCCGGCGTTGATACGGGTGATCCAGAGCGAACGGAAATCGCGTTTTTTCTGTTTTCTGCCGACGTAGGCATAGTAACCCGATTTCAAAACCTGTTGTTTGGCTACACGGTATAAACTGTGTTTTGCCGCATAGTAGCCTTTTGCTTGCTTCATTATCTTTCTACGCTTTTTCTGCGCGTTAACAGCTCTTTTAATTCTCATATTTTATCTCCTATTGATAAGGCAAAAGTCTCTTCATTTCGTTTGTCTTGGTTTGGTCTACGTAACCGCCGCTGCGAAGATTTCTCTTTCTCTTGGGGGTTTTCTTGGTCAAGATGTGGCTTTTTCCCGATTTGCCGGATTTATAAAGTCCGTTGCTGGTTGCCTTAAAGCGCTTTTTAGCGCCGCTGTGTGTTTTCTGTTTTGGCATAGTGGCCTCCTTCTATTTTTTCGCATTAGGGGCAAAAATCACGAAAATGTTTCTGCCTTCCTGTATAGGTGCTTTTTCAATGGCGACGTCCTCGCCGACGAGTTTGATAAACTCCTTTATGACGTCCATGGCTATCTCGGGATGAGCCTGCTGACGTCCTTTAAGCCTTATCGACGCTTTTACCTTGTTGCCGTCGTCGATAAACTTTTTAGCCTGTTTGGCAAGCCTTGTAAGGTCGCCCACGTCGATTGTGGCAGAAAGATAAACTTCTTTGAGCTCGACAACGTGCTGATTTTTTTTGGCTTCTTTCTCCTTTTTTTGTTGCTCGTAACGGAACTTGCCGTAATCCATGATTTTGCATACGGGAGGGTCGACGTTGGGCGAGATTTTAACGAGATCCAATCCCTGGTCGTCCGCAATTTTCTGAGCGTCCTTTGACGACATAACCCCGAGCTGAGCTCCGTCCGACGAAATTAACCTAACTTCCCTGTCACGGATTTGATTGTTGGTTTGAAGTTCTTTGATAGTGGTTTTCCTCCATAATAAAATAAAAATCGGACAGCAAAAAGCCATCCGATACCTAAAAAACAAAGTAAGTTTTTTAAGAAACCAAAAACAACGAAATGCGTTTGGTGAGAAGACTTTCTACTTGTGTAATAATAATATCAAACGCCAAAAAGTAAGTCAAGCGTTTTGACCCACTTTTATTTATTGAAAGCGTTAAAAAACGCCGTGCTCTACGGCACGGCGTTTTAAATTTTAGTTTTTAACGGTTTCTCGCTAAAAATCGACTTGTAAAGCTGATACGACATATTCCGTCCGCTACCGACGGATACTAACCTTTTGCTTTTGTTTGACTACTGCCCGTCTTAACTGCGACGGCAATGCGACAAAAACGGTCAATTTTTTATTGTTCTTTTTCGATTTCGGCGGCGACGGCATACTCTGCCTTGGATTGTCCTTCGCAATCAGTTTCTTCGCTCTCCTCGTTTGCGGTCTCGTTTGTCACATCGGTTAAGACTTCTTCAACCGTCTCGGAGCCTGCCTCGCCGTCTTGAGATACGGCATCCGAGCTTGAAGCCGCAGTCTTTTTGTCGCCTATCAAAATTCCGCTGAACACCAAAACGCTCGCTATTGACGAGATTGCCGTTTCGATTTCCGTTCCTCCCATCTCTATGCCGAACGCCCTCAGTATCATGAGAATTGCGCCTGCAAGCGTCGTCCAAAAGCTAACCGATTTCAACCTTGTTTTTAGATTCATAATCTTTCTCCCCCTCCATAACGCTCTTTTTTGCGACTTTCCATTTAGAGTTTCTGCTTTGCATTTCGTATAAAATATTGTCCGTGTTCGATGCGATTGCCGAAATGACGGTGGCTAAGTCCTCAACCACTTTAAGCCTGTCCGTCAACGCCTGAACGGTGCCCATATACGCCTGTTCCCTCACCTTGGAATCACGCAGGACGTATATGAGCAAAAACACGAACATCGTCGCCCAAACGCCGTTGGCGAGAACCTGTCCTATAAATTCTTCCCACATAGTATCACCTAAAAATATTTCTTTTGCCCTATCTTTCTGTTGTTTAAATTGTCGAGCAAAGTGTCGTAATAAATGCCGAGATAATACTTCATCGTCGGGCTTGCCTTAAGAGCGTCGACTGCAATATCCGGCGATAACGAATTATAAAAATCGGAAGCTATCTTAAAGCGCTGTTCGTAGTTTTCCTTTTTCTCTCCGCTGTATCCGAATTCCTTTTCGTATTCCGCCTTGATTTTTGCCTGTTCCGCCTTTTCCTCGAGGTAGTCGTTTATCTGCTTTTCACGCTCGACGGCATAGTCTTTTTGTTTTTCCAAAACCTTTTGATTGTACTCGGCGTATTCTTTTGTCAGTTTGTCCCTCTCTTTCGTAAGCGAATCGATTTTGTTTTTGACGTCGCCTGCATATTGCAAATCGAGCGCTTCGAGCGCCGATTCTCTTTCCGAAAGAAGTATTTCAATCTGATTGGCGATAGAATCGAGCTCGGTTTCGTAGGCGTTCTTGACGCTGTCCGCTTCCGCCTTATAAGAGCTATCCACACCCTCGAGCTGAGTATCCATAATGCTCGAACGGGAAAGACCGTTTTTGACGGCGTTGTTTTTCGTCTTTTCGTAAGCGCTGTCCCTCTCGCTTTTCAGGTTGCCGAGTTCTGTTTCTTTTTGAGCTTCCTTTTCCGACGCCTTGGTCAAAAGCGAATTTTCCTTTTCAAGGCTCGACGAGGTAACGTCGTTCTTTTTTTCGTCGTATTTTCCCTTGAAGGTATCGGCGGCAAGCTGAGTTATTTCCTCGTCCGTCTTAGGAGTATACTCGATTGTCTTAAGTCCGCTGTCGGACGGAAAGAGTTCGTTGATATTCGGTTCTTTTTCCAAAGTGGAGTTGTACAATTCTTCGAGCTGCTTTAACTGAGTCGTAACCTGTTCCTCTTTTTTCAAAGCGTCGGATATAGCCTGCGTTCTCTCCTCTTCGAGCTGTTCTTTTGTTTTAAACAAATCTTTAAAATCGTCCCAAAATGACATCTTATTCCCCCGCTAAAATCTTTACCTTTTGTTCAAGGTAGATTATTCTTCTGTTGAGCTGTTCAATCAAAATCATTATTTTTTTAAAATCCATTTTGCACCTGCTATTCGACAATATCGATTTCAAAATCAATCGGCTTAATTTCCGCTTCGGCGCTTTCGCAATCGATTTCAAACGACAGAATATAACCGCTTTTTTCGATTCTTACCCTTTGATACGCTTCCTTTCCCGAAATTTTAAACGAATATGTCTTGCCGTCCGCCGTCACCTTGAAAACGATATCGCTTGACGTGTAGACGTTGATTGCCTTTATGACCTTTCTGTTTATAGAGTCAAACGTCGTGTCTATGCTTTTCCATGTCTTGTTTAAAGGAATTTCTTTATAGGCGCCGCTGTCCGTCAGTTTTAAAATCTCGTTTCCTATCAACGCTAAAACTTCGCTTGCGTGATGACTGCTTACGGCTAAAAGCACCTTTACGTCTATATCCTTTATCAATGTCAGGCTCTTTTTTTCAAGGTCATAAATTCCCACCGTGTTGTTGCTTCCGAAAGGCTCGGCGTCGTCTGCCCTGAAAGCGTAATAATACTTTCCGTCAAGCGCACAGGCGGTAAGCGAGGTATAATCCGTTATTCTCAAAAGCGAATCGTCTATCTCCTTTATCGAATATCCGTCAAAAGAGTAAAGCCCGTTCGTTGTCAGAAAGTAAATGCTCTCCCCTGCAAGCACGATGGAGTTTTTCAATATCCTGCCGACGCCCATCGCCACTTTCGCCACGGAAAACTGCGTCTGGTCGGCATAGGCGGTAATTCGCATTATGGCGTCCTCTTTGAAGACGAAAACGTAATCCATAAAACTTATCACCTTTAAGAGGTCGCCCCAATCGTCCAGAAAGTCGATATAACCACCCTCATCGGTGGACACGTTCCAATTCAAAGGATTGAAATCGTCGGAAAACCAAACCCTGTTGCGCTCTTCCATAGTAGTTCCGAAAACTCTTTCATAGTGAAAGGTGAGCGAGGAAAAACACGGCGAATCGGGATTGAAGTTTACGGTTGTATCGTCAAGCATGATAAGATAACTCACGTCGCCGGACAGCAAAATGACGTCGGAGCCGTCCTGATTGAAGTTTACGCTGCTCGCTTCTCCGTTGAGAGTAACGTTGTATACGCACTCAAAATCCCCCTCGGCAAAAAGCGGTTGCTGATAAATTATGTCTCTGTCGGATACTACCACGAGCCTGTCGTCGTAAGTTCCGTCAGGCTTTGTTCGCTTGTATAAAAACATATAGTCGATGACTTCGTTGCCGTTGCCCTCCGTAAACGGTTTTATCGTATGCCGTCCGTCTTTCGGGTCGGGGTAAGGAAAATCTGCGGCGGCAAACCCCACGTCCGATTTCAGCGAGCCGTCTCCGAAAACGAATCCGTCGCACTCTTTGGCATAGCTTATGTCGTCGTTAAATCCGAAAGGCTTCTGCCCTTTAAACCGCAGGGTGAATTTTTTGCTCATATCCATCTCCTTTTGGGCAATACGATAGTTTTTGAATACTTCACCTTTTTTATCGACTTATCGAATTTATCCTCCCAAAACGACGAAAGGTCATACATTCCGTTTTCAAAATAATATTTGCCGAGCGTGCCGTAAACCATCGTGACGAGTTTGAGATTTATATCGTCGATATAGTCGGTATATTTCAATTCCGGCGGCGTGTATTCGTAAACTGCTTCCACTTCCCCGATAGCGCCCGTCGCAACGTATGTCGGATAGACGGTAAAATCGCATGGTATGCCGTCCTTTAAAATTTTTTTGATTTTCGTAACCCTTTCCGAAAACTGCGCCAAATCGATAATCCCGTCCCCTACCGTCACCTTTTCCGAGCCCGACGTCGGCAGGATATCCGAACAAATTTCAAGATAAGTAAGGTTTAGACAGTTCATCAATCTTTCAAGCAGATTTTGTTGCTCGCCGCTAAGCTGTTGCGATGAGGTAAAATCTTCTGCGCCTATCGTTTCAAGACATTTTTTTATAATGCTTTTAACTTCCAAAATACGCCTCCTGTGCTTTTCGGACAACGTTTTCCGCCCTTTGCCTTTCGGCGTTAAGGTTTTCTTTTTCAAGCTCGTTTAAAAGTTTTTCGATATTTTCCCTTCTCGTCCGCCTCAGTTTAAAGATATCCTCGCCGGTAGGAGGAGTGTCGGACAAAGTCAGTTCCAGCCCGTATCGGCTGTGAATTTCATATCTTGACTTTTGCTCGTTGAAAAAGAGCGTATAGTCGCCCACCTCTCTGATTCTTTTTGCTATGTCGAATAAATCTTTTTTTATCTTTCTCATGTTAATATAAACGGCACTCTTTCGAGTGCCGTCCGTCAGTATGTTACGCTATCGTGCTGAAAGTTATCTTTGCCTGTCCCATAGGTCTCTCGCAAAGAAGGTCTGCGTATTTTACCAAAGTTGCGGTATATACCGCCTTGTTGGCAACCTGATGCAAAACGGTTCCGCCCTCGCCTTCTATCCAACGCCAATCGCAAAGCTGGTGAAGTTTAAAGTCGGAAGTGTTGAGGAGATACATTGTCTTGTCGTCCACGAATCTGTCCGCCACAAACGGAATACCGCTATACGAGAGAGCTTTAAAACCGCCGTCGAGATTCATATAGTCAAGGTTGGTGCGGTTGAGAGCAAGGTACTCGATATACGCTCTTCTGACCTTATAAGACGATACGATAAAGTCTATCGTTCCGCCCGCCACTTCTTCGATGCTGTCGATAGCCGCCTGAATGGCTTCGGTGGAAACGCCCGTCGTATCCGTAACCTTATAGGGGTTTAAAAAGCTGTAATCCGCTCTGCTCAATCCGTAAAGTTCCCCCGTTCCGAAAATGGCTTCAAGACCCGTAAGTTCGTTGCCCTTAGAATTCTGAACGTAAACTTTATATCCCGCTCCGAGAGCGCTTGATGCGGAAGCGGACAACGTGATTTCTTTTGTCGCCCTGTCTATCGAGATAACTCTGGACGCGGCAAGGTTGGATACGATAGCGTCGGAAGTATCGTAAACGTCGATGACCATGCCTTCCATAAGATTTTTAACGCTGTCCACGGTAATGACGTTCGTCTTTGACGAAGTGTTCGTGACGGTGGTTGCGATAAGTCCCGAGCCGTCGCCGTAAAGCATTCTTCCGAAATTGAATTTGCTCGACTTCAAAAGTCCGTCCATTTCGGAGTTTAAAAGATTGACAAAAGCTCCTGCGCTGTTTGCCGACGCTCTTATAGCCTTGTCGGAAATTTCTATATTGCCGTAAAAGTTTTTAAGAGTGAGTTTAAACTGCGCATAATTGTTTCCTGCACAGCCGGGCAAATCGCCGCTTTCCGTACCCGAGCCTACACCGCCGTTTACGCCGTAAGGAGCAAGTTTGACTACCTCTTTGCCCCATACGTCTGCGGTTGTCTGTCCGATTTTTGCAAGTAACGGGTTTACTCCCACGTTGAGTTGTTCGGCAAGAACGCCGAGATAAAGTGTCTTTAAAGCGTTTTCTGCACTTGAAATAGTTACCATAATTCCTCCGTTATTTCTCAAGTTTCATAAGTTGCCACCCCGCCTCTTCTATCGTCCTCGGCTTGGACGGAGGCGACACGAGACTTTGCCCGCCCCTTATCACGGCAGGCGGATTATTTTCGGACAAGCCTTTCAGAAAATCCTCGATAATCTTTTCCTTTACGGCAGAATTTGAATAGATGTGTTCATTTAAAAACTTTTCGTCGCTCGCGAGTTTTTGCGGACTCTTTTTAAGCAATACTCTGCCGAGTGCAACGTCAAGCCCGCTCTTGTCTTCTATATAGGCGGGATTCTCTTCCAAAAACAGCGCCATTTCCTTTGCAAAAGGTCTGGCGTCCACGTTTTCCTCAAAGAATTTTTCCACCCTTTCCTTAAAGGGGGCAGGCTTCCCGTTTGGGACTACTCTCTCCAATTCCTTAAGTCTTTGCGACCTTTTAGTAAACTCCCTTTCAAGCTCGTTGTAAGCCTTTAAAAGTTCCTCACCGCTCTTGAATTTGCCGTATTCTTCCGCTTTTACTTCGGGTTCCGTTGTCGGGATTTCCTCCGTGGCGGTATTGTCTGTCTGTTTGATTTCTTCCATTTCATTCTCCCTCAGCGTTAAACTGTTTTATCAGATTTTCCACGCCTTCGTCAAAGTTTATATACTCTCTGTGCAGGTTGATATGCTCCGTCACCCTCTCTTTCAAAGCCTCGTCGACGTCCGCTTTCAAAAGAAGTTTAGAGTGCTCCAAAATGTGCATATCGTGATTGTCCACCATATCCGGCTTGACACGCTTTGTCAAAAGCTCCTCGTTTTCACGGCTCGCCTTTTTCAAATGTAATTCGTCGAGGTCTCGGCTGTCTTCCCAATTTCCGAAACCGAGAAGGTCGAGTATTTTCGTTTTATCTCTTGCATTGAGTTTTCCGTTTTCGTCGCCAAGCAATCCGATATCGAGAAGCTGAAGAAGCATAGCCTTTCTGCTTGCCGTCGTTTCCTCAAGCTCGTTGGCGGTATCGAATACAAGGTCGTCGCTGCAAAGGTCGCTACCCTTAAACGCCTTTAATTCCACGTCGCCGTTTTCGCCGGCTATGCGCTTTGTCCTCTCAACGACGGCAAATTGCTTGGATAGCCTTATTATCATTTTGCCCACTTCAATGACCGCCGCCCTGAGACTGTCGGCTGTGAGCGATATTCTCGTGTCGTCCTGTTCGAGGAGCAACGATATAGCCGTTCCGCTCGATACGTTGGACGGAACCTGCGAATAGGTTGTAACCTCCGACACCCCGCTTATCATGACAAACTCGCTAAGCAGCTTTTCTTCCTCTGCGTGAAAATCGCTCGGCACACTTCCCATATTCATCATAACGGGCGGATTGCTTCCCTGCCTGTATACGAGCACTTTGCCGGGAGAAAGTCCCTCTTCCTCGAGATTGTCCGTATCCACCGAGCCGTCCTCTACGGCAAGAATACCCATAGCTATCCTGTTCATATATTCGTGCTTGCGGTTTTTAACCGTGTTATACGCTCTCTGAACGGGTATTATTCTGTCTATGACGCTAACCCCGAAAAACGAGCCTATCATATCTATGCAGGTCTGTTTGGCAAACGGATAAGTTCTGTCACCGCTGTTGCCGTTTATATACGGCAGTTCTCCGTCGTATATGAGTTTATCGCCTGCCACTATGGTCAGTCTGCCGTTCGGTCTCGTTGCCGTGGGTCTTGAATATCTTTCAATGACTACGCAGGCGTTTTCCTTTTCCTCGCTCATTATCTTTGGCACCGTGGCGTTATATCCGAATCCGCCCAAAACGGAAGCGTTATCCATTGAAAACACGTTTACCTTTTCGCCCTCGACTTTCACTCCCCATATCCTTTCTATCTCGTCCACTCCGTAAACCTTAGCGTGAATAATCGATTCCTGCTCCGATATCTTGGACACGGTAAGACTTTCGGGATATATCTCGAAAGGCGGACACACGCTGATATCGACGTCGCCCTCGTAAATTCCCTTTTTTAAATCGATGGCTTTTCCTTTTTTGTTGTCCCAAACTACCTTATAAAACGCCGTTCCCGTTCCCTCGCTCCACATATTCGCCTCGCTCATAAGCGAGCTCCAGTTATTTTCGGCGCATATGCTTTTCAATATGCTCGTGGCAAACTTAGCGGAATTTACGTCGTCGTCATCGTTCGTCGACGGTCTGACCGAAACGCCCGCCTTTACCCTGGCAAGTTTTGAAAGCCTCGTTTCGACTATCGGCGCTATATGATTATAAACTTCTCTCTCCTGCCAAAAGTATTGCTTTCCCTTTTCGAGAATGTCGCCGTTTTCGATAAAGCAATATTGGTTGCCGAGCAAAAAATTCATATTCAGCCGCCAATTGAGTTCGAGCGAGCGCCTTTGCTCCCTTCTGCGGTTAAAATCCTCTTTTACCTCGGCTATAATATCTTCCACAAATTCCATGGCTGTTACCTTTCTTCAGTCGGCTCTTTTTTCTTTTTTAAGCCCTTCGATGCGCCGTTTATGTTCTCCTTTTCCGCTATAGGCGTGACGGCGTCGCCTTTTATCGTGCTCTTTGACTTATTCAACATATTCTGCGGACTTTTCGGCACCAGGATTTTGCCGAGCGCCTCGTATATTTCCTCGGCGCAGTCACGGCAAAGATTGATGTTCTGCGATACGGAAACGCCGCTGACTATCGTATATTCCGCTTTTCGCCTGCAAGAGGCGACGTCGCATTTTACCAGACTTTTTAATCTTTCGATTTTCATTTCTTCTTTTCCAGCTCCTTTAACAATCGTTTTTTTTCTTTCTTGAGAGTTTCGGTGTCAAGCTGCGACAGGTTACTCTCTTTCAGTTCGAGATAGGTTTTTAGTGCGGCGCAGTCGGGCGGATAATATTTTTTCGTCACCTTCCGTTTTACGAGCTCAACGCCGTCCTCTTTTGCGCTGTATTCTTCCACTATCTCGTCGTGGGTGTATCCCGTCGCTTTTTTTAAAAGAGTTTGCAAAATCTTCTCATCCATAATCCCCCTTTCATTTTTTCGTATGCCTTACAAGTCTAAGTAAATCTTTTTCGATGAGCGTCTTTTCCCTTTCCTCTCTTTTAGGAGGCTTGGGCAGACTCATCACAAAATATCTCATCTCGTCCAAGGCGTGGTCGTCCGCCTTTTTCGGACGGTCGTCGTCGCCCCACCAATAGCTTTTCAGTTCTCTTATCAGATTGACGCAGTTTTTGAATATAAAAAGTTTCCTGTTTTTAAAAAGCGATTTTATACGCTGTATTCCCGCAAACAAATCTTTATTAACTTTCGTATTTACCAAAATTCCCCTCTCGCAAAAAAGCTGCGCCACCGACTTTGAATAGGCAAGCGTCTTTTGGTTTGCGGCAGAATCGATAAGAGCGCATATCCTTCCGCCCGAATCGGTATGCCAATCCAGCCTTTTGGCTATCTCTTTTATCCTTTCGGCATGATAGTCGACGTCCTTTCCCGCTTCGTAGTGCTCCGCCACGACGTATATGTTTTCGTCGTAATCCACGGCGTAAAAGTGGCAGGACGTCGGATTGTTCAGCCCGGGGTCAATGGAAATATTGCTTTGCCACTCTCTTTGAATATCAAACGGGTCGATGACGTGGACGGACTCGTCAAACTCGGAATAAACAAGTCCGCTCGCCGTGTGAAAGTGCCCGAAACGTCTTGTCTCCTGCTCGTCGTCGGAAAGATTTTTCATCATTCTTTCCACTTCCTCGGGGTCAAGATACGGATTGTCTTTCCACTCTATATGCTCGCACCAAACCTCGTCGCTGTTAAATTTATTCAGTTCTATCTCGTCGTAAATAAAGGTCAGCCCTTTTAATGGCGTCATCGTGCCGAATATGTCCCCTTTTTTGTCAAACACTCTCATCTTGCATTCTTCGTATATATCCTTCGGCGGTTCCTCGTCAAACCACACAAAGTCGAGCGACGCACCCTGAAATTTCTCTCTGCCCTGGTCGCAGGATTTAAACCCTATCTTGCTGTATCCGCCCAACTCGTTTTTGACCACGATATAGTCGATTATTCCGTATGACGGGCTTGACTTTCTGCCCTCTAACATCACGATATCTTCTATGCACCACGGAGCAAGATATTTAAGTATTTTCGACTGCGCCACGTCACGTTGCACTTCGTAAGTTACGGACACCACCCAACCGAAAACGTCTTTCCTGTTCGGGCGGTACGGGTGTATGCCTCTTGCCATATATACCGCCTCTACCGCTCCGCACTCCGTCTTTCCGCTCCTGTTTCCGCCAAACACCCACCTGTTACGCTTGGGGCATTTGTGGAACGCCATCTGCTTTAAATGCACTTTATCGGCGTTATAACTTTTGAGAGGGTCCGCCTCTCTTGCCGAAAGCTCTTTTTCTATCTTTAAAATGTTTGAAATTATTTCCGATTCGTCCATCAATGGCAGGATAAAACCGCAAAAAATCAAAAGCGAAAAATTGTGACAAAATAACAAATTGTTTTTATAAAATTTCATTAAAATTGTCTGCCAAAATCAAGTATTTGTGATTTAAGGCTTTATTTTTAGATATAATTGTAGTATAATCGGTTTATGAAAAATACGGCAAATCTCAAAAAAGGAATATCGGTGCTCATCGCCATATCTATTTTGCTTATCGTTCTTTTGACGGCAAGCGTCTTTGCCGTGTCGGACAGCACCGTCGCCTACGCTGCGGAAAAACAATATATTTTTATCCCGTATACGGGTGACCTTAAGTCGCTTTCTTCCTCTCAGAATTCAGGTTTTTATCTGAATCTCATTGGTTACGATTATGCAATCAATCTGCCGTCCACCTATTATCTCGAAATTCTTGCGGAGGAGAATTCCAGATACAAATGCCAATATCACGGCTTGCAGGGATATATCGACAAACATGAAGATTTAACAGTTAAAACAATGTCGGAAGCAATAACCGAATACCCGACGTTTACGTTAGCGCCTTCGGATACGACGGTGGATATCAACTACGTTCCTTATAAGTCAGCCGACTATAATTTCTATTATTTAGGAGCACAAAAAGATTCTACGTCAAATATAATGGTGCTTATGCAACTTAAATCGGACGGCACGCAGGAACTTAAAAGCATAAACATGGGCGAATTTAAAAGTTTTACCGTTCCCCTTCACCCCATCACGGAGCAAGAAAAAAATGCCGCAATCGGCTCGGGCGGAGCGGACGGAACTTTAGATCCCGGTGGCACCGTATCAAATCCCGCTTTAAGAGCGCTTCTTATCGCAGGTATTGTTATTCCCGCCCTTATATTGGTCATTATGATTTTTATCCCCCGCAAGAAAAAGGACAACTATGACCGTTTCGTCCAAAGACGGGGTGGCTCGCCCTACGACGAACCTAAACAGCCTTATATGTCGGGCGACGGCAGAAACTACGGTCGCCGTGCCGACGACAGATACGACTACCCAAACGACAGAGATTACTACCGAGACGGCAGATCATACCAAGGGCGCGATATTCCAGGAGATCGCTATGACGGCATTTCCGGAGGCGATTACAATGCGCCGAGATCAAACGACTACTACCCGGACGACTACGACAGGCGCGACCGTCGGTACAGATAAGGAGCACGCCAATGTACAACTTTATTTCCCTTTAATTTCATTTTAATCAGACAAGCGAAACTTATTTTGCCGTATCACGAATACGGTATTTAACCAATCAATAAAACGGAGTTAATATGAGAAATCTTAAAATTTTTACAACGGATATAGAACCGGAAGCAGAAAATCAAATATACGACTTAATCAACCAACCGCCCTTCGTCGACGAACAAGTGCGCATAATGCCTGACGTCCACTACTCAAAAGGGTGCGTGGTAGGCTTTACCTCCACGTCGTCAGGGAAAATGATACCCAACGTCATAGGCGTGGACATAGGCTGCGGAATGCTCGCTGTCGAACTCGGCGGTATCGATATTAAATACGACAAACTTGACGACTACATAAGAAGCGAGATTCCGTCAGGCTCGAGCATAACCGCCAAGGCGGCAAAATCGTCGGCGATAATAAAAGACCTCGTATGCTATGAAGAACTCAGAAACCTTGACCGACTCACCTGTTCTATGGGCACTCTCGGCGGAGGAAACCACTTTATAGAGGTAGACGTCGACGACGACGGCAACAAATATCTTATTATCCATTCAGGCTCGAGAAACCTCGGACTTCAGGTGGCTCACATTTACCAGGATATTGCCGTGACAGATTGCAAGACGGCGGCTGATGCCGAAAAAGAAGCGGCAATCAAACTGATGAACGAGCAAAAGACGCCTGACAGGATTCCCGACTTGCTTACGGAAATCTCGAAAAAATATTCGTACAAGACAAAAATTCCGTCGGATTTTTGCTATCTCGAGGGAAAGCACTATGACGATTATATGCACGATATGCGTATATGTCAGGAATTTGCACGCCTCAACAGAATGGCAATGGCGGAAAAAATCAAGCAATTTTTAAAGATATACGACGCCCCATATTTTGAAACCGTCCACAATTTCATAGACGACGAAAACGTCGTACGCAAAGGCGCCATTCCTGCCCGAAAAGGACAAAAGGTGCTGATACCCATGAATATGCGAGACGGCTGTCTTATCGCCACAGGACTCGGCAATCCCGACTGGAACTATTCCGCACCGCACGGCGCAGGCCGCATTTTAAAAAGAAGCGAAGCCAGAGAACTGTTCTCCGTCGAGGAATACGCCGCCCAAATGCAGGGAATTTATACAACGTCGGTAAGTATGTCCACCATTGACGAATCCCCTATGGCATACAAACCCATGGACGAGATTGTCCGTCTTATAGGCGACACCGTCAGAATAGAAAAAATCATCAAGCCCGTCTACAACTTCAAAGCAGGCTGATAAAAGTTTGTATGTATAATCATCTCAAATCCAAAAATATTTATAAAACCATTTTGTATTATCAAACCGATAAACTCTAACGCAAGGGCAAAACGCAATGAAAAACAAACTATTATTAACCGCAAAAAAAAACGACCGTAAGGTCGTTTTTTGTGATTATCGGTAAAATCCGATTTTATTGTTATGCCATAAAAACTTGACAATAAACTCTATCGCCGGGCTTTATTAAATTTTATCCAAGATATTGCAAAATTTCGTCGGCATTCGTGTCCGGTTTCACTTTGGGCATAACCTTTTCTATAGCCCCGTTTTCGTCTATGATAAAGGTTGTCCTGACAACGCCAAATCCCCTTTTACCGCACATAACCTTTTCCTGCCACACGTCGTATGCCTTTATCGCAACAAGGTCGGGGTCGGACAGCAGCGTAAACGGCAAGCCGTATTTGTCCGCAAATTTTCTGTGCGAATCCACGCTGTCTTTGCTGACTCCCAAAACAACTATCCCCTTTTGCCTGTATGTATTATATGCGTTTGAAAAAGCGCACGCCTGACGGGTACAGCCGGGAGTATTGTCTTTAGGATAAAAATAGAGCACAACTTTTTTGCCGATAAAATCGGACAACCTGACCTCTTGACCGTCCTGATTTTTCAACGTAAAATCAGGAGCCTTCATTCCCTTTTCCAACATAATTCACCTGCCCGTTACGCTTTCCAAAGCCCGTGAAGATTGCAATATGCATAAACCGCCTCTACCTCGTCGCCTTCGCAAATCGCAAAACAAGCCTTAGGCGCACCGTCAACGGGAAGCTGTTTTCTTTGGTTTCCGAACTTTGTTTGAATGGATACCCATTCGATATTGTGTTCTGCGGTCATCGGGTGTTCAACCTCTCCGACCGTGACAACGACTTTGTTTCCTTCCGTCTTATATACGGGCACGTGTTTTTCAACCGCACCGTCCGACGTGCCGGGGATAAGCTCCGTCATCTTCTGCCCGCAACACATGACGGGCACGCCATTGTCCTTGACCATGGCTATCATGTTGCCGCAATGTTCACAAATGAAAAATCTTTGTTTCATCTTTTCACCTCTGTAAAAGTTTTATTTTAAATTTCTTAAGTGGTTAGATTCCGTTAAATCTAATCTCGTAAAGTGAGTTTTTTGCGCTATAAATATATCTGCCACTTATTCTACCACACCGATTTATGAAATACAATAGTCATATTTAATTAATTTATATTTTAGAAGCCATACTCAAAATGATAAAATCAACCAGAAAATCCATTCCCATAAAATAGGATTAAACCTAAATATTTAAACCTAATATAAATTAATAATTAAATTATGCAACTTGTTCCTTACGTTTTGTATAAATCGCAAATTGTCATTTTGCAACGTAATGGCATGTCAGTTTTTCTTTTGTGATTTTCAAAATTTCTATTATAAATTTAATCGTTTTTAATTCGCTTTATTTAAGTTAAAGTTAATTTTAATAAACAAAAGAGCAGTTATTTTACCATTCGAACAAAAATAATTAAATACAAAAGGCGTGTCGCTTTCGCTACACGCTTTCGTTTTGCAATTGTTTTAAATTACTTTCTGGGGTTCTTGATGTTAGCCTGTGCTCGTTATCTTTTGCCCTTAGCGACAAATTGCCCGTTTAATTTTAGGCTGTTATCACGATACTGTTATCTATATATTTATCCGCCGTAGCGGTTGTATTCAATTTTGATTTTTTACGTTTTCCCTTATCATTCTTATACTATATAAACACCTTTACCGTCAAATCTTGCCATTGATTTGGTCTTAGCATACCGTTCTTTTCCTTTCTATAAGACCTTGCCGATTTATAATCAATCGTAAATTCCCATACCAACTTTTTCATATCGTTTGGCACGTCAATTAAGTCAAAATTCATATACCAATGAAAGCACGTTTCCGTTACGGGAACAATGGTATGAACGAACTGTTTAATCACCTCTCTATCTACATAGTGTTCGGTAAAATCCATTTTCGACAACAAGAAGTCTTCCACCTTTTTTGCAGGCTCCTCTTCCCCGTCCTTTTCCCTTACGTAAGCATCGGTAAAATGATAGCGCATAAACTCCATGTCGTTACGAACAAGCGTGATATAATCAAAACTCGACTTTAATAATTCTTCCGCTTGTGCCTTATCAAAGCCCAACGTATTGAGAAGTTGATAACTGCTTTGCACCATATCGCCGTGGAAAAATTTCGTGCCTTTATCCCATTTTACCACGCCAAAAGTATTATCCACGTTTTCTATCCACTTGCGAATATTTTTCTCTGAAAGACCGCCTGCAAATTTAAGATATTTCAAACTGTTAGGCGTAGTTACCATTACGATTTGGCTTACGTCGGTTGCAAGCGCAAATCCCCTTTTCTTTATGTCGTCAAGGGTAATATTTTTATCTTTTATCCATTTTTGAAGTTTCGTTCTAAACGTGCAAGACTTAAAGAACTTGTTTCGAAGAAGCAACATATGCTTGTCCGTATATCCGCTTTCAAACACGCTCTCGTCTAAAAGGCTTTCGCCATCCCAAATATCGTTGGTGATTTCCGTCTGTTTTTGCTCTGCAACAAGTTTTCCGTCTTTAAGTTCTACGGATATTACTTCTTCCGTAAATATGCTTTTATAATCTGGCACGAACAAAATTCCTTCAAGCGGAATATTTATCGTTCCTTTGATACTGCTAAGCGACAATGCTTTATACGATTCCCACGAGGCAAGGTCGGTTTGCGCTTTCAAGCCACAACTGCTCCACTTGTCCATTGCTTTATACAAACGCTCATCAATAAAAAGGCATTTACCCTCTCTTGAACTGCCCGCACTACGCTTATATCTTACGTAGTGAATACCATCTAAATAAAAACCGTTTTCGTAAAAATGCGCACGCAAGTCTTTTATTTTTTTATAGGCTTCCCGTTTTCGGACTTGTAAGTATAGTTGAACTTCAAGTTAATAACGGCAAGGGTATATTCGTTTCCGCTCTTATCTTGAAAAGAAAACTTTTTACGACAAATGCGCTTATATGCCTTTTCAAGTTCAATTAGGTCAAGCGAATTATCCAAATAGATTTTGAACAAACGAAAATAGGCGTCGCTTTTGCTTTCGGGCATATTATACCCAACGCTAACGCCGTTTTCTTGCCCGTGCCGATAAATATCCGCCGCTTCAATAGAAATAATTCTATATCCTTGTTGCATTTTCAACTAGTCCTTCTATTGCCTTTTTGAGCTAAAATTTTCGTATTTCCACTCCCGTTGAGAATCGCGTTACTGTTTAATCT
>CALVKR010000002.1 GCA_944332995.1 uncultured Clostridia bacterium
CGGAAAGCTCTTTTACCTTTTTATTTTCAATAAGTTCGAATTGCGAAAGGAATTTTTCATATTTACTTTGATTCCAAGTCGGATAAAAAGGCGCGTATGCTTTGCGTATTGCAGCGAGCGTATTCATAGGATAATATCGAAAACCGCCCCCGACATAACCTATCGTCTGTTTAACAACCATTTCCTCTTTAAGAAAATCTTTTCCAAATACAGAGACACTTCCTTCTGCATTGATAAGACGTAAAATACCTTTAATTGTCGTGCTTTTCCCTGCTCCGTTTCTTCCAATAAGTCCGGAAATATGCCCTTGCTTCACGAAAAAACTTACCTTATCCAACGTGAATTCCGGATAGACTTTTGTTAATTCCCTGACTTCAAGCGCGTTCATTTTTTATCTTTATCTCCGTTTTTAATATTGTTAACAGCATTCCACAACGTTTCCATATAAGAAAACGGCTGCAAGGCGATACCTTGTCCTTTGTCCGCCATTAAAAGTAATGAATCGCCGGTATTCAGCGAAAACATATCCCGTACCTCTTTAGGAATAACAATCTGTCCTTTTGGACCGATTTTTACCGTAGTCAGAAACTTACCTTCAGGGAAATTCTCCATAATACACTCCTTCAGTATAATTAGTATTACTTTTCTTACTTATTATACAAATAAATGAACGAAATGTCAATAAATAAAAAGTTTTGAAAGATAAGATTACAAAAAGATCGTCAATAAGATTTAGCATTATTGAAAGAATAAACTACTATTTCTCCGATTCGCTCAAAAAGCACAACAACTCGATCGATTCGGTAAAGGAAACAGAAAATCAGTCCAAAGAGACTGCTCCTTTATCTGACTTTCAAAGTTCGTACAAAGGCGATAACTCTCCGCCAAGCAAAGGCTCGCCTTTAATCAAAATAAAAAAGCAACACTCGTTGCTTTTTTATTTTTTCTTTTTTTGCTTCGCCTTTGCATTTCTTGCTAATCGGGAAACGAAATATGTGACGCTCGTCGTTAAGCATGGCTTGTGTGAGCAGGCTCCTCGCTATTCCGTCGTGCTTTCGCACTTCTTACGAATCCCTCCTTCTCCGCCATATCGTCGCCGCAAGGCGACAGCTGGCACGGCAAGCAAATGCTTGCCGTTTCTTTTTATCATTCGTCTTGCCTTCATAAAAAGACGCTTTTTGTAGTCGTTGCCACTTGCATAACTGATACAATTAAAAAGAAGCGCTTGAGCGCTTCTTTTTATGTATTTTAATTGGGGTTATAGTAAGCGTTGTTGATAGCTGTTATAATAGCTGTCGCAGTGGTTGAAAATTTGCATAATCGGGAAAGAGGAACAAATTATTTACTGCTCGTCCGATGGATCGGGTTTGTCGGATTTTTCTTGTTTTTCGTCGATATGTTCTTTATCGTCTTTATCGTCTTTATCTTTTTTATCTTTTTTGTCTTCTTCTTCCTCAGTTATCGGATTGACGAGCACGTGGGCAAAAAGCGCCTTGTGATTGTCGGCTTCGGTGACGGTAACGGTGAGGTTTTTAAAATTGAACGTATCGTCTTTGACGGGCACTTTGTCGAGCTGTTCGGATATCCAGCCGTTGACGGTTGAGCTTTCGGACTGTACGTCAATATCGAATTTGTCGCTAAAGTCGTTGAAGTTCATTCCGCAATTTACGGTGTAGTTTGTTTCGTCAATCTGTTTTACGTCCTCTTGCACGTCGTCGTGCTCGTCCCATATTTCACCGACGAGTTCTTCCAAAATATCTTCCATTGTTACGATACCGAGCGTTCCGCCGTATTCGTCTAAAACTACGGCAACGTGAGATTTGTTTGTTTGCAATCTTTTGAGCAACTCGCTTATCTTTTCGGAACTATGCGTGAAGATAGGGGGAGTGATGATATCTTTTATGGATTTATCGGTTATACCTTTTGCGGTGAAAAAGTCTTTCATATGCAAAACGCCGATGATGTTGTCGATATCCTCGTTGTAGACCAAAAGCCTGGTAAACTTAGTCTTTTCAAACTTTTCGGCTATATCCTTTTTTGGCATATCTAGCGAAAGAGATTCAAGGTCGACTCGGTGCGTTAAAATTTGCTCTGCTTTGACTTCGGAAAACTCTATGGCGTTTCTGAGCAGGTCGCCCTCGCTTGTGTCGATAGAACCGCCTTCTTCCACTTCTTCGACAAACATTAAAAGCTCGGCTTGAGACATTTTGTTTGACGCCTTCTTTTTAAAGAAAAGGGATATAAACTTTTTAAGCAATGAAAAGAGCAGGTTGAGCGGAGCGAATACCCATATAAGCAACTGCAATAGGGGAGCCGAGAACATGGCAAAACTTTCGGGAAAGTCCTTTGCTATGCTTTTGGGCGAAACCTCGCCGAATATCAAAACTACAATCGTTATAACAACGGTGGAAACTGTGGCGCCTATATCGCCGAGCACGCTGACAAAAAGCACGGTGCCGAGTGACGCCACGCCGATGTTGACAAGGTTGTTTCCAATCAGAAGAGTGGATAAAAGCCTGTCATAGTTTTGCGAAAGTTTTAAAACCAGTTTTGCTCTTTTGTTACCCTTTTCCGCAAGGGTTTTGATTCTCGTTCTGCTGAGCGAGGAAAAAGCCGTTTCGGTTGCCGAAAAATAAGCGGAAAATATAATACAAGCAACCATTCCGATAATTATACCTATATACTGCATATCGCGATTTCTCCTTTAAACCAAGAATGCCGAGCAGGGAAGCATAAAAGTGTTCCTCATGCACGGCAAGCATAATATCGCTTTCGAGAGAAATCGAAGCGAATAAAAAGTTTTATTTAGTTTTTTGAAATAAGTTCGGCTACAATCGCCGTTATCGTCTGATGTCATACGTTTCTCCTTTATTTTTTGTATTATATCAAAAAAAATTCTTTTCGTCAATAGCAATATCAATCAATCCAAAAAGCCTGACGTGACGCTTTTTATCGATTTATAAATTTTGACAGGCGTTTTGCTTTTAAGACTTTTTTATTGCTATAATTTGCGATTTTTCGAGCGTTAGCTGCCTTTGGTGAGAAAATCTCCGAAAATTGCGTATTGACACAAAATTCGTTTACTTGTATAATAAAAACACATTATTTACAATATGGGGCGAAAATGAATATTGACAAACTGAACGCACGTCTGAAAAAGCTGTTCGACGGTAGGGTAACGGCTACTCTTACCGACGACAGTATCGTTTTGAGCGGCTCACTTGACCGCTGGGACGATATCGTTTTGGCGTGCAAAACCGCAGTAGATAAAAAGAGCGGCAAGCACGTAGTAAACGACATTGTTTTAAACGGCCGTGAAATTCCCAAGACCCGAGTTCCCTCGATTAACGACACGTCCCTCGACGGTTTAAACGTCGACGTGCTTGTCATAGGCGGTGGTATATCGGGTTGTTCCATTTTAAGAGAGCTTACCAAGTGGAAGATATCCTGTTTGCTTGTCGACAAGGAAAGTGACGTAGCCTGCCACGCCTCGTCGAGAAACGACGGAGAGGTCCACCCCGGAATTGACCTAAATAAGGGTTCGCTTAAGCAGCACTACGTTTTGATAGGAAACGAAATGTATGACAAAGTGTGCCGTGAACTCGACGTTCCGTTCAAGAGGGTGGGGCAATACGTCGGAATTAGCAAACTTTGGCTAAAGCCGTTTGTCAGGCTTTATGTCTTACAGCGGAGATTATGCGGTGTAAAAGGGACGAAAATTATCGGCAGAAGAAAATTGAGAAAGCTTCAACCCGGACTAAATAAAAAATTTAAATTTGCCGTTTTCAGTCCCACGGCAGGGTGCGTTTGTCCGTATAATCTGACGATAGCGTACGCCGAAAACGCCGTAACCAACGGCGCAAAAATATCTCTAAACACCTTCGTTTCGGATATGACCGTCGAAAACGGCGTTATTAAATCGGTAGTTACAAACAGGGGTATAATATACCCTAAAATCGTCGTCAATGCCGCAGGCTGTTTTGCCGAGGACGTCGCTAAAATGGCGGGTGACAGATTTTATTCCATTCACCCTCGCAGGGGAACGAATTCAATTTTGGACAAAAAGACGGGCGGATACGTTACGGCCATAGCGGGCATTAAGGGGGCTAAGAGCACTCCCAATACAAAAGGAGGCGGAATTTTACATACGGTGCACGATAACCTGCTTGTAGGTCCCAACGCCGTGGAAACGTATGAAAAAGAAAACTTCGCCACCGATGCCGAAAGCATAAACGGCGTATTCAAAAAACAGTCGATAACAAGTCCGCTCATCTCCAAGAAAGATATAATCACCTATTTTACCGGAGTCAGAGCGCCGACGTTTGAAGAAGATTTCATAATTGAAAAAGGACACAAGACAAAAAATCTCGTGCACTGTGCGGGTATTCAGTCGCCCGGGTTGACTACCGCTCCTGCCGTAGCTTTGGACGTTTCAAAAATGTGCGTCGATATGCTGGGCGGCGCAGAAGTCAATAAAGATTTTAATCCTGTCAGACAGGGCATACCGCACCTTGCCGATATGCCGCTCGAGGAAAGAGACAGGCTCATAAAACAAAATCCCGACTACGGCGTCATAGTGTGTCGCTGTGAGGAAGTGAGCAAGGGCGAGATTTTAGACGCATTGAACCGTACGCTTTCCGTTCCCACCGTGGACGGAGTGAAAAGAAGAGTGCGTCCCGGTATGGGAAGATGTCAGGGCGGTTTCTGCATGCCGCTTGTTACGAAAATTATTTCCGAGTATCAAGGGTGCGATTTAACCTCCGTAGTTAAAGGCTCGGAAGGCTCGGTCATAAATTACTCTCACACAAAGGAGGGTAAATAATATGGAAAAATACGACGTCGTTATAATAGGCGGTGGTCCTGCCGGGCTTGCCGCCGCAATATCCGCACACGATAAGGGCGCAAAAGTTTTGATTGTCGAAAGGGAAGCGTCTTTGGGCGGAATATTGAAACAGTGTATTCACGACGGTTTCGGGCTTGTCCGCTTCGGCGAAAAGCTGTCGGGGCCGGAATACGCCGAGAGATTTATCGACGAAGTCAAGGCAAAGAAGATAGATTATCTTTTGTTGGCTTTCGTAACAAAAATTGAAAGAGAAAACTCAAAGTTTGTTCTTTCGATTGTAACGAGAGAGGGAATAAAAATCTTTGAGGCAAACGCTCTCGTACTTGCCACGGGGTGCAGAGAGAGAACGGCAAGACAAGTGTTTATACAGGGTACCCGTCCGTCGGGGATATTTACCGCAGGCACGGCTCAGCATTTTGTCAATCTGCTCGGAGTTATGCCGTGTAAAAAGTGCGTTATCTTGGGCAGCGGAGATATAGGGCTCATTATGGCAAGACGCCTCACTCTCGAGGGAGCTCAGGTGGTGGGCGTATACGAGGCAAAAGATACGCCGTCGGGACTGACGAGAAATATCATGCAATGTCTTAACGATTTCGATATTCCGCTTCATCTATCCACGACCGTGACAAGAGTTTTCGGAAATTCTCGGCTTGAGGCTGTGGAAATATCTAAAGTCGATTCTCAAATGCGTCCTATAAAAGGCACGGAAGAAATTATAGAGTGTGACAGTTTAATCCTCTCCGTCGGACTCATTCCCGAAAACGAGCTCGCCGAATCTGTCGGCGTCAAATCAGACGGCAGAGCAAAGGGCGCAGTGTGCGACAATACCTTTATGACCAACGTTGACGGCGTGTTCACGGCGGGCAACGCAACTCACGTCAACGACCTTGTAGACTACGTTTCGGAAAGCGGTGAGATAGCAGGAGCAAACGCAGCGGCGTATAAGGAAAAAAAGCGAGAGCTTACCGACGTCAATGCGGATAAAAATACTCTTTATATAGTGCCTGAAAAACTTGACAGAAATACCGATTTATCCAAAGTAATTATGTTTTTCAGAAGTTCGCATGTGATGAAAAATTGCACAGTCATCCTTAAAGTCGACGGCAGGGAAGTATTCAAAAGAAGGTATCAGAATTTAAAACCGCCTGAAATGGAGCGTATTTGCGTTGATTTTTCAGGTTGCGCACTGTCGAAGGATTCGTCGGTGGAATTTTCAATCGAGGAGGGCTGATATGAAAGAGCTGATATGTATCGTATGCCCGAACGGCTGTCTTTTAAAAATTGACGAAAAAACCTTAAAGGTAGAGGGAAATAAATGCAAAAAAGGTGAGGAATTTGCCATAAGCGAGCTTACCGCACCTAAACGAACGCTTACTACCACGGTTAGGACTGCATTTAAAGACATTCCCGTTTTGCCCGTCAGAGTAAGCGGTGAAATACCTAAGGACAAAATCTTCGACGTAATGAAAGAAATCAACAAAACGGTCGTAGATAAAACAGTCAAACGGGGTGAAACGGTTATTAAAAACGTGCTTAATCTCGGGGTCGACGTCATTGCTACTTCATCGAAACTGTTTGACGGAGCAAAATAACTTGCAAAAGGTAAAATGATAAGGGGTGAAAATGAATAAAGGTATTGTTTTAACTTTTGATATAGGCACGCAGAGTATAAGGGGTATGTTTATCGATGAAAAAGGAAATATCCTCGATATCGAACAAAAAATATACGAGGTGCCTTATTTCTCGAAAAATCCCGGTTGGGCGGAGCAAAAACCCGATTTCTATTTTGAAAAACTTTGCGCTGTGTCCCGAATATTGGCAAGCCGTTCGCCTCAGCTGATGTCATCGGCTTTTGCGGTAACGATAACGACTCTCAGAGATACGGTGCTGTGTCTTGACAAAGAGCTAAAACCGTTAAGAGATATAGTGCTGTGGCTTGACAAGAGAGAAGCGGAGCACACCAATCATTTGTCTGCGATAAAATCGTTTGTATTCAATGCCGCAGGCGTTATGGATACCATTGAAATGCAGCACCGTCAGTCTGTATGCAATTGGATAATGGATTTTGAGCCGGATATCTGGGCAAATACTTCAAAATACGTCATGTTGTCCACATATCTCAATTATAAAATGACGGGAGTATTGAAAGATACAGCCACAAATCAGATAGGTCACGTTCCTTTTGACTATAAAAACAGAAGGTGGATGAAAGAAAACGGTTTAACACGGTGCCTCTACGATATACCTAACGATATGCTTTGCGAAATAGTCGATTCGGGCACTGTGATAGGTAAAATCACACCCGAAATGAGCAAACTGTCGGGGATACCCGAAGGGCTTGAGCTTATCGCCTCAGGCTCGGATAAAGGCTGTGAAACTTTGGGACTTTCCGTCACCACAAAAAACAAAGCGGCACTGTCGTTCGGGACAACGGCGACAATTCATTTTACTACGCCCAACTACTTCGAGCCGATGAAATACGCGCCTGCTTATCCCGCCGTTCCAAACGACTTATATAACGCCGAAGTGCAGATATACCGAGGTTATTGGATGCTGTCGTGGTTTAAAAAGGAATTTGCGGCAAAAGAGTGCGAACAGGCAAAGCGTGAAGGAGTCAGTGCAGAATCGCTTTTAAACAAACATCTCTGCGAAGTCCCGGCAGGCTGTGAGGGGCTCATTCTTCAGCCGTATTGGTCACCCGGCATTGTCAATCCCAACGCACGAGGAGCGATAATCGGCTTTTCCGATTGCCATACGAGAGCGCATATTTACAGGGCGATAATAGAGGGTATAAACTACGGACTTATGGACAGTATGTACGCCATGCAAAAGAGAAGCGGGCAAAAGATAACGGAAATTTTTATCGGCGGTGGGGGAAGCCAGTCGGACGAAATTTGCCAGATAACCTCGAGTATGTTCGGTCTGCCCGTAAAACGTATTCAGACGCATGAAGCGTCGGGACTCGGGTCATCTATGGTCGCATTCGTCGCAAAAGGAGTTTATAAAGACTACGACGAGGCTATTGCAAATATGGTGAGGGTAAAGGATACCTTTTATCCCGACTTTGAAGAACACGAGCTGTATATGGAGCTTTATAAGGACATATACTGCCAGGTTTACAACAAGCTCGAACCGCTATACAAAAAGTTGAAGAAACTTTTAAAAAGAGATGTAAAATAAGGCAAATTTTAGCATCGCAAAGTGAATTGCTTGCTTAAAATCAAAAAAATATTCGCTATAAAAAATCACTCAATCGGTAAAACTTACCGAGCAATATAAAAACTCACAAAATATCAGGAGGCTAAACTATGAGCGTTAAACCGTATAAGGGATTTGAACCCAAGTGGGTAAAGGAGCCCGCTCCGAGCGACAGCTATCGCTCTATATTCAGGTGGGGAGACCCGAATTTCGTTAAATATCCTAAAGAATCGCTGTATAAAATGATGAAGGAAATTTTTCATCTTACCGACGACGACTTTAAGCAATACGATAGAGATATCGGGTTTGACAAGGTAGAACTCAATATTCCGTCAAAAATGGACAAAAAACATATTGACGAGTTTAAAAAGATTGTGGGCGAGGATAACGTTTCTACGTCCGACTATGACCGACTTTCCGTCGCTTACGGTAAGACGGGATACGACTGCCTCAGAATGAGACAAAAAAGATTCGATTCTCTGCCTGACGTAGTTTTGTATCCGTCCGAGTCGTCGGAAATCGAAAGGATTGTCGACTACTGCGTAAAAAACAAAATTCCGCTATACGTATACGGTGGCGGCTCGTCAGTCACTATGGGCGTCGAGCCTGTAAAGGGCGGCGTATCTTTGGATATGCGCAAAAATTTCAATAAGGTCATTTGTTTTAACGAAACCGACCAAACAATAACCGTCCAGGCAGGTATGAGCGGTCCCAAACTCGAGGAAACGCTCAACGATGCCGTAAAGCTTTTTAATGCCAAAAGGGCTTATACGTGCGGACATTTCCCGCAGTCTTTTGAGTATTCGTCCGTCGGCGGTTGGGTAGTGACGAGGGGTGCGGGACAAAACTCGACCTATTACGGCAAAATAGAAGATATCGTTTTGTCTCAAAAATACGCCACTCCGATAGGCACTATTTCTACGACAAAATATCCTCGTGAAGCTACGGGCCCTAATCTCAATCAGATAATGATGGGAAGCGAGGGTGCGTTCGGCGTTTTGACAGAGGTTACGCTGAGAGTTTTCAGGTTTATGCCGAAAAACCGCAAAAGATTTTCCTATATCTTTAAAACGTGGGATAAAGCTATGGCCGCCGCAAGAGAGATGATGCAATGCGAATGCGGTTTCTCGTCTGTTTTCCGTCTTTCCGACCAGGAAGAAACAAGCCTCATGCTTCGCCTTTACAACGTTGACGAAACGCCGCTCAATAAACTTTTGAACGTGTTCGGCTATAAGGATATGGAAAGATGCCTCTTTCTCGGTTTTACGGACGGAGAAAAGGGATACAGCAAAAACGTTGCCAAAAATATTCGCAAAATCGCAAAAAAATACGGCGGTATGTCGCTCACGGGATATGTTTGCAAGTCGTGGGAAAAGGGCAGGTTTAACGACCCGTATCTTAGAGATACGCTTCTGGATTTCGGCGTTATGACAGATACGATGGAGTGTAGTGTAAATTGGTCTAACATGGAGCAGGTGCATCTCGACGTAAGAAAGGTTTGCAAACAGCTGCCTAACACTATCGTCACTACGCATATGTCGCATTGCTATCCGCAGGGCGCAAACCTATACTTTATTTTTATAACGAAAATGTCCGACGCCGACGAGTTCAAAAAATACCATTCGTCTATTTTGGACGCAATCCAAAAATCAGGTGCGGCAATGAGCCATCACCACGGCATAGGAAAAATGTTCGGCCCGTGGCTCGAGGGATATTTAGGCAGAAATGAGTTCGGAGTATTTAAAGCCTTGAAAAATTATTTTGACCCCGAGTATCTTATGAATCCCGGCGGAACGATAGGTCTTGACGTGAAAGAGGAAGATAAAAAATTTCTCAGAGACGATATAAAATAAAAACTTATGGCATAAAAACTTATGCAAGGCTTACTCTGAAAAAACAGCCTTTAATTTAAAACCTTTTGCCGATTCACTCTGAATATAATCGGCAAAAGAGTATATGCGCCGTATATCCTGTTTTAATTTTTATAAATTTAAAATAGTTATTTACGGCGCTTTAAATAAGGGTTATAATATATTAAATATAACTACTGCAAAAAGTATTACGGCATAAACATAATTGACGTCAAAAAGTTGCTATACAATCTAAATTCATTTTAAAATTCGCAGTATTCAATTTTGTTTATGCGGCCGTATTTTTGCTGTAAAATTATTTATTTTACTTATTATCGCAGGCTTATATGGATCAATTTAAAGATTTAAGAATTGTAGACAATTTTTATCAGACTTCTTCGTTCATACCCATGCCTACCATATTGATAGGAACGGTTTGTGAGAGCGGACAAACCAATCTCGGTTCGTATTCTCTTTGTTTCCCGTATTATATTGCCGGCAAAGACTATTACGCCATGATTTTGGAAGCAAGGAACAGCTCTAACACGGCGCAGAACATTTTGAGAACAAAAAAATGCTCGCTCAATTTTATTCCTGACGATAAAAAGTATTTTAAAGAGGCTGTGCGTCTCGGTTTTCCCGGGGATAAGACGGAAGACAAAATGAAAAATTGCATTTTCACTCTTAAAAACTCCACTCTCGGTGAGGACAGACCGCAAATAGTCGAAGAAGCGTTTCAGGTGTTCGAGTGCACCTGGGACGACACGTTAGAGGACGCATACAAGGATAAAGCGGGCAATCTCGAGGGATACGAGCCGCCTTATAGAAATTTTAACGGAATAACGAGCAAATTTGGCGCTCACTTCATTTTGAAAGTCGATAAGATATGGATGAAAGAGCGTTATTACGATACCATAATCAACGGCGTTACTTCAAACGGTTTTCCGTCCGTTCCCGTCGACTACGGCTACCGTGACAGCACAAACTTCTGGTGCTCGAGGTTTAAAAAACCTTTCAAGGAAAAAATTCAGGCAAAAGAGGGGGACGTTCAATCGGTCATTTACTGTGCTCAGCGCATCGACCCGAACGTGAAATTTACAAAAGAGGCGTGCGCAAAACTGACCAAAATTCCGAGAATATTCCTAAAGGCAGCGCTGACTCAAATGGTGGATATCGCAAAAGAGGAAAATATATCCCTCATAGACGAAAATGCGCTGACTATTATAAACGATAAACGCCGCAAAGAAAAAAAGGATAAATAAAGACAGTGTGTTTTGCAACTACTTAAAAATCGATAACGTTGCGCTTTCTGTCAATAAAATAGTGAGCAATAATTAGCAGTAGTTAGAAATTGAACAAATTTTTTTAGCATTGCATGAATTTTGTTTTTGCAATACTAAACCTTTGTCTATAAACAGATTGAAAAGTTAAGAGGTAAATATGTCGGTAAAATTTATAGGCGAGAGCGACGGTATAAAAAAATTCGCTCTTGAAAACAAAAATTTTGTCAAGGCGGAGATAATCACTTACGGAGCAAGAATTTTCAGGCTTGTTCTTCCCGTAGGCGACGGCATCGACATCGTGGCAGGTTTCAATACGCCGGGCGAGTTTAAAGGGGATAATCCTTATTTCAACGCCGTTATAGGACGGTGTTGCAACAGGATTGCCAAGGCAGGCTTTGCTCTCGGCGGAATAACATACAATCTTTATGCCAACGACGGTGAAAATCATCTTCACGGAGGAAAAGAGGGGTTTGACCGAAAGATATGGGATGCCCAAACAGTCGGCAACACTCTCAGGCTTTCGCTCACTTCTCCGGATATGCAGGAAGGATATCCCGGCACGCTTAAAGTCACCGTCGATTACGAATTGACGGACGATAACGAGCTCAAATTGACCTATAGAGCGGTATCGGATAAAGATACGGTGTGCAATCTGACAAATCACGCCTATTTCAATCTCGACGGCGATTTTGAAAGCGTTTTAAACCACATCGTCACGATAAACGCAGATTTTATCACTACCGTTGACGACGAGCTTATCCCATACGGCGACCTAACCAAAGTGGACGGAACGCCTTACGATTTCAAACAGCCTAAAAAGATAGGGAAGGATATATCTGCCGAAACTAAGATGCTTACTGCGGCAAAGGGATACGACTTCAACTACGTTCTCAACAAGGCAAAAGATACGCCTTGCGCTACGGCATACTCTCAAAAGAGCGGTGTGAAAATGAGCGTTTTTACAACTGAGCCTTGTATGCAGTTTTACACGGGCAATTTTCTCGACGGCATTGTCGGGAAAAAAGTATACGGCTATCAATCCGCTTTTTGTATGGAAACGCAAAACTTTCCCAACGCTTGCAACGTGCCCGGCTTTAAGTCAACGATTTTGAAAAAGGGCGAGCAATATTTTTCCGCCACGACCTACAAATTCGATTTTTAATCAGGACTATTTAATCCGACATTATCATTTCGATTTTGTCTATCTTATAACCTAAAACACAAGTTTAATGCCCGAACAGATTGCCGTTCGGGTTTATATTTTCTTGTAAATTGCATTAAATTCTTGTTTGTTTTTTTGGTGCTATATGCTACAATTTATAATATGGAAATTGAGCAGATAAAACTTAATCCGCAACAGGAGATAGCGGCATACGACACCGAGGGCGCAGTTTTAGTCATAGCAGGCGCAGGAAGCGGCAAAACGAGAGTTCTGACCGCGCGTATCGCTTATTTGATTTCAAAAGGCGTAGCAGAGGGCAGTATTTTGGCTATCACTTTTACCAATAAAGCGGCAAAAGAGATGTCGGAGCGTCTTGACAGCGCACTCGGCGGATATTGCCGTGTGTGGACAAGCACTTTCCATTCCTTCTGCGCAAGAGTTTTGAGATACGACGGCGATAAGATAGGATATGATAAAAACTTTTCCATTTACACCGAAACGGAAAGCGAAAGAGTTTTAAAGGATTTTTTAAAAAGTAAGGGACTTGACGTAAAAGGCAATACGTCAAATCTTCTGTTTCACATTTCCAAAGCCAAAACGGCAAATTTAAAGCCGCTCGAATATTTTGACCTTATAAAAAACGACGTTTACGAGAGTGATTTGATTTTAGAGGCTTATACCTATTACGAGGATACCCTGAAAGCAAACAACGCTCTTGATTTTGACGACCTGTTAATAAAAACCGTTGAGCTTTTCGAAACGAGCAAGGCAACGCTTGAAAAATACTCCCAAAGGTTTCAATATATAAACGTAGACGAATTTCAGGATACAAACTCCATTCAGTTAAAAATCGTCCTGCTTCTGTCGTCCTATCACGGCAATGTGTTCGTCGTGGGCGACGAGGATCAAAGCATATACAGCTGGAGGGGAGCGGAGATAAGAAATATCCTTGATTTCAAAAAACATTTTCCCGAAGCCAAAATTTACAAGCTCGAACAAAACTACCGCTCGACGACTCCCATTTTAAATTGTGCCAACAACGTCATAAAACACAATTACAGAAGACAGGAAAAAGTATTGTGGACGGAAAAAACATCCGGCGAGGACGTGTTCTATTACGAAGCGCCGACAGACCGTGACGAAGCCACTTTCGTGGCAAGAAAGATATATCAGCTTTTCAACAACGGAGTAAACTATCGTGATATTGCCGTTTTGATGAGGGCAAACTCTCTATCCCGCGTTATCGAAGAATCTTTCAAACTTCACTCCATTCCTTACAAGGTTTACGGCGGTTTCAAGTTTTACGACAGAAAGGAAATTAAAGATTTTATATCCTATCTGCGCATGGCGGTGAATCCGTTTGACAACGACGCCATTTTAAGGAATCTCAACAATCCCGCAAGAGGGATAGGCGACACGACGATAAGCAAACTTAAAGCGTTTGCCTCGTCGAAATCCATGAACCTGTATTCTGCGCTTGCAGATATTGAAAAGAGCGGATTGCCCAACGCCGCGATAACAAGGCTTAAACAATTCCGCGATATAATGATGGACCTTATAGAGAAATCGTCTCAGATGATAGCGACCGCTTTTTCTAAATACGTGCTTTTTAAGTCGGGATTTTTGGACGCATATTCTCACGGCACGGACGAGGAAATGAACAGGCTTGAAAACATGAAAGAACTTTGTTCCTCTATCGACGAATTTGCCAAGACAAATCAAGGGGCAAGCATATCCGATTATCTTCAATCCGTTTCGCTTCTTTCCGACACTGACGATATGACGGACGACAATTTAGTGACGGTAGCCACTATTCACGCCGTCAAAGGGTTGGAATTTGACAACGTATTCGTCATTGCGTGCGAAGAAAATATCTTCCCGTCAGCTATGTCCGAAGACTTAGAGGAAGAACGCAGGCTCATGTACGTTGCGGTGACGAGGGCGAAAGAAAGACTTTTTGTCAGCTGGTCAAAAACGAGATTCCGTTTCAATGAGATAGTGGCAAACCGCAAAAGCCGTTTTATCAACGAAATGGCAGACCGAGACATATCGTTTGACGGACATCATGCTCCGTTTGCAAAATTCGGCGGATACAGCGATTCCTACAGAGGCTCGTATAGGGAGCTTGACAGAAAAATAGAATCGGATATAGGCTACGTCGGTGCATCCGCTGCGCAAAAAAAGACGGTTTCTTCATATAGCGGCGAAGATTATTCAAAATTTAAGCCAAACTGTATAGTGAATCACACCAAATTCGGCAGGGGTTATATCACTGCCGTCGACGGCGAGGGAGAAAATGCTATTTTGTCAATCATGTTCTCCGGCCTCGGAATTAAAAAATTTGCTTTAGCGATTGCAATAAGCAGTCTGACTTTAGTTGAGGAATGATTTTTATGGACAGAATGCAACAATTAGTCGAGCTACTAAACCGTTATGCGTCAGAGTATTACGAGCAGGACAATCCGACCGTCTCTGATGCGGAATACGACGCCCTTTACGACGAGCTCGTTTCGCTGGAACATAAAACAGGCACGGTTCTGAAAAATTCACCCACGAGAAGGGTGGGCGGTGCGCCTCTCGACAAATTCGAGCAGTCGACGCATCTGGAAAAATTATACAGCCTTGACAAGTGCCAAAGTAAAGAAGAGCTAAAAGATTGGTTTTTAAAAATCGAAAAAGCCACCGGCTCTTTTCAGCCTGTTACGGCGGAATATAAATTCGACGGCCTTACCCTCAATTTGCTTTATGAAAACGGCTCGCTCGTCAAAGCCGCCACAAGGGGCAACGGCGAAGTGGGCGAGGTTGTCACCGAGCAGGTCAAAACTATAAAGACTGTTCCGCTCGAAATAGATTATAAAGGTAGAGTGGAAGTGCAAGGTGAGGGCATCATGCGCCTTTCACGCCTTGAGCGATACAACAAAACGGCAAAAGTTCCTCTCAAGAACGCCCGAAACGGCGTTGCCGGGGCAATAAGAAATCTCGACCCTAAAATTACGGCAAAAAGAGGTCTTGACTTGTTTTGTTATAATATCGGATTCAGCGATTTTAAAATCAATTCGCAGACGGATATGCGGGAGTTTATTTTGAAAGAGGGTTTTTGCACCGAAGGCGAGTTTAAGGTTTTTTATAATATAGGCGAGGTATTTGAATTTATCGACCACGTCGAAAGCATAAGAGACAGTCTTGATTATCTTATAGACGGCTTGGTATTTAAAATCAACGACGTTTCAATCAGAGAAAAACTCGGTTTTACGGAAAAATTCCCCAAATGGGCTGTTGCCTTTAAGTTTAAAGCGGAAGAAAAAACTACTATTTTAAAAGACGTCGTATGGCAGGTTTCGAGGACGGGCAAACTTAATCCTCTTGCCATTCTCGATAGCGTCGATATAGGCGGCGTTACGGTCAAAAGGGCGACGTTAAACAATTACGACGATATTAAGCGTAAGGGCGTCAAAATAGGCTCGAGAGTGTTTGTGAGAAGAAGCAACGACGTTATCCCCGAGATAACGGGAGTTGCCGAATATCACGACAGCGACGTCGATATCCTTCCTCCTTCAAAATGTCCTGCCTGCGGTGGAGAAGTAGTTTTCAAAGGTCCTTTTGCGTATTGCACCAACGAAGACGACTGCGCTCCGAAATTTGTATCTCAAATATCGCACTTCGCCTCTAAAGACGCCATGGATATAGAAGGTTTTTCGGAAAAGACGGCAGAACAGTTATACAACGATTTGTCCTTAAAATCCATTGATATGCTTTACGACCTCAAAAAGGAAGACTTTTTAAATCTTGACGGATTTAAAGATAAAAAGCCGGAAAAGATACTTGGCGAGATTGAAAAAAGCAAGCACACGACTCTTGACAGATTTTTATTTGCAATAGGTATTGACGGCATTGGAAAAAAGACGGCAAGGGATATAGCGACTAAGTTTAAATCGCTTTCAAACGTCATGAATTCTTCTGCCGAGGAGTTTTTAACAGTCGACGGTATAGGACAAATACTCGCAGATAACATTGTAGAGTTCTTCAAAACGCCAAAAAATATAACACTTATCGAAAAACTACTCGAAAAAGGGCTTAAAATAGAGGAGTCCGAGCAAAAAGACGGCGTTTTTTGCGGTATGACAATCGTTTTGACGGGAAAACTTCCCACTCTTACGAGAGGTCAGGCGGAAAAAATAATAATCGACAACGGCGGTAACGTGTCGTCGTCTGTTTCAAAAAGCACCTCTTTCGTGCTTTTGGGCTCCGACGCAGGAAGCAAACTCGATAAAGCGGTAAAGCTGGGCATAAAGACTGTAAGCGAGGATGAGTTTTTAAATATGGTAAAGCAATAACGCTGTAAATAAGACTCATATTTGTCTGTTTAAAGTCGGAAATAAAGCCGCTTATATATATTTTGTTAATAGAATAGGACGATAAAAGAATAAATTTCAAATTAAAAAAAGGGCATTTTATTCGGCGTCTTTTCGGCTGTCGGACAAGTAGAGAGTTTCGTTTTTCCATTCGTCAAAAATTCGTCCGTTTTTACAACAGGTCGGGCGCTGATTGAATTGTTGCATATAAAATAATTTCACATTTAATGTGTTGAAATTATTTTCTATATATGATAAAATATATTGATAAAATTACGATGGGTATATTTTTGCGATTAAGTTAACGTCTTTAGGCTCGGCTTTAGCATTTCCCGTCGAAACGGAGTTACCATTGAAAAGCATGACAGGTTACGGCAAAGGACAGACAAGCCACAACGGCAGACAGGTTACGATTGAAGTTAAAGCCGTAAATCACAGGTTTTTGGACCTCAATTTAAAACTTCCGAAAGGATTTTTATTCCTGGACGACCTCATAAGAAAAACTTTGGCTAAGGTAGTATCGAGAGGTCACCTCGACGTATACATAACTTACGACAATCAGAGTGAAGATAAGGGTTCATACGTCTGCAACAATCAGCTGGGCAAAGATTTTTACTTCCTGGGCGAGCTTTTGTCGAGAGAGATTGGCATTGAAAACGATTTGACTATCTCATCGATAATGAAAGCTCCCGACGTGCTGGAAAGAGTTATGCCTGAAGAGAATGAAGAAGAGTTAAAAAATCTCGTCGTGCTGTCGCTTGCTTCCGCTTTGACGTCACTCGAGGAAATGCGAATTGCCGAAGGTGCGGAGATAAAAAAAGACCTTGCTTCAAAACTTGACGTTCTTAAAAAGATTAGAGACGAAATTGAAAAACTCGCACCCAAGGTGGAAGCAGACTACAGATTAAAACTCACCCAGCGCATTTCGGAATATCTTGCCATGCCCGAGCTGGACGAGCAGAGGATAGCCACCGAGGTCGCTCTCTTTTCCGACAGATGCGCAATCGACGAGGAACTGACGAGGCTTAAATCGCATTTCAAACAGTTTGACGTTCTCCTTGCAAGCGATGAGCCGACAGGCAGAAAGCTCGACTTTTTGCTTCAGGAAATCAACAGGGAAACAAATACTATCGGCTCGAAAGCGAATTTTATCGATATAACGAATCTCGTTCTTAAAATGAAAAACGAGATAGAAAAGATAAGAGAGCAGGTTCAGAATATCGAATAAGCTAACTGACTATCGTTTGTTCAGTCGATAGGTTTTAAAAAGCAGCGTGATTATCGCAAATGAGGCTAAAGCAAACGTCGGTATCGACAATCAAATTACAGCTTATAAAAAACAATATATCAAATTAAATATTCGTATAAAATGGTATCGGATAAAACGCAAAAAAAAAACGATATAAAACAAAACATATCAAATAATAATATCGGCAATCAAATAGAGTATATCCATTTAGATTATGCCGGTATAAAATCAATATTGCGAACATGGCAAAAGCTGTGTTTGCATAAAAACACACGGATTACCATAAAGGCGTTAAATGAAAAAAGGCATCATATTTATAATTTCAGGCTTTTCGGGAGCCGGGAAGGGTACGGTTTTAAAAGAGGTTTTCAAAACGGTGGACAACCTCGGATTTTCCGTTTCCGCTACGTCACGCCAGCCGAGAGAGGGAGAGATTCACGGACAGCATTATCTTTTTTTGACTAAAGAGCAATTTGAAGCGGCTATCGAAAGAGGCGAATTTGCCGAGCATGCCCTGACTTTCGGAAACTATTACGGAACTCTTAAATCGGAAGTGGAGAAAAACATTTCGGCAGGAAAGGATATGGTTTTCGATATAAACTTTGTCGGCGCAGAAAACATGAAAAAGGCATATCCGGACGCCGTTACCGTGTTTATCGCACCGCCTTCCATGAGCGTTTTGAAAGAGAGGCTCATAGGCAGAGGCAGCGAAACGGAGGAGTCGCTAAAAAAACGTCTTGCCGAAGCGGAAAAAGAAGCGAAAAAGATTGCAGAATACGACTATATTTTAGTCAACGATAAAGTTGACGAGTGCGCCTCAAACCTTGTGTCTATCATAAAGGCGGAGAGGGCGAAAAGAGTAAGAAATTTAGAATTTGTTAATAAATTGTTGGAGGAAATAGAAAAATGATGGTAGATCCACCCATTGACAAACTTATCAAAAAGGCGGAATGCAGATACGCACTTACGGTCGCAGTAGCCAAAAGAAGCAGGGAACTTGTCACTCAGGACAGTCAATACCTTGAAAACAGCGGAATGAAACCCATATCACTCGCTTGCAAGGAAATTTACGAAGGTAAAATCAAGATAATAAACGATAAAGATTAAAATGCTTTACGGTAAATCGATCGTTTTAGGCGTTACGGGAAGTATCGCCGCTTATAAGGCTTGCGACCTTGCCTCGTCTTTCGTCAAACTCGGCGCAAACGTCGACGTAGTTATGACGAAAAACGCAACGGAATTTGTCGCACCGCTCACGTTTGAAACTCTGACCAAAAATGCCGTCGTTCTCGACACGTTTGAAAGGAAAGAGGAGTTTGACGTGAAGCATATTTCACTTGCCAAAAAAGCGGACTTGTTTTTGATTGCTCCCGCCGATGCAAACATAATTGCCAAACTCGCAAACGGCATCGCAGACGATATGCTGTCGACGACGTTGCTTGCGACAAAGGCGCCTGTTGTGGTTTGCCCGGCTATGAACACAAACATGTACGAGGCGCCGCAGACGGTCGACAACATAAAAAAACTCACCGAGCGAGGAGTTTTGATTTTCGAGCCTGTTGTGGGCAATCTTGCCTGCGGAGATACGGGCAAAGGTAAACTTGCTCCCGTTGAGGATATTTTGCGCTATGCGGTATCTGTTTTGACGCCGTCGCAGGACTTGCACGGTAAAACGGTGCTTATAACATGCGGCGCTACAAGGGAGCCTATCGACAAAGTGAGATATATATCCAACAACAGCTCGGGCAAAATGGGATTTGCTCTTGCAAGCGAATGTATAAACCGAGGAGCAAAGGTTATTCTTGTGAAAGGCTATACTTCCGCTCCCGTTCCTAACGGCATATTTAAAGCGGTATTCGTAAAAACTACCGAGGAAATGTTTGCCGCCGTCATGGACAATCTCGAGCAATCGGATATCGTTATAAAAGCCGCTGCTCCGTCCGATTATAAGGTGAAAAATTATTCGGACAAAAAAATAAAGGACAGTTTTTTGACGCTTGAGCTTGAAAAAAATCCCGATATAGCAAAAGCTGTCGGAGAAAAAAAAGGCAACAGAAAACTTGTCGTTTTTTCCGCCGAAACGGAAAATCTCAAAGACAACGCCGTGTCGAAACTTAAATCCAAAAATGCAGACCTCGTCGTGGCAAACGACGTTACGGCAAGCGGAGCGGGATTCGACGTCGACACCAACGTCGTTACGCTGATATCCGAAAAGGATATGACCGATTATCCCGTTTTGCCTAAATCGGAAGTCGCTAAAATCATTATTGATAAGGTTTTGACTTTATGACGCTTGAAGTTTTGATAGATATATCCACTCAGGCGCTCGACAGGGTATTCGATTACAGCGGCGAAGCTGAAGTAGGTTGTCGAGTGCTCGTTCCGTTCGGGAAGAAATCCGAGATAGGATTTGTCGTTGCGGTTAAAGAAAAATCGGATTATAAAGGTGAATTGAAAAGCGTTTTAAAAGTTTTGGATAAGCCTTTAAACGACGAAATGCTGTCGCTTATGAATTTCATGCGCGACAAATTTTATTTAAGATACATTGACATAATAAGACTGTTTATTCCGCCGTCGCTAAGGCTTGAGGCAGACGCTACCCTAAAGCGTCTTTTTGTTTTAAAGACTCAAAACTTAACGGAGCTTGTCAAATTTAAAAACGCTCCCAAGCAAGCGGAGCTTGCCGAATATCTTTTGAAAAACGGCGAGATTTCCGTATCCAAAGCCTCGGAGCTTTTCGGAACGTCCGCCATAGGGGGACTGTGCTCGAAAGGTTATGCCGTAAAATACGAAAAAGAGGTGGAAAGAAAGCCGTTTGACTTTGCAAACTCAGTAGCAAAGGATTTTCGTTTGACGTCCGCTCAATCGGACGCCGTGGACGCAATAGAGGGGTGTAGCGGCAAATTTTTATTGCACGGCGTTACAGGCAGCGGAAAGACGGTTGTTTATCAAAAACTTATCGAAAATGCACTCGGGCAGGGTAAAACGGCAATTATGCTCGTTCCCGAAATTTCCTTGACTCCGCAGGTACTGAAATTCATGAGAGCTACGTTTGGAGACCTTGTCGCCATACTTCACAGCGGATTAAGCCAAGGCGAACGTTTTGACGAATGGAAAAGGCTCAAAAAAGGGGACGCAAAAATCGCCATAGGGGCAAGGAGCGCTATATTCGCTCCGCTTGAAAACGTAGGCGTGATAATTATCGACGAAGAACACGATTCAAGCTATATAAGCGATAGCAATCCTCGTTTTGACACCAAGACGGTTGCGGAATACCGAGCGGCATATAATCGCTGTCCGCTCGTGCTCGGCAGCGCCACTCCCGATATAGAAACCTATAAAAAGGCGATGGAAGGGGAATATAAACTGATAAAAATGCCGGATAGAGTTTCGGGCGCAACTCTTCCCAAAATAGACGTTGTGGATATGTCCGAGGAGTTAAGGCGTGGCAACGATTCCATTTTTTCAAAGGGATTGGTGGACGGCTTAAAACAGACGCTTTGTAGGGGCGAAAAGGCGATGATATACATAAACAGGCGCGGTTTTTCCTCTTTCGTCATGTGCAGAGATTGCGGTTATATACCAAAGTGCACCGATTGCGACGTGTCGCTCACTTATCATAAATTTGAAAACAGGCTAAAATGCCACTACTGCGGTAAAGCCTTTATAATGCCGGATAAATGTCCTAAGTGTAACAGCACCAAGATAAGGCACGGCAGGACGGGCACTCAAAAGGTTAAAGAGGAAGTAGAAAGGCTTGTTGAGGGCGCAAAAGTTATCATTATGGATAACGACACGACGTCGAAAAAGGGTTCGCATTTTGAAATACTCGACAAGTTCGCAAAAGGCGAGGCTAACGTGCTGGTCGGCACGCAGATGATAGCAAAAGGTCACGATTTTCCCGACGTCACTTTTGTCGGGATATTGGACGCCGATTTCTCCCTCTTTTTCGACGACTACCGCTCGAGCGAAAGGACGTTTCAGCTTGTAACGCAGGTGGCAGGCAGAGCGGGCAGAGCGGATAAAACGGGAAAAGTCGTCTTGCAGACTTATACGCCTCATCACTATGTTTTCAGATACGCACAAAGCTACGACTACGACGGATTTTATCAAAAAGAGGTAAACGCAAGGCAGGTGACTAAATTTCCGCCTTTTTCCGTTATAGTGAGAGTTTTATGCTCCGACTTCGAGGACGAAACGGCTTTTAAAGTGACAAAAAACATTTATACGGCAATCAAGGATATAAAAACGAAATGCGACGATTTTATATATCTTAGCGCTATGCGCTCGCCCGTAAACAAGGTGCAAAATAAATTCAGATATCAGGTGCTCATGCGCTTAAAATGCGAAAACTCCGACAACATAATAAAGGAAGTTTTTGCAATAACGGATAAATTTAAGGCAAAAACAAATTGTTTTGTAGAAATAAATCCGCAGAGTTTAAACTAAATCAAACGGCAGTCAATTTTTTAAATACAAAACAGCATCTGATTAAATACTACATTTTCCGCAAAAATTCGTCGGCTATCGTCTTTCGGATTTTCGGCTCAATATAACACTCAGGAGAAAATTATGGCAAAAAGAAAAATTATTCAAATACCCGACGAACTGCTTCGCAAAAAATGCAGGGAAGTGGAAAAATTCGACGACAGACTTTTCGAGCTACTCGACGATATGAAGGAAACGCTCATAGCCGCCGACGGTGTAGGTCTTGCCGCTCCGCAAGTGGCAGTTTTAAAGAGAGTTTGCATTATCATGACCGACGACTTGTTCTTGGAAGCTGTCAATCCCAAAATAATTGCTCAAAGCGGCTCCCAAAAGGGGATAGAGGGCTGTCTTTCCGTTAAAGGCAGGTCGGGCGAGGTTGTTCGCCCTTTACAAATAACCTTTGAGGCTTACGACAGAAACGGCAATAAATATACTAAAACGGTTGAGGGGTTTAACGCCAGAGCTTGCTGTCACGAATTCGACCACCTTGACGGAGTTTTGTATATAGATAAATGCAACTCGAAAGAGGACGAAAATTATTGAGTTTAAACTAACCGTTTTATAAACAATCATTCAATTGAAACGATTTTTTGTTTTATATAGATGATATAAATTAAAATAGTTATTGATTAAATTGATTATCGAGTTTGTATCGATAATCGATTTAAACAAGATATATAATTTAAATAAGATATAGATTTAAACAAGATATATATTTAAACAACTTACCGGTTTAAACAACTTACCGGTTTAAACAACTTACCGGTTTAAACAGGTTATCGGTTTAAACAAGTTATAGATTTTAAATAAATTATTGCGTTTAAATGGACTTATAAGTTAAAAACTTATGCGAGTATATAAACTTGTGCGAGTATATAAAATTCAGTTTAAACTAATAACCAAATGAAATAAAACACAAGGCAAAACATGAATATTTTGTTTATGGGAACGGCGGACTTTTCCGCTACAGTGCTTAAAAAACTTAATACAAAACATAAAATCACCGCCGTCGTGACGGGCGTCGACAAGCCGTCAAACAGGGGCAAGGTGATATTTTCTGCCGTAAAACAAGCCGCATTGGAACTTAATATTCCGCTTTTGCAATTTAACAAAGTCAGCGCCGAGGGGATTGAACAGATAAATAAATTAAACCCCGATATCGTCGTTACTGCGGCTTTCGGACAAATTTTATCCGACGAGTTTTTAAAAATCCCCAAGTTTGGCACTCTCAACGTGCATGCGTCGCTTTTGCCTAAATACAGAGGAAGTTCGCCTATTCAGTCGGCAATCTTAAACGGCGATACCGTCACAGGCATTACGATAATGAGGACGGTACGGGAAGTGGACGCAGGCGATATACTTTTAGCTAAGCAGACGGAAATTTTGCCTAAGGAGACGGCAGGCGAGCTTTTTGACCGTCTTGCCGACTTGGGCGGTGAGGCAATATGTGAAGCGATAGACCTTGTGTCGGAGGGCAAGGCAACGTTTGTGCCGCAAAACTCAAATGAGGCTACTTTTTGCAAAATGCTAAAAAAAGAGAGCGGTTTTATTGATTTTAACACTTCTGCCAAAAAGCTCGATTGCTTTGTCAGAGGTATGACGCCGTGGCCGTCCGCTTACAGCTATCTCGACGGCAAAATGTTCAAGTTTTTCAAAATCGAACACGCTCCCGAATACGACGCCATTGCGACAAAAACGGCGCCGTCTACAGTTATTAAAGCAAATATTAAAGACGGTCTTATAGTGTCATGCGACAGGCAAGCTGTAAAAGTCATTGAAATTCAGCCGGAAAACGGCAAAAGAATGACGGCGGTCGATTATCTTAAAGGTCATACGGTTTCGGAGGGGGCACGCTTTGAAAAATAGACAACCCAAAACGCAAATGGCATATCTTTCTGTAGCCTATAAAGCCCTGTGCGGAGTATTTATCGACAAAAAGTATCTTGACGCAGCATTGCCCATAGCCGCCAAAGACGCTACCGCCACCAAAATCATATACGGCGTTTTGGAAAAAAATTTCCAGGCGGAAACGGTTATAAATTCTCTTTGCAAAGTCCCCGACAGCGGCGTCGGAGTGCTTCTCAAAATTGGATATTACTGTCTTTTATATATGGATTCTCTTCCCGATTACGCAGTCGTCAACGGCGTGGTCGAGCTTTCAAAAAAGGCAGGGAAGGGAGGACTTAGCGGACTAATTAACGCCGTGCTCAAAAAAATTTCCAGGCGTGAATATAGCCTGCCTGAAAAAGAAAAAGACAGACTTTTATTTGACAGTTCCAAACCCCGTTGGTTTGCCGATTATATACTCAATAAATATGACTACGAAACGGCGGTAAGCATTTTAAAAAGCGAACCTTGCGAGCAAGAGCATATTAGGGCGAATACAAGGCTGTGCGAGCTTGCACAAATCGAAAAAATGCTCTCATCTGCTACGGTTGAATACCAATTGACTATTGCGGGCGGTCTTAAGGTGAGAAACTGCGCTACGGTAAAAAATATGTTTTCCGAGGGCGTCGTCACTTTTCAATCGCCTTCTTCGATGCTTGTTTGTGCCGCCTTACAGCCACACGGCAGAGTGCTCGACCTCTGCGCCGCTCCGGGAGGGAAATCGGTATACGTATCCGAACTCGATAAAAAATGCGAGGTTGTAGCCTGCGATATTAACGAGCAGAAGGTAAACCAAATCAAAAGTTATGCAAAGCGTATGTGCGCTTCAAACGTAAAGGCAATGATAAACGACGGTGCGGTGTTCAACAAAGATTTTGAAAACGCTTTCGATTGCGTGCTCGTCGACGCTCCGTGCAGTTGTTTCGGCACTTTCAGAAAGCACCCGGATACTTTCCTGAGACACGATTATTCAACGGTCAAGCACATGTCTGCACTGCAGAAGAAAATCCTTTCAAACGCCGTAAAATACGTGAAATCGGGCGGAACGCTCGTGTATTCAACTTGTACGTTGTTTACTGAGGAAAACGAGGATATAGCCGACTATATTCTTAAAATCTCCGATTTGAAACCCGACAAAATGAATATTCCGTTAAAAAACGATGGCAGGGTAAACGTTCTGCCTCTCGACGAATTCGACGGCTTTTTTATCTCTCGATTTGTCAGACCGTAACTACGCTAAACTAAAATATAAACGTATTCATAAAAGCATAGTGATAAATGCGTAAAATATAATGCGCTTTTATAAATAATGCGATTTATAAATTAAACATAAAATCTATAATATAAAAAATAATTAAAAATAAAACAGCTACGGATAGGGCTTAAAAAACGACAATTTTTTTATGAAAATACTTTTGGACTACTCGATAAACGAATTAAAAGAGACGTTTTCTTCGCAGAAATCTTTCGTTGCGGAGCAGATTTTTTCGTTTGCGCACAACGGAAAATCCGTCGATGAGATGACTTCTCTGTCAAAGGAGTTCAGAGAATATTTAAAAGACGAATACGTTTCCGTCGGAGCCGAAGTTTTAAAGGAGTTCAAGGGGAAAGAGGGAACGAGCAAATTTTTGCTTAAACTTGTTGACAATCAACTGATAGAGTGCGTTTTTATGGAAAACAATTACGGCAACACAATCTGCGTTTCCACTCAGGTCGGGTGCCGTATGGGGTGCAAATTTTGCGCCTCGGGAAAGGACGGACTCTCGAGAAATCTATCCGCAGGAGAGATTCTTTCGCAAATAGTGCTCGTAAACAGACTTAAAGGTGGAAACATTTCAAAAAGGGCGATATCCAACGTCGTGTTGATGGGAAGCGGAGAGCCTTTAGACAATTACGACAACGTAGTTAAATTTTTCAGCCTTTTAAACGAAAAAAAGGGGATAAACGTAAGCGAAAGAAACATATCTCTTTCCACTTGCGGAATATGCGATAAAATATATTCTCTTGCCGACAGCGGTCATCACCCGACGCTTACAATCTCGCTCCACGCCGCCGACGACGTATCGAGAAAAAAGATAATGCCTATCGCAAATAAGTATTCGATTGACGAGATAATAAAAGCCACAAAGTATTATTTTGAAAAGACAGGCAGACGTGTGATTTTTGAATATTCGCTCATCGAGGGGGTAAACGATTCGCTCGACGAGGCAAAAAAACTCAGCACGCTCGTTAAAGGTTTTCCGTCGCACGTAAACCTCATAAGGCTCAACAAAGTGGACGGTGCAAATCTCTCTTGCAGCGGCGGAGCAAAAAAATTCCTTTCCGCTTTGACATCTATGGGCGTATCGGCTACAATAAGAAGAAGTTTAGGCAGCGACGTCGAAGGCGCCTGCGGACAGCTTAAAAGAAGGTATTTAGGTGAAGGGCAGAATTGTTAAAATTATAAGTTCATCATATTTTGTTGAAGCGGACGGACGTTCGTTTTGTTGCACTGCCCGAAAGACGGTAAAAAACGAGCTCAAACTCGTTGTAGGGGATATTGTCGAATTTTCCGATGACGAAAAGGTGATAGAAAAGGTTTGCGAGCGGAAAAACTCTCTTATCAGACCTTACGTTGCCAACGTGGATATTTGCGCAATCGTTATCGCCTTAAAGCCTGCTCCCGATTTTATGCTTGTGGATAAGATTATAGTAAACTGTCTTGAGCAATGCATAGAACCCGTTATAGTTGTCAACAAATGTGACCTCGATAAAATCGATATGTCCGATTACATTGGCTTCAAAATATTTTATATATCCGCTTTGACGGGGGACGGCGTTGCAGAGTTTAAAAACTATCTCGGCAATAAAACCGTCTGTCTTGCAGGACAGTCTGCCGTAGGTAAATCTAGTCTTATTAACGCCATGCTCGGTCAATCGGTCATGGAAACGGGCGAGTTTTCAAAAAAGATAGAAAGGGGCAAAAACACGACAAGACAGACAAGCCTCATTAAATGCGACGATTTTTATATTATCGACACCTGCGGCTTTTCCCTTTTAAACGTGATAGACATTCCCCCGGAAAATCTCAGGCTTTATTACGACGAATTTTTAAAATATTCCGAAAACTGCCGCTTTACGGTGTGCACTCATACAGATGAGCCGGACTGCGCCGTAAAAGAGAGAGTGGGCAAAGAAATTTCTAAAAAAAGATACGACAGATACGTCGCAATATTTAACGAATTATCGGAAAACAGGAGGAAAAAATATGACTAAACTTGTGGCTCCGTCGATATTGTCAGGCGACTTTGCCGACATGGCTAAAAGCTGTCTTGACGCCAAGGCGTGGGGAGCGGATATTCTTCACCTTGACGTTATGGACGGCGTTTTCGTGCCAAATATCACTTTTGGTATGCCCATGGTAAAGGCGCTTAAAACGAGGAACATTCTTCCGCTTGACGTCCACCTCATGATCACCAAACCTGAAAAATACGTCGGGCAGTTCTGCGACTGCGGAGCGGATATCGTCACGTTTCACCCCGACGCTTCCGACGATGTGGCGGGCGCACTTAAAATCATTAAGGATAAGGGCGTAAAATGCGGTCTGGTATTAAACCCCGACAAGCCCCTCGAGCTTGTCAGACCTTATCTTGACGATATAGACGTCTTGCTCATTATGAGCGTATACGCAGGCTTTGGCGGTCAGAAATTCATACCCGAGTCGCTCAATAAACTTAAACAGGCAAAAAAACTTATCGAAGGCAAAAACGTACTTTTAGAAGTGGACGGCGGAGTTGACGAAACAAACGCAAAAGATATTTTAGCGTGCGGAGTGGACATAATGGTGGCAGGCTCGGCGGTTTATAAATCGGAAAATCCCTCGAAAACCATAAAGATTTTAAGAGGGGAGATATAGCCTCAAATTGGTCATATTTAAATGCACGTTTTCTGATTTAGCGTATATAAATAATTCAAATTGCAGGTCTTGTTTTCTGCTTTTAATGGCAAAGAATCACGTTTGATATATTGCTTATGGTATATGGCGCGTTGACCGCAATAACGCCTTAATAGCTATATTTTTATTGCTGTAAAACACTAAAAAAAGAACAAAATCAAGAGTCGAGCTCTTGTTTTTTTATTTTCAGATTAAGATTTTAATTTTTGATATTATATTATTTTGGCTCTTTTGTTTGTTTTACGCAAATGCCGTATGTAATAGGTTGCACAAAAAAAACCGAATTCGTCTTTATCAAAAATCGGACAAAAATTTAATTTGTCTTTTATAGGAAAAACAAATAATTCCTAAAACCGAATAATTTCTATGTGGCAGGATAAAACTTTAAATTTTTTGACAGTAGTTTAAGCGTTTTCCGTCTGTTCCGCTTGTCCGTCGGGCACTGAGGCAGCGCAGACAGTTTCATTGCATTCTTTATTCTTTTTCTTTGTAAACAGCGAGAGAAATTTTTTTATAAATTTAGGCACTTTAACACAAATAAACTTCATAGTTGGCTCCTTTTAACTTTATTATATGCGCCGAAATAAAATGTGTGAAAGTCCCGACTGAAAAATCGATGATTATCAATTATACAATCGTATAAAATTTTAAAAAATGGCTTTTAAAACGATAACTTTAAACAATTTTAATTTTCTTTGGTTGTGTTTTATCAAAAACAGGGGAATAATCAATAGCAGACAAATATGCAAAAGAGTATGACAATCGCAATGCGGACAAATCAGTAAAGGTAAAATGGTAAAGTTGTTGCGGCTCAAATTAAATATAAGCTGTATACGGCAAAATAGGGCATAAAAAATGAGCGGGATTTCCGCTCACCGTTTATGAGCGATTATCCGCTCAAAGTTATCAGCAGTTTAAATTAAGCACGATTAACCTTACCCGTTCTCAAGCAACGAGTGCAAACGTATTGAGATTCAACTCCGCCGCTAGGTGTGGTAATTTTAACCTTTTGGACGTTTGGTGCCCAGCTTCTTCTGGTTTTACGATGGCTGTGGCTTACCATGTTGCCGCTCATCCTGCCTTTACCGCAAATAGCACATACCTTTGACATATATATAATCCTCCTAAAGTCTTCGTGAACAGTAGTGATTGTATCACTAATCTTTGTTTTTAGCAAGCATATTTAGGCAAAATCATTTATTTACTTGCAAAAAGACTCAATATATTGTAAAATTTATCACAAGGTAAACTTATGTCGCTAAGAACATCAAACAAATACGGGAAAATCTCAATAACCGACGATGCAGTCGCAATGGTATGCTCGCAAGCCGCTTCCGAGTGTTACGGCGTTGTTGAACTTGTTTCAAGACGTCTTTCCGACAACCTTAACAGGGTATGGGGAAAAGCTCAGTACGGCAAAGGCATTAAAATAGCCACTGTCGACAATCTGATGTTTATTGAGGTTTTTGTCATTTTAAAGCACGGTGTAAATATCGAGGCTGTCAAGGAGTCGATAAAGGAATGTATCATTTACACCGCTCAAACGTTCACGGGAATGCGAGTCAAGCATTGCAACGTCAACGTAGTCGGCATAAGAGTTTAAGATTTAATAAAGGTAAGATATATGCAAGCAGTTAACGGTTCCGATTTTAAAAAGATGGTTGAGGGCGGCGTAGCGGCGTTAGACCTTAACCGTGCAACTATAGACGAATTGAACGTGTTCCCCGTGCCTGACGGCGATACGGGAACGAATATGTCACTTACGATAAATTCCGCACTTCGCGGACTTAACGAGTCAAACGGCACAAAACTTTCCGAGCTCGCTCTTGATTTTTCAAAGGGTGCGTTGAGAGGGGCAAGAGGAAACTCCGGCGTTATCACTTCGCAGATAATGAAGGGATTTGCAGTGGCTCTTAGCGAAAAAGAAGAAATGACGGCAAAAGATTTTGCCGAAAGTTTGAAACAGGGCACCGAGATTGCTTACGGAGCCGTCACCAAGCCTAAAGAAGGCACAATTTTGACCGTCGTAAGAGTTATGGCGGAAACAGCTATATCGATAACCAAGAAAAAGACCCTCGAAATCGAGGACTTTTTACAGCAGATTCTGGATTCGGGAGAGGAAATCCTTGCGCAAACGCCTGAAATGCTCCCCGTTCTCAAAAAAGCAGGAGTCGTGGACGCAGGCGGAAAAGGGCTTCTCACCATTTTTTACGGCTTTTTATCCGCACTCAAAGGCGAGAAAATCGAGCTCAAACAGGAGCCTCAAAAAGTCAAGCCCGCCGTTGAAAACGTCTCAGAGGACTTTTACGATAACGATTATGAAAATATCACCTTTGCATATTGCACAGAATACTTTATAACCAACATAAAGAGCAAAACGACGCTTTCGGATATCGATACGCTGAGAGATTTGCTCATGCAGATAGGCGACTGCGTGCTCGTCATAGGCGACCTCGACTTAATAAAAGTTCACGTGCATACAAATTCGCCCGATAAGGCTTTGAAATATGCGTTAAATCTCGGCGAGCTCGACAGTCTTAAAATAGAGAACATGCTTCAGCAGCATCGCCAGATTGTCGCAAAAAGAGAAGCGGAAATGCCAAAAGAGAAAAAAGAATGCGGCATAGTTTCCATTTGCGCAGGAAAAGGGCTTGCAGATATCTTCCGTGACCTCGGCTGCGACTTCGTAGTAGAGGGCGGTCAGACTATGAATCCGAGCGTTTACGACATTCTCAACGCCATTAACAAGGTTTACGCAAAGCAAGTTTACGTGCTCCCCAACAACGGTAACATTATTCTTGCGGCTCAGCAGGCAAAAGAGCTTGCCGACGTCAACGTTTGCGTCATTCCGTCAAAAACCGTTCCTGAGGGTATTGCGGCTATGGTATCGTTTGACCATACCTTGGACGTAAACAGCAATGAGAAGAATATGAACAACGCCGTTTCGACGGTCATTACCGCAGAAGTTACGCATGCTGTCAGAAATACACGTATGAACGGATTTGCCGTTAAAGAAGGGGATATCATTGGTATTTCCGATAAAAAGATAGTTGCCGTAGGTCAGTCGGTTGAGGATACAGTAGTCGACACCGTTGTAGCTTCTAAAAACGACGATATAGAAATGGTGACGCTCTACTACGGCGAAGAGGTTAAAGAGGAAGACGCCGGCAAACTTGTCGAAAGACTCGAGGAGCTTTTCCCCGATATGGAATTTGCCGTCTACTTCGGCGGACAGCCGCATTATTATTATATGATTTCTCTCGAGTAGTATGGAGCTTTCCGATATAAAGGGCGTCGGACCTAAAACAATCGAAAAACTTGCAAAATTGAATATCTTCACGGTGGAAAATCTTATTTTCACCATACCTTCGGCTTATACCGATTTTTCTTCTCCCGTTTCGTTGAAAAACGTTTTTGCGGGGGATTTTTGTTTGTTTTATGCAACAGTTACAAAGAAGAGTCCGCTAAACTTAAAGACTAAAAACTTTAGCCTTAAGGTGGTGTGCGACGGTATAACTTTAAACGTTTTCTTTTTTAATACGCCTTTTGATTACAGCGATTTTGTCGAGGGCGAAAAGTATCTCTTTTACGGAAAGATTACCTCAAACGAAAAATACGGAAAAATAATGTCAAATCCCGATTACGAAAGGGCGGGAGAGGAAAAGTTTTTGAAAGAAATTCGCCCGGTATACAGGCTCAAAGGTCTTTTTACGCAAAAATCTTTTTATAAACTCGTTTTATCCGCTCTGCAAACCTATAAACCCGTTTCGCTAAGCGACGGTGTATTGTCGCATCTTGCCGAGGCGGCAATTTCGCTTCACTGTCCGAAAAGTATTGAAAAGGCATATAAGGCGCAAAAGAGGATAGCGGTAGAAGACTGCGTCAAGTCGATTTTGTCATACCGACTTTTGAAAGAAAGCGTAAAGAAAAAAGAAAACCTTTATCCGCTCTCTATCGATTTTAAAAATTTAGAGGCACGATTCGGCTTTAAACTTACTCCGTCGCAACTAAACGCCGTAGACGAGATAATTTCAGATTTAAAATCGGACAAACCGCTCGAAAGGATACTCGTCGGCGACGTGGCGAGCGGAAAAACAGCGGTTGCCGCTTGCGCAATCGATTTTGCCGTCAAAAACGGAAGACAGGCAATGTTTATTGCCCCCACGACGGTGCTCGCCATGCAACACTGCAAAAAATTGAGCGAATATTTCGATTATCCCGTGGCGCTCGTCACGTCGGATATTTCTAAAACGCAAAAGTCGAAAACAGCATACGAGTTTAAAGAGGGCAAAATTAAAGTTTTATGCGGCACGCACTCTCTTTTTGACCCGGAATTTAATTCCGACAATCTCACTTTCTGCGTCATCGACGAACAGCAACGCTTCGGCGTATCCCAAAAGGACGAAATACGCAAAAAAAACAAGGCTATCGACTGCCTTACCATGACGGCAACGCCCATTCCGAGAACAATGTCGCTATTGCTTTCCGATGATATGGCTTTGAGCACGCTGTCAAAAAGATACGACTTTAACATAAAAACGTATATCGTAAATTATGACAAAATAAACGATATGTTTGAATATATCCACGCACAATGTCAAAAGGGCAGACAGGCGTATATCGTATGCCCAAAGGTATACGACGTGGAAGGGCTTGAAGTTTTTTCCGTGGAAAAACTTGCCGATATACTGTTTGAAAAATTTTCCGACGTAGGCTTTGAAATTGTCTACGGAAAGATAGCCGACAGCAAAAAACAAAAGGCGTTTGAAAGATTTATGAGCGGTCAGTCAAAAGCGATGTTTGCCACGTCCGTTGTAGAGGTGGGCGTCGATGCGCCTGACGCTTCGATTATTGCCGTTTTAAACGCCGACAGATTCGGCATTGCGTCTTTGCACCAATTGAGGGGAAGGGTGGGAAGACAAGGGCAGGCTTCGGAGTGTTATTTGTGCCAATCCGAATATCCGACCTTAAACTCCGTTTCTCGCCTGAATGCCGTCAAAGATACAAGCGACGGATTTGAACTTGCCGAGCTTGATTTCGACACTCGAGGAGGCGGCGATTATCTCGGATTGAAACAGAGCGGAAAAACGCTGTCGGAAAAATATCTCATTAAAATCGATACTGAAATTATATCGACTTCAAAAAAGACGGCGGATGAGCTTATGCGTTCTTTCGATATTAAAACGCTGTTCAACTCTCTCGACGGCGAATATTTAACTGCCGTCGAAAAAGTTTCTAAAGCCTGAATGTGATACGGTCTGCCGTGTTTTCCATTTAAACTTTCGTTTTTAAAAAGTTAAACAGTTGGCTTGCGGTTATTATTTTAATTATATTCACATAATGTAGTATAAGCGGTTTAGGGTGCCGTCTGTTATTTAGCTTGACATTATCGTTTTATATTATATAATTTATTCATAAGAACGGTGGTGCAGTATTCTAGTCAGGCTATTCTGATTGAAGGCGGGGGTAAAATATCGCCGAAGGGCATATCGATGAAGTTCTTGGTGATGGCTTTGATTGCCCAAATCAGGGTCTTTGCTGAGAGTTAAGATTTTTGGGCGACTTGCAACGGCATGCAATCATCGACCCATTTATCGCGGAGATTCGTCTCGGTAGCTTACGTTACTGAACGGAGTGGAACCTGCTATGCGGTGTTTATTATATTTACGCTGTGTACAGTGTAGCCTGCCTTGAGTGAAATATTCGGATTCAAGAACACGCCTATGTGAGTTTGGCCGACAAACATTTGCGATTGCTTGATGAAATTTATTTTGCAAAAGAGGCTAAGATAAGAATATGTCTGCCAAGGAAAACTTCTAGACTGTTCCATAGGAGATTTTTCGGGGATTATAGTGTGCTCTGAGTGGTTATCCGGTGGCGTTACAGGCGACTTAACGATTTGCAGTATAATAGGAAACTTCTTTCACGGCAACGGAAAGTTTCTGCAAAAGGGAAAACCAACCGGACCTAAGACACAAGGTTTACTCGGGAAATTACCACCGTTCCTTATTTTGGAGATATTATGTCAAAAGGCAGTAAAATAAAAAAGAAAAATTCAAAATCGGAGAAAGATAGCTCGTCGCTCGGCTCCGATTTTTCGGTTGTGGACGGCAAATCCACTTGCGATAAAGGTATGCCCGTCGGAGCGGAAAGCAATGAGCTTTTAGATACCGAAGCCAAAGCAGTAGCGGAGGAAAGTTTAATAATTAAAAGCACTTCTTTAAACGCTCGCTTTATTCATGAAAACGGCGCAAGTTGCGACTTGGACACCTGCGTCACAAACGGCAAAACATCTATTGCCGACGCTATGAAACAAAAAAACGATTCGGTATCCGTTGAGTTTTCGGATATATCTGTCAATACCGAGAGCAAAGACATTATAGAAAATATAAACTTTTCCCATTCCGAAAACTGCACAAATGAAAACTTATCGGAAGGCTTAAATGTCTTTTGCGGTATGGCAGAAAACGGCGATAACGTTGTAGAGACCTCGTTTAAAAGGGATAAAGGTTTAAACAAGATTGATAGCGCAGCCCAAAATGACGACAGCGACGGCGTAAACGAAGAAACCGTCGTCGAAAACCATAAATCCGTAAAGACTAAAAAGGCGGAATTTAAAAAGAAAAAAGAGAAAAAGCGCAACCTTTGGTGGCTTAAAATCACTATAATTTCCTTTTTGCTTGCCGCTTTTTTCAGCTTTATTTCCGACCTTACCTCATCTTTCGGAAATATCATCGTCATAGTGCTTTTGTTGGTGTTTTTGATACTCGGCTCGATTTTGTTTGACGGAATAGGAGTGGCGGTTACTTCCTGCGAGCTTGCTCCGCTCGTTGCCATGTCGGCAAGAAACGTTTACGGAGCAAGAACGGCAATCAAACTCGTCAAAAACGCCGAAAAAGTCGCCAATATATGCAACGACGTCATAGGCGATATATTCGGTATCGTATCCGGCGGTTGCTCGATAGTTATCGTTCTGAAATTGATGACCATCTTTACCGACGCAAGCCAGCAGCTTATCACTATCATAATCTCCAGCATTGTTGGTGCGCTGACTATCGGCGGTAAGGCAATGCTGAAAGAATCGGCAATAAAAAACAGCAAGGAATTCGTTATGTTCGTATCAAAAATCCTCGCCATTTTTTCAAAAGAGGAGCGCAGGATAAGAAAAAAACATAAATGATAAATCGACAAAAAAAAATAATGCTTGTTTAATATAATATAAAAATCTATAATTAAATTAACGTTATAAACTTACAAAAAACAGATAACTAAGGCGGAAAATGAGTTTATCGCTTGACCTTAAAAAATTAAAAAAATACGACGTTTCTTCTTTAAATAATCTTTGCGAGGATATCCGAAAAGATATTATTTCGGCTGTTGGCGTCAACGGAGGGCATCTTGCGTCCAATCTCGGAGCGGTGGAGCTTACCGTTGCTCTCGACTACGTTTTCGACTGTCCCAACGACAAAATCATCTTCGATGTCGGGCATCAATGTTATGCACACAAAATACTTACCGGGCGTTCACTTGACAACCTGAGGAAGTCAAACGGCGTTTCAGGCTTTCCGAAATGCGAGGAGAGTGAGTTTGACTGTTTCAACACGGGGCACGCCAGCACGGCGCTATCCGTCGCTTGCGGTTTTATGCGGGCAAATATATTGAACAACACGCAAAATAAAATTATTACCGTTATAGGTGACGGCTCGTTCGGGGGCGGAGAGGCTTTTGAGGCGCTCGACGATATGTCGTCTATTAAAAGCGGTTGTCTTATCGTTTTAAACGACAATGAATACACGATAGACAAAACTAAAGGCTCCATATTGTCGTCCGAAGATAATTTAAAAAACTATTTAAAGGCGCTCGATATCGAATATATGGGTTCGGCGGACGGACACGACGTTGCCAATCTCGTCGATATCTTCAGCAAAGCGTATAGCGCCGATAAATGCAGGCTTATAAGAGTTGTTACAAAAAAAGGTTTCGGTTTCGAGTGTGCGCCGACAAAATCTCACAGCGTATCCAATGCCGTCACAAAGACTTTTGGCGCCTTGGCAGGCGAGGAGCTTTCCGACATATTGCTCATAGACAAAAAAGCTGTGTTTATCACTGCGGCAATGGGCTCGTCGTTCGGTATCGATAAATTTATAAAATTTGCTCCCGAACGTTTTATCGACGTAGGCATTTGCGAACAGCACGCCGTAACGCTTGCGGCGGCAATGGCAAAAGAGGGACTAAGACCGTACGTCGGCATTTATTCGTCTTTTTTGCAGAGGGCATACGACCAGATACTGTCCGACGTGTCGCTTCAAAATCTGCCCGTTACGTTTTTGATAGACCGCTCGGGGCTTGTAGACGGCGACGGCGAAACTCATCAGGGAATATACGATATCGACTTTTTGATAAACATACCAAATATGCGGCTCTTTTCCGCATGCGATAAGTCGGAATTTTTAAAAGCCGTAAAAGAAAACACAAATTCGCCCAAAGCTATAAGATTTTCTAAATACTGCCTTGGCAGACTCGACAATGAGCAACACGGCAAAAAGGTCAGAATTTACGCAACAAGCTCCGTTCTTAAAAAATTTGCCTTATCCCTGGCGAAGGAAGCGGACGCAGACGTCTTTTCCGCATACGATTTAAATGCGCCTTTAGACGATAGCTACCTAAACGTCGTTATAGAAGATTCCGTCGGGGGAAGCTATTTTAAATCGCTCGGCTTAAAGCACGCCCTCGGCTACCATGTTATAAAACCTCTGTATCGACAGGCTGAAATCGACGAGTTGATTGCAGTAAACTTCGACAAAAACAAAATTTTATTTGACATTGGCAAGTTAAAAGGCAAAATTTAAACTAATGACAAATAAAACACATTTTGGTCAAGCGGTCGATTTGGTCAAACCATCGAATTTATGATATGAGATTAGACAGCTTAATAACTGAAAAATTCAATTTAAAATCAAGAACATACGCCAGCCGTCTTATAAAAGACGGTTTTGTCAAAGTCAACAATAAAACCGTCTTGCAACCGTCAAAAGAGGTTGACGGAACGGAAGATTTTGAGATTTTGAAAGAAGAATCTTTTGCCTCGTTCGGGGGTGAAAAACTAAAAAAAGCGATTGAACAATTCGGCATATCGGTTGCCGACAAATACTGCGTAGACGTAGGCTGTTCAAACGGAGGATTTACCGACTGTCTGTTAAAAGAAGGAGCAAAAAAAATTCTTGCCGTGGACGTAGGGGAATGCGCTCTGCCCAAAGAAATTTTATCAAACGGTAAGGTTGAATTTTTGAAATTCAACGCAAGAAATTTATCGCTTGAACAAACGAAAACGCCTGCCGATTTTGTGTGCCTCGACTGCTCTTTTATTTCTTTAAAACTATTGCTAAAGCCTGTCTGCGACGTTTTAAAGTCGGAGGGTGAGGCGGTAGTTTTGATAAAGCCTCAGTTTGAGGTCGGCAAAAAGGCACTGTCAAAAAACGGCATTGTGACCGACAGAAAAGCGGAACGGGAAGCGGTAAATTCAATAAAGGACTTTGCCGTAAACTTAGGTTTTATCGTATGCGGTATAGCGACGTCGCCCAAAAAAGAAGAAGATAAAAATACCGAATATCTTTTATATTTAAAAAAATAATTTGCCGGTGATAAGCTAATTTGTATTTATAAAGCTAATTTGCATTTGTAAAGGTTATTTATAATTGTAAAATCATTTTGTATTTATAAAACCATTTTATAATCGTAAAACCATTTTATATTTGTAAAATTTAATTGTATTGTAAAAATTTGTAATAGAAAAAGCAATTTGCGGCTGAATAGATAACCGTTTTATAATAAAATAACCGCTTTGCATGCAAAACGGTTATGATATAAAAATGCAAAAATATGCCTCATTTATTTAAAGGCGCATTCGTTATGCTTCTTTAATTATTTTTCGGTTATGTTTTCGGCTGTCAGAATGTTGCCGCAATACGGGCATTTTCCGCCTCTGCCGTTAAACTCGACAAGCGCTCCGCAAAAAACGCACTTTGCCGCTTTTTTATAACTCTCGACAGAAGAATAGAAATCGTCGTTGTAAATAAGGGCGGTGTAGTCCTTGTTAAATAAAAGTCCTTTGAGTGCGCCTTTTTCGATAGCTTTCGATATCTCGCCAACCATCAACTTGTGATTCATATTATACATTCTGCAAAGCGCCGCTATATCGTATACTTTGTCCACCTCGATACTGCGAACAATGGCAAGTCTTTTTGATTTGCCTGCATATCCTACCCAGCTTATGGGGGTGCCGTAAAATCCGAGAACGGTCATAACTATTCCGAATCCCATCATAATCCTATACAGACCGCCGTTGATGGCGCCGACTATTATCATGGGGACACCGGCAACCAAAAACACGGACAGTATAACCGAAAGTATAAATGCTTTACGTTTGCTCTTTACAATTGCTTCCATATCTCCACCCGAAATAATATTAAAATAATTCGCCCCTAATTATCGGACGGATTATTTCTTATTTCAAATTGTAAACTATTAAGAGGCTGTTTGTCAATAGTGCATTATCGCCTATCTGAAGTTATTTAACTTCAAATTGTTTTAACATTCTTTAAAGTTTTATAAAATTTTACTGCCGCAAAATAAGATAAAATTTTATTGACTTTGGCAATTTTCATATATTTACGACAGTGGCGATTTTCAGATATGTTTTTTTGAACTAAACGCATAACATTTTATCCTATCAGGGTAAAGACCTTATGCTTTTTATTGTTGTTAATTTACGTTCTCTAAATTTAATCGAGGTATAAATTGTATACATATTTATATTTATGCAATTTTTCAGTTAAATTTTTATAAATATTCATATTTTTATGCATTTTATAAAAATATTCAAATAAAGTTTACCTCATTAATAATATAAATTATTTGTATAAAATTAAAAAAAGACTTGAAAAAAACGCCGTTATAGACTATATTATATCTATATACACATACGCTTATGAAAATTGCTTTTTATTATAGAAATAAAGATGCGGAGAGAAAGTGCAGAGAGTTTTCAGAACAATTCGATTCCTGTGAAATAATAACGGGCGTCGACAATCTTGACAACTTGAAAAATTTTGACGCCGTTACGGTTTTCGGCGGGGACGGAACAGTTCTCGAAGTTGCGCCTTTTGCCGCAAAATACGACTTGCCCGTTTTATGCGTAAATCAGGGAAATCTCGGTTTTTTATCAGAACTGAAAGACAACCCCTCTCCAAGCGACGCAAAGGCAATTTTGGAGCAAAATAATATTTCCGAAAAAATGCTGCTTTCCGTCAAAATCAAAGGAGAAGAATATCTTGCATTAAACGAAGTGGTGTTAAAATCGGACATATCGAAGCCCGTATATATTTCGGCTAAAATCAACGGCGAATTTTTCGACGAATACCGTGCCGACGGCATTATCGTTTGCACTCCGACAGGCTCGACGGCTTATGCGCTGTCAGCAGGCGGTCCGATAATTTCGCCCGAGGTGGACGCTTTTTCAATCATTCCCGTTTGTCCTCATTCGCTTCATTCCCGTCCTTTGGTAGTTCCTTCGGCAGACGGTATTACTCTCTCGGGCATAAGAAAAGAGGATAAAATCTGCGCTATCGTTGACGGCAGATTCGTTGCGGAAATCGACGGAAATTGCACCGTGTCCGTTTCAAAATCACAATATAAGGTCAAATTTTTTACCGACGTTCAAAATTGCTTCTTTAAAAAATTGAGAGCTAAAATGAACAGGTGGGGGGTAACAAAAGACTAATGTCAAGAAATCAGAGACAACTTAAAATTTTGGAAATCATTTCCAAAAGCGATATCGACAAGCAGGAAGTTTTGGTCGAAAAACTTATCGAGGAAGGCTTCAGCGTTACTCAGGCGACAATATCGAGAGATATCAGAGATATGGGCATTATCAAAACTCTTACCGCCGACGGCAAGGGTTACAGATACGTTTCGCAAAAAGCCACCGAGGAAGAACGCAGCTCGGATAAATTTCACAAGCTGTTTAAAAGCTCCGTGCTGTCCATCGCTTCAAGCGAAAATATTATCGTGGTGAAAACCGAGAGCGGTGCGGCAAGTTCGGCAGCGGCTCTTATCGACAGACTTTCCTTTGAAGAAGTTTTGGGAGTCGTCGCAGGGGACGATACCATTTTTATTGTTGTCTCGTCCAAAGAAAAAACCCCCGTTGCAATACAGAAGTTAGAGGCTTTGATGAACTGATGATTGACTCTTTACACGTAGAAAACATAGCCCTTATAGAAAACCTTACGCTCAATTTTTACAAGGGATTAAATATTTTAAGCGGCGAAACAGGTGCAGGAAAATCCATTTTGATAGATTCGCTCAATTTTGTTTTGGGGGAACGTGCGGATAAATCCCTCATCAGATTCGGTGCGGATTATGCGCTTGTCGAAGCGGTTTTTTGCGATTATCAAAACGAAAAAGTTTTAAAATATTTAGAAGATATCGACGTCGAAGCTGACGATGTCCTCATTTTAAAGCGCAAAATGTCAACCTCCGACAAAAACGAATGTCGCATTAACGGTAAAACCGTTACGCTTGGCATGTTAAAGGGGCTCACGTCGCTTTTGTGCGACATTCACGGTCAGCACGAGCATCAATCTCTTTTAAACGTAAAGTCGCATATCGAGCTTTTAGACAGCTTCGGTGCTAAAGAGCTTGCGTCGCTTAAAGAAAAAGTCAAAGAAGACTACGCCGAGTTTTCCAAATTGAGATCACGCCTTTCAAAATTCGGCGACGGCGACGAAAGATTCCGCCGTATTGATATATTAAAATATCAGATAGAAGAAATCGAGAAAGCGGACGTAAAAGAGGGTGAAGAAGATGAACTCCTCGAAAAACGCAAAAAAATACGCAATATTGAAAAACTTCAAACCGCATACGTTGAGGCGTTAAACCTTTTGGACGGCAACGTGTCGACGGTGGCAAATCTTAAAAACGCTCAAAACTATCTTTTGTCGATAAGCTCGTACGAGGGAGAAATCGCACCCATTTGCGACAGGCTGGACAGCGCCGTCATCGAATTAAAGGATATCGTTTCGTCCGTCGAGGATTTGAAAGACAAACTCGACTTTGACGCAAAAGAAGCGGATATGGTCGACGAAAGACTTGACCTTATAAGAATGATTTTCCGTAAATACGGAGGAAACTACTGTGAACTTGTCAAATTTCACGAAAAGGCAAAAAAGGAATTTGACGAGCTTTCCAACGCCGACGAACTCGTTGCACAGCTAAAAATTGAATATGACTTAGCCGTCAAATCTCTCAGCGCAAACCTTGACGAACTGACTGCCAAAAGAAAGGGTATTGCAAAAGATTTTGAAAATAAAATCGTAACCGAACTCAGTGACCTCGGTATGAAGGGCACCACCTTCGTAGTCGAATTTAAACCTGTAGCTGACCGACTGTCTTTTGCTACGGCAAACGGAGCGGACGATATCGAATTTTTGATTTCTCCCAATAAGGGCGAGCCGTTAAAGCCTTTGCAAAAAATAATATCGGGCGGCGAAATGTCAAGATTTATGCTCGCCTTAAAAAATATCGTTTCAAAAATCGATAGGATACAGACAATGGTATTTGACGAAATCGACACGGGAATATCCGGACATATTGCCGAAGTAGTGGCGCAAAAGCTGTGCAATATTTCAAGAGAAAAGCAGGTTTTGGCGGTAACGCACTTGCCACAGCTCGCTTCCATGGCGGATACGCATTTTAAAATCGAAAAATACGTCAAAGACGAAAAGACATATACCTCGCTTACCAAGCTCGACGATTCCACGTCGGAACTTGCAAGGCTTATCGGCGGAGCAGAATACAGCGATTTTGCCACTCTGCACGCAAAAGAGATGAAAACTTGGGCAAACAATTATAAAAAAGGCTTGAAAATATAATACTCAGGCCTTTTTATATATGTTTTATAAAGCTATTTTATTTGTTTTCATACATTTATTTTATTGTTTTCATACAGTTACTGATTGTTTACACAGGTTATTATTTGATAAATGCTATTCAATTTTTTGATTGTTATTATACGGTTGTTTAATTTTTTTATTGTTTTTTATCCGCTCTACTTATATGGCAATGGCTATCATTATCGACAGCTTTTGAATAATATATTTTATATTTAATCCGTGTAATGCTCAAAGCTTGATACATCTGCAATTTAACGGTTTAATTCCACTCCTTGGCATAGGAGAGATAAAACAGGGGAACAAACAAATTTTACTTATTTGCCGATAAATTATTGTAAAAAAATTTTTTTTAAGATATAATATTTTAGCAAGTTAGCCGAATGGTCGCTTCAACTCGTTTGAAGAGGAAAGTCCGAGCATCACAGGGCAAAGGTGCCGGGTAACTCCCGGTGAAGGCGACTTCAAGGAAAGTGCAACAGAAAAAAACCGCCCGCAAGGGTAAGGGTGAAAAGGCGAGGTAAGAGCTCACCGACGACTTGGTGACAAGAAGTAGTGTAAACCCCACCTGATGCAAGAGAGTTAAGGACTATGGGCTGCCCGTCCGTCCTTACAAATCGCTTGAGTATACAGGCAACTGTATATCTAGATAGATGACCATTCAAGACAGAACTCGGCTTACAGACTAATCTTGCAATTAAAACCGAACGGAAACGTTCGGATTTTTATTTTTGGTTGCGCTTTCAATTTTGCGCGCCCAATTTTTATATCCGTAAACACAACATATATTTTTCAAAATTCTTTCAGATTTATGAAGCGTATATGATATAAAGCCGACATTCCATTCAATTTTACGGCTACTTTTAGGAAAAAATAAATTCTAAAATTTTTCAATTAAAAAGTATTTTAAAATTTTTAATTTAAACCTCAAAAATTTATCTTTTAAATTTAAACCTTTTATTTTTTTATATAAGCCGTTTTTTTATATACTTTTATGATTTGGCTAATTTAATCTATTTATTCCGTTTAATCTTCGCCTTGTTTAATCATGCAAACTAATGACCTTTTAAAATGCTTATTTACCTGCAAAAAGTTTGTTTTGCTTAGGCTTTTTGCACACGATTTATATAATTTCTTTCTGTCACGATTATATTTTCTTAGCAAAGTGCCAACAATTATTCGAGGTATATTATGACGGCAATAATCTTGTTTTTAGGCGTTATTTTTAAAAAGTTGTTTAAAAAAGGCGGTTTTGAAGAATACTCTACCGCTCTTTCCGATAGCGAATACGAAGAAGAATTGAAAAATCTTTGTTTCGAGCTTCCAAGCAAGGAGGGCTCCGGCACAGATTTATCCAAAATAAAAAAATCCATAAAGCATTGCCGAAGACTTTTGGCTAAAAAAGCAAGGACGGAAGACCTCTATGAATTTGAAAAGTGGATATACGAAAACTACTATCTGCTGACGGAATTTAATGCGCAGTTAAACCTTCCGTCAATAAAGGGTGTGCCGAGAATTTTAATACTCGCAAGATGGATTCTTAAAGCATGTGCTTACACCTATATGGAAGACAGAGTAAAAAAAGCCGTAGAACAAATAAATAAATCTTGTCCGCTTACTTATAAGGAAATCTGCGCTCTTCCCGACGCCTTAACCTTTGCAATGATGGAAAAAATTTCCGTCATTTGCGAAAAAGCGGAATTCATTTTTAAACTTGAAAAACTCGCAGGCAAAAAGAGTAAAAAAATCGAGAAATTCACCAAGTCGAATTTTTTAAGCTACTTTAAAAACAAGTCGCTTCATATTGAAAATTCCGACGAAGTTTTGTATGCCGTAAATAAAATAATTGTAGAATTATCAAAAATTACTAAAGAGTGTATCCTAGGTATGACGGCTGTCAAGAAAACCGATTTTCAGTCGCTCTATTTGCCAAATCAGATTTTGAATGCGGATAAAACATATTCGGAGATGACGGACGAAACGCAAAATATCTACAAAAACAAGATATGTGCGCTTTCCGATTCCATCAACCTAAACGAGCTTTTTTTCACGGAAAAACTTTTGGAATTGCAAGAGAGGACAGGGGAGCACTTCGGCGTTTTCCTGTTTGAAAAAGAAGACGTTTTGATGCACTTTATAGCATCGGGCGAAATAAAAAAGCATAAGGACGTCTATAAGGCAAAAAGTCTGTTTTTCACCGTTTCCTACTTTTTGGTGCGAATTGCTATTGCCGTCGGGTTCGGATTTTTAGCTTTCGATTTTTTTGAAAGCGGTTTAATAAGTTTTGATTTCTTTAAATCGGAACCTCTTTCAATTTTCAATCTAACCAATTTATCGGCAATCAAGATAGCGTCGTCGGTTTTAACCGCCTTGCTATCCTATTGCGCTTCGGCAAGATTTGCGCTGCCACTGCTCGTTTTTATCTTCAGCTTTTTTACAAAACAACGACCAAAATTTCAGATGCGACACTCGGATACGAGCACGGTTGTTATTGTTTCCGAGTTTATCACGAGTATATCTCAGCTTGAGGAATGCGCAAGAAAAACGGAAACTTTGGCACTTTCGTCAAGAGGGAAAAATATCCGATATTTTATGCTTATAGACACGAAAAAATCTTCAGAGGAAACAAGCGAGCTCGACAGGGCGGTTTTAAACTATGCAACCGAGCACAACCTTAATTGCTTTATAAGAAAAAAGACTAAACAGGGCGGCGTATACGTCGCAAAAGAGAGAAAGAGGGGAGCAATAGAGGATTTAACAGAAGCAATAGCGGCAAGCGACTATCGCAAGTTTTCCTATTATAAAATTGTCGACCCTCAATACGTCGTAGCGCTCGATGATGACAGCGTTATGCCTTTTGAAGGGATTTCTGAGGCCGTATGCGAATTTGACCATCCTCTCAACTCAAAATACGATATGCTGAGTTTCGGGGCAAGGTACAATCTTTACAGCCTGAAAACGAGATATTCTAAATTTTACTCCGACTACGCAGGAATAGACATATACAACAATGCTTCCGATTTTTACGACGATTTTATCGCTCGCGGCGTATTTTGCGGTAAAGGGATTTTTAAAATAAAGGCATACCGCGATAAACTGTCAGGAAAACTCCCGACAGACAAAATCCTTTCCCACGATATTTTGGAGGGCGGTATTTTGACAACCGGAAAAAGCAAAATTTCCGCCTTGGAAGACGCACCTCAAAATTTCTGCGCCGACCTCGAAAGAAAGTCGAGATGGACAAGGGGAGATTTGCAAAATCTGCCGTTTGCCTTCTCAAAACTTAAATTATCCTGCCTTTCCAGGCTTCTTATTATAGACCTTGCCGCAAAACCGTTTTCAACGGTGGCGCTTTGCCTGTTGTTTTTTATCAGCGGTTTGTTTTTAAACTCTACGCTGACTTATATATCAATTTCGCTGTTTTTCACTCCTTACGCAATCGATATGCTGTCCTTTGCCGTAAACAGTGAAAACCTGGCTCCGAGATATAAATTGCGGGTGTTTAAACCGCTATTGATGGCGCTCAGGGAGTTTCCTTTACTTCTTTTCAATGCGCTGTCTAATATAGCCTTGATTTTTTCCGTCACGGCAAAAACGGTTTTAAGACAAAATCTGCTCGAGTGGAAAACTTTTTATGAATCTCAGTCAAACGACGCATTGAGAATTGCAAAAAAAGCCACTCCTGCCGTTCTTTTGCTCACTGCGCTCTGCGTTGCGGGATATTTCTATTCGTCGCCGGCTTTGGTGGGCGTGTTTTCATACACTCTGCTGTTTGCAGGCGCAATGATTTTCTTAAATTCAACAAACTATTCGCCGCAAAAAAAGGAGCTGTCGCAAGCTCAAAAAAATACCGTTTTACAATGGGCGGAAAAGACTTACGGTTATTTTACCGATTGCAAAATCAACGGTTTGATTTCGGATAACTATCAACAGTTTTCAAACGTGGGGCTCAGTCGCAAAACGTCGCCTACGAATATCGGATTTTCTCTGCTTGCCGACATAAGCGCTCACGCATTAGGCTTTATCGACCTCGAAACTGCGCTCGAAAGCATAGACGCAACGCTTTGCGCAACCGAAAAGCTCGAAAAATGGAACGGGCATCTTTATAATTGGTACGACCTTGACACGCTCGAAAAAACGGACGGCTTCGTATCGACGGTAGACAGCGGAAACTTCGTTTCATCGCTTATAATTCTTTCAAACTTTTTAAACAAAAATATATCGTCGTCGGTTGAAAATCAAATCAAAGCCGCATGCGAAAGGCTGAAACAAAAAGCGGACGATATGATATCAAAATCCGACTTCGGCATTTTGTCGGACAAATCGGAAAAGCTGCTCTATATCGGCTACAACGCCAAGTCGGGCAAATACGAGGGGCATTATGACCTGATGTGCTCGGAGGCGAGATTAACTTATATAACGGCAATTGCAAAAGGGGATATAAACTCCGCCACTTTTAAAACTCTTTCAAGACGGCACGTTTCTAAATACGGAAACACAATGCTGTCGTGGAGCGGAACAATGTTTGAGTATCTCATGCCGGAACTGTTTTTAAAATCGCCCGACGGCTCATTTTTATACAATTCCGTAAAGGGTGCCGTTAAATCGCAAATAAAAGCCAAATGCAGCGGATTCTTCGGAATATCCGAAAGCGGATACGCCGAGGTGGACGAGAATATGCTTTATCAATATTTTGCGTTCGGTATCAATACACTCTCTCTGCGTTCGAGAAGAAACCAATGTGTGATAAGTCCTTATTCGAGTTTTTTGGCTATGACGGTAGATGGCAGAAAGTCGTTTGATAATTTAGCAAAACTCAGTGAAAACTTTTACGGAAAATACGGCTTTTTTGAAGCGATTGATTTTTCAAAAAACAAGGCGGTTCGTTCGTTTATGGCTCATCATCTGGGAATGTCGCTCGTAGCTTTAACCGACGTTTTGAAAAGCGGTTATTTTTCCGAACTCTACTTTGACTGTGCGGAAACCAAGTCGTCGCAGTCTCTTTTGACCGAGCCCGTAAGTATGTTAAAAGGCGAAAGGATAGGGCAGGAAAGTTTTGTCTATAAAAAAGCCAAGGAATTTGATTACGACAAAATAGTAACAGAAAAAATGATAGAGCCTAAAGTCAATGCGCATTTTGGGAAATATTCTCTTGTCGTTGACGATTTCGGAGAAGGATACAGCCTGTGCGACGGAACGTATATCGTAAGGCAAAGAGAAGGAAACGGAATTTTTGCCCTGTTTAAAAACGAAAAGGGCGAGGTATATTCTCCCACATTTAGCCCTTTGAAAAAATTTGACGATTATTTCGTCGAGTTCAAACAAAACAAGAGCTATTTTGAAAACAAATCAAAAGGCGTGAAAATGACCGTATACACCTCGGCGTTGTTTAACGGCGAATTGCGCCACTATAAACTTTCGGAAAAGTGCGACGCCGTATTTTGGGCGGATTTGGCGCTCAATTATCTAGACGCAGAAAAGGGACACCAGACCTTCTCCGATATGATGATTAAAACTGTATTTGACGGCGATAAAATTTATGCCCTCCGCCGTGACGGCAGATGCGTCTGCCTGAAGGTTAAGGGAGCCGAGATAAAACCGCTTACGTCAAAGGAAGATTTTTTCAGATATTCAGGCGACGGATTTAAAAATTTTGACTTCGATTACGCCTTTTCAAATGCAGAGAAAAACAGCGTCGGCAACGTCATTTTCCCGATATTAGGCTTTGCGGCTTGCAGCGTCGAACAATTCGACGTCATAATCTGCTACGGAAAAGACAGGTCGGAGCTTGAAAAACAGCTTGCAAGAACGGAATCGATATCTTTTAAAGATTTTATGGAAAAGGCATACAACGGCGTTCAGATGAGTGAAAAAACGTATAAATTTACCCAAACTATTATACAAAAACTACTTTTTAAAGAATACTCGATAGATTCTCTCAAGGAAATAGGCGCCGTGCAGTCGGATATTTATTCACGCTCGAAAACTTTGTTTTATTATTACAGCGGAAACAATACGGCGCTTAAAGAATTTGCGCTCATGTCAAAGGCTATCTTAAACGCAGGAATAAACGCAAGGCTCGTTATAGCTTATCACGATGACGACAGCTATTTTAAGCCTATCAGGGAAATCATTCAAAAATATGCGCCCGAGGCGTATCTGGTAACGGAAAATATCGACGTGTGGTACAAAACTGCTTTTATCGTTTTAAAAGACGATATGACTTTATGGACAAACGAACAATATATAAAAACTTCGCCCGCTCTTGAAGAAATCAAAAGCGAAGACGTATCTATACCTTCCGAATTTGACAGCGGAGTCGGCCGCTTTATAAAGGGCGGCTATCTTCTGAAGGCGAGCGAAAAAACAAAACTTCCTTACTCAAACGTTATATGCGACAGGGACGGCGGTTTTATCACGACAAACAACGGACCCGCTTTCTACTTTTCTCAAAACAGCAGATTGGGAAAAATCACTTCTTTTTCACAAGATCCCGTTTTGTGCAAGCCTTGCGCAAACCTTTTTGCTCTGTCCGCTGACAGATGGGCAAATCTTTTTAAATGCAATTATATTGTTCGCCCGTGTCTGACCGAACGTATTTTTAAAAGCGACTATATAGATTGCACCGTGGAAGAATACGTCATATATAACGGCAAACTCTGCGTAACCGAAGTTACCGTCGACAGAATTTCAAAGCCGTCAAAACTTGTCATGACGTTCAATTCCAAACTTGGCGACTACGGCGAAGAAATATACAGAACCGTCAAAGACACGGTATACGTTCACAACGTCGTGACAGGGCAGACTTCACTGTTCAGGTGTATAGGCGGTGCGGCCGGCAAAAATCTTTCCAAGTTTTTTTGCAGGGTATTCGACTTTCCCTTTGAAACAAAAAGTATGGACGTAAAACACGGCGTTACGCTTGAATTCGATAACGCCAAAAGAGGCAAATACTTTTTCGTATGCGGTTTTATGAGCGGCGCCGACACGCTCACCGAGGACGATATTTTCGCTGAAAAGGCTAAAATCTGCGACAGGGCAAAAAACAAATTTAATATACAGACGCCCTTAAAAAGTCTTGATATACTCTTTAACGAATTCCTCGTTCCTCAGGTAGCCAACAGCAGGCTTTACGGAAGATGCGGATATTACCAGACGGGAGGCGCAGTAGGATTTAGGGACATTTTGCAAGATTGCATTTGCTATATGTATACAAACCCAAAAGAGGTAAAAAGGGTGATACTCGACTGCGCGGCGCACCAATATTCAGAAGGCGACGTTCAGCATTGGTGGCACGCTCCGCGTCACGGCGTAAGGACGAAAATATCCGATGACAAACTTTTTTTGCCTTACGTTGCCACCGTTTACGCCGATTATACGGGTGATACTTCTATTTTTAGCGAGAAAATAGAATACTTGACCTCAAATATGCTCAATTCGGATGAGAAATCTCGCTATGAAATACCGGAAGTTACCGCATTTAAAGAAACTCTTTTGGGGCATTGCGAAAGAGCAATAACGTCCGCATTGAAATACGGCAGGCACGGGCTTCTTGATATGGGAGAAGGCGATTGGAACGACGCCATAGACAAAACCAAAGGGGAAAGCGTTTGGCTTACCATGTTTGCCTGCGTCGTGTTAAACCGTTTTAAAAAGTATTCAGAGAGAAGTCAACAGCTAAGCGGTGAAATTATACGAATGAAAACGGCGCTCGAAAAAACGTTTGCCGACGACAGATTTGCAAGGCTTATCAAATCGGACGGAAAACCTTTGGGAGTTAAAGGCTCGGAAATAGAGTTGGACGCCATATCGCAAGCGTTTTCCTGTTTTGCCAGTTTGTCTCCTTCAAATGTTGAAAAGGCGTTGGAAACGGCATTTGAACTGTATGACGCCGATTTGAAATTGCTGAAACTTTTAATACCGTCCGTCAAAGCAGATTCCGAACTCGGTTATATTGCCGATTATCCCGAGGGTGTCCGAGAAAACGGCGGACAATATACGCACGGAGCAATCTGGCTTATGCTGGCTTACTTTAAACAGGGAATGTTGCACAAAGCATTTACCTTGCTAAACTCGTTAAACCCCGTGCAAAGGCTGAGCGACCAAAAACTTAACGAGCTTTACAAAGGCGAGCCCTACGTTTTGCCGGCAGATATCTATTCGCTGGGCAACCTTGCGGGTCATATGGGTTGGAGCTGGTACACGGGTAGCGCTTCATGGTATTACACCGCCGTCGTTTATATGTTCGGGATAAATATAAGCCAAGATACGCTTACGATAAAACCTCATTTACCCGACGAAATGGACGGCTCTAAAATAGCCTTTATACACCAAGGCGCAAACTGTAAAATCGAATATCACAAGAGCGACAGCTTTTGCATTGCCATAAACGGAACAAGGTATCTGGGGATAGACACCGTAAAACTCGAATCGGGCAGAAGCTATTTAATTGACGTTTATTTCCCGTGATATTAAACGCTTATTTCACGTGATATCAAAGTTTTTTCCATGATATAAATAGCTATTTTTAGTTATATCGAAACATTATCGGTATTTTTGTTCACGAGAAATTGTTTTACCCGTTTCATAGGGTTTTATATGGGTATACTCTCTTTATTTCATGAACAGTATAGGGATATCCTTTACTCACAGCACGGCTGTATAATTTAAAATATATAAAAAAAACGGATTGCAAAATCCGTTTTTTACTTTTTTTATTATTACTTTGACAACTACTGAACCGTTTGAAGATTGATTATACGATATTTTTGACTGTTTTTGCGCTAAAGAAACGGGCAAAATCACGGCAAATTACTTACCGCCACTTACTGCGCTATATATTTTTTTGCTTTTTTACTTTTTTGTTTGAAAAGTGTTCTACAAACGGCAAAATTTTATAATACTAAAGGGAATATTTCATATAAAAAAGTTTAACACGAGGTTTTTCATCCTTATAAACATTAACTTTTTTAAATGCGCAAATTTTCCCGTAAACAAATATATGAGATGCAGGCACAGGATAACGATACTTTTTAATTATTAAATTCAAAAATTAAATAACTCAATATGAAAATTTATTTTAACGGTCAACTTGCGGATATTTACAAATTTTAGACCTTAATGCTTTATGGATATTGAAAATTTTATGTTTAATATTTTACAGAATTCATTTTTTTTGAACAAAATTTATTTAAATAAATTTTTAAAATATTGTATATTTTTTCTGAGAATGGAAATAAATAAAATACACTCTTTATAATTTCCCCCTTGACAAGACGGTTTGACATTTAGTCAAACCGTCTTGTTTAGTTTAAAGTAGGGAGAGTTGATTATTTAAGTTGTTGCGTGTTTTTTTATATTGCAAATAGCACTTACTGTTCCATAAACGCTTTTTTTACAACCGTGTTTCCCACCGTCAGTCCGCATTCATTTTCGATATAGGGCACTATCTCGTAAGTTACGACGCCTTTGCCGTTTGGGCAATCTTCTATAGTTACTTTGCCGCTTTTATCTTTTACCGTAGCAATCTTTTCCGCCGTGTCTACAACTCTGTATACGTCATAGCTGTAAACTTCTTTTGCTTGAAATTCGATTTTGCACACGCCGTTTATTTTGTCCGTTTCCAGCTTAAAATCGTCAAGTTTTATTTTATCAAAAACAGTCGAAACCTCTTTGGGTGTATTGCTTTTTTTGAACAGTTCCGTTTTTCTGTATTTTTGAGGAGTGGAAACTCCTGCCAATTTGACGCTTTTGTCCGTTTCGAGAGCATAGGCATCAACCTCGAGCGAGACGACGTCCTCGGACATTATAAACGGAAATGGCGACGAGCCGTCGTATATTTTTTCGTATATTTTTCTTGCCGATATTGTCGAGCCTTGTCCACCGCTTTCGACGATATCCTTGCCGTAGTGCCACACGACAACGGTGTGCTCGCTCGTATACGACGCATTTACTGCGTCCGTATTTTTCCCCGACACGGAAGCCGTTCCCGTTTTTGACGCAACGTCGTAGGGCAGAGCGGAAAGCGATTTAGCCGTTCCTGACTTTGACGTTTCTATAAGCATATCCGTCATCAAAAAACAGCTGGCCTCGTCAAATACCTTCGTTTTCCGACCGTCAAAATTCCACACTTCTTTGCCGTTTGAATTTGTCATTTTTTCAATATATGACGACTTGCCGTAACCTCCTCCCAAAGCCAGCGTCAAATAGCCGTCAGCGAGCTGTTTTGCCGTTATTCCGTCGGTAACCGTTCCGAGCGCAAGCGACAACGTTTCGTCCGCTTTGACGGTTTCTATTCCCATCTTGTTTAAATAATCGATAGATTTAGGAACGGTCAGATAGCTTAAAGTTTTGACCGCAACGCTGTTCATCGATTTCTTTACCGCCTCTTTAACGCTTGTCCAACCGTAGTAAACGTCGTTATAGTTTTTCGGCGAGAAATCTCCAAAATTTGTCTTTTCGTCCTTGATGGCCGTTGACGGATAAACGACGTTCTCGGCAAGGGCGGGAGTATAAACGCAAATCGGTTTCAGAGTCGACCCGGGTTGTCTTTTCCACACCTTTCTGTCCGTAGAAAAATGAGCGCTTACTCCGCTTGTGAAATTGTCAATCACGACTGCGCAACCTGCGGTATCTTCTTTTTTATAAAGCGATTTATCGGACAGAATTTGAGATATTTCAGTTTGCAATTCGTCATCGTAAAAGGTGTATACCTTTAATCCGAGGTTGTCCAATTCATAATCGGTGCAACCGATAATTTCCTTTATTTGCTCACGGCATCTTTTCACGTAAAACTCTCTTGCCGAAACCTTTTTGGTATCGTCGGTCAGCACCAGCTTTTCCGCTATCGACTCTTTATAAACTTCGTCGGAAATTTTTCCCTGCTCACGCATTAAAGAAAGCACTACGTTTCTTCGTTTGGTCGAATTTTCTATACTGTTTTTAGGGGAATATCTTGACGGATTTTTAATAATGCCTGCCAAAGTCGCACACTGAGCAACAGTCAACTCGTCAAGCTCCTTCCCGAAATAGAGTGTGGCGGCGTCTTTTACGCCGTATAAGCCTGCGCCGAAATATATGACCGAAAGATACATAGCCATTATTTCTTCTTTTGAATAATTCTTTTCCACCTCTTTGGCTATCGCCATTTCGCTCAGCTTTCTTTTGAGGCTTTTTTCCTGCGTCAAGTGCGTGTTTTTTACAAGTTGCTGCGTTATCGTCGAGGCTCCTTCTTTAAGACTTCCCGATTTAAGGTTGGAAATCAATGCCCCGAATACCCGTCTGTAGTCAACTCCTTTATGCTCGTAAAACCGCTTATCTTCAATCGCCACGAAAGCGTCGGACAGACTTTTAGGGATATCGTCGGGGGATAGAGCAGGCGTGTTTTCAATCAGTATCTCTTTGCCGTATTTATCGTAAAATACAGGTTGTGCGTTAGCGGTAGGCAAAAGCGACTTTTTAAGGCTCGCATCGGAAGTTACGCACGCCACCCATATGCCGAATCCGAGACAAAGAAGCAATACAGCCGCAAAAAGTATGATAAATACCGTTAAGATAATTTTTTTTACCGTCATAATCGTTTTTATTGTTTGTAAATTTAAGTTTTTAATGTATAATATTTTAATAACGAAAAAGGAAAAGACCATGCACGGCAATTACTTTATACATACATACGGCTGTCAAATGAATCTGCACGAATCGGAAAAGGTGGCAGGCGTTTTAAATAGTTTGGGCTATGCCGCAACTGCCGACGAGGAAAAGGCGGATATCATCGTTTTCAACACTTGCTGCATAAGGGACACCGCCGAAAAAAGAGCGCTCGGAAATATCGGCGTCACTAAAAGGCTTAAAAAACAAAACAAAAACCTTATTATTGTCGTTTTAGGTTGCATGACACAGCAGGACGGGGTAGCGGAAACTATAAGGCAAAAATATCCTTACGTAGATATAATTTTGGGCACAAGGAATATCGATTCTTTAAAAGACGCCTTAAAAGAAAAGCTCGAAGACGGCAAAAAAACGCTTTTTAATTCCTTTAACGACGATTATCTCGTAAAAGACGAAAAACTGCCTATCTTCCGTGACAGTTTCCCCAACGCTTGGGTAAACATTATTTACGGCTGCAACAACTTTTGCACTTACTGCATCGTACCTTACGTCAGAGGCAGGGAGATAAGCCGCAAACAATGCGACGTCATCGACGAAGTTAAAAAGTGCGTTGACGACGGGTTTAAAGAGATAACTCTTTTAGGTCAAAACGTAAATTCATACGGAAACGACTTATCCGACGGGACGAGTTTTGCCTCGCTTCTCGAACAAATAGACAAAATCGAGGGCAAGTTCAGAGTCAGGTTTATGACATCGCATCCTAAGGATTTAACTCAAGACGTTGTGGATATCATTGCCGGTTCGGATAAAATCTGCAACAATATCCATCTTCCCGTTCAGGCAGGGTCCGACAAAGTCCTAAAGGATATGAACAGAAAATACACCCGTGAAAAATATATCTCTTTGGTGGAAATGATAAAAAACAAAATCCCCAATGCCGGTATCACAACGGACATAATGGTCGGATTTCCCACGGAAACGGACGAGGACTTTTTGCAAACCGTCGACCTTGTAAAACAATGCCGTTTTTCAAATGCGTTTACGTTTGTATACTCTCCGAGAAAGGGCACTCTTGCCGCAAAAATGCCTCAGCTCGAATATTCTATAAAACAGGCAAGAATTATGGAGCTTATAAAACTGCAAAACTCAATTACCAAAGAGCTGTCAAACGGATACAAAGGCAAAACGTATGAAATACTCGTCGAAGACTATCAGCCCAAGCTGGACGGATATATCTGCGGAAGAACGGACTGCGGACGGCTTGTATCTTTTAAAGGCGATAAAAGCCTGATAGGGGAATTCGTCAACGTTGAGATACAGTCGGCAAAATCCGCTTCTTTGTTCGGCAAAATCGTATAAAATCATACCTTTGCACCCATGCGACAACGTTAAACTCCGTAAATTGTCTGGCGCACAAAATAACCGTAAAGATATAATGGGCGGCAATATGACAAAACACACTGCCGAAAGTGTAGTGCGCCACATAAAATCAAATAAATGCCAAACGCCTTATCCTTAAGCCGTAAAGTTTTATAAAAAAAGCGTTTGTTGACAAACAAAATGCGCATGCCGGTTTCGGCATACGATAAACTTTATATAAGTTTAAGGCAAGCGATATGCGCTTTAATTAAAGGCGAACATTGCCATGAACTTATACTTAACAAGCCAAAAATATTTTGCTTTAAATATAAAAATTATACAGAATATAACAAGAATATAAACCAGAATTAAACAGAATATAAACAGTTTACAAAAGGATAAAAAAATGTCAAGCCCTAAAAACAATCCGAAACTTTCGCCGATGATGCGAAGATACTTTGAGATTAAACAAAATTACGAAGACGCCATTTTGCTTTTCCGTTTAGGCGATTTTTATGAGATGTTTTTTGACGACGCAATTAAGGCGTCAAAAGCGCTCGACCTCACGTTGACGGGCAGAGATTGCGGATTATCGGAAAGGGCGCCTATGTGCGGCGTTCCTTATCACGCCGTCGACTCGTACATAAGAAAACTTATAGAGCAGGGTTTCAGGGTGGCTATTTGCGAACAACTCGAAGACCCTAAAACGGCAAAAGGACTTGTCGACAGGGACGTTGTAAGAGTCATCACGAAAGGCACGATAATGGAAGACACTATATTGGACGAAAAAAGTTCAAATTATCTCGCTTCCGTCTATCTCGAAGAACAAGGTTTCGGCATTGCCTGGACGGATATTTCCACAGGCGAATTTTGCATTTTTGAAGACGATGACGTATCGAATATCGACAGCATACTGTCGGCAGTTTCTCCGTCGGAAACCGTTTGCGGCTTTTCAAATTATAAGCAGGTAAATACTCTTGCGTTTTTCAATCAGAACGACAACGTGCTCCGTGCCGTGTTGGACAGCGCATTCAAATTCGATAATGCCTGCGGCTCATTGATGGAGCAGTATAAAGTAAGCACCTTGAAAAGTTTTGAATGCGAAGATAAATCGTTTGCCGTAAGGGCGGCAGGCGGCCTTTTGGAATATCTTAAGGAAACGCAAAAGAGAATACTTTCTCAATTGCGTACCGTAAAACTTGTCAAAAACAATTCCTTTATGGTTTTGGACGGCAACACAAAGAGAAATCTCGAACTTGTCCAAAGGGCAAAAGACGGAAAAAGAAACGGCTCGCTCCTTTCCGTCCTCGATAAATGCGAAACGAATATGGGCTCGAGATACCTCAAAAGACTTATCGAGCAACCGCTTCAAAATCTTGACGAAATAAGGGCAAGGCAGGCGGCAACGGCTTGTTTATACGAAAACATTTCTAAAAACGAGGCTTTAAAAGAATACTTGGCTCAGGTTTCCGACCTTGAAAGACTGACGGCAAAGATTGCATACGGTTCGGTGTCGCCTAAGCATTGCATCGCCATAAAGACAACACTAAAGGCAATACCGCACATAAAACAGGTTTTATCCGATTGTGGCTCGCAATTTTTGGAAAGTCAGGCAAATTCGCTCGACAGCCTTGATTATATCGCCGATTTGATCGATCGTGCCATTGACGAGAACAAGGCAGGAAATAAAGACGGCGGTTTTATTGCAGATTCCTATAACGAGGAACTAAAAAATCTTCGTCATATTAAAGAGAGTGCCAAAATCTGGCTTTCCAACCTCGAAGCGGAAGAAAGGGAGCAGACAGGCATTAAAACGCTAAGGGTTGGATATAACAGAATTTTCGGCTATTATATCGAAGTATCAAAATCATTTGCCGATAAAGTGCCTTACACCTATCAAAGAAAGCAAACGCTGACCACCGGCGAACGTTTTATCACTCCGGAGCTTAAAGAAATAGAAGAAAAAATTCTTACCGCAGACGAAAAAGCCATTCGTCTTGAAACGCAACTCTATTCCGAAATTAAAGAAGAACTGCTTAAAGTAGTTCCCAATCTTCAAACCAACGCTTTGGCTCTCGCTCAAATTGACATATCAAATTCTCTTGCGACTGTCGCATCGCTTAACAGATATTGCCGACCTTCTTTTGTCGAAAGCGGAAACGTCATAGAAATCAAAAACGGAAGGCATCCTGTTGTCGAGAAAGTTTCGGGCGGGCTCGATTATATTCCCAACGATACTTATCTCAACGGTGAAGATTCAAGAACCATGATAATCACGGGACCGAATATGGCAGGCAAAAGCACGTATATGCGTCAGGTGGCGCTCATTGTCCTTATGGCGCACATCGGAAGTTTCGTTCCTGCCGACAGCGCAAAAATTTCTGTCGTCGACAGAATTTTCACCCGTATCGGCGCTTCCGACGACCTTAGTAGCGGACAGAGTACCTTTATGGTAGAAATGATTGAAGTAGCCACCATATTAAACAACGCTACAAGCAAAAGCCTTATTTTGTTAGACGAGATAGGCAGAGGAACGTCTACGATAGACGGACTAAGCATCGCTTGGGCAGTTATGGAAGAAATCAACGACAACGTGAAAGCCAACACTTTGTTTGCCACTCACTTTCATGAGCTCGCCGCTTTAAACAAAGTGGAAGGCATTAAAATTTATAAGGTTTTGGTAAAGGAGTTAAACGACACGGTTTTATTCCTGCACAAAATAGCGGAGGGCGGAGCAAACAAAAGTTTCGGCATCGAAGTCGCACAGATAGCCGGCGTTCCGAGAAAAGTCGTCGAAAAGGCAAAGGCGGTCATGCGCTCTATAGAAAACGGCGACGCAAAGTTTGAGGCTGCGCCGTCGGACAGTCAAATATCTCAAAACCAATACTTTGAAGTGATAGAGGCGCTCAAAGATATCGACGTCAACAACTGCACTCCCGTCAACGCTCTTTTACTCCTCACGGACTTAGTTAAAAAAGTCGGCGAATAAAAAGATACTCATTGCCACCAAAAACAAACAGTCACACAGGGTAAATAACAACGATTAAAAATTATGAATAAAATAAAACATTTATCTCCTAAAGTATTCAATATGATTGCCGCAGGCGAAGTAGTCGAAAGACCTTCGTCCGTAGTAAAGGAACTTGTCGAAAACAGCCTTGACGCAGGTGCGTCAACCGTCGTTATCGAAATTTCAGAAGGCGGCACAAAACTTATCAAAGTATCCGATGACGGTTTCGGCATGTCAAAGGAAGATTTAGCCATATGCACTTTGCCGCATACAACCAGCAAACTCTTTACCGCCGAGGATTTATCAAGTATATCCACTTTCGGTTTCAGAGGCGAGGCGCTTTCAAGCATAAACGCCGTGTCCAAACTCAAAATCACGACGGCGTCAAACGGCAATGCATACGAATACTCTAACGGGGAGATATCCGAGTCGTCGAGAAATCAAGGAACAACCGTTGAAATAAAAGATTTGTTTTACAATACTCCTGCCAGGCTAAAATTTTTAAAAGCACACAAGACGGAGGAAAGATACGTCGAAGAAACTGTTTCGCACCTTATCCTTGCCAATCCCGACGTTTCGTTTACCTTGGTAGCCGACGGCAAAACGGTTATAACCTCAAGCGGAAAGGGAGCCGTAAACGCTTTGTATTCCGTATTCAAAAATAATGCTTCAAAATTTTTAGAATTAAACTTCTCAAAAGATAATTTCAAACTTTCGGGATTCATTTCTTCTCCGCAATTAACCAGACCGTCAAGAAGCGGTCAGGTGATTATCATAAACGGCAGGGTGGTTACAGATTCCAAAATTACAGTCGCAGTCGAAAAGGCCTACGGCACAGCGCTCATGAAGCATTGTTTTCCGCTATACGTCCTCTCGGCACTGATGCCGTTTGATTCTGTCGACGTCAACGTTCATCCGCAAAAGTCAGAAGTAAGATTTGAAAATCCGGACAAAGTGTTTTCGTTATTCTATGCCGGCGTCACTCAAACGCTGAGGAACAACACCGATATCTTCACATTAGATTCTTTATCGAAAAGCGAAAACCAAAGCGGAAACTTATACGGAAGCGTAAACGAAAGGGGGAACGCACCACTAAACGCCGTTTCCGACAAAAGGGCAGATACAACCGAAAACTACGTCGTCAAACCAAAAAGCGAAAGTCTTTTTACGACATCAAACGGCACAACTAAAACAGATGAAATATTTGCCTGTCAATCGAAAACAGACAGGGCGGATATCCATTCCGTTTTACAGCAAATTGCCGCATCATCTTTCGACGGCAAGTCGGCAAATATCTTTGCGGAGCCGAGCTCGTTTGATAAACAGATTTTCGACACTCCGATTGACACGTCAAACGACGATTTTAAAAGAGATAAAAACAGCGGCAGCAGTCGCACTCTCCCGTCAAGTGAAAATATCAAAAACGACGGCAACTGCGACGGCAACGCTTCAACTAACGGGGACGTCAAAATTTTATGCTCTCTGTTTGATACGTATTTACTTTTAAGACAAGGCGAAAAATATTATCTCGGCGACCAGCACGCAATCCACGAGAGAATCTTATACGACTCGCTTGTAAAATCTATACAAAATGAAAAGGTTCAATCTCAGCCGATGCTGTTCTCGTATACAGAAACGCTGTCAGCCGAGGAATCGGAAAAAATTTCCCGCCTTTTACCCGAATTGAAACGGTTAGGATTTGAAATTGCCCTCAACGGAAAAGAAATTGAGGTGATTGCAATTCCCGCAATTATGACAAATCTAAAAATCAAACAGTTTCTTCACGAAATAATCTCAAGCGTCAAAACCCAATTGAGCACTACGGATTTCCTGTTTGAAAAAATATGCCAAACGGCATGTAAAGCCGCAATAAAAGCAGGGTATGGCTTCAACGAAAACCAGCTCGAATCTTTGGCGGCTTATATAAATTCGCACGGACTACCCACACAATGTCCGCACGGCAGACCTGCCGTTATAGAAATAACAAAATCAGGGCTTGAAAAACTGTTTAAAAGAATAGTTTAAATTTGCTATACCCATTATAGTTTAAACTCATCTATAGTTTAAACTCATCTATAGTTTAAACTCATCTAAACAGTTTAAACTCATCAAACATAAGACCGGTTTTAAAATGCTTCGAAAAGGCAAAACACCAAACGCTTGCCTAAAATAAAAGAACGCAAGCTAAATAAAAACAAACTAATCGATAAAATTAAATATAAAATATAATAAAACCTTCGTGGCAATATCGTTAGTTATCCTCAATGCAAATTTATCCTATTATATTTCGATAAATTGGCAAACTTCTATAAAAAATTCCGTTTTGTAGAATAGTTGAAGGAAAAATAGCGTCTTTTTTTCCTTAAAAATCAAAAAAAAGATAGCAAAAACCCAGAGATAATAGAACGGATAACAAGATATATATATCAACAGCGAATAAGTAAAAGTTCCAAACAGGTTTAAACCGCAGTTTTAAACTGTAAAATAATGCGGAAAATCATTGTCGGATATTTTATCCGCAGACAATCGGCTCGCAATGAGGAAATTGCATGTCCGCCAAAATTGTCAGCTAAAATTTTAATGAGGCTTAAATGAACAAAAACAAAGTCATTTTTATTGTAGGACCGACAGCGTCGGGTAAATCGGATATGGCGATGTCTATTGCCAAAACTTTCGACTGCGAAATAATATCCTGCGATTCTATGCAAATTTATAAGGGATTGAATATAGGCACCGCAAAAGAGAGCGAGGAAAACAGACAAAAAGTCAAACATTATTTAATTGACGTCGTAAACTTCGACGAAGAGTTTTCCGTTGCGCAATTCCAAAAACTTGCGTTTGAAGCGATGGACGAGATATGGCAAAAGGGAAAAACACCGCTCATTGTCGGTGGAACGGGGCTTTACGTCGAATCTCTCTTAAAGCCTTTGTCATTTTCTAATACGGATAAAGACACGGCTATAAGAGAGCAGCTAAAAAATGATTTAGAAAAATACGGCGCCGTCGAGTTATTCAGACGGCTTTCAGAAGTCGATAGCGAAACGGCAAAAAAACTTTCCGTAAACGATACCAAACGCGTGATAAGAGCGCTCGAAATTTTTTATAAAACAGGCAAGCCCAAATCTCAATTGCAGGACGAAACGCAAAAGCCCAATTTTGATTACCTGATGATAGCACTCGATATGGACAGAGCGTTGCTTTACGAAAGAATAAATAAAAGAGTAGACAACATGATAATGAAAGGGCTCGTTCAGGAAGCAATGTCCGTTGACAACTTTGGTTATCAATCTATGCAGGCTATCGGATATAAGGAATTTAAAGATTACAACGGCTTTAATCTTTTTGAAGTTACCGAAAAAATAAAAAAGAACACAAGAAACTACGCAAAGAGGCAGCTGACATGGTTCAGGCGTTACAAGGAAGCGAATTGGATTAACGCTTTTGACGAACTGACAGCGTCAAAACTCGTTGAAAATTTCTTAAAATCGTAGATAAATTCGCTTTTTTGAGTATACATTTATAAAAAATGGCGTTTTATAGAATTGTTTTGCCTGTTTTTAAGCAAACAAAGCACAATTTATTTATAAAAAGGCAACACGCACAACAATTAACGTAGCGTAAAAATTGTAAAAATAATAAATAAGAGAAAAAACTAATCGCCGAATAAAATTGACCGTGAGCATAAAAGATAGGATATGGAGATTGAAAGATTGATATAAGGATAAACGCTACCCGGTAAAATAAAAAATAAAAAATAACACGATATCCAAACAATCGACCAATCTAAACCTTCGAGCCAATAAACGAATCATAAATATATAATCAAAAAAATAATAATTAGAACAGAAATATAGAATTGAAAATATAGAATTAAAAATATAGAATTAAAAATATAAAAAAATATAGAATTGTAAATATAGAATTAAAAAAGATAAAAAAAATTAAAACAAACAAAAAACAAAGGCTAAATTATGGATAAAGTATCAAGCACAAATATTTCAAAATTTATATCCCGGTGCGAGGAAAATTTAAAGGACATATTTGCCGAGCTCGACGAAACGGCGTTATTTAACCAGCGGAAAGTTTTAAACGCTTTTAAAAACAATTCCGTAGCACAGCGCCATTTTTCGGGAACCAACGGCTACGGCTACGACGATATCGGCAGAGATACGCTGTGCAAAATCTACGCCGAAGTTTTAGGCTCGGAAAAGGCGATTGTTTCTCCGCTTTTTGTCTCCGGCACTCATGCGCTCTCCACGATGCTTTTCGGTTCACTGAAAAAGGACGACAAATTCATTTCCGTGTCCGGCATGCCGTACGACACTCTGACAGACGTTATACAGGGCGAAAATATCGGGTCTTTAAAAGACTTCGGAATTCAATTTGAAAGCATAGATTTAGTATCACACAACGGAATATACGATTTTGATTTTGAGAAAATAAAAGACAAGATTGAAAGCGAAAAAATCAACGCTATATTTATACAGAGGTCAAGAGGATACAGCGACAGAAACGCTCTGTCTTGCGCCGACATAAAAAAAGTAATAGATTTCGTTAAAAAAATCGACAATTCCATTATCGCAATCGTCGACAATTGCTACGGAGAATTTGTCGAAACAATCGAGCCGACCGATGTCGGAGCCGACGTTATGGCAGGTTCACTCATAAAAAATATTGGCGGTGGCATAGCGCCTACGGGCGGATATATTGCCGGAAAATCGACAATCGTCGATTCCTGCGCAGGACGCCTTACGGCGCCGTCAATCGGATTTGAAGTCGGGTCATATGCTTTCGGATACACGCAGTTTTACGAAGGACTTTTTCTCGCTCCGACCGTCGTAAGGAACGCACTTAAAGCGTGCTGCCTTTTTTCGGAAGCGTATAAAAAATTGGGATACCAAACGTTGCCGAATTTATCAAACACTAAGCCTTACGACATAGTCACAAGCATCGTTTTTGACGACAAACAAAAATTGATAGATTTTTGCAGGGCGATACAGGAGTGCTCTCCGGTAGACAGCAACTTGTTCCTCGAACCTTGGGATATGCCGGGATATCATCATCAAGTTATTATGGCGGCAGGAACGTTTGTAGCAGGTTCGTCAATAGAATTGAGTGCGGACGCACCCATTAAAGAGCCGTATATCGTTTACGTTCAAGGCGGATTAACTTACGAACATGCAAAAATAGCACTCGAAAACACGATATCAAAACTTGGATTGCTGTAGAAAAAACTTGGATTTCCGTAAAAATAAAAACGCTGTAAAGATAGAAGGGTAAAGATTAGAAAATAAACCGTTTTGAATTTCCGCAATGCCACGGCAAATTAAAGTCAACCAACTCAAACAAAAGCATCTGATAACGAACTTGGCAAGTTATTAAATTGAATTGAGATTGATTTATCAAATCAACCAAAGAGCAAATTGTCCAAGGATAAAGTTTTATCAAACAAAAAATGCCCTCCAAAAAAAACATAAAATAAACAACAATACGAGTAAAGACACGAAGATAAAAAGGCGAGAGAAAACAATTTCTTTGATAAAGGCAAAAAAATAAGCAATTAGATATATTGATAAATATTTATTATTATCCGATAGATATTAGTTGGATATTTATCCAATATAAAATATTATAAATAAAATACCATAAAAAACATAATAAAACGACGTTATTTGAAGATTTATACGTCAACTATTATAAAAAATAAGGTTTTTTATAATAGTTTCGGTGATAAATCGAAACAAAAACGCTGTATTATGCCAAAAAAAATAGCTTTTCCCGGGCAATTTTAATACCTTTCGGACTATGAACGAGGAGTTCAGCCTTTATAAGGCGGTAAATTGAGCAAATTTTAGCCAAAAATACGTCTATTTAGCAATATTACCGAGCATAAAATCGATTTTTTACGCATTTTAAAGGCAAAATCGGCAAATTTTTACCATCAAACACCTTGTATCGATAGAAATCCCGACAATCAAGTTCCACAACGTTATAAAATTTGATATATTGACAATAAACAATTAAAGATTGCCGTAAATTCTATTTGACTTGTAAAATTTATCTGAATTGATTATTTACGGTCGGATAAATTCAAAATGTTTGATTTTTGCCCTATACAGCGGTCAAAATGCCCCTATCTTTTCGCAAAAGCCGTGTTTTGCGAAAAGATATTAACTCTATATTTTATTATTTTCAACTATTCTTCCCTATACCGAAAAGATTTTGCCTCGCCGTAAAAGTCATATTTGCCGTTATTTTTCGGTTTTGCTCATTCGTTTAATCCGCAATCAAAGCGGAAAATCTTCCTGTAACTGCTTGTGACTTCTTCTTTTAATACTCTGCCAGGTGTAGTTTTCTTCAATTTTTTTATGGCTATTTGCTCTGCCGTTTGTCAGATACTCCACTACACCGCAACAATTTAAACGCCTTCTTAAAAACGCTTTCCGTCTGTCAGATTATAAGATGTTATACTCTGCCGCCAATAGAAACACAGCCCTGAATAATTCAAAAAAAATTTTAAACTTTCATATTTTTTACTTCTTTTAAATTGTTTTAAAATTTCCTTGACTTTTTTTAAATATCAAATAAAATCTTAATTACGGTAACGACTTACCAACTGTCGCTAAGTTGGACTTTTTGTAGCAACAAAGGCATTGTTTATCAATGTTCGTTATCAGAATGAAGGAAAAGAAATTTATTCTTTCAGACGTAGGAGCTTAAAATAACATGCCTACGTCCTTTCTTTTTTTTAGCTTTTCCCTCAAAACGAACAAAAGATTTTTTATGAGAGAATCTGCCAACTTTTTCTAAGTCGCTTTTTTCGTTTTAACTCAATATATTCGCTGTTTTTTTAACAAACTTTAACGATCTACTTAGGAGAAATCTTCTCAATAACCCATTCATAACCCATTCAATGGCCTCTGCCCTATTTTTCACCCGAAACTTTCGCTTTTGGACTATGAACAGCACTGAATTCGATTGTGGATACACTGCCCTATATAATCACCAGGCGCTATTTTACAGTTTGAAATTAAACGGTGTTTCAGATTTAATTCGTTTTAAACGGCGTTTAACGGTTTTTTCGGTTTTTTAGGTTTTTTTATCTTTTATTCTTGACACACCGTTTATTTTATGTTACTATCTTTGGCGAGCTCAAAAGAGACTCACGACCTCGAAAGAGGATAAGGCAGGCAAAGATTAAGTTCTTTGCACCCCCAGGTTAAAAACTGGGGCTTTCTTTTTTTATTGACTATTTTTTATCTTTTGGTTTACTCACCCTACCCTTTAATTTTTTATTTTTTTCAAGAGTGTCCTTAGACTGTTTATCTTTATGTAAAACAATATTTTGAATTTTTTCTACTTGCTATTTGTGCAAATTATATGCCCGAGAATTTTCCTTAAATTTGTATCCGTCAACTTTTATTGGATTACCCTCATCGTCTTCTATTTCAATAAAATGTTTAAAAAAAGAAGTTTTTTATTTTTCTTGACAAAATATAATAATATAAATTATACTATCACAAGCAAGTGATTTAATTTGCCATAAATATCAAATTAGTCAAACGCCTTCACTTCCTACAGTGAGGAGTAGAGACTGAAATAAGTTCTCTACGGCAGTGACAGAAATGTCACTGTTTTTTTATTTATATAAACGTTTAATTTTTTTTATCTCTCGTTGTTAATTTGAGTTCTGGCTAAAAATAACTTCATAAACAACTTTGCAAACGCCGTTTTGCTTTTCGGTCTTTTAAATAAACTTTGATATTGAAATTTTAACAAATTTATAGTAATATAATATAAAGATACAAGGAGGATATATGATTTTTAAAGGCTGGGATTGGGAAAAGAATAAGGATAATTATTGGCTGACGCCGGATAACGACGCCTATTTTTTGGCTGAACGCTTCCACGATTTGGGATATAAAGAAATTTTCGATTTGGGCGTAGGACTTGGCAGACATTCGATATTTTTTGCAAACAGAGGATTTAACGTAAAAGGTATCGATATTTCCGAATATGCCGTAAAGCATCTTAAAGAGATAGCCGACGACAACAATCTCAACATCGAAGTAAAATGCGCCAATATGTTGTCAATTCCTTTCGCCGACAACTCTTTTGACGTCGTGTTTTCCTTTAACGTCATATATCATACCGACACCAAAGGCTTTCAAACTGTTCTTGGCGAAATCAAACGAGTCTTAAAAAGCGGCGGTGAATTTTTCTTTACGATGATTTCGAAAAATTCGGTAACGTTTCGGGACCCGTCATACCCTAAAACTTTTGTAGACGAAAACACGCTCATAATCGACGCTAAAGAAGCAGAAAAGGACGTGCCGCATTTTTACGTAAATCTTGCGGATATAAAAAATCTGTTTTCCGCAGATTTTGATTTCGTTTCACCCATAAAAGAGGTTGAAACCACGGAGATATTGCCGGACGGCTCGTTTAAAGAATTTTCAAGACATTTCGTTTTGCATCTAAAGAAGAAGTGAGATAGTTTGTAAGTTATATATAATAACAGCTAAATTGCGACGTCAAACAATGGCTGTAAAACAGCTTTGATTGACACATGCTCAATAGATAAATAAAAGGCCTGCAATTGCAGGTTTTTTATTTGTTTTATTATGAATAAATGCTTAATATCCCCTCACCTCTTTCAATATCAACATAAATGAGCATCTTTACGCAGACGTTTTTAAAAGCGTATTTCGTTATAAAATTTTTACAAAATTTGTTTGATGGTTTTAAAAAACATTTTAATTTAAAAAACGACAAACGTTGATTTTAGTAAAACAAGTCAGGCAAATTTGCATTGCCGTTTGATTGATTTAGCCGTTAAAACAAATTTAGCACAAATTGCAAAAAAAATTGACAAAAACGCCAATATGCGGTTTTTTATAGGTAAAAATAATTATACACATAGGACTATTATCGGCTATAATAAAACTATGACAGGACTTATTGTGGCATCTTTTATATTAACCGCCCTTATTGCCTATCTTATAGGCAGTTTGAATTTTAGCATAATAATCGTTAAAACGGTGGCTAAATTCGACATCAGAAGCAAAGGCAGTAAAAACGCCGGCTCAACCAACGTGTTCAGAACTGTTGGCGCAAAAATCGCAGCACTTACCCTATTGCTCGATTTTGCCAAAGCTATTGCCGCAAGCGGACTTACCGTGCTGATTTTCACTTTTTTGGCTCAATCACCCTACAAGACGGATTTGTGTACGTTCGGCTTGTGCGCCGCTTCCCTGTTTTGCGTGCTCGGGCATATGTATCCCTTATACTTCGGCTTTAAAGGCGGAAAAGGAGTTGCTACATATGCAGGCTCGCTCATGGTGGTTCACCCCATACTCGTATTGATATCGCTTGTAACTTTTGCGATTTTGGTTGCCATAACGAAAAAAGCGTCGCTCGGCTCGATACTCAGTTGCATAACCTATCTTATCGCCCTTACCGTGTATACCGCAATATTTAAAACTTTTGATACTTCTTTCGGAATAGAATTTGCCATAAGCTGCGCAACCGCCATCGTCATCATTATTAAACATCGCTCTAACATCGTCAGATTGATAAAAGGCGAGGAAAATAAGCTCGATTTCTCAAAAAAGCATAAACAAAACGACGCTACCGCCGACGAATCGGAAGCAACGCAAAACGGCACAGACAACTGCGAAAAACGTAGCGGAAACAAAACGAGAAATATTCACGACTCGGTAGATAACAACGACCTTTTAAACCAAAATAATGAAAACCATAGCGCTGAAAATAAAAATGACTTAGCTCAAAAATCAGTCGAAACAAGTGATATTGAATATAGCGAACGAGATAAACATAATTTTTAATACTGAAATTTTTATATTTGAAATTGCACATTTATAATCCTTGTCATAATACAAAAAATGTCATAAAAAAAATAAAACCTTGTCATAAAACAAGGTTTTTTAATGTAAATCATAAAACGTTTATTTTTCATTTATTTTTTATTTCACGGTTTTTAATTTTGCTTTGACTCAAGCAAGTTGAAGTAAACGTCTTTCATAAATTTGGCGTCCTCTGCCTGAGTTCCTGCCGATTCCGATAAAATGTGCGGCGAAAGTTTATATTCGATGAGAGCCTCTGCAAGCGGTTCAAACTCCGGTCCGAATACGTTATCTTCAAAAGTGAGGTGCCTCTTTTCCCCTTTTGCCGTATATTCGATTTTGGAAAAATGAACGTGCATAGCGTTCGTCTTTTCAAAACCCACCCCGTTGATGAGTTTATCGAGAATTATTTTATAATCGTCTTTTGTCTTTAAAATACCGCCCTCTCTAGCGTTTACATGTCCGAAATCTATACAAGGATAAATCGTTTCGTCTATCTTGCAAAGCTCGACAATTTCGTCGACAGTCCCTATCTGCGCAATTTTACCCATCGTTTCAGGACAAACAATCAAATCGTCGTATCCGTTTTCGCGTTTAGCCTGCGCCATTAGCTCCACACCTTTGAGCGTTCTTGCAAACGCTTCGGCGCGGGGCATTCCGTTTTCGCTTCCCGGGTGAAAAACGCAGCGCTCCCCTCCAAAATCTTTTAAAATCGCAAGCGACTGCAATATGTAATTTATCGAGTTTGCGACTTTTATTTCTTCAACACTCGCAAAATTGATAAAATACGGGGCGTGAACGCTGATTTCGATTCCGCACCTTTTTGCCTCCTCTCCGAAGGTTTTAGCCGTTGCCGACCCTATCCTGACACCCTGCCCCAGGGAATACTCAAACAAATCAAGCCCCATGTTTTTTACCCATTCAAAAGCGTCGAGCGTCGATACGTGCCCTTCATTTGTAAAACTTGCCGAATTCCCGGACGGTCCGAATTTAATCATTTGCATCACCTTCAATTTTATCTTCACCGTAAAACAACCGTTTTGCGCTTTCCGCATCGCTCATTATCTGCTGTTTAAGCTCGGCAGAATCGGAAAATTTGCGGATAGGTCTTAAATATTTATAAAATGAAACTTTTACCGTTTCGCCGTAAATAGTGCCGTGGAAGTCGATGAGGAAAGATTCCACGGTATATGAATAATCGTCAAACGTGGGTTTGTCGCCAACGTTGGTTACAGCCGGGTATTCGACGCCGTCCACGTGGCATTTTGTTGCGTATACGCCGCTCTTGAGTTTAATCCTGCCAACTCTGCCCCTAACGTTTGCCGTGGGGCAACCAAACGTCCTGCCCCTCTTACAGTCGCTGACAATGACGTCGGATATAAAATACGGCTCATAGAGAAGTTTGTTTGCCGTTTCCAGGTCGCCGTTGACAAGCATATCGGATATCATGGATGTGGAAACTTTTTCACCATGAAACAACACAAAATCTTCGACGACAAGTTTTACTTTTTTTGAGTCGGTATATTTTTTCAGTTCGTCGATACCGCAAGACGCACGTCTGCCAAAACGGTAATCGCTGCCGCAAACTACCCCTTTTACGTCAAAATTGTTAAACAGCAAATCAAGGAAATCAACGCCTCGCAAATCGGCAAATTTATTGTCGAGCGTCGCAACGATGATGTTATCAATTCCTATGCTTTTAAACAACGATTGCCTTTCTCTAAAAGAATAAATTTCATTCGGTTTTTTAAATATTCCTTCACGTTCGCTAAAAGTAAATACGTCGCATTCCGCCCCGAGAGAATCGGCAAGCGTTTTTGCGGTGGAAATAAGTTTACGATGTCCTATATGTACGCAATCGAAAAATCCGAGAGCAATAACTATCGGTTTTTCCCTATTTTCGGTATAAATATCCTTTACGTTCATATTCAGCTTCCGTTCCTGTTTATCAAAATTTATCTAAAGTTATCTCAAGCAAAACCTTCGTTATACTCGGTTTAGCTCTTAAACTATATATCATAACTCATATCCTGGCGACTGTTTAGTAGCGTCAATTTGCATTTTAAAAATTTAGTCTTTCCTTGCCTCAAATGACAAGATAATTGCCATGTTTTAGCGTGGAGTACTCTATAAAATGCGTTTTTTGATAATAATATCGCATTTATAGAACTTTTATCATAGCAAACAGCCGTTTCTGATTTTTAACCTCTTTTACACTTCCACGAAAACCGAAAAAGACAAAAGGTCAAATCCTCGTCTTTAAAACGAGCTTGCCCTTTATCGCCTCGCAAACGGCTTTAATCTCTCCATCCGTTTCAAGATAAAAATCGCCTTTCGGCATATCCTCAAGAGAATTTAAAACAAGTCCGTTAAGAGCCTTTTGCGCCATATCCGCTTGAAGTGCATATCTTTTTAAAGGCAAAAGTTTTTCAAAACTTAGGACGTATTTTACAGGCTCTTTTTCAAATTCCTCAAGCGTAACGCAATCGTTAAGAGATATCGAGCCGCTCCGTTCCCTTATTATATATTTCATATATCCCAAGGTGTTTAAAGACTTTGCCATATCTCGGGCTATGCTTCTGATATACGTGCCCGAAGAACAGTTTATCCTGAACTCAAACGAGTTTTTTGCAATTTCACCCAAAAGATCGACAGAATAAATTTCTATCTCTCTTGCCTGTAATGGGGCTTCAATCCCCTTTCGGGCAAGCGTATAAGCCTTGACGCCGTTAATGCTCAGCGCAGAATACTGAGGCGGCATTTGCATGAGTTTTCCGATAAACCGAGGTAAAACGGCTTTGACGTCTTCCGCCGTCACTTTGGCATTGTCCGTTGCGGTAACTTTTCCGCTTTCGTCCAAAGTGTCCGTTTCTTTGCCGAAACAAAATGCGGCACGGTAAGTCTTATCCTTTTTAAGAACGTAATCAAACAGTCTGTTTGCCGTTCCTATTCCTACGATGAGCACTCCTTGACCGTCCGGATCGAGTGTTCCGAAATGCCCTGCCTTTTGTTTTTCGCCAATTGCACGGCTTAAGATATTTCTCACTTTAACGACGACGTCGCTTGAAGTCATGCCTTTTGGTTTATTTATACAAACTATTCCCTTCATAAAAGCCTGTCTCTCGCCACTTTCAAGAGTTTGTCGCAAACGTCTTCGAGGTAGCCGTTAAGCCTGCACCCTGCCGCCCTGACGTGACCGCCACCGCCGAAACAAGACGCACACTCGTTTGCGTCAATATATTTTTTTGTGCGTATAGAAACCTTGTAATTAGTCGGATTTACTTCGCTTACGGCGAACGCAATCTCCACGCCTTCGACGTTTACGGCGGAAGAGACGATACCGTTCGTATCGAAAATAGTTGTATTTGTCGCTAAAAAGTCCTCTTTAAGAATACGAACAACGGCTATTTTACCGTCCTCATAAAATTTGCATTTTGAAAGAACTCTGTTTGACAAATCAAAAACTTTTTTCTCTTTTTTTCTGAACACGTTGTATAAAACTTCGTCGTAATCAAAATCGTATTCGTAAATTTTTGCCGCATTGAGGTGCGTCGTCTTGGTGACGTTTGAAAAACCGAAGCAACCGGTATCTGCAACAATACCGCCAAACAATATTTTTGCGATATCGGCATCCATTAAATTTTGCGACAAAATTATGTTCATGACAATCTCGCTGCACGACGCCGAAAAACAATCCAACACCGTAACTTTGGCGAAATTGATATGTCCTTTGTGATGGTCGACTGCTCCGTTGTCTTTGGCTCTTAAGAATATCTTTGCCGAATTTCCGAGCCTTGTTATGTCGCTGCAATCGACGGACAGAGCAAAGTCGTATGCGTTGTCCGAATTTTTTAAGACAGACGAAGAATCGAGCATAAATTCAAGACAGGAAGGCATATCGTCGTCGCAGAACACGTCAACCTGTTTCCCCTGTTTTTCAAGCGCCGCTTTCATGGCGAACGCAGAACAAAAAGTATCCGGGTCGGGACTTATATGGCAAAAAAGAGCAACGGTCTTTGCTCTTTTCATATTGTTTAAAAGCTGAGATATGTTTTGATTTGTATCCTTTGCCATTATTCCCTCTGTCAACGCCTTTATGCGGCAATTTTATTCTTTTAAATTTATTCTTTATCCGAATCGTGTGCGGTTTGCGCAGCCTCGCTCTCTTTTATTTCCTTTAAAATCTTTTCGATTTTCATTCCGTATTGAATGGAATCGTCAACGCAGAAAGTAAGTTCGGGCAAAAGTCTGACTTGCACCCTGTCTTTGAGCTGATTGCGGATAAAACCGCTCGCATTTTGTATTGCGGAAAGCGACTCTTTTGTCAGTTGCATATCGTCCGTAAAAAAGCTGAGATAAACCTTAGCATATTTTAAATCGGGAGTCGTTTTAACCTTTGTTACGGTAATCATATCCACCGTTATGCGAGGGTCTTTAAGCTCGTTGTTTATGACGTAGGCAATCTGTTTGGCAAGTTCGCTGTTGACTCTTTCTATTTTCATTGTTTTACCTGCTCCATTTTGAAAGCCTCAATCATATCGCCTTTTTTGACGTCGTTGAAGTTTTGAATTTTGATACCGCATTCAAAACCTTTAGCCATTTCCTTAGCGTCCTCTTTACCGTGCTTTAAGGAATCTATCATACCTTCAAAAACGTTTACGCCGTTACGGATAACTCTGACCTTTGCCGAACGAAGTATCTTGCCGTCAAGAACATAACATCCTGCAATAGTGCCGACTTTGGAGTAATTGAAGGTTTCCCTGACTTCCGCCGTTCCGAGCACAACTTCCTCGAACACGGGGTCCAAAAGACCTTTCATGGCTTTTTGCACTCTGTCAAGAATTTCGTAGATGACCTTACAGCAATAAATATCGACTTTTTGCGCTTCGGCAACCGACTTGGCGTTGCTGTCGGGACGAACGCCGAAACCGAATATAATAGCGCCCGTAGTCTTAGCGAGCATGACGTCCGATTCGTTGATTGCACCCACGCCTCCGTGAACGATTTTAACCTTGACGTCGCTGAAATCGGGATTGTCGTTAAAGCGGAGTACGTCAAATTTTAACGCCTCAAGAGAGCCTTGAGTATCCGCTTTGAATATGATTGCCGTTTCTTTATATTCTTTTGAAGTAAAATCGTCCAAAGAAAGTTTCTTTTTGGTGTTGTCCTCGACAACGGCAGGTTGTTTTTTACGCTCTTCGGCAAGCTGTCTTGCAAATTTGTCGTCGTCGACGGCATTTAATATATCGCCTGCATTGGGCACTTCGTCAAAACCGGACACGACGACGGGAATGGACGGACCCGCAGATTTTACCTGTCTGCCGTTTTCGTCCGTCATAGTTTTGATCTTACCTACTGCGGTACCTGCAATAATAGCGTCGCCGACTTTAAGCGTTCCCTTTTCAACAAGGACGGTAGCTACCGCACCGAGTCCCTTGTCGAGCTTGGATTCGATTATCGTTCCCTTTGCCTTTCTGTCGGGGTTTGCCTTGAGCTCCAAAAGTTCGGCAACAAGCAAAACCGTTTCGAGCAAATGGTCTACGCCCTCGCCTGTCTTAGCGGAAACGTTGCAAACAGGCGTCGAACCGCCCCATTCTTCCGGCAACAAATCGTGCTCGGTGAGCTGTTGCAACACTTTTTGCGGGTCTGCACCAGCCTTATCGATTTTATTTACCGCAACGATAATTTCAACCCCTGCCGATTTAGCATGGTCGATAGCCTCAATCGTCTGAGGCATGATGCCGTCGTCTGCGGCGACTACCAAAACCGCTATATCGGTAACTTGAGCGCCTCTCGCTCTCATTGCCGTGAACGCTTCGTGTCCCGGGGTATCGATAAACGTGATTTGCTGACCTTTGATTTTTATCGTATATGCGCCTATCTGCTGTGTAATACCGCCAGCTTCGCCCGTTGCGACTTTACTCTTTCTGATGTAGTCCAAAAGCGAAGTTTTGCCGTGGTCGACGTGACCCATTATCGTAACGATAGGCGGTCTCGGAACGAGAGACTCGGGGCTGTCCGCCGTATCGAGATTCTGTTCCGTCAAAGCGTCTTCAAACGTCTTTTCGAGTTTAAGCTCGAGCTTGATGCCGAAATCGCTTGCAACGAGCGACGCCGTTTCAAAATCGATATTTTCGTTTATCGTTTTGATGATATCGAGACTGAACAGTTTTTTGATAATTTCCGTGCCCGTCTTACCTATCTTTTCGGAAAGGTGTTTTATGGAAAACACTTCGGAATTGACGACGGCGCTTTCAATCTTAATTGCTTGAGATTTATTCGATTCCGACTTTTTCGCCTTATAGTTTCTCACTCTGGTGTTGTCGAAAATCTCATCGGCATTGTCGTCAATAGTGGTTCCTTTAAAATTGTTATAGTTGTCAAATCTGCCGAATTGACCGCTCTTTTTGAGGTCGTATTTAGACGGAGCGTTTTTCTCGTCACCCGTGTATGCGTTCTTCTTGGTTTTGGGCTGATTTTTATTCGGCATAATGACCGCCGGAGCAACGTAACCGCCTTGCGGTTTAGCGCCGGGTCTCATCGGACGAGCGCCACCAGGTGCGGAATTTTGCGGACGAGGCTGTCTTTGTTGTGTAGAATTGTCGAAAACTCTTGTCTGCACCTTCTTTTCAGGTGCTTTCTTTTCCGGAGGAATATAAATTCTTCTCGGCTCGTTTGAATAGTCGGGCTTTTTCTTTTCAGGCTCGATAGCAAAAGTCCTGTGCGGAACGTTGGTATTGGTCTTAGGCTTAGCTAAGACTGTCTCCTTTTTTTCTTCGACGGGTTTTTCTTCTGTTTTAACCTCTGCTATAGGAGTTTCCGTCTTTACATTAGGAGCCGGAGCTGTTTTCTTTTCGGCTTCTTTGGGCGTGACGGCTTTTTCTTCTTCGTTCAATTTAGCCGCAAACTCCTCCCTCTTTTTGCTCACAGCGTCAAAAAGACTGCGGGCTTTAGCTTTTAAGCTCGCCAGTTCCTTAGCTATGTTCGGCAACGTCTGAGCCCTGTATTCGTCAAACGTTTTCTTAACCGAAATTTTAGCGTTTTTGTTTTCAGAGTTTTCTGTCATATACACCTCTATTTATTACATTCGTTGATGATTGCCTCTCTCAAATTCTCGTCCGTGACGGCAATCACTTTTACTCCGTTTTTATTTAACAGTGAAGATAAATCTTCTATCTCGATAATCGGCGATTCGCCCATATATAAGGCGATATCTTTTTTCGTTCTGTCCGAAGCGGAAGCGCACACCATAACGAGAGGATATCCCTTTTTTCTCTTTAAAAGATTATCTATACCGTATATGATTTTCCCCGCCTTTTGGGCAAAACCTAAATAACTAATTATCTTTTTTTTGTCCATAGCTTTCAAGTTTAGAATATGTTTCGGGGGAAACTTCTTTTTTGAACGCTCTTGACAGCGTTTTTCTCTTTATTGCTTCTAAAACGCAATCGGGACAGATATAAACGCCTTTACCCTGCTGTGGCTGTGTTCCGCCTACGACGATTTCTCCGTTTATCTCGCATACCTTGACAAACTGCGATTTATCCGCCCTTTTACGGCAAACTGCGCACATTCGGGTATTTTTAGCGTTACGCATTTTACTCCTCTACCACACCAAGGCTCGACTGAGGCTTGACGTCGATTTTCCAACCTGTCAGTTTTGCGGCAAGGCGTGCGTTTTGTCCGTTTTTGCCTATCGCAAGCGACAGCTTTTCGTCGGGAACGATGACGGTTGCCGATTTATTGTCTTCAACGCAACGCACCATAAGCACCTGCGCAGGAGAAAGCGACTTGGCGATATATTCGAGAGGATCGGCGCACCACTGAATGACGTCGATTTTTTCGCCGTTGAGTTCCGCCACAATCTCGTTTACTCTTACGCCCTTATTGCCTATGCAGGCACCCGTGGCGTCGACGTTGGGGTCTTCGGAAAATACCGCGATTTTGGTGCGGAAGCCGGCTTCACGCACTACCGATTTTATCTGAATGAGCCCTGCCTTGATTTCCGGAACCTCGTTTTCAAAAAGTCTTCTGACAAAGCCTGCCGAAGAACGGGAAACGACCACCTGCGAGCCGTGAGAAGTAGTCCTCACCTTTTTAAGGAAAACTTTTATCGTGTCGTTTACCTGATATTTTTCACCGGGGATCTGGTCTTGGAGCATCATAACGCCTTCCATTTGATTTGCCGTGATTTCAACGTAAACGGTGCCCTGTTCGACACGTCTGATAATAGCAGGCATAATTTCGCCCTGATGATCGTTCATCTCGCTGAGAATCATTTCCTTTCTTGCGTCGTTGAGTCTTTGCAAAACAACCTGTTTTGCCGTTTGAGCGGCAATACGCGAAAAATCTTTGGGCGTGATATCTTCTATAACAACGTCGCCTATTTTATAGGACGGTTTAATTTCTCTTGCTTCTTCAAGGTCTATCTGAGTTTCATAGTCCTCCACTTCCTCGACGACAGTGCGATAAGCGTAAACCTTTATCGACTGCTTTTCCTCATTGAGTTTAACGGTAATAGCTCTTGCTTCACCCCACTCCTTTTTGAAAGCGGAAGCAAGACCCGCCTCTAACGACTCGATGAGCAAATCCTTTGAAATTCTCTTTTCCTTCTCTAAGGCGTCAAGTGCCGCAAAGAATTCTTTGTTGACCATATCTCCTCCTAAAACTTGATCCAAGGCTGAGCCTTTTGGATATTTTGTCTTAATATATTTATTTGTTTAATTTGTCCTTTTTTATTTTCCGAAACGGTGACAATTTGAGCGTCATATGCCGTAAGTTTTCCCCTTACCGCCTCTTTTTTATCTCCCTTAACAAACACTTCGATTTCCGTATCCAAGGCACGGCGGAAATCGTCGTCGGAAAGGATAGGTCTGTCAAGCCCCGGGGAGCTTACGTTTAAAACGTAGTCGTCGGGGAATTTGTCGGATAACTCCTCCAAAAGCGAGTCCAAAGCGTTATGAAAATTTTCGCAATCGTTTAAATCCACACCGCCTTTTTTGTATATGAAAAAATTGAGGTTAAGCCTGCGGTACTCTTTCGAGAAATTAACCTCCACTATTTCATATCCCATAGAATCGGCAATAACCGTAGCCTTATCTTTTACAACCGCCAAAAGTTCTTCCAACATATCGACCTCTTAATAGTCCCCTATAATAAATCGAGTGAGCCAAGGCTCACTCTGATGATGTTTTTATCTTAAGCATAAATATAATAACATAACTCAATATGTTTGGCAAGCGTTTTAACGCATTATATGCCAAGTTATCGTTTTAAAATAAAATGCCAAACAAAAACCTCTCTACCGTTAAAAATTTCCTCATTCAGTTAAAAACCAAAAAACAATTGCCGATTATTTTGTTCCGTCTTTTATCTTGCAAATTTCAATAAACAGTTTAGCCGTGGCGACGGTATCGGCAAGCGCCCTGTGTGCGTCCTCTAAAGATATTCCAAGCAGTTTGGTGAGCGAGCCAAGGCTGAAGCCTTTCGCCTCTTTAACGTAGGTCCTTGCAAGCGCCAAAGTATCGACAAGTTCCCTGTCTTTATATATGTATCCGCATTCCTTCGACTGCCTGTATAAAAAAGAAAAATCAAAGGAAATATTGTGCGCCACGAGTGCGCAACCGTAGGTAAAGCGGTAAAAGTCGGCGGCAACCGTATCAAAGGTCGGCGAAAGCTCCACCATATCGTCCGTGATATTGTTTACGTCCGAGGCTCCTTTGGGTATCGGCATCTCGGGATTGACAAGCGTATCGAAAGTTTCGGTTATCTTACCGTTTACGATTTTTACCGCCCCTATCTCGATTATCTTATCCGTCGCCGTCAGTCCCGTCGTTTCAAAGTCGAACACGACAAAACTTTTATCTTTAAGCGAGCCGGTCACTTCCTTTTGCGTATCAAATAAACTTGCCTGATTGAGTTCCTCATAAGGCTTGGGAAAAACAAAATTGTATCCTTTCGGGACGGGTTTTGACGCCTCCTCGTTTTTTATCGAATCAAAATCTATCGTAGCGAGCGATATGTCGCTGACGGTATATTGAAGCCCGCCGTAACGCCCGTCCGTAACGTTGCCGTAGCACAAAACGTGGAGATTATCCTGCAGTGCCTCGAGCATGGGCTCCTGCGCAAAAGACGGAAACGCCACGCATTCAATGGATTTGGTCGTGTCGTTTAAAGTCCATTTGAAAAGTTTTAATTTTTCCGGCTCTTTTTTGTTTACACCGTCATAGCGCTTATTTTGATATTCCCTAAAGGAAATATTTGAAACCTTTCCGCATAGTGTTACGCCTTCCGCAGCGCCCTTAATTTCGGATATGTAAGTAGGCATACCGCCTATCATACCGCTCGAGCGGAAGCGTGAATACAGCTTTTTTTCCTCTTTCACCGTTATGACCTTGGCGTGCTCGTAAATCACTCTGTCGATGACGAGTTCGTCGTCGGTGTTGTTTGGCATTTCGAGAATTTTGACGTCTATTTCCGAGTTGAAGTTTTTAGATAAAAACCTTTCGATTTCCTCTTCTTTTTGTTCTATGATTTTTGCAAGCGTCTTTTCAAATTTTATGTCAACCGTTATCAAACCGTCCTCAACCGTCACTTTAACGTTTTCCTTTTTTAAATAATTGAAATATGCGGGATAGTTATCCTTGAAAAATTGAAAAAGGCGTGTTGTAACGACGTCGACGTCGGCAAGCGTTCTTTCAATGACGATATCTATATTGACGTCGGGTATGATTTCTTCCACTATCTTTTTTATCTGCGCCTCGTCGCTTTCCGTTATAAGCGAAGCGTCGTAAGCGGACACGATAAATTTGACGACAAGCAGTCGTCTGTCCTCATAATAAATGCTCTCTTTAAACTTGAGCATCGGGTATTTGTTTGAGGATTTTATTTTAAACTCGTCAAAAAATTTACTCATTTAAATTATCTTCTGCCTTTAATAAAACGTATTTTCTGAGCGTATCCAAAATCTTGCCGTTAGGCACCGTTTCCACCGCCTTGCCGTCCATAAACACGGTTGATTTTTCCCTTCCCCCGGCTATGCCGACGTCGGCGCCCTCGCTCTCGCCTATTCCGTTTACCACACAGCCCATAACGGCGATTTTAAGCGGTTTGGAAAGGTTAAAAAATTCCTTTTCTACCTTTTCGGCAATCGAGGCAACGTCGATTTCCGTCCTTCCGCACGTCGGACAGGATATAACTTCAATCATATCCTTTCTGAGTCCCAAAAAGTTGAGCATTTTCCTTGCGCAGATAACTTCCTCGACCGGGTCGCAAGAGAGAGAAACACGAATCGTATCGCCTATTCCCCTAAGCAACAACGCCCCTATTGCCATGGAATTTTTTATAATTCCGTTTTTCAACGTCCCGGCTTCGGTAACTCCGATATGAAGAGGATAGCCAAGTTTAGACAGCTTTTCGTAGGCGTCAACGGTATCCGAAACGCTCGAAGATTTCACCGATATGACTATATCCGAAAAAGAGAGTTTTTCAAGCAAATCGACGTGCTTTAAAGCGCTTGCAACCAAAGCGTCTACGGCAGGCAGTTTTTTAAATTCTTCCTCAATCGAGCCGTGATTTATGCCTATGCGAATGGGAAGTTTTCTTTCCTTTGCCATATCGACGACTTTTTTTAAATCCCCTTTCACGTTACCGGGGTTAAGTCTGATTTTTGCAACGCCTGCCTCTATCGCCTTGACAGCAAGTGAGGCGGAAAAATGAATATCGGCGACAATGGGAAGCGGAGAGTTTCTGACGATATCATTCAAAACGCTCGCCGCTCTGTCATCCGGCACGGCGACTCTGACGATATCGCATTTCGCTTTAGATAGCGCATCTATCTGCAACAAAGAAGCGTCGACGTCATACGGGGAAACGTTTAACATCGATTGCACCGATATATAGTCTCCGCCGATAGGAACGCCGCCGCAATAGACGATATTTTTCATATATTAAATTTAACTCACAAGGTGGAATATGTCAAGGAATACCGTCAACAGCAGAAGCAAAATAAGTCCCACCGTGTGGATAATTCCCTCCACCTTTCTGTTTAAAGGTTTACCCCTTATCCACTCTATGACGGTGAAAACCATTCTAGCGCCGTCAAGAGCGGGTATCGGAAGCAGATTCATAACCGCAAGGTTGGCAGAAATGATAGCGATTATATACAAAAAGTTGGAAAAGCTCATCATCGTCGATTCTGCGATAGTTTTGACAACCGTTATCGTTCCTCCGGCCGTGCTGAGCGCTATCTTGCCGGTTATCAGTCCGCCGAGCGAAGCGAGTATCTTAAACACCACGAAAAACGCAAAACCGAACGACCTTCCGAGCGCCGTGAAAAACGGAAGTCTGACTATATCCATCGACCTCGTAATTCCGTAACCGTAATACGACCACTGCCCCTCGTGCATTGTTGCCTCGACCGTCACTTGCGAATCGCCCCTTTGCACGACAAAAGTTCCCTTTTCGGTCACGTAGTCTTCTATTTTATCGGCATTTGTAGAATAATCTATATATTCATTCTCGCCAAGCGCCGTAGAATTTATCTTAATTATAATGTCACCGTCCTCAAAAGCCGCATGATATGATTTTGATGCGGTAAACGTAACCGTTTTTCCCATTCTTAACACTTTAAAGGTTGCCGTGTTCCCTGCCTTTTCAAAAACTGCCTCTACGTCCTCCGGCATCAGTATGTTGGATTGCTTGCCGTCTATGGCGAGTATGGTGTCGCCTTCCTGAAAGTAAGCGGAATCGGAAGTCGTGGTGACTGTGGGCAAAACCTGACCGTATACCGAAAAGAACAGCGTTATAAAAAATATCGACGAAAGAAAATTGAAAAACGCTCCGGAAAAAAGCACTATAAGCCTTTTCCACGGCTTTTGATTGTTGAACGCCTTAGGATCGGGATTATCCTCGTCCTCTCCTGCGAAAGCGCAAAAACCGCCGACGGGAATCGGACGTATGGTAAAAAGCTCGCCGCTTTTGGCTCTGTGTTTAAAAATCGGCGGTCCGAAACCTATTGCGAATTCGTTGATTTTAAATCCGAGCCATTTTCCCGCAAGATAATGTCCGAGCTCGTGTATAACGATCATCACCATGAGAGCGACTATGGCGAGAATGACGAATCCGATATAGGTAAAAACTTCGGCTGCCGTTGCTGAAAGAGCGTAATTCATGTCGTTTAATTATATTATTATTTTTTAAAGGCAATACCCTTTTTATTTATTATGGCAAAAAATAAGATTTTTTTCAATAGCAAAATATAATTTTTACTTCACCATATACAATTTTACTTGCCTTATTTTCATTGCATTTGCCTAAATAAAAAAATAAAGCCCGAAAAAATCGGACTTTACCTAAAATATTCGTTGTAGACGGTGTTTAACGAGGTTAATTTAAATACTTTCTTACCTCAGCGTCGAGCGCAAAGACGTCGTCGAGCGATTCCACCCTGCACTCCCCGAATTTAAGCAATACCCTCTCTAAAGCGTCGGATATGTCGTAAAAGCCTATCTCGTCGTTTAAATATTTTTCGACGAGCACCTCGTCGGCCGAAGATACGGCAACGCACGCTCCGTCGCCTGCCTTGAGGGCGCTCAAAGCGATTTTAAGGCAAGGGAATCTGTCGTGGTCGACTGAGCCGAATTCGAGCGTTTTGAGTTTTGCAAAGTCGAGATTTGAAATTATGTTTACGCCCCTGTCGGGATAGTAAAGCGCAAGTTCGATAGGCAAAAGCATATCGGGAGCGGCAATGGAAGCCTTGAAAGAATTGTCGTTAAACTGCACCATTGCGTGCACTATGCTCTGCGGATGAAGCAAAACGTCAATTTGCGACGGCTCTATCTCGAACAGCTTGACGGCTTCTATGACCTCGAGTCCTTTGTTGAACAGTGTTGCCGAATCTATGGTTATTTTTTTGCCCATATTCCATATCGGGTGCTGAAGCGCCTGTTTTGCCTTGACCTTTTCTATCGCCGATTTAGGCATATCTCTGAGCGCACCGCCGCTCGCAGTTATATACATTTTTTTGACGCTCGCCTTGTTTTCCCCTATCATGCACTGCCAAAGGGCGGAATGTTCGCTGTCCACGGGAATTATCGTCGAGCCGTTTTCTCTTGCGGTTTTCCACATAAGTTTTCCGCCGCAGACGAGTGCTTCTTTGTTGGCGGCAGCGAGAGGCGTTCCGTTTTTGAGAGCGGCAAGCGACGGTTTAAGGCCGTCAAGACCGTTTACGGCGCAAAGGACGAGGTCGCAATCCACCGAGGCGAGTTCCTCGAGCGACGAAAGTCTTTTTGCTCCCTTTACGGATATCTTGCCGTCTGCAAGATAATAATAGTCGGGTTTATACCTCTCTATCTGATCGGCAAGCGCCTCCGCCTTGCTGTGAGCGGCAAGTCCCACCACCTTGAAATCGTCGGGAAAACGGCGCACTATTTCAAGTGCCTGTTTGCCGATTGAACCTGTTGAGCCTAAGATAACAATTTTTTTCATACTTCTTCCTTGTTCGGCTTACGCCGATATATTTGTTTAACTTACGTCAGTATTTTGTTCGGCATTCGCAAATTTTTGTTTGGCGATTGCCTGTGTTTATATTCGGCATTTGCGACAGCCCTGTTTTGGTTTCAAATTATGTGCCATGCCGTATTATATATAGCCAAGCGGTGAGCCGTAAGCTGTAGATATTAGCACAACGTCAAGTTTTTGGCTATATTATAACGTCAGGTTTTTGCCGAGTATGCCACCCGACTAATGCTTGGTTTAAGCAATCAAAAAGAGTATATGACAGTAAACGCTATGACAAGCAAAACGATGGTATATAAAATGCTGTCGAGCCTGTCCATTGCTCCGCCGTGTCCGGGGAAAAGATTGCCGTAATCTTTAATGCCCACCGCCCTTTTAATTCTGCTTGCGGCAATATCGCCAATTTGCGAGAGCACGCCTCCGACAAAACCGATAGCGAGATAAATGAGAGCGGATTTCCAAGCCGTATCGGTAAACGGAACGTATCCGAGCATGGGCAAAAGATTGAAATACTCGAAAATCAAAAACATTATGACGGATGCGAGCATAGCGCCGAAAAGTCCGCCGATAGCTCCGGATATTGTCTTTTTCGGGGAAATGGAAGGACAGAGTTTTTTGCCCTTTACCGTGCTTCCCACCCAATATGCAAAAGTATCGCAAAGCACGGGCATGAACACGGCAAATACCAAAGCGTATATGGGGCTGTAGTTTTTCGTTATGACGAAAGCGCAGCTCAAAAACAATATCGGATAAAACATTGCAAATATCGTCGAGGTCAGGTCTATGAGCGGTCTGCCGTTATATTTGCTGTTTGCGTGCTCGGCAGGCTCCACCCCCACGTTCCCCTTTGAAAAAGCGAACATTCCGATAGCAAGCGCCGCCGAAACTACAAAGGAAATCACAAGACCGATAAGGTCAAGGAAGTAATAGAGCGGAAACACCGAAACCGCCAGAACGAAAAGCGGAAGAGCAAACATATAAATTTCCGCTTTCATAAAAGAGTTATACAATTCGTAAAGCGCAAGCCAGCCGAAAAGCAAAATCAAAATATCGATAAATACGGGGTGCACAAAATATGACAGCACAAACATTGCAATTACAAAAGCTATCATAATAAGAGCCGTAAACGTCCTGATAAAAAAAGTTTTCATTTATCCTCCGTAAGTTCTGTTGACGGATTTAAACCCGTCCACAATGTTTTCTATCTCTTTGGCGGTGGCATCCGGCCACAGTTTATCCACAAAATAAAGCTCGCTATACGACGCCTCGTAAAGCATAAAGTTTGAAAGACGGTTTACCTTGCCATATCTTATCACAAGGTCGAGCGGCGGCAGTTTAGCCGTAGAAAGTGCTTTTGAAAAGTTTTCTTCGGTAAAAACTCCCTTTGAAACTTCAAGAGCCTGCTCATAGCTACGCCCTTTTGCCATCTCGTTTTCAAAGGCGTCCCTGGCTTTATCGTTGAGGGACAGCGCAGCGCTCAATATGTCCTGCCTTGCGCCGTATCCGAGCATAATGTTCAGCAAAATTTTGTATTGTCTGTCTTCGTTTTTATAAGATAGGATTTTATCTTTCAAAGGCTCAGGCAGTCTGTCAAGATTGCCGATAAAATCTAATTTTACGCCGCTCGGGTGATTTTCTATGAAATAATCGACAAGCGCCATTATCTGCGCCTTTTCTTCGGCGGGGCGTTTTTCGTTTTCTGTGGAAAAGGTATAAACGCTTATACACTCCACTCCTTTGCCGGATAAAGCGTTTACCGTTTCGACAAGTTTGTCAAGCCCTGCCTTGTAACCTGTGGCAGTGTCGACGTTGTGAAGTTTAGCCCATCGCCTGTTGCCGTCTATGATAAGTCCTAAATGTATGCCTTTTTGCATTCGGTTTACCCTGCATTTTAAAAAAGCGAGCAAAGCTCGCTCTTTTTAAATGGACATAACTTCCTTTTCTTTGTTTTTGAGGGCGTTTTCCAATTTGTCGAGGTATTCGCCGACAACCTTTTCGGCGTCCTTTTGGAAATCCTTTAAGTCGTCCTCGGTGATGACATGATCTTTTTCAAGTTTCTTGAGTTCGTCCATGCAATCGCGTCTGGCGTTTCTGATGCCTATTCTGCCGTTCTCGCCGATATTCTTGACGTCCTTTGCGATGAGTTTTCTCTTTTCCTCGGTAAGTTCGGGGAAAATGAGACGAATGACCTTGCCGTCATTGTTCGGGGTAAGACCGATATTGGCGGCAATGATAGCCTTTTCGACTTCCTTTAACATATTTTTATCCCAAACGGAAATAGTTAAAACTCTCGCTTCGGAAACGACGACGTTTCCCACCTGATTGAGCGGAGTTTCAACGCCGTAGCTGTTTACCATGACTTTGTCGAGGATATGCGGATTTGCCCTGCCTGCGCTGATAAGATTGATTTCGTGCAAAAAACTTGCGTAAGCCTTATCGCTCTGTTCTTTGAGTTCATCGAAAATTAAATCAACTTCGTCAATGCCGTAGCCCATAATAATCTCCTAATTATTGTTATATAGTTTTTGTTATATGAAACATTATATCAAACGATTTAAAATTTTGCAACACTAATCGCCGATATAAGTGCCTATCTTTTCGCCGTCGACAACTCTGATAATGCTGTCACGCTCGTTCAAAGCGAAAGTGATAACGGGTATTTTGTTATCCATACAGAGAGTGATGGCGGTAACGTCCATTGCCTTGAGTTCCTTTTTGATGACGTCCATATACGAGAGTTTATCAAACTTAACGGCGTTTTTATTAACTTTGGGGTCGCTGTCGTAAACGCCGTCCACGTTTTTTGCAAGGAGCAAAGCCTCGCCGCCGATTTCGGCGCATCTGAGTGCCGCTCCCGTATCGGTCGAGAAATAAGGGTGACCGGTTCCGCAGGCGAAAATGACAATCCTTCCCTTTTCGAGGTGTCTTATGGCTTTTCTCAAGATAAACGGTTCCGCCACTTCGGTTATGGCAAGCGCCGTCTGCACCCTGCACTGCACGCCGTTACGTTCTATGCAATCCTGAAGCGCAAGAGCGTTTATGACGGTGGCGAGCATACCCATATGGTCTGCCGTCGCCTTGTTCATGGCAGGGTCTGCCTGTCTGCCCCTCCAGAAGTTACCACCGCCGATGATTATGCCCACCTCGACGCCCTTGTCGTGCACCACCTTGAGCTGACGCACAACCTCGTTCATTTTCTTTTGGTCGATACCAAACCCCGTGTCGTTGGCTAAAGCCTCTCCCGAAAGTTTGATAATTATTCTCTTGTACATAAGTTCTCCTTTATTAAAAAAAAGGAACACAAAAACTGTGTTCCTTTAAAACTTCAATTAGTTGACTTTTGCAACCTGGTCCATAATTTCTTTTACGAAATCGTCCTGCTTCTTCTGAAGCCCTTCGCCCATCTCGAAACGAGCGAATCTGACGATTTGCGAATTGCCGTTGGCTTTCAGATACCCTGCAATGGTCAAAGTGTTATCCTTGACGAATTCCTGTTCCATAAGGCAAACTTCCTTATAGTATTTATTGATACGACCTTGCACCATTTTTTCGATGATTGCCTGAGGCTTACCCTCGTTGAGAGCCTGAGCGGAAAGGATTTCCTTTTCCTTTTCAAGCTCGGCAGGGTCAACCTGGTCTCTTACTACATAACTGGGCTTAGATGCCGCAATCTGCAAAGCGACGTCGTGCAAAACGCTTTCCGACGAGCCGACGGTGGCTTCGAGCAAAATGCCTATCTTACCGCCCATATGGATATAGGTTTCGATAACGCCGTCTTTTGTCGTATATTTCTCAAATCTGCGGATATCGATTTTCTCGCCGCACTTGGCAACAGCCGCAACTCTGTCTTCCTCTTTTGTCGAAACGACTTCTTCCAAAGTCTTTACGTCGTTATCTGCAATATAGTTTGCGACCGACTCGACAAAACCTTTGAAAACGTCGCCCTTTGCGACAAAGTCGGATTCGCAGTTGACTTCGACAAGCACGCCCACGTTGCCCTTTTTGAGAGCATAGACGATACCTTCCGAAGCGATACGACCTGCCTTTTTTGCCGCCGTAGCGATACCCTTTTCGCGGAGGTAGTCGATAGCCTTATCCATATCACCGTTTGTTTCGGTGAGAGCTTTTTTACAATCCATCATACCGACGCCCGTTCTCTCTCTGAGCGTCATAACGTCTTTAGCCGTAAAACTCATATATATCTCCTTATGCTTGTTCAGCTTCTTTTTCTTCGATTGCCTTAGCGACGGCGTCGCCCATGACTGCGTCTTCCATTTTCACTTCTTCGGCTTCATCCGAGCGAGTGGGAACGGCGCTTTCGCCTTGTTTGGCTTCGATACAAGCGTCTGCGATGATAGAAGCGAAAAGTTTGATAGCACGGATAGCGTCGTCGTTTCCGGGAATGACGTAATCTACGAGGTCGGGGTCACAGTTGGTGTCGACAACGGCTACGACGGGGATACCAAGGCTTCTTGCCTCTTTGATTGCAATTTCTTCCTTTTTGAGGTCAACCACAAACATAACGCCGGGAAGCGAACGCATATTCTTGATACCGCCGAGGTTCTTTTCAAGAACGTCACGCTCTGCCTTGAGCTTTAAAACTTCCTTTTTGGGAAGAAGGTCAAACTCGCCCACGATTTCCATTTGATTGATTTTGTTAAGCCTGTCGATACGGGTGCGGATAGTCTTGAAGTTGGTAAGAGTACCGCCGAGCCATCTGTGATTGATATAGAACATATCGCATCTTTCGGCTTCTTCCTTGATAGCGTCTTGAGCCTGTTTTTTTGTTCCTACAAACAAAACGCTTTTGCCTTCAGCAACCTGCGATTTGACGAAAGCATAGGCTTCCTCAACGAGGTCCACCGAGATTTGAAGGTCGATAATGTGAATATCGTTTCTTGCGGCAAAGATATATTTTGCCATTTTCGGATTCCATCTCTTTGTCTGATGACCGAAGTGTACGCCTGCTTCGAGCAAGGCTTTCATTGATGTAACTGCCATTTTTTTGGCCTCCTGTGTTTTTAGTCCTCCCCGCAGATTTCGTCATTTGCAACCTAAAATGCGATATTTTGCAAATTTGGCAACAGCAAAAAACTGTCCACGAGTGTGGCGTTAGGTTGATTATAAATAAAAATCAAAAAAAAGGCAAACAAAGTGAGACGGTTTTTTATAAATATTTCCAAAAAAAATAAAAATTTTTCAGTTAAAAAAACAAAAAAAATGTAAACACATTATCAAAATCGAATTAACAAACCGAAAAACTCAAAATCAAACAGCCCAAAATCAACAATTTGATTTACAAGCGAATTGCCGACAAGATTGACGACAAGTCTGAATAATAAGTCATACATAGCCAAAGAAAGCAAAAGTCTATTGTCACAAAAGCCGCTATAGCGGCAGATAATAAATCATACCCGAAATGGCGGAAACGAGGATAATGGCAATGGGCGGCATGGATTTTTTGCGAATCAGCCTGTAAATCACGAGCGTGGCTATTACTATGCCGAAAATTATCAGGGCGTGAAAGTTGAAAGAACCCGAAACGGAAAAATCTTTGTAGTTTGCGTAAAAGCACTGCACTATAAGCAGAAGTCCCGTAGATATGACAAGTCCCCAAATGACGGGAGTTATCCCCTCGAACGCCGCCTTGACGTATTTGTTTTTGGCAAAGTTTTTAAATACCGTGGCGACAATCAAAATGATTATAAACGCAGGCGTGACGATACCGAGCGTGGCAATCAAACTACCCAAAACGCCGCCCTGTCCGCTACCCACAAAAGTTGCGATATTGACGGCAATCGGTCCCGGGGTGGATTCCGCTATGGCGATAAAGTTCCAAAGCTCGTCCGCCGTCAGCCAGCCCCGTGACAGAACTTCCTGCTGAATGAGGGATATCATTCCGTATCCGCCACCGAACGACACTGCGCCTATTTTCAAAAACACCAAAAACAGCTCGAGGTAAACGCTCATCTTGCCCTCCCCGACCTTTTAGGCTCAAATTCCAAAAACTCGCCTTTGCCGTTCGACAGCATAGAATGAGTAAAACCGCTCTTTTTGCTCTTTTTGTCAAACACAAAATCGGGCGTATCCAAAAAGCGGATAAGCGCAATTTTGTCGCTTCTTTTTTTGTTTATGATATCTCTTGCAATCTGCAATATTATGCCGAGTGCCGCCCCGATTAAAATAAGGTATATTGTCGAAAACTCAAGTCCGAAAATATCTATACAAGTAGCTGCGGCAAAGGTCAGCAAAAATACGCCCATGCTAAAGAGATTTTTATCACCCTTTCTTATCATATTAAAGCCCGCAATCGTTATCATAACGGCAATGCCCACCTTTATCCCCTCGAAGGCGTAGGCAATGGGAGTAAGAGCCATAAATTGGTCATAAAAAACGGATATCAGATATATTATCGCAAAAGACGGAATACACACCGCCACCGTGGATATGAGCGAGCCCCAAAACTTCATTATTTTGTATCCCACGAACGTGGCGCAGTTTATCGCAAGCGGACCGGGCGTCGATTCCGATATGGCGATAATCTCATAAAGCTCCCCCTCGGTTATCCACTTCTTTTTTGCGACAAACTCCCTTTCGATAAGCGCAATCATGGCGTATCCGCCCCCGAAAGTAAAAAGCCCTATTTTGAAGTAGCTCAAAAACAAGGTCAGCACAAGTTTAAGACTGCCGCTCCTTTTCTTATGTGAAGCCTTATTTTCTACGGCCTCATTTTTAATTGCTTTAAATTTTTTCTTTTTCATAAATTCTTCATTAAAGATTATATATCGTAAGCTAAAATTGTCAAACGTCGTTTGAACTCTAAAAACCCTATAGTTTTGTAAAATATATCTGTTAAATATATTTTTAAATTCAAAATTTACTTCTTACAAAATAAAGGCGGAGCAATTTGCTCCGCTTTTTCGTTTGATTTTTCTTGGCAATCAAGTAAAACTAAAACTCTGAATATATCAATCTTTTAGATTTGATTAAACCGATTTTGAATATCAATTATTTAAATATCAATTATTCAAATACCATTATTCAAATATCGATTATTCAAATGCCAATCATTCAAATCAGTTGTTTTCTTCTTCCGCTACAGCTTTTTCGAGTTCCTTTTCAAACTCTTTAAACACTTTGTTTAAAAGCGCTTCGTCCTCGATAGGCTCAAAGCGGTCTTCGCCGTCCTTTTCGACTATCTCATAAATCAGCACTTCGTCGTCGGCTATGTCTTCGAGTTTTTCGACGGGTTTCATAATGATAAACCACCTTTTGTCCACGTCCAAAGTGGCAAGGTGATAAAATTCCTCATCCGTGTCGTTCACTTCGTTGTGAAGAATGATGATGTCGTTGTCTTCTTCTTCGAGGTTTTCGTTGTCCTTAAAAAATTCTGCCATAATTTACTCCTTTTTACCTTTCGGCATTGCCTTTGCTTTTGCCGAGGCTACATTAGATATTATCGTCAAATTTGACTTTTGTAAAGAGTTATCTCTCTTTACGCTTAAACTTTTATGTCCAAACTGTTGTTTGCACTTGTTTGACTTGGTTTACACTTTTTTGTCGAGGTAGGCTTGAAGAATAAAGCACGCCGCAACCTTGTCTATCACCTTTTTGCGTTTATCCCTGCGCATATCCGCTTCGAGCAAAACACGTTCGGCGGAAACGGTGGTAAGTCTTTCGTCCTGATAGGAAACCTTTATTCCGCTCTCTTTTTCGAGCAGTTCGCCGAAAGCCTTTGTCTTTTCCACCCTCTCGCCCATCGTGCCGTCCATATTTATCGGCAAGCCGAGGACGAATTCGTCGGCGTCCTCCGCTTTTGCGAGGTCGCAAAAATATTTTATATCGGCGTTAAGGCTCTTTCTCGTATACGTTTCCCTTGCGTTTGCAATCATTCCCAAAAGGTCGGAAACTGCAACGCCTATCCTTACGTCGCCTATGTCAAGCCCTATTTTACGTTTCATTTTTCTTGCGTTTCTCCTGTCTTTCCTTTACCGTTTTTTCAAAGCCGTTTTCGGTGGGCGTATAAAAAACCTCGTCTTTTAATTCGTCGGGCAAATACTGTTGCTTGACGTAGCCGCCAAAGTCGTGCGGATATAAATATCCGCCTATCTTATCTTCGCCCTTGTAGTTTGGGTCTTGCAAATAGATTGGCACGCTTTCGTTTTTTATCCTGTTGACGGCTTCGTCCGCAAGGTGCTGCGCCATATACGCCCTGTTTGACTTGGGCGCTTCGGATACGTAGACGATTGCCTCGGCAAGCGGAATTTTGCCCTCGGGAAGTCCGACGTTCTGCAATGCCGTCATAGCGGAAGTTGCCACCACCAAAGCGAGAGGGTCTGCCATTCCGACGTCCTCTGCCGACTGAATGACTATTCGCCTTGCAATCAGCATAGGGTCGCAACCTGCCGCCAAAAGCCTTTCGCACCAATAGAGTGCGGCGTTTGAGTCGGAGCCTCGCATAGACTTGATAAATGCGGAAATCATATCGTAGTATGCCGATTCGTCAATGCCGAGCGAACGTTTTCCGCAAGACTGCTCCGCCATCTCCTCCGTGACCTTAATCACGCCGTTTGAATCCGGCTTTGCGGTAAGGACGGCAAGTTCGAGCGAATTTAATGCGTTTCGCATATCGCCGTTTGCAATTAACGCTATATGCTTTAAGGCGCTCGGCTCTATCTCTATGTTCATATTGCCAAGCCCTTTTTGCTTGTTCTTTATGGCGTTTTTGAGCCCCTGCACCACTTCTTCCGTGCTGAGCTTTTTAAACTCGAAAACTCTGCACCTTGACACAATCGCCCTTGTCATAGAAGAATACGGATTTTCCGTGGTAGAGCCGATAAATATTATCGTGCCTTGCTCTATCGCCTGCAATACGCTGTCCGACTGAGCCTTGTTCCACCTATGGCACTCGTCAAGCAAAAGATACGTTCTTTTGCCGTGGACTCTGAGCTGCTCCTTTGCCTCGTCAATCACCCTCTTTGCGTCCGCTATGCCCGCCGTGACGGCGTTTAGTTTTACAAAATTTGCGTTTGTCGTAAACGCTATAATGTTTGCAAGAGTCGTCTTTCCGCAGCCGGGCGGTCCGTAAAAAATGCAGCTGCCCAGCATATCCGCTTTTATCGCCCTGCGCAACAGTAAATCTGCGCCGACAATGTGTCCCTGACCTAAAAAGTCGTCAAGCGACGTCGGACGCATACGCTCTGCCAGCGGTGCAAGTTTTTCAGACTGATTTGTAAGGTCAAATAGATCCATATAAAAATTTTAACATATCTTGACTTAAATGTAAATATCAACGGGCAACATCTTTAAATATTTAAACGGCATTTTTTACGGCGTTTTAGCGGAAAATACGACAATTCCTGTTTATGTTTGTTTCGTGATATTTTATAAATTTAAAACAAAATATCCTAAACAAACGATAAAATCTTAAACAAACGATAAAATCTTTAAATAGTTAAAACAGCAAAAAAATAAAAGCCATTTAGGCTTTTATTTTGAATTTGCATTTGCATTTGCATTTGCATTTGCATTTGCATTTGCATTTGAATTTGAATTTGAATTTGAATTAAAAAATTAAATTAAATATAAATATATTATAAATATTAAAATTTAATTTTAATTTTTTTTAATTTTGATATTGTCTAATTTGACTTTCAGTTTGCATTTGTTAAATAACAAAAGCATTTTTTACAAAATTTCCGCTTCCGCTATCGCCTTTTCCACAAGCTCGTCTACGTTTAAAACCGATTCCGCTTTTTCCACCACGTCAAGTTTGGGTTTTGTGGCAGGATTTTTGGGCAAAAACACGGTGCAACAATCCTCATATGGCAAAATGGAAGTTTCAAACGTGCCTATACGCTTTGCAATTTGCATTATCTCTTCCTTATCAAGCCCTATGAGAGGACGGAGCACAGGCATTTTTACAACGGCATTTGTGCAGTTGATGCTGCTTATCGTCTGCGACGCAACCTGACCTAAACTTTCGCCCGTCACCAAAGCCTTGCAATCGTGTCGCTCGGCAAGACGCTCGGCAATTCGCATCATAATTCGACGCATAATCGTTATCATAAACTCGGAAGGACACTTTTCGTGTATCTGAAGCTGAATATCCGTAAACGGCACGACAAAAAGTTTTATGGGCGTGCAATACTTGTTGGCTATGTTTCTTAGAGTCACCACTTTTTCTTTGGCGAGGTCGCTCGTATACGGCGGACTCGAAAAATGCACGGCAACAAGTTTCATTCCCCTCTTTGCCATCATATAAGCCGCCACAGGGCTGTCTATACCGCCCGAAAGCAAAAGCATACCTCTGTCGCTGCTGCCCACGGGAAGTCCGCCTACGGCAAGCTCGACGCCGAAATAGACAAACGCATTGCCGTCCTCACGGATATCCACGTTTATTTCAAAATCGAATTCGTGCAGGTTTACCTTAAGGCTTGTGTTTTCAAGCACCGCTCCGCCGATATCCGCCGCAATCTCGGTGGAAGTGACGGGTATGCGCTTGTCCGCTCTCTTTACCGTCACACGGAAAGTTTTGCACTTCTGTTTTTTTGCTTCTTCGACAGCAATATCTTTTATCGTTTTAAAGCCGTTTTCAAAATCCGTTTTCACCTTTGCGGCAACGGATACGGAATAGACGCCGAAAACTTTTTTTATGCAATCGACAATTTCCGCTTCGTCGGCTATATTGTAGTTTTCCACAAAATATCTGCCCTGAGAGCGGCGGAAATCAAACTTAAATTCACCGAGTGCGGTTTTTATGTTCTTTATCAAAAGGGACTCGAAATAATCTCTGTTTTTACCCTTTAAAAAAATCTCGCCAAACCTGATAATAATTACCTTTTCCATATTCCGTCCTTTGTTCGCTGAGCATAGAAAATTATGCCGAACGTTAAATATTAAATTAAAACTTAATTAACTCAAAAAGCAGTTTTTATTTTAAGCTAAATCATATCGTTAAAATCAACCGTTTAAACCATATCGTTTAATCAATCGTTTAAAATTACTGTTTAAATCTTATCGTTTAAAATAAGCGTTTAACCAACCGTTTATAAATCGACCTTTTTAAACTGCCGTTTAAACCAAATCGCTGAACATATCTTCAAACGGATAGTTATTTTCTGACAAACCTGTTCCACTCGTTTGCCGTATCCGCTATGATTTTTACCGCCTCTTTTGCCTCGTCCAAAGTGTTGAACTCGGAAAAACTGAGCCTCACTATGCCGTCACGGTGCTCGCCGTCGAGATTCAACAGCTTTTTAAATCTGCTTTCACGGTGGGACGAGCAAGCGGAGCCTATGCCGACAAGCACGCATTTTTTCTCTAAAGCGTGAAGCAAAACTTCGCCTCTTAAGTTTTTAAACGCCAAAGTGAGGATATGGCTTGCGCCGTCGTCGGGCGACAATACGACAGTATCCGCCACGTTTTGACATATATACGCCTTTAAGTATTCTTTTATCTGTGATTTTGTAGAATTGTTTTCCTCAAAATTGCCGAATATGCGGTCGCTTGCCGTCTTAAACGCCATAATTCCCGCCACGTTTTCGGTGGACGAGCGGAAACCGCCCTCTTGACCGCCCCCGAAAATCAGAGGTCTTACCGTAACGCCTTTTTTTATCCACAGTGCGCCCACGCCTTTGGGAGCGTGAATTTTGTGTCCCGATATAGTATACATATCCACGCCCGACGCCCTGAGATTTATATCGATTTTGCCGTATGCCTGCACTCCGTCGGAATGGAATATCGCCCTCGGCGCCCTTTCTTTTATCAATGCCGATATACTCTCGAGGTCGTTTATCGCCCCCGTTTCGTTGGAAACGTGCATGACGGAAACCAAGCACACGTCGGGGTTTAACATATCGCCGAGTTTTTCAACGTCAATTTGTCCGTTACTCTTTATCGGAGCAAACTCCACCGTATACCCGTCGTTTTTAAGTTGCAAGGCGCTGTTGTAGACGGCGTCGTGTTCGCCCTCGCCCACAATGACCGTTTGACCTTTTTGTTTTCTCACGCCGAAAAGTGCGGTATTATCCGCTTCGCTTCCGCTCGACGTGAAATACAAATTCCCCTCGGGCGCTCTAAGGCGTTTTTTTATTGATTCTCTTGCGCTGTCAATCAAAAGTTTTATATCCGACGCTTCCTTGTAGAGTGCGGACGGATTAAAATATCTGTTTTGATTGTATTCCGTCAAAATCTCGACGCATTCGTCATAAACCTTTGTCGTGGCGGCGTTATCGTAGTAAATCATATATCCTCTGCATTTATATGCTAATTTACAAAGTCAAGTTTTACGGCAAGTCACATCAAACTCAAACCTTGCAACAAATTTTAATATCTAATATTTTTTATCTCGTTTTAATCTCGTGTTTTTAATTTCGTGTTTTTATCTCGTGTTTTTTATCTCGGATTTTATTATCTCGTGTTTTCTTGTGTTTTTACTCGTGTTTTTATCTCGTATTTATCCCATTATTATCTCGTGTTTTTAATCTCGTGTTTTTACTCGTGTTTTTGTCTCGCAAAATTAAAATACCGTTTTAAATACCGTTATCCGAAAAAACAGATTTCAAAATCAGATTTCTTCGATTTTCAATTTTTCGCATATGAGGGCATTTAAATAGTCGTCGGGGCTAAAGAGCATCCTGACCTCGGCGCCGTCCGCCATTTTAAAAGTCAAAGCCTTGTTCAGCGGGTCGTCGTTATACGCCATATAGTTTTTATCCTCTTTGTTTACGCAGTCGGAAAAAATTTCATATTTGAGCACGCTGTCAAACTTCACAGTCAAAAGCGTCGTTCTTCTCAGTCTTACGTCCTTTTTAGTTATTATGAGGGCGTCATCTGTGAAGTTGTAGTTATATTCAATCGTAAGCGAATAATAAATCTGACACAAGAGTGCGCCGATAGCCAACACTCCGATGAAAGCAAATAAAACGTATAAGTTTACAAAAATTCCCACAATCAAAAGAGCTACGGAAGCGATTTCCAAAGTCACGCCTGCATAAAGCGTGATTTTACCTCCCGATGAGATAGTTTTCTGCACGGATTGCGTATATTTTGTTGCGATCATAACTCCCTCCGAAACGATCGAAAAGTCGAATAACAAAACGATTAAACAACTTATCTGTTTCAACCTTGGCGCAAAATAACGCCGATTGTGCCGTTGAGCCATCTTTGCCCGACAAACAAGATTTGCCGCAAACGGCATAGCCAACGCACGGCGTTTGGTTTTTTATATTGTAACCGTTTTTGACGATTAAATCGATTAAAAACGGCAATATTTTCAAAAATTTATCTGCTGTTTTATAATTATTTGCCCAAAGTTTTATAAATTTTGCCGTTTTGTATAAAACTTCGCTCTCTTTTAACGGATTAAACTCATTGCAAGGTTTAGACTGTCGTTACGGTTTATCCTCGGTTTACCGTCTAACCGCTTTTTAAATGCTTTATTCTTTTATCTGTTTAGCCTGTTTTTTACGGCTTAACTTATATTTTAATTTAACCGTTTTTTTTATAATCTCTTTTAGAGGTTTAACCGCTGTTTACCGTTTAGCCGCTTTTATCAACCGCTTTTAACTGTTTAGCCTTCGTTTACCGTTTGTCCTTATTTTACTGTATACATTGTTTAAAGTTTAAAAGCAATCCGTTTAATTACTAAAGCCTTGACTGTATAAAAAGTCAAACAAGACCGCCATTAAAAGCAAAACGTATACTGCCGTTTGACGTCAGCCGTTTGACGTCATTTTTTGATTTTGTAAAAATCGCCCTTTTTAACTCTTACGGTAAGTTTGCCCATTTTCACTTCCCCGTCGCCCTTAGCGTTCTGCGACGACAAAACGCCCTTTTTAGCAAGCGATATGACGTATACCTCATCTCCTACTTTGGGCGGAGCGTCGTCTTTGAGTTCCGCCACAACCGTTTCGGAGGAATAATCCGCCGACATATTCTCAAGCTGTTTTCTTAGCTTCTGAGCATGGAAAAGGTCGGACATTTCAAGCTCCTGCTTTTTAAGAATTTCCTTTATCTCGTCGATGAGTTCGTTTGCCTCTTCAACCGATTCGTTTATAAGCTGCTTTGTTCCTTTCCTTATAGTTTCCTCGAGTTTTTCCCTCTTTTGCGTTATTATCTTTTTTTCGTCCTCAATCTGATTTAAATATTCCCTTGCCTTCTTTTTATCCTCGTCCGCCTGAGCCACCGTGTTTTCCGCTTTTCGCCTTGTTTCCTCGGCAGAAAGAAGCACGCTGTCGAATTGCTTCTTTTCGGGAGAAATTCGCTTTGAAGCGTTTTCCACTATGTCTGCCGAAAGCCCCAAAGCGGAAGCTATTTTAAGGGCGTTTGACATACCCACCGACCCCATTATAAGCCTGTATGTGGGGAGATATGTTTTAGTATCGAAATCCATTGAAGCGGTTTCAACGCCGTCCGTCGTCAAGGCAAATTCCTTTAACTCGCCGAAGTGCGACGTTACCACCGATTTGGCTTTAAGCGACAAAAGTTTTTCGCATATGCTGACCGCAAGACTTGCGCCCTCAACGGGGTCAGTTCCGGCTCCGAGTTCGTCAAGCAAACACAGCGATTTAGAATTGACTTTAGACAAAATGTCTATTATGTTTTTTATGTGCGACGAAAAAGTTGAAAGATTTTGTTTTATCGACTGTTCGTCGCCTATATCGCAAAATACACCCTCGAAAAAGGAAAGCGAGCCGCTCTCGGCAGGAATGAACATTCCGCACATAGCCATTACCGTCATAAGCCCCACGAGCTTGAGCGTGACCGTTTTACCGCCCGTATTAGGTCCCGTTATCAAAAGCATATCCTTGTTTAACTCTATCGACACGGGAACGACTTTTGTCGGCTCTATGAGCGGATGCCTCGCCTTTGACAGCTTTATTTTTCCGTCGTCCGTCAAAGAGGGCGAAACCGCCTTTTGCTTTTTGGCGTATTGCGCCTTGGCGAATATCAAATCCATTTGTTCTATCGTGGCTATCGTGCAAAGCAAAACGTGCTCTAGCGAGCCTATCTCGGTAGAAAACGCCCTGAGTATCTTTTCGATTTCCGCTTCCTCGTCAAGCAACAGAGTTTTAAGACTGTTGTTAAGTTCTACAATCTGCATAGGCTCGATAAACAGCGTGGCGCCGCTCGACGATTGGTCGTGCACAAGCCCCTTTATCACGCCTTTGTATTCCGCTTTGACGGGTATGACGTATCTGTCCTGTCTTATCGTGACGATAGAGTCCTGCAAATATTTAGTATACGCCGACGAATTGATATACTGCGACAGCGTCGATTTGATTTGTGCGTTGAGTTTTTGAATTCTGCCCCTTATCTCCTTGAGTGTTTTAGAGGCGTCGTCTGCTACTTCCGTATCCGATAAAAAAGAGGCATATATCCTGTCTTCGAGTTCTTTGTCAAAATACAGCGTTTTCGACATAGCCGAAAGACACGGCACGTTAAGCGGTTTTTGCATGGCTTTTTCAATGCCTCTGGCTATTCTCAAAACTCTGCCCGTCTTTAAAATGTCGGCGATAGACAAAAGCCCGTTTTTGGCGGCAAATTTGATGATAGAAGTTATATCGTCTATGGCAAAATTGGGCGAAAAGGAAAACTCGAACAGCACCCTGTCCGCTTCTTGAGTCTGTTCCAAAAGAGCCGAGGCGTCCGACGCAGTTTCGGCAGGAGTAAGATTTTTCGCCAAATTCTTACCTCCCTCCGACTGTGCGTAAAGGCTTAGCTCTTCCAGAATTTTATCGAATTCCAAAGTCAAAAGAGTCTTTTTTTCAATCATAATATCTTTATCCTTTCCTTTGTCCTTTCCTTTGTCCTTTCCTTTGTCCTTTTAATGCCCGAGTTGATTTTTTGCCTTATCTCTGTATACTTGCCCATAGCTTTATATAGCTTATAGTTTATAGCCCCATAGCTTATGACGTCATAGCTTATAGCGTCATAGCTTAATAGCTTCATAGCTTAATAGCTTCATAGCTTAATAGCTTCATAGCTTAATAGCTTCATAGCTTAATAGCTTCACAGGGTATAATTTATAGCTTATAACTCTATATTTTACAACCTTAAATTTGTCTTAAACCTGCCTTATAACCGCTTAATCACAGCGTATCACGTTTTAACCGCCTTATAACCCCTTTATAGCGGCTCCCACTGTGACGGCTTAAACTGATTACGGCTTATAACAAATTTATACGTTATTACTGCTTTATAACTTATAAACTATTTTATAACTTATAAATTCGTTTTATTTGCACAAATTTACTTATTTGCCAAACCGCCTTATTGTTTCAACAGCTTATATTTTAAGTCTGTCAAAAAGCCGTCTATATTTCCCGTGCCGTAACTTACCTGATTTTTGCGCCGAACTTGGTTTCCAGCAGTTTTAACACTCTGTCCATAGCGTCGTTGACTTCGGCGTCCACCAAGGTTTTTTCATAGGAAACAAACTCAAAATTGAACGCTATGCTCTTTTTATTCTCGCCCACTTGAGCGCCCTTGAATACGTCAAAGATTTCCGCTTTTTCAAGGTTTGGTATTCCCTCGCCCTTTATAGCGTCAAGCATATCGCCGGCTATGACGATGTCGTCCACAACTACGGCGAGATCACGCTCAACCGTCGGGAATTTGGTTATATCCTTGACTCTAATGACCGACGAGCTGCATTTTTCAAGAACGTCGAGATTTATTTCGCACACAAAAGTCTTTGAAACGGCGTATTCTTCCGCCACAAGCGGATGAATTTGTCCCATAAGTCCCACGCTGACGTCGCCGACAAAAACCTCGGCGCTCTGTCCGTCGTGAAGATAAGGCGCCACCTTCTTTTTAAACGTGAAGTCTACGCCTACCGCCTTTCCGAGTTTTTCTACCACGTTTTTGAGAGTGAAAAAGTCTTCCGCTTCGCCGCTGAGAGCTACAGCCAAAGTGTTCACTTCGTCGGGAAGCTCTGTGAGCGGAAGCTTTTTGGGAATATAAACCTTGGCGACTTCAAAAAGTGCGAGATTTTTTTGAGATTTACTCTCGTTTGAAGCTACTATTTCCAAAATCGAGTGCAAAAGCGTCGTCCTCATGATGCTGACCGCCTCGCCGAGCGGATTTTTGATTTTTATGCACTTGCGGCGATAATCCTTCTCGGAAAGCCTTAACATATCGAAACACTTGGGCGAAGTGAACGAATAAGTGACAATCTCGTAAAGTCCGAGGTTTGAAAGCGCCGCTTTCACCTTGTCGGCAAAAGCGAGATGAGGCATAACCTCGCCCTTTATAAGCTGAGAATATTGAAAAAGCGTCGGTTTAATGTTTCCGTATCCCAAAACTCTGATATATTCTTCGGCCAGGTCGTTTGCGCCGACTATGTCGTCACGGTCCTCGGGAATCTTGCACTCTATGCTGTCGCCCTTTACGACGGATTCAAGACCTAAAGTGTTGAATATCTCTGCGGCTTTTGCGGCGTCAACCTCAATGCCTAAAATGTCGGAGAGTTTTTGCGTCTTGACGGTCAATTTCTTGAAAGGCTCAAATTTGACTTTTTTATCGATGATACCTTCCAGAATATCGCCGCTGCCCGACTTCCATATAAGATTTAAAGCCCTCTTTAAACCGAGCTCCTGCGACGAGAAGTCTACGCCTTTTTCATATCTCGCCTGCGAATCGGAATGAAGATTTAAAAACCTTGCTTCCCTTCTTATCATATCTCTTTTGAATTTAGCCGATTCAAACACGATTTCCGAGGTATCCGGCATAATTCCGCTGTATTCGCCGCCCATAATTCCTGCAATCGCCACAGGCTTTACGGCGTCGCAGATGACCAAAATATCTTTTGTGAGATTGTTTTCTTTGCCGTCGAGCGTCGTTATTTTTTCGCCGTCCTTTGCCTCTCTGACGATTATCTTACCGCCCTCGACGTATCTTCTGTCAAAAGCGTGCATCGGCTGACCTATTTCCGTCAAAACGTAGTTCGTTATATCGACAATGTTGTTGATAGGTCTTATTCCGACCGCTCTTAAGCGCTGTTTGATTTTTTTATCCGACGGAAATATCTTGACGTTTTTAACGCCGGCAGTCATATATCTCGGGCAAAGCTCCTCGTTTTTGACTTCCACCGAAAAATCGTATTTCTCGCCCGACGTTTTATATTCCGTTTCGGGAGCACGGCAGGTTTTTTTGGTTGCAACGGCAACTTCTTTTGCAAGTTTATATATGCTGTTGCAATCGGGACGGTTTGCCGTGACGGAAACGTCCAAAATAACGTCGTTATATCCAACGGCGTCAAACACGTTCTCGCCCGTCTTAAACTTGCCCTTGAGCCTTAAAACGTCGTCGGCAGCAGCTCCCTCGACGTCGTCGGACGTGAGCCCGAGTTCGGAAATTCCGCAGAACATACCGTCGCTCTCCACACCCCTGAGCTCTCCCTTTTTGATGACCGTTCCGTCAAACAGTTTAGCTCCGTCCAAGGCGACGGGAACGTATTCCCCGACTTCCATTTTACAGTTCGTAACTATCTGATATTTCTTTCCGCTCACTTCAACTTGGCAGACGGAAAGTTTATCCGCCTTGGGGTGCTTTTCAACGGAAAGAATTTTACAGACAAAAACGTTTGTCGCCTGACGGTTTTGATAAATTATTTCTTCCACCTCAAAACCGATAGCGACAAGCCTGTCGGACAGTTCCTCGGCGGTTATATCTATATCCACAAAATCTTTAAGCCAACTTATAGGTGCTAACATATTACGCCTCCTTATTGAATTGCTTTAAAAAGCGAACGTCGTTTTCGTAAAACATTTTGATGTTAGGAACGCCGTATTTGAGCATCGCTATACGCTCGACGCCGAATCCGAAAGCAAAGCCGGAATATTCGTTGCTGTCAAGACCGCACATATCCAGCACGTGCGGATTGACGACGCCCGCTCCGAGAATCTCTACCCAGCCCGTATCTTTGCAAACCCTACATCCTTTTCCTCCGCAGATAGAGCAAGTGACGTCCATTTCTACGCTCGGCTCGGTAAACGGAAAATACGACGGTCTGAAGCGAGTTTTCGTGTCCTTAGAAAATATCTTTTCGGCAAACGCCGTCAGCACGCCCTGCAAATCTCCGAGCGTGATTTTTTTATCCACCGCCAAGCCCTCGATTTGATTGAAAATCGGGCTGTGCGAAGCGTCGTCGTCCGAACGGTATACCTTTCCGGGAACAACGACACGGATAGGCGGTTTTTGAGTAGTCATTATCCTTGCCTGCATGGGAGAGGTGTGCGTTCTCAAAAGAATGTTTTCGTCGATATAAAAAGTATCCTGCATATCTCTCGCCGGGTGGTCTTTAGGCACGTTCATAAGCTGAAAGTTAAAATAATCCGTTTCGATTTCCGGACCTTCCGCAACGGAAAAACCAAAGCCTTTGAATATGTCGATTATCTCGTTTTTTATCCTCGTCAACGGGTGAACGCTGCCCAACTCCCTCGTCGGCTTGGACGGCAACGTAACGTCGACAGCCTCAGCTGAAAGCTTAGCGCACAGCTCCGCTTTCTTTATCTTTTTGTCCTTTTCCGCAAGAGCGTTTTCGATTTTTTCCCTTGCCTCGTTGACAAGTTTACCCATCTGAGGTCTTTCCTCGGGTGAAAGTTTTCCCATGCCTTTCATAACGGCGGTCATCTCGCCGTTCTTTCCCAAAAATCTGACTCTTACGTCGGCAAGAGATTTTGAATCGGCGCACTGCGACACGGCGTCAAGAGCCTGAGAAACGATTTTGTTTAAAAGTTCTTTCATCTTCTACTCCTTTTAGAATGAAACTTTATGCTATTCCAGAGCAAATTTAATCAGCCGTCAAAAAGATTGATTAAACCTGCAAAAATCCAACCTTAAATTTAACGCTCGGGCAATTTTGGACGGAGCGGCAAAATAAAAAGCCCTATGCAAAAGCATAGGGCGAAAAACCGCGGTACCACCTATATTCGCGCATGAGCGCCTCTTTAGCTGTCACGGGCATACCCGACAATCCCTACTCCGTTCAGGAATGCAGCTCCAAAGTGAACTTCGCAATGCCTTTCAACCGACGCTCTCAGCCGACGACGTCTTCTCTGTAGATGACCGACAAAGTTACTCTCTTTATCATCGCTTTTTATATTAAATATAATTTATCATAGCAAAATAAATAAGTCAAACAAAAAGTCAAACAAAAATCAAACGATATATTAAAGCAAAAATAAGATATCGCAACAAAATCCGATACCGCAAACAAAATTTTAAGTGAAAAATATACGAAGAAAAAGCGAGCAAGAAAAACACAATCAAAACAAAAAATGTTTGTAAATCACACTCAGCTGCTACCTTTAAAAATTTATGTCTGAAAAATTTATGATTTGAAAATTATATATGAGAAATTATAGACTAACGTATATTTGTTAAAATTTGTTTTTGCAAATTTACTTAAAAAAAACGAATTGCCTAAAATCAAAAAAGATACAACGCCACTGCACTAAAATAAAAATCATAGAAAAATTTTCGTTTGGGTTAATTTTCAAATAAAAACCCGCACCAAACGGAATTCTTTAATAGCAATCTTTCATAAAAAACCTCTAAAGAAACCTTTAACGGAAACATACAACGGAAATTCTCAAAACACCTTAGCCGAAACCATCAAAAAATATAAAATGGAAATATTGAATAAGTACAAATTTGAGCAACGATAATTTGAGCAAACGAAAAATTCAATAAAAATTTAGAAGTAAATTTAGCAAAAGGATAGCACAAAAAAGCCATTATATAATTCAAAATAAAGGCAAGAGACACTCAAGGCAACAAGTCGAGTATCTGAAAATAAGTCGACGGCACGTCGCCCACGATTATATTTTCGCAAAGCAAAATTTGAGACGTGGCGGTGGCGGTCATATCTTTAAGCGGAGCAACTATTTTTATATCGCAGGAAACGACAAGATATAGAGAATGTTTTGTCTGATTTATCCCCGCCTCGGTAAATTCGGAAACAAATTCGCAATTGGCGGCGCCTATGGGCATTATCTCAAATTCGACGCCGTGTCCTTTTCCCGTGAAAATCGCAAAACCCGTAAGCGTACCAATGGGAATGGAAAGATTTTCTTCCGTAAGTTTATTGAGTTCGCTTTGAGCAACGGTAGAAACCTGCCTTGTCAGATTGTTGATAAGATTAGAATTAGCCTTAAGGACTTCCGTATCCCCGTTTGTTTCCAAAGTGAAAAAATCGGTATACTCCTTTTCGGAAGCGACGGCGGCTGCGTTATTCATAGCGTCCACGGCAAGAGCATTTACAGACGCCGTGCATGCCTCTTTCAAAATTGGGTCGACAACCGATTCAACGTAGCAAAAAAAACCGACGGCAACGCCTACCGCAAGCAAAATAAATACCAAAAGTTTAGCTTTCCACCTTTTCTTTTTTTGCACATCTAACTATATGCGGCATCCGACAAAATAATGCAAATTGCAACAAAAATCGGAAAAATACAAAATTTAAAATCAGCGTATACAGGCACATTGCGCACAGAAATAATACGGCAAAAGACCATCATATAAAAGGAAAAAATATTAAAAAAATCAAACTATAATTGAGCATAAATTTAAAGCAAAATGTAAAATCTTTCAATTTCTTTCTTTCAATTAAGGCATTAAATATGATTTTTTAAAAAAATTTAGCCATAAAATTTTAGCCCCTTTAAACAGGGTCAAATGTAAAAAAAACCGAAAAAAAGCCTTAAACAACGTAAAACTATTATGAAATTCAGCCAAAAATATAAAACCAAACAAAAAAAACCTGCTTTTAGACAGAATTATCCGACAAACCAACGGATAACACAAGATTATCGGATTTAACGGACAGTATACAATAATCGGATAATAAACAGTCTGAAAATTTAAAGCGCCGTAAAAAGGCGCTTTAATCATACCTTTTTCGTTCTCGATTTGAAAAGCAAAGCAAACAAAAAGCCGAAAACGATTGCCGCCGTAAGACCTGCCGCAACAGCCGACATACCGCCCACAACCGCTCCTATCAATCCCTGCTCGGAGGCGCCCTTTATAGCGCCTTTGGCGAGTGAACTTCCAAAACCCATTATGGGAATTGTAACTCCGGCTTTGGCAAACTGCTCCATATAACCGAATGCTCCGGCAACTTCTAAAACAACACCTAAAAGCATAAACAAAACCAAAATTCTGGCGGAAGTCATTCCCGTCTTGTTTATTAAAATTTGCCCCAGCATACAGATAAGTCCGCCGACAGCAAAAACCTTTAAATATATCAAAAAAATATCCATACTCTCACCCGTTTGTCTGATGCAGAATATCCTATAGTCTACCCAATGCGTCAAAATGAAAGCAATTTAAAATATCCTGTCACCTATGTATTTTTATCAAAAAAACAAAGAATCAATACCGATTCATTCGTGAATCTAATCAACAATGCTTAGAGCGCACATTATTAAATTTTAGCTATGTATTATACAAATTGCCTTTTTGTAGAATACTTTGAATGTATATGAGCACAAACCGACATATTTATATATGTTTGTTTATACACTGTAGAATACTTGCTGCCTTTTGAGCCGTATATTACAGCCCGACAATGAGCGCACATATCAACCATCTCCTTTTGCAGTATTATATAAAATGCCGTTTTGTAGAATACTTTTTGCCTGATTTGCAACAATTCAGCAAGATTCCAGGCAAACGGCATGGGCAATCGACGGTATCGTCTGTTTTTGCAAAGACGTATCTTTGCTTAACAACGCACCTGTCGGCACAAACAACACTCTTTTATAGTCGCCACATTTGAATTTTTGCAATATAAACGAGTTAAAAGTGCTGCTTGCACAGCCTGCCCCCGAACCTCCTTGCTCGGTTTTTTGCTTGTCGGTATAATACATCGCTCCGCAGTCCGCAAGATTTTTGATAAGATAACCTTCGTCGTTTAATATATACGTCAAAAGCTCCTTTCCGTATTTTCCCAAATCACCGGTGAAAATGACGTCATAATAATTAGCATCACGTTTTGTCTGTCTTAAATGCTGAATTATTGTATCTGCCGCCGCTGGCGCCATAGCTCCGCCCATATTGCTTTCGTCTTCTACACCCATGTCTACAACCCTGCCGATAGTCCCTGCACTAACTTTTAAATTGAACTCGCCCTTCTCGGCAGAGAGAATCGTGCAACCTGCGCCCGTGACGGTCCACTGCGACGTAGGCGTCCTTTGCGTACCGAGCTCGAGCGGATATCTATACTGCCTTTCCGCCGTCGAAAAATGACTGCTTGTCGAACAGGAAACATATTTTTCAAATCCGGAAGATATAAACATAGAACCAAGGAGCATCGCTTCGCCAAACGTTGCGCATGCGTTGTATACACCCATATAAGCGCATCTGAAATCACGGGCAGCAAACGACGCTCCCACGATTTCGTTTAGCAAATCTCCGCCAAGCAAAAGTCCCAACTCGTTTTCTTCTATACCGGCTTTCGTCATCGCTCCCTTTACAGCCTCTTTGTGCATTTTACATTCCGCCCGCTCGTAAGATTTTTCACCCCAGAGGTCGTTATCTAAGACCTTGTCGAAATACTCGCCGAAGTTTCCTTCGCCTTCCATCTTTCCGACAATGGAATATCCGCTCCTGACGTAGACGGGATTATCAAATATATATGTTCTTTCACCGCATTTCATATTTTATACCTTTACAAATTTTAAACGAATATAAGTGCAAACAGACCGACTATCACCGAAGCCACAACGCCGAACACGATTATAGGCCCGGCAACAGTAAACATTTTTGAACATACTCCGAAGAATATACCCTCTCTGTTGTATTCCATGGCAGGCGACACGACAGAATTTGCAAATCCCGTTATCGGTATGATTGAACCGCCCCCTGCATAATAACCAAGCCTGTCGTAAAGTCCGAGCCCTGTCAGCAAGGCACCTAAAAAAATCATCGTAACTGTCGTCCACATTCTCAATTCCGTATCGGGCATTTGAGTGTAAATCGCTCTCAATATATCCGAAACGGCTTGACCTATACAGCATATAAAACCGCCAACCACAAAAGAAGTTACAAGCGTCCTTACCATCGGCGTTTTGGGCGAAGTAACCTTTATAAGTTTAAGATATCGCTCTTGTTCCATCTTTCGCCCTCCACTATCTCGTCACGATTTTTAATTTGTTTAATTTTTTCCATAATTTTATTTTTTTTGAAAAATGTAAAAATATACCTGTTTTTGTATCGCAGGCTCATTAAGCCCTATTTTAGCTATAGTTCATCAATGCTTGCTATAAATTTTAAGCGCCGCTTCGACAAGCGTATACATTGCGTTTATTGAATTAACATTTGAAAAGCGTTTTTCGCCTTTGGCAACAGACTAACTAAATGTAAAAGAATTTAAGCGGTAAATTTGCTAAAAGTATTCTATATATCGCTAAAAGTATTCTATATTTTGCCAAATTGCAACTAAATTGCAAAAAAAAACAAATGCTAATACGGCTATTTACACCCTTTTAATTGCCCACCCGATTTAGAAAAAACGTTTTATTTTACAGTCTTTTAAAAGCAATACAAAAACAGCAGTTAAATAGCAACGAACGGTAAAATGTAATTTTTAACAAAAAAATAAATACACAAAATGCAAATTTGCCTGAATTTGAAGCCTGCACATTTAAAATTAAAATTGATTTATGGCAATGAAATTTTTATAAAAATCTTTGATTTGATAAAAAACCTTGACGTTTATTTATCGTCAAAGGTTTCTTTGAATTTGTTTAAAATCTTTCCCTCTATGCGAGATACCTGAACCTGAGATATACCAAGCAGGTTTGCCACTTCGCTTTGCGTTTTGTCTCGAAAATATCTCAGCACTATGATTTTTTGCTCTCTCTCGTCAAGATTTCCCACGAGCTCTTTAATTAAAAGTTTGTCAATCAGCGCTATATCGTCTTTATCTGCCACTTTATCGAGGATACTCGTTTCCCCGTCCTCGTTTTCCGCGTAAAGACTCGTAACGGCACTTGACGATTCCATGGCAAACACGATATCGTGAGCGTCGGCTCCTACCGCTTCGGATATCTCGGCAATCGAAGGGTCTTTTTCGTGGCTTGACTTATACTCCTCTACGTATTTGATAATTTTATAATTAAGCGACTTCATCGCCCTCGACACCTTGACCGCTCCGTCGTCACGCAAAAACCGCTTGATTTCACCCGTTATCATAGGAACGGCGTATGTGGAAAACCGCACGTCGAAACTTTGGTCAAAGCCTGCGATTGCTTTAATCAATCCTATCGCCCCAAGTTGCATTAAGTCGTCATACTCAAGTCTTCCCGTAAAACGTTTAACTATCGATTTTACAAGCGGCAAATTTTCCTCGACAAGTTTAGATCTCGCCTCGATATCGCCGTCTTTCGATTTTTTAATTAAATCTAATACGTCTTCTTGTTCAATCACTGTTTGTCACCAAATCTTTTTACAAGTTCCACCGTGGTCCCCTCGCCCTCTTTTGACACAACCGACACTTTGTCCATAAAAGTTTGCATAACCGTAAATCCCATACCGCTACGCTCGTCGTCGCTTTTCGTCGAATAAAAAGGCTCGAGCGCCTTTTCTACGTCGGCAATTCCCACGCCGTTATCTTTTATGACGATTTTTATCTCGTTTGCGTCAAGATAAGCCTCGAGAAAGATTTCGCCGGGATTTTCTTTGTCATAAGCGTGCACAACGACGTTTGTTACAGCCTCGGAAACGGCAGTTTTGACGTCGCCTATCTCTTCCAACGTGGGCGCCGCCTCGACGCAGAAAGCCGCAAGAGCGCTTCTGGCAAATTTCTCGTTGCAGTCAAGCGCCGGAAGTTGCATTTTAAAATAATTCATTTTTCACTCCTTATAATTGTTGAATATGTTTTTCGCCCCGATATAGTACGCCCGAATTTAAAATCATAGTCGCTTCAATTCAAGGCTGTCTTTTTTAAAGCCAAAGCCGTCAATGAAATTTGCAAACCTTTATTGGTTACAGCTTAGAAACGATATCGTAAATTCCGCACATGGAAAACACTTTATCCACTTGAAAATTTACGTTTTTGACCGACAATTTCCTGCCTAAAGACCTCAGCTTTTTATATCTTCCCAAAAGCACGCCTATTCCCGTGCTATCCATAAAACTTACCTCTCGCATATCTATAACAAGCCTTGAAAAAACAAAACTGTCGATAAGCATATCGATATTTTCGCGTATCGTTTTGGCGACGCTGTCGTCAAACTCGCCGTATAGATATACGTATAAATCGTCGCCGCTCATTTTATAGGTCATAATGCCCTCCGCAGAAATACTATCATTTAAAAAAACACAGATTTTAGCTTTATTTGTAAATAAAAAAATTTTATAAAAATAATATGTCTAATTTATAAATGCGCCGTGAAAAGAATTCTAAAGCGCAACAAAAAAAAGCAATTCGTCATAAATGCCGAATTGCCGTATTTGATATAAATATAAGTAATAAGCGAATTTAAGATAATAATTCTGTCTACTTTTCAAAGGCAGACCGCTTTGAGTTTCAAAAAGTAATACGATTGACTTTTAAAAACAGGCATCTTACTTTTAAAAAAAATTTTGTTTACCGTCGTTTAAATTTTTTAACCGTATTTAAACAATTTCTATTTTAAATCGTCGTTATATTTTGCCCTTTCACCGCCGATAAACTTAGGACGGACACGGGCTCCCGAAACCGTCGCCTCGCCTATTTTATTGTTTTGCAACCTGACGGGAACAGCCACTTCCTTAAGACGCATACCTATCATAACGGCGCCGATATCCAACCCTGCATCCGCTTTGACGGTTTCGACGACAGCCGCATCATCGCCTAAAATTTTATAAGTTGCCGTGGCAAACGACCCACCGCCCTTGAGCCAGGGAACTACGTTCACTTCGTCAAGGCGATACTTTGATACGGCTTCTTTTGAAATGACAACCGCTCTGTTCAGGTGCTCACAGCATTGAGCGGCGAGATATATTCCCCTCTCTTTCAATATATCGTATGCCGTCTTTGCAAGCTCAAATCCTACGTCCTCCGCCGAATGAGAGCCGATTTTAAATCCGCAAACCTCGCTCGTCGAACAACCGACCAAAAGAATTTGTCCCGCTTTTATTTTTGACGCATCAATTAGTTCTGACAAAGAATTTTTTATTTGTTCTTTTAAATCCATACTTTCTCCGTAACCATATTGCAAATATTTGACGTTAGGTTTATTATAACACAAAAATCGGTTTCAGCACTATTTATTATCGCAAGAAAGCGAATAATTCACCGACGCCCTGCAAAGAATAATCAAACCGCTAAAAAAAACGAATAGTTCGTATCCGATAATAAAATGAGGCTTTGACAATGGCGAGTTTGCCGACGAAAAATGCGACATTTTTTAACGGCTTAATTCGTCAAGATTTTATGACATGTAAAAGCGCTTTACTCTCTTTTCTTTTGCGATAAAATCATTATTTGCTTTTTGCAACTCAAAAGTTAAGTTTTTGCATGTCACAGCTTGGATAAAATTATCCCAAACGAAAAACAAACGACGTTTTACCGAGCGGCGCATTAACTCCAAGTGCGCCGTTTATCAACGTTATTTTTTGTAAATAAACTTTTTTACTTTCATTTTATCGAAAGCTATAGCTATTACGATATAGCCCACGGCTGCAACCACGGCTTGAACCAAATTCCATGGCATACTTACATATGCGCCCCAATTTCCGTAAATTATCACTTCGCTGAAGAAATATCCGACTACGGTTATGATACAACTTAAGCCGCAACCTATAAAGTTTCTTGCGCAAAGAATTTTATCTTTTTTTGCCGTAAAGCAAAGAACTATCAGCGCTTTTACTATAAGCGAAAAAGGTGCCCAAATCGGCGCACCGACGATAACGTCTGACAGTGCCGCTCCGACGCAGGAAGAAAGCAGCGCAAAAGGCAATGGCAAAATACTCGCCGAAAGCAGTATCATCAAATCGCCGAGGTGAATGTATCCCCCCGCCCCTATCGGAACTTTAATGAACGACGTAAAGACAATTACCAACGCAGTCATAACCGCAGTAACGGCAATATCCGCCGTTCTTATTTTAAAACGCTTTTTGCCTTTTGCGGATATATCGGATTTTGTATCGGCAGGCTTTACACAGTCGTCAACCCTGCCGTTTTCCTTTTCCGAAGCAGAGATTAAATTATCGTCGTTTTGCAAACCGACGGATTGGGAAAAATCATTTTCGACTTTGCCGCTGTTTTGGTCAACTCCCTCTGAAACACGCAAAGAATCTTCGCTATTTACCGCCTTATTTTCCATCGAATTGTCATCAAATTTATCTTTAGCCATACTGCACCGCCTTTGATGTTTTTATCAATTTTACATCTTGTTTTAATTTTTTTCAACGAAAAATCCTTCAATTTATTTAAAAATAAATGTCTTTCGTTAAAATTTGCTCAATTCGGCTTTATTTTATCCATTTTGCACCGTCAAATCATAAGTTTTTTGCCGCACAAAGCGACTCAATCTTTCCCTTATAAACCTTTCAATTAACCGAGTAAAGAGTTTAAGCGTCACAAAACCGCTAAAAGACATTTTGCAAATAACAAGTTAGATAAAAAGAACATATCTTATATTAGGTTTTATGTAGATTACATAACGTCAGGAGGTAAACTTAAATATGGCTATATTTAACAGATTTTGTTGCCGTGTTCCGAACTGCAACAATAAACCCGTATGCCGACCGTCAGGTCCTACATGCCCCAAAGGACCGACAGGTCCTACGGGACCCACAGGCCCCACAGGACCGACAGGCCCGACAGGCGCAGGAATTGACGACGTTCAGCAATTCACACCGGGGACAATATATCCCAGAGGCGCACTTGTATACTATGACGGTGCTCTTTACGAAGCAAACGTTGACGACCCGACAGGCACACCCGGCACGTCTGCCGATTTTAATCTCGTAACGGTCACCGGCCCTCAGGGAGCAACCGGTCCGACAGGCGCTACCGGAGCAACCGGTGCAACAGGCGCAACAGGAGCGGAAGGACCTACCGGACCGACGGGCGCAGAAGGTCCGACGGGACCTACCGGACCTACGGGTCCTGAAGGTACAGGCGCTACGGGACCGACGGGCGCAGAAGGCCCGACGGGACCGACAGGACCTACGGGTCCTGAAGGAACAGGCGCTACGGGACCGACGGGCGCAGAGGGCCCGACGGGACCTACCGGACCTACGGGTCCTGAAGGTACAGGCGCTACCGGACCGACGGGCGCAGAGGGCCCGACGGGACCTACCGGACCTACGGGTCCTGAAGGTACAGGCGCTACCGGACCGACGGGCGCAGAGGGCCCGACGGGACCTACAGGTCCAACAGGTCCACAAGGCGAAGAAGGAGCAACAGGTCCTACAGGAGATACAGGCGCAACAGGAGCCGAAGGTCCGACAGGACCGACAGGTCCTACAGGTCCGCAAGGCGACGCCGGTGATGAGGGACCGACAGGACCTACAGGTCCGACAGGTCCTCAAGGTGAAGAGGGAGCAACAGGTCCCACAGGCGATACAGGCGCAACAGGAGCCGAAGGTCCGACAGGACCCACAGGTCCTACAGGACCTACGGGACCCGCAGGTTCAACGGTATTCAGCACTGCGGCTTCAGTTTCGGACGCTACAAGCGAAACAGACGTGGTTACTCAGTTCAACGCCCTGCTTCAAAGCCTTAGAGACGCCGGCATATTGAGCAGCTGACAAAACATGCTGTTTGTGTCAGCAACGTTTAAACGAAGGTCGGGGACTTTTGTCCCCGATTTTTCAAAAACTCGGACTACACGGCACCAGGCAAATTGTTATGGAGCGTCATCCGTTGCACTTTGAGAAAACTTTACAAAGCCGAGTTTTGCGCCAAAGAAATATGCGATTGTTGAAAATAGTTGTTTTAATATACGGTAGAATATAACGAAAGGTCGGAGGTTTATTTGGAAAAGAAAAGATATAAAATCGTCGTATACGCTATAAGCAAAAACGAAGAAAAATTTGTGGACAGATGGATGGATTCTATGTCGGAAGCGGACGAAGTTATCGTTCTCGATACAGGCTCTACCGACAAAACGGTAGATATGTTAAAGGCAAGAGGCGCAACCGTGCACATTCAAACGGTAACGCCTTGGCGTTTTGACGTTGCAAGAAATATATCTCTGTCGCTTGTCCCCAACGACGCCGATATTTGCGTATGCACCGATATTGACGAGTTTTTCCATAAGGGCTGGCGAAAAATTCTCGAAAATGCCTGGACGGACGACGTCAGCCAAGCACAATACCGATATACCTGGAATTTTACGTCGGACGGCAAAGAGGGCGTAGTATTTTGGGCGGAAAAAATTCACGCACGGCACGGATTTAAATGGACACATCCCGTGCATGAAATTTTGGAGTGGATATCCCCCTCGCCTATGGGCAGAAAAATCGCCGTGCAAGGGATACAGCTTGACCATAAAGCGGACGAAACGAAATCGAGGGCGCAGTATCTGCCTTTGCTTGAAATGTCCGTGGCGGAGGACCCCGACGACGACAGAAATATGCACTATCTGGGCAGAGAATATATGTTTAAAGGCAGATGGGAAGACTGTATAAAGACGCTCAAAAAACACCTTGCAATGCCCAAAGCAACTTGGAAAGACGAAAGGGCTTCCTCTATGCGGTTTATAGCAAAGTCGTATTTAATGCTAAAAAATGCAGAAGAAGCAAAAATCTGGTATATGAAATCCATTTGCGAGGCACCGCATTTAAGAGAGCCATATTGCGATATGGCAACGGCGTTGTATACCGTCGAGGAATGGGAAGGAGTTATATATTTTATCAAATGCGCCCTCAAAATAAAGGAGCGGCCAAAGACCTATATAAACGAGGAATCCGCATGGGGGAGCCTGCCCTACGACCTGCTTTCGATTGCATATTACAAAACAGGAAACTTTGCGGAGGCGCTTGAAAGCGCAAAAAAGGCGCTGGAATATTCGCCGAACGACTCAAGAATAAAAAACAACGTAAAGTATATTGAAACGGCGCTGCAAAAAATCGAAAAAGGATAAAAATAAAAACACCGCTTTTAGCGGTGCTTTCTTTTGGTGGAGAGGGATGGATTCGAACCATCGAAGCTGATAGCAACAGATTTACAGTCTGCTCCCTTTGGCCACTCGGGAACCTCTCCAAAGTGGAGCTGGTGATCGGAATCGAACCAACAACCTGCTGATTACAAATCAGCTGCTCTGCCAATTGAGCTACACCAGCGGATATAAATTGGTGCCTTGGGGCGGAATCGAACCACCGACACAGGGATTTTCAGTCCCTTGCTCTACCGACTGAGCTACCAAGGCATTTTTGGGTCACGGCAAAGAGTAAAAACTCTTTGCCGTGATTTTGGCGATTCGGAAGGGACTCGAACCCTCGACCTCCAGCGTGACAGGCTGGCGTACTAACCATCTGTACTACCGAACCATAACTTATAACGCTAATGCGTTGTTAGTTGATGTATTTATTTGTTTTGGTGGGCCTTCACGGACTCGAACCGCGGACCAATCGGTTATGAGCCGACCGCTCTAACCAACTGAGCTAAAGGCCCGAGAAAATGTTTGTGTGGCGCGTTGGTTGGGGTGACAGGATTTGAACCTGCGACGTTCTGCTCCCAAAGCAGACGCTCTACCAAGCTGAGCCACACCCCAGTGTGTCTCATTTTCGCGACTGTTAAAATATACAATATAAAAAGCGCTTTGTCAACTAAAAGATAGACGAAAAAACTAATTTTTTTTACATTATTCCATATTTATTTAAATGCATACGGCAAGCGCATTGCTATATGCCGCTATATAAATTCGCACCCTGTCTGTAACAAAAACAGGTTGAGATATCCTGTTGAGATATCCTTTAGTTTAGCTATAGTTATACTTTGCTCGGTTATTTAATCTATGGAAATATAATCCGCCCCAATTCCCCCTTCACTTTTAAGTTTTTTATATTTAAGCCGAAAAATTTTCCTTGCCATCCTACCGCCGACGTCGCAAAAAAGATTATTTATTTTCACACTGTCGTATTTTGCGAATTGTTTTAAAAAAACATTGATTTAATAGAGGGTGTGTGATAAAATTATACACAATCAGGAGGCAAGTTATGGACAAACTGCAAAAAGATATTATCAATTTACTGACCGACGACGCAAGATATACCGTAAAGAAAATCGCTCAGATTTTAAACGAAAAAGAGGATAAAATCGAAAGCATAATCGACGATATGGAAAAAAGCGGCGTCATTGTAAAATATACGACGATAATCAATTCGGAAGAATATACCGACGACAACGTTCAGGCACTCATTGAAGTGAGGGTGACGCCCGAACCGTCCAAAGGTTTTGAAGCAATAGCGGAAGAAATTGCGTCATTCGACGAAGTGGATTCCATTTACCTTATGAGCGGCGGCTATGATTTTTGCGTTATCCTCAAGGGCAAATCTTTAAGACAGGTTGCTATGTTCGTATCCGAAAGGCTTTCCACGCTTGGCGGGGTCATTTCAACGGCAACGCACTTTATACTGAAAAAATACAAGATTGACGGGGTCAAACTTTCCGCCGATTCGGAACGCAGGATGGCTGTCGGCGCATGATAGATTACGATAAAATTCTGACGGAAAAGGTGAAAAATCTCAAACCGTCGGGAATAAGAAAATTTTTCGATATTGTTACCGAAATTAAGGGAGCTATCTCGCTCGGCGTGGGAGAGCCCGATTTTATTACGCCCTGGTCGATGCGTAACGAAGCGATAAAGAGCATACAAAAAGGCTACACTCAATACACATCCAATTCGGGAATACCAAAGCTGAGAGAATTGATAAGCGAATATATCGAATACACGCAAAAGATAAGCTACTGCCCTAAAGACGAAATACTCGTCACGGTTGGAGCAAGCGAAGCCATCGATTTGTCGCTAAGAGCAATGCTGAACCCCGGTGACGAGGTGCTCGTCCCCGACCCGTCATACGTTTCATACGTTCCTTGTATAGAACTGAACAACGCAAAGGCGGTGCCCGTGAAGTGCACGGCGGATAACGGTTTTATCCTCACTCCCGATGCGCTTGAAGCGGCAATAACTCCTAAATCGAAAGTGTTGATATTACCCTATCCCAACAATCCTACGGGCGGCATAATGACAAAGCAACAGCTCGAGCAAATAGCCCCCGTCATTTTGAAACACAACCTTGTTGTCGTATCGGATGAAATTTACAGCGACCTTACCTATGAAGGCAAGCACTGCTCTATCGCCACGCTCAAAGATATGAAAGAGCGCACCATTTTGATAAACGGTTTTTCTAAATCGTTTGCTATGACCGGTTGGCGACTCGGCTTTATGTGCGCTCCGAAAGAACTAATAGCGGGCATTAAAAAAATTCATCAATACACGATAATGTGCGCCCCGACGGCAAGTCAATACGCCGCAATCGCCGCCCTCAGCGAGGGGCTTGAAGACGATTTCAATTCCGTCACCTTAATGAGAGAGGAATACAACAAACGCCGCAGATTTTTGCTTTCCAGATTGAACGATATGGGTCTTGACTGTTTTGAACCTAAAGGCGCTTTTTACGTGTTTCCGTCCGTAAAAACAACGGGTCTTGACGGCGACGAGTTTTCACTCAAACTGCTCGAAAAGCAAAAGGTTGCAGTCGTTCCCGGCTCGGCGTTCGGCGAAAGCGGAAAAGACTTTGTAAGAATAAGCTATGCCTATTCAATTAAGGCTATAGACGAAGCCTTAGACAGAATAGAAAAGTTTTTAAAAGAAATAAAATAAAAAGAAAAAGCGGTTGTTTTACACCGCTTTTTTACTAAGGGATTTGTTTGACGGATTTACTTTGGTGTTTGCTTTGACGGTTTTTTCTATGTAAAAAAAAGGTACTATGCTCATCGGCTCAAGCAAACGCCCTGTTGACAAATTTATCCACTGTGTTATACTAAAATATATTAAACTAAAAACAAACTAAACAAAAAATTTAAATTCGGAGAGACCTATGAAAAAATTTAAACTTCCCCTTTTATTATTGGCTGTATGTTTAATCGTATGCCTTATAGGCGTTATGGCGGCTTGCAACGGCGAAACGACAACAGACGGCACGCAGGACAATACAGACCCTATCCTCCCCTCACCGCCCGAGGAAGAGGAGCCCGAACAGACCGTAGAGGAGCTTAGCAAAGCAGAGTGTGAAAGCATATTGCAAGCCAAAACCGAAAACCTTTTGTCCTCTGTGGAAGTTGCAAACAAGCACGAGATAGAGTTTTTAAAAAGTGCGGATTTCTCTGCCGACATCACCGTTTCCGCCGTTGAGATAACCCAAACAGATTTGGCAAGTGGCAACGTGACGGGCACCTGCACCATGACGGACGCAGACGGCGCATTGCACAGCGTATATTTTGTTTTGAAAACCAACCTCTTTTCCATAGACAGAACAAGCTACGAAGTTTTAAAGGAAGAGCTTGCCTATTTAAACGCCTACTACGTCTCCGTATATGAAAATAGCGAGGATATACCTGCCACAGACGGCTTTTTTGATTTCAATTCCCTCGTAGCAGGCGAAACAGTCCCCTCACCCCTCACCGAGGAAGACTATAAAGAGCAATGCACGGAAATTATAAATGCTATTGCTTTATTTGATTTAAATGTTTTAAGCAATAAATATACAACCGTATCTGGCTTAACCACTAGCAAAATTAATACATTTAACGGAGTCATATTTGGGAATGCAACTATTACAATGTCTTTGGGGACGAGTAGCCGCTCAATCGTTAAATTTCAAACCAATCTCAATGAATTAGTCTTAACAAGCTATGAAGCGTTATGCGGAAGTTTATACGGGTTTAAAAGTATAAGTTGGGAATGGATTTCTAACATTCAACCCGAAGTTAGTGCCGAGGCGTATGCTAACCTCGTCAATTTCGTTATAAGCAATTCAATCGGCTGGGGCCCCGCAGGAACAGATGTCGAAATTTTGAATGTGAGTACGATTGCACCTTTGTTAGGCACCCCAGGAAGGTCAGGTTGCACAACGTATGTTGTTAAAAACGATAGAATTTATAAAGTTACAGTAACTTCTTCGTCAATAGGCGACCAAGAAAATCAAATTAAAGATTTTCTAAATGAAGAAAATTTGCAAAGCGGTTATACTAAATTTGAAATAAGCTACGACGACTACTTCTCTTTTGACAGCATAGGCTCGGCAGGCTAATGCAAGCGGTTTAAAACAGGGCTTTAAACCGTATGGCAAACGATAAAAATGACAGACCTCGCACGGCATTGTAACAACTAAAGCCAAACTGCAACGCAATAAACGGCAGACGGCTTCACACGGTTAAACGTGGCAAAAAGTAAATAGAGAAGAAACAAAAAAATTAAAACTACTAAAACATAAAAACAAAGCAAACGTAACAAGGCAAATAAAGGTAAAAATGTCAGATTATTTTAAACAGAGAAAAGCGGACGTGATGGCACGACTTAACGAAATAAAACTTGAGCTTCCCGAATTTTGCGACGAGTTTTTCGTAGGAATTGCTCAGCAAACCTCCGAGCTTACACGCCTTAATTATGCCTATGACCTGCGCATTTTCTTTTATTATCTCTCGCATTTTTCAAGACGCTTTAAAGGCAGAAGCGAGCTCGATTATGACGTAGCCGACCTTGAAAAAATCACTATAGTAGATCTTGAAAACTATATCGAATGGCTGTCCTCTTACGAATACAACGGCAAACTTTACACCAATGAGGCAAACGGCAAAGCGAGAAAACTTTCTACCATACGCTCATTTTTTAAATACTTTTTCAACCGAGGAGCAATAGTCGCAAATACTGCGGCAAAAATCAGTATGCCCAAACTTCACGAAAAGGAAATTATCCGTCTCGAGGGCGACGAAGTGGAAAATATTTTAAACGTGACGGAATCAGGCGACGGACTGACAAAACAAAGCCTGCACTTTCACGAAAAGACAAGACTCAGAGATATTGCAATCGTCACCCTGCTGCTTGGCACGGGAATCCGTGTGAGCGAGTGCGTCGGACTAAACCTTGACGATATCGATTTTAACAATCACGCTTTTACCGTTACGAGAAAAGGCGGAAGCCGGACTATACTTTACTTCGGAAAGGAAGTTGAAGAAGCACTCGGCGCATACGTTTACGACGAAAGACGCAATATCACAGACGCCGTCGATAAAGACGCCCTGTTTTTATCCTTACAAAAAAAGCGCATTTGCGTCAGAAGCGTTGAAATTCTTGTCAAAAAATATGCGCAGATAATCGCACCTTTAAAGAAAATATCCCCTCACAAACTGCGTAGCACTTTCGGAACAAACCTATACAGAGAAACAAGGGATATTTATATGGTAGCTTCCGTGCTCGGACACCGTGACGTAAACACGACAAAAAAACACTATGCCGCAATAAGCGAAGACCACCGCAAGCAAGCCGCAAACCTTATAAAACTGAAAAAAGACGGCGACGAATAATCGCCGTTTTCTTTTATCTTTAAACCTTAACACAAAGATTTTTCAAAACGCAAATTTTGTTACCTCGCTTATTTACCTTTTTTATATCCCTATATAAGCATTTTATATCCCTATATAAGTATTTTATATCACTATATAAGCATTTTGTATCACTATATAGGTCTTCTTGTTTCCATATATACGCTTTTTAATATCCCGAGCGCAAACATTTTTTATGCCGGTTTTTATGCCGGTGTTTTAACCTGTATTTCGCATTTTTTAATATTTAGCTTTAAATTTTAAATCTGCATTTTAATTTTCATATACTTTTTTTGATTTTTATATTCTCTTAAAATTCCGACATTTTTGTATGCAACACTTTAAAAATAACGCTTAAAAAGCCGTTGCAAAATTCTCGAAAATGCGCCAAAGTATTATAATTTATTGACTTTTGTAAAATAGTTTGCTAATATTTGCTATATGGATATTTCATCGGTCAATAGCGATCTTATCCGCGGCAACGTGACGACGATAATACTCAATTCTCTTGCCGACGGCGACAGATACGGCTATGATATTTTAAAAGAAATCGAGCTCAGAAGCGGTGGTTTATATAAACTTAAACAACCCACCCTTTACAGCTGTTTAAAAAGGCTTGAAAAGAACGGGCTTATTTCTTCATACTCCGGCGATCCCGAAGTAACAGGCGGAGGACAAAGAAAATATTACCGCCTTACCGACGAGGGCAGAAAATATCTGGATAAGGAAAAGGAAGAATACGAATACTCGAGAACTATTCTCGACAAGCTCGTTTCCGACGACGATTTTGATTTTTCTAAACCTGCCCCTTTCAACGCCGACGAACTCCGCCCCTACACCAAGCCGAAAAGCGACGAGAAAAAGGTTGTATATAAAGAAAAAATCGTCTATAAATATATCGACAATCCCAAAAGCGTTCCCATGGGTATAATTCCCGAGGATAAAAACGCATACCTTTCAGATGCCGAAATAGCTTATCTTGAAAACTCCGCAATGGCAAATCAGTCTAAGATATATTCGGAAGAATCAAAGCCGATTGCCGCTGACGATATGCAAACTCAATCGCAACAGGATATCTTAGAGGCAAAGCGTGAGGATTTTGAAGAAAGACTCTCGCACACCAATTCAAATGCGTCCGAAACGACTGCAAAAACGGACAACGGCGCTCAAGATATTTCCCCTGTCGCTACCGAAGATTTGCAACAGCAATCTCAACCGCAAAACGGCGAAATCGGCACGATAGAAAACGCAGACGGCAACAACACAGACCCTATCGTATCCACCCGTATGGCTTCGGAAATTACTTCAGGACAAAACGACGCATATCAGGCACAACGTCCCTACTCTGACGAAAGATACGACAAAGCATATCAGAGCATAAATCAATATCAAAACTTTTCCGAAACGTATAACGGATATGCCCCCTCTCAACAGAATAGTGCGCCGGATAATACACGGCGCATAAATGCGGAAAGCAATCCCTCGCAAAACGGCAACGTTGCCTATATCGCACCAAGCGAGCAATCTCAAAATTATTTCGGAAAGCCGAAACCTGAAACGGACAAAACGGTTTTGCAGATACTCGATGAGGCGGAACAGAGCCACAGACTGAAAGTAAAGGAAGAAAAAAAGCCGATTCCGACGTATAGCGAGGAAACTGTCAATAATCCTACTACAAAGAAAATAAACCTTGACGAATTTTTCGACAAAAAGACAAAAGAGAAATTTGAAAGAGAAGGCGCATCTTCCCCCAAACAGTTTTGGGGTCTGCCGAGCGAGGCAAGACTTTATGCCGCTGACACCGCAGAACAACAGGACAGAGAATACGCCACAAGCTACGTTACGCCCAAACTTCAAGGCGAATTTGAATTTGAAAAAAACGAGGTTCAATACGTCGATTTTTACGACGGGCTCACCTCTACCCGCCTTCACGAGCCTAAAAAAGAGGAAAACGGTTTTCAGGCTAATTACAGCGACGCAGTGCTTCAAAACAGGCTTTATTCAAAAGGCTACAATTTAAAGCCGTATCAAAAGGCATACACGCAGGAATTTTATCTTAACAATTTTGTATACATATCTCGCCTGCGCCGTGACAGCAACCTTTTGGGGCTTGTTACCTATCTTATCCTTTTGGCTATCCTTTGGGGAACGTGCTATGCTACCGTAACCATGAATCTGTTTATCGGAGCGCTTGCCGTTGGCGTGGGACTTTACCTTATCCCCCTTGTGATGTATTTTATAAATCCCAAGAAAAAGGCAAAGGCTAAATTTAATTTTAAATACGCCATGCTAAACTCTATAATGCTTTTTGTGGAAATGTCGGTCATAATAGCACTTATAGGATTCTTCATAGTTGGAGCTGACGTATCAAACCCGACTTCAACGCTCGCCCCTATAGTCATTCCGATAGTGCTTATCGCAACGATACTGTTTTTGCCGATATACCACGGATTGCTTTACAGGTCGAAAAAATACCACGTGCAATAAAGACGCATACCGCCCAAGTTCTCTTGAGCGGTATTTAATTAAAACAGCCGCATTGCTTAAAACACGGCTGGCAGTTTTACCAAGGCTTTTGCGTTAAAGTTTAAATAAATGACGCAAAAGCGCAAATAAACAATAAAAAAACACCTTGCGGTGTTTTGGCAGGGGAGACGCGATTCGAACACGCAACCAGCGGTTTTGGAGACCGCTGCTCTACCATTGAGCCACTCCCCTAAGCCACTAAATTATATAATAGACAAAAAATAAAGTCAAACGAATACACGAGGAATTGGAGATAATATGAAAACAAAATTTTTACTCGGCGTCATAGGCGCCGGAAACATGGCAACCGCAATCGTAAAAGGAGCGCTCAAAACGCTTAAGGCAAGCGATATTATCGTAAGCGACCGTGACACCGAAAAATTGCAGGAGATGAAAAACAACGGCGTTTGCACGACCTCAGACAATACCGAGGTTTCGTTGAATTGCAAATATTTACTGTTTGCCGTCAAACCGCAAGTCGCTCCCCTCGTTTTTGATGAAATTAAAGGCAAAATCAATGCCGAAACGGTCATATCTATAATGGCAGGCATTTCTGTCGACACTCTCAAAAAATCGCTCGGAGATGAGTTCGGTTTTGTCAGAGTTATGCCAAATACCCCTGCCATGATTCAAAAAGGTATGTCCGCCCTGTCGTTTAGCGAAAAGGTAACGGATAAGGAATTTGTCATAAATCTGTTTAACTCGCTCGGAAAAACCGTTGTGCTGTCGGAAAGCGACTTCGACGCCGTGACAAGCGTCAGCGGAAGCGGTCCTGCCTACGTCTACTCTTTTATCAAGGCTATGATTGACGGCGGAATGGACGGCGGTCTTGACTTTGAAACGGCAAAGACTCTCACCCTTCAGACTATTGTCGGCGCCTGCGGTATGGTGGAAAACAGCAACGACGACATACAAACTCTCATCGACAAAGTCTGCTCCAAAGGCGGCACGACGATTGAGGCGGTAAACTCGTTTATAGCCGACGATTTAAACGGCGTCATAAGAAAAGGTATGGCAAAGTGCAAAGCCCGCTCCAAGGAGCTGAGCAATGGCAAATAAAAAAGTAACAATTTACACCGACGGCGCTTGTAGCGGAAATCCCGGCAAAGGCGGTTGGGGTGCAATTTTGATATACGGCGACGCAGTAAAGGAAATAAGCGGTGGCGAAGATAACACAACCAACAACCGAATGGAATTAAAAGCCGTCATCGAGGGACTGAAAGCGCTTAAATCTCCTTGCGACGTGGAAATCTATTCCGACTCCGCATACGTCGTAAACGCCTTTACTCAAAAATGGATTGACGGCTGGCAAAAAAAGAATTGGAAAACTGCCGGCAATACAAGCGTCAAAAACGTGGATTTGTGGAAAGAGCTTTTATCTCTCATGCAAAATCATAAAGTGGTATTCAAAAAAGTAAAAGGCCACTCGGACGACGAATTGAACGAGCGTTGCGACGCTCTTGCAAAAGCGTATTACCTTGGCTGACACTGTCTGGCAGATACGCTTAAATTTTTCTAAGCCCCCTGACGAGTTTGAAGTCATAGCTGTTTTAAAAGCCGAAAAAGCTATAGAAATAAAATGCTAAAAAAGTAAATATTTTCAAATGCATTGCCCTACATTAGGGGCAAATTTGATAAATGCACATTTTAAAGAACGGTTTTTCAACCGCATATCTTTCAATCGGATAAGTTTATATTATATTTTAAAAAACAGAAATCGCATTTGCAAAATTTTTCAACAAAGGCATAAAAAAACCTCAATGATCAGATAGCCATACAATATCAAAATCAATGAGGAATTTTATAACGTAATTTATGATAACACATTTTAATTTGAATTTCAATACTTTTTTTAAAAAAAATTTTATAAATATGCATTTTTCAAAATTTATGCATTATCGGCGCACAATAAGAAAACGAAAAAAAATCAAATAACATAAAAATTTAAACAACAAAGGAAACTATATAAAAAACAACATAAGAAATAATATAAGAAACGCAAAAATTTAATAAAATAAAAAACCGCCAAAAGGCGGTTTTTATATTGTGAATTTAATTAGTCCTTTTTGTCGTCCGAGGGAGTTTCTTCTGCGGGAGTTTCTTCTGCGGGAGCTTCTTCCGTTGATGCTTTCTTTCTCGTCTTTTTGGGAGCCGCAGGAGCTTCTTCCTCTATACCGAGGTCAAAGGCTTTAAAGAGGTCGCCCAAAGTTGCGGAGCTGTTGTCGGAGTGCCACTCTCTGAGCTCGTCCGTCTTATCCGCCTTTTTGGCTTTCTTTTCTTTCTTCTCGCCGTCCGCTTTCTTTGCCTTCTTTTCGTCTGCACCGCCCTCTTCCTTTACTTCAGGTTCGGGGAGCAAAGCCTTGATGGAAAGTGTGATGCGAGTGCCCTCAAAGCCGATTATTTTCGCTTCGACTTCCTGACCGACTGTCAAGACTTCGTTTGCGTCTTTGATATACTGATGAGCGATTTGCGAAACGTGAACGAGACCGTCTACTCCGTTATCGATTGAAACGAAAGCTCCGTAAGGGAAAATCCTTTCAACCTTGCCCTTGATGACGGTACCGACAGGATATTTTTCCGCAGCTTCCTCGTACGGCTTCTTTTGAAGCTGTTTATAGCCGAGAGAAATTTTGTTTGCTTCTCTATCCATCTTCAAAACGACAAAGTCGTAGGTTTCGCCCGCCTTGAGAACGGTTGAAGGATCGGTTATCTTGTTCCAGCTGATTTCGGAAATATGGCAAAGGCAGTCAAAACCTCTTACGCTGACGAATGCGCCGAATTCGGTGAAGCGTTTGACTTTACCTTCAACGATGTCATGAACATGAATGCTCTCCCAAAAAGCGTCTTCCTTTTCCTTCTTTTCACGCTCTAAAACGAGTCTTTGAGAAGCAAAGATATATTTTGACTTCTTTTGAGGCTTGTCTTGAGCTTCCTCCGTGTTTTCAGCCTGTCCCTCTTTGGCTTTGGGAGGCATAACGACAAGACGAAGTTTTTTGCCTTTATAATCTTCAAGATTGCTTACGTATTTAGTGGTGATATGTGAAGCGGGAACGAAAACGGTATAGCTACCCATTCTGCCTCTGAGGCCGCCCTTAACCACTTCTGTCATTTCCAAAGTGAAGACGTCTGCCTTTAAAGCCTTTTCGGCTTCCTCGTCCTCGATACGTTTTGCGTCTATTTTCTTTTTGGAAAGAAGAACGGAATCGTGAGTGTTGGACAAGATGATAGCTTCGATTTCGGTTCCGGGTTTATAATCCGCAGGATTGTATTCACCTTCGTAACAAGCCTCTTCTTTAGAGATAAAACCGTCTTTTTTACCGCCAAGCGAAATTGTAATGCCGTTATCGTCTGCGCTCATAACCGTGCATTTAACTCTCTTACCCTGTCTGTAATCGGTCATATTGAGCAGTTCCTTGTTGTCGACTATCTGAGCCATGGTAAGTTTTTCGTCCTCATTTTTAACGTTTTTAGGACTTTTGCTCGCCTGTGAAGTTGCCTCTTTTTCAGTCACAGTCGTGTTTTCCGCGTTTTGTGCGGTCTTTTGAGTTTCACTCATAGCGTTAATTACCTCCAGAAGCAGTCCCGTCGGAGTTGAAGCCCCGGCAAGCACCGCAATGCTACGAAATTGATTTATGTCAAACGATAAATCGTTTAAACCCGATATAAAAAAGGTGTTGGGATTGACTTGTTTTGCCAACCGATAGAGCGCAGTGGTATTGGCGCTTGACTTGCTTCCGACCACGGCAACGGCATCGCACTGTGTGGCTAAAGATACCGCCTCTTTTTGCCTATCGAACGTAGTATAACAAATCGTGTTGAAAAACTCAACTGTTTTAACGCTACCTTTTGACCAATTTTTAATTTTTTCAACAATATTTTCGTATTTGATATTGTCGAAAGTGGTCTGCGCAACCACCGCCAATTTGTCAAAAGCAGCCGTATTTAAAAAATTTTCTATATCCGAAAAATCGGATAAAATAACGCCTTTGCCGTTGCAATACGACAGAGAGGCTTCCGTTTCGTCGTGCCCCGAGTATCCTATAATGAGCGCAAAATATCCGTTTGACGTCTTTTCGTTTAAAACTTCGTGAATTTTTTTTACGAACGGACAGGTGCAGTCCTCAATTTTAAAACCCAAGGCGGATAAATGCTGTATGGTCTCTTTTTTTGCGCCGTGCGTTCTTATCAATACGGTTTTGCTTTTATCCAAAGACAATACGTCATTTACGCAGTTTACGCCTTTTGATTTTAAATCGGCAATAACCGTTTCGTTGTGAATGATATCGCCCAGCACCTGACATTTGCCTTTTAACTCAAGCGCTTTATCCACCGCCGATTTAACGCCCATGCAGAAACCGGCGTGTTTTGCAAGAAGGATTTTTTGTTCCGTCATTTCAGTTTTCGGCTTTATCCCCTTCCGCAGTTTCACATTTGACACCGTCTGAGGATTTATCCGAAACCTCGCAAGATACAACCGAGGCGGCAGCGCCGTCGGAGGGCTCGCTCAATAAGGCGTCGGATTTTTCGCCATTGATTTTATCTTGCTCTTTCAAAGCGGCGGCTTCCTCTTTAGCCTTTTGTTTTGCAAGTTCTTTTTTGTGCTTTTTGGCAAGGCGAGGATTGTGTTCCTCAACGTAGACGTTAAGGTCTTCCCTTATTTTGAGCATTGCCTGATGAATGATTTCGGTAGCCTCCATATAATCGCTTGCCGATTTTGTGCCGTAAAATTTATCGAGATATACGGGCTCGCCGATATATAGATAATTTCTCGAGAAAAGTTTGTGCATTTTGTAATACATCATAGGCAAAACGGGAACTTTTGCCTTAATGGCAAACCTTGCGGCTCCCTGCTTAAACTCTCCCATTTCCTCTGTTCCCTTTTTGTTTCTCGTGCCTTCGGGATAAAGAGCGAGCTTTTTATTTTGCTTTAAAACCTTTAAAACCTCTTTAAAAGCGGTGATATCCGCCTCGCCCCTGTGAACGGGAATGGCACCCACCTTTCTCAAAAACCAATTTCCGATTTTCGATTTAAACGCTTCCGCTTTGGCAAGAACGTGAAGTTCCTTTTTGTAAAGTTTTGAAGCAGGAATCAAAGTATCGGGCACGGCGTAGTGATTGCATATGACCACGGCTCCTTCCACTTTATCGAAATTTTTTCTGTTGACTATTTTGGTCGGATACAAAAAATTTATCGGCCAAAACACAACTCTCATAAGTCTGTAAAAAAACATATATTCACCAACTAAAAATTATTTTTTTTTGAACGGTCGTTGCGCCAAAAGGCAACTGCGAATTGTACGCACCGCTTTAAGGTAAGGCCTAAATTTTAGACAGAATAAAGTCCTTTACCTCGTCTATCGACATTTCCGAGCTATCTATAAACACGGCGTCGTCTGCCTGTCTTAACGGAGCGAACTGCCTGTGGGAATCGTTGTAGTCACGCTGTTTGATTTCCTCGAGCACCGTTTTAAAATCGACAGTCTGTCCCCTTTCGGCAAGGTCTTTTACTCTGCGTTCCGCCCTGACTTCCGCAGAAGCGGTAAGATAAAATTTATAAGGCGTATCGGGCAATACGAAGGTGCCGATATCTCTGCCGTCGAGCACGACGTCGTGAGTTTTTGCAAACTCTCTTTGCAACTCGACGAGTTTTATTCTTACCGACGGATGTGCGGATATATCCGACGCCGCCTTGCTGACATGATTTTCCCTTATTTGGGAAGTGACGTCCTCTCCGCAGACAATTATATGCTGGATACCGTCGATATATTTTATATCCATATCGACGCCGACGACAAGTTTATCCACCGCTTTTTCGTCGAGCGGATCTACTCCGTTTTTTAAAGCATACACGGCAAGCGCCCTATACATGGCGCCTGTATCGAGATATATATACCCTTTTTCCGACGCAATGAGCTTTGCAATCGTGCTTTTGCCTGCTCCGGCAGGACCGTCTATCGCTATATTTATCATATTCGCTCCTTTTTAACACATTATATTTTTTTTGCGCCTGCCTGTCAAACAATTATGCGCCTGTATGATATCCGACAAAATCCGTCCTTTACGCCACTTCGCCTGTTTGCCACAACTTACTGCCTGTTGCCGTCATGGCTCGCCGACGTTGCGGCAGCATAAGCCGTGGAAAAAGCCGCCTGAAGATTAAATCCTCCCGTCAATGCATCTACGTCGATAGTTTCGCCAATGAAATATAAACCTTTTTTCTTTTTTGCTTCGCAGCAAGGCGTAAGTTCTTTGACGGACACTCCTCCGCTCGTTACGACTGCGCAGTTATAATCGCCCACCTTTGACACGGTAAATTTCAAGCCCTTTAAAACGGAGAGAATTTTTCCCCGCTCCGCTTTGGTTATCTCGCCCGTCGGCTTATCCTTTTTAAACCCTGCCCTCGTCATGACAAATTCGACAAGTCGCATGGGCATGAGCGAACGCAAAACGGATTTTAAAAATTTTCTGTCGGGATTATCAAGTTCTCTTATAAGGCGTTTGTCAAGCACCTCGTTGTTCAACGCAGGTTTTAAATCGAGCGACAGCGTCACACTGTCGAGTTTGTTGACGTATGACGACACGGTAAGAGCGATGGGGCCCGATATTCCTTTATCGGTAAACAGCATTTCGCCAAACTCGGATACGACTTCCTTTTGACCGCAAAATGCCGTGAGCGATACGTTTTTCAAAGATAGTCCCTCCAGCGATTTCACGTCCTCTTTGACGTAAAGCGGACATAGCGCAGGATACGTTTTGGTAACTTCAAGCCCTGCCGATTGAGCAAAAATCAAGCCGTCGCCCGTCGAGCCGGTGGAAGGATAACTCTTTCCTCCCGTTGCGACGATAACTCTGTCGGCGCTGTATTCTCCGCCGTCCGTCTTGACGGTATAGGCGTATTCCTCGCCGTCTATGGCAAGAACATTGCAATTTAAAACAACTTTTACGGAATATCTTTTCAGTGCTCTAGAAAAAGCCTTTAAAACGTCGCTCGACTTATCGGATAAAGGAAAAACTCTGTTTCCCCTCTCCACCTTGAGCGGCAGCATTTTTTCAAAAAAGGAATATGCGTCCTCAGGAGAAAATTTGTGTATGGCGCTGAATAAAAACTTGGAATTTGTTACGACGTTATCCAAAAACTCTGTTTCGGAACACAGATTCAGAAGATTGCATCTGCCCTTTCCCGTTATATAAAGTTTTTTGCCCGTCTTTTCGTTTTTTTCAATGAGCGTGACTTGCGCTCCCTCTTTCGCCGAGATAAGAGCCGCCATCATACCCGAAGCGCCACCGCCCACAACGACTATTTTCATAAAACGAATTTCTCCTTTGAAAGAGAACGGACAACCAAGTCGTCGGAGAAATAGCAAACGACGGGCGTTATCGTTATAAAGCCCTTATCCGACATGGAAGCGTCGTTGCTTAGTTTCGAGCGCTCCATAGACGGGCACTCGCCGACAAGCCGATAAACTTTTCCCTCGCCGCCCTCGGCAACGGGAACATAATTGTCGTTGTATTCTCTAAATCCGGCATGACAGACGGATATACCCTTATTGAGTTCTTTTTTGTTGAAAGGAATATTCAAATTTATGATAAGATTTTCGTTTGCGTATTCGAGCAATCTGTCGAGATTATCCACCGTAAACGTTGACGGAAACTCGTAGTCGCCGTCAAAAGAATTTGTGGAAACGGCAAGCGATTTTTTACCGCAGAGCGCTCCTTCGATTGCTCCGTTGACCGTCCCCGAATAGAGATAATCCGTGCCGATGTTCAATATATTGTTTATTCCGCTAACAACTGCGTCTGCGTCGGGACACAATACCTTTACGGCAAACCTGACGCAATCGACGGGAGTGCCGTTGAGCGAATAGACCTTAACCCCGTCTACGAGGTCATGCGAGCGATAAACGAAATCGTTTACGAAAGTTATCGAATGTCCTGCGCCGGATTTTTCGCCCTCGGGAGCGCAGACGATGACTTCGTGTCCTGCTTTATGTAATTTATCGGCGAGAGATAAAATGCCTCCTGCAAAATATCCGTCGTCGTTTGTCAAAAGTATTTTCATGTTTATCCCAACCGTTTAAGATATTCTATTTCCGTTTCCGTAAGGAATCTGTATGCGCCGCGCGACAGTCCGCCGAGTTTTAATTCGCCTATTGCCACTCGCTTTAAAAACACGACGTTTTTTTCCACGGCGGCGAACATACGCCTTATTTCCCTGTTTTTACCCTCGAAAATCGTTACCTCGAGCCTTGTCAATCCGTTTTCGACGCCCGTGACTTTGACCTTAGCCCTGCCGAATTTCTCGCCGTCGACAACTGCGCCTTTACGGATAATGGCAAGGTCGCTCTCGACTATATCTCCCTCGATTTTCACTATATACACTTTGGGAATTTCATTTGACGGATGCGTAAGAAGCTGAGCTAAATTTCCGTCGTTGGTCAAAAGCAATAATCCCTCGCTGTCATAGTCGAGCCTGCCGACGGGAAAAAGCCTCTTTTTTAAATCGATATAATCAAAAACCGTCTTGCGTCCTTTTTCGTCGCTGGCGGTGGTAACGCAGCCTTTTGGCTTGTTGAACATTATGTAAGTCAGTTCCCTGACGGGAGTGACTTTTCTTTTATCCACGGCAACGGAATCGTTATCCTCGTTAACCGTAGTGCCGAGTTCAGTGACTTTTTTTGAATTTACCGTAACCCTGCCCGACAAAATCAGTTCGTCCGCCTTTCTTCTCGAGCAGACCCCGCAATCGGCAAGATATTTGTTTAATCGAATCATATTAAAACCTGTCAAAAAATGATTTTTTCTCTACTGAGTTTATAGTAACCAATTTTTGACGATAAATCAAGCGATTGCCGTCATAAACCTCAACCGTTCCGCACTCCGTTCCTGCCTTGAAAGGAGCGGTCAGAGTTTTTACCTTAGCCTTTATCTCGAAATTGTCCGAGCCGTCCTTTTTAACGGGATACAGTCCTGCATCTTCCGGCACAGCCTTGCATGAAGCCGATTTACCCTTTAAAACGTTTATTTCCTTTTCATAGTCTGCCAAAAGCGGCTTTAACTCGTATTCGTCAAACCCTCTGTTTAAAAGGTTTGCCGATTCGTTCCACATATCGTAACGGTTTAAAACGACGCAGATAAGTTCCATATCATCTCTTGTTGCGCTAGAAACAAGGCATCTGCCCGAGTTTTTCGTATAACCCGTCTTTATGCCGGTTGCTCCTTCAAAAGTAGCAAGCATTTTATTTTTATTTGTATAATACCTCTTTTCCTCACCCTCGCCGAAAACTATCGTTTTTGTTGATACAATTTTTCTGAACGTTTCGTTTTCCATTGCCACAGCGGAGATTTTGACAAGGTCGGACGCCGTCGTGTAGTGTTCGTCGTCATGCAGACCGTTGGGATTGACAAAGTTTGAGTTTTGTGCGCCGCACTCTTTCGCCTTGTCGTTCATAAGGCGGGCGAATTGCGCTATATCGGGCGAAACGTAAAGAGCGAGCGCCACGGCGGCGTCGTTTCCGCTACGCAGCATAAGCCCGTATAAAAGCTCCTTGACCGAGCGTTTGTCCCCCTTTTTGAGGTAAACCGACGAGCCCTCAACGCCTACCGCTTCTTCGTCAATCGCCACGATTTCTTCTACGTCCTTTACCTTGTCAAGCACGGTGAGAGCTGTCAAAATTTTGGTGGTCGAAGCAGGATACATTTTAAGATTTTCGTTTGACGAAAACAGCACTCTGCCTGACGAGCGCTCAATGACTATATAAGCTCCTGCCGTATTCGATTTTGCTGAAGCGACGCTACCCCATAATTGAGATAAGCATACGAATGACAAAACTAATAATGCTGACCATATAACACCTCTTAGCTTCTTTTTATTTTTTCCATAAACGTTTTGATAAATGTTGTCCATTTGTTCTCCTCAAAGCTGCCCGAAGTGGAAATAAACTGTTTTTGACTGCCGACAATTAAAAATCCGAGCGGAGTTATCGTCACTCCGCCTGCCGCTCCCCCTGCAACGGGAAGGTCGCAGCTTTTCACCTTGGGCAATGTTTCGTTGTATTCCCCTGCGCCCGTTACGAATCCGAGCGACACTTTGGATATGGGAATAATTGTCGAGCCGTCCGCCCCCATGATGGGCGAGCCTATGACGTTGTCGACGTCGATGACCTCTTTTAAACGAGACAGCGTAGATTGCATTATGTTTTCGATGTTATCCATTTTTTCTCCCGATAAAAGCGACCGCCAGGCTCAACGCAGACAGTTCTGCTTTTATAAAAATGCTTGAAAGCAAACCGTCCTGCCATACGGGCGCAAATTTAACCGTTCTGTTTTCCGCAAAGTTGCCGACGCCGTTTATAACCTCTCTTAAAACGGCAAAAGACATAGCCGAGCCCATTGCGTCGTCCAAACCGTAGTATCCTGCAAACGAAAAGTCTTTAAAGTCGAGCGCCGATACAAACTTTAAAATCGGAAACTTTTTTGCGCTTTTCTTTATTGCCTTTCCCTCGTCGGAAATTACTCCGTCCGATTTTTTCTGTATTGTCTTTCCCGATACCACCGTATAATCGCCGTTTATTTTTACCGACAGATTTAAGCCCAAAACTCTTATGACGGACAATATTTTCTGCCTGTCCAAAGAAATGTGGGCAGTAACGGTAACGGGTATTTTTATGAGGCACAACGAGATTATCGCCGCCGAGGCAAGATATACGTATTGCACAAATTAAGTGTTTGTCTTTAAAATGAAATTATGCAAAATTATTTCCAAAAAAGCCCCGTTTAATTTAAGACTTGTTTTATTTTGTTTTCATTAAAGCAAAATCGCTATAATAAGGACTATGGCAAGAATCGTTACCGAAACAGCTTACGGTTTTAAGGCAGTGACGATGCTTTTAATAAATTTTCGGATTTTTATTAAGGTATAAAAAAGGACAAAACCAAAAGCGTTTTGTCCGTTAAAAATTTTATTCTTTTAAAGCAAACAGTTTATGCGCCTTAACAAAACAGGTATGCCCCTGCATATGCGCCTATTCGATAATTTCATAATTTTCGCCCTTTAAAAAGTCGGGGATTTCGTCGTTTTCGTCGTCGCTTGCGACAAGCTCTGAAAGTTTTTGTATGTCGGGGTCGTCCTTTACCGACTCCAGCGTAGCCTCGACTTGCTTTAGTGCCTCGATGACGCCCTGCTCTTTTTCTTCAACGTTTACTTCCTCACCGTTGCCGTCAAGAAAGCTTCTGTTGTGGAACAGCGACTCGGACTGGGGCTGATAGATAAGGTCTATCTTTTCCATTACCTCGCTGAGGTCGGGAAGTTCCTCGATAGAATTGAGCTCGAATTTCTTTAAAAACTCGTCCGTAGTTCCGTAAAGGAGCGGTCGTCCGACTGTATCTTTTCTGCCGACGACTTCCACCAAATTGGCTTTTGTAAGACCTGCTATGGCGTATTCGCTGCCCACGCCCCTAAGCTCGTCTATCTCGAGTTTAGTTATCGGCTGTTTATAAGCTATCGTGGCAAGCACCTCGAGAAGGGACTTTGTCAGTGATTTTTCCCTCAAGGGAGTGAGCATATCGCAAACGAAATCGCCTACGTCGGGATTGGTGGTAAACTGAAGTTTGCCGTTAAATTCGATAAACCTTATTCCGCTGTCACCGCCGTATTTTTGTTTAAGTTCGCTTACTATATCGTTAAGTCCTTCCATAGTGAGTTCCGGCATTTTGTCGACTATTTCCGCTTTCTCAATCGGTTCACCGCTGGCAAATACGATTGCCTCGATAATCGATTTAATATTCTCCATTGTCGTCCTCCTCGAAAATAATCGGCGTCTCCGTAGAGCCCTCTACGGCGTGCAGAATGATTTCGCCGAACATCTCATCCTGCTGGGCGGTCAGCTTTTGATATTTCATCAGCTCGAGTACCGCTAAAAATGTAGTCACTATATCGTTTTTATCGAAATCGGGAGTAAAGAGAGAATAAAACGAAAAACTCTTTTCCACGGTGAGCCTTTCTCTTATATTTCTCATCTGGTCGCTAACCGAAAACTTTTCACGCATGACCGTTTTGGGCATCTCGCTTTGCTTTATCTTATCGCTGTTGGCGAGCACCCTCGCATACGCTTCCACGAGCTTTGAAAGACTGAGGTTTGTAAGCGACAGACGGTAGTCGTCCTCGCTGTAAACGGGAGTCCTTTCAAATCGGTTTACCGTTTCCATTGCCCCGAGTTTTTGCGACTGCTCTTTCAAAATTGCGTATTCCTTCATTTTCAAAATGAGAGTCTGCTTTTTGAGTTCGATTTCGTCTTCCTCGTCGTTTTCTTCCTCTACGGGCAATGCTCTGAGCGATTTTATGTAAACGAGTTCCGCCGCCATTATAATAAATTCCCCGGCGTATTCAAAATCGAATTCCTCTTTGGGAGTGTTTTTTATAATGTCTATATACTGTTTCGTTACGTCGGAAACGAATATATCTTCTATATCGATTTTGGCAGCCTTGACCAAGGTCAAAAGCAAATCGAGCGGACCTTCGTAGTCGCTCAGCCTGTATACCACTTTAGGTCTCGAGACAAAGAGTTCTTCTTCCTCCTCAATGCCGGCAAGCTCGAACAGATTTTTTATTTTAGGTTGATTTTCGTCCATTTTAATCCTTTATCCATTCGGGAACGGCGTTGAGCCTCAACAAATCTTCATAGCTTTGCGGCTTTATTATATAATCCGCCCTGCCGTCCTTAACCATGACTGTCGGCGGAATGGCGTTCATGTTATAGTTTGAAGCCATCGAATAGTTATAAGCGCCCGTGCTGAACACCGCCACGATATCGCCCACCTCGGTATCCTGCAAATCGATATCGACGCCTATCATATCTCCGCTTTCACAGCATTTACCGCAAATAGCCACCTTTTGCGTGAAAGGCTTATCCGCTCTCGAGGCGTTTATTGCCGTATACACCGAGCCGTAAAGCGCAAATCTCGGATTTTCAAACATACCGCCGTCAATGGCAACATATTTTCTTATTCCCTTTATTTCCTTTATCGTTCCCACGGTATAGAGCGTTATGCCGGCCTCACCCACGATAGAGCGTCCCGGCTCCACGATAAGGAAGGGTTTTTTGACGTTATACTTTTTCACGGCGTTCTCTATAAGCAAAGCGAGATTCCTGACCGTGTGAGCGTATCTTTGAGGCGTGAACTTGGGGTCTTCGCCTGCGTAGTATATTCCGAAACCGCCGCCCATATTGAGCACGTTTACTTCGACGCCCTCATTATTTAATGAAGCGATAAACTTGACCATAGCCTCGACTGCAAGCTCGTATGCGGAATAGTCGAAAATCTGCGAGCCGATATGGCAATGCAATCCGTCGAATATAAGGTTTTTCCTGCTCTTTATGTCAAGCACCGCCTTTGTCGCTTCGTCGCCTATGATAACTCCGAATTTGCTGTCCGGCTTTGCCGTCTGCACGGCGGCGTGAGTGTGAGCCTCAACCAACGGATTTATCCTCAAAAGCACCTTTTGCGTTTTATTTTCCTTGCCGCATATCTCGTCAAGCCTTGCTATCTCGTCGAATCCGTCCAAAACGACGTGACCTACTCCCGCCTTGACTGCCTCGGTCAATTCCTTGGGAGTTTTATTGTTGCCGTGCATGACGATATGTTCGGGGTCAACCCCTGCCTTTTGCGTGGCGTAAAACTCACCGCCGGAAACAACGTCCGTCCAAAGCCCCTCGCTCTTTACTATCTTATACATGGCTATACAGCTGAGCGCCTTTGAAGCGTATGCTACGGCAAAATCGCCGTATTCGGACAGTCCCTCGACGTATGCCCTCATAACTTCTCTGACGTATTGTTCGTCCAAAACGTAAAGCGGCGTTCCGTATTTTTTTGCAAGCTCGACAGTGTCGCAACCACCGATAAAAAGTCTGCCGCCCTTTATGCACAACGTATCTCTCAAATTCATATTTATCGCCTCTTAATTTACTGTGAAAAATGATAACATATCAAAATTTTAAAGTCAATTTATTTGCCGTTCCATAATAGCTAAATTTAATTGCCTGTTCCCTCTTTTGCGCATCATGCGCTCCTTACCTTATCCACCCGTCTTATGCGCTTGACGTATTCTGCCTTATGCCCTTGACGTATTCTGCCTTATATCACTGAAGTTTCCTGCCATATGCCATTGACTATCCTGCCATATATCACTGAAGTTTCCTGCCATATGCCATTGACTATCCTGCCTTTTTTTTAATACAAAGCAAAAAGGACGGAGTATCCGTCCTTTAAATTTTAGCTTCAAGATTTTTATATTAAACCCTTTCGATACTTTTATTTAAAATTTGTTTTGACCGCAAATTTTTATATTCTGTTTTGATTTTCAATTTTTAGCTTCGGTCTCAAGGCTTGTATTAAACTTAATATTTCGGCTTATATAACCGCCTTATTTGTGCAAGCCGAAAAGTTTTTTAAGGTCGTCCAAAAGGCTTGACTTATCGAGATTTTCCTTGAGCACGACGTTGGATTCGTCCACCACCACGCCGTCCTTTACAAGATACGCCTTGCCTATCTTTTCACCCTTTCTCTTTGGAGCCTTTATCGTCTTTGGCAATTCGTACTTAATTTCAAATCCGCTTTCGTCGCCTCTTTTGGCAAAACTCACCAGCGGTGAATCGACGACAATCTTGCAACTGTCCTGCTTGGATTTTTTAAGTTCGATATCGTTTTTTATTTCCGTTTCCGTGTCGAGATACACCTTGTTTTCATAGTTGGCAAAGCCGTAGTTGAGCATATCGCTTGCGTCTTTAAATCTTGTCTTTGAATCCTTTTCACCGATAACGACGCCGATAAGTCTCATTCCGTCACGCTCCGCCGTTGCCGAAAGACAGAATCCCGCCTCATTGGTAAATCCCGTTTTACCGCCGTCGCAACCTTTGTAAAAACGAATGAGCTTGTTTGTATTGGTCATAGTCGTTTTTCTTTCGCTGTTGTGCTCAAAATCTTTAAGCCAAACCTTGGAATATTCAAAATACGTCGGGTGCTTTACAAGCTCTCTCGTCATGGTAGCGACGTCCTTTGCGCAGGAATAGTTTTCCGGCGAAGGAAGCCCCGTGCAGTTGGCAAAATGGGTGTTATCCATTTTGAGCTCTTCCGCCCTGGCGTTCATTTTGGCAACAAAGCCTTCAACGCTTCCGGATATATGCTCGGCGAGTGCCACACAGCTGTCGTTTGCGCTTGCAACGATTACCGATTCAAGCAACGCCCCGACTGTTTGCTCCTCGTTGGCGTCCAAAAATACCTGCGAACCGCCCTGACTTGCCGCATTTTCGCTTACGGTAACTTTGTCGTCGAGTTTGATATTTCCCTTATCGATTTCCTCGAGCGTGAGCAGCACCGTCATGATTTTCATCATGGAAGCGATGGGAAGTCTTTCCGTTTCGTTTTTGGAATAGATAACCGTTCCCGTGGCGTAGTCCATCAAAAGACTCGCTTTTGCGCTGTCGGATATATTTGCCTTTTGAGCTTTTTTATCCTTTTTCTCTCCGCCGTTGTCGGTTTTTTTCACGTCCTCTTTTTTGTCTTCTTTTACAGATTTATCTTTAGAAGGCTTTTTGTCTTTCTCGCCGGAATAAAACATTGTGTTTTTTCCGCCTCTGGGTTGAATTTGCGGACGGTGCTCTCCCTCGGGACGTGTTCCGTTTTGCGGAAGGTTTTCGTCTTCGGGGTTTTGATTTTCTCGGTTATCGACGTTTTCCCCGTTGTCGGTCATATTTTCACCGACAAATATGCCGTCGTTTACCGCATTTTCCGTTTGAACGGTTTCCACGGGCATATCGTAAGTTTGCGCCTTACCGATATTCAACGGTGCGTAGCTTACCAAAAATCCGAATAGTGCCAGTGAAAACATAACAAAATAAGTTAATTTTTTCATATTCACCTCTTGCTTAGTATTTGATAAATTGTCGGCATTATCCAAAATTTATTTTAAAAAGCGCCGCACAGTCTATTTACTTTTTATTTAGTGTAGCAAAACGGACGTCATTTTACGGGAAGGAGAATATCCGGCATTGTGCAGGCAGAATACCGATAGACAAACATTTCTCTTTTATCAAACGGCTATCTTATATCAAACGGCTATTTTGAGCTTTAACCTGTATCATATCGGATATATTTGGGACGTCACTTGCTAAATTTAAAAAATTAAATTGCAAAAAATTTATAGACAATATATAATAGACACAGGAAAATCATAAAATTTAAAACGAAAAATTTTTATTCACTTTATCATCGGAGGCAAATATGGGCAGAGGCGGACACAGCGGCGGCGGAGGCCGAGGAGGCCACAGCAGTTTCGGAGGCAGAAGAGGCGGTTTTTCAGGCGGAAGAGGCGGACGTTCTAATTTCGCTTATACGAGATATCATTCGCATTTCAGAAGACGTTATCCCGGTATAGTCATAACGAACGTGTACGGCTATCCTTCATACCGAGCCTATTCCAAAGCGTCGTCAGGAATATACACGGCGTTGATTTTGGCATTTATCTGCCTTATTATAGGCGGTATGTTTTTAGGTTTCGGCGTTCAGGCGATAAATCAGGCAAACGGTTCCGAAGCGGCTAAATACTCAGACGCCATCTATGCCACCTGCGTTTCCAACGAATACGAATACAGCTATCCGGATTCCGACTTTTTCTACTATTCTACCTATTCGTATACGGTAAACGGCAGACAGTATGAAGCAAAAAGCAAAATCGGCTGGGATAAGCCCGAGGAAATCGGCAAAAGCGTAGAGATAAGATACCTAAAATCCGACCCCACGTATATCATCGAAAACGAATATTATCTTGAGGAGATAGACGGCGGAAATTCAAAATACATAATGCTAGCAATCGGTATTATAGCGCTCGTCGTAGTCGTGGGCAGTATAATATTCGCCATTGTTTCCGCATCTAAAGCAAAGAAAGCGGAAGCGGCGCTCGATAAAGAGGTCTTGGCTTCAAACGCTCAGCAATCAAATTCAAACGGTTCGGCTCAAAGCGGCGAAGTGTTCGATATGAACGAATTTAAAAAGGACGCTACCAAAAAATGCGAATACTGCGGTTCCACCTACTCGGCAAAACTCGATAAATGCCCTAATTGCGGAGCAAGCAACAATTAACGTTTAAAAATCATAAAAAAAACAAAAAAAACGAAACTTCCGTTTCGTTTTTTTTATGCGTTTAAAAGATAGAAAAAATCAGACAAATTCCTCGCCTGTCAGATATTTATATACCGTCTTTGCCACGAAGTCAAAACCTTTGATAGTTCCGAGATTTTCGCCCTCCCTGCCTTTAACGTAGCATAAATAAGGGACGTTCTCCCTGCTGTGATCGGTTGACGGTGTGGCAGGGTCGCATCCGTGGTCTGCGGTTATTATAAACATATCGTCGCTTTTTAATTTGCCGAGCATTTGACCGAGATATCCGTCAAAGCGCTCGACGCATCTGCGATAGCCGTCCACGTCGTTTCGGTGTCCGTAAACCATATCGGTATCCACGAGATTTACAAAACATAGTCCGTCAAAATCTCTGTCCAAAACATCGGACACAGCCTTGCATACTTCATCGTTTGAATGGACGGCAATATGCTCGGTCAGACCCTGTCCCGAAAAAATATCTCTTATCTTGGCTACGCCTATGACAGTTTTTCCTTTCTTTTTCAGCATATCCAAAAGGGAATCCCTCGGCGGCAAAAGCGAATAATCTTTTCTGTTTTCCGTGCGGTAAAAACCGTCCTTGCCTTCCAAAAACGGTCTTGCTATTATTCTGCCCACGGCATAGTCGCCGCACATTATCCGTCTTGCGCTCTCGCACATTTGATACAGCCTTTCAAGCGGAATGACGCTTTCGTTGGCGGCTATCTGCAAAACGCTGTCCGCCGACGTATAGACGATAGGTCTTACCTCGTCCGTAGACTGTCTGCCAAGGCGTTTTATTATTTCCGTTCCGCTCGCCGCCTCGTTGCCTAAAATTTTGGCGCCGAAAGCCTTTTCGAGTTTATATACGATTTCGTCGGGGAATCCGTCGGGGAAAGTCGGCTGTGGCTTTACAGAAATTATCCCCGCTATCTCGAAGTGCCCCGTCACGGTGTCTTTGCCCACAGATTTTTCGATAAGCCTTGCATAAGAAGCGAGCGGCTTATCGCACTTCGGCAAAGCCTCGACTCCGTCAATGTTGTTTAACCCGAGCATAACGAGATTGGGCACCTCTATGCCCTTAGATATGCTTTTATAGGTGTCGCTGCCCTCGTCGCCGTAAAGATAAGCGTCGCTTGCCTTACCTATTCCGAAACTGTCTACAACTAAAATAAATGCTCTCATCAAAAATGATTATACCACAATTACGTCGATAATCAACCCGCAAATAAATATAATTATCAAATTCAAAACGATATTTATCGCCGCCATGATTCCCACGGTTGCAAGCACGGGCTTAAGCTGCTGCCAAGCCCTGCACCCTGTCACGGGAAACTGCGACACGCTGTATGCAAGGCTTATCATCACAAATATTAAGGAGAAAAAACATATAGGCAAATATATCAAAACAAGATTTAACACGCCGCTGAAACCAAGGCATGCCGCCAGAATACACATCGACCTTCCAAAGAAAATTCCCCACACGGCAAGCATGGCATAGGATAAAACGATAAACAAAAAATTGACTGCGGAAAATATTACAAACAGATAGACGGGCAATAGCATTAACAGCGTTCGTGCAAAAAATCTCCACGCCCCAAAAATCAGTTCGTCTTCGTTAAAGCGCTTGATACCGGTAGTCGAGCCTATGACTATCCCGATTACCAGCGCAAGGACAAATATGGCAACCATGATAAGTATATACTTTTTGTTGCCGTCCAAAAATTGTTTCGCCTCATACTTAAAGGCTTCAAGTCTGTTTACTCCGTATCTACCTTTCAATCGATTCAATCGCCGTCAATATAAAATGCTTATTGCTCGGCTTTCCTTTTTTCATATCTATCGTTTCGCCAAACTCGCTGTATAGCTTGTCGACGTCACCGCTTAGCCATGCGAAGGATATCGCATTCTGAATATCCTTTTCAATACAATCAACCGACTTATGATATTTTGTGCCCAACTTCGTGTATGCTTTAAACTTTAAAGGGAGTATCTCCTCGCCGTCCAAAGCGGAACAGAGAATATCGCACAAAAAATGATAACCGCACTTGTTCGGCATAAAGCCGAGTGACAATAAATATTCTTTTACCTTTCTTTCCACGCCCCAAAATTTATCACATAAAAATTTAAGACAAACAAAAAGTTTTGTTTAAATATATCAAATAATGTCGCTATTTTTTTATGAACGAATCCGCATATATAAGGCGCTTTTTGTCCGAAAAACAATAACGTATATCATAAAAACAATAACGTATATCGTAAAATCAATAAAAGATATAAAAGCAAATTTTACAGCAAAGCAAATCGATATAAATGCTATAATTTTACCCAATATTATAATATGAGATAGATTTCTTCCTATACCATAATATGAAACAAACAGATTTTCGATGATTGCTAAACCTGCTTTTTATTGTAAATCAGGCAAAAAGTATTATAAAAATCGGCTAAATATATAAAAAGTATTATAGAAATGGTGATTTTATAAAATAGATTGCAAAAATTTAGGGCAATCAATAAGCTGAAAAATAGCCTTAAATCGCAATATACCAACACTTTGTCATAAAAAACTCTTTTTTTTATGCAAAAAAAACTCTCGTTTTTAATAGTAAAACGCTGCCTTATATTTAGTTTATACCATACAAATTAAATTTTTAAGGCTTGACACTCTCTTTTGACTTGACGCCCTCTTTTGACTTGAACTCTTTTTTAACTTGACACCTTTTTAGCATACATTACCTTTTTTCAATATGAAAACGCAAACGAAAAAGACAAACTGTGCCGTTTGCCCTTTTCGTCTATATTATCTTGAAATCGATATTTGCTTTAACTTTAACTTTAACTTTAAATTTAACTTTAACTTTAACTTCGGTTTTAGTTTTAGTTTTAATTTTAGTTTTAGTTTTAGTTTTAATTTTAGTTTTAGTTTAAGCCGCCGATTTTAACATCCAAGGAATATATATCGCATAACCTTTTGTATAATCACCGTTAAAAACGTGAGTGACTGCGCCTATAATTTTTCCGTTTTGCACAATCGGACTTCCGCTCATGCCCTGGACGATACCGCCCGTCTTTGCCAATAAATCTTTGTCGGTTACTTGTATTATCATTCCCTTTTCCGATATATCCGACTGTTTGAACGTCCTTAAAACGTTTACGTCATAAAACTCTGGCTTGTCCCCTTTTACCGTCGTATAAATTTGAGCCTTTCCTATTTTGACTTCGTCGATAGACGCCGTTTCAAAAGTCTTTGCGTCATACGAATCTATTTTTCCGTAAATTCCGAACGGCGTGTTTTTTTCTACCGTTCCGATTTTATCCGCCTTGTTAAATCTTCCTTTGAGTTCTCCGGGCGCCGATTTATCTCCCATTTTTGCGCCGCTGACTTCTGCGTCATAGATATTCCCCGTTTGGTATTCAAAAGTCAATCCCGTTTCGGGGTCGGAAATCCTATGCCCGAGAGCGCCGTAGGTTCCGTCCTTTTTCACGAAGGAAATCGTTCCGATGCCGCTTACTTCCTCTTTGACGTATAGCCCTAGTTTATATTCTTTCGTTAAGGCTTCAAGAGCGGGAGTCAACTCAAAATTTAAAGTTTCGCCTTTTCGTTCCACCGTCACGAAGCACTTTTCCTCTTTAACCGTTTTTCTTAAATCGGAAACAGTATAAACTTCTTTTTCGTTTACCGATTTCAATATGTCGCCCTTTAAAAGTTTTCCGCCGCACGGGTCTTTTGCACCCTCGTCCGTTATCACTTTAGTCGTTTCTATGACGACAAGACCTTTTGCCCCTACCGTTATGCCTACGGGTTTTCCGCCAATCATCACCGTTTCGGCGTAGGCTATACTGCTTCCGCATAGCACCGCAAGCGCAATGATGAGCATTGTTATCACAAAGGATATTTTGACAATTTTGGTATTCATAAATTTATTGTCTTTAAAATTTAAACTTATATGTTTTAAGCTCTCAATTTAAGCTGTCAATAAGTGGATAATTTTTAGTCAAATTTTGTCGATAAGGCTCATATATTGTAATACACGGAGGCCAGATGTTAGAAAGTTTCTTTGGAATGTTAAAAGATATACTCATTTTTTCCTCTTACGTTGACGGCAAAAATTCATTTCCCAAACCGCTGTCAAAGGAAAAAGAAAGAGAATATCTTTATCTTGCCAAAAACGGCGACGAGAAGGCAAAGGAACTTTTGATATCGCACAACTTAAGACTTGTGGCACATATCGCAAAGAAATATTCAAACTATAACGATTCGGACGAGCTTATTTCCGTAGGCTCGATAGGATTGATTAAAGCGATAAATACTTACAAAGTGGACAAAGGAACGGGACTTGCCACCTATGCTTCACGCTGTATCGAAAACGAAATCCTCATGACCCTGAGAAGCGGGAAAAAACACAAAAACGACGTCAGCCTTTACGACGCCGTCGGCGTGGACCGTGACGGCAACGAGTTATCTTTGATTGACCTTATATCTACCGAAGCGGATACAGTCATAGACAAAGTGGAAATCAGCATATTGATGGAACGACTGAAAGCCCTCATAAAAAAAACGCTTGACGACAGAGAATATGAAATAATCAGTCTGCGTTACGGGCTCGATTCAAACGGCTGTCTTACTCAAAGAGAAGTTGCCGATTATCAAAAAATTTCAAGAAGCTACGTTTCGCGTATCGAAAAAAAAGCGTTGGAAAAAATCAAATGTCGCATTAAAGAAGAAGACCTATACTTCGATTAAACCTTGTATACTATAAACCTTATCATATTAACTGCTTATCTGCAACCGCACAGTTGCAAATAATTATTATCTGCCCTGCCTCGCTTCCGCACCAAACAAAGCGCTTGCCTAAATGCGTCGCCAAAAAAGGCTCGGTATATATCTGCAACCACACAGTTGCAAATAATTATTATCTGCCCTGCCCGACTTCCGCACCTAACAAAGCGCTTGCCTAAATGCGTCGCCAAAAAAGGCTCGGCATATATCTGCAACCACACAGTTGCAAATAATCATTATCTGCCCTGCCTCGCTTCCGCACCAAACAAAGCGCTTGCCTAAATGCGTCGCAAAAAAAGGCTCGGCATATATTTTACAACGACTGTGACTTAAGCAAAGTCTATAAAACTAATTAAATATTGACAAATAAATTTTTTAAACTATCCGCTATAAATGTAAAACAAAACGGACGGTTGCATAAAGTAAAACGTCGCCTTTCGGCGACGTTTTACTAATCAAATTAAATGTTAAATCTTTTTAGTTTCTTTCAGTGCTTTTAAACTCTTTCGTCTTTCATAACCGATGAGCGGTTTTATCCAATAGCGTTTCTTTTGAAAATTGCATTTCTTTAGTTATTCTTCCTGCTTTTTTCGGCATTTGTTTTTCGACAATTTAAACATTACCTTTTGTTTTTCAAAGCCAATCTTTAGTGCCGTTTACTCTCAAAACTTCCTTTGCGTATACCGTGTTTCTTTTGCAATCGTCTTTTGTCGCTTTAAAATCTTTTGTAAATCTATACGATAAAATCGATAGCTATTTTTTATCGAGCTGCTCTTTTAACTTAATGAGCTCCTCTATCTCGTTTAAAAGCGAATTTATATCTTTAAACTGTCTGTGCACGGAAGCATATCTGACGTATGCGACCTCGTCTATACGCTTTAAGCCGTCCATGACAAGCTCTCCGATATGCGTGCTCGAAACTTCCTGCTCAAGCGAATTTAAAACGTTTTTTTGCACTTCCGATACGAGTTTGTCGACTTCCGCCATGGATACAGCCCTCTTTTCGATAGCCTTCATAATACCGCGACGGACTTTATCAATATCGAATTGCTGACGGCTTCCGTCCTTTTTTACCACCATAACAGGCGTAAATTCTACCGTTTCGTATGTAGTAAACCTTTTGCCGCAGCTTTCGCATTCCCTGCGACGGCGAATGGCAGTGCCGTCCTCGTTTTGCCTTGAATCGATAACTTTACTTTCGGTACAACCGCAGTAGATACATTTCATTTTTTTACCTCTTTTAGACTATACCATATTTAAGCGATTTTGTAAACTTTTTCCCGCAAAATAGCGCAAGGTTTGTCATATATTGAAATTTATTGTCATATATTATAGTGACTTATATTATGAAAGAGTATTCCTTTTCCGATTTAAGAACAAAACGGGTGATAAATATTATCGACGGCAGAGAGCTCGGACATCTATGCGATATCGTTTTTACTTGCACGGGCAGAGTTATGTATTTCGTCGCACCGGGTCGGAAGTCGCTTTTTAAATCGAATGCGGAAAACATATATATACCGTGGCGCAACATATTGAAAGTAGGAGAAGACGTAATCCTTGTTGAGCTGTCGCAGTCGAATCCGGTAATGTGCCAATCAAACGAGGAACTACCGCCCGAGCTTTAGTCTTGTCCTTTTGACGACTAAAGGCTCAGTCGATTGAAAATTTATAAATTGACTACGCAATTTCAATTTTTTGTTTACGCATTTTTGTCTGCTAAATTTTATCCAAAGTATATAGCTTGTGTTTTCCGACTTAATGTTATCGTTACTGAAAATTTAAAACCCCATCAAATTTAAACGCTTAAAAACTCTGGCATTTCAGGTAAAATTTTTGAATATTTTTATATTTATGCACAGTTATCCACATTTTTGAGGATAAATGTGGATAACTCGGTTTAAAACTTACAGTTGTTGTAAATTTTGACGACAAATGCCCTATTTTGTCTATTTAACGACCTATTATTTACCTATCGCATCGAAATTTGAATTTTGAGCAAAATACAAAGTAAAAAGCGCAATTCAATTAAAGATAATTAAACGCTCAGGTGTTTTCTGAGTTTTTCGAGAGCATTTTTTTCAAGCCTCGAAACCTGTGCCTGCGATATATTCGTAGCTTGAGATATCTCGGTTTGCGTTTTTCCGTAGTAATAACGCAAAACGAGCACCTGCTTTTCTCGTGTAGGTATCTTTTTGAGGGCGTCTCCAAGGGCGATATTTTCCGTCCAATTTTCCGTCGTATTCTTTTCGTCGGACACCTGATCGATTATACACATACCCTCTTCAAAATCTCCGCAGACAGTGTCGTAAATGGATACAGGCTCGCTCACAGCGTCCAAAGCGCAAGCGATTTCCCTTTGCGAAACGTCAAGCTCCTCGGCAATTTCAAACAGGCTCGGCTCACCGTCAGGCATCTGCTCTTGAAGTCTCTCTTTGACCTTTAGCGCATTATACGCTATATCCCTGATATTTCTTGATACTTTAATGGAAGTTCTGTCTCTTAAAAATCTTTTGATTTCCCCTATTATCATCGGCACGGCATAGGTGGAAAACTTTAATCCCAAACTAAAATCAAAGTTTTGCAAAGCCTTTAAAAGCCCTACGTAGCCGACTTGAAAAAGGTCGTCGCTATTTTCACCGCTCCTTGAAAAACGGCCGACAATTGACAATACAAGCCTCATATTGGCTTTTAAAAATTCTTCTCTGGCAACCATATCGCCTTTTTCGATTCTTTTCATGAGTGCTTCGCATTCCCCCGCAGTGAGTTTGGGAAGTTCGCTAGTTCGTATACCCGATATTTCTACCTTACGCATATATATCTCCTATGTATGCGTAAGTATTTTGTGCATTTTACCAAATTTTTACTCTGAAAATAAAAACTTTTCCTTTTTTTTGCACGAGTTCGAGTCGCCGGCAGTCACTTTACCGCCTAATATAACAAAAGAAAATATAATAAAACTTGCGATTGTTCGCACATATTTTTGCGTTTGTTATTTAATGCAATCACGCCGCATATCGCTATCGGATAAGTTATTCGTCAGTTCGCCTGAGGCTACAAAGTAAAATGCCTCACTTAAATCGATTGAGTTAAACGCTATCTCGCCCCACTTGGTGCTACCTTGCTTTACTCCGTTAGCCGATACAGTTTAGCCTGCGTTGAAGCGGCTAAAATCAAACAAGTAATATAACCGCAATTGAGTTAAACGCTACCTTACCCCACTTGGTGCTACCTTGTTTTACTTTGTTAGCCGATACAGTTTAGCCTGCGTTGAAGCGGCTAAAATCAAACAAGTAATATAACCGCAATTGAGTTACGCTATCTCGCCCACTTAGTGCAACCTTGTTTTGATTCGTTAGCCGATACAGTTTAGCAATCATAAGCCTATGGCTTAAAATCGAAAACAAACGCAAAATTAAATCTACAATTAAATACAACCGCCCGACTTATGAAACGTAACATTCTGCCTTGTTTTAAACCTTTTTTTTAAAAAGTTAAAGCGAAGGCTTATTCCATTTTGGCAATTTCTTTTTTTAGTTTAAGCACAATCTTTTTTTCAAGACGGGAAATATAACTTTGCGATATCCCCATCATGTCGGCAATTTCCTTTTGAGTTTTCTCCTCTCTGCCGCAAAGACCGAAACGCATTTCCATTATCTCCCTTTCTCTGCCGCTCAGCTTTTCAAACGTTTTGACAAGCATTTCCTTGTCGCTGGAGTTTTCTACGTCTTTATAGATAGCGTCGCTGTCCGTGCCGAGAATATCGCTAAGGAGCAGCATATTCCCTTCCCAATCGACGTTGAGCGGCTCGTCAAGGGATACCTCGCTTTTTGTCCGACTTGTCTTTCTTAAATACATTAAAATCTCGTTTTCAATACAGCGGGAAGCATAGGTTGCAAGTTTGATATTTTTTCCGTTGTCGAAACTGTTGACAGCTTTGATAAGACCTATCGCTCCGATAGAAATTAAGTCCTCGAGGTCGATGTTGGTATTGTCAAATCTTTTGGCAATATAAACGACAAGCCTTAAATTATGTTCAATAAGTTTTTTTCGGGCCTCCTCGTCGCCTGCCATAAAAGACGTCAACGCCTGTTGCTCCTCTTCACTGGAGAGCGGCGACGGTAGAGCTTCGCCGTTTGCTATGTAAAGAGTTTCGACGCTTTCCTCGCTGAGCCTGAAAAGTTTTACAAGTTTTCTGAAAAATTTTCTGATAAGTTCCAACATACAAACCCCCTTTTTAGCTTCATAAATCCGCAGTATTTTTGCCGTTTTTTCACCTGTTAAGCCTTTAAAACTTTATCATCTGTTCAGCCTCTCATCATTGCCGCAACGTCAAATGTTTTATCATGAACATTGAGAGCGTATAGCCGTCTAGCCGTTATTTTCAAAACATAACAATTCAAAAATTTAAAGCCCGATACTTCACCTCAAATAGGTTTTAGTATCTCTTTGCGTTTTACCTATATGCGTTTAAAAACCCAAAACGCTTTGCTTAAAAATATCCGCCTGATAACATGCTTTAATGATTTCAGCATTTTTAACTATTGTTCAAAACACTCCGTTTCCTACTAAAAAGCACAAATTTATTCTAAAAAACGGCGTTTTATATAATACTTTTCAGGTTTTTCAGCTTTTTAGATGAAAATTTGATTATCTTTACCCCTTTTTATAAGTCAGATATTTTAGCTAGGGCTCATTTTTCAGGCTATATTTTCATACTCTCTTACAGCTTATCCCATATGTTCAGCGCCCGGCATCGCACAATATATAGAAAATGCTTTACACGTTCTCAATTGCAACCCTAATTTAAAAATTTCACTCTTTGTGTGGAGGAGCTTAAAATCAGGACACACCCTTTGTCAATAATGCCCTTTTCGCAGCTCCTTGTTTCTCTTTATAGAATTTTTGACGATACTGATTGCAAAACTTTGATTAAAGGATTTTGCTGCGCCACACTAATTTTAACAGAAAGTGCTATGAAGCACGACGTCGTATCCGACGTAATTTTCCTTGCTGACAGCTACCGAAAATCGCACTTCTCCTTTTTGTTTAAACTTTATGCTTTCTCCGTCAAGAAGTTTTAGCGTAGACAAACCGCCGACCGTTTTGACAACGATTTCTCTTTCGCTTTTGGATATGTATTTTTCGCCACATCTTTTAGACAGCACAATGACAGGTTTATCGCCGTCCACCAACGAATTGCCCGTATCGTATAGCGCCTTAAGTTTTAAACTGTCGCCGTATAATTTTAAAACGACAGGTTCGATCCTCTTGTGCTTTTTGACTACGTATACAATGTGCCAGACAAAATAAAGCAAAAACATAACCGAAAACAGAGTTACGGCAGGAATAAGATTTGTCGTTAAAGTAATACCCGTCAAATTGGATACTCCCGTCATTATTCCGCCAAGAGAAAACGTCAATGCCGCAAAGACGACAAGACCCAATAAATACTGCTTTATTGTTTGTGAATTGTAAAAAACCAAAGTTAAAACGGGGGCAAAAGTTAAGGCAAGCAAAATTTTGTATTTGCCCATCAGCGGATAAAACACAGCCCCTGCCGCCCCCACTATCCCACCGATAAATATGCGAAGTTTTTTCACTTTTTGCCTTGTGCAAAAATACGTCAACAGCATTAAAAACAAATCTATGGCAAGGTTGTTTAAAATCACTACTTCAACGTAAACTTCCATACTGAGAGTGTATAATTTGCGCCGTGAAAAATCATTCCGTTTATGCCGAATTTCTTAAATATTTTTCAATCGCATTTTATGGAAATTTATTTTATTATTAAACTATTTTATTTATTATATAAACAACTTAAAAAATACTTTTTGATATTTTTTTGCAGTCTTTTTATTATGCTCTTTTTGCTATATTTTTCAATCAGCTTTTTATTGAACATTTTAACAGGAGTTTAATAAAAATTTCATTAGACTATTTAACAGAGCTTTTAAGAGAATTATTTAATAGAATTTTTGCAGATTTTTAATAGACGTTTTAACAGGCATTTTAGCTAATTGTATTTTAAAAATTGCAAAACTAAAAGCAACGCAGTAGCGTTGCTTTTTTGTTTTGCTTATGCAAAATGTCTAAATTTAAATTGTAGTTATATACCGTAGATATGACACTACCGACGATAAACCAAAAGCTACAAGTCTTTAAATCTCCGGCAAAACAAGTATGCGATTTGCGCTATTTAGGCGCATAAAAGCATAAGTTGCGTAAAGCTCTTTAGTTTATCAGTTGTTTCCGTTTTTATTTTTCATCAGTCTGAGAAAAGGCGGAACGTTTTGATCCTGAACGCCCATTCTCGAGGAAGAAACACCGGAAGTTCCTTGCGGAGGATTGCGTCTTATACCGCCCTGAGACATATATCCGCCCTGCGTATAACTGTTGGGCATGGGCTGATAATTGCCGTAAGAGCTACCGTATCCCGTCGAGGTGTAACTGCCGAAACTGCTTGTCGGTTGCTGTCTTGTTTGCGCCTTTTCGCCGAAGCCTGTTGCGATAACGGTAACCTCGATATCTTTTTTGTTTTCCACTTCGTTGACGCCCAAAATGATATTTGCTTCGGGATCGATAAGCTGTTTAATGGTGTTGCAAATCTCGTCGATTTCCTGCAAGCGGAGATCTTCCTTGCCGCCGACGATATTGACGATAATACCTGTAGCACCCTGAATATCAGTTTCGATGAGCGGAGAATAGACAGCTTGTCTGACCGCTTCGATAACTCTGTTTTCCGCCTTGCCGAGACCAATACCCATGTGAGCCAATCCCTTGTTGGAAAGAATTGTCCTGATATCGGCAAAGTCAAGGTTGATGATTGACGGATGCGCTATAACGTCGGAAATGCCCTGAACGCCTTGACGGAGTATGTCGTCCGCATATTTAAACGCCGTGTTAAAGGAAATGTTTTTGTCGAGAATTTCGATAAGTTTCTGGTTAGGAACGACAACGAGAGTATCGACGAAATTTTTGAGTTTTTCGATACCTTCTTCCGCATTCCTCATACGTTGAGGACCTTCAAACGAGAAAGGCTTTGTGACGATACCGACGGTCAAAATACCGAGCGCCTGAGCGATTTCGGCAATGACGGGAGCGGCGCCTGTGCCCGTTCCTCCGCCCATACCGGCGGTGATGAACAAAAGGTCGACGTCCTTTAAGGTTTCTCTTATCAAGTCTCTCGATTCCTCTGCGGCTTCACGTCCCTTTTCAGGGATAGCGCCGGCACCGAGACCGCCCGTGAGTTTAGCTCCGAGCTGAATTTTGTTTCTCGGCTGAACGAGCGACATATTGAGCGCCTGCATATCGGTGTTCATGACGACGAAGGTGGCGCTGTTGACGCCTGCCCTGATCATGTTGTTGACGGCGTTGTTGCCACCACCGCCGACACCTACGACGACGATTTTTGCTTTACCGATTTCTTTTTCCTGAATATCGCCCTGATTGTCGTAATCGTTCATCATGTCGTTTTGATCCTGGACATGATTTGATGCGTAAAATTTTCCGTTATCATTGTAGTCAAACATTTATTTGACCTCCCTTGTCTAATAGTATATAACCCTTCCTGCGCTTGCCCCCGACGTGCGGCTTGCCACTTCAATCAGAGACATACAAGATGAAAATTGCGGTTTGTTATAGGACGGATATTTTGGCGATACTACCGCCACCGTCTGCATAAGTCCCCTTTCGATATACTTTGGCGCTCCTCTGAACTGTTCAAAGGCGTCGCCTGTAAGATATACGGGCAAGGCACTGGAGCCCATAAAATCGCATTCCTCCGCAGCCTGCTTGACCGTGGAAACGAGCACGTTTAAACTTGCTCTTGCAATCTCAACCGCCTCTGCGATAGGAATGTCGTATCCCGAGGCAGTGGTATAAATCTCGCCGTCTTCATAGTAGAGATTTAAATCGATTTGTTTTAGCAGCTCTTCTGCATCCTCGAAAGGAATTTCGAGCATTTCATAAAGATTTGCGGCTATATGCGCCCAACCGTACGAAAAGGATTTAAGAGCCTGCACACCGTCACCTTTAAATACGACGACGGAAGTGGAAAGATAGCCCACGTCAACCAACAGTTGCTGATTGAACCTTTCCTCTTTTTCGAATACGGAAAGTATCTCGCATAAAGGCGTCGGATGATATTGAACGGTTTTAAAGCCAAGACGGGAAGCAATTTCGTTGAAAACCGAAAAATATTTCTTTTCGCAAAGTATGTATGACGCATTTACGGCGAGTTTTTGAGCGAAGCTGTTTCTCGGGTCTTCAAAAGACCAGGAGCCGCCGTCGAGCGAGTAAGCAATTGCCGTAGCACTGACGGTGCGAAATCCGCCTTCGTTAAAATCGTCCCCTTTTTGATAGAGGTAATCGACGTCGTAATCGGTAATACGTTTGGAGCGTTCATATTCGACGTCGACCTTTTTTGTGACGACCGCCAGAAACTCCGCAGGCACCGAAACGTGCAGAATTTTTCTTTTACCCTTAAAAGAGCCGAGAACTCTTTTTAAGACGGTTTCCGAAACGTTTTTGACGTTTTCTATGTCGATCCATTCCCCTTCGGAATAGCCGAAATAGGTTTGCCTTTCCTCGCATTTCACGGAGAGAAATTTATTAGATTTTTCCACGCCAACCATCGCAGTTATACATTTGGACGAAACGTCCAATGCGACGATATCATTTGTAAACAGCATACTCCTCTCCAAAACAAAGAGTCTAAATTAACTTATATATATTATAATATATAAATATAAGTGTGTCAACGCATTTTATAGCAGTATTTGACAAATTTTAAATGGTAAAAAAAGGTAAAAAACTTAAAAAATTTAATTTTTTAACCCACTTTAAAGAGGTTTAAAAGTGCGAAATCCAATTGAAAAAAATAAAAATTTCAGCTGTAATCTTGGTGAACGAAATCGTTTCCTTTTTTATAAATATAACCGCCTCTTTTCTGTTCTTCCGTCAAAGTTTCGTATTTATCGTACGCGCCCGCAACGAGCGAACCGGTAGACAGACTTGAAATTTTTAAGTCCACCCCGTCGGACGTCTTGAGCGTGGCTATATAGTCGCCGTCGGCATAGAGAGTTTTGTCGTTTACCGAAACGTCGACGCTTGTTATAAAAGAGCAAAAAGACTGATTTAAAATATCGAGATTTTCAAGCGCCATGATACAGTTTTGAACGACGCACAGTTCGGGCGAGGCGCTCGGCGATACTATTTTGCCTATTTTGACGGAGTCGGATTTCAACGTAAAGCCGACGGAAGTTAAAGTATAATTGTTTTCTTCCTCATATGCCGTAACTTCGTCGGAAGTCATAACGTCGACAACAGACATTTCCCTGTCAAGCAAAGCAAACAAGCCGTCGTCGAGTTCAACCTTTATGAGAGGCACTCTTACGGTAACGTAAATTATCACCTCGGAAGGAAACTTCCTTTCGATATTGATAACTTTTATCTGCGGATATTTACTTTGTATATTTGCCGTTGCCTCGCTTTCGCTGATAAACAGAATGTTTTTGTTTAATTTAATACCCGAAGCGTCGACAATCTGTTTTTGGGAAACAACCGTCTCCTCCCCTTTGACGGAATATCCGACGGAAATATCGCGCACCAAAAAAACGGTGGCAAACAAAATCAATACCACCGCAATAATGGCAAAAGCTATAATCAGCGCCAATATTCTGCCGTCTATCCTTGAGCTCATGTAAACCTCTTGTGTTTATTATAATATATATAAAAAATTTTTCAACCCTTTTTCCGCTAAATTTGACGTCCTGAAAGTTCATATTAGACGGCAATGTTCCGACTATGGCGAAAATCAGTCTTCCGTCCTTTTTCTTTTTATCCTGACGCCGAGAGAAAAGAGCGTTTCGTCGAGGTTTTCATAACCTCTGTCGATAAAATCCACTCCGTAAACCCGACTTTTGCCTGCCGCCTGGCAGGCGGCTATACACAGACCGGCCCCGCCCCTAAGGTCTTTGGCAAAAACGTCTGCGCCGGATAACGATTCCACACCGTTGACGACAGCTTCCCTGCCGGTCACCACGATATCCGCCCCCATTTTCGCAAGCTCGGGCGCAATAAGAAATCTGTTTTCAAATATGCTTTCTTCCACGGCGGTTCTGCCGTCCGCAACGCAGGATACGGCAAGTATCTGCGCCTGCATATCGGTGGCAAATCCCGGATACGGACTTGTCACTAAATTTCCGAAGGATACGGGTTGTCCGAGCCCCTCCATTTTGACCACGTTATACCGCTCGGTTATCTCGCAGGTATCGCAGGCAAGCAACGACGTAAAGCCGTGCGACAGTTTTTCGGGAAAGTTTGATATCTCGAGTTCCCCGCCGCAAGACGCCAAAAACGCCATTAGCGTTCCGCCCACTATCCTGTCGGGAACGGGCGTCCACACTCCGCCTTTAAGCGACTTTACCCCCTCGATTTTCAAAGTCGATTCGTTTAATTTAAATATTTTTGCGCCGAGAGAATTTAAAAAATCGACGAGATCGTCAATCTCCGGCTCTCTTGCGACGTTTTCGATAATAGTCACTCCGTCGGCAAGCACGCTCGCCATGACCAAAGTTTCCGTTGCTCCGACGCTGGGAAAGGAAAGCGCAAGGTCTTTTCCGTATAGCCTTTGCGCTCTGCCGGATATCGAGCACCCTTTTTCGACGAACGACGCACCCATCTTTTTGAGATTTTCGATATGTAAATTTATCTTTCGGTTGCCTATGTCGCAACCGCCCGGGTATGACGTTTCCACCCTTTTGCATTTTGCAAGCAAAGGCGCCAGCAAAAATATCGAAGCTCTCATCTTCGCCGCATAGTATTTTGAGATAACCGGCTCTAATACGCTTCCCTCTTTTATTACCGTTCTGTCGTCACGGTAACATTTTACTCCGAGCGAACGGATAAGATCTATCATTATATCGACGTCGGCTATACGGGGACAATCGTGAAACACGACTTTTTCGTCCGTCAAAAGCGATGCGGCAAGCAAAGGCAGAACGGCGTTTTTCGCTCCCGAAAGCCGAACGCTTCCGAGCAGCTTTCTACCGCCGTCGATTTCAAAATATTCCATAGACGCTCCTAAAACTTACTATATTCTATGGAAGAAAGGAAATTTCCGTGCTTTTTCCTGGATACGGACAAAAGCAGACCGCTTGCCATATAATAAGCCACGACAGAACTGCCTCCCGCACTCATGAACGGCAGAGGCAATCCCGTGGGAGGAATGGCTCCGCTGACGACGGCGATATTTATCACCGTCTGAAAAGCTATCATTGCCGATATTCCGCTGGCAAGGTAGCAAGAGAACCTGTCTTTTGCTCTCATCGCTATCAGAATTCCTCTCGAGAGCAAAAGTATAAACAGCGCTATAACGAAAATACAGCCGATAAGTCCCGTTTCCTCGCCTATTATCGAGAATATGAAGTCGGATTCCGCAAAGGGCAAAAACAGATATTTTTGGCGACTCTGAAACAGTCCGACGCCGAAAAGTCCGCCGCTGCCCAGCGAATAATATGACTGAATGAGCTGATATCCCTCACCCAACGGAGAGGCGAAAGGGTCTAAAAACGCCATAAGTCTGCTAAGTCTATACGGCTCTATCAAAATCAATACAACCCCGAAAACGACGGAAGGTATTATCACCAAAAGCAGGTGCGAAATCTTGGCTCCGCCCAAAAAGAGCATGGCGACGACGACGGCAAGCGTGCATACCGTTATCGACATATTAGGCTCGAGCATGAGCAAAAGACACATCGCACCCCCTGCCATGAGAGGGATAAGCATCGTATGAAATTTATCCGCTCCGTAAACTGTCATGCTACCCGCTATAAATATTACAAGCCCGAACTTGGCAAACTCGGACGGCTGAACGGTGGAAAAACCGAGATTTATCCACCTTTTCGCCCCGTAGCTTTCCACGCCGAGCACGGGAACGAATACCAAAGCGAGCAACACGAGGCTGACGACCAGCACGACGTAACGCCACTTGATGAGCCATTTGACGTCGATATACGTTAAAACCATCATGACGACAATGCCTGCCGACATTGCGATTGCCTGAGTTTTTAAATATTTAAACGAATCTCCGAACTGAATTTCGGCAGAATAGCTCGATGCGGAATAAATGAATACAAGACCTAAAGCTCCGAGAAGAAGCACTATAAAAAACGTGGGCAGGTCAAAATCTATTTTTAAACCTGCCTCGCTTATCTTTGAAGCGAAGGTGAGCAGTTTTTCCTTGCGCCTTAACGATATAGCGCTCCTCTCGACCTCACGCTCCGCTTTAAGTTGCTCCCTTCTTGCCTGCCTTTCGCTCTTTCTGATTTCACCGAGCCTTTGCTTTTCCTCTTTCAATAGAGTGCGCTCGGTTTTTCTTTCCCTCTTTTCGAGTTTGGCTACTTCCTCTTTTCGCACGACAGAAAATTCCGTCATATCAGCTTCTCCACGATAGATTTGAAATGCTCGCCCCTTTCAACGTAACTGTGATATCTGTCATAACTTTTGGAAGCGGGAGAAAAAAGCACGTTTTTTTCCTTTCCCGACAGCGCCTCGTCGACGCATTTTTCCAGACTGTCGCAAACAGATATGTTTTTGTATCCGGTAGAGACGGCGGCGTCGTATATCCGTTTGGAGTTTTCTCCGCACACCACGACACGCTTTATCGTTTTAGGTATATGCCTGAAAAGGTCGATATATTCCTCCCCCTTGTCGCTGCCGCCCAAAATGAGCACGGTATCGTCCTCGAATCCCTCGCACGCAGACACGGTGGCGGACACGTTTGTCGCCTTAGAGTCGTCGTAAACACGCTTTGTGTCCGACTGAGCCACAAGCTCGAGCCTGTGCGGCGGTTTAGTGAAATTCTTTACCGCCTCGTATATCTTTTCGTCGGACACGTTTTTGATTTTGGCAACCGTTACCGCCGCCAGAAGATTTTCCCTTTCCCTGCCTTTGAAATACAGCCCGTCCGTTGAAAAAAGACGCTTTCCCTTATATGTGACGAATCCGTTTTCGAGGTATGTTCCGTCGCATTTTTCCTCTATCGAAAAAGGAACGAGCGTGCAACCGCATTTTTCCGTCAACGCTTTGATTGTCGGGTCGGATATATTTGCCACGCAAAAATCCCCCTCACGCTGATTTAAAAATATTCTCGCCTTGAGCGAGGCATATGTTTCAAACGTTTTGTGCCTGTCGAGATGATCGGGTTCGATATTAAGCAAAACGGATATTTCGGGCGAGAAGTTCTTGACCCCTTCAAGCTGAAAGGAGCTTACCTCCACCACCGCCACGTCGCTCGGTCTTAAGGTGTCGGCAACGTCGCAAAAGGGCGTGCCTATATTGCCCACCTGACAGCTTTTATATCCGCCGTTTTTCAATATGGCGTTAGTAAGCATTGTGGTAGTGGTCTTTCCGTTGGTTCCCGTTATAGCCACAACCTCGCCGAAACAGCATTCGTAGCCGAGCTCTATTTCCGATATGACGGGGACGCCCGATAGCCTTAGCTCTAAAATCTCAGGTTTGAGATTGGAAATTGCCGGGGATATGATAACGCAATCGACGTCTTTAAAAGATTCCGCCCACTGCTCGAATATCAAAAAATCCTTTTTGGAATAATCGTCGTCGTATACCTTGACGATTGCTCCCCTCTTGTTTAAAAGTTTGGCGGCGGATTTACCGCTTTTGCCGTAACCGTAAATGAGAACGGTTTTACCGTTAAAAATCATATTATTACTCCTGCCGCAATAAGCGTTATCGCCCCTGCCACGACGCTTATTGCAAAATAGACGGAAACGATTTTCGATTCCTTATAGCCTTTAAGCTCGAAATGGTGATGCAACGGAGCCATCAGAAACACTCTCTTTTTTTTGATTTTAAATACTGCCACCTGCACTATTACCGAAACGCAGCTGACGACAAACATGACGCCTGCGAACAGTATCAACAGTGTCTGACGGCTGAAAACCGCCACGGTTGCCGCCCCCGCTCCGAGAGCGAGCGAGCCTGTATCCCCCATCATGATTGAGGACGGATAACTGTTGTGGCATAAATATCCCAAAAGTCCGCCCACAAACGACGCCGATGTGATAAGGAGTCCGAACAACTCTTTTGCATACGCCTCGTTGCCTGCGGCGAGTGCGTCGGCGTAGTAAAAATAGAGCATTATGCCAAACGTCATAAAATAGGCGAGCGAAACGTAACCTGCAAGTCCGTCAAGACCGTCAGTCAGATTTACCCCGTTTGTCATGGCGATATAGACTATCATCACAAACGGAATTATCACCCACGTCATATCGAAAGAAGCCGTTGTGAAAGGAAGTCTTATCGAAGTGCCGATATACGGATTGTTGTAACAAAAGAAGCCTAAAATTATCGCCGCTCCCACCTGACCGATTATCTTTTGATATGGCTTTAATCCGAGGTTCCTTTTAAATTTTATCTTGATAAAATCGTCCAAAAATCCCAGCACGGCATAGCTTAGCGTCGCCATGGCGGAAACGAGCGAGAAGGTAGAATAAAATATAAGCGGAAAAACTATGGCGGGGATAACGAATATCCAACCGCCCATCGTCGGCGTTCCCGTTTTTGCCTCGTGCTGTTTGACGTATCCCAAAACGGTTTGCTCCGCCTTTTTCCGTGTAAGAAGTTTTTTTAACAAAGGTGCGAAAATCAATGCGAACACGAAAGAAAAACACACCACTCCCAATGCCCACATACTATCCTCTCGCACCTCTTCTCAAAACCGTTTCAAGATCGCTGTACGGTATCTTCTTTCCCTTGATTTCCATATACGTTTCGGCGCCCTTTCCGGCAATTACGACGGTATCGCCTTCCGACATCTGGTTTAAAGCGTAGGATATCGCCTCCGTCCTCGCCACAAAAGTTTTGAGCGGACAAGTGACGCCCTCTGCTATCTGCGAAATTATATCCGTCGGATTTTCGTTTCTCGGATTGTCGGATGTGAGCACCACCTCGTCGCAGAGAGAGGATGCCACCTCGCCCATCGTCTTGCGCTTTGACGAATCCCTGTCGCCGCCGCAACCGAAAACGCATATGAGCCTCGACTTCGTTATCGTCCTTGCCGTGTTCAGCACGTTATACAGTCCGTCGGGAGTGTGCGCATAATCGATAACGATAAAGCCTTTGCCGTTTTTGAGAATGTTAAATCTTCCGTCTATGGGCTTGAGTTTTCTTATTCCGTTTTTTATCGCCTCGTGCGACACGCCAAGGCTTACCGCGCATATCATCGCCGCCAAAAGGTTGTATACGTTAAAAATTCCGTATAACGGCGAGTGAAGCGGAAGCACTTCGTCAAACAGATTCGCCACAAACTGTGTTCCGTCAAAATCGGGATAGACGTCGATGGCGAAAACGTCGCTCGGCTGTTCAAGACCGTAAGTTATCACGGGGATATCGGTAACGAGGCTTCTTGCCAGCTCGTCGTCGCCGTTGACAACCGCAAGCGCCGCATTTTGCGAATTGAAATAGCCGAGTTTCGTTTTGGCATATTCGTCAAAGTCTTTGAAAAAGTCTAAGTGGTCCTGCGTTATATTGGTCAAAACGGCTATATCCGCTTTTATACCAAACAGCTTTTTATAATAAATGGCGTGCGCCGACACTTCGGACACAACCACTTCCACCGCCCTCGCTTTCATATTCTGCAACAGTTTGTTGAACTCGTAAGGGTCGGGAGTGGTGAGCGACTCGCCTATCTTTTCGCTTCCGATAAAATGCCCGAGCGTTCCGATAACGCCGGTATTTATCCCTGCCGAGCGCAGAAGCGACGAAAGTATATGCGCCGTCGAAGTCTTTCCGTTTGTACCTACGACAGATACCAATTTCATCGACTTTGCCGGATTTCCGAAAAAGTTCTGACATATGACGCTATACGCTTCCCTTGCGTTTTCCACCATGACGTAAGGTGCGTTTACTCTTTTTTCGGTTATAAATCCTACTGCCGTTCTGCTCAGAGAATCGACAAAATCGTGTCTGTCCACCTTCCTTCCTTTTAGGCAGACGAAAAGGTCGCCTTCGGACACTTGATTGCTGTCTATTTTTATATCTTTTACCTCTGTATCTTTATCGATTTTCCACTCCAGAACGTTTACGCCGTTGAGCAATTCGGATATTTTCATATCTACCTCCGAAGTAATTTTTTCACTATGTTAGTAGCCGTAAACACCGTTGTCAATAGGCTCGCAAAAGTAGACCAAAACCGATTTTATGTGACAAAAAGCACGGTATTTCTCTTGTCGACAATTGCTCCTTTTAGGGGGAATTGTTCCGTTACGAAATCGCCTTCGCCGTCCGTTTCGTAGTGCAATCCGAGTGCCTTGACCTGCTTTATCGCCTCGGAAAGGCTCATGCCGGTAAAATCGGGAAGCGAGAAGGGCTCGCCTATTATTTCTGCGTCCTTTTCGCTGTATGAAGGGTTTATCTTAAGATAATCGAATATCCCCTGAAAAACCTCTCCCACGAGCGGAGCCGCCACCAAACTTCCGTAGTATATACCGCCCTTAGGCTCATCGACGACAAACAGGACGGCAATATCCGCACCCTCCGTAGTGGAAAAACCCAAAAACGACGAGATATATTTCCCCTGCGCTATCGAGCCGTTTTCGTATTTCTGCGCCGTGCCCGTCTTGCCTATTATGCTGTAGCCGGGACAGAACGCACCCTTTCCGCTTCCGCCCTCGACAACCGCTTTTAACAGCTGTCTCATAGTTTCGCTTGTAGATGAAGAAAGCACCTGCCGCGATACGAAATCGCCTTTGAGCAATACGTCGTTTCCGTATACGGAATCCGTCGCTTTTTCGGCAATATAGGGCTTTACGGTATATCCGCCGTTGACTACTGAGGACGTAGCCGTGATAAGCTCTATCGGCGATACGGCAATGGCCTGTCCGAAACCTATACGGGCAAGGTCGACGTTTTTGACCGCCGGTTCCTTTATCGTTATCGCCTTGGTTTCGCCGTAAAGGTCTATGCCCGTCTTTGAAGTAAGACCGAAAGCGTCAAGATAGCTATAAAACTTTTCCACACCTACTCTCAATGCGCTTTCCATAAACACGACGTTGCAGCTTTGAGCTACACCCTCGGCAAAAGTTATCGAGCCGTGTCCTTTTGTCTTCCAGCACTTTATCCTCTGCCCGTCCACCATGTTGTAGCCGGGGCAGTAAAATCTCGTGTCGGGCGTTACGACTCCCTCGTTTAAAGCCGCGGCGGCGGTCAGTATTTTAAACGTCGAGCCCGGCTCGTACACGTTTGACACTATCTGCGATTTGGAATATGAAAACAGTGCGTCTATATCGTCACGGGGGATATTGTTTAGGTCAAACGACGGAGCCTCGGCAAGAGCGAGCACCTCGCCCGTTTTATAGTTCATGACTATACAGCTTACGTTCTTCGGGTCATACGTTTCCACCGCTTTAGCAACGGCGGCGGCGGCAATCCGCTGTATATAATAATCGAGCGTTGTGGTTAGATTCATTCCCTTGACGGACGGAACGTAATAACTCTCTTCCGCTCCTATCGGTCTGCCCACGAGGTCGGTTTCGGTGAGTATCTGTCCGTTTACGCCTTTGAGATAATTTTCATAATAAGCCTCCAGCCCCGTCTGTCCCACGCCGTCGGAAGAAGTGAAGCCCAAAAGCTGAGTCATAAAATCTCCGTAAGGATAATAGCGGTTGTTGTCCTCGGCATAATAAATTCCGCTAAGTCCGGTAGCGTAAATGGCATTCATCTGTTCCTTTGTTACGCCGTGCGAAACGGTAACTTCCGACGCCTTTTTGGTGACTTTTGCATATACCTTGTCATAACCTATCTTTAAAATTTCCGAAAGTGCGGCGGCAACTTTTTCCTTTTCCTTTACCGCCGTCGGTCGGACGTAAATGGAATAAAGCGTCGACGTATCGGCAAGCACTATTCCGTTTCTGTCGAGTATCTGCCCCCTCGGAGCCTCCAAAGGAACGTCTCTTAGCCACTGAGATATCGCCTTGGCCTTTAAATCTTCCGACTGCACTATCATGACAAACAACAGTTTTGCAAACACGGCGACAAATAAAACGCAGAAAGCCAAAAACAAAATCCATATTCTCTTGTTTGGCAGATAATTTTTTCTGACCGCTTCACGGTGCCCGGCCGTAGCGCCGTCGCTGTTTTTAAATTTCTTAATACGCATAAAACACCTCAAAATATTTTATTATCCGCCGCTTTGTTTATACCGAGCTTTTGACCGTGCAAAAATAGGTATGGCACGGCTTGTTTTCGCTTGAAAAAAAAATTGCCGAAAACCTAGTCTTATTTGACCGTCGGTTTTACCCTTTAAAACTTCAACGACGCAAACTTCAAGACTTCCCGCCCGGAATTGACCTGCCGAAATATACGGTTTAAAATTTTTAGCTTCTTAAATCGGTTAAAACTTAGTTTTTAAAATTAACTGCCAAAATCGGTTTTAAAATCAGCCGCTAAAATTTGCTTTCTAAATTGGGTTTTAAAATCAGCCGCTAAAATTGGCTTTCTAAATTTGTTTTAAAAATCAGCCTCTAAAATTGGCTTTTAAAATTTTTAAAAGAAAAAACCTCCGAAACATCGGAGGCATTTCGTATATGTAAATTTAATTTGATTCTGTTTTAGCGTTCCGCATCAGCGGCTAACATATAGCGGAACAAAACTTTTGAAGGCTTTTAATAAAGTTTACTTTTACGGTTTACTATATTTATGCGGTTGCCGATTGTGGCAGTTGCCGATTTAATCTCAGGCAGATTTTGGCATTTTTTTCAACCGTTTTACATTTTTATTTAACGTTTCGGATATCGTTCGTTTGCGTTTTACAACGCTCTTTTCAACCGTGCGTTTGCGTTTTGCAACGCTCGTTTGTCTTTCAAACTCGAACGTATCGATTTTTTTGCCGAACGGTTTGCCCTTATATAGCGTCGTTCGACCTATGCAAGTTTTCGGCTTGCTCTTCTGCCGATATATATTAAATGTGATTTACCCCAATATTATCCGTTTGACGTCCGCTAACTTTTCAGCGAGTCGCATAGCCTGTCAAACCAGTTGCTGTTTACTGCGTACCCGTAATCGGAATGAGCGTAATTCGTAGACGCTTCAACGTTGTCAAGCCTTATCGACGTTGCACCGCTACCCGTTGCCACAGATACGGCGCCTGCGTTGATACCCGTAGCGTTTACGATAATGAGCGTCGCCACGAGCACTATAACGGCTATATATACGGCAAGTATGATTTTGCCTTTGACGTTTTTTACTCTGCCGCTCTTCGACTTGGCTCTGTTTACGCCCAAAGCTCTCTGAGGAGCAACGGCTCTCAAACTTCTCTCTCTCGGCGCATTATAAGACAATCTGTCGTAAAGCATATTTGCGCCCGCCTCGGAATACTGCGCCTCGGCTTCCCTTCTCATATTGTCGAGACGGGTGTCGTATCCGCCGTATCCCTCGTCGGCATAACGGTAATCCATGCGTCTTTCACGCACAGAAGAATAATCCGCCTGAGGTTGATTTGCATAACCGCCCCTTTGGTAGTCGGCGGAGTAATCTCTCTGATAATCGTTTGCGTATCCGTCCTGAACGCCCTCTCTGTATAGCGGATGCGTGCAGTTTGAATAAATCGGGTCGCCCGAGCCGAAAAAGTTTATTTCTCTCTGCTCGCCCGGTTCTTCCGGTTTCGCTTCTGCGTAATAGCTGTCGGAATATCTCGACTCGTAGTCGGCATAACGGTCTAAATAACGATCCGTAGCTCTGCCGTCGCCTCTTTGCATCGGCTCGAGCACGGCTCTGTCGGAATATCGCGTCGAATAATCCGCCCTTTGATAATTGTATCCGTCCCTGTATGCGTCCTGTCTGAAATTTAAACGAGAGTCCGTCGAGGTGAAATCTTGTTGTCTAAATTCAGAATTTCGCCTTGTCTGAACAGGCTCGTGGATAACGTCTTGAAATGTTAACGACATAGCTCAATTTCTCCTTTAAATTTTTTCAGACTCGCTTGGCAATCCTGAGTTTTGCACTTTGCGCACGAGAATTGTTTTTCAATTCTTCTTCCGATGCAGTAATTGGTTTTCTGTTTAATATTTCTATCTCTTTGACTTTTCCGCATACGCATTTAGGCAAACTTTTATCGCATATGCAGTCCGTCTCGAGCTCCTTAAAGCAATTCTTGACTATTCTGTCCTCTAATGAATGGAAAGTTATTATCACAGCCCTTCCGCCCTTTTTAAGGCGCTTACAGAGCGTCCCAACGGTATCGTACAGCTCGTCCAGCTCTCCGTTTACCTCTATCCTTATTGCCTGAAAGGTTCTTTTTGCGGGGTGACCGCCCTTCCACCTTACCGACGGCGGATAACATTCTTCCACGATTTTGGCAAGCTGACCCGTCGTGCGGATACTTTCCTTTTCCCTTACCTTGGCTATTTTCTCGGCAATCTTTTTCCCGTAGCGTTCCTCGCCGTATTCAAAGAGAATTTTTTCGAGTTTCGCCACCGAATATTCATTGACCACGTTGAAAGCGGTAAGATATTGGTCTCTGTTCATTCTCATATCCAAAGGAGCGTCGTGAATATACGAAAAACCCCTTTCTGCGCTGTCTATCTGATAGCTCGACACGCCCAGGTCGAGAATAAATCCGTCAAGAGCGTCCACTCCCAAGCTGTCCAGGATTTTAGCCGCATTTTTGAAATCGTCGTGAATCAAAGATATTTTTTCTTTATAATCTTTCAGCCTTTCCGCCGCAAACATTATCGCTTCGGCGTCTTTGTCCACGCAAATCAATCTGCCGCAGTCCAATCTCTTTACAATCTCCAGCGAGTGTCCTCCGCCCCCGAGCGTGCCGTCGAAATAAATTCCGTTCGGCTTGATGTCGAGACCCGTTATACACTCGTTGAGCATAACCGGTTTGTGATTAAAGTCCATAGCTCTTAAGTTTAGCAATCATTGCGCTGAGATTGCCCTTTTCCAAAACGGAGAATTTGCGCTCCCACGTTTCGGCGGCCCATATCTCGGCATAATCGAATTTACCTACAAAGACGAGGTCTTTATCAATCTGCGCCATTTTTTTCAAATCGGACGGAAGCGTTATTCTTCCCTGCCCGTCCTCTTTGACCTCATAGGTATGGCTGAGCAAAAAGGTCGTAGGATTTTGGGCGTCCGTATCGAAAACGGATATATTCGCCCTCGAGCGTTCCATCATCTCTTTCGCCCTCTGCTCGGGCAAGAGAAGAATGCAGTCGTTGTCGGCAGGAACAAAATATAAAGGAGCCGTCAAAACTTCTTTAAACTTTGCCGGAATTCTCGTCCTGTTTTTGTCGTCAACACTGTGACGCACATATCCCGTTAAAATACCTGCCATACAATTTGCTCCTTTTTGGTATGATAAATCTATCATTTTTTTGACCACCTGTCAAGCGGTTTGAGAAAAAAACGCTACTTCCCTTTATTCATGCGGTTTATAGCGTTTAAATAAATTTTTTTTCTTGATAATTTTAATAAACAAGTTTACCTTATTCATTTACTTGTAAACTTTAATCGTTAAATTGTAAACTTATTTGAATTTTGATGGAAAAACAGGCTGTTTCAAAGGGCAAAAACTGCCTTTTTCAGGCTCAAAAACAGGCTTAAAATCCAAAAATTTGTGTTGGTGGTCAAAAATTTTATCAAAAAATCAAGTTTAAAATCGGTTTTGATTTGCACTTTTGCAAGATTTTCGTTTTGTTTTATCCGAACGGTTAATAGTATTTGTATTTAAATAAACGAAAGAATGCTTTTCCAAGGTATAAATAACGCAAGAAGATGCAACAGTCAACACCTTATGACGGTTATCGCTTGTTTTGTGTTGCCTGTTATTTTTTGCAAACAAACTTTAATTTTGTCCACTCACTTTTGTCACTCAAATTCGGCGCATATGCGTATTATGTAAGGTCATATACAAATATATATAAGCTAATGCTTAGAAATAATAAGGCGATATATAAGGTCGCATATAGAAGCACAAGGCAATATATAATGTAAACAATTAAATAATATATTCATATTATATAATATATATAGGAGGTAAAATAATGTCTTTTTGCAACTGTTCCACCAGCGATAAAGTTCCGGGCAACATCGTGGGAAATCCTCTGTACGGACTCTGTGAAAAAGCCCTTATCCAGGTAAACCGCGTTTTCGACGCCTGCATGACTCAGCAAAGCAACGAACAGGTAACTCTGCCCCTTACCGCTCAATCCGGCTCCATAAGCGCAAACAAACCGCTTACCCTTATCAGTGCTGTATCAAGCTCGTCAAAGGGAGTACTTAGCGGAGTTACCGTTACACCGCTCCAGGACAGACAGGGCTGCTCGAGAGTGCAAGCCACCGTTACCATACCAATCGAGGTCATATACGCCGATTCTACGGGCGCAACGTATAAAGCCACCTCTTCATACGCTCAATCGCTCGACGTCGTTTTAAACGTTCCTGACAACTCGGTAATTCCGGTCGAGCTCGATTCCACCGTAAACTTCGTGGCTCTCAACGGCACCTATCAGGATACGGACACGTTTGTGGTTACCGCCTGCTCGACAATCATTTTGAAGGTTGTGGCAGAGGTAGAACTTCTTATACCCACCTACGGCTATCCGCAAATTCCGTCCTGCCAGCCCTACTCGCAGGAAGTGTGCGCAGGCGTGTTTGATTTGCCTCTCTTCCCGAGCTCGAATAACTTCGGATGCAACAATAACTGAGATACAACCAAACACAAAATTTACAGAAGGTTTTGCCTTTAAAATACATCGCTATATGCGGCATAAGCGTTAGGCGAGCCGTAAAGGCGCAGCTTTAAAAAATTTGAATAGGTCAAAAACGGATAAAGGCATGATATACATCGAACACGGCGGCAAAGAGTTTTGTCGCCGTGTTTTATATACGCACTAAAGTTTCAAAGGTTAAAGCACATTTTACTGTCTTTGTCTCACCCGACAAATTTATGCCCGCATCTCAGCACTAAGCAAGTTATAATGTCCCAAACAAGTTATTTGAAGTCATAGGCAAGCGATATAAAGTCCTAAGCAAGTTGTTTTTAGACACAAGCCGCCCATTTAAAGTCCTGAGCAACTTATATAAATTCGCAAAATTTTTTAAACCATATTATTTTATATCGGTTGTTAAGTTTAACGCTTTATGATAAACTAAGTCTATGAAAGTTTTTGCAATAAGCGACCTGCATCTGTCGACATCCGTTTCAAAACCTATGGACATGTTCGGCGATGGCTGGGTTGACCACTTCGAAAAAATAAAGGCCGATTGGCAGAGCAAGGTGTCGAAAGACGACCTCGTTTTACTCGGCGGAGATATTTCATGGGCGTCAAACCTTGACGAGGCGGAGTCGGATTTTGAATTGCTTAAACAACTCAACGGCACAAAAGTCGTTTGCAAAGGAAATCACGATTATTGGTGGAGCACTCTCACCAAAATAGGAAACCGTTTCCCCTATATCAACTTTATTCAAAACAACTGCTTTGTCTTCGGCAATTATATAATAGTCGGCACGAGAGGCTGGAACATAGTAAACGACTCGTCGACGGAAGAGGACAAAAAGATTTATGCGCACGAGCTTTTTAGGCTTGAGCTTTCGCTGCGATCGGCAAAAGCTGTTCAGCGTGGCGAAAAAATAATCGCCCTACTGCACTTTCCCCCTTTCGATGCGGATTTCAAAGAGAGCGACGCCACTAAAATGCTTGAAAGCTACGGAGTCGCAAAGGCTTTATACGGACACCTGCACGGCAAAAACGTAAGAGTTATCCCGAAAATGACGAAAAACAACGTCGAATATATCTTGACTTCCTGCGATCTTATCGACTACAAATTGGTGGAGGTTGACTGTGATAATTAAAAAGGCAAGGTTTATCACATCGGTTGCCGATAAATCTAAAATATACGAAACAAACGCCCCCGAATTTGCATTTGCGGGCAAATCCAACGTGGGAAAATCAAGCCTTATAAACTATCTGACCGGGCAAAGCAAGCTCGCTAAGACGTCGAGCGAGCCGGGACGCACCCGCCTTTTAAATTATTTTGAAATCAACGACGGCAAATTTTACTTTGTGGACCTCCCCGGTTACGGCTACGCCAAAGTGTCCAAAGACGAGAAAATCAAATGGGGAGATTTGATAGAAACCTATCTTAAAACTTCTCAAAACCTCAAAAACGTATTCGTCCTGCTTGACGTCAGGCACGAACCCTCGGCGGACGATTTGCTTTTAATCAGTTTTTTATACACCTTAAACATTCCCTTTACCATTATTGCCACAAAAGCGGATAAACTCAGCAAGGCGCAGATAAAAAAATCTCTTGCCGTTTTAAGCGCAGAAACAAAAGTTGGGTTGGACAACGTCATAGTCACTTCGGTCACGCACAAAATAGGCAAGGAAGAAGTGGAAACAAGGATAGAACAATTTTTGGAATAAACCTAAAACACCTTTTATTTTTACAAAAAAACAATTTTTTAATAAAGCGCTTTTTATCTTTCCAAGCAAGCGCATTTGTTCTTCCCGATAAAGAGCATTTTATCTTTATAAACAAGCGCATATTTTTTTAGCCGAGTGTATTTTTTTATAAACGAATGCTTTTTATCTTTCCAAGCAAGTGCGATTTGTCTATCTAAGCGACGTTTTTTATAACAAATTTCAATCGTTTGTTTTTAAGTTTTTAATGTTATTTAAAACGCTATATCGGTAAAGATTAAAATAAAATATCTTTTATCTACAAAATATAAACCATAGCGCAGCGCCGGCTAAAATCGAATCTCGATTTTAATTTCTAAAAAACACCACCGAGTTACTCGATGGTGTTTTGTATCAATTAAGGCATTGCCCTATTTTTAAAATGTTCGATAAAACGAATAAAATATTTTAACCGTTACAACAAGTATTATTCGTCAGGCTTATTGAATAATTGCAAGGTCAAAAACTTCACCGACGTCTTTTACGAAATTTACCTTTACCTCGTTCAAAATACATTCGGGAATCTCCGATAAATCCTTTTTATTTTCGTAAGGCACGATAACTTCGTATATATGCGCCCTGTGCGACGCAAGCAGTTTTTCTTTCAGACCGCCAATCGGAAGCACCTTACCCCTCAGAGTAATCTCTCCCGTCATAGAGATATCGTTTCTGACTTTCTTACCGCAAAGAGCGGAATATATCGCCGTTGCAAGCGTGATTCCTGCCGACGGGCCGTCTTTAGGCGTCGCTCCCTCGGGAATGTGAACGTGAATATCCTTTGTCTTGAACAGCTCGGGGTCTATGTTAAGTTCCGCCGTGTGGCTCTTAAGATAGCTGAGCGCCGCTCTGCCCGATTCTTTAAGCACGTCGCCCAACGAGCCTGTAAGCAGAATCTCGCCCTTGCCTTCCATTAACGAAACCTCTATATCGAGCAGCGTTCCGCCGTATTGCGTCCATGCAAGACCTGTTGCGATGCCAACCTCGCTCTGTTCGATTTTTTTGTTTTTTGAATACTTTGGATTTCCCAAAAACTCGGTGAGATTGTCCAAAGTGACCGATACCGTTTCCACGCCCGTTTCGACTATTTTACGGCAGATACGGCGCATAATCTGAGCAATGCACTTTTCAAGCTGTCTGACGCCTGCCTCGAGCGTGTAGCTGTCGATGACTTCCTCAATAACACCCTCTCCTATCTGCGCCTGTTCGGCTTTAAGTCCGCAGTTTTCAAGTTGTTTTTTGATAAGGTGGCGTTTTGCTATCTCGAATTTTTCCTGCGAGGTATAGCCGCTCATTTCAATGACTTCCATTCTGTCAAGCAAAGGAAGCGGAATGGTATCCATGGCGTTTGCCGTAGTGATAAAGATAACGTCCTTTAAATCAAACGGTATCTCAAGATAGTTATCCCTGAACGTATTGTTCATCTCGGGGTCAAGCACTTCAAGCAATGCCGCCGACGGATCGCCTCGATAGTCTTTAGCAAGTTTATCTACCTCGTCAAGCAGAAAAACGGGATTCATCGTTCCGCTCTGCTTGACGGTGCTGACTATTCTTCCCGGCATAGCGCCTATATACGTCTTTCTGTGTCCTCTTATTTCCGCCTCGTCGTGCACACCGCCAAGACTCATTCTGACGTATGCCCTGTCAAGGCTGTCGGCAATCGACTTGACTATCGTCGTTTTTCCCACACCGGGAGGTCCGACAAAACACAATATCGGTTCTTTGTGGTTTTTGCTCATAGAGTGAACAGCCAAAAATTCCAATATCCTGTCCTTTATCTTCTCCAGCCCGAAATGGTCCCTATCCAAAATTTCCTTTGCCTGTTTTAAGTCGGTGCTGTCCTCGGTATACACACCCCAAGGCAAATCTACGACGAAGTCGAGATACGTCCTCAAAAGGGTGTATTCCGCAGACGACTGCGACATCTGCGAAAGGCGTTCGGAATCCTTCAAAAGTTTTTGAATATGTTCTTCCGCAATGGGCAGGGCTTTGATTTTTTCGTCGAGAGCCGCACTTTCTTCGCCGACGCCAAGCTCTTTTTGAATGACCCGCATTTTTTCTCTTAAATACGATTCCCTCTGCGCGGCCTCAAAAGAACTTCTTATTTTTAGGTTGATTCTTCTATCGACTTTGGCAATTTCGATTTCTTTGTTTATAAACACGAGAATATTTTCGTAAATCGACACCAAAGACGGCTCGCTGAGCTGATTTAACGCTTCTTCATAAGGCATATGAGCGCACGTCTGCATGGCAAGGTCGTAAGCGGACATTTTTTCTATATCCGTATCGAATTCGACTTCCGCCATGAACGTATCTTCCTTTAAAGCCTTGTTGGACAAAATATCCACAAGCCTTTGCTGCAAAAGCCTTACGTCGACGGCGTCGAGGTCTTTTTCGATAAAAGGTTCCGCTTCCGCTTCATCATATGAATCGCCCCTGACCACGTTTTTTACCAAAACACGTCTTATTCCGCTTGCAAAAATATTGTATATCCCGTTTTCTTCTACAAGGTCGTATACGGTGGCAAGCACACCGACGCTATAATATACGGGATTTTTTTTGACGTCCTTGATATCGTAGTTCATTTGCGGAACAAGCAAAATATTTTTTCCGTTGGCAAAAGCAACCTTGCTTGCGCTTATGGATTTCTTCCTTGCAAGCGAAAGTTTTGTAATTTGGTCCGGGAAAATAACCATCCTGCGGAGTGGCAGGATGGGATAAATCGAATTATTCATAATACCTCGTATACAGTATATGCTTTTTGGGCTGAAACTCTAAAAAATTATGTCGCAAAAACAGCCGTCAAACTTTATCTTCTATCTTCGTTTTAAGCGATGTTTCTTTCGATGATGGGTTTGCCCTGTTTTTTGATAACGGCGTCGTTTATCGTTACCGAAACGATAGACTTGTCCGACGGAATTTCATACATGAGGTCAAGCAAAGTATCTTCCAAAATAGCTCTCAAACCTCTTGCGCCGGTGTCAAGCTCTATCGCCCTTTTGGCAACCGCTTTAAGAGCGGATTGCTCAAATTTTAAATCGACGTTGTCAAGTTTGAATTGCTTTTGATATTGCTTGGTGAGCGCATTTTTAGGCTCACTCAAAATCTTTACCAAAGCGTCCTCGTCGAGTGCGTTTAGCCCGACAACAACGGGAATACGTCCGACAAACTCGGGAATAAGTCCGAATTTAATGAGGTCAATAGGTTGCAATTCGGAGATGAGTTTGTCATAGTCGTAGTCTTTCGTTCCCTTGACAGCCGAGCCGAAACCGAGCTTGGAACTGTCCTTTCTCGTATCGACAATTTTGTCAAGTCCCACAAAAGCTCCGCCGCATATAAACAAAATGTTGGTCGTGTCTATCTGATAACATTCCTGATTGGGATGTTTTCTTCCGCCCTGAGGAGGCACGTTGGCAACTGTTCCTTCGATTATTTTCAAAAGCGCTTGTTGAACGCCCTCGCCGGATACGTCGCGGGTTATAGATACGTTTTCGCTTTTTCTGGCTATCTTATCGATTTCGTCGATATAAACGATGCCCTTTTCCGCTCTCTTTATATCGCCGTCGGCGGCATTTATGAGCTTAAGCAAAATATTTTCGACGTCCTCGCCCACGTATCCCGCTTCCGTCAAAGTGGTAGCGTCGGCAACGGCAAAAGGCACGTTGAGTATTTGAGCCAAAGTTTTGGCAAGCAAAGTCTTGCCCGAGCCTGTCGGACCGATAAGCAAAACGTTGCTCTTTTCCAAAACGACGTCGTCGCTCTGTTTGGGCTCGGATATGCGTTTATAGTGATTGTATACGGCAACGCTGAGCACTTTTTTTGCCGCTTCCTGTTCGACGATATACTCGTCGAGTTTGTCGTTTATCTCTTTAGGCGTTTTAAGTTTAATGGAAGTATCGCCCGTTTTGGAATCGCCTCTGGTGCGGTTTAAAACGTCGAGACAAAGGTCGATGCATTCGTTGCAAATGCAAACGCCGTCCGGTCCCGAAACGATTTTTTCCACCAAGTCTTCGCTTTTTCCGCAAAAAGAGCAATGTAAAGTTTTTAATTCGTCCATTATTACCTCGTCAACTTATTTTATTTCCTGATTTCTTGCATAAAAGATTTTATCGACAAGCCCGTAGCTTTTGGCTTCTTCGGCGGACATAAAGTTATCCCTGTCCGTATCCTTTTCCACTTGGTCAAGAGGTTTGCCTGTGTTTTCCGACAAAATTTTGTTGAGTTTTGCCTTTGTCTTCAAAATCTGTTCGGCGTGAATGGCGATATCGCTTGCCTGTCCCGACGCACCGCCGAGAGGCTGATGAATCATTATTTCCGAATTGGGCAAGGCGTATCTTTTGCCTTTCGTTCCTGCGGCGAGCAGAAAAGCGCCCATAGAAGCGGCAAGTCCTACGCAAATCGTGGACACGTCGCACTTGATATAATTCATCGTATCGAAAATAGCCATACCTGCGGTAACGCTGCCGCCGGGGCTGTTGATATAGATGCTTATATCTTTCGTAGGGTCTTTGCCCTCGAGGTATATAAGCTGCGCCACGATAGAATTTGCTACGTTATCGTCGATTTCACCGCTGAGGAAAATAATCCTGTCCTCGAGCAAGCGGGAATACAAATCGTAAGTCCTTTCGCCTCTGTTGGTCTGTTCCACAACGTAAGGAACTAAATAATCTTTAATCACGCCATCCTCCTGTTATGCCTTAGGAGCTTCTTCCTTAGGCTTGGCTTCCTTTTTTTGAATATTTTCTTTTTTCAAGAACTCAAAGAGTTTTTCCTGTTTAATCATATTGGCGAAATAGTCAATCTGTTCTTTCTTGAAGTTGAGCTTGACTTTTTCGGGGTCTTTGCCGGTAGACTCGGCATACTCGTTAAGTTTTTTATTGAGGTCGTCGTTCGAGTATGTAATTTTTTCGAGTTTGATGATTTCCTCAAGGCAAAGACGGGTTTTAATTCTTTCGCTTGCCTGAGTGGCGTATTCGCTCTTGAGAGCGTCCATTGTTATGTTCATATACTTGAGATAGTCTTCGAGCTTCAAACCTTGATATCTGAGTCTGTAACCGAATTCCTCTATCATCTCTTCCACTTCATAGTCGAGCATTGCCTGGGGGATATCGATTTTGGTGAATTTTACTATCTTATCCAAGATATCGTCCTCGAGTTTACGCTCTGCTCTCGCTTCGGCGTCCTTTTTAAGTTTAGCCTCAACGTCCTTGCGATATTCCTCTACCGTGTTAAATTCTGAAATATCTTTTACAAATTCATCGTCGAGTTTGGGCATCATTTTAGACTTTACGGCATGAACCTTGATAGCGAATTGCGCTTCCTTGCCCTTAAGATTCTCGGCGTGGTAGTCGTCGGGGAATTTGACGGTGATGACTTTATCCTCGCCCTTCTTTACGCCGACGAGCTGTTCCTCGAATCCGGGAATAAAGCTGCCGCTGCCGAGCTCAAGATCATAGTTATCCATAGCGCCGCCGTCGAATTCAACGCCGTCCACGCTGCCTTTGAAGTCGATAGTCACGATATCTTTCATTTTGGCAGGCTCGTCGGTGTCGAGAAGACGGGACTGTTTATCTCTTGCGAGGTCGATTTCGGCGTCAACCTGAGCCTTGGTGATTTTATCCACTTTCTTGGCAATGTTAAGACCTTTGTATTGACCGATTTTAAATTCGGGTTTTACAGTTATCTTCAAAGTGAATTTTGCTCCGCCGTCGTCGGTAAAGTCAAAACTCTCGACTTCGGGACGGGCGACTATCTCGACTTCTTTTTCGCTCTCGAGGAACTTGTCGTATCCCTCGGGAATAATTATATCCATAGCGTCTTCATAAAAGACTTCTTTTCCGTAAAGTCCCTCAATAACTTTTTGGGGAGCTTTACCCTTTCTGAATCCGCCGACGTTAAATTTACCCTTAACTTTGTTGTAGGCTTTCTTGCAAGCCTCCTCAAATTCCGCTTTGTCAACGGTGAAATTTACCTTGACTTCGCTCTTTTGAGATTTGTCTAATGTGTAGTTCATATGACCTCCGAATGTTACATCTAATGTATTCGATATAGTATAGCATATATATCAACATAATGGCAAACGTTAAATGCAACAATTTTTAAATGAGGCGAAACATTTAAAAAAAATATATCGAATTTTGATATAAAAAATTGTATGCCCAATGCTTAAAAGTCCGTTAAATTTAAAATTTAATGTCCAAAATGCAACGCCGTCTGTTTTTAGCCGGCGTCCAAGCCCTCTTTATTGCTTGCATATTCGCATTGAACACCGCCGTATTGACCGCAAAGGATAAAAACCGTTGCAAACGTTTTACATTCCGCCCGTTTGCTGTATAATAAAACTATGGATTTATTCACATTAAACGCTCTCGCAACGGAATTGAACGAAAATTTATACGGTGCGAAAATAGACAAGATAGTCCAGCCCGAAACGGACGAGATAAGGCTTTATCTGAGGCGCAAAAACCGCAATTTCGTGCTTGTCATTTCTGCCAACGCAAAAGTGCCGAGGATACACCTAACAAGCACCAAAAAAGCAAACCCTGCCAATGCGCCTGCGTTTTGCATGTTGCTCAGAAAACATCTTGCCGTCGGAGCGGTGGAAAAAGTTTCGGTTGTCAACTGCGACAGAATTATAAAAATAGATTTTATATGCAAATCGGAGCTTAAAGACTTTTTAAATTACAGCATTATAGTCGAGCTTATGGGCAGATATTCAAACGTTGTATTTTTAGACGGCGACGGCAAAATTTTGGACGCCGTCAAAAAGACTTCGCTCGACGACGAACGCCACGCCGTGTTTAAAGGCGTCAAATACGTTCCTCCTCAGCTTCCCAAAAACAGCGTTTTTTCGGAAAATTTTAAAGAATGTCTGTCAAAAGTCGATTTTAAATCCTTTCCGTCCGTCACCGACGCTCTTATATCCAATTTCAGCGGTTTTACAAAGGCTTCGTGGGCGCTATGCCTTAAAATCGCAAAAATCGACTCTTTTTTAAAGGCGGTAACAAAAAAAGAAATCGACGCTTTGACAAAAGCCGTCGGCGTCATGAAAAATATAAACTCTCAGGATATATTCAAGCCTGCCGTTCAGAACGGAGAAGCCGTATGCGTCCCCGACCCGAGTCTGCCTTTTGAGGAGTGTTCCACCCTTTCCGAAGCAATGGAAAAGAGCCTCGACAAGCTCGACGGCGAGGCGAGAGTGCAATCGAAAACGAAATACTTAAAGGGTGCAACCAAAAGACTTTTGGAAAGGATAAAAAAGAACCTCGAAACATACAGACAAAAACTCGCCGACTGCGAATTTATGGAAAACGAAAAAATTGCGGGCGAACTGATATATACCAACATATACAAAATAAAAAAAGGCGACGGCAAAATAAAAGTTTTCAACTATTACACGTCGGAGGAGGAGGAAATTTTACTCGACCCCACCCTCTCCCCGTCGCAAAACGCCAAAAAGCATTTTGACAGATATGCCAAGCTCAAACGCACGAAGGAATTTTTGACCAACAGGGTAAAAGAGGAAGAATCCCTCTACGAATACGCCCTGTCGATAGAACACTCGGTATCAAATCTTAAAGCGTCCGACTCCACCGAGGAGATAGAAAACGAGCTTTTCGCATTAGGTGCCTTGCACGTCAAAACAAAACGAAATAAAATAGATAAACCGCTTCCTCCCGTCCGCTACGAAGTAAACGGTTTTACAGTGTTAAAGGGCAAAAACAACAACCAAAACGATGCGGTAACTTTTAAAATCGCAAAATCGGACGATATATGGCTTCACGTCAAAAACGCCCCGTCCGCACACACAGTCATACTTACAGACGGCAGTCAGCCGGATGAGATGACGATTAAGACGGCGTGCGAGATAGCGGCGTCGGATTTTACAGCCACGGCAACCGTGGATTATACCTTGCGCAAAAACGTAAAACGCAAACAGCCATACCGCCCCGGTCAGGTGTATTATACGGATTTCTCATCTCTCACCGTCGAGCCGAATGCGCATGAGGAATTAAAGGTAAAATGAAAAAAATAGAGTTAATTTAGCCTTTAACAACGATTTTTAAAAGCTACTTTTCACGACAATCAAAACGTCACTCACAAACTTAATTTTACTATATGGTGATAAATAGAAAAACTGCCTTATTGGCAGCTTTTTATTATAAGGGTAAATTATACTTTCAAGTGTTGCACTTGGTTTGACAATTCATTATAAGTAAGTTTAAAAAGTATTTTATGATTTTTTTTATGATTATTTTTTCCTCAATTTATCCAAAATCTCTTTGAAATAGTCGGGCAAATCGCATTCAAATTTCATTTCTTCCCCCGTTCTAGGGTGAGTAAGGTAAAGCTCTTTGGCGTGAAGGAGCTGACCCCCCTTCCAAAGTTTAGTGCTTCCGCCGTAAACGTCGTCGCCTACTATCGGGTGATGAATAAATTTAGCGTGAACTCTTATCTGATGCGTTCTTCCCGTGGACAGCTCGAAACGCATCAAGGTATATTCGCCGAATCTTTCGAGCACTTTATAAAAGGTTTTGGCGTCCTTGCCGTCTAAGACAACCGCCATTTTTTTGCGGTCTTTTTTGCTCCTTCCTATCGGCTCGTCCACGACGCCCTCGTCCTCTTTGACGTTTCCGTCCACCAATCCGAAATATATCCTTTTTGCCCGTTTCGTTTCTATCTGCCCTGCAAGATTTTTGTGTGCCTCGTCGTTTTTGGCGACTACCAGAAGTCCCGACGTGTTTTTATCTATCCTGTGCACGATACCCGGTCTTATCACGCCGTTTATACCGCTCAGTTTGTCTAGGGAAAAAAGCAAAGCGTTTACTAGAGTGTCGTTTTTATCGTAGCTTGTCGCAGGGTGAACGACCATTCCCTGCGGTTTGTTTATGACGGCGAAATCGTCGTCTTGATAGATTATATCGAGCGGAATATCTTGAGGCGATATGTCGAGCTGTTTAGGCTCGGGCGCCTTAAAGCGGACGACGTCGCCCTCTTTCAGCTCGTAAGACGCCTTAAACTTCACCGCCCCGTTGACGGTGCAACCGTCTTCTTCCACCGTCTTTTTGACAAGCGCCCTAGACAGTCCCGTCTTTTCGGACACGAAAGAGTCAAGCCTTACGCCTGACTGCGAACAAATCAAATCGTATTCAAAATCTCTTAAAACGGACTGTGTCATAAATACAACTTTTTAAACCGTGATATAATCGTTTATTATAAATGCCGGACAAATCAAAACATTGCAAATTTTAATTTGTTACCTGTTACGTTTTGTCTGTCACCTTTTCTTTTTATTCGTATTTTCAGTTTCAGCATTCGTCTTTTCCGATTTGGCGTTTGCGCCGCAAGATGGCAAATCGCCAATGGTATTTTCACCGTCTGTTAAATCGGAGTTGCCGCTTGAGTCGTTATCTGTCAAAGAGGAAAGGATATTCTCTTTATCAACGGCATCGTCTAAAACGTCCTTTTTTACCTCAATTTCGATATCGTCGGCAATTTTAATATCCTCGACGTCGGACGGTTTTTCGTCCTCTCCCAAAATTTTAGTCGTGTTTTGCTCATGTCTGAAATCCCACTTGAGCTCGAGCGCAAAACCTTTGAAAAAATCGGCAAGTTTTAACTGCGGAGTATACACTGCGCCTACTTTCTCGTCAATCACGTTGTCGGAAATTTTCAGGCGGTCCGAGCCTGCTCCCTTTTCTTTTTTAAATTCGACGAAAATTTCAACAACCAAAACGATAATGAGCCACGCCGTCCCTATAGTCAGGAAATTGTCGGCAAGGTTGAAAATGGGGAAATCCATAAAAGTGAACTGAATAAAATCCCTGACATACCCCAAAGCGATACGGTCGACGAGGTTGCCCAATCCGCCTGCGAGTATCAGAACAAGCGGCAGGCGTATAAGTTTTTTCGTTCTCGGACAGATAATAAGATACGCCAAAACGGCTGCCATACATATAGCCGTTATCACTATGAGCGCCTCGGTGTGATCTTTAAACATACCCCAACCGGCTCCCGTGTTTTCGGAATAATTGAGAGCGAGCACACCGTCAATCAAATCGTAGTAATTAAAAGGCTTTTGCTTCAAAAAAACAACGACGGCCTCTTTGGACGAGAGGTCGAAGATAAGCAAAACGGTAAAGATAACTATTTCAAGCAAATACCACATCAGTTTCTGTATTGAGGCGGAACGGAAATACTGACTCCTCTCGGAGCAAATAAAAATATGTTCGCCTTAATCTCCTTAATACTTCCGTCGAGAGCGTATATTGCGCCGCTCATGAAATCCATAATGCGATATGCGCCCGGCTGGTCAAGCGAAGAAAAATCGACGATGACCTGTTCGTTCCTCTTTAAAAAGTCGATAAGCGTTTGAATATCCTCAAAAGTGGTGGGAGAATATATGTTTACGTTTGAGCCTTCCATCTGCCTCATGGGCATATCGGAGCGGCCCCCTCTCATCATCATAGGTTGAGGCGCTTCCGAACGGAATTGTCTGTTTCTTGTTCTCGTCTGGTCATAATCATACATAAAGTCTGTCTCCAAAAATTGTTCTGCCAAGCCTTATCATATTGCTGCCGCATTCAACGGCAATTTTATAGTCCGACGACATACCCATCGATAAATATTTAAACCCGTAAACGTCTTTAAATTTATCGTATGCGTCTTTCATTTTCAAAAAGCACTCTTTTAAATATCCCTCGTCGTCCGATATGGGAGCAACCGTCATAAGTCCGACAGGTTTAACCCTCTCAAGCGCCTCGAGCTGTTTTAAAAACTCGCCCGTATCCTCGATTTTGAGCCCGCCCTTTGCCTGTTCGCCGCCTATATTTATCTCGATAAGACAAGGCATAACGATATCCTTTTTTTCGGCGCACTTTTCTATCTCAAGAGCCAAAGACATTCTGTCGAGCGACTGTATGCACTCGACTTTATCGATTATATATTTTACCTTATTCGTCTGAAGCTGTCCGATAAGGTGCCATTTGAGCGACGGCGTATATTTATCGACAAGCTCCTGCACCCTGTTTTCGCCGAATATCAGGTCGGGATAAGCGGACGCCAGATTTAATATCCTGTCTATACTCTGCGTCTTTGAAGCGGCTACGATTGTCACTCCGTCCGGCACGCTATCTTTAATCTTTTTAAATGCGGTTATTTCGTCCGTCATTTCGTTATCTTAGAATCTCCCGTGTAAACGTTATAAGTCATGCTATAATCGACGCCTGCTTGGCTGTAATCTATTTTGATACGTTTTGAATCGACGTATTCGCAATTCTTGATTTTACCGTCAAACGGCTTGAACGTTTCGTATAACTTCTGAAGTTTCAGATTGTCGTAGTTGCCTATATTATCCGAAACGAAAAGCACGCTTCCGAACATATTGTTAATCGTCGCAAGGAGCATTTTTTGATCCCAAGTGAATTTAGGAACTTTTCTGCCGTCGTCACGCAGGAAGAACACGTCGGGGTCGTTTAAGAATACTCTGTGGTTTAAATGCCTGCGGAAAATAGAATTGTTCATTGCGTTCTTTGCGGAAATGACTTCCTGATTTGTGCACTTGGTATAAAATTTATCCTTAAACGAAAGTTCGACGTCGCAGCTTATACGGCAAGCGTCTACTTTGCCGAAAGACGGTCCGAGCGGAACGCCGCAGCCGAGTATCAGCTTGTCACGGCAACATTCTCTCAAAAAGTCCATAGCCTCGCACATGAGCTGTCCTCTCGTCTTATTGTTTCTCGGAACGTAGCAAGCGGAATACAAAAAGTCAAGTTTGACCATGTCGAACGCCCAATCGTCGAACACGGTATCGAACACTTTTTTGATATACTCTCTGACTTCGGGCAATTCAAAATCGATTATATAAAATCCGCCCCACGCAAAACCGCCTATGACCTTTTTTCCGTTCTTTTTGACGAGCCAATCCGGGTGCTCTTTTGCTGTTTTAGATTTAAACTCCGCCGAAAAAGGAGCGACCCAAAGTCCTGCCATGAGGTTGTTGGCGTGCGCTTTGTCCACTATGTGTCTCAGCCCCGACGGAAATTTCTTTTTGTCGACGTCAAGCCAATCCCCCACTTTGGATTCATATCCGTCGTCAATCTGAAAGATATTCGCCTGACTTTTGCAAGCGATAAGGGCGTCAAGGTCCCTCGTGATGATTTTTTCGTCTATCTGCTGGAAATAGTTATACCACGACGTATATCCGGCAAGGTGGTCGACTTTAAGTTTAGGCAATTTGAGTTCTGCAAAATAAGCGTCGAAAACCTCGTCGTATCCGCCCACGAAACTGCGGACGTCGATGAGTTTGTATTCCGTATCGATAGTGAGACCTTCGAGGTCTTTTTCAATCAAAATCTTCTGATTTTTTACGTCGTAGTAGATGATTGTATATCCCGACCTCTCGGACATGGAGCCTATCAAAAAAACGTCCTCGTTGTTTCTGATATATCCGTAGGTGAAGCTGTGGAAAAATCCCCTGCCACCGTATCTCGTAAAATCGTAATCTCCGCAGGTTGCGGCAAAAGCCCTGATAATACCTTTAGGACGGGCAATGTTTCTCAAACCGAGCTGTTTATCCGAAACGGCATATTCCCTCGACGTCGTCCATGATTGATAGCCGTTGACAAAAATTTTGTCGAGCAAGTCAAATTCAAAATCGTATTCAAAAACCGCTCTTTTCAATTCGATTTTCTCTTTGGGAAATATCGAAACTTTAAGACGGTCGTCCGACACGTCGATAGCGTTTAACGTAAACGGACCGTTTTCCGCAAAATGCTTTTTACCTTTTGATACGTACTCTAACTTGAATTTAAAATTGCTCAGTTTCAACATAACATTCCCCTTATAAACGACTTTTTAAAATTTTTGCCGACTTTCTGCCCGAAACGACGCAAAAAAACCGACAATACGCCGATATTAAAAATTTTATAATTTATTATATATTAAACAAAAAGAAATTGCAATAGGTAAACCAAAAAATGCGAAGCTCTCGCTTCGCAAAAAATGTAGTTTTAAATTCGTTTCGGTCGGCTAAGCGGTTTCATTCGCCCATTTTGAAGTAAAAGAAATGTTTAGCCTCTTTAATTTCGCATAAGAGTTTTATGCTTGCTTTGACATAAGGCAGATGCTTGATTAAGCAAACCTTAAGTTATCTTGCGGCAACAAAACAAGCATTTTTCATAACTAAAAATATACGGTTACTCTCATTAAAGATACAACTATTCTTCCGAAACGGAAAGCTGTCCTACCGACACCTCGTATGCCGTCTTCTTTTCAAAACTGCCGTCGGGAAGCATTTTGTTGTATTCCCTGCTTTGAATCCTGCCGTTGATGAGCACTTTTTCGCCCACGTTGAAGGTTTGAGCATACCTTGCGTTTCTTCCCCACGCTATGCAAGGGATATAATCGGACTTGTTGTACGCCCTGTTGACGGCAATGAGCATATCGCAAATCTCTCTTTTAAAGGGCGTCGTGCGATATATGGGCGCCTTACAGACAAAGCCGGTTATCTCTATCGTGTTGGGATTTCTTTCTTCGTCCTCTTCCAAAATCTCACGGACGAAAACCCTTAAAATCAGCTTGCTTTTGCCCTCGTCCAATTTATTATAACTGCGGAACTGCCCTGCCACCGTAAGCGACGCACCGATTTTGGAATTTTCCTCGGTGAGCATTCTTTCCGAAACGGTCAGCGGAATTTCATCGGACATATCCGAAAGTCTTTTTACTTTCAAAGTCATTTCATAAAAGCCCTCGCCCATCACCTCGTGTGAAAATACGGGCTCGCTGCAAACTATACCGGAAAGGTAAACCTGATTGTTTTGCATTTGTTCGTTGTTCATATATCCCTCCGTTTTTAAGACGCGCTGTCTTTATGCTGGACGCCGTTGACGTCTATTTTGTAATTTTCGGTCATGACGAGCTCGCTAAGCGTCACTATCTTAAAACCTTTATTTAATAATCCTTCTAAAACTATCGGGAGAGCGTCCAAAACGTGGTCGGAGTTGTTGTGGAAAAGCACGATATCTCCCCCTTTTGCTTTCGGCAAAACACGCTCGGCAATCTGAGCCCCCGATAATCCTTTCCAATCGAGGGTATCGATTGTCCACTGAACGCCCACCATACCTTTATCCTCCACGACGTCGAGCAACGTATTGTTATAGTCGCCAAACGGCGGACGGAAGTATTTAGGCGTTATTCCCGTCAGATTTTTGATTTGTTCGTTCACGGATTCTATTTCATAAACGACGTCGTCTTTTGAAAGTTTTGACATATTATAATGATTTTTGCTGTGATTGCCTATATCGAATCCTGCTTCGGCAATCATCTTTGTCTCTTCGGGGTACTTATCAATCCAAAACCCGACTAAAAAGAAAGTGCCCTTCACCCCGTATGAATTTAATATGTCGATTATGCCCTTCGTTTTATCCGCTCCCCACGCAGCGTCGAAAGTCAGGGCTATGACCTTTTCCTCCGTCTCCACGCTGTATACGGGAACCTTTCTTGCGCTTTTGCCGAAAAACACTACTTGAGCGTCACCTACTCCGACGCAAGTCAACGAGACGATAAAGCAAATAAGAATCGTCAGAGCCAAAATCAGGGTCTTTCTTTTAACAACAAAAAACATTTTTGTTACCTCAAATATATTAGTCTATTGTCGGCGTTTCAGCTTGTCTTATTTTGTCGAATCTTTTCGATTTTTGTCGCTATTCTACGCCCTATAAACTATATGATTGCAATTTGCTTTTTAAAACCAAAAGGTTTGACAAATTCGCCGTAAATTGTTTAAATATAGCTATGAATAAACTTTCGGACAAAACCAAACACAACCTTTTTTCCTTCCTGTTTTGGGTGTGCATAATTTTAGGCGGAGTGTTCGCTTTAGGTGCGATATTATTTTTTATATATATAATTCCGCTTACCGTCGCCACTCATTCCGCTTCATACTTTTTCTTTACCGCAGGCATATCCGTCCTTTTGGCAGAATTCTTCCTCGTTTTGTTCTGCCTTTCTTTTTATACGATAAAAGCCAAACAATCGGAAAAAATCGAAAGGCTCGAAAAACACAAAAGGGCGTTCGATATATCCAAAATCGTGCTAGCCGTCGTGGCCGCAGTTTTCCTTTTTCTTCTTGCAATCCTCGACAACCAAAGTCCCGACACCCTGTCGAGAGGAAAACAGTATTACTTAATGCAAAACGGTTATTATGCCGACGCCGAAAAAATGGAAATCGGCTATCTTGCAGACGATATCACGGAAATCATTATCGACTGCCCCGACAAAAACGTCGTAGTGAAATATACCGCAGTAAACGGCGATTTAATAAAAATTATCTTTTACAATCAATACGAAAAACAAACGGATATATCTGTCGACGGCTCTGTTTTAAAACTAAACGGCACCCCGTCCCCTAAACCGATTAACGCCCTGAACAATATGTGCTTTTTTATGTTCGACCAAAGCAAAAACGATATGCAAACGATAATCTATATCCCCGAGGGTAAAACTGTCACGATTAAGGGAAATTATATCCTAGCCAAAGACTGACGGCGTTTTTAACGGCGAATATAAAATAAAAAACAACGGCGAAATTATGCCATTCCGCCATAGCCGTCAAAAAAGACGGCTTTTATTATGCGATAATCAATTCAAGTGGAAACCTCTATATTGCGACAAAGCAAAAAACGCATTTGTTACGAAGGCAACGTTTCCGCCAAATATAAATGAAATCTTTCAGAAAGTTTTCGACTTTGAATATCCGTGCAATAATTTAAATCTGACTGCTAAAGCCGATAAAAAACGCTTGCAAAACCAAAGCAAATATGCTATATTATATCTCGTTCAAGCCGGTGTGGTGAAATTGGCAGACGCACTGGACTCAAAATCCAGCGGTAGTGATACCGTGCCGGTTCAAGTCCGGCCGCCGGCACCATCGCGTGTGGCTCGCTCTAAGTCACAAAAAATAAAGTGCTAAAAGCACTTTTTTTTTGCTCTTTTTCAACCTCTATGCTCCAAATTGCAAAATCTATTTTGTGTAAAGCCTTATTAAAATGTCCCTACCGTCTTAACACTCCGCAAAAGTGCCTTTTGCGGAAAGCGAGGAAAGCGGCGATATGGCAAAAAAACAAACGCAGTTTGTTTTGAGCAAACAGCCGTCTTCCCGAGCAGTGGCTCCTCTTCCTCAAAAGCTCTCGCTTTTTCGGGATTCCCACCTACCGCTCGCTCTAAGTCACAAAAAATAAAGTGCTAAAAGCACTTTTTTTTTGCTCTTTTTCAACCTCTATGCTCCAAATTGCAAAATCTATTTTGTGTAAAGCCTTATTAAAATGTCCCTACCGTCTTAACACTCCGCAAAAGTGCCTTTTGCGGAAAGCGAGGAAAGCGGCGATATGGCAAAAAAACAAACGCAGTTTGTTTTGAGTAAACAGCCGTCTTCCCGAGCAGTGGCTCCTCTTCCTCAAAAGCTAACGCTTTTTCGGGATTCCCACCTACTGCTCGCTTTTAGTCACAAAAAATAAAGTGCTAAAAGCACTTTTTTATTGCTCTTTTTCGCATCGCTTAACGCTACATAATTAAAATTTATTTTTGTCAAAATTATTTACAATAAAATTTTTGCATCATTCCTGTTTTTTTAGGCGTTCCACTCTGCTAACCTTTTTTTAAATTTCAATACACAAAATAAAATCTTTATTGTAAATAATTGGACAATTTACAAAGTATTACTTGCATATAAAAAAGCAAAATAGTTTATAAGACCGTATACAAATTTATCGTTGATATTTTAATTATTCTTGCTATTTTCAATAAAGTTAAAAATCTTACGCCGACATTGTGTTGCAAAATCCTATTTAATGTAGCAGAGCAGATTCTGCACATCTTGCAAAATTTTTGTTTAGTCAAATTATTTTCACTTAAATACTTTTCTATCACTTCTACCTTTATTTTCTTGTTCATCCTCTCGTCCCTTTATCGGGATAATTATATCATCCCTATTTAGGGATTGTCAAGACTTTATCCCCATGTTGGGATATCCTAATGACAAAAGAGGAAAAAGTTATGGAAAAATTTGCTGAGAGATTAAAAGAATTGAGGATTGAAAAAGGTCTTTCAATCCAGGCATTGGCAAAAGAAGTCAACATAGGTTCTTCTTCCATTTGCCGTTGGGAAAACTGTCAGGCAGACGTTAAAGGCTCACAGCTTATAATCCTTGCAAAATATTTCAACGTATCAATAGATTATTTAATGGGTTTGGAAGACTAAGATTTATCGTTTTGCTTTTATCATAAATTTTACTTTTTTATTTTTTATCTTATACCGCGCACAAAACAGCTTTTTTGGCTTTAATTTTATCCGTTTATTTTTAAGTCTCTATTGATTTGCTAAATTAACTATGCTATTATATATATATCGACAATTGTGTAATTGTGCGGATTTTTAATATTTAGGAGGAAAGAAATTGAGGAAAAAAGCATTTTTAATTTTGGCTGTTGTTATGATTGTTGCAATTACCTCTGTTGCGTTGATTGCGTGCGGAGAAGTAACAACGACAACCGCCAATCCCGTGCATAAAATTTCGGCAGTTGCGGGAGAAAACTATGAAATAAAAAACCTTGCTTCATCGGCACAAGTAGGCGACCCTGTCTATTTTGACGTCAAGGTCACAAACAGTTTTTTTTATAGCTTGGAATCGGTTTGGGCAAACGATATCGTTTGTGTTGACACGGGATTCGGTCACAAATTCACCATGCCTGACGAAGACGTCGTCATCACGGTAATTCTTGCACCGGTCGGCGAATACAATCCCTCTGACGATAACCTCGATTGGGGCGAGACACTTGTTGACACAATACCTTCCGGCATCACCGGAACTTTTGACTTGCCCTTAGACTTCCCCGGAATATCTTTCGGAAATTTGATAACAAGTATTGACGCCACCATCGAATCATCCAACCAAACGGTTATACCTTCCGACGCCATCGAGTTTGTTCCGGAGAGGGCAAGCGACGGCACTGTGATAACCGGAGGCAAACTCAGCGTTGACCTATCAAAAGTAAGCCCTGGAAAAACATTTATATACGTTTACCTTGACCCGAACAATTCGAGACTCGGAACGTTGATTAAAGAATTTACCGTTTCGGAAAATTCTCAAATTGAAATAGAAATGATGGACGTTACGTTCACCTATGAAAATATGACTGATTATGACGATCAAAACATATTTTTGAATATCACGGACACAAATTATGTTCAAGGTTCGGATTACGAAGAAATACAAACGATTTACCTCAGTGATTTTATAGACGGAACATATACCTTCTCTTACGCCGTAGGACATATATATAGACTGAGTACGGCTTATTCCGTTTTGGGAGATGACGGGTATTATGACTTAACAACGCTCTATTTGAACGAATGGGTAGGAACAAACGTCGGCGGTGAGGAAAACTATATTGACCGTCACGGAACTATCAACGGCTTATATCTCCTTAAAGCCACAACTCAAGGAATCGAAATACCTTTGGTTATCTCCGATACCAACTAAAAGAAAATAACTGATACCTTAAAAAAGCCTTGCTGTTCGCAAGGCTTTTTGTTTGAATTGTAAAAGATTAAATTGTATGGGCTAAAGCAAACAAAGAGGATAAACCATTAAAATGACTTTAGCGCCAACGGAATATATTCACGTTAAGCGTCTTTTGCTCAGCCGCGTTCAAAGACAGTTATGCACACAAAACGCACTATGCTAAACCGCTTTACAGCACGAAAGGCGTGACCTGATATACGTAATAGTTGAGCCAATTATAAAACAGCAGATTTGCCGTGGAGCGCCAGCTCATATTGACTTCCAAGCTGTCGCCTATAAAATAATTTTTCGGTTTATCGATTTTTAATCCTTTGTTTATATCTCTTTCGTATTCCTTTTTTAAGGTAAAACGGTCGTATTCCGAGTGCCCCATAAAGAAAAACTTTTTATTGTCGTGCGTCTTTAAAATCGCAATTCCCGCCTCGTCCGAACGCGCGAGGATTTTAAGTTTTTCACATTCCTCAATCGCTCTTTGGTCGGCCTCGGTATGCCTTGAATTCGGAACGTAAAACACGTCGTCCATACCCTTTAAAAGCATATCGTGCTCGACAACCGCCTTTGTCGGGAAGATACCGAACATCTTCTGCGGAAGCGGTTTTTTATCTATGCCGAAATGATAATACAGTGCCGCCTGAGCTCCCCAACAGATATAAATGGTGCTCGTCACGTTCTTATCCGCAAAATCGAAAATCTCGACAAGCTCTTTCCAATAATCCACCTGTTCAAAGGGCATATTTTCAACGGGAGCGCCCGTGATTATCATTCCGTCGAATTTCTGATTTTTGACGTCGGCAAGCGAACGGTAAAATCTTTCCATATGATCGCCCGAAACGTGCGTGGGCTTATACGTTGCCGTTTGAATAAAGGTTATGTTTACCTGCAAAGGAGAATTTGACAAAAGACGGACAAGCTGAGTTTCCGTTTCTTCCTTTGTGGGCATGAGATTGACTATCGCGATTTCAATCGGTCTGATATCCTGTTTCCCCGCCCTGTCTTTATCCATTACGAAGATTTTTTCTTTATTTAAAATCTTGTAAGCGGGTAAATCCTTGGGTATGATGATAGGCATAAGCGTTTTTCCTCTGTTTTTGTTTTAGCCGGTATGGCCGATTTTAAACCTGCCGATACGGTTATATGCCGATAAGGCTTTAATTTTATTTAATGCTGTAAGAATGCGGTCAAAAACCTTTATAGGTTTCCCATCTAAAACGTTATATTTTATCCAAAGCGTTTTTGACGTCTTCGATGATATCCTCTATATTTTCTATTCCGACCGAAAGACGGACAAGATTTGGCGGAATCTGCGCCTCGACAAGTTCCTCGTCCGACAACTGACGGTGAGTGGTTGAAGCCGGGTGCAACACGCAGGAACGGACGTCGGCGATGTGCGTGACAATCTTAAACAGTTTAAGCGATTCCATAAACTTTAACGCCTTTTCCTTTCCGCCTTTAATTCCGATAGAGAGCATACCCGAAAATCCGCCGTCAAAATATTTTTTGCCGAGCTCATAGTATTTATCGCCTTTGAGCGAGGGATACCTCACCCATTCGACTTTGTCGTGCGAATTGAGGTATTCGGCAAGCGCTGCGGTATTGGAGCTGTGTCTGAGCATTCTGAGTTCCAAAGTTTCGCAGCCGAGATTTGTGAGATATGCGTTAAAAGGAGCCATAATAGCGCCTATGTCCCTCATAAGCTGCATTCTCGCCTTGAGTATAAACGCCGCCTTGCCGCCCTCTTTGACGTAAACTACGCCGTGATAACTTTCGTCGGGCTCAACAAAATCTTTAAAACGCTTATTGTTTTCCCAATCGAAGTTTCCGCCGTCGACGACGAGACCGCCCACGCAGGAGGCGTGACCGTCAAAATATTTGGTGGAAGAATGAACGACGATATTTGCGCCATGCTCGAACGGACGGCATAAAACCGGAGTTGCCAAAGTGTTGTCCACAATAAACGGCAGACCGTGTTTTTTGCAGACCTTTGCGTAAACGTCGAAATCGAGAACGACCATCGACGGATTGCCTATAGTTTCGGTGTAAACAAGTTTGGTTTTGTCGTCGATAAGTTTTTCGATTGTTTCGGCGTCGTCGTCGGGAGTGATAAATCTTGTTTCTATGCCGTATTTGCGCAACGTTACGTTGAACAGATTAAACGTTCCGCCGTAAATAGTATTAAGACTTATTACGTTATCGCCTGCCTTTGCAAGAGTAAGCACGGTAAGCAATATAGCGCTCATACCGCTTGCGCATGCCATGGCTCCCACACCTCCCTCAAGCATTGAAATCTTTTCTTCAAAAGCCGAAACAGTGGGATTTGAAATTCTGCTGTAAATGTGACCGTCCTTTGGCGAATCGAAAAGATGAGCGAGTTCGTCTGCGGTTTCATAAACGTATGTCGTGCTTTGATAGAGCGGCAAAACTCTCGTATCGCCGCTTTTCGGCGAATATGAGCCTTGAACGCAAATAGTTCCTTTTTTCATAAGCTTTTAAACAGATTTGCTGTTATACTCCTTTTTAATTCTTTGAATATTTCTGTTTTCCTCTCTCGTTTTGATTGCTTGCCTTTTGTCGTGGAGTTCTTTACCTTTGCAAATGCCAAGCTCAACCTTTACGAGAGATTGTTTAAAATACATTTTCAACGGGACGAGCGTATAACCTTTAATCTCGATTTTACCTCTTATTTTATTTATCTCCTGTCGGTTAAGCAAAAGTTTTCTCGTTCTTAAAGGGTCCTCGTTGAAACAACTGCCTTTTTCATACGGCGAAATATGGACGCCGAGCAAAAAGACTTCGTTGCCCTTTATAATCGCATAACTGTCTTTTAGGTTTACCGCTCCTTTTCTTACGGATTTAACCTCGCTCCCGACAAGTACGATGCCGGCTTCATAAGTGTCTTCCACGAAATAGTCGTGATACGCCTTTTTGTTGGTTGCGACAACTTTATCCATATTCCTCCAAATATTTTAAAAGCGACCGTTTGGTCGCTTTTGTGTTTTTAAAGTTCTACGCCCTGTCCAACGTCCACCAAAGATATTATGAAGAATATAATCGAGGTGACCATAATCAGACAAAAAATTATAAGCGTGATTTTTTTAAGCAACCCTTCTTTTGACCTTGCTTTATTTTTACCGTAATACGAATCGGTTGAGCTACCCGTGATAGCCTGAACGTTATCGGCGGTGCCCTGCTGCATCAACACGACGACTATCATGGCAATAGCCAAAATCGACATGATGACCATGAGTGCGATGAGCACACCCTGCTGCACCTCACGAGTCATATTTGTGGTATTCGCAATAGCGGAAAGCATAAAGTCGAAATTAAACATAGTTACCTCTTTTCATTAACGGTAGAATTTTAACATAATTGCAAAAAAAATACAAGCGTTTTAAGCAACATATTTATTTTTCACCAAACGTCGGAAAAATACATATATTGTAGCGACTATTGGAGGGAATATGGATTTATCTCAAGTAAAATGCGACTTGCCTTATCCCGAGGTAAACGTTGCAAAAGATTTATCGGAGGCTCGGCTGATACTGCCGAATTATGCAGGCAGGGATAGCGAAACTACCGCCATTTTGACGTATGCCTATCAGTCGTATATGACGGCGGATTTAAAAAAGATACTTGAAGAAATATCTATCGTCGAGATGACTCACCACGAAATGCTCGGTGAAGCTATCGTCAAGCTGGGCGGATATCCTATCATAGGGAGCGGCTGTTTTTGGAACGGAAGTTTTATAAACTATGCTTCAAATCCAAAAGTTTATCTTAAAAACAACATAGACGGAGAAAAACTCGCCATCAAAAATTATGAAAAAACCATCCTTGCTTTAAACCAGAGAGATTTGAAACTCCTTTTAGAGCGCATAATCCTGGACGAGGAAGTGCATATCAAAATTTTCGAGGAGCTTTTGCTTAAATACGACGAAACCTAAAAATTATCTATACTCAGTTTTAATGAAATAAAAACATAAAAGGTTTGATGAAATAAAAACATAAAAGTTTTAGTCATATAAAAACATAATATTATCCCTAAAAAACGAAAAAAAATAAAGGCGGCAGTATGCCGCCTTTAAAATTGATATAATATCAATTACAAAAGATTTCTGAATATGTATTTTGCCACCTGGGACATATTGATTTCAATCTGAGAACACGCTTCTTCATATTCAAACATACCCTGTCCGTAAGGGTCGGAAACTGCGGTAGTGTTGGGAAGATTTGAACCGAATCCCAAAATCTTTTTGTTTTCGCCGAACTGTTCCTCGATATCCACCAAAATCCTGTCTGAAAGTGCGACTATAAGGTCTGCCTTTTTAAAGATATCCTTTGTGAGCTGTTTGGCGACAAAATTTTCCGTGCCTTTAATTCCTCTGTTAGCCAAAGTCTTAACAGCCTCGGGCGACATGGGCGAGCCTTCCGCCGCTTTGATACCGCATGAAGTCACTTCGACGTTTTCAACGTCCTCGCTTTCCAGAAAGCGTCTGAATAAAAATTCAGCCATGGGCGAACGGCAGGTATTGCCCGAGCAGACAAATACTACCAACAATTTTTTCATAATCAAACCTCCTTATGTCCTGCCGATTTTTCTACCCGATTCATCACCGAGCCCAGCAGACCTTTCTCTCCGAAATTCTCAATTATGATTTCGTCGAAAACTTTTTCGGCGGCAAGCATAGCCGCATAAATATTCTTTGAAACGTCGGACGGTTTTTTACCCAAAAAGACGTGGTGTCGCTCTTTTACGACTTTCTCGTCCGCAGTGCGCAAAATCATAACGGGATTTTTTCCCTCAGACACCGCCCTGTCGTATTCGGCGAGCATCGACTCTCTCGTCTTAGCCACGACGGTATACACCTTGGGGGCGTAGTGCGTATATTTCATTCCCGGTGATTTTGCAATTTTTATCTTACCGCTAAACGTTACGACGCTGTGAAGCACTTTTAAGAGCATATCTTCCGTAACGTATCCCGGTCTGAGTATCGTGGGAGTATCCGCTGTAAGATCGAGCACGGTAGATTCTATCCCAACCTCGCACGGACCGCCGTCGAGCACCATAGGGATAAGCCCGTTTAAATCGTCATAGGTATGTTTTGCCGTCGTCGGAGATATATGCTTCGACTTGTTCGCCGACGGAGCTGCAAGCGGCATGGAAGAAGCAATAAGTTTTCTTGCCCATTTCTTTTTAGGCACTCTCACGGCAACCGTTTCGCCCCCTGCGGTAACCCGATAAGGCACGCTGTCGCCCTTTGAAAGCACGACGGTCAAAGGTCCCGGCATAAATTTTTTGGCGAGAGCGTAAAAGGCGTCGGGAATATCCTTTGCCACTTTTTCGACGTCCTTGTAAGAGGATAAGTGGACGATAAGCGGATTATCCTGAGGTCTGCCCTTTGCCTCGAAAATTTTTGCCACGGCGTTTTCGTCAAACGCATTTGCGCCGAGTCCGTAAACGGTTTCGGTGGGAAAAGCCACCAATTCCCCTTTTTTTATAAGATTTGCCGCCTCAGCTATCGACTTGTTTGAGGCTTTAACTATTTTTGTTTCCATTATTTAGCCCATTGTCGGATAAGACGGTTTATTTTAAGATATACATTTCCTGTTGCGTGCCACCGTCGGGTATGCAGAAAACATACACTTTGGCAAACTCGGATGACGGCGAGAACAGCGTGACAGTGGTGTATTTAGCTTCAAGCAAAAGATTTTTGGTGGTCGACGCATTTGTGGATTTAACGCCGTAAAGTTTTGTTCCCTTGTCGTTGACATAGCTGTATACGTAGCAACCGGTTTTGTAAATACCGCCGTTGTTGTTTATATGGAAGCTATAATCTTCCGACACTGACTTGGAATTTCCGAGGAACACTTCATATCCGTTTTTGCCGACAAGATAATAGCTTGTGTCGCCGTTTTCGTCGTCTCTTTGACCTATTGCATAAAAGCCCGTAAACAAACTAAGACTGTCATAAATAAACGGAACGGTAACTTGTCCTTTGGTGTTTACTGCGCCGTAAAGCAAAGCCGTGGACGAGTCTGTCGAGTTTTCCTCGTCGACTATCGTGCAGACAATCATACCGCTGTTGTAGGTAGCGCTCTGATACTCGTAGTCGTTGTTGCTTGCTATGACTTCACCTTCTGTATTGTAAATGTTCAAAACGCCCGTCTGCGATTGAACCACACCTATTCCGCCGACGTAGAAAAGCAAGAGCTCTTTTAAACTGATTGCGTCGGTATCGGGAAATTCGACCGAGCCGTAATTTTTGGTGAGCGAGTTTACTATGGTAAAGTCGGAATTTCTTATGATAAACTCGTCATAAGATACCGTTTTATCCGTATCCCTCACTATGCCGTAAGACACGTAGGAGTATCCCGGTTGCAAAAACTGCGAGGTGTCATAGGTCTTTGTAGTTGAATATTGATAATATTCGTTCTCTATCGATAAAAACAGCGTTTCCGAGCGATAAGTCTCTCTTGTTCCCGTATCGGCACGAAAGATATATCTTCTGACTTTCCAATATTTGTCGTTCTCGTCTTTATAGAAATAATCGGTTTCGTCGCCCTCTTCTTCTATGTGAATCAAAAATTTACCGTTTCCGAAGTATGTCGCTTCAAGTCCGTTATTGGTGCCGGACGCATATGAAAACACTCCGTTGTAATTCGGCTCGATGAGGTTTTGATTTTTTGAGGTCAGCCCCGTCAGATTGAATATCCTGGTTTCCTTGCCGTTTGAGCCGGTTATGTTGTTGACTACCGCATAGGTGTCGAAGCCGTCGACGCTGCCGAGTCTAGAACTGACCGTTGCCGTAGCGTCGATACGTCCCACCATATTTCCGTTGGAATGGAAAACAAAATAAGACGTGGCGAATTCTTTATCCTCTCCAAACTGCTTTTTGAACACCTCGGGCGAGGAAATCGTCAAGAAATAGTCCTTTGAAATGGCGTAAACGTATGTCGAAATAGAACGGTTTATCGTGGGCGGAACACAAAGCGGATTATCCGTTCCGTAAAGCCATTTATCGTTGTCGTAATCGTAAACGAGAATTTTTGTATCCGACGTCATCATGAAAATGTTTCCGTAGTAAACGTGAATCTGTTTGATGTTAAACGAAAGATTTTGAAAATAAACGTCGGTCGCACCCGTCTTAATAAAATTTAAGCCGTTCTCGTTGTATACGATAAAGCCGTCGAGTTCCTTTTGATATCCGTATTCCGAATAAGCATAATTGGTGGTAGAAGTCAAAACTCTATATCCCACCGGCAAAGTTCCGAGATATTCCGCTTTCGTAAATTCGCCTACGTTTGAGCGATTTTTATAAATTGTCAGCATAGAATTTTCCGTCGAGGAATTGCACGCCGAAAAAGTCGCAAACATTGCGACGCAAACAAAGATAATAACTATCGCCAAAATCGCTCTTTTCATATCCACCTATTCGGGTATAGCTATTTTTATTCCGAGAAGTTCGGCAGCTATATCCTTTAAAAACAATGCTGTATTATTTTGAGTTATATCATCGCCCGACATATCGTTTTGCATACATCTTAAAACGTCTGAAGGGACGCGATTTTTAAACACCGAGCCGCACGAGGCGCACACTATCCCGTCACCCACGGAAAAATATGCCTCGTCGAGTTTTTTTCCGCACACGGCGCAAACGTTGAAATCAAGCCTGAACCCAAGCTCCGCCAAAGCGTGATATACGAATTTATTGAAAGCCCTTGTTGGCTTCATTCCGTCATAAGCTATCGCCTTGAGCGCCTTTACGGCGTAAAGCGTCAATGTGGGATTGGATACGTTTTCGGCGCTGAAATCGGACAAAACTTTTAAAACGGCAAATCCTGCGTAGTAGTTTTTCAAATCTTTTGCAAGCTCGGAAAAACTTTCGATTTGCTTACATTCGCAAATTATGTATTTGCCACCCTTTCCGACAAGAGAATACTCGCCAAAGCAAAAAGGCTGTCCTGCGTATTTAAGTTTTGAAGATATTTTGTTTACGCCTTTAAGTTTTGCCGTCACCTTGCCGTTTTCGACCGAACACAGCGTAACAATCTTATCGCTTTCGTTATAATCGACGCTCTTTACGCATATAGCGGTCACTTTAAATCCGTTGCCGTCAGTCATCTTCTCTTTCCAACCGTTTGTATATCTGATAATACCCCGTCTTGCCGGTAGTGCAAAACAGTTTCCAGAACATTTGTTTACCGTCTATGCTTTTTTTCGTCTTTTTCATAAATTTAGTTTTTGGCTAAATTTAATTTTTATTCTGCAAGGCGGTATATATACTTATCTCATTTTATCATATTTCGTTTATAATTTTAAGTGTTTGAAGTTAAAACTATATTAAATTTTCCGCCGTAGCCTATTTATGCCTATTTCCCCGTCAAAATTGCTTGCCGCCTTTTCAGGAACACTTGTGCAAAGAGCAAAAAAGCCCTTTTCCTATTTATTTTACGTCCTTGAGGTTGTATCCCAGTTCCTTCATCAGATATTCACTGTCACGCCATTGCGATTTGACTTTGACGTATAGCGTCAAAAACACCTTGTCGCCCACGAGTTTTTCAAGGTCCTCCCTCGCCCCCGAGGCAATCTGTTTAAGCATACTTCCGCCCTTTCCTATGACGATGGACTTATGCGACTGCTTTTCGACAATTATGTCGGCGTTTATATCCCATATAGGTTTGTCTTCCCTCTTTTTAAAGTCGACAATTTCCACTCCGAGCCCGTAGGGAATTTCCTTATCCAAAAGGTAAAGCCCTTTTTCTCTTATTATCTCTGCCGCCATAAATCGCATTGACTTATCCGTATACACGTCGTCGGGATAAAGTTTCTCGCCCTCGGGTAAAAGTTTTTTTACTTCCTCGAGCAAGGTATCAACGCCCTCGCCTTTTTTTGCGGATATCGGTATTATGGCGTTTGCCCACCCAAAACGGTTTAAATCCTTAAGAGCGTCAAACAGCGTGTTTCTCGTCACGGCGTCCTCTTTGTTGAGCGCTATGACAACCGGCATCTTGCCTTCGTATCCTTCCAAAAACTTGACGTCGGCATCGCTTACCCCTTTTGCCGCGTCGACGACGTAAAGTAAAACGTCGGCGTCCTTGACAGACGACGATACCGTCTTGTTCATGTATTCTCCAAGCTGATTTTTGGGTTTATGAAAACCGGGAGTGTCCACAAACACGAACTGACAGTCATCGGCGTTCAATATGCCCAAAATGTTGTTCCTCGTCGTCTGCGGTCGCCATGATACGATTGCGACTTTCTCTCCCACAAGAGTGTTTATCAAGGTGGATTTGCCTGCGTTCGGCAATCCCGCTATACAAATAAATCCTGACTTCATTTTCTGACGTATCCTAATTCGCTTAATATTTTTTCCTGGTGAAAACGCATTTCCTTTTCCTGTTCTTCGTTTAAGTGGTCAAAGCCTAAAAGGTGCAAAAGAGCGTGCGAAAACAAAAAAGCCGCCTCCCTTTTGACGCTGTGTCCGTATTCTTCGGCTTGCTTTAGGGCGACGCTTTCGCATATGGCAACGGAGCCGAGGGTGTATGTTTTTCCGTCAAAAAGGTCGTCGGTAAACAAAGACTTATCTATGGGAAATTTTGCCCCTATCTCCATAGACGGATAGCTAAGCACGTCGGTGGCTTTATCGACTCCTCTGGTGCGCTTATTCAGCTCGAACATATCCGCCTCGTTTAAAAAGCAGACGTCGACGCCAAACACGCCTTTGACGGCAAAGTATTCTTCCGTTTTTTTAAACACGTTTTTTAATATTGTCTTATATTTAAAAGGAACAGCCGACAAGTTAAGCATTTTTTATATCCTTTTCCGTTTTTTCTTCCTTTTTCGTTTCCGTCTTTTTATCTTCGCCGTAGGACACTCTCGAATGGTGAATACTCGGCAAAACGTTTATTATGGTATTTTTAATGACGGTAAGATCTTCCATGGTTATCGGGCACTCGTCAAACTGTCCCGTCTTCAATTTATCGTCTATCAATGTATTGACTCTTTGCACGAATTCCTCTTTAGTGGGAGGCATATACGCCCTCGTTGCCGCTTCGATGGTATCGGCAATCATGATGATTGCGGAAATTTTGCTTGAAGGCTTAGGTCCGGAATAGGAAAAATTCATTTTGTCGGCATTGCCTTCGGTAAGCGAAAGCGCCTTTTGATAGAAATATCCGACAGATGACGTGCCGTGGTGCTCGAGAGAAATTCTCGCTATCTCTTTGGGCAGCCTGTATTGTCGGTTGAGCATTTCTCCGAACACGGTATGCGACGTTATCATGCTTACGCTCACTTCGGGGATAAGTTCGTCGTGCGGATTGTAATTGGATTGATTTTCCACATAATATATAGGCGCTTTAAGTTTGCCTACGTCGTGATAATATGCCGCCGCTTTTGCGAGCCTGCTGTTTTCGCCTATGGCGATAGCGCACGATTCGGCAAGGTTTCCTACGACAAGCGAGTGGTTAAAGGTTCCGGGCGCTTCGCTTGCAAGTCTTTTGAGTAAGGGCTGGTCAAGACGGCAAAGCTCGTCGAGCCTGAAATCGTCCGTCGTATTGAATATCGCTTCAAACAATATGATAAACGGGAAATAGAGCACTATGGCTATCGCAGAAGAAAGCAATCCCCACAGAACGTTGAACAAAAGACTTATGTTCGTTATGCCCATGGATATCGACAAAATTATAGTAAACGGCACGGCAACAACGCTTGCCAAAAGACAGCACAGCAAAAATCTGATTCTCGTATAGTGTTTTGACGCAAAATAAATCATAGTGCCACCCGACACGAGGTTGCCCACTATCGCAGCCACTATGGAAATTATGACAGTCTGCTCTATATATGCGCCTCTTAACAGAAAGTTTACCAAAATCAAAATGACGAGGTCTACGATGCATATGATGCCGGTTTTACTGCTCACCAAAATGCAAAGCAAAAGTGCGCAAAGCTGAACGGGAACGGCAAACGGACTGCAAAACTTATACATGACGGTGGACAATATATAAGTTATCGTAACCACCAAGGAATCGAGCACGAAATAAGAAGTTTTAGTAAGTTTTTCGGAATCGAAAACGAACAGAGAAACATAAAGAGTTTCGATAAGCAAAATATTCGATAAAAATATACCCGTGGTAGTCGCCGCCGAGTTATGAAATTCCTTTGTGAAGTCGGACACGAAGAAAATTGTTACTATGGAAATGAGCGTAGAAAAAATGAGCACTGCAATCTGGCTCTGCAAAAACACTTTCCAATTCCATTTTTTGTGCGAAACTTCTTTTGTCATTTCCATATTTTCACCCGAATATTTTTATCTTTTTTCCATCTCATTGCCCGCAGACTTATATCATGCCAAAGCCGCAAAAACAATTCAAAGCGGTACTTTTTTTTGCGCTTTTTCACTTAAATTAAACCGATTTAAAATCGTCTATTCTTTCTTCCGTTGTTACCATTGCTTTTATACTATTGCCGTTTATCTCGTAATCAACCGAAATTATACTCGCCTCGTCCTTAATTTGCGAAAGAGCGAAAATCAAAACGGTTTTTTTGTATTCCTCAAGTCGCACGTTGTCGATATACTCGAAATACCATTCCGCCTCGTAGTATAAAAAGCCGTAAACCTTGCCTCCCGCCTGAGTCGGAACCTTTTCCTCTCCCACGACAATATAGTTTTCAATGAGAGTATCTCCGGGATTTATTATATCGCCGTAAGACTTAACAAGCGTACCGCCGTAAACTATCGCCCTTGAAAATACCGCCTTTTTTACCGCCCTGACGCTTTCGCCGACAAGCGGAAAATAATCGGGTTTGGGTTGTTCTTTGACTATGGAAACCTTTATGGTCGTTCCCTCTTTGACTACGTCGGCAAAGGATACGCCGTCCAAAGCGAGTATTTCCCTTTCGATAGATTTTGAATCGACGTCAAAAGCAAACGAATATTTTTTTATGCCGTGTTTTGACAATATCGAAAGAACGCTTGTAGCGTATTCGCTTTCGTTTATTTTTATATCCGTCAAAAAACTCGGATACAGCGAGCATACGACAACCGAAAAGAGTATACCGACAATAAGCCCGTATCGAAGCATAATTTTTCGGACGGAAGGCAAAAAGCCCTTTCTATCCACTACCGAAAAATTATAACACATATCGGTTAAAATGGCAATACACTTTTGTTCATCTTTTAGCCTGCACCAAAAGTAAATTTTTCCGTTTTTCTCCGCCACGTCGTATATTCTGATTTTTTTAGAAAGATTTGCCACGGAATATGGCGAGCCTTCCACTCGAAAGCAGGTTCTGTCAAACAATTTCAAAGCTCTTTACCTCTCCCGAAACGTATGCGACGCCGCCTCCCGCTTCCGAAAGACGGAGTTTTTCCCCCTTGATTGACAGGATATTATGCTTGGTTTTAAACCTTATCTCACTTTCGCTTAAATAGCTGACCGTCTTGATTCCCTCTACGGCGGCTTTACTTTTTCCGTATACGCACAAGGCAAAATCGGACGCACATTCGGTAAGGTTCAGTTTTTTGTTCAGTTCATCCAAAAACATATTAAATTATATTATTTTATAAAGCCGTTTATTCTAAATTAAAAAGCGGAAGAAAATCTTCCGCTAACTTAATTATAATTTAAATTTTAAAAATTTCACCGATTTAAAAAAACAAGCTATTAAAAAAACATAACGGCGATATAATCGTAAAAGCGATTTTGAACAACTTCAACACATAATATCGCTTTTATTTTTCTTCCTGTTCGCCTTTGAAATCGTCGGACTCGACGCTTGAAAACTCGTCGCCCTCCCTGACTGCGGCGGCTCCTCCGAGAAGATTTTCCTTTGGTACGGGCATATCCTCGATTTCGCTGAATGTAGTCGTATCGCCCTGCCAATGAAGGTGAATGGTTCCGCACGGGCCGTTACGGTTTTTGGCGACGATAAGGTCGACTTTCGTCCTGTCGTTTTCGTCAAGACGGTGCAGGAACATTACTACGTCGGCGTCCTGTTCGATAGCGCCGGAATCTCTTAAGTCGCTGAGCTTAGGTCCTTGTTCTCTTTCCGTTTTCGTCCTCTTATCGAAATCACGGGACATCTGCGAAAGCACCAGGATAGGCACCTTAAGTTCGCCTGCGTAAAGTTTCATCAATCTCGATATAGTGCTGACTTCCTGCTGGCGGTTGTCGCTGTATCTTCCTCCGTCCATAGACATAAGCTGGAGATAGTCGATGACTACGAGGTCAAGCCCTTTTTCTCTCTTAATGCGGCGGCATTTGGCGAGAATATCTCCCGGGGTGTTAAGCGAATAGTCGTCGATAAAAATATCTGCGCTGTCCAACCTCTTTGCCGCCCTGTATAAAGCGTCCATACTCTCGTTTGAAAGCCCCCTCTTTTTATTGGAAGCGGTGAGCGACACTTTTGAAAGATGGGCAAGCACCCTCTTTGCCAAAAGCACCGACGACATTTCCATTGAGAAAACAGCCACCTTTTTATGTTGCTCGATAGCCACGTCGCAGGCGATATTCAATGCAAGCGCCGTTTTGCCGACAGAAGGACGGGCGGCAATCAAAATAAATTCGCCCGGTTTCATACCGAAAAGATGACGGTCAAGCTGCTTGAAGCCTGTGCTGAGTTTTTCCTGCTGAGCCTTGCCCTTTTGGATATCGGATATCTCATCAAAAGCCTTGCACGCAGCCGACGATATCGTGGCAAGCGCCATTTTGTCTTTGTTTTCGCCGATAGAGAAAATCTTGCTTTCGGCGTAGTTAAGCATCTCGGTCGCATCGTCGGAAGCGTATGCCTTTTTGACGATATCGTTGCCCGTGCCGATAATTCTTCTTAAAAGACCGTCACGCTTTACCATTTCGAGGTAGTATTCGCAGTTAGCGGAGCTCGGCACAGCCATGGAAAGAGAGGATATGTAACTTACGCTTCCCACTTCGTCGAGTTTGCCCTTTAAAACAAGCCTGTCGGTCAAGGCTACGGTATCTATGGGGTTGGATTCGTCCTGAATCTCCTTCATAGCTTCAAATATTATTCTGTTTTTGTTCGAGTAAAAGTCGTCGGGCAAAAGCCTCGGAATCAAAGCGTCTGCGGCGTCTTTGTCAATCAAAATGGAGCAAAGCACCGCCTGTTCCGCTTCGATATTCGACGGCATACCTCTGCCCTCGGGCTTCGCCGTTTTACTCGTTTGAGTCTTTTGTTCGCTCATTTATATCTCCTTTGCGTTTTACGATTGCCACAACGGCAACTATGACCGTTGCCAAAGCAAAAATGCCAATGAGAAGTCCGTACCATATCGCCTTATCTTCCACTCTTTGCGTCAGACGCACGGCGACTTCCTCGCCCTCATCGAATTGCCAGACGTACGCTCTCGTTTTACCGTTTTCGATATATTCGCCGTCACCGTAAATTGATTTATAGAGTGTAGCATAAACGTAAACAATTTTCAAGTTATATTCGCCGTCAGCGCCTTTTTCGTCCAAAATTTTTTTGAGCGCTTCGTCTTCTACGGCTCTCACCCTTATTTTATCCCAAAAATCGGCTGGTAGCTTATAAGTCGTTTTGTAGATATCGAAAAAGCCGTCGTCGGTTTTTTCCCTTTGATATTCCGCTTTCGCCACGGCGTTTCCAGTGGAGTTTTGCAGATTTATCTGCACGGTTACCGTGTCCGTTTCCTCGTCGTAGGAATATCCCGCCACGGCGCAATATACCTCGCTGTCTTCCCCGTCGCATGCGGAAAACACGAAAAGCGAAACAAAAAGCGCAATCAAAACGGCAAACAGCGTTATCTTTTTCATACGAGCCGGGATAGCTGACCAAAGCAATCGGCAAATTCAAGCATGGCGTCGTCAAACGGTTTTGACACTGTCATGTCAACGTCGGCGAGCTTTAATATTTCCAGCGGCGACAGACTCGAGCCTGCCGAAAGGAATTTGAAATATCCTTGAGTGTTGCCGTCGAGAACTTTTTTTGCGATTGACACGGCGCTCGTGATTCCCGTTGCATATTTGTATACGTAAAAGGAATTGTAAAAATGCGGTATGCGAGCCCATTCCACCTCTATAAGTTTATTGTGCTCCACAGCGCCGCCGTAGTATTTTTTGTTTAAATTATAATATATTTCGTTTAAAACGCTCGCCGTGACAGGTTCCCCTTGCGTGACGAGAGCGTGCGCCTTTACCTCGAATTCCGCAAACATCGTCTGTCTGAAAAGAGTTGTGCGGAACATATCGAGATAATACGACAGCAAAAACTTTTTGAGTTCGCCGTCCGCTTTTTTGAGCAGATATTTTAAAAGCAACACCTCGTTTACAGTGCTCGCTATTTCCGCCACGAAAATCTCGTAATCCGCTTTCTGCGACGGCTGAGCCTCGTTTGAAAAATAGCTGTGGAGCGCATGACCGAGTTCGTGCGCTATCGTAAACACGTCGTGCGTCGTCTTCTGATAATTGAGCAAAACATAAGGGTGAACGCCGTAAGTGCCCCACGAATACGCTCCGCTTCTTTTGCCCTTCGTTTCGGGAACGTCTATCCACCTAAAGTCGTGCGCTGTTTGAAGCAAATCGGTGTATTCCTTCCCCAAAGGCGAAAGCGCCTCTTTGACGAGTTTGAAAGCGTCCTCGTAGTCGAGCTTCAAGTCCTGATTTTCCACGATGGGTACGTGCAGGTCGTACATATTGAGAACGTCGAGCCCGAGCACACGTTTTCTCAGTCCCATATATTCATGCAAAGTCTTAAGTCCCTTTTCGACGGAGGAAATGAGTTTGTCGTAAACTTTTGTGTCGACGTTCTCAAGATACATCGCATAGTCTTCACATGAAGAAAAACCTCTCGTTTTGGCGTAAAACCAATCCTTTTTACAGTTGGTGGCGTAAACGCTCGCAAGCGTGTTTTCGTGATTTTTATAGACGGAAAACATACTCGTAAAAGCGTCCTTTCTTACGCCCTGATTTTCGTTCTGAAGCAAAAGCGAATACACTCCGTGCGACATTTTCATAGTCTTGCCGTCAGGCATTTTCACGTCGTCGAATTTAATATCGGCATTGTCAAACATGGAAAATATCTGTTTTGCCCCGTCCGAAAAAAGAGAGCTGTCCGCCAAAATCTTTTCCTCTTTGTCGGAAAGTATTATCTTCTTGCTGCGGAGCACCTCTTTGAAAAGCACGTCGTAATCTTTGAATTTAGGGTCGGATATCAGCGATTGCAAAACTTCGTCCGACAAACTTACGAGTTCGGGCATCATAAACGACAGCGACGAGGAAAATTCCACACCCACAGCCTCTATCTTGTCGCACATCGCCTGATAAAAGGAATTTGCGGTATCCTCGTCTTTGCGCATATGTGAATAGACGTAAAGCCTCGAATAATCAAAGCCCGCCTTTTCACGCTTTTCCAAAAACTCGAAAAGCAGATTTTTGTCCGACAGCTTCCCCTTATATTCTTTCAGTTCGGGGACGCATTTTTTGAAATATGAAAAACAATCTTCCCAATCGTTGTCTATCGGGAAAATGTCTTCCAGCTTCCATTTTAATTTTTCGGGATAATCACATCTGTTCATTTACGCCTCAAAGTTTATAGGCGGAACAACTTCCGCCGAAATAGTTTGTTTAATCAATCCTGTTTTACTTCTTTATATTATGCAATTTTGCGTTGTCGGTTTTTAATATAGATATTATATCGACAGTTTATTAAACTTAAATTTAACAGGTATATCCGATAAACCGCATTTATGCGTTTTCGGTTGCTTTTGCGCACCTTTTACGGCGGCTTGATTTTAATGCGTTTTGTATGCCCCTTTTCCGTTCAATCTTAATTTGGATATCCTTTCGTGTTTTGCCGACTTAAAAAAACGTCAGGCTAAACTAATCGCAATACAAATCGTTTGACGAGAATTTAGGGTCTGAAGTAAGATTGATACCCAGTTTTCTCAGGGCTTCCTCATCTGCCTCTTTTAAAATGCAGGTAGAATGAGCCTGAAGATTGTTTAAGCTGTTAAGTTGCTTTAAAGCAAGTTTTGCCGTCGGGTCTGCATTTGCGCAGATTGTCAATGCAAGCAAAGCCTCTTCGAGGTTGAGCGCCTTGTCCTTATCCTTTAAGATATTCTTTTTCAGCCTGTTGATAGGAGCGATAATATCGGGGGATATCAGTTTGACGCTCTTTGGTATATCCGCCAAAACTTTGACGGCGTTAAAAACGCAGGCAGCAGACGCAGACATATTGTCGCTTCCCTTTCCTCTTATGATTCTGCCGTCGTCGAGCTCGATAGCCATTGACGGTTTACCCGTCTTGCTTTCTTTCTCTCTAGCCGCAGTAACGACTACCCTGTCCTCTACCTTTAACGAGAGTTTTGACATTAAAAACTCAAGCCTTAGTATCGTCTTTTCGTTTGCAAGCCCGTTTTTAAAGTCGACGAGTCCTTTTAGATACCTTCTTATTATTTCCTGTTTTGCCGCCTCGCATACCGCCTCGTCGTCGTAAATGCAATAGCCTGCCATATTGACTCCCATATCGGTGGGCGATTTATAAATGACGTTGCTTTTTGAAATTTTCGTCAAAATGGCTTTTAACACGGGAAACGCTTCGAGGTCACGGTTGTAGTTTACCGCTATCGTGCCGTATGCGTCGTAGTGGAAGGTGTCAATTTGATTTACGTCCAAAAGGTCGGCTGTCGCCGCTTCATACGCAAGGTTGACCGGGTGAAGCAATGGAAGGTTCCATATAGGGAAAGTTTCAAATTTTGCGTATGACGCATTCACTCCTCTCTTGTTTTCGTGATACACCTGACTTAAGCAAGTGGCAAGTTTTCCGCTGCCCGGACCGGGAGCCGAAACCACTACAAGCGGCTTTGTCGTCGGGATATACGGGTTTGCGCCGTATCCCGAGTCGGAAACGATAGTATCCACGTCGTGCGGATAGCCTTTCGTCTTGCGGTGCAAAAATACTTTAATTCCCCTGTTTTCAAGTTTTGCCTTATATGCGACAGCGGATTGCTGGTCCTCAAACATGGTTATGACCACGCTGTTTATGCTTATGCCCTGGCTGGAAATATTGTCTATCATTCTGGTGACTTCCGTGCCGTAGGTTATGCCGTAATCCGCTCTGATTTTGTTTCTCTCGATATCGCCTGCGGAAATACAGATAATGAGTTCCGCCTCGTCTTTTAAACTTGTCAAAAGTTTGATTTTAGCAGCTTTATCGAAACCGGGCAAAACTCTCGCCGCATGCAAGTCGTCAAAGAGTTTGCCACCGAATTCAAGATAGAGTTTGCCGAACTGAGAAATACGTTTTAATATTTGCTCTTTTTGTTTCTGCATATAAAGTTCGCTGTCAAATCCCTGTTTCATATTATCTCCTGTTCAAAAATATACTCTATAATTTATTTTGCCGTCTTTAATAAGTCTGCGCGCGGATAGACGGAGCGCATATAAGACAACGGCGTTTTATCAAATCTATTTATACTGCGACTTGTGCGCCACGATAAATTTGACTTTACCTTTTACGATAGATTTACCTTTTGTCGATTTTGTATCTATCTTAACCTTTTCGGTGTTGACGACGTGCACGACGTTATCCTCGGTCACCACGCCGAAATCATACGGCATCTTAACGAGCGTTATTCCTGCGATTCTTGCCGTGCCGAGGTCGGCAATAAGCGAGCCTTTAAGATATCTGTTGCCAGGCTCAATGGTAGAGGAAATAATTCTCTTTGCATTGCCTGCCGTGGTGCAAACGACAATTTCTCCTTCGTCGTCGCACTGACCCATAAACGCCACTTCGTCGCCGTCGCCTAGTTTTACGCCTCTTACGCCGCCCGCTTTTCTGCCCTGAACGGGAACGTCGTCAAGCCTGAATGCAAGCGACAGACCTTTTTTGGTTACCGCAAGCACGTGCTTGTCGCTTTCGACCATTTCTACGTTTATCACCTCGTCGCCGTCGGAAAGCACGACCGCCTGATTGTAGTCTTTGGCAAGTTTAAGATATTCGCTAAGATCCGAACGCTTTATCATACCCTTTTTGGTGTAGAACAAAAGCTCGCCCACAAAGAGTTTGTCGATAAACATGACTTTGACCACTTTTTCTCCGTCTGCGGTATATTCCGAAACACGCTTTAGAGGCAGAGCGCTGTCCTTCCACTTCTTTTCGGGCATCTCGTCGATATTGATTTTACAATAGTTTCCGAGATTGGTAAAGGCAATAACCTCGCCCGTATTATTGACCACGCAGACGTCTTTGACGAGTTCTTTGTCCGAACAGGTATTGATATCTCTCGCTCCGTTTCCGTAACTGCGGAAAGACAAAAATTTTATCTCGCCGTAAGGATTGACGGCAACGACGCCCTCTTTGTATCCGGGACCTGCATTGAGGTCGGCAATGGGAATATTGACCTTTTGTCCCTTGCCCATAAGGACGCTCGTTCTCGGACATTTCTGTTTTTTTGCAATTTCTCTGAGCTCTTGCTTTACCACCTCGAACTGGCGCTGTTTACTGTTGAGTATTTCGGTGAGATATTCGATTCTTTCCTCGAGCTCTTTCAATTCCTGCTCGAGTTTATCCACTTCGAGATGAGTGAGGTTTTTGAGCTTCATTTCTACGATTGCCGTAGCCTGCTCGTCGGAAAGGCTGAACCTCTCTTTAAGTGCGATTTTTGCCGCCGTGGTAGAAGCGGATTGTTTTATTATCTTTATGACTTCGTCGATATTGGCAATGGCGATAAGCAAGCCTTTGACGATTTCCGCTCTCGCCTTTGCGATTTTAAGCTCGTATACGGTGCGGCGTTTTATTATATCTCTTTGATAGAAGACGTAATATTTTAAATAATCCACAAGCCCGAGCGTTTCCGGCTTGCCGTTTGCTATTGCCACCATGTTTATCGAAAAGGTCGTTTCGAGGTTGGATTTTTTAAACAAAAAGTTGACCACATCGTCCACGTTGGTATCTCTTTTGCATTTGATGACCGCTCTTATGCCGTCCTTGTCCGATTCGTCTACGATATCGCTGATACCCGACAAAACGTCTTTGTTTGCTTCTCTTAAATCGGCGATTTTCGTGAGCAATTCCGACTTGGAAATTTTATAAGGGATTTCGGTTATGACGATGTTTTTCTTTTCGTTGGATTCTTCCTCGATATGCACTTTTGCCCTGATTTTAATCTTGCCCCTGCCCGTTGAATAAATTTCCTCGAGCGAATCCACAGGGATTATATAACCGCCCGTCGGGAAGTCGGGACCTTTTACAATCTGAAGCAAATCCTTGAGTTTTACGGACGGGTGGTCGATAACTTTTATAGCCGCCTCGATTATCTCGGAAAGATTGTGCGGAGGGATATTTGTCGCCAGACCGACGGCAATACCGTTAGCTCCGTTGACAAAAAGATTGGGAAATCTGCCCGGCAGGATATTCGGCTCTTTTAACGTGTCGTCAAAGTTGTTAGACCACGTTACCGTGTTTTTGTCGATATCCCTTAAAAGTTCCATGGCAAGCGGACTCATTCTCGCTTCGGTATAACGCATTGCCGCCGCTCCGTCGCCGTCGATAGAACCGAAGTTTCCGTGACCGTCGATGAGCTTCATTCTCATAGAGAAGTCCTGCGCCATATTGACGATTGCGCCGTATATAGAGCTGTCGCCGTGGGGGTGATATTTACCCATACAGTCACCGACGATTCTCGCCGATTTCTTGAACGGTTTCTCGGGACCGAGCCCCATTTCATACATAGAATATAAAATTCTTCTCTGAACAGGCTTTAATCCGTCCTCTACTCTCGGAAGCGCTCTGTCGAGTATGACGTATTCCGAATACGGCAGCATGGAATCGTGCATGACGTCTTCAAAAACTACGTCGTATATTTTTGATGAATCTACAAAATTTTCCTCTTTAGCTTTTGCCATGCTTACCTCTGCGTATCAAAATCGTCAACCTTGTTAAAGTCGGCGTATTCGTAAATATATTTTCTTCTTTGAACGGGGTCGTCGCCCATTAAAATGGATATCCTCTTATCGGCAATGATTGCGTCCTCTAACGTAACACGTGTCATCGTCCTCGTTTTGGGGTCCATCGTCGTTTCCCACAGCTGTTCGGGGTTCATTTCGCCCAAACCTTTAAACCTCTGCAAAATAGCGCTCTTGCCCATGACCTTCCTGCCCTCCTCGAGAGCCTTTTCGTCATAGCAATATTTAAACTCGCCGTTCTTTTGCAATCTGTAAAGCGGAGGCATACCGACGTATACGTGTCCGTCGATAATGAGCGGACGCATATATCTGAAAAAGAAAGTAAGAAGCAAAGCCCTTATGTGTGCGCCGTCCTGGTCGGCATCGGCAAGTATAATGACTTTGTTGTATTTTAAGTGCTCGAGGTCAAATTCGTTTTCTATGCCCGTACCCAAAGCGCTTATGATAGTGGCAATTTCCTCGTTGCCCAAAATACGCTCGAGGCTTGCCTTTTCGACGTTGAGCGGTTTTCCTCTCAGCGGCAGGATTGCCTGAAAACTTCTGTCTCGTGCCTGCTTGGCGCTGCCTCCTGCGGAGTCACCCTCGACTATAAACAGTTCGTTTCGGTCGTAGCGTTTGCCCGTACAGCTTGCCAGCTTTCCTATGAGGTTTGCGCCGTTAAGGCTGTTTTTCTGCCTTGCAAGGTCCTTTGCCCTTCTTGCCGCCTCTCTCGTTTTAGCCGCACCCAACGCCTTTTCGACAATGGCGTCGGCGGAAATTTTATTTTTCGGGTCTTTCGTCCATTTTTCAAACTCGTCGGATAAAAGCTGTTCCACCTTTTGACGGACGTCGGGGTTTCCGAGTTTTGTTTTCGTCTGTCCCTCAAATTGCACGTTTTGCATTCTGACGGAGATGACGGCAACCATACCCTCTCTGAAGTCCTCGCCCAAAAGGTTGGGCTGTTTATCCTTTAAAAATCCCGCCTTACGGGCATAGTCGTTAAAAACTTTGGTGAAAGCGACTTTAAAGCCCATTTCGTGCGTTCCTCCCTCGCTAGTGGGGATATTGTTGACGTATGAATAAATACTTTCGTTGTAATTGTCTCCGTGCTGAACGGCGCAAATGACCTCGAAACGGTCTAATTTCGCCTCGCAGTAAATGGGCGGAGCGTAAACCGTTGACCTGCCCTCGTTGAGGTAGGATACGTAGTCGGCAAGACCGCCCTCAAAGTGATAGACTTCTTCCCTGACCTCGTCCGTTCTTCTGTCTATCAAAACGAGTTTTATACCTTTGTTTAAATATGCCGTTTCCCTGAGCCTTGTGGATATAGTATTCCAACTGAATTTCTCGTCGCCGAAAACTCTCGGGTCCGGTTTAAACGTTACCGTCGTTCCCGTGTCGCTTGCCTCGCCTATGACGGTAAGCGGAGTTTTCGTCACGCCGCTCTTTACCTGTCCGTCTATCTCGGGCGACCAGAACTCTATTCTGTAAAGACTTCCGCCTCTTTTGACCTCAACGTTTAGCCATTCGCTGAGAGCGTTGGTAACGGAAGCTCCGACGCCGTGCAAACCGCCGCTGAAGCCGTAGGAATCGTTATCGAATTTTGCGCCTGCGTGAAGCTGAGTAAAAACGACCTCGACGCCGCTTATTTTAAGTTTGGGGTGCTTATCTATGGGAACGCCTCGACCGTTGTCCGAAACTCTTGCCACGGTGTCGGGCAAAAGTTCTATCGTTACGGTATCGCCAAAGCCGTTTGCCACCTCGTCGATGCCGTTGTCGATGATTTCCCAAAGAATGTGGTGAAGTCCTTTATTTCCCGTCGTGCCGATATACATACCGGGACGTTTGCGGACTGCTTCTAACCCCTCTAAAACGTGAATATCTTCTGCTGAATAATTTGCCCCTGCCATATCATCCTCTTTAAAAATCAAATATATTTTATTATAACACAAATCTTGCCAAAACGAAAGGCTAAATTTAATATATTTAAGGTTTTTTCAAACAAATACGGACGGCAAAAATATGCCGTCCGCAATTTTAAAAATTTGAGATTATTATAAATTTTATATAATCGAACAAAATTAAGATTATTATAAATTTTTATAAACTCATTAAAATTTATCGCAAACGTTTAACCTATTTTGCGGCGGCGACGAATTCCTCGATTTTAGCAAGAAAATCCGCCCATACTTCCGCTTTATTGGTTTCGTTCAAAATCTCGTGTCTGGCGTCGGGATAGAGCTTGATGGATACGTTTTCGATACCGAGTTTCTTATACTTCTGATAGAGTTTCATAACAAGTTTGCCCTGAGCGCCGACAGGGTCTTTATCACCGGCGAAAAGAGCAACCGGCTTTGAAAGGTCTATACCCTTGAGATTTTTCTTTTTATATACCTTTTTAACTCCGTTTAAGAAATATTTGAAAAAGGCGTTTGACATGACGACGCCGCACTGCTCGTCGGCTATATATTTGTCGACCTGTTCTTTATCTCTCGAGAGCCAGCCGAACGATGGCATTTCCTTTGCAAAGGGTTTGTTGTAGCTGCCGAAGCTGAGCTTGTCAAGTAGCTTTGCCGCCCTCTTTTTGCCTCTTAAAGCGGTAACGACGTTAGATACGAATGCACCTACGCTGTAGAGAGCACCCTTCATATATGCCGAACCGCAAAGGATAACGCCACACGCCTCGTTTGCTATTTCCATGTATCTTTGGCTCATAAAACTTCCGTAGCTGTGTCCCAAAACGACGACGGGAAGTTTGTAAGTTTCTTTTAAATATTTCGTTATCGCCAACTCGTCTTTGACGGAATCGAGATAAATATCTCCGTCGTGATAACCTATCGTATCTTTCGTTTCCGTATCGCCGTGAGCACGGTGGTCATCGGCAAATACTATGAATCCGTTTTTATTTAAATATTTGGCAAAATCGTCATAACGTCTTGCGTGCTCCGCCATGCCGTGGACAATTTGAACAACGCCCTTTGGTGAGCTTACCTCGTCCCACAGATAGCATTGAAGCTGAGTTTTGTCAAAACTCTCAAACTTAACATATTTCATAAATTACTGCCCCCAAAAAATTTATACAAATATTATACAATAGAGATATCTATTTTGCAAACATTTTTTTTATTTAAACATACTATATAGTGCTATGAAAATCGTATTGACGGGAGGAGGAACGGGAGGACACGTCTATCCCAACCTCGCAATGCTCCCCTATCTTAAAAATTTCGAGGTTTATTATTTCGGCTCAAACGGCATTGAAAAAGAGTTGGCAAAAAAATACGGCGTTCCCTTTTACGAAACGGAAACGGTAAAGTTCGAGCGTAAAAATTTGCTGAAAAATTTTGCTCTGCCCTTTAAGCTGTCCAGATGCAAAGCGCAGGCGGCAAAACTGCTTGAGGAAATAAAACCCGACGTCGTGCTGTCAAAAGGCGGTTATGCCTCGCTACCCTCTACCCTTGCCGCACTCGGTCAAGATATCCCCGTCATATGCCACGAATCGGACGTAAGCCTCGGGCTTGCCAACAGAGTGGCAAAACTCAGCGGAGCTACTCTCGCCACCGCATACGAGGAAACGGCAAAGAAACACGGCGGAGTTTTCACGGGAATTCCTTTAAGAAGAGAATTGTTTAAAATCTCTCAATCAGAGGCGAAAAAGAATTTGAAAATATACAAAAAAATCATTCTCGTTTTGGGGGGAAGCAGCGGAGCGAAAGCAATCAACGAAGCTATCCCGGCTGTTGCCTCAAAGCTATGTCCTGACTATTTTATAATTCACGTTTGCGGAAAAAACAAAAAGCTCGATTTTTGCAAAGATAACTATCTTCAGCTTGAATATACTGACGACATGGCAACCTATCTCAATGCCGCCGACGTCGTGGTATCCCGTTGCGGAGCCACCGCCCTGCACGAGATAGCAGCACTCAACAAGCGAGCGGTATTCATACCCCTGCCAAAAGGAACGTCGAGGGGCGACCAGATAGAAAACGCGCGCATTGCATTAAAACACGGCGGAATAATTTTGGAGCAGGAAAAACTCTCTCCCGAAAACTTGATTTCCGCTATCTCGCTAGCCAAAACGCCCATGACTCCGATTTGCGAAAACCCCAACGAAAAACTTTTAAATCTGATTATGGAAAAAGCAAAGTGAGTTTTAGATAAAGCAATGCGATACGGATATAAAACAGATGCGCTTTGATTATGAAGAAAAGCGATAAATTTTAAACGCTAAGCGACGCCTTTTAAAAAGCAACGTGATACGGCTATAAAACACATTCGCTTGTCTTATAAAGGTGATAACTTTTAAACGCTAAGAGATATTATTAAGCAAAATTATTCCGTCCGTGGCTTATAATGTAAAAGCTATTGCAAAAGCCGAAAATTTGTGATACAACCCCTCTAACGGGGGGTCTATGGGAAATAACAAAGCAATAAAATGGATACTTGTTATACTTTTGGTAGCAATTTGCATAAGCTGTTTTATAATTGTCTGCACTGTCAATTTAAACTCTGCAAGCGGAACGAATGCGGAGGAAACGGTAACGGAGGAAAAACCGCCTATAACCGAGGAGCCTCTGCCCGATAAGACGGAGCCTGTCTATTCCGTATTTCCCCGAGATATAGCAACATACGACTCGGTGGGAGTCGGACATATCGGCGGAACCTTTTCCGATACGCTCATCGAAGTGTTCTCTCTCGGTCAATACTATTTTTCTATAATTTCCACAGGCTCAACCGACTACGATTTTACCGAAAGCGGATTTGCGCTTGCAAAATCTACCGACACGTCCTTGCTGGATACGGCGACTTTCGGCAAAGGCGAATATGTCTGTTCCACCTTTACCGAAGGGAATATTGCCGTTGCCCTTAAATCGGACGGCGTGATAACACTTTTCTTTTTCGACACTTCTCTTTGCCTGTTATCCTCCTATTCTTTACAGCTCGACGACGCCGTTTTTTATTCGAGCTCGTCAATGCTGTTCGGAACGGCAAACGGCGAACTTTTCGTATACGAAACCCTGCCTTCAAAAAGCACTTTGCTTTTTAAAGGCAGGGTAAACGAAAACGTGAAACTAAAACAGATATTTAAAACCAACAATTCCTTTTTGGTGATAATGTCGGGCGAAAACCTCACAGAGGTTTATTCATACGACACCTCGCTCACTTTGGTCAAAACCATAAACGACGACTACCTCGACTGCTGCATATCCACCGAGCGTTTTGCGATTTTTTGCACAAGCGGCACCCTATACGCTTTCGACCTCGAGTTTGAGCTCGTTTCAACGCAAAAACTCAAAGAGTGCGTATCGGCAAAGTTTATCCCTGTTTCGGGCGGCGTTATGCTCGTAACCACAAAAGGATACTATAACCTTTGCTCACACTTCGACAGCCTCAAATTTATGGCGTTTTCGCTCGAATATCAAAGCGTTGATTTTGCCGTCAAGACGGACGGAGGATATATTCTCGCACAAAGGGACAACCTTGTGGATATTATCCGTTTTACGAGCTTCGGAAGCTATAACACGCTATATACATTTACCGCCAAAAACACGTTTAAAAGAGTGTTTATAAAACAGAGCGCCTTTACGGTATTTCTGACAAACGCCACTATAGACAATATCTTTAAAGACAACTTCGGCGAATCGGACGTATTTTGGCTGTGCCTTAAATAAAAACACGAAAAGTTTAAACAGGTCGGATATTCGATTCGGTTTACTATTAGCTTAAGCCGAAATATTCCGTCTTGGCTATTTATTGCCCAACACGGCAAAATGCTGTTGAAATTGACGGCGGTATATGTTAAACTGTTTGTATGGACCAACCGCAGTTTTCTCCGCCGCAAACGGAGACCAAACCCCAAACGCAAAAAGCACCCGCATCGCCTGTCGCGATTGTTTCGTTTGTATTATCGCTTGTGGGCACGGTGTTTTTCATAATAGTCATAGCGCTTATTATATCGAGAACGCAAGGTAAAAATCTTTTCAGCTCTATAAACACTTTTGAAAAATATATCGCCGTCATGTTCTCGCTTTTTTTGGTGTCGTTTTTCTGTTTTTTGGCGTCGCTCATTACAGGAGCCGTCTCGCTTAAGACGGAATCCAAACTCGGATTTGCCGGTCTTATCATATCGGCGATAGAAGTTATTCCGTCAATTATATTTTCCATGGCGTGCGGACTTACGCAATCGATAACAAGTTTAGGTACGGTAATGTTATGAAACCATTTTTATTCGGAGTTATTCCCGCATACGGATTTTTTATTTTTATAGGAGCGGCTTTAGGCGTCTTGCTCGCTACGTTTCGCCGTCGCCATGACGGAATATCAAACAAAGAGGTTTTCTTTACAGGCGTCATATCTTTAACGATAGGTCTTATAGGCGCAAAGCTGTTTTACATTTTCGGGACGCTTCCCAAAGTTATTTCGGGAGATATGCCGTGGATTGCCCTTTTTGAATCCGGATTTATGTTTTACGGCGGTCTTATATTCGGAATTTTGGGCGCACTGCTTTGCGCCTACATTTTCAATATTCCGATAAAGCGTCTTTTTGACGCTCTCTCATTCGGCGTTCCCATAGGACAGGCTTTCGGCAGAATAGGCTGTTTCTGCGCCGGCTGTTGTTTCGGAATTCCCACCGATTCGGCAATAGGCGTCGTGTTTACCCACCCTCTCGCCTCCACCACTCCCGTGGGCGTTCCGCTCGTTCCCACTCAGCTGATTGAATCGGCAAGCTGTTTTCTGATTGCCGTCATAATGCTCGTCGTATTTTCCAAAAAGAGAAGGGACGGAGCGGCTTTCTGGACGTATATAGTGCTTTACGCAGTCACCCGTTTTATAATAGAATTTTTCAGAGGCGACGCCGAAAGAGGTATGATTGGGGCGCTTTCCTCGTCGCAATTCGTCGCAGTGCTGTTTTTGTCGGCGTTTGTCGTCTATCTTATCGTCCGCAAAATCGTAAAGGCAAAGATAGGCAAAAACGACTCCTTCCTCGAGGCCAAAGGAGTTATTTATAAACTTCCGAAATGCGCAAAATGGAACATAATGAAATTTGACCAATATGCAAATTTAAAATAAAAAACCGACTGAGTTCAGTCGGTTTATTTTAGCCTGATTTTGCGATATGTTTTGCAATGCGTTATAAAATTTATGTATTCGTTTAAGCCTTATCTTTCTCGCTTTAGCCGTATCGCAGATATCTAATTTCGCTTTTTTATCTTAAAAGAGGTTTTAAATAGCTTTGGCGACTTTAGTTAAAATAATCCCCTTTTGGTTTTACTCTGCAATTTCCTCTTTTGCTCTTTCCAAAAATTCCTTGACTGCTTCAAGCGGAATGGCGTAGTTTATACCCAACTTGCCGGAGTCTGCCACAACGACGCCCACGACCTTTCCGTCGTCGCCAATCAAAGGACCGCCGCTGTTGCCGGGCAGAGTGTTGGCTGTGATTACTATAAACTCCTCGTCGTTCACCTTTCTGAGTTCGTCGGATACAAGACCGTCGATAATGCAAAGCCCTTTACCTGCGCTGTTGCCGATGGCGTAGATATGCTCGCCTGTCCTCACCGCTTTATCAGAAAATTCGGCAGGTTTTAAATTTTCGGCTTCGATTTTAAGCAATGCCAAATCCTTTTTCGGGTCGGCGGTAACAAATTCAAGCGTATACATTTGCGATTGCTTATAAAACTTACAATATATGAAATTGGATATATTTTCTATCTTTTTATCCGCCGATACCTTGCCCACGCAATGCAAATTTGTAAGAACGTATCCGTCCATACATATAAAACCGCTACCCGTCGAGATTTCGTCGCCGTAAGTAGCGCCCACGGTAACGACGCTGTCTCTGTTTTTGTCGAACACGTTTAAGTTTTCTTCTTTCTCAATTTCCACAACCGCCTTAGCCTTTTTAACCGCAGTTTTGGGTGCGTTTTTAAGATTAAAAACTCTCAGCTTAGATTCGCTGTTAAATTCCCCGAAACAGCTGCGGCATTGATAGCCGTAAAAAGTGTTGCCGTCCTTTTCGTATTCGACAAGCTCTACGATTTCCTCGCTTCCGCAAATTTCGCATTTATCGCATTTAAAAACCATAACTCCTCCTACTCGGCAATTTCTTCGCCGTTTCTGTAAGCCTCGAACTTGGCGAGCTCTTCCTCGGTTATTACGTTTCTCGTAGTCTTAATAGCTTTTTCAAGGTCTTTAAGCGTTATATTTTCCGCTTTTCCGCTCTTGACCGCTCTCTTATATGCTTCGAGCTTTACTTTTTCGCATATGGCGGTTATATCGCCTCCACCGAATCCCTTAAGCGACACGGCAAACGCTTTTAAATCGACATCGTCGTCTTTAGGAAGATTTTTGAGCGCCTTGTTTACCATAAACTCGCGGGCGCCCTCGTCGGGCAGACCGACGTATATTTGTGTGTCGAAACGGCCGCCTCTGACCATTGCGCTGTCGATGACCCACGGACGGTTGGTAGCGGATATCAAAAGCAGCATTTTGTTTGTCTTAGACTTTTTAAAGCCGTCTACCTTGGTCAGAAAAGTAGCGACAAATCTTGCCATTTCTGCGTCGACGCCGCCCGAGCTATCCCCTCTTTTTGAAGCGACGGAATCGAATTCGTCGAAAAAGATTATTGCTCTTTCGTTTTTCTGCGCAGTTTCAAACAGAGCGTCAAGCTGCTTGGAGCTGTCGCCCATATATTTAGAAATGAGGTCCTGACAGTTTACTGCAAAAAACTTTGCGTCAACCTCACCTGCTATCGCCCTTGCAATAAATGTTTTACCTGTTCCGGGAGGTCCGTAAAGCATTATCTTTCCGCCCGGTTTTATATTGTAGAGTTTGGCAAGTTCGGGATTCCCCAGAGGCGCCAACACCTTGAAACGTATCTGATCTTTTACGTCCTCGAGCCCTGCCACGTCTGCAAAGGTAACTTTGTTTTCATCGGTATCGACAGGCTGAAAGGTAGGCATTTCGTCGTCCTTTTTCTGCGCCTGTTTATTCTGTTCCGCGTCGGCTGTCCTGATGGGTTTTTTGCCGGAACAATGACTTCTTACAAAGTCGAGAATTTTTGAAGCAAGTTTATGATACTCGATTTTTACGTCGTTCGTAGTCGCTGTCGTCGATATATCGTCGGCAAGTTCAGCCGCTCTCAAAAATGCGTCTCTTGCTCCTAAAATATCACCGGCACCGTAAAGTTCTTTGCCCGTTGCGTAAAAACTTTTATATGCTTCCACTTTAGCCGAATTGTTCATATTCTTTCCCTCACCTTGTAGAGTTTATCGCCTGTGCGATAAGTGTTAAATTATCTGATTTGAATAAGGAGTTTTTTAGTTCTTGCCTATATTTTGCGTCTTGTATGGGACGCCGCCTATCTTTTGAGCTTTAAACCTCTCGAGTTAAAATAATCGTCGATATCGAAATGGTCGTCAAATTCAAACTCGTATCGCTCGTCGTCATCGTCGTCACGGTCGAGCCTTTTTTCGTTGAACTCAAAAATGTTTTCATACCTCGTTATTGCGGAAGGAAATATAACGAGCGCCAAAACGACAGCCATGAAAAATCCCACTGCGCTCGTGCCGCTTTCGCTTGCACGTATAATCTGCATTCTCGCATTTTTTACACCGCCGAATTTTTCGTTTTTATATTGCTCGTTGACAACGTTAAGTTTATAATCTCTATACTTTTTAATCCTGAATCTTAACACGACCAAGGATATAATAGACAAAACGGCAAATACGAGCATGAGCACGAAAGTTACGAATGCTCCGCCCAAAAATTTGTTTTGGGTTTCCGCCACTATCGTTACCACAAAACAGGCAACAAACGCCATAAACAGCAACGTCGCCGTCAGTACGTAAGGAGCAATCGAAACCTTTTGCTTTTGCGATTCGTTTTTCGCTCTAGCCTCGTCCCACTTTTTTTGCACTTTATACAACGTCGAGCCCTTTTCAACGCCCGTGCCGTTAAGCGGAGGATTGTTATCTTTTCTGTTTTGCCCTTGATTTTGAGCCTGATAATTTTTAGCGTTTTTTACGATACGCATGCAATTTTGCGTTTGTCTGTCGTCTGCCACCGCAAGAAAGTTTACAAACTCGGGCATTGCGGATATATCCGCTCCGCTTCTCTCCAGCTCGCTGTCCGTGGAGGCTTTTGCCTTTGCCATGATAAGTTGCCAGAACACGTTCGGGTTTTCTTTATCGTATTCAAGCCTGAGTTTGAGATAATACACGGCAGAATCGAAAAATCCTGCTTTCATACAGGCGTCCGTCATTGCCGTTAGCTGTCCGTCGATTTCGCTTACGTCGGAGGGATAATATCTTATGACGTGATTGAAAGTTTCAACACAATTAGCCGTGACAGGCGCACTGTAAAGTGCGTCGAGGACGGCGGTTATCTCCCTTTGCTGCCCGACCTTGTCGAGAGATATCAAAAGCGCCTCGAACTCGTCGAATTTAAAACGGTTCGGCAATGCGATATCCCGGTCATATCTGACCTCGGACGGAGATATCGGGCTAAGCGACGTTGTCCTGATAATTCCTCTTAATGCGTCGGTATAGCCTGCGTCGATTTTTAAAACTCTCGAAAAATACATCTTCGCAACGGAATACTGCTTTTTATAAAGCGCCGCCACGGCAAACTCGTATAAGTATCTAATGTGCAAATCGACGTCCGAGGAATCGACTGCGCATATAACTTTTTCAAATAGAGAAGGCGAAACCTTCATCGACACCGCTTTCATTATTTTTTCTACGTTTGCTTTTGAGTTTTCGTAAGAATACGGCAATATGGCATCAAGAAGCGAAAGTGCGTCCTTTTCGTTTACCTCGACAAGGTTTGCCGCCAAACCGTAAAAGATGTCGAGAGCGGAAACGGCAAAGTCCTTGCTTGCCTTCGATATAATTTCGTCCGCCATATCCGATTCGGGAAACGCTTCCGACTTTATAAAATCGGAAACGCTCATACAGCGACGGTTGACAAACAGTTTATACATAAGTGCTTCCGCACTGTCAGGATTTGCCTTTAAAATCGAATCGAGCAAAGCTGACGCCTCGTCAAACAATCCGTTTTGCGCCATCGTCTTGACGACGGCAAGCTGTTTTTTCTCGGAAAGCGATAAATCTATTCCTTTAAGATTGAGGCTTTTTTGCTCAAGCTGTTTTGTCGCAACCTCTTTCGCCCTTTTTAACACTCTGCCGGATTTAAGGCTGATTTTTTCAATGCCGTTGCCTTCGGTGGAAGTCGTTTCCTCAAACACCTTTTCTATGTGCCTTAAAAGGTCGCCGAGAAAGGTTTTTTTGGAGCCGTCGAGGCATTGCCTGTTTTTAAGAGATGACGGCAAAAGGCTCGGGTCGAAATTTTCATATACCACAACAAGGCTTGCCGAATGTTTTTCACCCTCTGCCAACAGTTTGGCATAACGGCGCCATTCGTTTTTCACCCACGCCGACGTGACGTAATCGGGATTTTGAGCGTAAACTATCATAACTCTCGCCGTTTTGATAGCGTTAAAAATATAAGGCTCGTATTGCTCGGCAATCTTATCTCTTAAACTTTCTCTCGAAAAGAATACTCTGTATCCTGCCTGAGTGAGGTATGTATAAAGATTCTGAGCCTCATAGCTGTCTTTGGTGCGCTCTATTCCCTTTTCCGAGTCGCTGTCTTTGTAACATATGAAAATATCGTAAGGTTTTTCCTTGCTCGCTTTAAAAAGCCATTCCGTGCGGATTTTTTCTATCTTTTCGCCCAAGCGGACGTAATTATCTTTAACCTCGCCGACGCTGTGCTCGATTGCGGCAAGATAATCTTTGTCCTGCAAAAATGACGATTCGCTTATCCTGTGACAGGTGGGAACTTTTTTCGAGTCGACGTCGTCGACAAACAAAACTCCCGCCCTTGCCAAAGCCCTGCCCCAATAAGCCTCGTGGCAGTCGCTGTCGGCGGATATAACTCGGCTGAAAGATTCCTCGGCTTCTTCAAATTCGCCTTTTCTGAGGTCGTCGAAAGCGTTATACAGTATGACCTCGTTTTGCGATTTTGCCGTCCTGCTTTCATATTTTGCGCCGCATGCAAGACACTCCAAAACGACCCCGTCGTCACGAAGGGGACCGCCGCATATTTTACAAATAAGTTGTGTAAGTGTGTCTTTTTCCATATTCAATCGTTTAGGCAACAGCCGACGGCAAAGCCTTATAAACGTAGCCGTTTATCAAATCGGAAATAAAGCAAGCGTTCCCGTCGCATACGACGTCAAATAAACCCACTTTAAAACTCCGAGCTTAAAACTTTCCGCTCCCCCGCCCGCTACCCGTCTGGGCAGACGGACGGAAAGCGAATTGTTATCAGTCTAAAATTTTGTTTTTCTCTTTTGCTATCTCGTCCGCAAGGCTCATACCCGTGCTCTTGGGTGCGTTTGGCAAAGCCGCTCCGCTGAGTTTCGCTCTTGCGGCGTCTATCATGGGACGGACTGCCGATATCTCGTCGTTGCTTCTTGCCCTGTTGGCAGGATTGGACGACTTCATGGCGCCCGCCATAGCCTTTTGAGAAATTTTTATGTTTCTCATATACTTGCTGATTTTGATGTTCGCCTTTTGAATTTTCTTGATATCCGGCATTTTGGCTTTATTGCCCGCCATTTTGTCGAGAGCGTTGATAGCCATTGCCATATTCTGAGCGATAGCGTTTGAAACGTTTATTATATCAAAATTCGCCTTTGTCTGCGTGAGCGAGCTGATAACGTCGTTAAGTTCGATAAGAGCGTTTACCGCCACGTCGTAGCTGCCCATATCGCCGTTTATTTCCGCCTGAGCGGCAATGTTGGCATATTCCTGTCTTTTGGCGGTGAGCTCGTTTATCTGGTCGTTAAAAATCTGCATTTGCTCGTCGCGTTCCATTTGCGCTATAATTTCTTTTTCTTGTTTGGTTTTGTAGAAAGCCATAAAATGTTTCCCTCCTCTATTTTACGGTTGGCGTATCTTGATTTCCGACTTCTTCTTCATCCAAATCGGACATGCTCGATTGAGCTGCTTTTTGAGCGTTTCGTTTTGCGATAAGTTCCTGTTGATAGGCAACGGCTTCGCTCGTGGCGGCGTCGTCGACTTCGCCGAATCCGCTTATCTTTTGTTCGTTGGCTTCGATTTTAGGCACCATGGCTTTTAAATCTTCTTCCATTTTCTTGAGCGTGGTAACCGCCCTTTCCGGCTCGGCAATGACCTTTTTGAGGTCGTCCACTTTAAGATATGCCTTTGCCTTATTAAGTTCGGATACGGAAAACTCCGAAGCTATGATTTTTTCTCCCACCAAACTTGCTATCATATCGAGCAAATCGCTGCAAAAGCTGTAGTTGCGGTAAGTATTGTTGAGTGCGTTGAGCTTAACCTTGACCGCCTTGACTTTAGATACGAGATTGTTGAGTTTGCGGTCGTTTTTTTCGTCTATTATGGCGTCGTTCAATTCGTCGATATCTCTTTCGAGGTTCTGCATTTCCGCCTCGAGTCTCTTTTCGTTTGAAAGATATTCCGATTGCACGTCCTTTAATTCCGAAAGTTTTTCTTCAAGTTTTCTTCTTACCGACGAGGTTTCTCTCTTTTGGAGTTCCTCGCCTGCAATGGACGAATCCACGTCGCCGTAGAGCACGCTTGACCATTTATCGATAGTATAGTCGAGGTCGTCCACCGACTGAATGAGCCTGCCGCTGAGATATGACTTCATTTGGTCTCTTACGTCGTCAATTTGAATCAAAGCGGTATTATAAAAACATTCGATGTTTTCGTCGCCCGTACCCACGATTTCTTCAAAATTTTTGATAACGTCGTAAAGTTTTTTTCTTGCCTGCTGAACGGATTCACCGTTTAAATCTTTGTTGTATCTTCCCTTATCGATATCAAATATGACGCCCTGCAATTTTTTTGCGACCTCGTCGCGCATGGCGTTGTTTGCTTTTACTGACGGTTTATACTTCATCGCTATCCCCCTCCGAATTGACGGCGTTTTTTATCATGAGCATATCTTCTTCCGGCACGAAAATTTTTGCCGTTAAAGTGTTTACCTCTATTCCCATGTCTTTTATCAATTCTTTTTCGTTTAACTGTTTTTTGATTGCCACAGATACTTCTTCCGTCTTGGCGGTAACCTCAAAAACGGAAACCGTCGTATCGGCAAAAAGAGTCGCCACTGCGTCGGAAGCCACCATCTGCATGCATGACAGCACTTTTTTCTTTATATCGTCAAGAGTGATAACTGTTCCGAATTTGAAGTTGTCGATAAATCTGCGGTCGTTTACCACCTCGAAGACACATTCTCCGTTGGCGCCCACTCTGTATGCCTGTTTAAGTTTCGGGTTTTTGACCTGAATGTCGCCCACTCCCCAAAGAATTTTCGGGAATACCGTGCTGACAAACGCCACCCTAAGCTGTTTTTTAAGATAACTTCTGTCCTTTTTCAAAAGGTCGAAAACTCTTTCGTCGGCGCACTGCTTGACCACCGCTTCGATTTTTTCATCGATATACAGATAAGCCTTAAACTGCCTCGGAACGGTTATATTTACGTCCTTGGTCAATTCGAGCGGTTCGCAAAACTGAACGATTAAGTTTTCGTCGGCATAAGGTTTCAATAATACTTTTTTCGACATAACTTACTACCTCTCCTTATTTTCGGTTGACTTGATCACCTGGCAAATCCTTTCAATCGTTTCGTCGTCGAGATTTTCTTTTGCAACGGCGTATATGACCCTCCTGCGGTTCTCCTCGAGATTAGCAAAATCAAGACGCATATTTTCAAGCGAGGAAGCAAGCGCCTTTTTCATCTTTTCCTGTTCTTCAGGCGTAAGGTCGTAGTTTGCCAAAATTGCGTCCTTCAAATCGTCGGGAACGTTGCGTTTGCCGTTTTCGATTGCCGAAAGATATGACGCCGAAATCCCCAGTTTTTCCGCCATTTGCTTTGCGCTGTCGCCGCAGTTGATACGAATTATCCTGAGTGTTTTTCCAAATTCCGTTATCATAGTATTCTCCTTTAATATATAAAACGTTTTTGACTGTGTTTATTATAGCATTGAAAAATGAAATAGTCAATAGGTGTATTTGAAATTTACAAAAAAAATTTACATTTTATGTGAAAATTTTTTAATCAAAAACGGCTTCCGCCCCCTTTTTGCCGTCTTAAACGCTTTTTTACAAAAAAACATAAGGCACAAAGGCAGATTGATTTTGCCGTTTAAGGCGAAAAGTTTTTAACGACATATTGTGAGAACTTAGACGGCGATATCAAAGCACGACTTTAATTTTGCTCGGCGAATTTTGAACGCTCACGATAAACTTTTCGCCGGGGTAGTATTTTTCGCCGTCAAGGCAAAACGGATAATTTTTATCCAACTCGACTTCGAGGTTTTTTACCGCTTTAAAAGTCATGTTTTTCGAACGGTATTCCTTTTTAAAACCTATAAAAAAGGCTCGAAATAGCGGAAAGAAAATTTTAAACTTTTTGAAATGCCCTTTAGGAGTTCTTATCGTAAGAAGGTGAAAAAGTCCGTCGTTAAACTTATACAACCGGTTGAAGCGGAATCCGAAACATCTTTGAGAATCAAGGCACATAATCAAAGAATAAACTCCCTCGTCCGTTTTTCCGTCTGCCACGAGTTTTGCTTTCATATCGTAAACTTTGTATTCTTTAAAAACTTTAAAAATATATGCAAGCCACTTAAAGCGTTTCTTGCTCTTGTTCGAGGTGGAATATCCGATAGGAGTAAACGAGCCGCTCGCAAAAACGTAGACGAACTGATGGGAATCCACCCTGCCTATCTCGGATATGGTAAGGTCACTGCCCTGTTTTTTCATGTGTCCGGAAAACTCGTTTAAAGTGCCGTAAGGGAAATACAGCACGTCGATGCCCGTTTTCGACGCAATGTTCAAAGCGTTGCTCAGCGTACCGTCGCCTCCGCAAACGGCAACTGCGTCGCACTCGTCAAGCTCAAACGTGTCCTTTTCGTCGGCTATCATAATAACTTCCGTCACCGTATATTCTTCGTCGGGAAACCTGTGTTTGAGCTTATCCAAAATGATTTTGTCATAGGCTTTTTCTCCGTTTCCGCTCAGTTTATTGATGACGATCTTCAATCTTTTCATACCGCTTTCATTTTACCATATATTGACGTATTGTCTATGCTTTTTAAACAAATTTAACTATCTATTTAGGCTCTACTATATATTATAAGCTCGTTTAATCTATTTTGAGCACTAAAATCTCTTTAATACCCCGTCCGTTTTGGATTGAACCCGATTTTGCCTAATGACGATTTAACTTTTAAATGCTTTTATGCGGTATCGGGTAAACGGTATCGAAACAAGACAGATTAAACCGTTGCAATAAACTATGGCGGTTAGACGGTAGCGATTAAATAATTTTGAATATACCGCAACGAACATATCCCGTTAAATAAGCGATAATGATTAAACTGTATTGTTAAACGGTATCGGATAATCGATATTGAATATGCATGCTTGAGAGGAAAAATAAAAAAAGCGGCATAAGCCGCATAAAGTAAGAAAAAGGTAGAACATCCAAAAAAATCGGAGAGAAAAAAGATGTTCTACCTTTTACCACATAGGTGGCATATAATAGGAAAACTATTTAACCTGCCTACGCACACATCTTATTTTTTAAAACTTAAAATTAAATTAAAAACAAATTTAATTTTAAAAATTTTTTTTTAATTCGCATTTATTTCGCATTTTTTTCAAACCGACCCTCAAACCGCCACTAAAGTTTTAATTTTAGTGCCGCTCTTTAGTCTGTTGCGTTTCCCTTCTTTTCAATTTAATACGTTTTTAAGTTTTTCGGTTAAAATAAGGTTAAATAATAGCTATTATAAAAGAATTATCAAAATATTATCAAAAAAACGGTTTGATTAAACGCAGGCATTTTCATATATTCGTTGTCTCCCTATTTAAGTTTTAAGCTGTTAATTTAAATCGAACGAAGTAAAAACGGTCCGTCGCAAGTTATCCGACGGCTAAAAATATAAAATTTATAGCTTTAATCGCTTTTAAGTGTTGCAACATTTATATTTTCGGTTAAAATTTAATTGGAGCGACGCATTGTCGCACTTAAAGGCAAAGGAGTAAATATGAGAGTTTTACTTATCGAAGACTCAACGAGTTTATCGCAAGCGTTGGTTGCGGTGCTCAAAAAGGAAAAATACGAGGTAGAAAACGTCTACGACGGCGAAAGCGGGCTCGAATTCGGGCTGAGCAACGTTTTTGACATTATCCTGCTTGACGTTATGCTTCCCGAGATGAGCGGTTTTGACGTTCTGAAAAAACTCAGACAAAACAAGATAACAACCCCTATAATCATGCTTACCGCCCTGTCCGACGAGGCGAACAAAGTGCACGGGCTCGACTGCGGGGCGGACGACTATATCGCCAAACCCTTTTCTATTCCCGAGCTTCTCGCAAGGATAAGAGCGCTGACGCGCCGCAAAAGCGACAGCTATCAGGGATTTATATCACACAACGGAGTCAACCTCGACGTCAACACCTACAAGGTGGAATACGACGGCAAAAGCGTAAAACTTTCGGTGAAGGAATTTGAGATTTTAAAGTATCTTTTTGAAAAAGGAAACGCCATTGCCGATAAAGAAAATCTTATCGCAAAAGTGTGGGGATTCGACAGCGAATTTGAATCGAATACCCTTGAAGTTTTCATTTCCTTTCTAAGAAAGAAACTTGCGTTTTTAAACGCCCCCTTTACCATAAACGCAATAAGAGGCGTGGGCTATCAGCTCGAGGACAAAAAAGATTAAACGCCTTACAGCTTGAATTTATTCGGACTTTAAATTTGCAACGGTAAAAATCAAAACGGCAAACAGCCAAACCGCAAAAATAAAGCGTCAAATTTAAAACGCTTTAAATGCAAAAGCAATCGTCAATCGGAACGGAATATGAAAATAAGCGTCAACACGTCATCTAAAAAGGAATTGTTTAACGACCTTAAAATAAAATTTATGTTGCTTGCGTCTGTTATCGGCACGGCGATTCTTTTGATTATTTTCATAGCGATTTTTTCGGCTCAATACGGCGATATGCAACTGAGCATAAAAGACAGCCTTTTTACAACCATAGAAGATTTTAAAAGCAACAGCGGTGCGGGCTCGGAATTCAACGACTTCGATACCAGAAACCACTGTATTTTGCTTGTGGAAAGAAACGGAGTGATAGTAATAAAACAACACTTCGACGGATATACGCAAACGGAACAATCGCAGATAATCAACGTCGTGACGAACACGGATAAAACTAAAGTTACGATAGGTAAAAGACACTTTCAGATTTTAAAAGCAAGCAGTTCAAACTTCGTATTTGACGAAACGGTATACGCAATTTACGACTATACTATGGAATACAACTCGATAATGGTTATGATTATCGCCTTTTCCTGTTCGATAATTCTGTCGGCGTGGCTGTTTTCTCTTATCGGCTGGTTGTTTGCAAAACACGCCGTCAAACCGGTCGAATACGCATTTCACAACCAAAAGGAGCTCGTCACAAACGTATCTCACGAGCTCAAAACGCCGCTTACCGTTTTGGCGACAAATATAAATCTCGCAAAAGGCTCGCTGACCGCAAAAAACGCAGAAGCGAAAAGCTGGCTCGACAGTTCCGCCGCTCAGATAGAAAAAATGAACAAACTTATTCTTGAAATGCTCGAGCTGTCAAAATTTACAAGCGTGTTTTACAACCCCAATTTGGAAAAAATCAACCTGAGCGACTTTTTGGAAAGCACCCTGCTTTCCTTTGAAGCCACCTGCTATTATAAAAAAATCACGCTTGAAACGAAAATCGAAAAAGACGTGTGGTGCTATGTCGATAAAAATTCGCTCGAAAGGCTTCTTTCCATTCTCTGTGACAACGCCATTAAATATACACCCGAAGACGGCAAGATAAGAGCGGGGCTCGTCAAACAAAAAAAGAAAGTTGTCATCACCGTATCCAACACGGGCAAAGGCATATCGGAAGAAAATCTCAAACACATATTTGAAAGATTTTACAAAGTGTCCACCGACGTGGAACAGTCAAAGAGTTTCGGGCTAGGACTTTCCATAGCGAGGTCTATAGCGCAATCTATGGGCGGCGAGATAAGCTGCGAAAGCGAAACGGATAAATATACCGCCTTTATCGTTTCGTTGCCTTTGGAAAGAAAGAAAACTGAGGCCTACGCAAATCAAAAACGGCAGTTAAAGCAAAACGTCGACGAACAGTCTGACGATATGAAATCGCAGACGGACGCAGGACGCAAAAAATCACTTTTTAAAAGTAAATCCTCAAAAAAACAAGAGAGCAAAAACGGCTCGACTGAAACGGATACGACGCAGAAAAATGACGACGAGCGGCAGGATTAAAGCCGCTCGTTTAACTTTCACGTTTAAATTCTTTTTTTATGCTTCTCAAAAATTCCTTTTGCTCGATGTCGAGCCTCAGCGACTCAATTCCCTTTTTTATTGCGATAAGACTGACGGAATCGGAATATCTCTTTTGCAAAAGAATATCCGCCGTCTTTTTAAAATCTCTTACCTCTAGGACGGAAAGGAGCCAACCTATTGCCATTTCGACGTAATAGTCGTCGTTTTTTATCTTTGACGTTATCTCGACTATCTCGTCAAAACGCCCGTATGTAAAATAATCCAAAAAACAGACGACTCCGTATCTTATCGAATACGTCCTGTCCGACTGCGTTTGCGCTTTAGCGTGTTCAAATACGGCTTCGAGGTCGTCGCTTTTTTTCCACAGTCCTGCCGTCATCGTGTCGCACACCGCCCAATTGTCGACGTAAGGCAAAAACTCGTTTAATCGGACAAGTTTTTTATCCGTTCCGCATTGCATACCCAACAGCAGACCGTGCAGCATATTTTCGTCGTAATATCTGTGAGGCAGAGTGTTTAAAAAGCCGTCCGATTCATCTTCCGTCAGCGACTTTGCTATTTTCCTGACGTCGGGAATGGTGCAACCCAAAAAATCGCCGATACCGGGCACAAGTTTGGAGTGAAATTCTTTATATTTTTGACTTGAAACGCTTTTTAATCTTTCAAGTATTTCCATATCCGATACCCCCTCGTAAATTTCAAAAGCACTGCCGTTATACAATTAAAATAAAAGAAATCACAAGACAGCCTATACCGTGCAACGCCACCTGCCAAGCTATACCACCCACCGAGCAACACCCACTGCCACGCTACCGACTGCCATGCTATACTTTCGATACCTACGATACAACAAACGATAACAACAGCATTTTTTTCGCTAATTGACCGACTGTATTCTTACCGTTATTATAAATCATTGTCGCACTAAAATCAACGAAAAACAAATTTGAGCTAGAGGCAGCGTTATACTCGATTAAAAGCAATTGTAGATTAAATAAATTTAAGCAAAACACGGCGTAAAAGCATTTGCTAAAAGAGCACAATAAACGTCGAAGCGCAAATAAAAAGACGGCGCAATGCGCCGTCCTCTTACTTTGCGGTTAAATTAGTTTTCACCGTGTTTTTTCAAAACTTTTTGAAGTTTAAGGTCAACTCTGCCCTTATCGTCGATTTTGATAATCTTGACAGCTACTTCGTCGCCAACGTTTACCACGTCGGTGACCTTTTCCACTCTGTTTTTAGAAAGTTTTGAAATGTGAATCATGCCGTCTTTGCCGGGAGCAAGCGACACGGAAGCGCCGAATTGTCCCTTTTCGTTTTCCATAATCTTGACGACCTTACCGCTGAGTTCCTCACCCACTTCAAAGTCACGGCAGATATTTTCGATAATAACTCTTGCCTTTTCGATTGAATCGGTATCCGCCGCTGCGATAAAGATTTGACCGTCGTCGCTGATATCGATTTTAACGCCTGTTTCCTCGATAATCTTGTTGATGGTCTTTCCGCCGCTACCGATAACATCTCTGATTTTATCGGGATCGATGTTAAACGAAACAATCTTGGGTGCATACTTACTGAGCTGAGGTCTGGGAGCCGCCAAAACTTCCTTCATTTTGTCGAGAATGAAAAGACGTCCCTGTCTTGCCTGCTCTAAAGCCTTGGTCAGAATCTGCTCGTCGATACCCTTGATTTTAATATCCATCTGAATGGCGGTGATACCTTCGCTCGTGCCTGCGACTTTAAAGTCCATATCGCCGAGGAAGTCCTCTAAGCCCTGAATATCGCTGAGAACCGCCACCTTGTTTTCCGCTTCGTTCTTGATAAGACCCATCGCTATACCTGCAACGGGAGCTTTTATGGGAACGCCTGCGTCCATAAGCGCCAAGGTGCTTCCGCAAACGGAAGCCTGCGATGTGCTGCCGTTAGACGACAAGATATCCGACACCGTCCTGATTGCGTAAGGAAATTCTTCTTCCGACGGCAATACGGGTTCGAGCGAACGCTCTGCAAGCGCTCCGTGACCTATCTCACGGCGACCGGGCGTCTTGAGCGGTTTTGCCTCACCCGTGGAATATCCCGGCATATTGTATTGGTGCATATATCTCTTGTAATAATCCTCGTCAAGACCTTCGAGCTTCTGAACTTCGCTTATCGTTCCGAGCGTACAAGTTGTCAAAGCCTGTGTTTGACCTCTCGTGAATACGGCGCTGCCGTGAACACGGGGAAGAATTCCCACTTCGCACCAGATAGGACGAATCTCGGTAAGCTGTCTGCCGTCGGGACGGACGCCGTCGTTTAAAATCTTGGCACGGACTTTCTCTTTTTTGAGGTAGTAAAGCGAATCCATAATGAATTTCGTCTTCTTTTCCACGTCGTTGAAGTCGTCTGCAAAGTGATTCAAAACGTCTTCGTTTAAAGCCTCCTCTCTTGCCTCTCTCTCATAACGCTCGAAAGCCTCGAGAACATAATCCATTTTCTTGTCGGCGTATTTACGAACGGCGTTATCGATATCTTCGGGGATTTTCTCGAGTTCAATCTGAGCCTTCGGCTTTCCGATTTCCGCCTGAATGGATTCAATAAAGGCAACAATCTTTTTGATTTCCTCATGACCGAACATAATAGCTCCGAGCATTTCCTGTTCGGTGATGACGCTTGCGCCTGCCTCAACCATCATAATGGCGTCCTTTGTTCCGGACAAGGAAAGGTGCAATCTCGATTTTTCTCTCTGTTCGCTGTCGGGGTTGATGACGTATTGACCGTCCACCAAACCGACTACGACGGAGCCCGTAGGTCCGGCAAAGGGAATATCGGAAATGGAAAGAGCGATAGACGAGCCCACCATGCCCCACACTTCGGGCGGAATGTTGGTGTCGACGCTCAGCACCGTAGCTATGACGGTAACGTCGTTATAAAAGCCCTTGGGGAAGAGCGGACGGATAGGACGGTCGATAAGTCTTGAAGTCAAGATAGCCTTATCGGACGGTCTGCCCTCTCTCTTTTTGAAACCGCCGGGGATTTTGCCGACGGCATACATTTTTTCTTCAAAATCCACGCCGAGCGGGAAATAATCCATTCCCTCTCTCGGAGTCTTTGACATTGTTGCGTTTACCATGACCGCAGTGTCGCCGCAACGGACGATACAGGAGCCGTTAGCCTGCGAGCAATAAGCTCCCGTTTCGACAATAACTTCTTTCCCGCCTATTGTCGTTTTAAAAATTTCTTTTTTCATATTATCTCCTTTCTGGTTATCTCGTCATAACCTATTTATTGGCAAACGTAAAGTTTACCTAAAAAACGGGGGCAAAAGCCCCCTGTTTTTTACTTTCTGAGTCCGAGTTCGTTGATTAAATTTCTGTATCTTTCGATATCGGTTTTCTTGAGATACTCGAGCATGCTTCTTCTTTGACCTACCATCATAAGCAGACCTCTGCGGCTGTGATGGTCTTTCTTGTGAACCTTAAGGTGCTCGGTAAGCTCGGTGATACGCTCTGTAAGTAAAGCGATTTGAACTTCGGGTGAACCTGTGTCGCCTTCGCTGCGACCGAATTTTGCAATAATTTCCTGTTTTCTCGTTTTATCCATTTTTTACTCCTCCTGTGGATAAATAATTCGCTGCAATCAAAGAGTAACCTCGGAGATTTGGATACACTTTGAAAGAGTACATTTTGATTTTATCATAATAAAAAATAAATGTAAACTAAAAATATAGTTTATTTTGTCGTTTTTGAATTTATTTTAAACGCTCGGGCAAGACATATTTTATCTGACGCCCGTTAGTCGGATTTGTTTTCGCTGTCTTTTTCCCAAAACTCTTTTTGTTTTGAAAGCATTTCCTCGAAACGCTTGACGTAATCGGCAGGTTCTTTGCAATTTGCCTGTCTTTCAATGAGATTTATTCGCGGGGAAAACTTTTTCGAGATGGCTCCCGCTCCGCAGGCGAGCACGGAAGTATCTTCTTCCATAACGTCGATATTGTATAGGCAATATTTTTTCGGCTTGGAATAGCCGACGTTTTCGAGATTGCCCGCCATATACTTTTGCCTGTACATATAATAGGGCTGATACCCTTTTGCGGTGAGCGTATACATGGCATAATCGACCATTTTTTTCGCTTCCTCGAAATTTTGATTGAAATAGCCTTCTTCTTTCAGTTTTGAGCCGTTTTTAAGGCAGAGAGTGTGAACGGTGATATTTTCCGGCGCAAGCTCGATTGCCTTGTCCACGCTGTATTTAAAGTCATCAAACGTCTCTCCGGGCAACATGGCAATCAAATCCATATTGACGTCAAATTTTTTCCTGACGAGTCCGTAAGCGTTTATGACGTCTTCGACCTTATGTGTCCTGCCTATCTTATCGAGCGTCTTTTGATTAAAGCTCTGCGGATTAACCGATATTCTCGTGACCTTTGCCCTTTTCATAATCTTGACGGTTTCTTTGGTTATCGTATCCGGTCTGCCTGCCTCGACGGTGAATTCCTTCTGCCCGAATTTAAGACAAGCCAACACCGCCTTGAGTTCCCCTATTTTAAGAGACGTGGGCGTGCCTCCGCCGACGTATACCGCCCTGACGGAATATTTTTTGTCTTTGATTATCTTTTTGATTTGTGAAATTTCACGCTTTAAACAATCGATATAAGGTCCCACGACCGCCTGCTGCTTGCCTATGACGGTGGAAACAAAGCTGCAATAAGCGCACCTTGACGGACAAAACGGAATATTTACAAAGACGTCCACCACCGTTTCGGGTTTCGTGTTTTTATACGGAATCTGATTTACCACACAGCTTTGAACGAGTTTTACCTTGTCGCCGTGCACGGAAAATTCCTTTTCAAAAATTTCCTTGGCGTTTACGCCGAGTTCCGCAAAATACTTGGTAGGTCTTATTCCCGTAAGACAGCCGTAAGGAAGATTGGTGTTTGACAAAAAAGACAGGCACCGATACAGTGCGACCTTAAGGTGTCTTTTTACCGACCTTTTATATGCCATCTCGCTTGAAGAATCCACCTCAAACGTGTAAACCTTTTTAAATTTATCGAAAACGTCGCTCGTTATGACAACCTTGAGTTCCCCTCTCTCAACGGCGGCGTTTAAATCGATATAATTTTCATCGCCTGCCGATATGCTCGGATAAAAAGCCCTGAAAAGCTCTTGCAAATCGGAATCGAAATTTGGTTGGTTGTGAGTAAATTTTAAAAGCATAACGTCTCCGTTTCAAATGGGTCTAAGCAGTTTATATAGGCAGTATTAACGGCTCACTGTTTTTTGCATAAATATGCAAATATGCAATTCGCTTGCGTTTATCGAAATCGACTTTCGACGAAAACGCCTTCGGTAGATATATAGCCCTATATTCAGCCGGCACAGTCGGATATCAACACGCCTAAGCCGAATGGGCAACCTCCAAAGTAAAATAGTCGACAGTCACAGCCAGATATTTAATCGTCATAGATAATTATACTAAAAAACAACAATTAAATCAATGAAAATTTTTAACAATTATACGGTCAAAACCGCACGGTAAAGGGCAAGGGAGCGCCGATACCCTTTCGCATACTAAATCGATGCATTTAGCTCGGGCGGGTTCTGCCGCTTTTATTAGTCGAAATTTATCGGATTGGTTTTTCTTTCCTCGTCCAGGGTGGAAAACTCTCCGTGACCGGGATACAGTTTATAATCCCCGTTTAGCGAAAATATCTTTTTTGCGGAGTTTTTCAGTTCGTTTAAATCCCCGTCGTAAAAGTCGTATCTTCCGTAAGAGCCGCAAAAGAGAGTGTCGCCGCAAAATACCGAATCGTCGATAACGTAGCATACGCTGCCCTTGCTGTGCCCGGGCGTATGAATAACTTTAATTTCTTTACCGATAAAATGCAAAATTTCCCCGTCAGTTACGTATTCGTCCGCCTTGAAGGCGTTGAGCTTTACTCCCGCAAAAGCCGCCATACCCTTATAGGTATATAGCTTTTCGGCGTCCGCTTCGTGTATATAAATTTTTATCCCCTTTTGTTGCAACTCTGCGCATCCGTTGGCGTGGTCGAAATGTCCGTGCGTAAGCAATACCGCCTCAAGAGTTATCCCCTCTTTTAAAGCGTAAAGATATAAATCCTCGCCGTCGCTTCCGACGTCAATCAAAATCCCTCTGCCGTTCTCGCTGACAAGATAAGTATTCGTTCCTATCGGGGAAGTGATAAAACTTTCTACCTTCACGCCTACCTCCTCACGTCTATGACGCCCTGCAAGGAGCTGAGTTTTCTGATGAGGTCGTCAAGTTCGCTTGTCGATTTTATCTCGACGGTTATGGATATCTCCGTCGTTTCGTCCTTTTTATTCATGCTCGCATTGACGCCGACAATCTGAAGTTTTTGTCCGGCAATGGCGGTGGAAACCTGGGCGAGCATACCCGATTTGTTTTCGCACACGATTTTTATCGTTACGGTATAGCTGTCGTTAATGGCGAAGTTATCCCACGACGCCTCGATTATTCTTTCAGGCTCCATAGACTTTATATTCGGACAATCCGCCCTGTGAACCGAAACGCCTCTGCCCCTTGAAATGTATCCTATGATTTTATCCCCGGGAACGGGCGAACAGCAATGAGAAAGTCTGACGGCAAAATCGGCAAAGCCTTTTATTAAAACTCCGCTCTTGCTTGTTTTGCGCGGCTCCTTTGCGTTTTCGTAGCTGAGACTGTCTGTTTCAAAAGAATTGTTTGCACTGTTTTCCTTTGCCACCTCAACGACGTGCGCTTTAAACTCGTCAATGAGTTTTACTAAAATCTGATTCGTGGTGATTCCGCCGTATCCCACCATAGAATAGAGGTCGTCAAGGCTCTGACAGGACTGCCTCGACAGCAACATATCCTGAACGCCCGGCGTCTGAAGGAGTTTGGCAAAGCTGTAGCCGCGGTGGCGTGCCTCACGCTCAAGCATATCCTTTCCCCTTTTGATGTTTTCTTCCTTCATTTCCTTTTTGAAGAAGGAACGGATTTTAGAACGTGCCGTCGCCGTCTGGGCGTAGTTGAGCCAATCCCGGCTGGGACCTTTTGAAGCGTTGGACGTCAATATCTCTATTATGTCGCCGTTTTGAAGTCTTGTCGACAGCGGAACGATTTTCTGATTTATCCTTGCGCCGACGCACTTGTTGCCTATTGCCGAGTGAATCTTATAAGCAAGGTCGATAGGCGTCGAGCCGACGGGAAGTCCGTATACGTCGCCCTTTGGCGTAAATACGAACACTTCGTCGTCGAACACGTTGATTTTGACTGCGTCCAAAAATTCGTGAGCGCCTATGATATCCTTTTCGGCGTCCATGACTTCTCTTAGCCAGCGCACCTTTTCGTCGAGGACGCTCGACTGCGTCCTGCCCTCTTTATACTTCCAATGTGCGGCGACGCCGTATTCCGCTATGCGGTGCATCTCTTTCGTTCTTATCTGCACCTCGAACGTCTGCCCGAATTGCGTCATAACCGTGGTGTGAAGCGATTGATAGTTGTTCGGCTTGGGCACGGCGATATAATCTTTAACTCTGTTCGGAAGCGGTTTCCACATCGTGTGAATCTGACCGAGCAATGTATAACAGTCTTTTACGTCGTCCACTATTATCCTGACTGCGAGAAGGTCGTATATCTGGTCTATATCGATATTGAGGTTACGCATTTTTTTGAAAATGGAATAAAAATGTTTTGCCCTGCTGCTCACCTCGCCGTCTATTTTGAGTTCGGCAAGTTTATTTTTAATTTCCGTGCATATCTTGGTCAAAAATTCCTGTCTTTGACTGTTGTGTTCTTCCACATATTTTGCGATATAGTTATATTCTTTGGGATAGAGATAACTCATTGCAAGGTCTTCGAGCTCGCATTTGAAAAAGGAAATACCAAGTCTGCCTGCAAGCGGAGCATATATCTCGAGCGTTTCTCTCGATATATATTGCTGTTTCTCTTCCGGCTGAAATTTGAGCGAACGCATATTGTGCAAACGGTCGGCAAATTTGACGATAATGACTCTCAGGTCGTTTGCCATGGCGACGAACATTTTCCTGAGACTTTCCGCCTGAGCGTCCTCACGGTTTAAAAACTTGAGTTTGTCGAGCTTCGTAACGCCCTCGACAAGTTCCAATATCTCCTCGCCGAATTCCGTTTTTATCTGTTCATCCGTGACGGGCGTATCTTCTAACGTGTCATGCAAAAAAGCCGCAACGACTGTTGAGGCGTCAAACCCGAATTCCGCTACAATCTCGGCAACGGCGCAAGGGTGAGTTATATAGTCCTCGCCCGACCTGCGCTTTTGTCCCTCGTGCGCTTTGGCGGCAAACTCGTATGCCTTTTTTATCAGCTCGTAGTTTTCGGGATATAGAGGTTTGAATTTCTCGATATCGAACAATTAACACTCCTTGAGATATTGATAGGTATAAGACTTATCAAGGCTCGTCTTTTTATCGGATATTACTATAATACCCTTATCATCCGTCAAAATCAATAGCAGTTCCTTAAAAATTTGAAGTCCTGCAAAAAATTCAAAATCAGCAAGTCCTGCCTTGTTTAACTCGGATTTAAATTTCTTCTCGTTATATTTCAGTCCCTTCTTGCCCTTGAAATATATAAACAGTTTCTCAAGGGAGGCTCGGGAAATTTTGTTTATCTTCTGCTCCGGCGCACCCGAAACGATACAGACAAATGCACATTCGTCCTTTGCCTTTTTATAGATGCCGCTTATCGGCTTCTCGTAAAAGACCACCCTCTCGAATTCGGAAAAATCAAAATCCGAGTCGGGACAAAGGACAATCTGATTTTGCATATTGCTCACCGCCTGAGCGCATATTCCTATCGGCAAGGCGGGATAATCGTTTTCTATAAGTGAGAGCCCCTCTTTAGAAAACGCTACAAACAGCGTCCCGAAACTGCCCTCGGCTTTAAAATCCGTCGCCCCGTCGCACTCGGCAGGCGGTAGTTTCAGCGCCCCGAGCGCCGCCGTCATAAGTTCATCATTTGACAGCGTTACGTTTTCGACGTATACGTCCTTTATGAGTGCCTGCGCCGTTTCGTTGTTTTGGAAGATGTTCCTTGACAGACTAACTACAAATCTCGAGTCGCACTCTGCCATAAAACGTCTGTCGTGTTTAAAAAAGCCCACCATTTCAAACGCTTTCGTATTTGCCTTGATATGCTCGCTGTCGCCTATCCTGTCAAAAGCGATACCGCCGGACGGTACCAAAAACAGAGGCTTGGGGTTTTTATATCCCGTAGGCTCGAGCAACTCAAGTTCTCTTGCAAGCGGAAGTTTCGGCAAAACGGTGTCCGCTTCAAAGTCATAATATACCCTTTCAAAAAACGTTTCCGCCCCGTAAGAGAGAGCCTTTTCGTTGAGCAGATTTTTTACCGTGTCGAATTTGTCTGCCGATATGCTCACCCCTGCCGCCATGGCGTGACCGCCGAACGACAGGAAGTGCTCGGAAATTCCCTTTAAGGTTTCAAACAGGTTTATCTCGGAAATTGACCTTGCCGAGCCCTTTAAAACGTCGCCTTTTTTTGAAAACAACAGACAGGGGCGGTGATATTTTTCCACCAGCCTTGAAGCGGCAATGCCCAATATACCTGCCTCCCATTTTTCGCTATATAAGACGATAAAGCCGAGATTATCGAAGTTTGTGCCGCTCAGCATCTTTACGCTGTCACGGAACGCCTCCTCGCATTTTATCTGTCTTTGAGTGTTGTTGAATTCAAGTTCTTTGACTATGCCGTCGATTATGAAATCGTCGTCGCACAAAAACATTTCCACCGCTTTCATGGCGTTGTCCATTCTGCCTGCGGCGTTTATCTTGGGCGCCGTTTTAAACATTATCTCATAGCTTGAAACACTTTTGCCTATAAGCCTCTTTATCGCCTTGGACGGTTTCTTTCTTATACAGTCAAGTCCAAGCGAGGCAATAACTCTGTTTTCTCCGCAAAGCGGAACGATATCGGCAATGGTGGCAATGGCGGCAAGTTCCAGGAGCGGTTTTATATCCTCTCTCGACGACAGCGCCTCGGCAAGTTTTAATGCGACGCCCGCTCCGCAATAATCGGAAAATCCCTCTCTCTTGATTTTGGGATTTATCTTTATGCAGTCCGGCAAATTATTCTGCGGTTCGTGGTGGTCGGTCACTATGACGTCCACCCCTCTGTCCTTCAAAAACTCCACTTCGTCCGTGCTCGTGATACCGCAGTCGACGGTTATGACGAGGTCGGGCGAATATTTTTTTAACAGTTTTTCAAGCGAATTTACCGAAAGTCCGTATCCGTCCACGTTACGGTCGGGTATGAAATAATTGACCGCCTTTACCCTTCCGTATAAAATTTTATACAAAATGACGGTGGCGCAAATGCCGTCGCAGTCGTAGTCGCCGTATATGAGAACGCTGTCGTTTTTAGCCTCGTTTATCCTGTTTACGGCGTCGGAAATTCCGTCAAGAGAAAACGGGTCGCACATATCGTCAAGCGACGGATTTATAAATGCTTCTACGTCGGATATTCCCCTTTCCGCCAGAAGCGATGAAAACTCTTTGGAATACTTACCGACGGTTTCGACTTCCGATTTTACTCTTTTAACGTAATTCATTCTCATAAGTCAAATTATAATACAACTGTCAAACAAATTAAAGTGATTTTTTTAACTTAAAGCGGAAATTTGTCTTAAAAGAGCAACTTGATTTATATAAAAATAAAAAAGGCTCGACTGAGCCTTTTTATTTCAAATTATTTTTTCTTTTTAAACTGAGTGTTTTTCTTTTTGGGATTTACCCACACGTTTTGTTGCGGCTTCTTTTTAGCTTTCTTTTCCGCTTGAGTTCCCTCGGCATTGTCGCCCTTTTCTTCCTTTGAGGGTTTTTTATCGTAGATGACGACATCTTTGTTGCCCTCTTCGGCGGCTTTTCTTGCAAGACGTTTAAGTCTTAAGCCGTCCATGGCATAGCTGAGTTTTGCCCATATAGGCGTTGCAAGGAATACGGAAGAATAGAAGCCGACAAAAAGTCCTATGATAATCGGAACGACAAATTCTCTCATCGTTACGCTTCCGAAAATAGCGAGCATTGCAACCGTAACCAAAGTCGTGAACGTGGTATATAACGAACGGGTCATCGTCGTTTTAACCGCCTCGTCGCCTATTTCGATATAATTGATAGATTTAGCGTTTTTGATAGGCTTGATTGTTTCACGGCATCTGTCGAAGATAACTATCGTGTTGTTTATCGAATACGCAATGATTGTTATCGCCGCGGCAACGTAGGACGAGTTGATTTGTATTCTGAACATAACGGTGAGGCAGAACATGATGATTGCATCGTGTATTGTCAAGAGCACCGCCACGATACCGGAAACAGGCTCAAACCTAATAATGATATAAATGAGTATCAAAACGAGCGTAACTACCAAAGCAATTGCGGCTTTTTCGAGCAAGTCGTTTGCCGCCGTTTTACCGATTGTATCGTAAGCTATATCCGACTCGCCGAGGTCGGGATAAAGCGCTCTGACGGATGCGACTATTTTTTCGTTGGTATCAAAGATGACATCCGCATTTTCCGACGAATTAGTATATCTGAACTGAAGTGCGTCCGTTGCCGTAGTGGAACCGGACGACGTCTGAACATAGCTGACCGTAACTCCGTGAGACTCTATCGCCTTAGTGATTTGGCTTACGTGCTTGTCATAGTTTGCGTTTGCCGAGTGGGCTTCCTCCCCGAGCGTAACGCTGAGCAGAGTGCCGCCCTCAAAGTCGATACCGATATTAAATCCGTCTGCCGCAGAACCGTTTACCACGGAAATGGACAAGATGACTATAAATGCGATAACCAAAATGACTATCGGCGGAATAAGCCAAAAACGGAGTTTGTTTGTAATTTTGAAATCTTTGACGTTTTTGAGGAAATTGTTATTCTTCATCGGACACAACCCCCTCTTCTACTTCTTCGACGACTTTTTCTTTATCTTCGTCCTCCTCATCTAAATCGTCTTCGACGACTTGCTCGCCTCTCTTAAGCGCATACAGCTTCGGATTTGAAGAATTGAAAGAAAGCATAATAGACATCAAAAGTCTTGTTACCAACAGCGACGTGAACATCGACAGAATGATACCGATAAACAGCGTAACCGCAAAGCCTACGATAGACGCAGAGCCGACAAGCCACAAAACGACAGCGCCTATAAGCGTCGTAACGTTTCCGTCGATAATTGCGCCAAGACTTCTTTTAAAGCCGGTCTTGACAGCCGTTCCGATAGGCTTGGAAGTGTGCTTGTATTCGTCCTTGATTCTTTCAAATATGACGACGTTGCCGTCGACAGCCATACCGATTGAAAGCACGATACCGGCAATACCCGGGAGCGTGAGCTGAACCCACGGAAGCACTGCGCAGAACCAAAGCAACAGCAAAATATAAATGACCAAAGCGATATCCGCCATAACGCCCATCATGCGATAGACGATAGCCATAAAGATAAACACGATGGCGATACCGACAGCGGCGGCGATAAGCGAAGAAGTTATCGCACCCTCGCCGAGCGTCGGGCTGATGAGTCTTATTTCGTCTTTAACGAGATTGACGGCAAAGGTGCCGCTCTGAATTTGCGTAACAAAATCGTATGCGGCCTGATAGTCGTAACCGCCCGAACGGGAAATGATACATTGACCGTTGGTGATTGCGCTTTGAACGTTGACCTGAGTATATAATTCGTTATTGGCGTAAACGTAAATAGTTTTGCCAACTAAATCCGCCGTGGCGTCAGCAAACGCTTTCGTTCCCGCGGAGTTAAATTTAAGACCTACGGCATAATATCCGTTTTCGTCGTAAGTGACGTAGGCGTTTTCGATGTGATCTCGACCGACGATAAGGACGTTTGCGTCCGAGCCCTCTCCGTCACGGAATTCGATACTCTGCGGTCTGCCGATAAGCTCGAAAATCTGCTCGGGATCGTCCACGTCGGGAACTTCAACTCTTATCTTTCCGTTTGAATAGGAAACGACGGATTCGGTGTATCCCTTGGACACCAAAAGCGTCTGAAGTCCGGTAACCGTTCCGTCGATTCTCGTTTGCAAATCGTCGCTCGGTTCTTCGTCGACTATATAAACGGCGGATACGCCGCCCGATAAGTCAAGTCCTAAACTGATGGTCTTAGCATAGCCGGTATAATCGTATACGCCTATGGGAAATTCGATTACCGCAAAAACCGTCATCAAAACGATGAAGATTGCAAGTAAAACTAAAACCACGATAGATTTTGTCTTTGTCATACTGTGCTCCTGAGTCTAAAACATAGTTATTATACACATAAAGCAAATTTAAGTCAATTTATTTTGATAAATGTATCTTGTTTATATATATTTTATATACAAAGGATAAACGAAAATTAAATCGTCCGTCCCATATTTAGCGATTGCATAAACAAATTTGCGCTTTGACGTTTACTCTTTGTGTTTACACTTTAAAGTCGGTAAAACCAAAACGGTTACTTTTCCGAGTTTTCGGCGGCATAGATGGCAAGCGAGGTCAAAAACCTCTTTCTCATCATGGCGCACGCCTCTTTATAAGGAGTGTTTATATCCCCCGAAAAATGCACGGCATTGGCGTTGCAGCCGCCCGAGCAATAATATTTTGCCACGCATTCGGAGCAACCTTTTTTAGTGTAAACCGTACACTCGGCAAAACGCTTTTGAGCTTCTGTATCAAAGGTGCGGTCGAGCACGCTGCCCATTTTGTATTCCGTCTGCCCGGCAAACTGATGGCACGGATATATATCGCCCGTCGGAGTGACGGCGACGTATTCGTTGCCCGCTCCGCAGCCTCTCAGTCTTTTGTATACGCAGGGACCCTGTTTTAAATCTATCATAAAGTGGAAAAAGTTAAACCACTTATCCGTCTTGCGACGCTTTATGTATTCTTTGGCTAAGACGTCGTATTCGGCAAGCACCCTGTCCATATCCTCTTCTTTTATTGCAAGCGGGTCGCTTTGAGGCAAAACAACGGGCTCTACGGAGATTTGGTCAAATCCCTCGTCGTTTAAATACAAGACGTCCTTGGAAAAATCGAGATTGTTTGCCGTGAAAGTGCCTCTTATATAATAGCTTTTATCCCCTCTGATTTTCCTGAATTCTTTTGCGTTTTCAAGAACAAGCGCCTGACAGCCTTTGTGATTGGGAGTTACTCTGAGCTTGTCGTGAACCTCGGGTCTGCCGTCAATGGATATGACTACGTTAAACATATTGTCGTTAAGCCACCTGCGGTTTTCTTCGCTTAGCAATACGCCGTTTGTCGTCATGGTAAAATGAATGCTCTTGCCCGCCTCTTTGACCTTTTCATTGGCGTATTCTACAATGCGTTTTACAACGCCCATATTCATGAGCGGCTCACCGCCGAAAAAGTCTACTTCGAGATTGTGGCGACTTTTACTCTTTTCAATCAAAAAGTCGATTGCCGCTGCTCCGACCTCAAAGGTCATATAATCTTTGGGCGTGTTATACGTTCCGTCCTTTGCGAAACAATAAGGACATCTCAGATTGCAGTCGTGGCAGATATGCAGACACAGTGCCTTTATCTCTCCCGTGCAACCGAGATTATATACGGTTGCAGGCGAATTTAAAACGCCCTGTTTTTCCAGCTCGCAAAGCTCTGCCTCTATCTCCTCTATTTCCGATTTAGGCAAAAGTCCATACGACAAAAACTCTTCATCTGTCGGTGAAGAGTACTTTTGTTTTGCGACGAGATAGGCGCTTTTATCCACGCTGTGGAGCGAACCGCTCTCGACGTCGTATAGAAAATATTCGGTATTACCCGATACGTCCGACGTGAAACAATAAACCATTATCGTTTATCAGTCGTTCTTCTTTTCGGGCTTTAAGATTTTCTCGTCCTTCTGAACGCATGTTTGAGTTCCTACCGTGCAGCTGGTCTTGCAAGCGGATTGACAGCTTGATTGACATTCTCCGCAGCCGCCGTTTTTCTTCATGGAACAATTTGTGATAGTTTTGACGTGTTTCATCTTTTCCTCCAAAGAATTGAAATTGCTAATTACAGTATATATTAACCTTTTATCTTTTGCAAGCAATTTGAGTTTTAACCGACAAGTTTTTTAGCCAAAACAGAATATATAAGCGGTGTCAGCAATAATCTATAATAGTATGTTTAAGTTTACCGTTAAACTTTATTTTGCTAGGAGTGCTTATGAGTTTTGCTAAAAAACAGATTTTCCCCATTGTAAAAATGGTATTGCTCGCCGTGCTGTTCACCCTCGTGTTCGTGCTTATATTTGCCATGATAACGAGATGGGCGTCGCTCGACAACAAGGTAGTCGTCCCCGTTACCTACGCTCTGAAAGTGCTGAGCATTCTCCTTGCCTGCCTCATTGCCTTTAAAAGAGGCGACAACGGACTTATCAAAGGTCTTATAGGCGGTATGTTATACTTTTTCATATCCTATCTGTTGTTTGCCGCCCTCAACAACTTCGTGGACGCCAAATTCAATTTCATCGACCTTATCTGCCTTACCGTTTCCGGCGGAATAGGCGGAATTATCGCCGTCAACCTGTTTAAACCCAAAGAGGCAAAACAAAACTGAATTTCAATCATAAAGCCTTACCGTTTAGGGCGCATATCAAGTTTTAGCCCCGTCCGTCCGTTTTTTCATGCCGATTTTATACCTCAGCGCAACGGCGCAATGGTGCAATCAGCCACGGCAAGTGACAACGTTAAATAAACCGCAAATAATTTTATTAAAATAAAAATAAAAAAGGAATGAGTTTCATTCCTTTTTTGTTTTATCTTATTCAGCTTTGGGCTCTTCGGCTTTGGGCTCTTTGGAAACTGTTTCCTCTGCGGTTTCGATTTGAGCTACTTCCCCGCTGACTTCTTCAACGGCTTCCTCGCCTTTTACTTCGCCCTCTTCACGATACTTCTTGCCCCTCTTTTTCTTCTCGGGTTTGACTTCCTCTTCCTTCACCTCTTCTAAGGCAGGCTGTTGTACCTCTTGAGGCGCTTGAGCCGCTTCTTGCTCGGGTTGAGCAGGCTGAGCAGGTTGAACGGGCTGAATGGGATCGAGCACTGCGCCGATACCGTTTCTTTCGATAACGATCAAAGTGGGATTTTCGTCCGAACCGACGTTAATCGTTACAGTGTTGTCTGCGGCGTTCATAGCGGTTACCTTACCGATAAGTCTGCCTATAGTCATGACTTTCGTGCCGACTCTTATAGAGTTCATCATTTCCTGTTGTTGCTTTTGACGCTTCTTTTGAGGAATGATGGTCATAACAATCATCGCAACCAAGAATACGCCCAAAATTACTAATATAATCCAGCTGTTACCTTCCATTTTATTCTCCTTAATACTAAGTTCAATGTGTTGATTTTACACTAAAAAACAAATATATGCAACTAATTTAACTAAAAACTAATAGAGCAGATATTTTTTTAATGCACTATTTTGTATAATTCTTGCCCATTTTGCTTAATTTAAAAACATCAAATGAAAAATGAACGCCTTTAAGGTTAAATCATACATTGATATTTTACATGTAAGCATTAAACCAAGCTGAAAATCGATAAATTTATTAACTTTTTTAACTTTTTTGGCGGGTCTGTTAATTCTGCCCATTATTTATAACTTTTAATTCAAGTTTTTATTTATCTCGGTTTTGTGTTAAAGGTTCCCTTTTTAATTTTAATTTTAAAAGCACGGGATGTCACCCGTGCCGTTTATAACTCATAAAACCGATATAATTTTACTTCTCAAAATGACTTAAAAACTCCTTTTTAAATTCGGGATATCTTCCTTGGGCTATCGCCTGTCTTATCTTAGCCATAAGCCTTTGCAAAAATCTGACGTTGTGAATGGAAAGCAATCTTCCTCCCAATATCTCGTCCGAGTTTATAAGATGTCTTATATATGCCCTCGTGTAGTTACGGCAGGCGTAACAGTCGCACCCGTCCTCGATGGGCGAAAAGTCCTCTTTATACGCCCCGTTCCTGACAGTGACGTAACCGTTCATCGTCATCGCCGTGCCGTTTCTGGCGGTTCTTGTGGGCAGAACGCAGTCAAACATATCTATGCCTCTTTCCACGCCCTCTAAGATATAATCGGCTGTTCCCACGCCCATGAGATAATGCGGCATATTTTCGGGAAGATACGGCTTGATTGCGTCAAGCATACGGTACATAACGTCGCTCGACTCGCCGACGGAAAGTCCGCCTATCGCCACTCCGCATTTACAATAAGGCAAAGTGCGCTGAAGACTCTCTATTCTTAAATCCTCGAACATATTCCCCTGCGCTATAGGAAACATAATCTGGTGCGGCTTTAACTCCACCTCGCTGCAACGGTCAAGCCACTTGAGCGTCCTTTCCATAGCCTCGGCGGCTTTCTTTTTTTCAATCCCTGCCGAAGTGCACTCGTCAAACGCCATGCATATATCCGAGCCAAGCGCCCTCTGTATCTGCATAACCTTTTGCGGAGTAAATGTGTGTTTCGAGCCGTCTATAATGCTGTTGAAAGTCATACCGTCGTCTGTTATCTTTCTCGTTTTAGAGAGCGAAAAAACCTGAAATCCGCCGCTGTCGGTAAGTATAGCGCCGTCCCAATTCATAAATTTGTGAAGTCCGCCCGCCCTCTCGATGAGCTCGTGACCGGGACGGAGATATAAGTGATAAGTGTTGGATAAAAGTATCTGACTTCCCGTCTCCCTTACTTCCTCCGGCGAAAGGGATTTTACCGTCGCCTTTGTCCCCACGGGCATAAAACACGGCGTATCGATGACGCCGTGGTCTGTATACAGCTTCCCCACTCTCGCACCCGTCGTCGGGCACTTGTGCAAAACTTCAAACTTCATAAATTCTCCTATTCTGTCTTTTGGCTAACTCCGATAAACGGCGTTTGTCTTTTGAGCTCACTTGCCTTTTCGGCTTGCATGCTTTTTGCTCAAAGGCTAAGCCGTCATTGTATTATCTTTTTATACTGCGCTGACGCTACAAAATGAGCATGGCGTCACCGAAAGAGAAAAAGCGGTATCTTTCCTTTACTGCCTCGTTGTATACTCTGAGCGTTTCTTCCCTGCCGCAAAGAGCGGAAACGAGCATGATGAGCGTGGATTCCGGCAGGTGGAAATTTGTTATAAGGGCGTCCACCGCCTTGAATTTATAGCCGGGATAGATAAAAATATCAGTATCGCCCGATTTTGCCGAAACAAAACCGTTTTCGTCCGCCACACTCTCGAGCGTCCTGACCGACGTCGTGCCTACGCAGATGACTCTGCGTCCCTCCTGTTTTGCTCTGTTTATCTTTTCGGCATTGATTTCGTCTATCGAGTATTCTTCCGTGTGCATTTTATGTTCTAAGGCGTTTTCCTCTTTTACGGGACGGAAAGTGCCAAGCCCTATCTGAAGCAGGACGGTGGCGAATTCCACGCCCTTTGCCTTCAGCTTTTCGATAAGCTGTTCGGTGAAATGAAGTCCTGCCGTAGGGGCCGCCGCCGAGCCGTCAACCTTGGAATATACCGTCTGATACCTTTCTTTGTCGGCGAGCTTTTCCTTTATATAAGGCGGAAGCGGCATATTGCCCACCCTCGATAAAATATCTTCGAATACTCCGTCGTAGATAAATTCCACACGCCTTACTCCGTCGTCGAGAAGGTCGCAGACCTTTACCTTTAACTCGTCGGAAATATTATACACTTCGCCTATCTTAAGCCTCTTTGCAGGTCTTAAAAGCGCCTGCCAATGAGTGAGGTCCTCTCTCTTTAACAAAAGCACCTCGAAAGCGGAATTTTGCCGTCTGCCGTAAAGTCGTGCGGGAATAACTCTCGTATTATTTACGACGAGCAAATCTCCCTCTTTAAGATAATCGCCTATATCGTAAAAATGCCTGTGAGCTATATTCTTTGTCGCCCTGTCGTATACCAAAAGTCGAGAGCTGTCCCTCGGTTCGACGGGAGTCTGAGCTATCAGCTCCTCGGGTAAATCGTAATAAAAATCTTTAGTTAAAAGTGTGTCCATGTTTGTTTGCGCTTTTATATGGTGTGTTTATATTTAATAATTTAATTGTGCTATACCGTGCCGTTAAATTTTTGCGTTTTAATTATGCTTTTTCCCATCGATTAAGTTTTATCGCACGTAAATCCTATTATATAAATTTTATTGCCTATATACTTTATCTTTTAAATTTTATCGTACATATTGCTTATATCAAATTACATCGATGCCGAGCGGCAGTTTACTTAAACTCTCTGTTTAAATGCCTATACGCCGCCTCGGTTGCCGTCCTGCCCCTCATCGTCTTTTGAATAAACCCGAGTTTTATAAGATAGGGCTCTACGACGTCTTCTATCGTAGTGGCTTCCTCGCCGACAGCCGAAGCTATCGTGTCAAGCCCGACAGGGCCCCCTTTGAACTTATCGATAATGACGCACAATACGTCAAGGTCGAGTTTATCTAGTCCTATGCCGTCGATTCCGAGCCTCGACAGAGCGACTTTTGCCACGTCTAAGTCTATGCGCTCCTTGCCCTCATAGTCGGCAAAATCTCTGACTCTCTTTAATATCCTGTTGGCTATCCTCGGAGTGCCTCTGCTTCTCGACGCTATCTCTCCTGCGGCTTCTTCCGATATCTCGCACCCTAACAGCCTTGCCGAACGCTTTGTTATTAGCTTTAATTCGTCGGGCGAATACATTTCAAGTTTAAGCATAACGCCAAATCTGTCACGAAGCGGACTTGAAAGCAACCCTGCCCTTGTCGTCGCTCCTATAAGGGTGAACTTTGGCAGAGCGAGCCTTAGCGTCCTCGCCGTCGGTCCCTTGCCCAGCACGAGGTCGAGTTTGTAGTCTTCCATAGCAGGATATAAAATTTCTTCCACGCTCTTGTTAAGACGGTGTATCTCGTCTATGAACAGCACACTGCCCTGAGGCAGATTTGAAATTATTGAAGCCAAATCCGCCGCCTTTTCTATGACGGGACCGCTTGAAACGACTATCTGAGCTCCCATCTCGTTGGCGATTATGTGCGCAAGCGTGGTTTTGCCGAGTCCCGGAGGCCCGGACAGTAAAACGTGGTCTAAGCTGTCGTTTCTCTTTTTGGCAGCGGAAATATAGACCATAAGATTGTCCTTTATAGCCTGTTGACCGACGTATTCGTCAATCATTTTAGGACGGAGAGTTATTTCCGCTTCGTCGTCCGCCGTCATTGTCGAGCTTATAAGTCTTTCTTCTTCCATTTTATCCTCTAAACATTGCCTGTATCCGTTTCGCGTCAGGCTTCAATCGCCAAAATGCACCTTAATTTGTCCTCTACTTTCTCTCTCTCAGTGCCAAAGATACTATATTTTCAAGTCCGCTCGTATGCTTTGCCGCACTTTCGACCGCTTTTTGCGCTTCCTGACGTCCAAGCCCCAGCGACATAAGGGCGAATATTGCGTCCTCGAGTTCGGACGGAACGGAATCGACCGTCTCAATATCAGGTTTAAATTGCTCTTTGAGCTCAAGCACTATTCTCTCCGCCGTCTTTTTGCCCAATCCCTTTATCTTGGTGAGCGAAACGGTATCGCCGGACGCCACCATGGAGGCGAGAAGATTAAGCGGATAACTGCCCAGCACCGTCATTGCGCTTTTAGGTCCGACGCCGGAAACGGTAATGAGTTTTTCAAAGAAATATTTTTCCTCTCCGCTTATAAACCCGAACAGCGTTAAGGCGTCCTCTTTGACGTGCAGATAGGTATACAGCATCGCTTCCGATTTTCCGCTTACCGCCGCCGCCGTCGATTTTGACACGTTGACGGCATAACCCACTCCGCCTACGTCCAGCACGACGAGATTTTCGCTTACGCTTGCAACTTTTCCTTTTATATAAGCATACATTTTTTATCCTCGCTGACGGGCGCCGTTTTTGCCCGACCGATACTTTTTTATCAATTTTATATAAACGCTTAAACGGCTTTTTGAGCTTCGGCTGGCGCCTGTTTAATCTATATATCAACATTGTTTCGATACGACAATCTATAAATTCAAGACAATAAGTTAAATACCGCTTTATACCGTTTATGTTTTTATGTGCCGTTTTGTTTACTTTTTTTTGTGCTTTTTTATATTCCGTTTTTTATATGCTTTTTTATATGCTTTTTTTATATGCTCTTTTTATATGCTTTTTTATTGCTCTTTTTATATGCTTTTTTTAATATTCGTTTCTTATATTCTTTTTATATTTAAACCGAGTATCCTCTACCTCTTGCCGAGGTTTAAACCGCCCACCTTAAACTGCTCGCTAAGCCTGCCCGTCTGTGCGTGAGTGAGAGCGACAGCCAAAGCGTCCGCCGCATCGTCGGGAGAAGGTCTTTTGGGCAGATTCAATATCATCTGCGTCATAAGCTGCATCTGCCGTTTATCTGCGCTTCCCGTGCCGGTAAGCGCCTGCTTAATTTGATTTGGCGTATACTCGAATATCTTGTCGCCGAGGCATTTTCTTCCGCAAAGCAAAATGACTCCCCTTGCTTCCGACACGGCAATGCCCGTGGTAATGTTTTTGGTGAAAAACAGTTCTTCCACCGCCATTTCGTCCGGCTTGAATTTGTCAAAGAGAGCATACATGGCTTTCTCGACGTCCAAAAGACGAAGCGGCAAGCTGTCGTCCTTATCCGTCTTGACGACGCCGTAGTCGACTGCCTTTACACGTCCGCCGTCGCTATCCACCACGCCGTAACCCATGGTTCCTATACCGGGGTCGATTCCCAATATCCTCATCAGATACTCCTCCGCTCTGTCTGACTTTTTGATTCTTTTTTGATTATTCAGCTTATGCCGTTTTCTCTTTTGCAAAATGCCTTTTAGCTATAATACCGCCTTTAGTTGCTACTTAGCGATGTGCGAGCGTGCGGTAACGGCGCATTATATTTACCGACTCTCAGTCCTTTAAAATTCCGCTTTCCGACGAGCTGTCAAACAGCATGATTTTATCGGGCGGCAACAAGACCTTTTCTGCTTTGTCCGCCTTCGAGCCGTATCTGCATATCCCGTTTGAGTATTCGGTAAAATAAGCACCCGAAACGAAAGAGCTTGACTTTGTTTCACATTCTATTCCGTCGTCGGACACCACGACGTCGCCCGAATGCATTCCCACAAGCACTTGTGCCCCTATATATTTTTTTGTGACGAGCCTGTCTTTAAGTACGGTTACGTCCTGCTTAAATCCGAGGTATTCAAGGTATAGCCTGCCAAAGCTTTCCGTAAGAGTTGCCTTTACCGAAAAAGCGAATTCGTCGGCCGCCTCGAGCGCCCAATAGCTTTCCGGTTTAAAATACAGCTTTTCGGGTGAGGAGATTTGCTTTATCTCGTAAGGCGTGGCAAACAGCACTTTATCCGCTATACTAAGCGCCTCGTATCTGTCCGAGGTAGAATATATCACGGTTTTTTTGCTTCCCTTCAGAAAGTCGGAAAGCTCGGAAAAAAGCGTCTTTCTCGTCTCGTAAGGCAAGCCCTTTAAAATGTCGTCTATGAGCACCACTTCAAAATCTCTGACGAGCATACGGGCGAGCGACGTCATCTTGCGCTCCTCCACCGTCAGTCTTTTGACCTTTTGATACAGCACGGAATTTAAACAGAATGCGTTTGCCGCCCTCAAAGTTCTCTTTGCTATTTCCGCTTTATCCGTCTTTCTTATTTTAAGCGGATAAGCGAGATTATCAAACACCGTCCAATTGTCGAAAAGCGCTCCGTCGGAAAATATCATCATGACGTCGTCCGGTTTTTTGGCAAGCGGATTGCCGTCAAACAGAACTTCGCCCTCGCATTTTTCCGCACCTGCCAGGCACTTCAACAGAGTGGTTTTTCCGCTCCCCTCCGCCCCGTAAACGCTCATTATCTCGCCGTCCGATAGGGAAAAGGAAAGATTTTCAAATACCGCCCTTCCGTATGAATATATTTTTGTCAATCCTTTAACTTCGACTTTCATAACAATCTTAAACTATTATATATTACATTGGCAAATTTAACAAGCGTTAAGCCTAAAATCACTCATTGCGCCGTCGGCAATTTAAAACAGTTTTTAAATCATAATTCCTATAATTGAAATCGGACGGCAAATTTTTAATTTTATACAAATCATTAAAGCCAAAAATTATTTTTTAAAGTTTATTAGTTAGCCGTAAATTTAAAGCCGTGATTTTATAAATCATCAAACCCTTAAACTTATAAATTTATAAAATGACCTGCATATATAATTTGTAAAATGCCCTGTAAATATAATTTATAAAATGACCTGTAAATATAATTTGTAAAACGACCTGCATATATAATTTGTAAAACGACCTGCATATATAATTTGTAAAATGCCCTGTAAATATAATTTATAAAACGTAAAAAAGCACGGAAACCCGTGCTTTTTGTTTTAAGTTAATTTGACAAGCTGCGTTTATTTTAAACGGAGCTGACTACATTCTCGTCTTTTTGTATTCGCCGATACCCGTCATACCGTCCACTTTATAGACGTTGCCGTCCGTATCCTTTAAAGTTCCGTAAATAGTTCCGAAAGGCAAGAGATACTTGACGTCGATGACGATAAAGTGCATGGGCATTTTGAAGGTTTGGTCAATCTCGAAACGAATATCGACGCAGCCGTGCTCGTCTTTGACGTACCAAATATTTTTATTCTTTTTGTCCCTCGTAAACTTGACGGGGGGAAGCGGAGAGCTGTCGTTTTCAAGCCAAATGAGATTTTCGTTGTAGTCGTCCTGGTTTGTCGACTGATTTCTCGTGAGGTTGAAGGCAAAATATTTTTCCTTGCCGTCGATGTCGAGTTTGCCCATTGCGGTGAGCCAATCGTAGTGGGCAATGAAAGGATAATATCCCTTGTGGTCGTCGATGATAGAAACGGTATTGCCGTTGGATTCGTATTTCTTGCCGTTTATCGAGATATATCCGACAGCTTTAAAAAAGTCCTTTTCGGAATAGAGCGGCTTATTTTTGCCGAACGGTATGCACACGTTGGAAATGGGAGAAACTCTCTCGACGCTCATATCAATCTCAAACTTGCCGTATTTTTTGTTTTCCGAGTAGCCTACCGCCCTCGCCTTGCCGTTTTTGAGGTCGTTGATTATCTTATAATCCGACTTTTTGGTTTTGAGTTCGCTGACGCCGTTTACAAGCTGAGGTGCAACGTGTGCGGCTTTAGCCGAAACAAAGTTTTTCCAGCTGTATATCTTATGGGCGGCCTTGTCGTATACCACCATAATGGAAAAGCCGAGCGAGCCGGTATTGTATATGGCGCTGACGAGCGACAACTCGTCCATATTGATTTCAAACGCTTCCCACTCGGTGAGACGCTTGCGGTTTAAGCAATGCGGATACAATGCGCCGCAGGGTTTGCGACAGTCGAGCAAATTGAGCGTTTCAAACGGCTCGTCAAAAGTGCCGAACTGTGCTTTTCCGTCAATGACGATTTTATCCGGCGTCGCTACGGGACGCCTTTTGGGTGATATGTAGTTAGGATATTCTTTGTTCATAATTTCTCCGTTTAAATTTATTTATTTTCCCTTTTAAATTTATTTGTTTTAGCCATAAGGCTTTTTATCAGATAATATACGCCTTGTTTTTCTTGGGCGCATTTTCGAGTTCCTGCTTTTTGGCTTCGTAACCTTTACGGTTAAAGAGCGCATACGTCGCATTTTTGCCCGCTTCGACTCCCGGTTGATTGAAAGTGTCGATGTTGAGCATCTCTCCGCAATATGCGGTCTGAAGCTGGAAGAACATCAAAAGCTGACCTATCGTGTGAGCGTTGACTTCGGGAAGAAGTATCGTGTTGTTCATATGCTTAGAGCAAGTCAAAGCGTATTCGGTGGCGACTCTTTCGGTATTGATAAGCTCGCTCATGGTATGACCGCAGAGGAAGTTGACGTCGGGGAATTCTTCTGCGCCGTTTGCGATAGTCACGTCGCCTCTGAATTTTTCCACGCCGATAATGGTGATAACCTTATCGAAAGGTCCTTCGGTGTAAAGCTGAACCTGACTGTGTTGGTCGGTAACGCCCAAAGCCTTGACGGGAGTTTGTCCCGCATTTACCACTTTGCCGTTTTTATCTACCGCCTTGCCGAGCGACTCGCCCCAAAGCTGGCAATACCAATCGGCTATATATTTAAGGCTGTCGGCATAAGGCATCATAACGGAAATGTTTTTGCCTTTCTTCATTGAAATATATGAAAGAAGCGCCGCCATAAGTGCGGGATTTTTGTGTGCGTCATCTAGCGAGCAAAGTTTATCCATAAACTTTGCACCCTCGAGCATAGCCTTAATGTCTATGCCCAAAACGGCGGCAGGCAAAAGTCCCACGGGGCAGAGTTCGGAAAATCTGCCGCCCACGCCGTCGGGAATGTAAAAGGTTTTAAATCCTTCCTTTTTGGCGAGCTTGATGAGATTTCCCTTTGTTTCGGAAGTGGTGGCAACAATGTTTTTGCTGAATTTGTCGCCTAGCTTTTTCTTCAATATATCCGTGATTATAAGATATTGGCTCATCGTTTCCGACGTAGCGCCACTCTTTGTAATGACGTTAAAGCAGGTCTTTTCCACGTCGATGACGTCTAAAAGGGCGAGCATTCTTTCGGGGTCTACGTTGTCCTCGACAAAGAATTTAAGCCCTCTCTTTTCCTTGGGCAGGTCATTATAGCGGAAATGGCAAAGCGCAGTGAACACCGCGATGGGACCCAAAGCACTGCCGCCTATACCCAAAACGACGAAGTTTTCAAAGTTCTTGTTTATCTCTTTTGCGGTGGCGATTATATCCTCGACTACGCCGTCCTGATTGTAAGGAAGGTCCGCCCATCCCATCATTTCAGTGCCCCTGTTAGCCTGGAAATAGTCGAATGCCGCTTTAGATACGGGGTTGTCGAGCTCGGACGCCTTGATGCCCTGCTCGCCGATAAAATCGCTCATCATATTGTTAAAATCGAATTTAATAGCTTCCATAACTACTCCTTAAAATTTGATTGTTTCCCTTATTTTTATCCGATGTATTTTGTGTTATAAATAGTTTTTCTTTGATTTTCCTATAAAACGGTTTTTACATTGATTTTCCGTTTTGACTCTCAGAAGTAATCTATCGGATATCTTTTACCGACAAACGACTTTAGCAACCGACGGAAAAAGTTTAACCGTTGTTGACCTTATCCATTATCTCTTTAAGCCTGTCAAACGGAGCATAAAGAGCGTTTAAGTTTTGATAGTCTTTTGAATAGAGTTCGATGAGCACGGGGCCGTCATAACCGCTGTCTTTAAGCGTTTTAAACAGTTTTTCGTAGTCCACCGTTCCCTCGAAAGGAAGGCAGGTATTTCCGTTTTCGTCGAAGTCGGAAATGTGCACCGTCTTTAAGCGGTTGCCGTATACCTTTATAAACTCGTTATAATCGACGCCTGCCTGTCTTGCCTGTTTGATGTCAAGCGTAGCTTTAAGATGAGGAGCGCCGCTCGATATTATTTCAAAGATACAAGGCTCGTTGTTTATTGCCCAATGGACGTTCTCGAGGCACAAATCCATGCCGTATTCGTTTGCCCACAAAGCAAGCTCCTCGTATCTTTGGCTAACCAAAGGAAAATCGTATTTAGTCGTTTTTTTAAGACGGGTCTGACCGTGAAAAGTATAGTTTTGCGCACCTAAAATTTTGCCTGCGGAAAGCACCTTTTCAAACAGCTTTTCGCCGTCACGCCTCGTTCTTTCGGCAGGATTAAAAAGCATAGGCTCAAAACTTGTCGTATAGTCGTGAACGGAATGAACTCTAACGCCCATAAGACGGTCGGACAAAACTCTTGCAAAATCCGATTCGTATTCGCAAAACGTGGTCAAAAAAACTTCGCAGACGTTAAATCCGTAGCGGCGGACAAGCTCTAAGGTATCTTCCGTTTTCGCTACGTTAAAAAACGTCGCTGTGCAAATCCCCAATTCCATACTGAGATTATAAAGCACAAAGTGCCGATAGTCAATAAAAAGCCGAAAATAATGCCTTAAATTTCCGCTCGTCAAGTTTATACACAACGTTTCGGGCGTTGCGCTGGGCAAACTCTCTTTCGCAAAACTCTTAGATGCGACTAAATTGATAAAATTTAAATGCAATTTAAAAAACTCCGCCTATACGGAGTTTTACATAGCAACATGAAAACATAAAAACGCCAAAAATGAAATTTTTGATAGCGTTATATGATAATCTGTTTCAAATAAAATTTTAAACGCCTGTTTTAACGTTTGTTTTTAAAAACAAGTGTTTGCTAAACGTTTGTTGTTGCCAAACGTTTGTTTTGGCTAAACAAGTGGTTTGGCTCACGTTTTTTGCTAAACGAGTGTTTTGGCTACACGTTTGTTTTTTCTAAACGTTTGCTTTGGCTAATCGGGTGTTTTTGCTAAACGAGTGCTTGCCAAACGTTTAATAATTAGTTTCAACCGGTTTAAAATATCTGTATTTCCTTTAATTTATGTTGTTGGCAAGTTTAATGAGCTCGTCGCTGTGTCCGAGCGTCACGACGTGGTCACCCTTTTGGAATTTAAAATCAGGCGACGGCGACGGGATAAACTCCTTGCCTCTCTTTACCGCCAAAATGTTGATATTATAATTTTTGCGGACGTCGATTTCAAGTATGCTCATACCGTCCCAGCCTTCCATGATGGGTATTTCAAACAGAGAATAATCGGCGGTGAGCTGAATATAGTCAAAGACGTTGTTTGAGCTGTATTTAATTGCAAGGCGTTCGGCGTTATCCTTTTCGGGGTAAACCACTTCGGTTGCGCCCGTCTTAAGGAGAAATTTTGCCTGCGACTCCCTGCTCGCTTTCGACACGACTCTCTTTGCGCCGCATTCGGAAAGGAGCGACGTGATTTCAAGCGAGGATTGGAAATTGTCGTCGATAGCCACAAAACAAGTATCGAATTGGTCGACGCCTATCGTCTTTAAAACCGCTTCGTTAGTGCAATCGCCTATATGAGCGTTGGTGAACACGGGAGCAAGTTCTTCTATTTTTCTTTCGTCGATATCGACAATCATGACCTCGTTGCCGAGTTCTAAAAGTTTTAAGGCAAGATACTTTCCGTATTCGCCCATTCCTATGACGAGCATTGATTTTTTACCAATTTTCTTTGCCATAACACACCTAACCTATTATGATTTTTTCCGTCGGCCTCTCAAGCGGCACGACTTTATTTTTACCTGCAAATATCATTGCAAAGGAGAGCATTCCCACCCTTCCTATATACATAAGCAAAATCAAAACTACCTTTCCGACAACCGCCACGTGGACGGAAAGTCCCACGGAATATCCCACCGTCGAAAGCGCAGACACCACCTCGAAAACGACGTCGGCAAGAGAATACTCGGGAGCCACGATACAGATAATCCCGCAGCCGATTATCGCAAGCGCAAGATACATTGACAAAAGGCCGTATGCCTGATGCACGTTTGCGGAATCTATCCTTCTGTTGCCCACGGTGATATCCTTTTTGCGGCGCACGTTGGCGATTATGCTGAAAATCAAAACGACGAGAGTTGTAGTCTTGATACCGCCGGCAGTAGAACCGGGGCTGCCGCCGATAACCATCATTATTATCGAAAGGAGCTTTCCTCCCTCGCTCATTTTGGCGGGATCAATCATTGCAAAACCTGCCGTCCTAAGCGATACCGCCTGGCTCAGGCACGCCAAAAACTGTTCCCCTGAAGTATAACCTTTTAATGCGTAATTGTTTTCAAACACAAAATATAAAAGAGCCGTCACACCGACGAGAAGTATCGACGCTATGAGCACTATTTTCGAGTGAAGCGAAAACTTTTTGAAATTGAATTTGTGTTTTACGGCGTCCGCCCAAACGAGAAAACCTATACCGCCCATAAACGTTAAAAAGGACAGAGTAAGGTGTACTACAACGTCGCTTCTGAAAGTGATAAAAGAAGTGAATTCGCCGTATATACCCGTAAGGTCAAAGCCTGCGTTACAGAAAGCCGCTATCGAGTGAAACACGGCGTAATATATACCGTCCCCCGCCCCGAATCTCGGGATAAAACTTATCATGAGCATTAGCGCTCCGAAAAGCTCGAACGACAACGTGCCTATGGCGACGAATTTAACGACCGTCTTTGCCGAGCCGACGTCGGAGCCGTTGGAATGAATAAACAAACTTCTTTCCTGCAAAGTCAGCTGTCTTTTGATAAAAAGGGAAAAAATAGTCATTATGGTCATAACTCCGAGTCCGCCTATCTGAACCAGAAGCATTATGACCACCTGTCCGAAAGTGCTCCAATGCGTGAACGTGTCAACGGTAACGAGTCCCGTCACGCACACCGCCGAAGTCGCCGTAAAAAACGAATCGATAAACGAGTTTGTCTGCCCCTCTTTGACGGATATGGGAAGCGACAGAATTGCCGTTCCTATAAGTATTGCAAAGAAGAACATAAACGCAACTATCTGATAGTTGGTAAACTTCGATTTTATCTTAGAAAACACAGGTTTCATATCGTTGAATCATTATATAACAAATTAAACAATATATCAAGCGTTTGACCGTCAATGCGGCATTTGTGAATATTTATGCAAAAATAGCATTTTTATGCAATTTATATCTTTTTTACGGTATATCACTGCATACTTATCCGTTTTTAAACTGTTTTCCCCTTTGATTTTTTATTCCGCCTTTAAATTTCAACGTTTTCCGTATCATACGAATACAAGATATACAAAAATATTGCTTCAGATAATTATTCCCCATAAAGCGGCGTTTATTGCCATATAGACAACAAAAAAAAGACCTTTCGGTCTTTTTTGTCTGAAAAATTATTTATCTTCTTCCGTTTCTTCCGTCTTTATTTTGGCGGGAGTTTCGGGATAAGTTTTTTTCCAACCTCTCTTGGGCTTATCCTTTGCCGTCTTGAGTTTTCTTGCCTGTCCCTCGAAACGGGGAATAACGACGTCAAGATTTTTGAACGGGTCCGACGCTTCCGATTCCGCCTTAATGAGCGAGCCCATATAATTTGCGGTAAGCTCGGTGTGATAAGTGTCGTTCGTCAGCGTTATCGTATATTTGAGTGTCGTTTCGTCGCCGAGGTATTTTTTAAGTTTTTTGCTCTTCTTTTCGGTAATTTTTTTTAGGGAATCACTAACATTGTAATCCTTTCCTACATATTCGATATTCATAGCGACCTCCTGCTGTTTTATTGATTTAATTATACAATAAACGAGGTCGGTTTTCAATACCCAATTTTTAATTTTATAGCTGTTTTTGTTTAAAAACTATCTTCCCGTCCTCGAGCGCCGCCACTGCGGTATCGGAAGATTTAAACTTGCCCGAAAGTATTTCCTCGGACAAAGCGTCCTCGAGATACTTTGAGATAGCACGCCTTAAAGGTCTTGCTCCGTATTCGGGATCGTATCCCTTTTTGAATACGAATTCCTTTGCCTCGTCGGAAATTTCCAGCTTTAGTCCCTGCTTTTCCGCCTTTTGAACGAGCTTGTCTATCATTAGCTGTCCTATCTTTTCCACGCTCTGCAAGTCGAGATGCTCGAACACGATTATATCGTCTATGCGGTTTATAAATTCCGGTTTCATAAACTGCTTCAAGGCTTCAATCTGCTTTTGCTTGCTCTTTTCGTATTGCGTGGCGTCCCTGTTTTCGTCAAACCCGAATTTCACTCCCGAGAAAGTGTCCTTTGCTCCTGCGTTGGACGTCATTATAATGACGGTATTTTTAAAGCTGACAAGCCTGCCCTGACTATCCGTGAGTCTGCCGTCGTCGAGTATCTGCAAAAGCAAATTGTAAACTTCGGGGTGCGCCTTTTCAATCTCGTCGAACAGCACGACGGAATAAGGTTTGCGCCTTACCTTTTCGGTAAGCTGACCGCCCTCCTCGTAGCCGACGTAGCCGGGCGCCGAGCCTATCATTTTGGATACGTTTTCCTTTTGCATATATTCCGACATATCCATTCTTATCATAAGGTTTTCGTCGCCGAACATCTCCGCCGCAAGCGCCTTGGCAAGTTCTGTTTTACCCACGCCCGTAGGTCCCAAAAACACGAAACTGCCTATAGGTCTAGTGATATCTTTAAGTCCTGCCCTCGCCCTCTTTATTGCGGTGGCGATAGCCTCGACTGCTCTGTCCTGACCTATAACTCGATTCTTTAAATGGTCTGCAAGCGACAGTATTTTCTGCGCTTCCGATTCCGTAAGTTTCTTGACGGGAACGCCTGTCCAGCTCGCCACCACTTCGGCTATTTCGTCCTCAGTCACGTTCAGGTCGGCGCACGCTCTCTTTTTCTGCCACTCGGCGTCCTTTAAATTCCTTTCGATAACAAGCCTGTCACGCTCCGTCTTGAGATTTTCGGCGAGAGCGAACTGTTCTCTTCTGCCCGCTTCCGTCATTTCTATCTCTATCTCGCTGATTTTACCGTCAAGTTTTCTTATCTCGTCGGGCACGGTAAACGTAAACAGTTTTTTCCTCGACGCCGCCTCGTCCACGAGGTCAATGGCTTTATCCGGCAAAAATCTGTCCGTTATATATCTGTCCGACAACACTGCGGCGGCGTGCAAAGCCTCGTCCGTTATCGTCACTTTGTGGTGATCTTCGTATTTGGGCTTAAGCCCTCTTAGTATCTCTATCGACTCGCTGACCGACGGCTGTTCGACGTAAACAGGCTGAAAACGCCTTTCGAGCGCCGGGTCTTTTTCTATATACTTTCTGTATTCGTCAACGGTTGTCGCTCCTACCGTCTGAAGCTCGCCCCTTGCCAGCATAGGCTTTAAAATGTTTGCGGCGTCAAGCGAACCTTCCGAAGCGCCCGCTTTCATTATAGTGTGTATTTCGTCTATAAACAAAATTATATCGCCCGCCCTTTTTATCTCGTCGAGAGCGGTTTTAAATTTTTCCTCAAATTCGCCTCTGTATTTCGTGCCTGCCACTATCGACGACATATCGAGCGAAAAAACTCTCTTGCCAAGCAAAAGCTCGGGCACCTTTTTTGCCACTATGGCTTCGGCAAGCCCCTCAATGACGGCGGATTTACCCACGCCCGGTTCGCCTATCAAAACGGGATTGTTTTTCGTCCTGCGGCAAAGGACCTGTATTATCCTTTCTATCTCCTTACCCCTGCCTATAACGGGGTCGAGCGCTCCGTCCCTCGCCTTTTTGGTGAGGTCTATGCCGAATTTGCCGAGTTTTTCCATCGAACGCTCGCTCAAAGTCTGACTTACCGGTTTGGATATAAACACGGGTTCTTTTTCTTTAAATGAATCTACCTGACTCAACCCGTTTTCGGAAACTGCCGAGCTCTTTTGAGTGGGCTCGCCCTGTTTGGAATCGGACAGCTTTTTGAGCAAGTCGTCAAAACTTAAATCTGCCTGAGCCTTTTTCTGAGGTGCCTCTATCAAAGAGAAAGACCTTTCCAAATCGTATCTGAGCGCCTCGGTATCCAACCCCGAACTCTTGAGATATCCGAACGCTATACTGTTTTTTTCCAAAAGCACGGCGTATAAAATATGCTCGCTCGATATCGGCGCACCTTGCACCACCGCCGCTTTCATTGCGTTGTCGGCAATGCGTGCCGCTCGCTCGGAAAACTCCACACTCACCACTCTCGGACGAAGTTTAAACGTATTTAAAAATCTGTCGGCGGAAATAAATCTGCTCACTATCCTTTCTGCGACGCAGCCGACTGTCGATAAAATTCCGTATAAAATATGCTCGCTGTATACTATTCCGCCCGTGTCTTTGGCAAGGCTTACAGCGGTATCGAATATCTTCTTATAATTTTGCGATACGTCCATATCATTCTCCCAAAATAGCCCTCTTTACGAAAGCCGCTCTCTTAATATCCCTTTGGTCGCTTGTCAAATCGGGATTGCCCTGACATATCGTAGCGGAACCTGACAGCACTGCGAGTTTGTCGAGCTTCTTTAAATCGTACTTGGGCAAAATCTCCAAAATTATGCCGAGTTTGACGTCGGACAAAAGCGTCATGAGCTCCTTTGACGACATGATATAAGCGTTTGTCAAAAGTCCCCACGAACGGCATATCCTGTCTTTTAAAGGGATAGTCATTCTGTTCAAAAGCAATGCTCTCGCCCTCTCTTCCAGCTCGCATATTTCCAAAGCCATTCCCGTTACCGCTCTCACTATATCCGCTTCCGACATACCGAGCGTCAGAGAGTTGGAAAGCTGGAACACGTTGCCGAGCGCTTCCGTTCCCTCGCCGTATGCGCCTCTGAAGGTAAATCCCTCCCTTTTGGCAAATTCGGGCGTTTTGTGAGACAGGTCGTTTAACATATTCAAGGCGGGCAAAAACATCATAACCGACGCCCTCATGCCCGTGCCCACGTTTGTGGGACAGCTTGTTAAAAATCCTAATTTATCGTCAAAGGCAACGCCGAGATTTGCTATCAATGCGTCGTCTATGCGGTCGATGACCTGCCACACAGCCTCGAGATTGAGACCTTCGGCGAAAACCTGTTCTCTTAAATGATCCTCCTCGTTTATCATGACGCTTACGGAATTATCCTTGCTTATAACGACGGCGCCGTAAGGATTTTTGGCTAAATTGGGGCTGATGAGGTGCCTTTCGACGAGCGACTGCCTTTTGAGCTCGTCAATCGACTGCATAAAATAAAAATTGCAATCGGTCAAGGATTCCACCGTTGCCCTGGCATTCTGCACAAAACGCAAAATGGCGGCGTGCTCGTATTTTTTGAAGTTGCCGGGGAAATTTAAGCCGTTCACGTTTCTCGCAAGACGGATTCGGGAAGATATGACGGTATCGTATACGCTCATCGTTTACCTCCCGGACGCTTTCCCGTGTGTATCTTGGCGTTCTGCACTCTCGCTATGACGGATAAAACGACGTCTCTCATTTCCTCGTAACACTTGGGACAACCCAGCAAAAAGGTATCTTTAAAATCGTCGACTGTGTATCCGCACACCTCGCATTCCGTTCCGTCACGCTCTATCATCTCGAGCACCGCCTCATATGGGTCCACGCCGAGATTGTTGAGTTTTTTATGACACTCGGGACAGAGATAAAACACGACGCAGTGGCCGTTGCCGGTTCTCGTATATTTTTCTCCTTCCCTCTTTTTGCAATATTCACACTTCATATCGGTTATCCCTTAATATCCACACTCTTTCAATTATGGTTTTTACGGTTTATTAAAAGCTGATTTAGCGGATATATAAATCTGCTTTAAATGCATTTTTATCAAATGTATTTATCTTTTAAAAGCATTTATCCTCGACGCGGTTTTAAACAAATTAAGCTAACAAAAAACCCCGTTCGGGGTAATTGTCATAGGCTCTTGACGATTTTTTTGAGATATTCGCTAAAGCCCTCTTTTAAATCGTCTCGCCTTAGGGCGTATTCTATCGAAGCTTCGAGATAGCCTTGCTTGTCGCCTATGTCGTATCTGCGGCCCTCGAATTCGTAAGCGTAAACGCCGGTCGTTGCCGCCTGCGCCGTTATCGAATCGGTGAGATAAATTTCACCGCTCGGCGACGGAGGAGTGTTTTCGATAATTTCAAAAATATCGGGCGTAAGCAAAAATCTGCCGAGACTCGTAAGCTGTGAAGGTATCTCACCCTGAGGCTTTTCGATTATGCCTTTTAATTTTGTAAATCTGCCTTCGGTCGGAGCTGCGGGAACAACGGCGCCGTATTTTCTTATCTCCTCGCCGAGAATTTTCTGCACTCCCAAAATGGACGTCCCCGTCTTTTCGTACGCTTTTACAAGCTGCTTTGATACGCTGCCCTGTTCGGGAGTAGTGTAGATAACGTCGTCGCCGAAGAGCACTAAAAACGGCTCGTCGCCCACGAAACTTTTGGCGTATTCCACCGCCCAACCGCTGCCTTTCATTTCCTTTTGGCGGACGTAGTGGATATTTGCCATATCGCTTATTTGCTGAATTTGCCGCAAAAATTCAGTTTTGCCGGCCCTCTCGAGTATCGTCTCAAGCTCGAAGGATTTATCGAAATGGTTTTCGATTGCCTCCTTTCCTCTCGTGGTGACAATAAGAATATCCGTCACTCCTGCCTCGACTGCTTCCGCCACTACGTATTGAAGCGACGGGGTATCGACTATCGGGAGCATCTCTTTGGGGAGAGCCTTTGTTGCAGGTAAAAATCTGGTGCCGTATCCGGCGGCAGGAATAACCGCCTTTTTTACGGGCTTAATATTGTTATTTATCATTATATCTCCGTTATTTTGACTAAAAATTTATTTTGTCTTAAAACCGTCGGGATGAGTGCTGTGCCACTTCCAAGCGGAAGCCACTATCTTTTCAAGGCTATCGTATTCGGGTTTCCAGCCAAGCTCTTTTTTGATTTTGTCGCTTGAGGCAACCAAGACGGCAGGGTCTCCCGCTCTCCTCGGAACGATTTCTCGTTTGACAGGCTTGCCCACGACTTTTTCCACTGTTTCGACAACTTCTTTGACGGAAAATCCGTTTCCGTTTCCGAGGTTGTAAGCGTTAGAGCTCGCTCCGCTCTTGAGACTTTCAAGCGCCTTTATGTGAGCGTCGGCAAGGTCGGTTATATGAATATAATCTCTTATGCAAGTTCCGTCGGGCGTGGGATAATCGTCGCCGAATATGCCGAGCTTTTCTCTCTTGCCGTTGAGCACCTGCATAATGATAGGTATAAGATGACTTTCGGGATTGTGGTCCTCGCCAATCTCTCCGCTTTCGTGTGCGCCGGCGGCGTTGAAATAACGCAGAGCGACGTATTTAAGACCGTATGCCTTGTCGAAATCCGCCATAAGCTGTTCCATCATAAGTTTGGTCATGCCGTAAACGCTGGTCGGCTTTTGCGGAGAAGTTTCCGAAATTATGTCCTCGCCCGTATCGCCGTATGTTGCCGCACTTGACGAGAACACGAGATATTTGACGTCGCAAGCCACCATCGCTTCCAAAAGCGCAAGAGTGCCTGCCACGTTGTTGTGATAATATTTAAGCGGATTCGTCATCGATTCGCCCACAAGCGAATATGCCGCAAAATGAATGACGGAATCTACACCGTATTTTTTAAACGTATCTTTTAAAAGTTCGACGTCGAAAAGGTCGCCCTTTACGAAAATGGCGTCCCCCACCGCTTCGATATGACCTGTGGTCAGATTGTCATAAACTACGACGTCGTATCCCCTCGAGCGCAGTTCCCTGACCGTATGACTTCCGATATATCCTGCGCCACCTGTTACAAGTATCATAAAATATCTCCTTTTGCGCTATTTAAATTTGTTTAATTATACAACTATACAAACACTTTTGCAAGAGATTTTTTGCCATAAGCACGCCACAGAGGTCAAAAGAGTTTTGTTTTTTATTTTTTTGTGCTATAATCGCTTATGTCGTTCAAACGATATTTAAAACACAAAGGAACACGCTATGGATTTAATTATCGCCACAAACAATATGGGCAAATTGAAGGAATTTAAGCAAATTTTATCCGACAAATTCGACCACGTCTACGGTCTTGCCGAAAAGGGAATTGAGGTCGAAATCGAGGAAACGGGAAGCACTTTTACCGAGAACGCACTCATCAAGGCTAAGACGATTGCAAAAATCGCAAATATGCCTGCGCTCGGCGACGACAGCGGTCTGTGCGTTGATGCGCTCGGCGGTGCGCCGGGGATATATTCCGCAAGATACGCCGGCGAGGATTGCGATTGGAAAAGAAACAATCTAAAAATCGTTGAGGATATGAAAGGCATGCAAAACCGCAAATGTCACTTTGCCTGTGCGCTTGCCGTCTATTTCCCCGACGATACATACGTCGTGGCGGAAGGAAAGGCTTACGGCACTCTGCTCGACGCCCCGAGAGGCGACAAAGGCTTCGGCTACGACCCACTCTTTTTAAGCGACGATACGGGCTTAACTTTCGCCGAATCGACCGCCGAGCAAAAGAACAAAATAAGCCACAGAGCGAGAGCGCTTGCCGAGCTTTTAAAGAAGCTATAAAAATGTGCGACTCCGTTGTGCGACTCCGTTATTTTGTTATAATTATTAAACAGCAAAAAATATAAAACATTTATAAAGACATTAAGTCTGTATTGATAGTCGTAAAGCATTTTCGGCATCGATAGATAAATTTAAATTTGAAAATTTATTTTGATGCCATAACTGCAAAAAATATAAAACATAACAAATATTTAGTGATACCATGAAAAAAATCGTCGTGTTTTCGGACAGCCACGCCTGCCCTCTGCCGCAAAGTTTTTTAAACGTCGTCAATGAGGCGGATATGACTATTTTCTGCGGTGACGGGCTTAGCTCGCTTTCCGACCTTATGCTAAACAAAAACTTTTACGCCGTGAAAGGCAATTGCGATTTCGCAGCCTTTGACGAAGAGCTCACCTTAGAAGTCGAGGGCGTAAAAATTTTCGTCACGCACGGACACAAATATTCCGTCAAGTCGTCGCTACTCAATCTCGAATACAAGGCGAAGGAAATCGGCGCAAATCTCGTTTTGTTCGGACACACTCACGAGCCCGTGGAAATACAGTCCGACGGCATAACGCTCATCAACAGCGGCAGTATGTCAAAAAACGTATTCGGTGAAAGAACGTATTGCTATATCGTCATCTCGGACAAAAAAATAATTTCTAAAATTGTTAAAATATCTTAAATTTTGGGCGCATTTTGTTGACATATTTTTTCAACTATGCTACTATTTTTAAGCGTTCAATGTCAGGACTGCGCGGGTGTAGTTCAATGGCTAGAATTCCAGCCTTCCAAGCTGGCCGTGTGGGTTCGATTCCCATCACCCGCTCCACAAAGACTTGAGCCTGTAGCTCAGTTGGATAGAGCAACGGCCTTCTAAGCCGTGTGTCGGGGGTTCAAATCCCTTCAGGCTCGCCAAAACTGTGGTGGGTATAGCGCAGTTGGTCAGCGCGCCAGGTTGTGGCCCTGGAGGCCGTGGGTTCGAATCCCACTACTCACCCCATCGTTCAGTATAGGGGTATCGCCAAGCGGTAAGGCACCAGATTTTGATTCTGGCATTCGTTGGTTCAAATCCAGCTACCCCTGCCAGATATATGATCCATTAGCTCAGTCGGTAGAGCACCTCACTTTTAATGAGGGTGTCCGGAGTTCGAATCTCCGATGGGTCACCAATATGTAGGACGGCATCGCCGTCCTACAGTTTTAATAAAGTATAATATCGCGCCGCCACCCTAGCTCAGCTTTTATCTTCGCCCGATATTTTCACATAAAAACCAAAAATAAACTAAGCCGTTTATGAAACGTTTCATTTATAACTTAAGCAACAATTTTTAAATCATAGATAGTTTAAGTGACAAAGCACTGTTGGCGAAAGCATTATAAAATAAACGGCAAAACAGTCTAAAAGGCAAAACCGACACAAGCAATATGCGGATGTGGTGAAATTGGCAGACACGCAAGATTTAGGTTCTTGTGGGAGACCGTGGGGGTTCGAGTCCCTTCATCCGCACCAGCGTCGTCGCAAGGCGACATTTATCACGGCAAGCGCTATCGCTTGCCGTTTATTTTTACGCCTGCGACTCGTCGTCGGAGCAAAGCTTTTCATTTCGATTTTTTTAGCAAAAAATCTCAGCTTATCGCTTGCCCCTCCTCTTTCGCCGAAACTTGTTTCGGCGAGTTTACCGCATTTTGTTTGTTTCATCTTTAACAAAAAATTCCCGCCATTATTGGTGGGAATTTTTATCACTTTTGCGGATTTTTAATAAGGTTTCTTCAATCTGTCGTTTTTTAATTTTAAGGGACTCGAAGTTGCTCCGCAACCCAAAATGCTCCGCATTTTGTTTAATTTTTTATCCGCTTAAAAAAAATCCACCGAAACCTGTTTCGGTGAAAGCGAAAAAACAAACCGCTAAAGCTAAAACTGCATCGGAGTTTTGCAAAAAGGTTTAGTTTTTTCGCCGGGCTCGAAGTTGCACTGCAACCCAAAATACAAATCCCGATGTTTGTGAGGCTCTTGGCAATATCCAAAGAAAAAAGTGAAAAATTAAGCCCCATATTAAAATGGGGGCTTAATCTACTTTAATGGCATTATGCAAAAGGTTTGTCACTGGTAGCACTTATTGCCGCCACCAGTTGGGGATTATTGATATTATAAGCGTATGCCAACGCCACCGATTTAGGCATTACAAACCAAGTGGGATATTTGCGTGATTGCGGATACCCCAAATTGTTTTCTCCTTCCCCGTTCCATCGAATTCCTATTCGGTTTTCCTTGTTCCACTGCAATGTCGCAATGGCAAATTCTCCGTCGTTGTGAATTACTACAACGTTGCTGACATTGGCTTTAGGTGATACTACTTTTTTTGGATCCATAATTTCCTCCTTAAGCTTAATTTTGTTTTAAAAGATTTTAAAGTTTATTCCACAAGCTCACCTTCACCGCTGATAAGAGACGGCAAAGTGTTCTCCCCCGTGTGTTCCCAGACGGGAACTTCACGTCCCGCATTGAGAGTGTCGGCAAGAGTGTAAAACTCCTCAATCAATGCGTGAGAAGTGCTGCCGATACTCGTCGGGACCCCAAGACTATTGCTGTAGCCTATAGCATAAACAGCGTCCGTGTCTGCCGACTTTAACCAGTGTGCATTTTCAAGACTTACGCTGTCGGACACATAGCCTGTCAATCCGCCTGCATAAACCGTCTTGCCCTCTGCAGAAAGCAATGACGACGAATACGAATTACGTATTGTGACTGAGCCATTAGCTCTTCCCACCAGTCCTCCGGCATATGCACTAGATGAGTTGCTCGTTGCGCTGCTCGTTGCAGTCACATCCCCAGTTGCGTAGCTGTCGCTGATTGTGACG
>CALVKR010000003.1 GCA_944332995.1 uncultured Clostridia bacterium
CTGGGGCTTGACGAAGATAAACTGACGATAGTTTTGTTTGAAGGAGGATACGGGCTCGGCAAAATGAAAAAGATTTGCAAACGCCTTTTGAAAACCGACCTTGACGCAAACGTCGTCGCCATATGCGGAAAAAACGAAAAGCTGTATAACGATTTAAAAAAACTCAAGGCAAACGCCAACATAAAATTCGTCGTCGAGGGCTTTTGCCCCTGCACTCTTGACTATCTTGCGGCGGCAGACATATTCATGGGAAAAAGCGGAGCGTCCTCCGTTGCCGAACCTGCGTTTTTCGGGGTGGCGGAAATTATAACCAAGCATGCCACGACTATTGAGAAAAACAACTCGCTTTACTACGTAGAGGACGTCAAGTGCGCTCTTAACGTGCTGAACCCGTCAAAGGCGGTAAAGACGGTCAAAAAACTCGACGCCGACAGAGCCTTGCTGAAAAAAATGCAAGATAACGCCCTTGCCATTCACGACAGATACGGCAGCGAGGAAATTGCCGACCATCTTTGGGATTTGCTTTGCAAAAAATATCCCGACCTTAAAACTCAATACGACTTGGACAACAAAAAATAATTCGCCGATGCTCTTTGCAATTTGAAAATAAAATATAATAAAACAATCTTAAATAAAAAACAGACGGTTTAATCCGTCTGTTTTTAGTATTTTCACTACTCATTAAGTTACCGTTTAAAACTTTGTCAGCTTCCCCTCGCTTAGAAGCCCTTTAAATCCGTTTTGCCTTAGCGCCTCGTAAACGACTATTGCCACGGAGTTTGAAAGATTTAGCGAGCGGCAGCCGTCTATCATGGGTATGCGAAAAGAGTTTTCGTAGTTTTCGTGCAAAAGTTCCTCGGGAAGTCCTTTCGTTTCCTTGCCGAAAAGCACGAAACAGTCGTCGTCGAAAGCGACTTCGTCGTATCTTGATTTGGCTTTTGTGGAAGCGTAATACATTTTGGCGTCAAGACTCACTTTAAATGTTGAATTGACCTTCTCGTATTTTCCGTGAGCGTTTTTCTCGAAAAAGTCCTCGAGGTTTTCATACACTTTTATATCTACAAAATGCCAATAATCCAACCCTGCCCTTTTCAGTGCCCTGTCGGATATGTCGAAACCGAGCGGCTTTACGAGGTGCACTTTTGAGCCTGTAGCCGCCGCCGTCCTGACTATGTTTCCCGTATTCTGCGGAATTTCAGGTTCCACCAAAACTATGTTCATATCTCGTCCTTTAAGTCTATCGCAAGCTGATAGACTTCGTTTTTTGTAAGTCCTCTGTCTTTGGCGGCTTTTTTTATCGCCTCTTTTTTATCCTCGCCGAGGCGCATATACGCCAAGACGTGCTCTTTTATACCGAGCGAATTGAGCGGATTTTCCGCTTCGACCGCACCGTCCACTATGAGCACGTATTCGCCCTTTGGCGGTGCGACTTTAAAATCAGCAAGAGTGGTAAATTCTACCCCCTCGTGAATTTTTGTTATCTCTTTTACCGCCGCCGCTTTCCTGTCGCCGTATACCGAGTATAAGGCTTGGGCGTTGGCTATAAGGTCATGAGGCGCACTGTATATGACTGTGGGTATTTTCAGATTTTTATAATCTGCCAAAAGAGACTTTTTCTCCGATTCCTTTTGAGGCAGAAATCCTAAAAACACGAATTTGCTTGCGTCGTATCCGGCAAGCGAGAGTGCGCTCGTCACCGCCGTGGCGGACGGCACCACCTCGACCTCTATCCCCTCACTGTGACAAAGTGATATTATCACCGAACCGGGATCGCATACGGACGGCATACCTGCGTCGGAAACGAGCGCAACGCTGCTGCCGTCTGAAAGCAAAGCTAAAAATTTTTCCTTTATCTCGTTTTCGTTGAATTTGTGATAAGCAAAAAGTTTTTTTGAAATGCCGAGATGATTCAAAAGCGGCAAGGTGTGCCTCGTATCCTCGCAGGCGATATAATCGACGGATTTGAGCGTTGCCACCGCCCTCTTGGATATATCCGACAGATTGCCTATCGGTGTGCCGACAATGTAAAGTTTACCCTTTTTCATCATTTATAAAGTCCTTCAAATTTCCGAGTCATCGTGCCGTCGCCGTTGTATTGCACGATATAATCCGACCTCAATTCCTCTTTTCCGCCCTTTACCGCCCTCACTATAAAGGTGTCCGCTTCCTTGTCCGCTTTGGGATAGACGATAATCAGTTCCTTTACGGCGAGGTTGTGTTTTGAAAGCAGAGCCATAACTTCCTGCAAACGTCTCATTTTGCATACCATGTAAAAGTCTTTGCCGAACATGAGCATTTTTGAAGCGGCGGCGATAAAGTCTCCCACCGTGGCAAGATTTTCCGAACGGCAGTTATCCGTCACACTGTCCCGTCCCGTCGCCTTTTCGTATGGCGGATTGCATACGACAAGGTCGAAACTTTCTCTTGAATAGTATTTTTCGAGCTCGGATATATCGGCGTTTAAAATTTCTATTTTATCCGACAGATTGTTGATAGAAACATTCTCTTTTAAAAGGGCGAACATCTCCGCCTGTTTTTCCACCGCCGTGATATGCTTTAATTTGCGCTTGCCCGTAAGAAGAACGGATATTACGCCGTTTCCCGCTCCAAGCTCTAACGCCTTTGATTTTCCCGTCACCTTTACGAGGTTTGCAAGCATGACGCTGTCGCAGTTGAAACAATAAAAAGATGGATTTTGCTTTAGCTTTAATCCATCCGTTTGAAGGTCGTCTATTCTGAATTCAAAATCCTTAGATGACTTCTCTGACAACGTGCACCTTTAATTTTGCCGATATCTCGGCGTAAAGTTTTACGGCAACGACATAGTCGCCGTAAGCCTTGATATTTTCTTTTAAAACTATTTTCTTTTTGTCGACGTCGATGCCCTGTTCTTTGAGCGCCCCGGCAATCTCGGCGTTGGTGGCAGAGCCGAACATTTTACCGTCGGCGCCCATACACTTGACTTTCACCGTCACTTCCGTGGCGTTGATTTTGTCGCAAAGCTCCCTCGCCTCCGCCTTTTCTTCCTCTATGCGCTGAGCCTCGAGTTTCTTTTTGTGATTTAAAATATTTACGTTTGCGGTGGTAGCTTCCTGAGCCAAATTCTTTTTAAGCAAAAAATTTCTCGCATATCCGTCATTAACTTCTATAATTTCATCTTTTTTGCCTGTTCCTTTTACGTCCTGAAGTAGTATAACTTTCATATATATCTCCTTTAGAACAATATAACATACAACCGACAAAAATAAAAGTATATATTTTCATTTTAGGCAAATAATTTTAGTGGAGGATTGTATGAAAAAAATCTTATGTCAAACTGCTAATTGTGAACACAATTTGAAAAATACCTGCCTCGCCGGAGTTATCACCGTGGGCGAAAAAGGCAAATGTCTGTCTAAAATAAAGAGAGAGGGAGGCGTTTTGGCGCAGGCTTTCGCCGACGTCGAAGCGGCGGAAGAAATATCCCCCGACAGAGGTTACGACTGTATCGTCCAGTGCAACAGCAAGTGCATCTACAACAACGGCAATATCTGTTCTTGCGACGAAATAAGGGTCGACGACTCTGTTTTATCCACAAAATGCCGCACGAGAATACAATCGAGAGGCTGAAAAGGCAAACGGATATCCAAAACCCGACGGTCAGATAAAACTGCCCGTCGGACGGAATTTATAAATTGCCCCTTTTGCCTTGCCGCAATTTTCGGCTATGTATTTTTAAGTTTAAAATTCAGGTAAAATGAAAATAAAAAGCGATATTCCGCTTTTTATTTTTTGTTTTTTTATCTTTTATTTTTTATCTTTTATTTTTTATTTTTTATCTTTTATTTTTTATTTTTTGTTTTTTGTTTTTTGTTTTTTGTTTTTTGTTTTTTGTTTTTTGGTTTTTGGTTTTTGGTTTTTAACTTTTATTTTTTTTGTTTTTTATCTCTTTGAAAACAAGCCCTTTTGACTGTCTTTTTTGTGCCTATCGACTTAAATTGCGATATGCTTTTTAAGTGCTTTCTTCGTCTACGGTATATCTGTTGCGAATTTCAAGCGGCGGTATGAATTCCTGCAAAAGGCTGTCTGACGGAACGTATGAAAGAGGTATCTCGTTTACCGATTCCATCGAGCGGCGCAGTTCTTCCGCCTTTTTCGTATAAATACTGCCCGGCTTTAATGTATTTAAAACCTCTATCAGCGGTGCCTTGAGCGCCGCCTTTTCGTAGTCGAAATAAGTGTTTATCGTCGCATTGGCGTATCTCGAAAACGGACGAATGTTTATCCTTTCGCTCTCTATGACGTTGTCCCACAGCTCAAACGTGCGATTGGCGTCGCTCGAGCGGTAGTGATAATCTCTGACGAGCCTCCTTATCACCCTCGTGGCGTCCGGTTTATCCGAATCGGAATAAGAGTCAAGATAAATTTTAAAAAGTCTGTCGCTGCCCGTGGCACAGTCGGAAATGACGGGATTTAAGGCGTGGAGCCCCTCCACTATGCACATACTGTTGCCTTTGAGTTTTATTTCTTTATACACGTCCGTTCTGCCGTGAAGATTGAAATCGAAAGTGGGAACCTGCACCGTCTGTCCCGTCATAAGACCTACGAAACATTCCCTGATATAAGGCAAATCAAGCGCGTAAACCGATTCAAAATCCGGCTTACCCTCCGACGTTTTCGGAACTAAATCGCGCGTCAAATAAAAGTCGTCGAGCGACAGCACGAAAGTTTCTATCCCGTTTTCGCAAAGCGACGCCCTCAATCTTTCCGAGGTCGTCGTCTTCCCTGCGCAGCTCGGTCCTGCAAGCAATAGGATTTTTATGTCCATCTTCTTTAAAAGGCGAGCATAAAACATAACCTCATTATTATAATTCAGTTCATCCGAGTAAATTTTTTCTCTTAGCTGCGAATCCGTCATATAGCCTGATTATTAACTCCATCTGTTTGATATTTCGTCTATCTGTCTGGCAAGTTTTTCAAGATATTGATTTGCCTTGCCTTCGTTTTCCTTTGCCACGTTGGAAAGTCTCTCGAGTGCCTCGAGCACCTTATCGTAAGCGCCTGCCTTTCGGCTGACCACATGCTTTTCTTTCTTGACCCTCTTATGTCCGTTTTGAAGTTTTTCGCCTGTGATAAGGTCATAAACTTCCTCGACGAAAGGAGCCGTCGATTTAAAACCGTAGGTCTGTCTGACTCTTTCGGCAAACATTTCCGCCACCCTTTCCTCGCCGTGCGTTACGAAAACGTGGGCAGGAGCATTGGACAGTTTTGCCAAAAATCCCAAAAGTCCGTCACGGTCGGCGTGAGCGGAAACGTTTTGCAATTTCATAATTTTCGCTTCAACTGCGATTGTTTCCTGAAACAGTTTGACGTGTCTTGCGCCCGTCAATATGGCATTGCCCAAAGTTCCGTTTACCTGATAACCCACAAAGAGTATCGTGCTCTGCTTTTTCCACAGATTGTGCTTTAAGTGGTGCTTGATTCTGCCTGCCTCGCACATTCCCGAAGCGGAAATAATGATGCAAGGGTCGGTTTCCTCGTTTATCAATTTCGAGTCTTCACTAGTTATCGAAAAGCGCAAATCCTTCACGCCTATCGGGTTTATGCCTTGCTTTATCAGTTTATCCGTTTCCTCGTCGTAATATGCGGAACTCGTATTCATGAAAATATTCGTGGCGTTAATTGCGAGAGGGCTGTCAAGGAATATCTTGTATGCCCCGTGCCCTTTCACGAGATTTTCGTCTTTTATCTGTCTTAAATAATAGAGTAGCTCCTGCGTTCTGCCGACGGCAAAGCACGGAATGACGACGTTTCCGCCTCTGTCGAAAGTTTCTTGAATTATTCTCGCAAATTCGCCCACGGGATTGACCACTTCTTCATGGTTGCGGTCGCCGTATGTCGATTCCATTATGATATAGTCGGCGTCCTCTACCGGCGTATAATCTCTGACAAGCGGCATGCCTTTGTTTCCGATATCCCCCGAAAACACCACCTTTTTCGTTTGATTGTTTTCCGTCAAGGTGAGCTCAACGTGCGCCGAGCCTAAAATGTGTCCTGCGTCGGTAAACCTAACCGTTATGTTTTCGTCAATCTTTTTTGTTTCGAGATATTCAAATCCGACAAAGTGTTTTAAACATTCCTCGGCGTTTTCCGTGGTATATAGCGGTTCGTAAGGCTCGTTTTTTGCTCTTTGCCCCTTTCTGTTTTTCCATTCCGCTTCCGTTTCCTGAATGTGCGCCGCATCTCGAAGCATTATTTCGCACAGCTCTTTTGTCGCCGAAGTGGTATAAATTTTTCCGTCAAATCCCTGCTTTACCAAAAGAGGCAACAGACCGCTGTGATCGATATGAGCGTGAGTTAAAAAGACGCAGTAAACGTCGGACGGATTCACCTTAAAAGATTGCTGCTCGTAAATTTGCGGACCTTGTTCCATACCGCAATCGACAAGCACCTTTTTACCGCCGACTTCAACGAGATAACAGCTTCCCGTAACTTGACGGGCAGCACCCAAAAAAGATAATTTCATAAATACCCCTTTGTCTTTTATAGTAAAATTATAACAGCAATTTATTTCACTTTCAATACCGATTTTACAAAAAAATACCTATATATATCAAATTATGCAAAATTCCAAAAAAGTTTCGCTTGAAATTTTTTGAAATCGGCAAATCTTTTTTTTTTCTTTCAAATCCGATTTTTAGCTATATAAATTAAAAAACGGCATATGCCGTTTTTTAATTTCTTTTCGGGCAGGGACAATTTACTTACCGACTTTAGCAATTTATTTGCCGCCCTAACTATATGACAAAGGCGTCAGTTTATATAGCGTTCTGCCTTTTCATATTTAAATTTTTATAATTTGTTGCGCTCTGTTTTTCCTTTATCCCCCTTTCCGTTTATAAGCCCCTTTAAATTGCTTTCATTTTAAGCTCTGTCCGTCGTTAAATAGGGTATATCCGCCCGTATATAGAGGTTAAAGCAATATGCAAAGCACGCCGCCCTTTCCTTCGTTGACTATTCTGCCGAGAGTTTTTTGCATCTTCTCTTTTGCGTCGGCAGGGATAGCGAAAAGTTTATGCTGCAATCCGTCGTTTACAAGACCTCTCAGCGTCTTCCCGAAGATGTTTGCGTCCCATATGTCGTCGTTCTGCGGATTGGAAATAAGACTCTTTACAAGGTCCTCCGATTGTTCCTCGCTACCCACTATTGGGCTGACTTCCGTTTCGACGTCCACTTTTATTATGTGTAGCGACGGCGCTTTTGCGCTGAGTTTAACACCAAACTGTCCGCCCTGTTTTACCATTTCGGGAGTGTCGAGGCTCATTTCGTCAATGGACGGAACGACTACTCCGTATCCCGTTTCTTCCGCCTGCTTTAAAGCGTCGCACAGTTTTTGCGTTTTGGCTTTCGCCTTGGAAAGCGTCTTGAGAAGATAGAAAAGGTCGAAATCGTTTTTAACCGATTCGTTACATTCGCTCGAAAGAACGTCGTAGAAAAGCCCTTCTTTTACCGACAGCGTTATTTCCACTCTGCCCTGTCCTGCGTCTAAAATTATGTTTGACGGAGGGTCTAAATAGTTTAAACCGTCGAACGCCTCGTCAAAGTTTAAATAGTCCTTCATCTTTTTTGCGCTCTCTGCGACTTTCGTGACGGCGCCTATGGCTTCCTTTACGATATCGCTGCCCACGCTCAGCGCCTGTATCCACTTGGGCGCAACGGCGTCAATCTGTTTTATGGGGAACTCCAAAAGCACCGTTTCGAGTATGCCTGCCATATCCTGTTCGCTCATATTGAGCACGTCGGCGACTACGACGGGGACGGCGTATTTTTCCTCGAGCACTCCCCTTATCTTCTGAGCTTCGTTGCTTTGCGGTTTTTTGCTGTTGAGCAACACTATAAACGGTTTGCCGAGCGATTTCAATTCGCCCACGACTCTTTCTTCTGCCGCAATATAATTCGTCCTGGGTATATCGGCTATCGTTCCGTCCGTCGTTACGAGCACAGCTATCGTCGAATGGTCTCGGATAACTTTTTCCGTTCCTATCTCGGCGGCTTTCTCGAACGGCATTTCTTTTTCTGACCACGGCGTCCTGACCATTCTCTCCTTGCCCTCCGATTTATGCCCTTCCGCACCCTCGACGAGGTAGCCCACGCAGTCAATCATTCTGACGTTCGCCTGCATGTTTTCGCTTATCGTAACTTTTACCGCCTCGTTTGGCACGAATCTCGGTTGAGTCGTCATGATAGTCTTTCCGTCCGCCGACTGCGGAAGCTCGTCAACCGCTCTTTGGCGTTCGTTGACGTCCTCTATGTTGTCGAGCACCGACTGCATAAAGCGTTTGATAAACGTAGACTTGCCCGTTCGGACGGGTCCGACTACACCGACGTATATATCTCCGCCCGTCCTCTTTGCAATATCCTCCAATAAGTTAAATTTGTCCATAATTGCCCTCCTGCTACTTACGCTTAAATATATTCGCCTTAGACGGCAATATTCCTGAAAAACAAAAAAAACAAGCCCGAAGGCTTGTTTAATTTTTCTTTTGTATCTTTATGGTTTATCCTTGGTAACTTGTCGTTTAATCTTTAGTGCAATATAATCTTTTGTATAAAAATCTTTGGTGCTTTAACGATTGTCTTATGAATTTCTTTTGTTTATCCGATTTTTATCTTTTGAATTTCTTTTGTATTTAAGGCCGTAACTTTTGATTTAAAGTATATTTAAATCTTAATCTTTCGTAAAAGTTCTACGATTTTTTTACACCAAGGAAAAAGCGGAAATCCCTTAGCTTGATAAAATGTTAGCACGGCGACCAGCGAATGTCAATAGTCGAAATGAGGCAATATTTGGAAATTTGTCGAAATATGTCAATTTAACGAATTATTCTTCCTTTCGTGCAATTTTTTTGCACCGGGATTTTTTACCGTTTTGCTTATATTGTCGAATAAATAAAATATTAAATTTTCAAGTGTAAAACTTGAAAAGCCGCATAAAATAATGTGAGGTGTTTATGTGGTCGAACGTAATTAGTATAGACAAAATGTATGACAAAGAATTCGAGTACCTATACGAAAAAATCAAGGCGGATAAAAACGTATCCTACGCCTACGAGGAAAGCCGGTCAAGACACTTTTTGTATCTTGCGTCGCTGTGCGAATCCTCTTTGGACGTGATAGCAAACGTGGAAAACAGCATATGCGAAGTTTACCTGAATCATTTTAAACTAAAGCACTTCACGAAAAACTTTAAAACGCTGTCCGACCCGCTCGTCGCACTGACTTCTGCCCTGCTTTTGTTTGACCACGCCTACGAGGACGCCCTTATTCGCAAAGTGCTCAGCGAAGCGACGGAATACAACATTGACGGAATACTCAATTTCAGGCTGGGCGCCTTGACGGAAAATTGGAACGAACTGTCCGACCTCATTTCAAATTTGCTTGCCAACAGCCAAACGGACGACGACGTATATGCCGTGGCGCAGTTTATAAACTCGCAGGAAGGGGGCATAAACAGACTTATGCTAAGCGAAAATCAGCTTGTAAATCTGACAAAATCGAAAAACGTCGAGATTGAAAACTTTTTCGACAACAACGACCAAAACCTAATCTTTGCCATTATCAAAGAAAAACCTGCCGAGCTCGTAGTAAAAAACAGACGCCTTACCGATTCTCTGAAAAGAAGCATATCCCCGTTTGCGAGAATACGGGAATCAAAATACGATTAAACCTAAAAACTACGTAAAAAAAACTCCGCATTAAGCGGAGTTTTTAAATGCAAATCTTATTTTGCTTTTAGTGTTTTAATTGGCTTTTTTAGCATTTGCAAATTGTGCTTTTAGGATATTTGCAAAAACCGGATTATGCCATAGCCGTCAAAAGCAGACGCATAAATTTAGTGCTCGTATCCTGCCATAAAGCAAGCCTTGTTCGATTCGATAAACTTGGGCTTTGCGGCAAACACTTTTTCGATTGTGCTCAGCATAACCTCTTTTGGGAAAAGGTTGCTGTATTTAATGTATGCGCCGAGAACGACGAGGTTTGACGCCTTGTCGTTTCCCACCTTGTGAGCGACGGCATTTGCGTCCACGTAAACTACGGTTACGTCGTCTCTTTTGACCTTTTCGGAGATGAGCGAGCTGTTTACCAAAACAAGACCGCCGCTTTTTACCTTGTCGACAAATTTATCGAGGCTGGGCTTGTTCATGGCAATGAGCGTATCGGGAGTGGCAATAACGGGAGAAGCGATGGGGTTGTCATCGACGACTACCGAGCAGTTTGCCGTGCCTCCTCTCATTTCGGGACCGTAAGACGGAAGCCACGTTACGTTTTTATTTTCATACATTGAAGCATATGCGATTATTTGTCCGAGCGACAGAACGCCCTGACCGCCGAAACCTGCAACGATAAGTCTTTCCATATTAAACCTCCTTAAAAACGCCGAGCGGGAAAATTTTGGTCATATCGCCCTTGACGTATTCGACGGCTTGAAGCGGAGTCATATGCCAGTTTGTCGGACAGGCGCAAAGCACTTCGACAAACGAGAAGCCTTTGCCTTCCGCCTGATTTCTGAATGCCTTTTCGATAGCCTTTTTGGCTTTTTTGATGTTGGGAACGTCCGCAACGGAAACTCTTTCAACGTAGCTTGGTCCGTCAAGCGTGGCAAGCATTTCCGAAACCTTGATGGGATTTCCGTTGAGCATGGCGTCACGGCCGTAGATACACGTCGTCGCCTTTTGACCGAGAAGCGTGGTAGGAGCCATCTGACCGCCCGTCATACCGTATATAGCGTTGTTGATAAATATGACGGTGATGTTCACTCCCCTTGCCGCCGCATGCACGATTTCGGCAAGACCTATCGAAGCAAGGTCGCCGTCGCCCTGATAGGCGAAAACGATGTTGTCGGGGTTTGTGTATTTAATGCCGGTAGCAACCGCAGGTGCTCTGCCGTGAGCCGCCTCCTGCATATCGCAGTTGAAATAGTTGTAAGCAAAAACGGCACAGCCGACGGGAGCGACTCCCACGACGTGACCTTCCGCACCGACAGCCTCTAAGGCTTCTGCGACAAGACGGTGAACGATGCCGTGCGAGCAACCGGGGCAATAGTGCGTCGGAGCGTCAGTTAAAAATTTAGGCTTTTGAAACACGATACTCATATTACTTGACCTCCTTTAAAACAAAATCAACGACGTCTTCGGGCGACATGACGTTGCCTCCCGACCTGCCGTAAAACTTGACGGGTTTACGGCATTCGGTGTAGAGTTTGACGTCTTCGATATATTGACCGGTGGAAAGCTCAACCGCGACTATCTCTTTCACGCAGGGCATTTCGCCGACTCTCTTGAATGCGTCTTTCGGGAAAGGATAAACGGTTATGGGACGGATAAGTCCTGCCTTTATTCCCTTTTCACGGAGCAAATCGACGCTGCTCTTTACTATTCTTCCGACGGTGCCGTATGCGGTGAGCACTATCTCGGCGTCGTCGAGTTTGTATTCTTCCACCATAGTTTCGTTTGCCGCCATTTCGTCGTAAACCTTTTGAAGTTTTTTGTTCATGGCTTCAAGCTCGTCGGGGACGATATAGAGCGAATTTATGATACGTCTTGTTTTGCCTATGCCCTCGCCCGTAGTTGCCCAAGGCTTTTTGGGGAAGGTTTTAGGGTCTTTCATGGGCGGAAGCTCAACCGCCTCCATAATCTGACCGAGCATTCCGTCGCCGAGCATCATGACGGGAAGACGGTATTTTTCCGCTTTGTCATAGGCGTCGTACATTAAGTTGACGCACTCCTGAACTGAGTTGGGAGCGTATACGAGCATACGGTAGTCGCCGTGTCCGCCGCCCTTGACTGCCTGGAAGTAGTCGCACTGGGCAGGCTGAATACCGCCGAGTCCGGGGCCGGAACGCACCATGTTTACGATAACGCAGGGAAGCTCCGCTCCGCATATGTAGGAGATACCCTCCTGCTTAAGGCTTATGCCGGGGCTGGACGAGCTGGTCATCGCTCTGCCGCCCGCTCCTGCCGAGCCGTATACCATATTGATTGCCGCAATTTCCGATTCCGCCTGAACGAAATGTCCTCCAACTTCGTTTAATCTCCAGGACATATATTCGGGGATTTCATTCTGAGGAGTGATAGGATATCCGGCGTAAAAACGGCAGCCTCCGCGGATAGCCGCTTCGGCGATTGCTTCGTTGCCTTTCATTAACTTCTTTTCTGCCATACGTCCTCCTATTTCTCCACCGTTATAACGCAATCGGGGCACGTGGTAGCGCAAAATGCGCAACCGATACACTGCGACATATCGACGCATTCTGCGACGAAATATCCTTTATCGTTTGATACTGTCTTTGAAACCTGCATTATCTTTTTGGGGCAGGCTTCAACGCAAAGACCGCAGCCTTTGCAAAGGTTTTTGCTGATTGTGATTTTTGCCATATACATACCTCAACGGCACAAAGTGCCGAAAAATTGATTTACAAAACTATATCGTTTAGTCAAGACCGCCCAAAAGGTCGTAAAGCTGCTTTAAGAGAGCGTCGTCGTCGATATCCTTGTTTTCCTCTCCTGCCGGCTCCTCTTTTTGCGCTTCGTCAAAATCAAAATCCGTCTTGAGCTCGCTCTCGTCGAAACCGTCGTCCGATTCCGGCTTAGTCTCGTCCTCTTTTTCGCTTTCGGCAGGTTTTTGCTCCTCGGGTTTTGCTTCGACTTGCTCGTCTTGTTTTTCTTCGACAGGCGCTTTTACGTCGCTCATGGCAACAGTTTCTTCGCTTGCCGACGGAGTATAATCCAAAGCCTCCTGTTTTTGCCTGACTTCTTCTTCCGCCTCTGCAACGAGATTGTCGATTGTTGCCATCGTTTCGTCTTCCGCCTTTTGAATCTCTTGCTGTCTGAGCTTTTCTTCTTCCGCCTTTTCGTCGACTTTGGGTTGTTCGACGTCCGTCTTGTCTATCTTCTCTAAGGCGTCCTCGATGACCTTGTCGTCGACGACCTCGTTTTCGCTGTCGATATAAACAAGGCTCATGGGCGCTACGGGCTTATATCCCTTCTTTAAAACGTCCTTTACCACCGGCTCATCGCCGCCGAGCAAAATGACCTTGTTGCAAAGTGCCGCATTTTTGTCCGGCTCTATGCAACCCGCTATGACGTCCATTCCGTACGACTTGAGATAAGCGATAAGCGGCGTTATGTCGCCCATGCCGTAAAGCAGGAAGAATCCGTCTATATTTGGGAATTGAGCCAAACGGACGGCGTCGATGACCTGCCTTAAATCAAGCCTGCCTCTCTTCTTTTTAGGGAGCAAGCTGAGTGCGTCGAAATTGTTTTCGGCGATAAACTCGTCGTAGTCTTTCGACCTCTTTGAAGAATAGCCGTAAAATTTGCAAGCGGCTATTTCTCCGTAGTTGGATAATTCGTTTAAGGCTTTAGCAAAAGTGCTGTAAGGAATCCTCACGCTTTCGATGTCCGCCAAAACGATGTATTTTTTAGCAGTAAACATAGTTTGCCTCCTACTCTACTTTTAAAATTATGGTCTTGTTGCACAAAACCGAATTTTGATCAGGCTCAACGACGCCCGCTATAACTTCGATGTTAAATGCCTTGAGATAGGCGATAAGCGGAGTAAGGTCTCCGTTGCCGTAAATGAGGAAAAATCCGTCCACGTTGGGATTTTGCGAAAGGCTGACGGCGTCGATGACCTGACGCATATCCAGCTGTCCCCTTCTTTTGCCGCTTAGCGGAGAAAGAGCCTCGTAGCTGTTTTCCTCGATAAACTCGGCGTAGTCTCTCGTTCTCTTTCCGCTGTAGCCGTAAAACTTGCAGGAAACTATCTCGCCGAATTTTGAAAGTTCTTTGAGTGCGGCGTTAAAGGTGCTGTAAGGCACCCTTATTGATTCGATATCCGCTAAACAAACGTATTTTTTTGCCATTATAACTCCTCGATTTATATGAGTTGTGTTTTAAATGTTGCTTTGAATGTTTTTATTTTGTCTATACCTATAGCCAAACAATTTGTATTTCACCGTCTATAGCTAAGCGATTTGTATTTGATTATCTATAGCTAAGAGATTTGTATTTTTATATCTGTTTTTGTAGTTCCCGTCCGACATACGGATACGGCGTCTTAAACAAGCTATAACGGCAGGTGCCGTCAAACAACGAAGCGGCGTCACTGCCCAAAGAGTTTTAAAGCGCCTCTATCTTGTTTTCTCTGGCGTAATAATACAGATATTGCTGAACGAGCCCGCTTTTGTCACCGTATTTTTCAACGAGCTTTTTGCTCATCTCGTCTGCGCTTATATCCCCCATTTTCGCCGAAAAAACTTTCTTTATCCACGTATCGACGGGGAATACGTCAAGGCGGTGAAATCCGAAAAGCAAAATGCAATCCGCCACCTTTCTGCCCACGCCTTTGAGCTTTAAAAGCTCCGCCCTCAGCGTTTCCGTATCGAGCGAAGAAAGGCTGTCGAAATCGACGTTTAAAAGCGCTTTGGAAACGGATTCGAGATAACCTGCCCTGTAGCCTGCGCCTATCCTGAAATAAAATTCCTCGTCGCAAGCCGCCATAGCCTCAGCCGTGGGAAAGGCGAAATAACTGCCCATATCCTTGCCCAATAGCGAGCAAAGGCGCTCTATTATGCTTTTTATCCTCGGAATGTTGTTGTTTTGCGATATGATGAAAGAGATAATCATTTCAAATGGATTTTGATTTAAAATTCTTATCCCCTTGCCGAACTCGACCATTTTGCGGAGATTTTCATCCGATGATAAGTTATCAATTATAATATCATACTTTCCGTCAAAATCAAAGTAATTTTTGAAAAAATTTTCGTCGTCGGACAGCATATAGTATCCGTCGCCGTCACGGTATATCCTGCACTCTTTATCGAGAGCGTGCACGGTATAGCAATCGCCCTCGTTTTTATATCGGAAAACCTGACCGCATTCGAGCGTGGCGGCAGGACTGAAATTTTTGTCAAAATATATCTTTTGCATACGTTCATTATAATATATTTGCAAAATATTTCCACCTTTTTTTTTATAAATGCCAAAATTTACTTTAAGCAAAATAAAAACCGCCCTGAGGCGGTAAAAATTTTTTGTTTAAAAATTTTAAAATAAGTCGGTTTGACTTTTTCTATAACGCTTCTTCATAAAACGCTTTATTTTCTCTTTTTACGTTTTACGTCTTCATAAAACGGTTTATCTTTTTTAACGCATTATATCCTCGTAAAACGGTTTAGCATTTCTTAAATAAACGCTTTTGCCGAAGTTTTAAAGCACTCAGACTGCACGGCAAATTTTAAAACTTATCTGCTTATATCACTTTGCGATGGGTTTTAAAATCGTATGCTTTAATGGGTTTTATCTTGCCGTGTTATACGCTTTACCACTCCACCTGTTTTATGACGCTTTTTAACATATCGGCGGCGTGCACTAAAGATTCGACCTCTGAATCGACGAGCGGCGGAGCCACGTTTGTCTTTATTCCGTCGCAGCCGACGACGCTCATTATCGACAGCGCCACGTCCTTTATGCCGTATTCACCGTCAATGAGCGTGGATACCGTGAGAATGGTTTCCTTTCTCGAAAACAGACAGCGGCATATCCTTGTGACGGAAGCGGCAATGCCGTAATCGGTCACTCCCTTGCGTTTGATTATTTCCGCACCCGACGTACGGACGTATTCCTCCACCTTTTCTTTGCTGAATTCGTTTTCCTTGGCATAAGGCGAAGACAGACTTTTGACATAGCTGTCTATCGGGATAGAGTTTATCGTCGCCATCGACCACGGAATAAAGCTGTTGTCACCGTGCTCGCCGAAAACGTGTGCGTAAATCTGGTCCTGTCTGACGGAGAACAGCTCGGAAATCTTAGTCCTGAGCCTTGCCGAGTCGAGAATGGTTCCCGAGCCGATTATCTTGTGAGTGGGAATACCCGACGTCTTTATAAATTGATAGGTCAATACGTCGACGGGGTTTGCGACTATTATGTAAAATGCGTCGGGAGCATATTTGGTTATCTGCGGAATAATGCTCTTCATAATTCCGACGTTGGTGGAGGCAAGGTCTATCCTCGACTGACCGGGACGTCTGCCGAGTCCCGACGTGATAATGACGATATCCGAACCCTTTGCGTCGTCATAATCCCCCACATATATGGTAGCGGGCGACAAAAACGGGAGCGCCTGTGATATATCCATGGCCTCGCCGAGAGCCTTTTCCTTATCGATATCGATAAGTACTATTTCGTTTGCCGTCTGGGTAGCGAGCAGGCTATACGCAAGCGACGAGCCTACGTGTCCGCAACCGATGATTGTAACTTTTCCGTTCATAATGTCTTCCGTTAAATTTTATTCGATTTAAACCGCTTATATGTTATTATGCGAATTTTACAATGTCAATCGAATGGAAAAATTTTTGTTAAAATTGTTGAATAAAAAATTTTTTTTGCTTCCTGATTGCAGGGCAAATCTAAGTGCTCGGCTAAAAAATAATATCCGATAAAGCTTTAAGCAAAAATTAAACGACAATAAAAAACGGACGGCAATGCCGTCCGTTTTAAAGCGATTTTTAAAATATGTCCTGACTGTCCATAAAATAAGCAAGAGAGCTCATAAGTTCGTTTATAAATTTAAGCTCCTCGTTGGTTTTATTCTTTAAACGCTGTCTTAACGGATATTCGTAGTGGGTCTGAATGTAGGTCATTATTTCATCGCAATTTTCAGGGACGATTTTTTTTGCGTTACATTTCCTGAAAACGTTTTCCTGAAGCCATTCCTGCTGTTCGGGCGTAGGCTCAAACACCTTTGGCGGCTTATAACCCATTCCGCCGCTCTTTGACTTTTCTTCCTCTTTTTTCTTCTTACCAAATAATCCCATAATTGCCTCCTAAGATGCTTTTTATCATTCTACCATATGCCAAAGGTTATTTCAATACCTTTTTGATTTTAAAAATTTTTCTTTTTTACCCCTTTTTGTTTTCCGTTTGTTTTTTAACAATAAAAAATCCGTCTTTCGGCGGATTCGTTTTAAATTTACAGTGAAGTATTCTTAAAGCGCTTTTAAGCGTTTTTGCGTTTACAGCCTAAAGGCATTGGGCAGAAAATCTTTTAGAGTAAAACTTTTTATTTCGCCTTTGTCAAGTTGCAAAACGACAAAGTTTTCGTCGCAAAACTCGCTGAGCACCTGAAGGCATATTCCGCACGGAGGGCAAAGCTCGTCGCCCGACACGACCGCTATCTTTAAAAACTTTCGCTCACCGCTCGAAACCGCCGAACATATCGCCGAGCGTTCGGCGCATATCGTTGCTCCGAAACTCGAGTTTTCGACGTTTGTGCCAAGGTATACCTTTCCGCTTTCGGCAAGGAGCGCCGCCCCCACCGTAAAATTGGAATAAGGGCTATAACTGTGCTTTTTGGCTTCAAAAGCCTTATCTATCAATTGACGGTCAGTCACAGGCTACCTCCAGGGCAAGTTCCATCATCTGAGTGAACGACGTTTCTCTGTCAAAAGCCGAAAGCGCTTCGCCGGTGACGAGAGAATCGGAAATCGTGCATATGGCAAGAGCGTTCTTTCCCGTAAGAGAGGCGTTTAAAAAGAGTGCCGCCGCTTCCATTTCCACCGCAAGCACGCCGAGGCGTTTCATTTCGTCGAGATCCGTCTTACGGTAAAAGACGTCGGAAGACATAAGTTTGCCAACCTTATACTCGAATCCCTTCTCCTTGGCGATTTTTTCGGCAAGAGCCACTTTGCACGGAGTGGCGACTATCTTTACGGATTTATCGAAACCGAGCTGGTCGACGATGTTAGATACGGTATAGGCGCTGTCGGCGATAACTATATCCTTTAGCTTGAGCGACGGAGATGTCGCACCTGCACTGCCCACTCTTATTATCGTATCGACGTCGTAGACGCTGAATAGCTCGTAAGAATAAATGGACATGGACGGCATACCCATACCGGACGCCATGACGGACACGGAGCGTCCTTTATATTTTCCCGTATACCCTTGCACTCCTCTGACGTTGTTTACCAAGACGGCGTCCTCCAAAAAGTTTTCCGCTATAAATTTAGACCTTAGCGGATCACCCGGCATAAGCACGGTTTTGGCAAAATCTCCCTTTTTAGCGCTGTTATGCGGCGTTGCCATAATGCCTCCTTGTATATCCGTTTCATAAAAAAAACGGTATGCCATGTTTTATAACACGGACTCGACTTAAGCCGTGTGCGATACGGGTATGACGAGCCTTTTAACTGTCCCTTGTTCAAAGCCTTACCCCATCTATAGCCGCACCCGTTTGCGCCCGACGCTTTAATAATTTCTCTTGTTTCAAAACTTTAGCTTGATAAAGCGTCAACGCTATTCTGATTCGACTTAATGCGACGTTTTAAAATCTAAGAATTTTGCTCGCTTCTGACTTTCTGGCACTCGTCCTCCAATGCGGAAAGAATCCAAAAAGCGTCCTGAAGCGTTTTACCTACGACGAGCACTCCGCTGTTTCCCATAAAAACGGCGTTTGTGTTTTTCAGTTCCTTAACGACGTTTTGCACCTGCTTTGCCGAAAGCGGCGTCGCCCATTCGCTTACGGGCACGACCTGACCTATGATATTTTGCATTCTTTCGCTGACGGCAAGATTTTCCATGGTGGCGGCGTTTACGGAAGCGTATATAGGCTGAGCCATTATTATAGCTTTTATATCCTCTCTTTGTTCGTATACCGCCTGATGCAATTTCAGACCGCCCTTTAAAGAACAGCGCTTTACGAGCGAAGCCTTTAAGACGTCTTTTTCCTCGATAAAATCGGGGGACACGCCGTAAGGAGTTATAAACATATTGTCGCCGTGTCTGACCGATATAAGCCCTCTGTTTCCCTGCACCATATCCTCGGACGCCAGTTTCCTGAGATAAAACACGAGCGACGCAAGAGTCTCCTTGCCTGCCAACTTCTGAGTTTTGGGCGCTATGCCGTATACCTCGCCCTGCCTTATCGTCTTTTGATTTTTTGCCGAGCGGGATTTATAAAGCCTGTTCATCGTTTTGGCGTATTTTGTCAACGGACAGACGGTGTGCCCGATAAAATCTTTTATTATGTTGGATTTTAGCAATACTTCCATATTGCAAACGGCTTCGTCGATAGAACGTCCCGAAGTTGCAATTCCGACGGAATCGACAAGAGCCGCACCTCTTTTTTTCAAGAACTTGAAAACCGCAGGGTCGGACGGCAAGAACGCCTTGACCGCACCGCCGAAACTTTCGGCAAAATCGTCGATATAAACGCCGATATCCTTTTGCGAATCCTCGCCCGTTTCCAAAATGAGCACGGCGTTGTTACAGTCAAGAGCGTCAAAAGCAAAATTGACTGCGGCAACGTCGTTTTTCTGAGTTATAAAAAACTGTGCGTCGTCAATGGAAGATACGGACAAAACAAGTTTTTCGTCCGCTTTTGAAGCCAAAGTAAAAGGCATCGAAAATTTAGCGAAAACGGTTTTCGCTTTTTTTCTCATTGTAGTCTTTAGTGTTTCCATAATAAGCCTTTAATTGAAGTAGTCTTTAAACATATCGCCAAAACGCAAAACGGGAGTGTTTTGAGCTTCAATCAAAACTCTCTCCCCCGTCCTGGGATTGACGCCCAATCTCTCTTGTTTTTGTCTGAGCTCGAATGTGCCGAACCCTGCAAGAATGATTTTGTCCCCCTTTTTCAGTGTGGACGCCACCACCTCTACCATGCTGTCGAACGCCCTTTGTGCGTCTTTTAAAGATAAATCCGCCTTAAAGGCAATTTCCCTGATAAATTCGGCTTTATTCATAATAACCTCTTAGTTATTATAACATAAAGCAGCCAAAAATCAACAATCAATTTTTAAGCGTTCTTTCGCTTCTTGCCAAAATTTCACCGTTTTTTACGTCCAACAACACGCATTTCATATAATTTGGCGATATACATGCGACAAAATAGCGATACTGTCCGCTGTGCATGACGTCCTTTGAATATGAAGCGTATATCTCCCCCTCGCTTCCTACCGCCTGCATTCCTTTGCTTAAAAGCTCGCCCGATGCCATTCCTTCCGTTTTGACAAGCGTAAACTGCGTGTCGTTAAACCTGATTTCGCACAGGTCGAGGTTTTCCCTTACCGTCAGCACGAGCATATCCCGGATTTTTTCCGCCTTGTATTCCCTGCCCGAAACGGTAAAGACGTCCCCTTCTATTTCACCGCCTATATGCCTTAGCCTCAGAGTGGTGAAGGGCTCGGCGGCGTTCGTTTTTCCGTCCGCCAAAAAGGGATTTTCCCCTGCGCCGCACCTTACTTCCAAAAAGTAGTCGCCCTCCTCGGCGGTATAGAGTGCGCTTTCGAAATACGAAGGCGTTATCTGCGCCTTAGCGTTTTCGTCACAGCCTGCAAGGACAGCCGGGCAGACGACTACTGCGGCGCACAGGCAAAACACGGCTAAAACTTTTTTTGCTGAGCTTTTACGATATCCCGATTTCATACTAAATATTTATGCTCGGCTCCTTGCCGCTATGCCCCGTTTTTTGAAAAACGGCAGCTTCTGCCCGAAAATATCCGACTTCGTCGCATAACCGTCTATTTGCCAAACTTAAGGCTCCGTTTGAAAGGAATTTACCTTTATCCTGTCTTATATTTATTAACAAGTTAAATCAATTTCTAAATTATAATTGCTATTTTTTTTCGTATATGATATTTTTTATATATATATCTTTGTTTTTAAATATTAAATGAAGAAAATAATTAAAATAAAAACAATAAAAAAATCCGGCGTTTTTTCGCCGAAATTTTATGAGTTTGACAATGAAGACAAAATCGGACAAATTTAAAAAGACAAAAAAAGACGAGCTTTCACTCTCGGAACCGATAGTTTCCGGCGATGCGGAACAGCCGCACGCTTTAGAGGAAGATCTCGAAGTATTCGACTCCGACGGCAATCTGCTCGTCGGGCTTTCCGATGCGGAAATAGCGGCAAAAATAGAGGCAGGAGAAGTAAACGGCGAACAGAACATTCGCACCAAATCAGTTTGGCAGATAATACGCCAAAACGTTTTTACCTTCTTCAACATTCTGTTTGTCGTGCTTGCCGTCGTTTTGTTCTTCTTCATTCCGCAAAACGCCAACGGATATATGCAATTCGGCTTTATGATTTTGGTTATCATCAACACGCTCATCGGACTCGTGCAAGAGCTTAAAGCCAAAAAGACGATAGACAAACTCTCGCTTATTTCCGCTCCCAAGGTTACCGCCATACGAAACGGCAAAAAATGCGAGATTAACCTTTCGGAAATAGTCCGTGACGAGATTGTCTGTCTTAATGCGGGCTGTCAGATTTGCGCCGACGCCGTGCTCGTGGACGGCTCTATCGAAGTCAACGAATCACAGATAACCGGCGAGCCGGACGCCATTCAGAAAAAGGTCGGCGATCAGGTAATGTCGGGCAGCTACGTCATAAGCGGCAAGGCGATAACAAAAGTCATTCATATAGGCAAAGAAAACTACGCCACCAAAATTTCCGCAGGCGCAAAATATCTCAAAAAGCCGACGTCGGAAATTCTTCGTTCGCTCAATGCCATTATCAAATTTATGGCGATAGTCATTATTCCATTGGGATTTGCCCTTTTCTTTACAAAATATTCTTTAAACTACGGCACGGAGATATCTCAGAGTCTTAAAGAGCAGATAAATCAGTTCGGCACGGTTGCCGGAGCAATAATGGGATACGAGGACGTAAAGCTAAGCGGAGTCGTAAAAACCGTCGTGGGCTCCCTGCTCGGAATGATACCGTCGGGACTTGTCGCCCTCTCTTCCACCGTTTTTTGCATAAGCGTCATAAGGATATCCCGTCACAAGACTTTGGCGCAGGACCTGTATTGCGTCGAAACTCTTGCACGTGTCGATACACTATGCCTCGATAAAACGGGCACCATAACCGAGGGCAGTATGCAGGTCATGCGAGTCGTGTTGCACGGAGATATGGACGAGGACGATTTTAAAATAATCCTCAAAAACGTGCAGTCGTCCATAAACGACGAAAACGCCACGGCTAGCGCCATAAACGAGTTTACATCCGACGTCGAAGCCACCGAAAAGGCTCAATCCGTCATTCCGTTTTCCTCGGCAAGAAAGTGGAGCGGAGCTACGTTTAAAGACGGCTCGTACGTCATGGGCGCCGCAGAATTCGTGTTTAAAAACATCGACGCCAAACAAAGAGCCAAACTCGACAAATACGCAAACGAAGGCTTCAGAGTGCTTGCCGTCGCAAAATGCGAAAGTTTGCAAGGAAAACAAATTCACAATCCCGAGCTTTTGGGATACGTGCTCATCACCGACAAGATAAGACCGGAAGCTCCCGAAACTCTCAAATTCTTTAAAGAACAAGGCGTAAACATCAAAATCATATCCGGCGACAATCCCGTGACCGTCAAAGCGGTGGCAAAGAGAGCGGGGCTCGATAACGCCGAAAACTATATCGACCTTTCCACCCTCACCTCGGACGAAGAAGTCATTGCGGCTGCGGAAAAATATACGATATTCGGCAGAGTTACCCCCGACCAAAAACTTTTGCTCATTAAATCGCTCAGAAAAAACAAACATACGGTTGCCATGACGGGCGACGGCGTAAACGACGTTCTTGCGCTTAAAGAAGCGGATTGCTCCGTCGCTATGGCGTCGGGAAGCGATGCGGCGAAAAACGTGTCAAGCCTGGTATTGCTCGACAGCAATTTTGCGTCCATGCCCAAAGTTGTTGCCGAGGGCAGACGAAGCATCAACAACCTCGAACGCTCCGCCGCCCTCTATATCGTCAAGACTATATACAGCTTTTTGTTCGCTCTCATATTCATGCTCATTCCGAGAGGTCTTCCCTTCGAGCCGACGGATATGACGGTCATAGGCGCAGTTACCATCGGTATCCCATCGTTTATCCTCGCTCTCGAGCCGAACAAAGATATCGTCAAAGGACGGTTTATATCAAAAGTTTTAGCAAATGCGATTCCGGGAGCGCTCACGGTGGTGCTAAGCGTTATGGGCGTCGTCATAGCAAGCACGTTTATCGAGTTCGAAGCCGACGAATTAAAAGATATGTATTTCATTTTGACAACGTTCGCCAGCTTCCTCTTCCTCGCCAAAGTGTGCTTCCCCTATACGCCGCTCAGAGTGTTTTTATTCCTCGCAATGGTGGGAGTATATCTATTTATAATGTTCGACGACTTTACGCTGTTTAAGCTGAGCATCGTCTTCAATATGCCTGAAGACGTGACGTGGGATATGTGGAGAGTTATCCTCGTTATAATGGCGATTGATATTCCCTTCTTCACCTTGTTGGTGCTCGCTTTCTCGAGACTGAGAAACCCGAAAATTATTTCCAAAATATCTTTCCATATCGACGGTCAGATAGAGGATAACTATCAAGATGAAATAGATAAAGCGGATAGAAAACTTTCAAAATTGGATAAAATCAAACAGGGCATACTAAAATTTTTCGGCAAGTTCAAATTTAAAAAACGCAATTCGGAAAATGAAGCCGAGCTTGAGGGAAATAAGACCCTCTCGGCAAAAAATGAGGCGACAGACAATGCTCAAACGACGCAAGACGAACGCTCGTCGGATTTGACTCAAACAAACGATACCTCTGCGGACGGAGCAGCCGACAACGGCAAAAAGAAGAATAACAAAATTAAAGAGTTTTTCTCCTCTCTGCCCGACAAGCTCAAAAGGAAAAAGACGGAAGACGCTGCCGTGCAACCCGCTTTAAGCGACAGCTCCGCCGAAAACGACGGCGCCTCTTTGCTATACGACGGTAAAGACGAAACGGAAAAAATCGTCGAAAACGCTTTAGACCAAAACGAGGTTTGCGACAACGCCGAAAATGCCGATGAGGAATCGCAAAACAACTTAGATTTGCAAACCCAAACCGAACAAGCGCAATCGGACAAAACTGCCGATGCGCAGGACGGGAAAAGCAAGACGGCCAAAAAGAAAAAGACAAGCAAAAAGCCGACCGCCGATACGTCGGACAAAAACTGAAAACCTTTATAGGACAAGCTGAAAACTTGCGGAAAAATTTATAATTTTATATGCTTGTTTTATATGTTTTAAATGCGTTGAAGCTGTGCGCAGCGCTATCCGTAAAGCTATTTGGACTTTTGCAATCATGGTAATTCATAAACGGGCTATACGCCCGTTTTTATTTTTCGTCCTTGATAAATAGCATTTAATCATATCTTTATCTCCCTGCCGCTCCCTATAAAAGCCTGCCCGCATATCCGAAAAAATCCTATATCCGAAAAAAGGCTTTTAAACTCAACATGGTTTAGTCGACATTTCAAACTCTTTATTTTAAGCGCATTAAAATGCCGACGGTTTTTCTATTCTTTAAAAATTTATCACCTTTTTAAAATGCGTTTCATATCATTTTAAATGGCTGTTCTCAAAATATTTTGCCCTATAAGTTATAAGGGCATTATTCGCCGTTCTTTTAAATAGAATATATCGATATAGGAGGAAATTATGACGGCACTACAAATAGCTTTGCTGTGCAGCATACTCGTGTCGTTAGCGGCGTTCGGTCTATCCGCCCTGTTTTTCGTTTGGGTGAAAAAACGACCGTCGCAAAACGAAACGATAGAAAAGATATCAAAACTCATCGCAAACGGTGCAAAAACTTTTTTAAAAAAGGAATATACCGTGCTTGCCATATTTGCGGCGGTGGCGGCAATTGTCATATTGCTGTTTTTGCCCAAGCCGATATGGCAGGAAAATCCCCTGGGCAACGTGTTTATGACGCTTTCGTATCTTTGCGGCACCGTCTTTTCGGCAATAGCCGGCAAGATAGGAATTATGATTGCCACGATTGCCAACAAAAAGACGGCGGAGGCGGCAAAGACGTCGACGGCAAAGGCGTTTATGACGGGATACAGAGGCGGAGCAGTCATGGGTATGGCTGTCGTGGGTGCGTCGCTTATAGGCGTAAGTGCGATTTTTTGGATATTTTCCGATGCAAGCATGCTCCTCGGATTTTCCTTCGGAGCAAGTTCCCTTGCCCTGTTCGCTAAAGCCGGCGGAGGAATATTTACCAAAACCGCCGATATCTCCGCCGACCTCGTGGGAAAAGTCGAATTGGGACTGCCCGAGGACGACCCGAGAAATCCTGCCGTCATAGCGGACAACGTGGGCGACAATGTGGGCGACGTGGCAGGTATGGGCGCCGATCTTTTCGACAGCAACGTGGCTTCCCTCGCCGCCGCTTTGGTTATATCGAGTTCTATCGACAACACGGCGGGAACGCTGTTTACCCCCGTCGTATTCGTCTATGCGCTCGTCGGTCTGCTCGCATCGATAATAGGCGTGGCGTTCAACAGAATGGGCAAAAAGGGAAATCCTACAAACGCTCTCAATTTCAGCACCTACGTGACCATGGCGCTTTTTGCCTCGCTCACGGCGGTGGCAACGGCGGCGTTTTTCAACAGTGAAATATATTGGAGAGTTTACGGCGCCGCAGTCATCGGACTTGCCGTGGGAGCGGTCATAGGCATAGCTACCGACTATTTCACCGACGACAGAAGACGCCCCGTCAAAAAGGTGGCGTCGGCGAGCGGCAAAGGTCCTGCCTTTACGGTGCTGTCGGGTATATCCTATTCCTTTTACAGCACTCTCCCCGCAATGGCGGGAATAGCCGTATCTGCACTTGCCTCGTATAAACTGTGCGAGCCGATAGCAAACGCCATAGGGCTCTCCCCCGTCGACCTCGGAATGCTCGGCATAGCGATAGCCGCCGTGGGTATGCTCTCCGTCGTGGGAATGATAGTATCCAACGACGCATACGGACCCATAGTCGACAATGCAAGAGGACTTGCCGAAATGGGCGGACTCGGTGACGAAGTGATAGCAAGGACGGATATGCTCGACAGCGCAGGCAACACGGTAAAGGCAATTACCAAGGGCTTTTCGATTGGTGCCGCAGGACTTACCGTCATAGCGCTTTTAGGCGCATTCAGAACGGAAGTAAACGAAGCGGCGCTCAGCATGGGACTCGGGCTCAATTATCTCAGCGGTTTCGACGTTCTTGACCCCGTCGTGTTTTTCGGAATACTCGTCGGCGGAGCCGTCCCTGCCGTGTTCAGCGCAATGCTCATGCTCGGCGTGGATAAAAACGCAAGACGTATGGTAGACGAGATACACCGTCAGTTCAAAGAAATCAAGGGACTCAAAGAGGGCAAAGAAGGCGTCATGCCTCAATACGACAAATGTATATCGATAGCCACCGCCGGCTCTATCAAAGAGCTTATCCCGGCAGGACTTATGACTATAGTTATGACACTTGCCGTGGGATTTATAGGCGGCGTCAAAGCCGTTGGCGGATTTTTGCTTGGCAACATAGTCACGGGACTTCTGCTCGCTCTGTTTATGTCCAACGCAGGCGGACTTTGGGATAATTCCAAAAAGTATATCGAATCCGGCTTCGAGGGCGGAAAGGGCTCGAGGGCGCACAAATCGGCGGTCGTCGGTGATACCGTGGGTGATCCTTTCAAAGACACCGCAGGACCGTCTATCAACACTCAGATAACCGTCGTATCCCTCATCGCTTCGCTCACTTCCACCCTGTTTTTGTCTTTTTCCGTTTTCGCATAAAGCGCAAGCGATTTTGGCTAAACGTATAAAAAAAAAGAAAAAGGGGGATTTTCCCCTTTTTCTTTTGCTTTTTAATTGTTAAATTAAAAATGTATTTTCCATTTAAATGTTGACAAAACAACGTTTAATGCCTTACGGCTAAAATCTAATATGGCATGGTCAAAGTAAAAATTTATATTGACTATTGATATTATATTTTTATTTTAAATTTTTCAATATAAATTCTGTGCGTTTATTTATTATGTCTTCTAAAAACTTACTGCCCTTTGCTATATCATAGCCATGCATGGCGCCCTTGACCATTTCGACGACGACCTCGACGCCCTCTCTTTTTAACCTTTCGGCGTATTTCAGACCTCCGCTTAAAAGGCAATCGTATTCGGCGATTTCGATATATGCGTTGGGCAGTCCTTTAAGCGTCTTAGCCTCGGCAGGCATCAAATATCCGTTTGAAATATCTTCGCCGACATCCTGAAGATTACCGGTATACAGCTTTAAAAACTTTCTTGCCGCTTGGGCGTTGCACATGGGCGTAGAAGTATACTTTTTCATACTCTCGCTGTCAAAATCTCTGTCCAAAAAAGGATACAATAAAATCTGACAGACAGGCATAGGCTTTTTTTCGTCCCTGAGTTTAAGGCACACCGCCGCCGCGAGATTGCCACCGGCACTGTCGCCGGCTACTATTATGTTGTTTAAATCGGCTCTGGTCTTCTCGGCGTTTTCCCTCGCCCACAGATAAGCGGCACAGCAGTCGTCAAGAGCCGTCGGGTATTTGTATTTAGGAGCAAGCCGATAATCGACAAACAGCAAACGGCAGCCTGATTTTGCCGTCAGATTTTTTAACATATCGAACTCGTGCGACGGGCATGGGTAGACAAATCCCCCGCCGTGGAAAAAAACTATCAAAGGAAGTTTTCCGTTAGCCGATATCGGAGAAAACAAAGCGGCAGGAAGTTTTGCCCCGTCCGACGGTATGGAAAACTTTTCCACAACGACGTCGCCCGACGGCTTGAGTTTTTTATAATCCTGTCTCAGCACACTCTGAAACAAAGGCAAAAGCGCCGTCACGGTGGGGATTTTCATAAAACGGTATTTTTTCAATTCCTCACGGTATATTATCTTGTCCTTATTTGCCATAATTCCTCCGAAATATTTTCGCCCCGAGATTTAACCTGCCATAACTCAACCGAATTGACCGATTTTATCCTTTTTACTTTTTCTTTTTTATACTACGCTCATTGCCCTGTCCGCTGAGAATTTTCAGCCGTCTTTTCATATTATTGACTAACGGATTCATAATCAACGGAATTATTACCCCGGATTTTATAAAGCAAAATACTTCGTTCCAAAGAGCATAAAAGGCGAGTTTATCTTCTATATGCCTGCTTTCACCGTATTTGCGCCTGTATATCTTGCCGAGAAAAAACCGTCTTCCCGTCAGATTGTAAAACTGAAAGAGGTCGTATTCTACGTCGGCAAACAAGCTTGACAGAGGGTCGATAAAGGCTATATCCCCCTTTTTTGAAATAAGCACGTTTCCAACGTTCAGATCGCCGTGGATAAGACATGCGGTTTGAGGAGCCTCGCAAAATATCTTATCGAACATATCCCATGCCCTTTCCATGACAAGAGTTATTTTTTTTGACAGCTCGCCCGCATTTGCGTATTTTCTCGCCTGACAGAGCACACGATACGCAAACGGTTTATAATAATCTATCCAGCCGTCAAACATCGGATTTTGAGCGTCGCCGAATTTATCGCTTTTTACAAGGTGCAATTCGTGCAACGAATCGACTATTCTCTCGCCTATAAGCGTCCTTTTCTTTTTAGGAGCAAAATAATATTTCAAGCTGAAAAGCAACGGCTTACCATCGAGATATTCCATTATATATCCGTCGCACGGGATTTTTTCGTCCTTAAGCCTTACAAAATATGGACGCGGCGATTTAACGGACAGCTTGTCGTGAAGGAGAGCAAGATCAAAAAAATCTTTTTTTGCCATACCGTCCGCCGTCAGAAGTTTAACTACAAAACTCTCGCCGTCTTTTTTGGCAACTTTGTATGCCCTGCCAAACGAGCCACCGCCAAGATATTTTATTTTAACGGGAGCTTCTTTCAAATATTCTGTCGCCATATCAAAAGCGAATTTTTTTCCCTCTTTTTTACCGACCGGAAAAGCTTTAAGTCTTTCCACTTCCATACGTTCACCCTACACAAAACCTTCTTAGCCCGAACACACTTTAAAGGAAAGTTATTCTGTGTCGCAGCTAATATTTATTTTATCATCCGAAAACGAAAAAGTAAATAAGGAAAATTAAAAGGCAATGTTATATGCTCGCCTCATTATAAAAATGCATAAAAAAAGGAGCAAACGATTTTGCTCCGTATGTTGGTGGGATCAAGTAGACTCGAACTACCGACCTCACGCTTATCAGGCGTGTGCTCTAACCTGCTGAGCTATGATCCCAAAATTTTAGCCCGCCATAGCGGACTTTTTTATTTGGTGGAGATAAACGGGTTCGAACCGTTGACCTCTTGAATGCAAATCAAGCGCTCTACCAACTGAGCTATACCCCCGCATGCGTTTCAAGCCTGTTTAGTATAACAACTTAGGCGAATTATGTCAACAAAATACGCCTGTTTTTTTTAATTTTTTAAGTTAAGTCGGCTCTTACGCTTTTTCGTTTAAGTAGGTTTGCATTTTGTTTTTTAAGGACAGATAAGCGTTTGAAACCTCGAGTATATATCTTTGCCTGTCCTGCGGAGAAAGACTTTTCATGTAGTCTTTGTCGCTGAGCTGCAAAATGGGATTTTCCACCTCGACTCCTCTATCGAGAAGGTCTTTCATCTTTTTATAAACTTCCGTTTCCATGGGCGTGAGCGAACTTTTGGCGTCCGCTTTATCGAGCGCTCCGTAGTTTACGTAGTCGTTTAATTTCATGCGTCTTTTTGCTTCCTGGGCAAGCTGTCTTATCGGACAATCGGGATGTTTTACGTTACTCATATATTTTACCTCGGACATAAGTATAGCAAAAAATCCGCCAAATGGAGCGTCATCGACAAAATAAGACAAAATAAGACAAATAAATTTTGAGCGTTAACATAGGCATTCCCCTTTTGCCTGTTTTTTATTGTCAACAAAAAAAAACAAAACCGAACGGGGCGACATTAGCGCCGATACCTGCTATATGCTAATGACAGATTAAATAAAAAGCCGAAATCTGAATTTCGGCTGCTTGTTTAATCTTTTTGCTTTATATACGGATTTGGCGTCCCGTCCAAAAATGATATATACTTTTGACGTCTGTTCTTTCTGCCCGTTCCCGAAAAGAGAGTAAGACAAAGCGCAATAGCAAGCGTCAAAAGTTCCGAAGCGGTAAAGGAATACCACACGCCGTCCATACCGTAAACCGAGGACAGGATAAAGAGGAAAGACACTATCGAAACAAAGCCTCTCGAAAGGGAGATTATCATAGCCCTTAGCGCCTTTTCGCAGGCGTTTAAATACTGCGAAAGCACGACGTTTATTCCCGAAATAAAGAAGCCGATAAAGTATATCTTTAAACCGTTTGCCGCCATGGCGTTTAAAGTCATATCGTTTTCGCTGTTGAAAATGAGTGCCAAAGAATCCGCCTTGAACGCCACAACGGAATACAGCACGGCTGAAATCAAAAGCGACAGCAATATAGCCAAAAATACAACCGCCAAAGCCTTTTTCTTTTTAGCTACGGCATAATACTCGCTTATCTGCGGCTGAATACCCTGCGCTATGCCCATATACAGCGAGATGGTAACAAAAGCCAGATTGAGCACTATTCCGTATGCGGCTACACCCACTTTTCCGCTAAGCCCCATAATGACGATATTGAATATGACCGTCGTCAAGCCAAACGCAAATTCGACGAAAAAAGACGGTGCGCCAAGCGACAGAGTTTTCGTTATATGTCTTGCCTCGAACCTGACGGCTTTCAGTCTGAAAGTGTTGCGCTTTGTCAGAAAATGCAAAGATAAAATGATAAGGCTTATCACGGGCGAAAATACCGTGGCGAGCGCCGCTCCCTCCATGCCCATGTTGCACACGATGACCAGTACCCAATCGAACAGCACGTTAAACAGCGAGCCGACAACCATAGCCGTCATTGCAAGCTGAGGATTGTGGTCGTTTCGGACGAAACAAAGCACTATCTGGTTTAATATGAATACGGGCGCAAACCCGACAAGAAGCCTTAAATATCCGCCCGTCAAAGGCACGAGCTCGCCGCTTGCTCCCAAAAGCGAGGCAATCTGTTCGGGAATGGAAACACCCAAAATCATGAGCACGCCGCCCACTATCGCCCCCGTAAAAAAGGTATTTGAATAAAGCCTGTCCGCCTCGTCGTTTAACCCTCTTGCCTTTAACACGGCAAACCTCGTTCCGCCTCCGATGCCGAACATAAGCCCCGTGGCGTTGATGAGGTTAAACGCCGGTATGGCAAAATTGAGCGAGCTGAGCCCGTTTACTCCAAGCGCCTGCGAAACGAAAAAGGTGTCCGCTAAAATATAGCAAGACAGAGCCACCATTCCCGCCACGTTGGCTGTGACGTATTTAAAAAAGTTTTTGACGAGAGTTTTGTCCACGCCTTCAATCTATCATAAACGGCGCTGAATGTAAAATGAAAAAAGCTAACCCGTTATTTATTTTGTTTAAACTGCAATTTAAACTGACTGAGTATGATTATCGGCTGCGATACGCAACGTTTGCCGTAGTATCGTCGCATTGCGTTTATAAAATTATCGCCGGCGTTTTATCGGGACACTTTATCTATTTCCTTATATGGCATTAACTAAAAGATATGGCGTATCATATCCTTTTTAAATAAAACGAATTTGTTTAAAAACGGCTTTAAAACTTTTAGCCGTTTTTTCGTTAAAATAAAAAGCCGACCTTTCGGCCGACTTTTAAATTTTAGTTTTCGTCTTCGATTTTGAGCATTGCGCTGCCCTGTTTTGCCTGACATATCGGGCAAACCTTAAACGCTTCCTTTGCCGTGTGCTCATAACCGCAGGAAGAACACTTCCATTTTACCGCCTTATCCTTTTTATACAGCGTACCGTTTTTCATTTGCGTGTATAGCTGTTCAAAAAGCATCTTGTGGCAGTTTTCCACCTGAGTTATGTTGGTAAAGAGATTTGCGATATCGGTAAATCCCTCCTCTTTTGCCACCTTGGCAAATTCCGGATAAATTTTTACCGCCTCGTTGCTTTCGTCCTCCGACGCAAACTTAAGGTTGTCCAACAGATTCCATTTTTCCTTGAAAGGATAGCCTGCGCATACCTCGGCGTTTTCTATCGGTTTATCCGACGCCGTCTGAATGAACGAATAAAACATTCTGGCGTGATTGAATTCGTTATACGCCACCTTATCGATAAGCTCCGCCATGGCAACGTAACCTTCGTTTCTTGCGCCGTATTCGATAAACTCATATCTCGTCCTTGCCTGACATTCGCCGGCATAGGCTCTGACTAAATTTGCAAACGTTTTACTTTTAATAAGTTCCATATTACCTCCACAGAGGAAGTATCGTCATTTATGGCAAATTTAATTCTTCTTACAAAAAATATTTTGCGTAAAAAAAGCCGCACTGCGTGCGACTTAAATTGAGCTTTAAACTGGCGCTGAGCTCCGACGATACGGCGTTACGGTTCGACGTTATCCGTTTGCGGCGTGTTATCTTTGGACGCATTTAAAATTTCTTCGATTCCTTTCAGGTTCACTCCGCCTTTTGCTTTTAGCATATCTTTAAAACTTGCCGTCGACGGCTCGCTTCTTAAATACTCGAGATTGTCGGGTGCAAAGCATTTGAAATCGAGCCCCACCGTTTCGGCAAATTGAAAAATATCCATGACAGTCGAATTTTGCACCACCTTGTGCCTTTTGCAGATAAAATCCGCTTTGACGAAATAATCCGCCTTTTCCGCCATATTGGTGTATTGACCGCCTTTTTTGCAAAACTCCTTTAACGTCGCCCAAACCTTAAGCGTATCCTTTTTTTCGAGGTGCTCGCTAAAACACACCGTCTTGCCCGAAAACGGACCGCTTTTACTCTCTAAAGCCCTCGCTTTCGCCTTTAATATCTTATACGACGAGGCATTGCTCGCCTTCGGGGTGCCACCCTCGGTATAAGATACGCAGGAAGGGCAAATCTCGGCAATTTCCTTGGGCGTCATTTTGATTTTTTTCAAGACAGACTTAAACGCCGACATGGTCAGTTCGGCGTCGTCGTCGGACTTGTGAAGATATTTTATTTCAACGCCCGTCTTTTCCGCTATATGCTCGAGCGACATATTCTGCGAACGGGTAAGCTGAGCAAATACCTTTTGAGTATCCAAAGCGCAATATCTCCACTGCCCCAGCTTGTATTGAGCGCAGGCGGTATTCAAAAACCTGACGTCGTTGGTGACTGCGTGCCCTAACACCATATCGGAAGTCAAAACAAGGTCTTTTATCTTGTCGTAGTAAAAGGAAAAGTCAGGTTGCTTTAAAAATACCTCAGGAGGGTATGCAAGTTTAATATCCGGCTCGTGGCCTCTGCGAGCGAGTCGGAAAGGATATTGAGGATTTATCAATATATCCTCTTTTTTTAAAACTTTCATCTTTTCGTCGCAGACGACGTATCCGAAACTGCACATATGCTTGCCGTCGCAACATTCGATGTCAAAAAATAAGTATCTCAAATTTCTTCCCACCGCTTTTTATCATAACACCCATGGGCGTTAATTTCAATATCAATCTTAAATTTAATTTAAAATATGCGCCGTTCGCTATGCGTTGTCCGCACTTTAAGCTCGCCGTCCGCTTTCGTATAAAACTGCGATATGCGGCGCCTTACCCCATAAAGAGGCAAACTTTACCTGCTCGTAAATAATGGGAGGCAAAGCGCAGGCAAAATTATTTTATCCTCAGTTCCGATTTTGCGGTATCTTCTCCTGCCTTGCACGGTTGAGCATTCATGACCGCTTCCGCTTCGGACTGCGACAGCCCTCTTAAATCGAGATATCCTGCGGTTATATTTTTAAGGTTGGTAAATCTGCCTTGAAGCGTAAAACAGCACCTTGAAAGCCTGTATCTAAAAAGGGTATACTTTTTGCCTTTGGCGTCCTCGAGAGTAACTTTTTTCGGCTTACAGTTTGCGCAATCGGAGCCGTATATTTCCTTTATCGGACAATACAGATACGTCATATAAGGGACGTATCCCGCCGCGAAACGGTAGTCACATTCAAATTTCAGATTCTGCTCATACGAGGCAGCGCACCTGTATACTCCCGCTTTTCTCAAAGCGGCGACGGCATAGCGGTTAAACACGTTCATCATGGGAGAGGCAATCACTTTTTTCTCCCGTGCGTATTTTAATCCCCAAAGATTTTGCGACACGACAAAGTCGGCTTCCTTTACCAGCGAGTCGATTTTTGCAACCTCTTTGCCGGTTGCCACGGGAGGCAATACGAGCCCTACCTTGTGCGATTTCAAAAACATTTCCGTCCCCTTGTCAAAGTAGTTTTCGGGGCAGAAGGCAAAATCGGCGTCGTATCCCGACAAAAAGCCGTATTCTGCCTCGGAAGCAAAAATTATAAGCGGCTTTGGAGCAATATCGCACTCAAGCGGCACGATATCTTTTTTGACGTATTTAACGCCGTTTTTTATCTTAATGATTTCCTCCCTAAGGCGCTCGACAACCTTTCGTCTGAGTTCGTTCAACTGCGCTTTAGGCATAAAAACGCTGTCCGTCTTAAACGCTAAAAGGCGAAAATCAAAACATTCCGTCCCCTTTTCGAACACCCTCTGCACCTCGTCTGCGGTGAGGGAAAGGGATTTTGCCCTTTCGCATTCTTCCCCCTCTACGCTGATAACGGCGTCGCCTATGGCACACTTGCAAAGTATCGGTCTGCCTGCAAAGGCGTATATTTCAAATTTTACCTCTCTCCTTTTTTCGAGGGATAAATTTTTATCCTCAAGGCGTTTATCCAAAGTGAGATATACGTCGTCGTCTTTTCTGACGGAGTATTTAGTGTATATTATAAATCCGTCCTTTGCCTTTTCGACGTTCCCCACGCCTGCGCTCGCAGTTTCGACGCCGTTTGTGAAAAACTTGACGCCGTCGCCCGTCACGGGGAAATAATCGGACATAACCTCGACCTTGTAAATATCTTTGAATTTTTTGATGCTCAAAACTTTTCCTATCCTTACGCCCGTATGATTGTTATATCTCTTTTCGATTTTTTTGAAATTGTCATAAAGATATGCCGATTCGTTAAAACTGCCTCTGCAATACGCTTTTTTGAGCTCGTTTTTTGCGCCCTCTGAATCAAAATTTTTATGGCAAAGATTGTCTATTGCCTCTCTGTAAACCTTTGTGGCAGTGGCAACGTAGCCTGCCCGTCTTAGCCTGCCCTCTATCTTGAAAGAATTTACGCCGACGTCCGACAATAGCTTTAACTTGTCCAAAAGGCATAAATCTTTCGTGGACATAAAATAGCCTTGAGCTCCGCTCGATGCGGTGTACTTAAGCCGACAGAGCTGAGCGCATCTTCCCCTGTTTCCGCTGTCGCCGCTTGCAAAACTGCTTATATAGCAATTTCCGCTAAAGGACGAACACAGCGCACCCTGCACGAAAAACTCGAGGTCGAGCGAGGTGTGTTTTTTTATATCCTTTATATCCTCGAGCGTCGTTTCTCTCGACAGCACCACTCTTTTAAACCCCATTTTTTCGGCAATCAACGCCCCGTCAAGATTGTGAACGCCTCCCTGAGTGCTGAGGTGAAGTTCTATGTTTTCAAAATTCTCTTTCAGAAAATAAGCGACGCCCATATCCTGCACTATAAAAGCGTCCACGCCTGCCTCTGTCGCCTCTTTGACGGCGTTTAACAGAGAGGGAAACTCATCGTCATAAACCAAAGTGTTTAAGGTAAGATAAACCTTTACGCCCCTCAAATGAGCGTAGCCGACAGCGTCGGGCAAATCGTCGCCGAAATTGCTCGCTTTAACTCTGGCGTTAAAATTTTTACCGCCGAGATACACGGCGTCCGCCCCTGCATTGACTGCCGCCTTGAGCGTTTCAAAGTCGCCGCAGGGCGATAAAAGTTCTATACCTTTCATTTATCTTTATTATCCTCTATCCTTTGTTTTTTGGTCGGGACGTCTACGCCGTCCAGAGGCAACTTGCCATCGTCGCTTAAAGAGCTCACGCCGTCGGCAGATAAAAAACTCTCGCTTATACGGCCATCTTTGCCGTCGGTCAAGCCTGTAAAGAAAGCCGCACTCTCGCCGTCAGGCAACGCATTTTTGTCCGCCACGTCGTTTAAATCGGCGTCGATTATATTTTCTTGCCCGTTTGCCGCTTCCGACTCGTTCGTTTTGCATACAGCCTGCGCCCCTGCTTCGTTTAAAGCGAGGTAATACGGCGAGGTGCGATTTTCTATCTCGTCCACCATCTTGCGGTAAAATTCGTTATCTATAATGCACTTGCGTTTGTATATCAGCATTGCTACAATCAAAAACGCCACGGGAATAAGACACATACAGCATAATAGCGCCATTATCTTGTAGTCGGGCACGGAATTTATGACGTCGGCTATTCCTGCCAATTTATCGTCGGCTGATATGACTCCTTGAGCGGCGTGGTTTTCAAGGTCGGCAATCTTGTTCGTTTCCACCGTCACGCCGACGATAAGATATACAAGCATGACCAAAAACTGCATGAGCGCCGAGCCCATTTTCGCTGTAAACGGTCTGACCGAAAATATCAGACCCTCGTCTCGACTGCCCGTTTTCCACTCGTTATACTCGACGGTATCCGCCATATAGACGAGCATTATCGTATAGAATCCCTGACCGAAACCTACGATGCCGTTGCAAAGAATAAGCACGATAAATTTTACAAGCCACGGGTCGGACGGCAATACGAGCCCGAATAAAAGCATCAGAAGATAACCGCCTATTATCGAAAATCCTGTGGCGTACATAAGTTTTTTGCGCCCGAATTTTTTTATCAATATCGGATACGTCAACATAAACACTACCGATACGACTGCGAAAGCTATGCCGAATATCGTAGTGAGAATTCCGTTGTAGCCGAACTCGAAATATATATAGGAAAGGCTAAGTCCTCCTCCTACGACGTTGGTGCCGATATTGAATATCAGCATGACGAGCGCAGACCATAAAAGCTGGTCGTTTTTAAAAATGATTTTAAACATTTCCTTTACGCCCTTTTTCGGAGTTTTGACAAAGGATTTCCCGAGAGGCTCTTCCTTTACGCCCAAAACGGTGATAAGCTGAAAGCCTATCATAAACACTCCTGCCAAAATGCCGAATACCAAATAGGCGGTTGAAGCGCTCCCGCCAATCGTCCACTGTCCCGCCGTAAATGCGGGAACGACGACGGAAACAATTGCCGAGCCTGCCGAAGCGCAAAGCTGAGTGAACGACGTCAGTTTCGAGCGGTCGTTTTCGTTTTTGCTTAGCGACGGCAACATACCCCAATATGGAATATCGTTCATCGTGAAGGTGATGCTGAACATAAAATATATGAACGCCAAAAAACCGATAAACGCCCAGCCTGAAAGATTTACGCTGAAAATCACCGCAACGACTATGGCAGACGTAACTGCGCCAATCAATATCCACGGTTTAAACTTTCCCCACTTTGTCCTCGTGTTTTCAACGATTCCGCCCATAACGGGGTCGTTGAAAGCGTCGAAAATTCTTGCGCAGATAATAATAATGCTGACGGAAGCAAATTGAGCGTCCGTGAGCGTTTTGGTAAACAGAATATAAGTTAAAAGATAACCGTTGAACAGATTGTATAAAAAATCCCTGCCGACGCAGCCTAACGGAAACAGAATAAGATTTCTAAGGCTCAGTTTACCGCCCGAAGGTTTATCGGCGTTGCCGTTATCCGAGCCTGTCGACGAAAAGCCGTCCGATATATCCGTCGCATTATCCGGCGCATTGTCTATTGCCGCATTTTCCGAATCCATAATTTACCCCTCAAAAAATAAGCAAGCCGTGCGATTGATTTAGGCAATGCTCTATATAAAATTATACCACACGCTTCCTCATTTTCAAGTCCCAAAATTATTATGCGGCGCTCAAAAAAGCGGAGCATCCGCTCCGCCCTGTTTGCCTATTTTCAAAAAGTGTTTTTACGGCTTATATATAATATGTATGCGCCGCAAATTGTTTATACTGCCAAAAACAAATTTTTGAGCCTTAACTTTGCTCCGTTTTTTATCTCGTTGATATTCTGAACAAGACCGCCTGCCACTTCAAACTGAAATTCTCGGGCGTATCTTTCGTTCTCGCCGTCTTTTACCATGACTGCCACTATGTTTTCGGGATTTTCTCTCGCCTTGGGAAATTCCACGCAGGTAAACTCACCGAGATAATCTTTAAGCGCTTCCGCTTTGAGGTCGGAAGCAAGATAGGTTTGCGCTTTGTCGAGGTCGCCCGACATGACCGCCTCCAAAAGCAGATACGGCACCAAAACGGGGATATAATCCCTTTCGTTTTCGTATTCGTATTTTCTCGATATGATTTTGAATTCCCTTTCCGTTTCAAAGAAGGAATACTCCTCTATGATAACTCTGCCGAGCATATCGTGCAGCTTCTTTTTGGTGGTAAACGAGCTCTTGCCGAAAGTTATCGAATCCGCTTCCCCCATAAAAAGAAGTTTGTAGTTATTGTCCGCAAGGCAGATGAGCAAAAACTGTCCTTCCTCGGTATGTCCCGTTACGATAAATAAAAGCCCGAGGCTCAACTGCGTCGTATCTATTTTAGGCTTTGAAACCTTTCTTCCGAAGTCGTAAAGCACGTTGGAACTCGGATTGGATATCATCATCTTTTCCGTGCCGTCGACAAATACCGTCGCCGTGTGGCTTATTCCGTTATGCCTTGCCTTTACCTCGGCAACAGCCTCGAACGTTTTAAAACGCTCCTCTTTATCCTTGGCGAAACTTATCTCGTATACGCCGCTGCCCCATCTCGTTACCGCCACGTCGCCGTAGATTTCTCTTGACGAGGTTTTAAGTTTTATGCTTTTGGGCACTCCTTTGCCAAGCGGAAAACAGCTTATCAAATGCTCTTTACCATCCCCCTCGAAAGAAAAGGTTTTAGAACAAATCTTTCCGTCAAACAAAAGATATTCGTTATCTGCGCAATTTACAATATACTTCTCCACTAATTCACTCCGTTAAAATTTTATGCTCTGCCGCTTCCGTTTATTCCGAGCGAGCGGCAAATTTCGTCTAACGGTTTTTGCGCGCTCAGCGCTTTTTCCATCGAAAACTCGTCGCTTGCGACAGCGTCCATTTTCGGAGTATGTACTTTCTTTATCTCTCCCACCAATTTTTCAAAAAGGCGCGAGAGTTCCTCGTCTTCCGATTTCAATCTTTTTACCTCGCTTTTAAACTGCCTTTCCGCATCGGAACCGCTCGGGCGTTTGTCGAGCGAGAAGTCTTTGCGCAGCATATTTTCGAGGTCGAGCGCCGTTTGAATGACGACGCTTTCCATATTGAGAGCGTCCTTTGAAAAGTGGTAACGCTCCTTTAATTCCTCATAGGCGTTTGTCCACTTAGCCTGAAATATTTTGAGTCTCTCGATTTCGAGCGCATATTGCAGCTTCAAATCGAGCGTCATTTCGTTTGCCTTTTCGTTTGCGGCTACTATGCTCTTTTTGATTTCGTTTTCCTGGTCTTTATAGTCGGCAATGACGTTTTCAAGTTCAAAACATCTTGCCTTAAGCTGTGAAATTTTCTCCTTTTGCTGTGCCAATTGCTCCTCATAATTTTTCTCGCGTTCAAGAATATAGCCGTCTACCTGGGCAATATCGTAGCCCTTTTTGGCTATATTGAATTTGGTTTTATCCATAAACTACCTCACAAAAAAACGCTATCAATACTATGAAGCATTGACAGCGTATTTGCAACTTTTAAAAGTTTAAGATTTTAATTTGTTTTGTCGATTTTGGTTTGATTTTGTTTAACCTTATCCGATAGTATCAGGAGAATTTGGGATAAACGGCACTAAATGTATCAGCCCTTGTTTAATAAGAGTTTATGTTTTAAATCGTAAAGCCTTTGCGAGAGGTCGACTTTGTATTCCTGAGTGTTTACCACCCTTAAATATTCGGGATAGAACGAAGCCGCCTGCTCGTCAAGCCTTTTTCCTATCTCGGCAAGGGACGGCAGTTTGTAAACGAGTTTCCCGCCCTTGAACACGTCTACCATAAGTTCTTCTATGCGATATTTTTCAAACGTCGTTTTCTTCCATATCTGCTCGGGGTGGAAAATCGTTAGCGGCTTTGACTCGTCGAACACGTCGTCTTCCAGGCAAATAAGGTCCGCCGCCGCCATATTGTCGGCATCGTAAATTCTGACCACCTTTTTAAGACCGGGATTTGTTATCTTTGCAGGAGTGTTGGATACTTTGATTTTGGGATCCAACTCGCCCTTTTCGTTTTCCATGGCGGCAAGTTTATAAACACCGCCTAAGCTCGGGTTGGTATAACTCGTGATAAGACGCGTGCCTATGCCGAATATATCTATTTTGGCGTCCTGTGCCTGAAGTGCAAGCAAAACGTCCTCGTCGATATCTCCCGAAGCGAAAATCTTGACGTAGTCGTATCCTGCGGCGTCGAGCATGGCCCTCGCCTTTTTGGAAAGATACGCAAGGTCGCCGCTGTCAAGTCTTATGCCGAGCGGCCTGTAACCTTTAGCCGTCAACTCGTCGAAAACCTTTATGGCGTTGGGAACGCCGGACTTTAACGTGTCGTATGTGTCCACCAAAAGCAGACAGCCGTCGGGATAGATTTCGGCGTATTTTCTGAAAGCAGTAAGCTCGTCGGGGAAGGACATAACCCAGCTGTGAGCGTGCGTGCCCTTGACGGCGATGTCGAACATTTTGCCTGCCAGCACGTTTGAAGTCTGACGGCAGCCGCCTATATAAGCCGCCCTTGCGCCGTATATGCCTGCGTCGGCGTTTTGCGCACGCCTCAGTCCGAATTCCAAAATCTGTCCTTTGGTACTTTCACAGAGCCTTAAAGCCTTTGTGGCGATGAGCGTCTGATGATTTAAAAAGGTCAACAGAGCGGTTTCCACAAGCTGCGACTCAAACAAAGTCGCCGTCACCGTGAGCAGAGGCTCATAGGGAAACACAATCGTGCCCTCGGGTATCGCTTTTATATCGCCCGTAAACTTGAAGTTTTTAAGTGCGGTCAAAAAATCCTCGCCGAACTGATTGAGCGACCTTAAATATTCTATATCGTCGTCGGAAAAGTGCAGATTTTCAACGTATTCGACAACCTGTTCAAGACCTGCCGCAACGGCATAGGAAAAACCGCCAACGCCACGGTAAAACACGTCGAATACGGCTTTACGCTCGGCAGTGCCGCATTTCAAATATCCGTTCATCATTGTCAGCTCGTAAAAATCGGTCAACAGCGTTAAGTTTCTCATAGTTACCTTCTTAATGTGTTTTGCTCGGGCAACACTCTAGCAAAACGTGCGTTTCCCGAGGTTTATTTAAAGCGAAAACGTATATAGTTAATTTCGCATTTTATTAGTTTTTCTTGCCGGACTGTTTATCGTCATCCGTTTTATCTTCAGGCTTGTCTGAACACTTATCCTTATTCGAGCTGTCCGTTTTACTCGTATCCTCGATATTTCCCGTTTCGGTTTCATTGACGCCTATATCTGCGCCCGAGGTTTCCCTCTCGCTCGGCAAAGAGTGCGCCTCTAGCGGCTCTCCGTCCGAGTCGGCAGTATTTTCTGAACGAGCGGAGCTTGTATCCTTTGTTTTGCCTTTATTTATTTTGTCTTTTATTTTGCCGAAAAATTCTTTTATCTTGTTTGGCTTTTCCGTCTTTTCGTCGGTCTTTGCGTCCGTTGCTCCTTCCGCACTTCCGCCCTCAAAGTTTTCGCTATCCACAGCTTCGCCGCTTTGCGCTTTAAGCTCCTCTGCATAACCTATGACGGGATTGCCGTAAGGGTCGACGCCGACAACCGCTCTCTTTTTGCCCCAGATTATCTTTTTCCACAAATGAGCGACAAACTTGTAGATTTTGTAATCCGCCTTATTTGTGTCAATCTCCTCGCCGTTTTCTATCCTTGCCCTCACCTTGTCATAAACCGCCTTAAATGCGATATACAAAATTCCGAGCGCAAGCGCTATCGGGAACACGACAAAACACAGCACCTGCGTTATAGGCACGGCGTCCATACGGAGATATTCCATAAGTCCCCTTATGAGGAAATACCAGAAAAGATATGCAAATCCGAGAACGCCTCTGAATTTCTTTCCGAAACGCCACACGAAATAAAAGCCTACCGCTCCGATAAAGTTCCAAGCCGCCTCGTATATAAACGTGGCATAGTGCCAGCCCGCTCCGCCGCAAGTGCAACCGGGTGCCGTGCAATGTTCGATATATACGCTGAACGGGAAAAACTCGGGAAAGCCTGCGCTGATAGCGGCTCCGTAGGCTTCCTGATTGATAAAGTTTCCCCATCTGCCTATCGACTGCGCCAAAAGCAACGTGGGGACGATAACGTCGATAAGCTCGGGAACGGTGACCTTATCCCTGTGCCGATACCAGAATATGATACCGCCTATAATACCGCCGAACACTCCGCCTACTATCGTGATACCGCCGTCCCATATCGCTATGGCGTGGACGAAATCGTCCCACGAATTCCACGGAAAATACTCCACCGGGCGAACCATGATATAAAATATTCTCGCAAAGACGACGGCTATGGGGATTATCCACAAAAACGCCTCGAGTGCGTCGTCGCTTTTTAGCCCTAACCTTTTAAACTCTATCATGGCGTAGACAAGGCATAAAAGCATCGCCAAAGTTATTATGATTCCATACCACTTGACGGACAGATTTCCTATCTCGAACGCCACTTTGTTTGGTGCCAACAACGTCATAAATTTACCTCTGTCACAAGCGTAGCTCCGCTACCTCTGACCACGAGTTTGAAAACTCGGTCGTCGCCGAACATATCCGCCATGAGCTTTTTGAATTTATCCGAATTTTCTTTTTTGACAAAAGCGAGAATCGTTCCCGCAAAACCGCCGCCGTGAACTCTGACAGCCTCGCACAGTCCGGACTCTTTGGCATACGTTATCGCAAAAGGCAGATACTGCGCCGTATCCGACGGAGGATAAAGGTTTTGAAGCAAACGCCACGACGAATCGCCCGACTCGTTTATAACGTTTAAAAACGCTTTTGTATCCCCATCACGTATCGCCTTGAGGGCGGCGTCCACCCTGTCGCACTCCTCGAAAAAGTGCAAAGCTCTGAGCACCGCTCTGCCTGAAACTTTTTGCGAGAGTGTTTGAGCATATTTTAAAACTTCCGATTTTGAAGTAGACCTAAGTGAATCGACGCTGAAAAATTTAGCCACGCTCTTCATATCGTTGAGTATTCCCGCATAGTCGTCCACAAGGTCGCTGTGGTCGCCTCCTGCGTTGATGACGAATATATCGAGCGATTTATCTTTCCACGGAGCGGGTATCACTTCGGGATTTTGAGTATCTTTGAAGTCTATCAGATTGACTCCGCCCAAGGCGATTGCCGCTTGATCCATAAGTCCGCACGGCTTGCCGAAATATCTGTTTTCGGCATACTGCGACGCTTTCGCTTTTTCGATTGCCGATACCTTGCCGTCGTTATAAAAGCGGTTGAATATCTCGCCCACGAGCACCTCGAATGCGCTCGACGACGAAACGCCTGCGCCTTTGGGAACTCGGCTGGTAAAACAAGCCTTAAAGCCGCCCACTTTATAGCCGTGGCTCACAAAATAATCCGCCACGCCCTGAATGAGCGCAAAAGACGTTCCCTTGTTTTTCTCTTTAAAAGCTATATCGTTTAAATCGACTGTCATGCGAGGATAACCGTCGCTGTCAACGGATACCAACGAGTCGTCCGACGGAGTGGCAACCGCCAAAATATCGACGCTTACGGCAGCCGCCATGACTTTGCCGTTGTTGTGGTCGGTATGGTTTCCGCAAATCTCTATGCGTCCCGGCGAAGAAAAAACGTATCCCTTTTGATAATCGGGAAAGCTGTTTTTAAACGCATGGGCAAGCGAATTTAACCTTAGCTTTAAGTCGTCGGATACGTCGCCGTAAATATCTTTCAAAACCTCGTCCAAAAGCGAGTTATCGAAATATTTTTTTTGATTATCAGTTGTCATATAACCCTCGGTTATGTATAATATTTATAGCTTAGATTATATCACACAGCTTTACGTTTGAAAAGTTATTTTTTAAATAGTTTATTTTTTTAGGTGAAATATGAAAGAAATCGAAATCAGCGAAAAAATCGAGCAACTTTTGATTTACGCTCAGCAAAATCTCAATTTAATCGACGAAGACGTTATCTGGTCAAGAAACTATCTTATGGATCTTTTAAAGGTCAAAGAGCCTTTTGATGGAAAGGTAAAATCTATCCCGTTGCAGGAAATTTTGGACGGGCTTTGCGATTATGCGGTAGAGAATAAACTTTGCGAAGAATTTGAAAAACTTTTGTTTGAAACAAAAATAATGGGATACGTCATTCCCATGCCGTCAAAGGTTATCGAGCTTTTCGACGATATCGCTTCGCAAAAGGGTATAAAATGCGCAACCGATTGGTTTTATAACTTTTGCGTAAAGAGCAATTATATCCGCAAAATAGATATCGATAAAAACTTAAAGTGGGAGTTTAACGGCAGGTGCGGTAAAATCAAGATAACGATAAACCTTTCCAAACCCGAAAAGGATCCCGAAGAAGTCAAACGTGCGGCAACGGCAAAAACGGGATATCCTAAATGCATGCTCTGTTCTTCAAACGTGGGATTTGCAGGCAACGCCGCTCACCCGGCAAGGCAGACGCTGAGGACTATCCCGATAGAACTGAACAACGAAAATTGGTTTATGCAGTTTTCCCCTTACGTTTATTTTGAAAATCACCTCATCGCCATATGCGAGGAACACCGCCCCATGAACATCACAAAGGCGTCGTTTGAACGTATGGCGGACTTTATAAATCTCTTCCCCCACTACTTCATAGGCTCTAATGCGTCGCTCCCCATTGTCGGCGGAAGCATTTTGGCTCACGACCACTATCAGGGCGGAAACAAAGTTTTGCCTATGCTCGAGGCGAAAAACAAAAACTACTACAAACTCGAGCAATACCCCGACGTAAACATAATCATACCCGATTGGTATAACAGCGTCGTGAAAATAGAATCGAAAAACCGCAAACAGGCAATCGATGCTGCAAACCATATTTTTGAAACGTGGCTCAATTATACCGACGAGGAAGTCAATATAACGGCATGGACGACAGAAGACGGAAAAAAAGTTCAGCACAACATAGTTACGCCCACCCTTCAGTTTAACAAGGACGGCGAATACAGCTATGCCTTTATCCTGAGAAACAACTGCACTTCAAAGGAACGCCCTTACGGCATTTTCCACCCGAGCGAAGACTTGCACAACATCAAAAAGGAAGCTATCGGCATAATCGAAGCAATGGGCTTGTTTATCCTGCCCGGCCGTCTTGCAAGCGAAGCCGCTCAGATAAAGGATATTTTGACGGGAAAAACTAAACTCGATTTCAAATCGCTTGCCGACGAGAAAAATCCGCTCAACAAACACCTCGGCATGATAGCGCAGCTCACCAACGACCTTGGCACCAACCTCGGCGAAAAGGAAGCGGAAGAAGCGGTAACAAACGCTATCAACAGCGCATGCGAAAAGATACTCGAAACTACTGCCGTATTCAAAAACGACGAAAAAGGACAGGCGGCTTTCGCTAAGTTTATGCAGGCGTGCGGCTGTATAGGAAAATAATCCGTTTAAAAAGTTTTGTTTGTAAAAAACGCTTTGTTTACAAATAACGCTTTGTTTGTAAAAAAGTTTTTTCGCAAATAACGCTTTGTCCTTAAAAAGGTTTTGTTTGCAAACAAGCCTATGTTCGCAAAAAAAAGTTTTGTTTGCAAACAACGCTTTGTTTGTAAAAACTTTTTATTCAAAAAGGTTTTGTCCGAAAAAACATATTTGTAACGTAAAATCGCTTTTAAATATCGCTAAACGTTAAAGCCGAGGCATATGCCTCGGCTGTTTTTTGATTGACTTACATTATATTCTACTGTCTACATATCCCTGTCTTTGTTTTCGGGAGTGTTTAATCTGTCCTTATCCTTATGCCATCTGAGCCCGCCGCCCTTTGCCTCACCTCTGACGGTGGTGAGCGGAACGAGTGAAACGTCAAACGAGCCGTCGTCGGCAATAGTTATGAGGGTAGCTCCCCTTTGATTTTTCTTGTTTTTTATCTTCATATAGGCAAGATAATCGATGCTCATGCCATAGGTAAGCCTGACTCCCTTATAACTCATAGAAAGAGTGTTGAGGTGGTCGTGACCGTAAAAAACGCCTTTAGTTGAGCCAAGTTTTAAAATAGTATCGAATTCTTTGCCGTATCTATGGGGCACTCCGAAATATTGGTCGTGCTCTAAAACGGCGCCGAGATAATATTTTGTATCTTTGCTTTTTGCCTGCATCGCCCACCATGCGTCCCTTACCTCTCTGAAAGGAATGTGCTGAAAAATCAACGAAGGTTCGCCGTTTTTGCAATGCTCTTTTATCATTTTCTCATACCATTCCACCTGGTCATCGTGCACGATATCGAAGCCCGAAAAGAAGCTGTTTGTTTCATAGCTGTTTGAGTCGAGCATCACCAAAAGGTTGTTTAAACTTCCGTCGGCGTTCTCGAGCCTTATGACATAGTTACCCTCGCCGAAAATATTTTCGTCGCCGGACTTAAAAAGGCAGTTAGGCGCGGAAGAATAAAACTTGGCAAGCTGCGACTTTTTATGAGTGGAATAAGATTCGCAGTCGTGATTGCCGAACACCAGACACCATGGCACGCCTAAAGTTTCCATAAGCGAGGCAAACCATTTGGCAGGTCGCATATTGTTTAAACTGCCCGACACAACGGGAATGGGATAGCTTACGTCACCGGTCACTACAACAAGGTCCGGCTTGGCATAAGTTATTAAATCTCTGACGGCTGTGAGAGCGAGGCGGTCCTTCTTTCTTGAAAGACAGCCTCCGCCTATATGCACGTCGGTTATCTGAAGGATATTGAAATCCTTACCCTTTTCCTTTCTAAACACGCTAACCCCGTCTTTTTCAAACGGGGTTATAAATTGTTTATCGATTTTTTCAGCTTTAATTTTCATCCGGATTATCGTTCCCTTTAATTTCAGATTCTATCGTTTCTTTTTTTTGATTTTTGCCACGTTTAGGCTTTTCCGCCTTTTTTTCGGCATCTGCTTCGTCTTGGACGGAATCGGAAACGACAGGGTCGATTTGTTCTATCTTATCGACTTCGGCTATAACTTCTTTAGGTGTTTCCTCTTCGGGAAGAACGGGATGTTCTTTATAAATTTGAATCATCTCCATATCTTTCTCCTCGTTATACTTGCCGTAGTGCTTTTCAATCAAATCGATACGCTCTTGCTTTTCTTCGTCCGTCAAACTGTCGTATTGACCGGTCTTGACCTTATCGGAAAGATATCTGACTCTTGCGAGTACTTTGTTGTTGACTCTGAAATTGCAAGCGGCAAAGAAAGCGAATGCAATGAGCACTGTGACAGCAACGCCCATCATAAGTCTTATTGTCAAGACAACCGTATCGGTAAGAGCTACGGAGTTTGCAATTCCGTGATTTATATTTGAAATATAGGTATCGTATCCTACGCCCGACAACACCCATCCTATAAGGCCGACACCGAGCGCGCCCGCCACTTTTCTGATAAGCGTCATCATACCGCTGTAGTTACCCGTAGGACGCTCACCTGTCGCAAGCTCGCAAACGTCGAGAGTGTCGGGGAAAATCATCCACGGTATCATCTGCGCTCCGCCGAAGCCGAAGCCCATTATGAATGCGACGAACGGAATGACCAAAGGCGGACACCAAACAGGATTGAGAACGGCAATCAAAATACCGCCGATAATATAGAAAGGCAAGCCCATTCTGAAGGCAAAGCCTTTGCCCTTTTTATCCATGACCCATCTTACAAGCGGGAAGGCTATGACGGCGGCAACCATGAGCGGAGCGACGACGAACATGGACGAAAATTCCATTGTCATAAATCCGAGGTCGACTATCGTGTTTCTCCAGACGTGGTCGGCATAATATACGGCAAGAGCGGAAAGCATATCCATACAGGTGAATGCCGAAACGTACATGCCTATATGCCAAGCATAGCTTTTATTTTTATAAGGGGTGATATAACCTTTTAAGAAATCTTTGAAGTTAAATTTGACTTTTGCCTCGTGAGGCGCGGGTTTAATTCTCTCTTTTGTTCCGAGCGCACACATGACAAGACCGCCGCCGAACAAGAGACCGAAAAGACCTGCCATAATGAGCCAGAACGCTACGGGAGACAGACCGCCGCCCTTCAAAGAGTTGAGGAGCAGAAGCGGAACGAGATACGCAATACCCGACGCAACGGCAACAAAGACAACTTTAACCGTGTTGGCATTGTTACGTTCTTTAAATGACGGCGAAATATCGCTCGCCATAGACGTATACGGAACTTGAGAACAAGTAGAACACGTATTCCAGAACATATAGAATATGAGCATCCACGCTATCATACCCGCTTGGTCGGTTATGCCCCATTCTCTGATAGGCGCAAAGAGTAAAAACAGCGCAACGATAAGCGAGATGCCGCCTATAAACATATACGGTTTACGTCTGCCGAACCTTGACCTAGTGTTATCGGAAATATAACCCATGACAGGGTCGGTGACAGCGTCCCAGATTTTGGAAATAAGCATAATCGTTGATGCAGCCGCCGAAGCGATGAGCAAGGTATCGGTCATGTAGTTAAGCAAAACGCACGCCATAAGCGCAACGCCGCCGCCGTCCATAATAGCACCGAGACCGTAGAAAATCTTTTCTTTGGTAGGTATTTTATCTTCCGGTTTTACGTCGTCGACTTTTTTGACGACTACTTCACCTTCCGACGTAGCCCCTGCCAAAACTTCCTTTTTCTTTTTCATAGTTTTGTGGGAATCCCCCTTATATAATTTTTTTTTGCAAATTGTATACTGCCCGACTTTTCAATGTGCTATAAACTTTCCATTTAAAAGTGAACGCAAAGGCAATTTAGGATAATATTTTTAAATTGCCAGCCAAAAAGCCTGTAACCGTTTTGGAAATAAAAAACCGCTTAAAGCAGTTTCCTATTTTGTCGCCCAAACTTTCTTTAGGCGCGCAAACCTCGGCAAACCGTCTTCAAGCGGAGCCTTTGCGTCTCCCTGAATGAGAGGGAGAGCGTATTTGATAAAATCTTCGGTAAGGCCTGTGCCTTCCGGAGTTATCCACTCGAGCGGAACAGTCTTTTCGGTATTGGCGGCTTTTTCAAGCGGCATCAACACCGGTTTCATAACGTATTTATCGCCCTTTTGTCTTTCAAAGATGACCATTTGGTCCGTTTCGCCGTCGCAGGCAAATCTGACCGCCGCACTGCCCGCCTCAAAAGCTTCTTCGACGTCAACCTTAGAAGCAAGGTGCGCCGCACAGCGTTGCATGAGGCTGAATTCGATAGCCCTTGTCTTGACGCCGAGTTTTTCCTTTACGATGTTGGCGAGCATAGCGCCTACACCGCCGAGCTGAGCGTGTCCGAAAAGGTCGGTTGTAGAAGCGGTGAATTCGCCGACGTATTTACCCTCTTTGGTCTTGATACCCTCGGAAACGACGGCAATACATTTGTTGTTTTTCCTTTCGCAAACGCCCTTGACGTCGGATATGAATTTATCCACGTCAAAGGGTACTTCGGGAAGATAGATAAGGTCTGCTCCGAGATTTTTATAATTGGCGAGCGCAGCGGCGGCTGTAAGCCAGCCTGCGTTTCTGCCCATAACCTCGATAACGCAAACAAGACCTGTGTCGTAAACGCTTGCGTCGAGATTGATTTCCATTAAAGTAGTCGCAATATATTTGGCGGCACTTCCGTAGCCCGGGCAATGGTCGGTGCCGAAAAGGTCGTTGTCTATTGTCTTGGGCACGCCTATGACGTTGCAATCGTATCCCGAGTTTTTCATAAACTTGGAAATCTTGTTGCATGTGTCCATAGAGTCGTTACCGCCGTTGTAGAAGAAATAACGAATATCGTATTTTTTGAAGACTTCGAGCAAACGGTTGTAGTCCGTGGGATCGTCCTCGAAATTCTTGAGCTTGTATCTTACCGAACCGAGCGCAGACGACGGAGTGTATTTCATAAGCTCGAGCTCTGTGGTATCCTCTTCGTTGATGAGATAAAATTTCTCTTCCAATATACCTCTTATACCGTGAGCCGCTCCGTATACGTTTGTGATATTTTTCTGCTTAAGTGCTTCGATAAATACCCCTGCCGCCGACGAGTTGATAACGGACGTCGGACCGCCGGACTGCCCGAAAATGCAGGCGCCTTTCAAATTTTTCATACTTCCTCCCCTTGAATGAATATGCAACTATATACTTAAAACTCTCGTGAGTTTATAAAGCTCGGAATCCACTTCCTTTTTCATTGATAAGGCCTTAGCCAAATCCATATCGAAAATCTTGCTGTCTTTGACGCCGATAGCCCAAGCGCCCTCTCCCGACGACAATACGTCGATAGCGTGAACGGACATTCTTGCCGCCATAACTCTGTCAAACATGTTAGGACCGCCGCCTCGCTGAATATGACCGAGCGTGGTAACGGTAGGCGTCCTGCCCGTGATTTCCTTTATCGCCTTGATAAGTTCGGTTTTATCACCCGCACCCTCGGCAAACACTATCATATTTGACGTCTTGCCTCTCTTTGCGGATTGCTGAACGCTTTCGGCAACCTCTTTAAAATCGACTTTTATTTCGGGAACGAGCACGTATTCGCAACCGCCTGCGAGTCCTGCATAGAGAGCGATATCTCCGCAGTTTCTGCCCATAACCTCGACGATGGACACCCTTTCGTGCGCCGTGTTGGTATCTCTTAAATGGTTGATTGCCCAAAGCACGGTGTTGACGGCCGTATCGAAGCCGATTGTGAAATCGGTATACGCAAGGTCGTTGTCGATAGTGCCGGGAAGTCCTGCCACGTTGATACCGAAATCGTTGAACAAATCAAGACCGCCTCTGAGCGAGCCGTCGCCGCCGATGACGATAAGATTGTCGATATCCCTTTTTCTTAGGTTTTCCGCCGCTTTGGCGCGCATATCGTAATCTTTAAATTCGGGGCACCTTGCCGTATGCAAAATAGTGCCGCCCTTCTGGACAATGTCGCTGACGCTTCTCGGATACATCTGGAAGATATCGTCTTCGATAAGTCCCGTGTATCCTCTTTCAACGCCGTACGTTTTGTAACCGCGATAAATTCCGTATCTGACTGCCGCTCTGACGCAGGCATTCATTCCGGGGGCGTCTCCGCCGCTTGTTAAAATTGCAACTTTTTTCATATATACCTCGAAAATTTTAATGCAACGTATTCAGTCTTAACGGTTATATCTCCGCCCAAGGTAATGCGGGGTTTAATCGTAAGTCGGCCAAAACGGATTATGCCGTTTATGCGTGCCTTTGACGCCCATTTTGCCGTCTAACCCGTTTATAATAATAACATTTTTTATAAAACAGGTCAATACATAATTATTTATTTTATCCGTCTATTTCCCTTAAATTATTCTCATTTTTTCGTTTTGATTTTGACGTTGGCGCTGCCCACGATATTTTTGACGCCGCTGAGCACGTCGTCGCCTATCTTTATTCTTTCGTTGAGCTCGTAAAGATACGACTTTCCGTTCATGACCGCCTGAACGATAACCTTGGTATCGCCCGGATATCTTTTGAGCAAATTCCTGAGAATGTTTATAAGTCCTTTGTCGTCGAGCTTGATATAAACGATATCCGTACCCAAGTCGGTATAAGTGTTTGCCTTTTCCTCGCTTTTTTTGTCTATCGTCCAAGGCAATATCTCGTCGACTACGACTTTTGGCTCACTCTCGACGGTAAGGTCGAGTTTTCCTTTCATTATGACGGGCGTTTCCGTCTGAAGCATTCCCCTGTTCTTTTCGTAAGAGCGTCCGAACATGGCAAAAGCTATCTGTCCCTCAAAGTCGTCTATCTTGCCTATTGCAAATCTGTTTCCGCTTTTAGACACTCTGCTTTCAAACGAGCTTATGATACCGCCGAATTCCACCCTCTTGTTGTTGAGCTCGGAAAGCGAAATGGAATTTTCTTCTTCCGTTCCCGCTTCCTCGGAATCAGATTCGCTATCGGATACCGCTACGTCCGACGTGGAAAAATTAAAGTTTTTGGTAAAGCCTCTGTATTCGTCGAGCGGATGACCGGAAGCGTACATTCCCAAAACTTCCTTTTCGTAATTGAGTTTTTGGATATTGTCAAATTCGGGAAGCACCGTATATTTGACAGGGATATCCTCAATAAGCTCGTCAAACAGAGATATCTGCCCCGAGCCTGCGCCCTTTCTTGCCGCCGCGCAGGAATCGATAATCTGCTCGTAGCTTGCAATGAGCGTAGCCCTCGTCTGTCCGAAACAGTCGAGCGCTCCTCCCTTTATAAGGCTTTCCAACATTTTCTTGTTTATTTCAGAGTTGCGGTCGACAAGGTCTCGTATATCTTTATACTCGCCGCCTCTTTGACGCTCGTCAAGAATGCTCTTCATCGCCGCCTCGCCCACATTCCTTATTCCCTTAAGTCCGTATCTTATACCGTCCCCCTCTAAGGTGAACAGCTCGGACGAACGGTTGATGTCAGGCGGATATATCTTATAGCCTTTGTCCTTTAAATAATTTATATAATGCTTAACCTCGTCCGCACTGGATATCCTGTTGTTTATGACGGAAAGGAGAAAGTGCAAAGGATAATATCTTTTAAGATACGCAGTCTGATAGCACACTACGGCATATGCCGCCGCATGCGATTTGTTAAAGGCATAGCTTGCAAAGCCGACGATGACGTTCCAAAGATTTTTCGCCGACTGCCTTGACAGTCCGTTCTTGACGCAGCCCGTCACCTTTTCTTCTCTGTCCTTATCGAGCTTCAAAACTCCGCCGTCGATAAAGAGCTTTTCGTTTGCCTTTAAAATGTCCTCTTTCTTTTTGGATATCGCACGTCTTAAAATATCTGCGCCGCCGAGAGAAAATCCTGCCAGATCTTTAGCTATCTGCATGACCTGCTCCTGATACACGATAACGCCGTAAGTGACGCCGAGCACGTTTTTCAAAACCTCGTGTTCATAGGGAATATTTTCGGAATTTTTCTTGTTTTTTATAAACTGCGGTATAAAATCCTTGGGCCCCGGTCGGTAAAGGGATATTCCCGCTATGATTTCTTCAAGTCCGTTTGGCTTTAGCTGCGCCATAAAGTTTTTCATACCTGCGCTCTCAAGCTGGAACACTGCTTCGCAATCGCCGCTTGCAATCAATTTGAAAACTTCTTTATCCTCATAGCCGAGTTTGTGGAAGTCTATATCAACGCCCTTGTCGGCTTTGACGAGCTTGACGGTGTCGGATATATCGGTGAGCGTCTTTAAGACCAAAAAGTCCATTTTTAAAAGCCCGACTTTTTCTATTTGGTCTTTATCGAACTGCGTCGTTATGATATCGTCGTTGCGCTGAAGCGGAACGTGTTGAACAATCGGGTCGGGACAAATAACGACTCCTGCCGCATGCACGGACGTCTGACGGGGCATACCCTCGAGTTTTAAAGCTATGTCGATAACTTTCTTTGCGTCCTCATTTGACTGATAAAGCGCAATAAACTCGGGAACGGGATTCTTTCCCCACAGCCCGAGCGACTCGCCTATAAACGGCTTGCCGAGTTTAGGTAGCGTCGCCACCCATTTATTCGCTTCCTGATACGGGATATCGTATACCCTCGCAACGTCTTTAATGACAGCCTTTGCGCTCATGGTAGAAAAAGCCACTATCTGAGCAACGTTGTCCTTTCCGTATTTGTGAGTGACGTAATCGATTATCTCGCTCCTGCGGAAGAAACAGAAATCTATATCGAAATCCGGCATGGTTACCCTTTGAGTGGAAAGGAATCTTTCAAAAATCAAATTATATTTTATCGGGTCAACGTCGGTGATACCTATGCAATAGGCGACAAGCGAGCCGACGCCGCTGCCTCTGCCCGGTCCGACGGGAATACCCATCTTCTTTGCCTCATTAACAAAGTCCCATACTATAAGAAAGTATCCTGCATAGCCGCATTGACCTATGACGCCCAATTCGTAGTCCAGCCTTGTTTTCAGCTCGTCCGTCATAGTCGCATATCTTTTCAAAACGCCCTCGTAGGCAAGGTCGTGGAGATACTGCGCCTCGTCACGGTTTCCCATCTCGTCGTTGGTATACTTAGGAATGATGGAATTCCTTTTCAGCACGAAGTCAAATTGGCATTTATCCGCTATCTCCACGGTACTCTCAATAGCCTCGGGAATCCAATCGAAAAGCTCTTTCATTTCCGCCTGCGACTTGAGGTAAAATTCCTGAGTTTCAAACGCAATCGGATTGACCTCGGATTTCAACAGTCTTTGCGTTATGCGCATCATGGTATCCTGAAGGTCTGCGTCCTCTTTGTTTATGTAGTGGACGTCGTTAGTTGCCACCACCTTTACTCCTATCTCTCTCGCTATGGAAACAAGCTGAGGAAGAATCGCCTTTTCCTCCTTGAGGGAATGGTCTTGAAGCTCGATATAAAAATCGCCTTCCTCAAACATCGACTTAAGTTTTAAAGCGTATTCCTTTGCCGACTCATAGTCGTTTTGAAGCAAAAATCTCGGAATACGTCCTGCCAGACAGGCGGAAAGACATATAAGCCCGTCGGTATGCCCCTTTAAAAGCTCGAGGTCGATTCTCGGCTTGCCGTAAAAGCCGTCGATATAACTCTTTGACGACAGATACATAAGATTTGAATATCCGACGCTTGACTTGGCAAGCAAAATCAAATGGTCTCTTTGACGAAGCACTTCGGGGCGTTTGTCGTACATATCGGGAGCGACGTAAAACTCACAGCCTATTATAGGCTTTACGCCCTTTTCCTTTAGAGTATTGACAAAGTTATAAACTCCGTAAAGGTTTCCGTGGTCGGTTATGGCAACCGCAGTCTGTCCGTCCTTTTTTAACGCTTCAAGCAGAGGGTAGGAATGAATTTTTCCGTCCTCGTTGCTGCCGCTGACGTAATCCAACCTGACTGCGCCGTCGAGCATACTGTATTCGGTATGCAAATGCAAATGGACAAATTCGCAGCTCATTTATTCACCCTCCCCGATTTTCATTATCTTCCTGAGCCTATGCGCCAGACAGCTTTTGGATATACCGATAAGTTCGGCAAGCTCCGACATCGACGCCGTGGGATTATTGAGTCTTGAAAGCGCCACTTCCTTGAGCGGTTCGCCCAAAGAATCCAATCCGCTTTCCTCCTCGATTTTCTGAATCGCCAAAATCTGTTTGGCGGCGGCCTCGAACGTCTTGTCAAGGTTTGCCGCTTCGCATATGACTCCTCTGTTGATAAAGTTGTTTAGTTCTCTGTCCTCTATTATCTTTTTCAGTTCGAGGGCAGAATCGGTCAAAGACAGCATAACCAAAAACGACAGCAAAACGTCCTTGTCTTTGGCGTAAACGATATAGTTTACCCCTCTTTGAGCCACCTTGAAATTGATGCCGAAACGCTCGAGCAATGCTTTGATATCTTCTGCCTCCTTTTCGTCGGCAACCTGAAACTCGGCATGGTATCCCCCGTGCGAGCCTTCGGTGGTCTGCGGAACATAAATGCTTCCCGTTGTTAAAAAAAGCCCTTTAAGATATGATTTTGCGCAACAAGTGTTTTTGATAAGTTCGGGAGATATTCCTCTGACAAAAGAAGAAAAACTTTCGCCGTCCGCTTGCATAAGCCCGCATTCGGTCAAAACGTCCATAGTAAGTCCCTTGGGAAGTTTGACAAAATATATATCCTCACCACTCTTGACGCCGCCCTTGACTTTTGATTTTTCCAGCTCCACCTCGGCAAGGTAAAGCTGTTTTACCAAATAGGCGACAATCTCAGCCAACTGCAAATCGCCGGTTGTGATTTTTAAATATCTGCCGCTTTTTTCTATTTCGATACTGCCGTAGCTTTTGATGACGGCGGATAAAAACGCCCTTTTGCAACAATCGTTCTGCACCGGGGCGGCTTTAATTTCCAAAATTACGCTCTCTTTAAATGTCATTTTTTTCTCACGTTAAGTCCGAGGTCAACCCCGACGATTTTATCATAAGGTATTTTGTATTTTTCTATCGCTTTCGACACTCTGTCGAACACGCCTATCTTTTCCGCTTTATGGGCGTCGCTTCCCAAAATGAATTTTACACCGCATTGCAATGCCACGTCGAGCATCGGCTCGAGAGTTTCTATATGTTTTTCGTTGAGTTCAACGTGCACCCCGAGCGAAGCGGCGCATTCAAACAAAGGCTTTGGTTCTACCTTTGTCCTGTGCCCTATATGACAGAGCACGTCCACGGGGTATTTTTCAATGGCTTTTATAAATGCGGCGGTATTGAGCCTTTTAAGCTCGGGATCGTCCGAATTTGTCCAGCCGTTTTTCAGGATAAACTGTTTTCTGTCACGCCCGTCGCCTTTTGTCACAAAGCGGTGAAAACCCAGGCTTAACATATCTAAAGAGGAAAAAAGGTCGCAAGGCACGTCTATCTCTCCGTCAAAGTTTAAAATGTTTGCCTCTATCGACTGCAAGCCTTTAGGCTGTTCCCCTTTTGAATTGCCTGCCTTCAGCTCTGCTTTTTGCGCTTTCAGTTTTTCCCTCGTAGCACCCACGAAATAACTTCTGAACGAATGGTCGCACGTGGCAAAATCCGTCAATCCCCTGAGTGCGGAAACGGAAAAAACCTGCTCTATCTTCGTTTTAGAGTCGCTGTATACCGTGTGTATGTGATAGTCGCCCGTGATTTTCATCTAAAAGTCTGAACTCCTCTTCAAGCGTTATTCCGTATCTATAATAAACTGTTTTCTTTATTTTGTCGACTAAAAACAAAAAGTCGCTTGCCGTGGCGTCGGAAAAATTTACTATGAAATTGGCGTGTTTGTCCGACACCATAGCACCGCCGTATCTTTCGCCTTTTAAGCCGCACTCCTCAATAAGCCTGCCGGCAAAGTCGCCTTCGGGATTTTTAAAAACGCTTCCGCAGGAAGGAAAGGACGGTTGTTTGAGCCTTCTCGTCTTTAAATTTAAAAATATCCTCTCTTTGATTTTCGACGGCTCCGCCTTTTCGTATACAAATGTCGCCCTTGCCACCACACCTTCTATATCGCTATGGCGGTATCCGAATTGGGGCTTGACAGAGGCTTCTTTGCCGTCGGCTATTACAAGGCAGTCCTTTAAAACGTCGCTCATCTTGCTTCCGAAAGCACCGGCGTTCATATATACAAGACCGCCCACGCTTGCCGGTATACCTGCCAAAAACTCGAAACCTCCCATGCCGTGCCTTGCACAAAAAGCCAAAAGCGTAGAAACTTTTATCCCTGCCCCGAACGTAACGTAGTTATCGTCATAGGATATATCCGTCAGTTTCTGTGTCGACAAAGCGGTTCCGGACACGCCTTCGTCGGCAATAATCATATTGCTTCCGCAACCCAGAATGTAATCCGCCGTCGGATAAATCCGTATTAAATCGGACAGATTCGAGGGATAGACGACGCACTCTATATTTCCGCCGCCTTTGAACGATGTAACTTCTTTTGCAGAAACGTTATATCTTTTTTCACAGCTCATATAACAATATATGCGATGTGAAAGCCTTTTACGATTTTAGTTTGGCTATTTAAATTTTTGTTTTAAACTATAAATAGCCTCATTAACTCAATTAAATTTATTTTCGGCATATATATTTTTGAAGCCGCTTAAAAAAATCTATTTAATACATACGCTATCAATCGAGTTGTCGGTTGTTTAAATTTTGCATATTTCCGAGCACCAAGTCAAGCGGGTTTTTGCCGAGCGACTTAAGGCACATGCTCTTTGTCGCCGCTTCGATGACTATGGCAAGGTTTCTGCCCGCTATTACCGGTATGGAGATTTTGGGTATGTCCACGCCCAAGATATTTGTATAAACCGTCTTATCGCAAAGCCTGTCCACTTTATCCGACCACTTGACGAGCTCGACGTTAAGACCTATCTGCTTTTCTTCCAAAACGCCGGATATGCCGTACATATCCTCAACGTTGATTATCCCGACGCCCCTGACCTCTAAGAGATTTTTTATCGACCTCGGAGCGGACCCGAAAAGGAAGTTTTTTATCTTTTTGACAACCACTCTGTCGTCGGCTACGAGCATATGTCCCCTGTGCACGAGTTCGAGCGCCGTTTCGCTTTTGCCTATTCCGTTTTCTCCGGTGATGAGCACGCCAATGCCTGCGATATCCAAAAGTTCGCCGTGCACGTCCGTTTCCTCGGCAAGCAAGTCGTTTAAATAATGCACGAGATTGTTGACGAATTCCGACGTGGGCTCCTCGCTTCCGAACACCGCCCTCTTATGCTTTTTAGCAATATCCAAAAAGTCCTCGTCGGGAGACTTTCCCCTCGTGAGCACCACGCATGGAATGTTTTTGCTGAAAAAAGCGTCCAGCCTCTTTCGGCGCACCTCTTGGGGAAGCGAGTTTAAATAGGCTATCTCTGCGCTTCCGCACACCTGAATACGGCTTTCGGCAAAATACTCTTCAAATCCCGCAAAAACGAGTCCCGGTCTGTTTACCGACACCGATTGAAAACTGAGATTTACCCCGGGCTCGGCGTAAAACACCTTAACGCCGTTTGCCTCGGAAAACTTTGACGTTTCCACCATAACCGCTTGTCTTTCTTCACCCGTTTCGTTGACCATTTTTCACCTCTCGAATTTTAGGCAACAAAGTAGATATCGGCAATCGCCTGCTTTTTTGCCTGTTTCCTTTTATCGTATATCCTCGATTTTTAATTTTAAATTTTCACGTGTCTTTTTACGCGTCTTTTGAGTTTATCGTAAATTTTAATTTATATTGTTTTTTATCTTTTATCTTTTCGGACTTTCGTATATGTATTGAACTCATCGCCGTGTCTTGCCGTTTTGACAAATATCTTTTGATTTTATCGCCGTATTCGACTTTACCTTGTTGCCTTTAAATTTTTCGGAAAATATTTATTCGTCATTTTCGTCCTTGGCTTCGCCGTCGGATACGTCCTTGTGAAAATGCTCAAACACTTTCACCGCCACGTTTTTGGGCACCACCTTTTCAAGTTCCACAAGGTCGGCTTCTTTTATACGCTTTATCGTTTTAAAGTGCTTGAACAACTCTTCCGCCCTCGTCTTTCCGACGCCCTCTATTTCTTTGAGTTCGCTGCTCGTCGCCGTCTTTTGCCTGAGACTGCGGTTAAAGGTTATGGCGAATCTGTGCGCCTCGTCTCTTATCCTCTGGAGCAGTTGAAGCGCTTTCGAGCTTTTATCCAAAACGATAGGCTCGCTCGTAAGGTAAAACACTTCCTCCTCCCTCTTGGCAAGGGATATGACAGGGATATCCGCACCGCTTTCGGCAAGCGCCTCTTTGGCAAACGAAAGCTGACCCTTTCCGCCGTCTATGACGATAAGGTCGGGAAGTGACGAAAAACTCTCGTCGTCGCCGTCAATACGGGCAAGCCGCCTTGATAGAGTTTCTTTCATTGAACGGAAATCGTCTATGTTTTCCACCGTCTTTATCTTGAATTTGCGATAATGCGCTTTTTTTGGCACTCCGTTTTCAAACACCACCATGCTCGATACTGTATGCGTTCCGCTTAGGTGGGATATATCGTAGCACTCTATGCGCTTAGGCGGCTTGGGCAGGTCAAGATAGCTCATAAGCTGAAGCACTGCACCCTCCGTCGATTCGTAAATACGCCTTTCCTTGTCGCCGTATTTGGCAAGATAATCCGAGGCGTTTGCCACCGCCATTTCCACAAGCTGACGGCGTATTCCCTTTATGGGCGAACAGAGCAGAATTTTTCTTCCTGCAAGTTTAGATATTGCCTCCTCGAGCACGTCGTCGTCCGATTCCACCAAAATCTCGTCGCATACGGGCGGATTTTTCTGATAAAACTGCAATACGAATTCGGATAGGTCTTCGCTTACGCTTTCAAACGCCGTGTTGTCCGCACCCGTTATTTTGCCACCCCTTATGGCAAGCAGGCTGACCGCCGTTTTCATGCCGTCCGAACGCATGGCGAAAACGTCGATATTTTTTGACGTCGGCATATTCGTAATCTGCCTTCTTACAATCTTATCCAAAACTTTGAGCTTTTCACGGCAGGCAAGCGCCGCCTCGAAATTGTTTTCGGCGGAAAAACGATACATTTTCTCTTTGAGTATTTTTTCCGCCTCTTTGTCGTTGCCCCTCAAAAATGATATGACCTTTGAAATCTCCTTGCGGTATTCTTCATCCGATACGTCCCCCGTGCACGGCGCAAGACATTTGCCTATATGATAATTGAGGCACGGGCGCAGTTTTTTATCTCCCAAAGCCTGACGGCAGCTCCTTATCTTGAATGCGGAATGAATGAGGTCTAAAATATCGGATACGTTTACGCTTATCATATACGGTCCGAAATATTTTGCCCCGTCCTCTTTGAGCGAGCGGACGAGCGTGACCTGTGGGAATTTTTCTTTTAAATCTATGCGCAAAAACGGATAAGACTTATCGTCTTTTAAAAGAATGTTGTATTTTGGTTTATACTTCTTTATCAGGTTGTTTTCCGTCAAAAGAGCGTCTATTTCCGATTTGGTGATTATATAGGAAAAATCCGCCACCTTTTCCATCATCGCCATAACCTTTACCGTTTGATTGGCTTTATGAAAGTAAGACCTGAGGCGGTTTAAAAGATTTTTTGCCTTGCCCACGTATATTATCGTCCCGTCGTCGGAATACATGGTATATACACCGGGGGAAGTGGGAACGTCTTTTAATTTTTCCTTTAAATCCATATTTATATTATACCACATAAATTATCCGCTATCAATTCATTGAACAAAAGCGGTTGCAATTTAAAAATTTTTCCCGCTCCAATGTCGCAAGGTATATAGCCTAAAGCGTCACACGAAACGATAAAACCGCAGATAGTATGGCGGCGTTAAAATTAAAGCAGGCACTCTTTTAGCCGATAAACGGTTGAAACAGCAAGACTGCGCCACGAAAAAAAATGTCAAAAGGGAAAAAATAAAAAGCCCGAAGGCTTTTATTATCCATAAAAAATTTTCTTTTGTATATTCAGCTTAATAACCCAGGCACTTGACGCCTGCAAGGAGCACGTCCTCCACTCGGTTGTCCTTTAACTTATAATAGACAACCTTTCCCTCTCGGCGGTCTTCAACAACGTTTTGCACTTTGAGCATTTTGAGCTGGTGCGAAAGCGTTGTCTGATTGAGGTCGAGAGTTTTGGATAAATCTGTAACGCACATCTCGGATAAGGATAAGGCGCAGATTATCTTTGCTCTCGTTACGTCCGAAAATGCCGAGAAGAAATCGGCAAGAGCGGATAAAGCTGAATTCTTTGGTAAATAAACGTTGACTTTTTCTTGAGTAGCTGTGTCTAACAATGTTTCCATACAGCCCCTCCTATTTTACCGATATCATTATGTCATTAAAAAAAACAGAGGGCAACGCCGAACTTTTTCGATTTTTGTCGCATAAAGTAGAATAAAGAAAATAAAAGGTGAATTTATGTTTAACGACAATTGGTATTTGTTTATTTTGCTCATACTTTTGATGTTTGCCGAAGACGGCGAAATAAACAGCCTTGAAACTTCTTTATTGATTGCGATAAGTTTAGTGCTCGCTTCAAACAACCCGACGGCAACGGAAAACGGCAACTGCAAAACTTAAGCGATTACATATACCCCGCCTTGCTTTGGCAAGGCTTTATCTCGTTGAAAAATTTTTGCCTTCAATGTCTTTAACCGTTCAGCTATATTTATTCCGGACCGAGTTTTATTCTTTGTCGAAAATGCGTTTAAAAAGGCGGTCTTAAACCGCCCTTTGTCAATCTTAAAATTTTTCTCTTTTCTCCCGTGCGTGCTTACGTTTTTCAGGCTTTGATGTTTTTTCGCCCCCTGCCTTCTCTCCGTCAGATGCCGAAAGCTCTTTGCCATCTTCGCCGTCGCCTGCGCTGTCGTCGATGTCGGAGCCGTTTAAGCTATCGCTTTCGACGTCTGCCCCGACGTTATTATCTTCCGAACGGTTGCCGTCGTCCGTTTCGCTTACTGCCGTTCCGTCTGTAGCGGTTTCGTCTGTAGCGGTTTCGTCTGTAGCCGTTCCGTCTAAAACGTCTAAAGTAACGCCGCTTTGTTCGGGTGTCCGGTCTTTACCGTCGGCTGTGGTATCCGACTTGCTATACTCCCCCGATTTGAAATCTTCAAACACGTCGTCTTCTTCCTTCTTTTTGCCCTTTGAAGAAGAATCCTTTATCACCTTATCCATGAGCGGCTTGAGCCTGACGTAAAGCATCAGCATAAGCGTGTCGAGCAACAAAAGCAAAACCGTGCCCACAACTGCAATGACGGCGTAGTGAAGATTTATGCCGAGCGAGGATAAATCGACAACCAAAGTGTTGGTGGCAAAATATAAAATAGCAAGAGTGGCGTTGATATAAACTATTTTGACAGGGAAAGTGATATAAGGTTTGACCTTTTTTTCCGCCATGACGCAGGAAGCTATCGTCATTGGTCCGAAATATATGATAAAGCCCAGAACCTGCAATATGTCGCCTACAATTGCAAAAGCGAGAAGCGACGAGGCGACGTATGCAAACACGGCGGCAACGTAATATTTTTTGGATATCGGCACCATAAGCACGACAGACGCCGCCACGAATAAGGAAATCGAGCCCACTCTGACAATGACGGCAAGATATAAAAACAGGAGCATAAGCCCTGCCGATATACCGGCTACCGCTATTTCAATTGTCGGACGTCTGAACTTTTTTTTCATATATCAATTATCTTTTCAAACCTTAAAGGAAAGTGAATTTATCTGTCCTTTATATCTTTAATTATTTTATACTGCCGCTTGCTCAAAACACAACCTGCCGTCGTTAAATTTTAGTCATTTTACCGTATTTATAAAATAAGACAAGGCATTTTCCGCCGATTAAATTTCCTTTTGCCGGGCTTTAAGGAATTTCCAATGCTTTAATGCCGTTTGAACAGGCTCGGCAATGGCGTCATGAAACCGCCATAAATAAAGCCGCTCAAATGCGGCTTTAGCTTTAGCAACAAGATATCAAATCTCCGCCCATACATTCGCAGCAACAGTCCGCACAAAGAAGACCGCCGCAGATATTGCAACAGGTATTGTCGTCCCGCCTCGTATAATAGGTCCTGTTGGTGGCTGTTTGCTGATTCTGATTGGCGTTGGCATTATTGTTGTTATTATACGTTCTGCCCGATTCCACAGTGCCGTCAATGCCGCCTTTGGACATTTTGAGATTGAGGTTGTTTAACGCCTTTTTATACTTCTCGTTTTCAGGTTCAATGGAAGAAGCGATTTCAAGCTGATTTTTACATTCCATAAACCAATTTTTGTTATAGTAAACTATCGACTGAAGATAATGCCATTCCGCATCACGGTAGCTTATATCGTCGAGAAGTTTTTGAGCTTCGTCAAAACGTCTGTCACCCAGCGCATTTCTGACGTCGTCCAAAGTGGAAGCCGCCTTTTGCGGTTCAGCCGCCGCAGTGACTATATCGATTGCCTCGGAAAAAGCCACGTCGAGTTCCTGAAGCTGTTTTGCCGCTTCCGCTCCTGCGTCGCCCTCTAAGAACATATCGTTTGACAGTTTATCTCTTTTGGCGTAATAAGCCTGCTGTATCTCCTCTTTGGAAGCCGAGCGGCTTACCCCCAAAACTACAAACGGGTCGCTATGCATTTATCTTCTCCTTTCAATAACCTTTTAATCTGCATATCAATGCCGAGGTATACAATATTTGAAAGCACGCCTTCCGACACTACTATATTCATTTTGTCGTATGCCTCTACTAAAGTATTATAACTTGTTTTAAGCAAAAATTCAACATCCTGAAGACGTTCTTTTAAAAACTCCTCTTTTGAGGCAGGTTTTCCGTATTTTGCGATAAACGGATTATACCTCTTTTTTTTGCAATCTTTCCACACGTCGTCCACGGCGTCGAAAAGATATACGAGTTTGCCAAGCTCATAGGCAAAAATTTTCGTATTCTCGTCCGCATTCGGAACAAGGTAGCATACGATTTTTTCGATTATATTTCCGAACGGGTCGGCGGCTTTATCTATGCTGTCGCATTTTTCCCTTTCCAACTTCCTTAAGTCGCTATAACCGTTCTTTATCGACTCCCACACCTCAGGGCATCTCTTTTTGGCTTTTCTCATTCTTGAGTATAGCCACGGCTTTAAAAGCGCTCTGCCCTTCTGCCCGTCTATGACGTCGTCGGACAGCTTGTAGTATCCAAGCAAAACGGTTATGTCGGCTACCTTATACGATATATCGTCGGCGGCGACAAAACTGCGCTTTTTAAACGGATTTAAAATGCACGGGGCGTTTTTGATATTAACCTCCCGTCCGTTAAGGCTGTGCGCCAAAACGCTCAGAAATGTGGTGTCGTAGTTTGTGCAAAGTCTCGTATGCGGCAAACCCGTCCTGCCCAGCGTCTTGCAAAGTCCGCAATAATAAGCCCGAAAAAGAGTGAAATCTTTTATATACATATTCATCTTATCGGGAACGATATATCCGAACATAACAACTCCTTAACGACTACTCCTTAGCCACAAGCCCGAGTTTTTTGTAAACTTTTCCGACGGTGCGGCTTGCGATATATCTTGCCTTCTCTGCGCCCTGTTTTGCGACTTCGGTAAGATACGCCTTGTCTTTTATAAGTTTTGCGTATTCTTCCCTGACAGGTCTCAATCTCTCTATGACTGCTTCGGCAACCTTTGATTTAAAATCGCCGTATCCGTGACCGACAAACTCTTCTTCCGCCTCAGATATAGTCTTGCCCGTCATCTCGGTATAGATACTCAAAAGATTTGAAATTCCCGGTTTATCCTCGCTGAATTTCACTTCGTTTCCGCTGTCGGTAACCGCCCTTTTGAATTTTCTCATTATCGAATCGGGCTCTTCTATGACGGATATCGCCGCATTGGGATCGGGGTCGGACTTGGACATCTTCGCCGTCGGATCGGCAAGCGACATAATCTTAGCTCCCGTCTTGGGGATATATCCGTCCGGCACTGTGAATACGTCGCCGAACTGATTGTTGAACCTTATCGCTATATCCCTCGTAAGCTCGAGGTGTTGCTTTTGGTCTATGCCGACGGGCACGAGGTCCGTCTGAAAAAGCAATATATCCGCCGCCATAAGCACGGGATAATCCATAAGTCCCATGTTTATATTGTCGGTGTGCTTTGCGCTCTTGTCCTTAAACTGCGTCATACGCTGAGCCTCTCCTACGTATGTGAAACAGTTAAGCGCCCATTGAAGCTGGGTATGCTCGGGAACGTGCGACTGAAAATAGAGTATGGATTTTTCGGGGTCGAGCCCGAAAGCGAGATACTGCGCAAAAAAGGAAAGGGCACGCTGTTTAAACTCCGTCGGATTCTGCCTGACGGTGAGAGCGTGAAGGTCTGCGATAAAATATACGCTGAGATAGTCGTCTTGAAGTTTGAGCCAGTTTTTTACCGCACCTATATAATTGCCTATCGTCATTATTCCCGTCGGCTGAATACCGCTCAATAATACTTTTTGTTCCTTAAACATACGTTAAATTCCTTTATAGTAAGCCCACCCTATAGGCAAGGCTCCTTTTATTTCTTTGCGTCCGACAACGCACCGCCGTCGGATTAAACGCTGAAACGCTTCCAACATAATTTCGCCTTTTATTTTTCGGCGAAATTCAAAACCTCTTTTTCAATCTCGCTCTTATCGACAACTTTGTCGTGAAGCACCTTTTTGTCCTTGAGATTTTTAAGTCCGTCGGGACGGTCTATCTCTATCTCCGCCTCTAAAAGCTCGGCGGCTTTGAATGCGTCAAGTTTTTTGTTTTTGCCCGTCACCGAATTGTAAACGAAAAGCGGAAATTTATAAGGATTCGCCGTGGACAGCACCACAGTTACCGTTTCGTCCGCCGTTTCGTCGATATAGTCGTAATAGACGCTCATGGCAACCGCAGTGTGCGTATCCGTAGTATAACCGTATTCCTCCGCCGTCTCAAATATTGCGTCTGCCGTTTCTTCCTCGTCTGCCCAACCCGACGCAAAAACTTCGTCTATTTTGGATACGTCAAAAACGAATTTCTTGTTTTCTTTAAGGTCGTCATAAAGCTTTACCACCTCTTTGTCGTTTCTGCCGGTAGCCTCGAAAATGAGCCTCTCGAGATTTGATGATATAAGTATATCCATGGACGGAGAAGCCGTCTTATAAAAATCTCTCTTTACGTCGTAAACGCCTTCGTGGAAGAAGTCGGACAGTATCTTGTTTTTGTTTGAAGCGACAATCAGTTTGTTTATAGGCAAGCCCATTTTGTAGGCGTAGTATCCTGCCAGAATATCCCCGAAGTTGCCTGTGGGAACGACAAAATTTATCTTGTCGCCATCGCTTATTTCCTCCGACGAAACAAGGTCGATATAGCTTGAAATGTAATAAGCAATCTGAGGAGCGAGCCTGCCCCAGTTTATCGAGTTTGCCGACGACAGCTCTATGTTGCGCTTTTTAAGTTCCGCTTTGACTTTGGCGTCGGTAAACACTCTCTTGACGGCGGTCTGTGCGTCGTCAAAATTGCCCTTTATGCCCACCACCTCGACGTTGGAGCCCTCCTGCGTTATCATCTGCATTTTTTGCATATCGGAAACGCCGTCGGACGGATAGAACACCATTATCTTTGTTTTGTCCACGTCTTTGAAGCCCTCCAATGCGGCTTTGCCGGTATCTCCGCTCGTGGCAACCAAAATGAGCGTGGATGAGCTGTCGCCTATCTTGCTCTTACTTGCCGTCAGAAGATAAGGAAGCAGAGTGAGCGCCAAATCTTTAAAGGCATACGTCGGGCCGTGGAAAAGCTCGAGCACAAAAAGCGAGTCGTCGAGTTTGACAACAGGAGCGACTTCGTCGCTGTCGAAACGGGAATATGCCTTGTTTACCATTTCCAATATCTCGTCATAGGTAAACTCGTCGAGATATTTTGAAAGGACGAAAGCCGTCCTTTCGGCGTAAGACATAGCCGCCATTTTATCTCTGTCGGCTTTTGTTATCTTTGGAAAACTTTCGGGGACGAAAAGTCCGCCCTCGTCGGAGATACCCATTGCGATAGCCTCGGCTCCGCTGACCGTTTTGTTTTTGTTTCTCGTGCTTATATATTTCATAACATAACCTTCGGCATAAGCCTGCCCCTGTCCGACCGAATATTCCGCCAAGCGGCAGGAATACTCAACCGAAACCAAGCTGTAGTTTATTTATAATATTCCATAGAAAATAACGGAATATCCTTATACATTAGCTAAGGCAAACGGCATTTCCGCAGCACGGAGTAGCCCTCTGCCCTTCACTCTCTTTTTATTAAAAAGGCCCGTCATCATAAATGGCGAGCCTGATAAAGCTGCCTAAATGTATTTCTTTAAAAATTCCGGCATCTCGGAAAGGTCTTTACTTGCCGTAACGACAAACTCTATGCTCGACTTGGCGCCCATCTCGCAAACCCACTCGAAAAAGGTTTCCATATCGGCAACGTCTTTATTGCACATACGGTGCGCCCCGTCTATAAACACTTTTGACACGTCGTTGTTGCAAGCGATAATACCCTTTATAAAACCTACGAGCTCGGCTTCGTTGAAAATCTCGCTTTCGGCGGTATTTATCTTTTTGACCTGATTTCTGATTTCAGGCATATATCTGTTGGTATCGCTCAAAAACACCACGATTCCCTTCGTCTGGTCGACTGCGGCGTTTACGGCGTCAATCATCTTTTTTGTTTTGCCCGAGCCTTTTGCTCCGTAGATAATAGTAATCATAATTCACCCCTAAAAAATTAAATTTATTCCTCGGTCTTTCTCGACTTGAGTTTCGACTTTAACGCCTCGTATCTTGCGGGATCTATTTCCTTTATCATCGCCTTGAGTTCGCCGTCGCTCATCATCGTCGTCCTGCCCTCGGCGTATTTAAGGTCAACCTTTTCCTTCATCTTGACGATAAGGTCGTCTTTCTTGTCGATTTTTTCCTCGTCAGATAAATTATAATATTTATTTATCCAAAATGCAATACCTGCAAGCCCGGAAAAACTGTCGACAATAACTGTCGGCGGTCTGTTGAGTATCTTTTCGGTATCGAAGATATTGTATATTTCCTGGTCCTTTAAAAGTCCGTCGGCGTGTATGCCCGCTCTCGTGGCGTTGAAGTTTCTGCCCACAAAAGGAGTCTGAGGGGGAATTTCTATTCCCATTTCGTTTTCGGCGTAATTTGCTATATCCGTTATGACGGAAAGATCCATGCCGCCTTTGTGCCCCTTTATGGAAGCGTATTCGATAGCCATTGCTTCAAGCGGAGTATTGCCCGTCCTTTCGCCTATACCCAAAATCGTGGTATTGACCGAGCTACAACCGAAAAGCCAAGCCGTGGCGCTGTTTACTACCGCCTTGTAAAAATCGTTGTGTCCGTGCCACTCGAGCTGTTCGCTGGGAACTTCGGCATAATATTTAAAGCCGTATATTATACCCGGCACGCTTCTCGGAAGCGACGCACCCGGATAGCTTACGCCGTAACCCATAGTATCGCAGGCACGGATTTTAATGGGAATACCCGTCTCCTGCTGAAGTTTCATAAGCTCGATTGCAAACGGAATGACAAATCCGAAAAAGTCCGCTCTCGTTATATCTTCAAAGTGGCATCTCGGTCTTATTCCCTTTTCAAGCGCCATCTTCACGACGCCGAGGTATTTGTCGAGGGCTTGCTTTCTCGTCATATTCATTTTTTTGAAAATATGGTAGTCGGAACAGGAAACCAAAATTCCCGTTTCTTTGAGTCCGAACGACTTGACGAGCTCAAAATCCTTTTCGTTTGCCCTTATCCAGCTTGTTACCTCGGGAAACTTGTAGCCGAGCTCGAGACATTTTTCCACTGCTTTTCTGTCTTGCTCGCTATACAGGAAAAACTCGCTCTGCCTGACTATTCCGTTGGGTCCGGAAAGGCGGTGGAGCATCTTGTATATCTCGACGATGTTTTCCACCGTAAAGGGCGAACAGGACTGTTGTCCGTCACGGAAAGTCGTATCCGTGATATATAAATCTTTCGGCGTATCCATCTGAACGGTTCGGAAATTGAATGCCGTTTTCGGTATGGTGCCGTAAGCGAAAACTTTTCTGAACAAATTCGGCTGCGCCACGTCCTGAAGCGTCGGTTTATAAGCGTGTTCTTCCATGACGTTGCGATTTCTGTTGTATTTGACTAACATAAAAACCTCCTATTCGACGTTTTCCAACAGTTTGTTTTGCACCGCAATCCTGAGTGCGGTTATCATTTCATCGATTTCGCCCAACATGAATTTGTCAAGACTGTAAAGGGTAAAACCTATGCGATGGTCGGTCACTCTTCCTTGAGGGAAGTTGTACGTTCTTATTCTTTCCGAACGGTCGCCCGTGCCTACTTGCGCCCTGCGCTGTTCGGAATATTCTTTATCTGCCTGCGACTGATAATAGTCGTAAAGCCTCGATTTCAAAACCTTGAGCGCCTTTTCTCTGTTTTTTATCTGACTGCGCTCGTCCTGACACTCGACGACTATGCCAGTTGGAATATGCGTCATTCTTATCGCCGATTCCGTCTTGTTGACGTGCTGTCCGCCTGCGCCCGAGCTGCGATAGGTATCCACCTTAATATCCTTTTCGTTGAGCTCGACTTCGACGTCCTCCGCTTCAGGCAATACCGCCACGGTGACGGTGGAGGTATGCACTCTGCCCTGCGATTCCGTTTCGGGAACACGTTGCACACGGTGCACTCCGCTTTCATACATCAGCTTGCCGTATGCGCCCTTGCCCGTTATCATGAACACGGCTTCCTTTACGCCGCCCAACTCCGACATATTCATTGAAATATCTTCCGTCTTCCACCTGTTCTTTTCGGCATACGCTTTATACATTTTCATAAGCTCCGTTCCGAAAAGCCCGGCTTCGTCGCCGCCTGCGCCTGCTCTTATCTCCATAATGACGTTGTTATCTTCGTTGGGGTCTTTGGGTAAAAGAAGTATTTTTACGTTTTGCACGTCCTCGTCGCATTGCTTTAAAAGGCGGTCGTATTCGTCCTTGAAAAACTCTTTCATATCGGCGTCCTTTTCGGATGCTATCGCCGCTTCAAGCTCCTTTGTCTCCTGAAGGTGCTTTTGCAAAACGGAATATCCTTCCACTATCGGCTCGAGGTCGGAGTGTTCCTTGCTGAGCTTTTTAAACTCGGCTTGATTGGATACTACTTCCGATTTTGCCAATTCCGATGCAAGAAAATCGAAACGCTGTTTTATTTTATCAAGTTTTGAAAGCATGCCTTCGCTTATCTTCATATCAACCTCATTTGCCCCAAACCGCCACTATGCGGTCGATGCCCTCTAAATCTTTATATACCTCGACTTTCCCGTCAAACATATCTTTTACGGCGTCGGCTTGACCTATTCCGACTTCCATTAAAATAATACCATCTTTGGCGAGATAATCAAACACATTTTTAGCTATAATTCTATAAAAATCCAAACCGTCCTCACCGCCGTCAAGCGCAATATGCGGCTCGAAATCTTTTACGTTGTTGTCGAGCGAGGAAATATCTCCCCTCTTTATATACGGAGGATTTGACACTATAAGGTCAAACCTGCCGTCAATATTTTCAAACATATCGCTCTTTACAAACTCTATTTTGACCGAGTTGTTTAAAGCGTTGAGCTTTGCCACCTCAAGTGCCTTTTCGCTGATATCCGATGCGACGACTTCGACGCCCGTTTCCTTTGCCAAAGTGACGGCAATTGCGCCGCTTCCCGTGCAAAGGTCAAGTATCTTTCCGCCTTTAAACAGTTCCTTTGCCTTGGCGCAAAGTATCTCCGTTTCGGGACGGGGTATCAAGACGTTTTCGTTTACGCTTATCTTGTTGCCGTAAAAATCGGAATATCCCAAAGCATAGGCAAGCGGCATACCCTTAGCCAGCTTTTTAGCCAGGCTTTCAAGCGTTTCATATTGCTTTTGCTCCACCGTCTTGAGCTCGGAAAGTGCCGAACGCTTTTGATTTGTTACCTCGCAGAATATCCAGTCTATATCGCTCTCGTCGCTTGAAGGAGTTATCGCCTTTATCCTCTTTCTTGCCACGTCGTAAGGAATTTTTATATCGAATTTTGTTACGGGATAACTTGGGTCTGCGTCCATGACCTGCACTCTCTTGAACGCAGCTATCGCCACCTCAGCCATATCGTCGGCAGGTTTTTTTGTCGTCAGCTTTTGCAAAAGCATGCCGGGCGAGCGGAGAATTTTCATAAAGATATTGTCGTATTTTGCCGCAAACTTCAATATCTCGTAAGCTATTCCCGCCACGATAGGGATAAACAGAAGTTTGACAGGCAACTTTATGAATGCGTCGACAATCTGTCTGCCCGTGAGCCAGCCGAGTGCGGAAAGCATCCAATTGACAAAAGCGAAAACCAAAATGGAAACGGCAAGCACGAAAAACAAAAACGTCGTTCCGCAACGACTGTGCACCGTGCTCTGCTTCTGCACGTTTTCAACGGTAAGTTCAAGCCCCTTTTCGTAACAGTTTATCGTCCTGTGTTCCGCTCCGTGATACATGAAAACACGCCTTATATCTTTAAGTGCGGTTACGATAAGGATGTAAATAATGAATATCGCAAGCATTATTGCGCCTTCGGTAAGCGACTGAAGCGCCGGGTGCGTGTCGGATATCGATGGAATGGAAAAAATAAGTCCCGTCAAAAAATTGGGCAAAAATATAAAAAGCCCCACCGCCAAAAGCAATCCGATTACCACGGAAAAGCCCATAAGAACGCTCATCGGGTTTACCTTAAATTTTTTGGCGATGAAGTTTTCAAACTTGGACGGCTCGGCAAAATCGCCGTACACCTCGGCAGAGCGAAGCAGTATCCCCGTTCCCTTGAACAGCTGCTCGCACAAATTTACCACTCCGCGGACAAACGGCAATCTGAAAAATACGTTCCGTTCTTTCAGCGGCTTTATCCTTTGCGATTCTATCTGAATCTCGCCGCCGCTCGTGCGGACGGCAGTCGCAATAGAACGCTCGCCCCGCATCATAACGCCTTCTAATACCGCCTGCCCGCCTATCGACGTCCGACGGCATGTTTTGTTCTTCTTTTTATCTTTCAAACCGTTTCCTTATACAAAAAAATGCAGCAAGCTGCATTTTTAAGGTGTTATTTGTTGTCTTTTTTGTCGCGATTAAACTTAGCGTTAAATCTCTCGATACGACCACCTGTGTCAATGAGCTTTTGCTTACCGGTAAAATAAGGATGACATTTGTTGCAAATTTCAACCTTGATGTTGTCGGTGTCTTTTGTCGTTCCCGTCACGAATGTATTACCGCAAGCACATGTAACTTTTGCTTCATGATAACTTGGATGTATATTCTCTTTCATTTCGTCCTCCACTTTCCTGACATGCAGTTGTTTAAAATTCTTTACAATTATAATAACAAGTTAAAATATTGTCAAGCAAATTAAACCTGTTCCCAACATTCCAGCAATTTTTTTCTGAGACGGTCAAAAGAATCGTCGCTGAGGTTGCGCTCCGCCTTTTCAATCTCTATTTCGCTCTCGAAAGATATGACGGCGGGCGAGTCTTTTATCATAATTATCTTGTCCGCCAAAAGGAGCGCCTCGTCAATGGCGTGCGTGACAAACACTGCCGTTCTCGGCTCGTTTTTGTAAAGTCTGACAAAGGTCTTTATAAGCCTGCCCTTTAACGAGGGGTCGAGTCCCTTGAAAGGCTCGTCGAGCAAAAGCACCTTTGACGGATACAAAAACGCCCTTGCCATGGCGACTCGTTGCGCCATACCGCCGCTCAGTTCGGATTTTATTTTCTTCTCCTCCCCGTCAAGCTCGACAAGTTTTAACATTTCGTCTATCTTTTCCTTGCGTGATTTTTTGTCTTTATCCACGCCTTTTAAGACAAGTTCGAGATTTTTAAACACCGAAAGGGTCGGCACCAGCCTGTCCTCTTGAAAGATATACGACACCGCTCCGTCTTTTTCTATCTCGCCCTCGTAAGGGATAACGGAAGCGATACAGTTTAAAAGCGTCGATTTGCCTATGCCCGACTCTCCAAGCACGCAGGTTATCTTTCCCTCGGTAAAGACGTAGGAAAAGTTTTCAAAAATCTTTTTATCGCCGAACGTCACGGACAAATTTTTAACGGATAAATCCATACTCACCTCACCTTGCCCGTCGCCCATATTATTATGAACGAGAAAATACCTTCGAGTATAAATGAAATTATTACCGTAAACACGGTGAGCGCCAAAAGCGCAGATATGTTGTAAGTGAGATTTTCCATTCTGAACAGCAGTCCCAAACTCTTTTTTGTCAGCGCCGTTATCTCAGCCGCCACCACTACTTTTAGCGTTAAGGATATCACGCTTTTCATACTCTCAAGACACGGCTTTCTTATCGACGGCAGATAGACGTAAAGTATGACGTTTTTCTTGGATACGTTAAAAGATTTTGCCATATCCACCAGATTTTTATCTACGCCGGTTAGAGCGGTATAATAACTTGAGTAAAGAAGCGGAAAGGCTATCAAAAAGCCTATGACGACAGGCACCTCGGCATAGTCGAACCATATGACAGCCAAAAAGATGACGGGGAGCGTGGGCGCCGCCCTTAGCACTGTGACTATAGGCGACATAACTTTGTGGAACGGTTTAAAAAGCACGCCTATTATGCTGAATAAAAAAGCAAAAGCGGCGGAAAGTATAAAACTTAAAAAACTTCTGCCCACGGTCATAGCGCCGTATTCGTAAATCTGTTTTTCGCCCAAGATAATGAAAAGTTCCCTTAGCGCCTCTTTCGGCTCGGGCAAGACCAAAGGCTTATCTAAAGACTTTGCGGCAATAAGCCACACGAGCAAGACGACGGCAAGGGAAATGAGCGGATAGAGCACAGTCAACACCGCATTTTTAAACCCCTTACTTTTGAGAAAAGCAATAACCCTTTCCTTTGTCGGTTTGGGTGCGCCCTCCTGTTTTGTCTTGTTGCCTTTTGCTTCCAAATTTTATCCTTTACCTTATAGCGTGCAACCGTCCTAGGTAACGATGCCTCTTTTTTTGCAGGCAATTCTGTTGCAAAGCAAATCCACTCACTATACCTATCGACAGTATAAACGGATATCCACACATCAATATCTACAGATAAATTATATACATTCAATATCTACCGATATCTTATATGCGCATTCAATATCTACCGTTATCTTATATACACATTAAATATTTACCGATATCTTATTCCCCGTCATGATACGGGATAGGTCGTTGCGATTGTTAAAATCAAATAAGGTTTTAAAACGAGATTTTTTGAAACATTATACTCCGCATTTGATTTTAACAGCCAAACAAGCGTTTTAGCAATACCTATTTTAAATTTTGTGTCAAAATAGATTTTTAAAAACGCAAAAGTATGCAAAACTCAAAAGCAAATTTCGCCTTAAATCCCGTTGCAAAATCTCGCTTGCCTTTAATCACTTTTAAAAGTTTTAACGCCGTGTTTAGCAACCGCTTTTTAAAAATTGAAGTCAAAATCATAGCTTCCGCACGATTTCAACTTCAATTTTATAAACTCTTTCAAGCCGTCACTTAAAACGAGCCGCGCTTATAATTTGCGAGCAAAGTTTATGCCGCATAGTTGTAGAAGCAGTTGTCGTCTTTGAGCGTGATGCCGAACTCGCCGAGATAAGTTTTCATTTCGTCTTTAATGTCGCATGCCCACTTGACGTCGACGTTGCAGTTCGCTATGCTCGCTACAGGAAAAGCGGTGGCGCTGCCGTATTCGGCAAAGAGCGAAGTGAGATTTTTAAGATTTTCCTCGTCGTTGAGATAATTGAGGTTTTCGTGAAGTTTTGCAACGAGTGCGGTAACGAACTTCTTATCCTTTGCAAGCGACGATTTCATAACCAAAGACGCCTGAGGATATTTTGAGTTTCCGCCGGTGGCTATGCTCCAGCCTTCCTGAAGGTCGTAAAGGTTTACAAGTCCTTTACCGGCAGCGTTGGTGACGGCAGGCTCGCCGACTATGGCATAATCCGCACTGTTGTTTTTGACCGCCTGAATTGCCTGCGAACCGTCATCCACATAGCTTATTGCGACCTTACCTTCGACGGCTTCGGCAGACTCCACGTAAGGAATCTTATAATAATCCAATATCTTTTTGAAAACGTATTCGGGAGTATTTGTCTTTCCTATCGACGATACGACCTTTCCCGTAAGATTGGATAAATCAAAAGCTGTTTCGTGGTTGCCGATAATATAGAGCACACCGAAAATGTTTGAGGTGATAATCTGATAGTCGACGCCCTTGTTGTAAAGCTGAGCAAAAGCGTTTGTCGGCATTATGGCGATATCGGCTTTTCCGCTGAGAACTTCGTTTCCGATAAGTTTTGCGCTGACTACGTTCATATCCAGCTTATAGCCCTCGAGATTTTTATCTCCGTCAAAGAGATTTGCCATTGCAAGGCAAGGCGTTCCGTCAGGGAGCGCTATGCGGAGCGTGTTGTCGGTTTCGGTATTGTTGCAACCGGCAAAGGCGAAAACCGTTGCCGCCAATACGATGACCAATACGATAGTTAAAATTTTTGCTTTTTTCATATTGCACTTCTCCTTAAAAAATTTAATCCATTGTTGTCAAGGCGGACTTGACCTTGAGTCCGTCGAATTTGCCGAGTTTGCCGGTCAACGCCGATATTCTCTCGACAGTACCTTCAACTATGAGGCTTATTGCCGACATGTTGTTTCTCGGTACACCCATTCTTCCGATTATGATATCGGAAAACTCGTTAAAGAGTTTCTGCATTTCAATGCTTATTCCCCTGTCGCCGCAAACGACGATTCCGATAACTCCTACTCTCATTTGTTTCTCCTTAAATTTATTTTGTATCGAGTGCAATAAAAAATGCCATCTTACGATGGCATACAAAAATTTTGATTTTGATTATTGCCATCTTACTCTCCGTAAACACATCGATACAGATTTTACAATTTAAATATAACACACATTTACGATTTTTACAACCGTTTGTTATATCTTTTATTTTTTTTATATCTTTTGTTTTTTTAATTGATATATCACTTTTTTGATATACCTTTCTTTTTATCCGATCTATCTTTCCTTTATTTGATATACTTTTCTTTTTATCCGATATATCTTTTTTATTTTATTTATCTTTAATTTTTTATTTGATTTATCATTCCTATATTTGATATACCTTTCTTTTTATCCGATATATCTTTCTTTTATTTGATATATTTTTTATTTGATATATCTTTATTTCTTTTTTCGACTCTTTTTTATTGATCTTCTCGCCGTAGTATAGCCAACGCTCTCGGATCGCTATTTTATGGCGTCTATTAATTTGTCGATATTCGATTCCTCTATCAATCTCAGAAGTTCGGAATACGCCTCACTGTCTTCCGATATCAATCCGTATTGCTCATACATATCGGCAAGCGCGTGATAAAGTTCATCATTGGATATAAAATCATTTAATAACATATTTGCTATATCGAAAATTCTGTCGGATATATCATCGGCAATATTACCAAACATTTCGTCTACCGCTTCAATAATCGCATCAAACCACTGCTCCACACACTCCGCCCTCGGATTCTGAGTAACGTCCTCAAGCAGTGACAAATCGATTGATATAGTTACTCCGTATGGGTTCAAAACAGAATCGTCAAGATAAGCTTTAATATTTTTTGCCCATGTTATTGCGCTCATTATAGTGTCTACCGACACATCGTTATTTGCTGCATATTTATTTTTGAAAGCGTAAACCTTGGAAAGTTGACTCTTTTTAATTAAAGCAAACGAAACCAATGAACCTAACATTTTTTCCGTATCGGAAGATAAAACATAACTGAAATCGTCTGGTAAAATACTATTTCCCGATACACCGACTAAAGAAATGACAATAGATCCGGCTACAGCTAATTTTTCAAGATTATCGGAAACCGAAACCTTTATCGCTTTTAATCGTTCCAGTAAAATATCGCCTGAGATTTTATCTAAAACCGAAGAAAAAAACTTGCCCAAAAAAAGCCCATAATTTGCTTTAGGATAATCTTTTACGGAAAAATAATCCATCACCATTTGCTCGTCAATTACCCTACCCATACTCGACACTATATCGCAAGCCAAAGGCAGATAATCCAGCCCGAAATTGGCGTAGATAAAGACGTTGTTTATAAAACTTATTATCGAGTCGTTTTCAATGAATATGTTGCCGAACAGAGCGGAGATATTTGAAACGGCGTTCGACACGCTGATGACCGTTTCGTCGTCAAAACGATCGCCGAGCTCCTCGACCGAGATAAACACGCCGCTCAAAAGCACGGCGGCTTCCTGCGCCTGAGAATCGGTCAATCCGCTTGAAGTATCGAATTGAGCTAAACCGTTGAACGTGTCCACCATCGAATAGGAAAAGTTTATGACGTATCCGAGCGGCTGCTTTATCAAATTGAGATCGTCGTTCAAACTGCTTTTGTTTTCTTCGATGTCCTCGAAACTCTCCAACAGATATTCCGCTTCCGTTTTGACCTCTTTCAATTCGTTCAGTTTATTCGCCGTCGTCTGCACGCTCTGCGCCGCCCTGTCGTATAAAGCGGTCGTCTTTTCCAGAATGGATGATGCCGTCGCGTATCCCTTATTTATAAGCCTATCCGTCGCCAGAAGCACCAATTCCGAAATATCCTCGGCAATGAGTCCCGTATCGCTGAACAGATCCGAAAGATTTTTATAATTGAACTTGCCCTCTCTTATAAGTTTCTTTAAATCCTCGTTATATAAAAGCTGTTCGTTTATAGCCGTTATCTTTTGCGTCCTTATCGTCGAACTCTTAAGCACGTCGGCATAAAATGCCGCCCACTCCTTTTGATATACGTAGTGTCCCTCGTTATAAAGTTCTTTTTGTTCTTCGGCACTTAAGTTCAAACTCCAATTATCGCTACACGCCTTGAGATAGGCGTTTTGGAAGTTTTCAATAGCTTTCTCCCTACTGTCGGCAGAAGGATTTGAATCGTTGCACGCGAAAAGAGTGCACGATATGCACAGAACCAAAATTATAGTAAGCGCAATCAAAAACTTCTTTTTCATAGTTTGAATCCCTTGCTCGATTTAATTATTCCCTTTATAGCTTTTTAATTTAATCTTTATGCGGCACTGTTTTGTGTCGATACCGCCTTTACTATCTATATAATTATACCGCCAAACCCCTCTTTTGTAAATACGGAGGTTTAAAACACTTCCTATACCATGCCTTACTTCAACTCTATTTTATACCTTTTCTTAAATGCGAATATAAACGGTACGAAAATGTAAAATACGAGCATCGCAAGACTTGTCACGGCGACTACCCAGAACACGTAGTAGAACTCGAAGTATAAATCGAACAGCAACAGGGCGTGAATGAGGCTTGCCACATGCAGAGCGCTCAGCGCAACCGTCAACACGAAAGCCACTGCCGCCACGATAAAATGCTCGAAAAACTCGGACAGCAAAAGCGTGTTCTTTTCCATACCCATAAGCAAGAGCCTCGAGCGTTCTATCCGCCTTGACGACCTTGCTATATATACGTTTATCAGCAACGCCCCGACAGTAGCCAAAATAAACACAATGGCGAGAACGCCGATAAGGTCGAATATTTTGTCAAATGAATCGGTTTCCCAACTGAAGGTTTCCAAGGCGGTGAGCACAAACAGATTTTTTGAGCTGAACGCCTGTTGCATCTGCCTTGCGAGCGAGTCGGCGCTGTCCGAAACAGCCACAACCGAATCGTATGACGGAAGCGAGAAAGCGTCGGACAAAACCTGCCTGCTGACGACGAGATACGCTCCGCCGAAAAGCTCCTGGCGCAATATGCCCCCAACCGTAAACGTGGCGGTTTTCGACTCGTATTGCACCGTCACTTTATCGCCCACGTCGAGCGAGTATAAAATCTGATACGCCTCGTCGATAAAGCAATAATTTGTATTTTCGGAAAGTTTTTTCTCTATCTCGGATTTTGCTGTTATATATCTGAAATCGATTATATCGAGAACGTCGTCCACACCTATCACGTTTACCGTCCTGTTTTCTTTGCCGACAGTCATTCCCGCTTCAAACCACAGCGCCTTATGCGCCGACATGACGCCGTCGAAAGAGGCTATTTCGTTGAAGTCGTCGTCAGTTTCGGACGAAACGTTGCTTACAAACACAAGCGAAGTGTATTGATCCTTAAATCCGCTGAACACGCTTTTTGAAACGCTCCACGCCATTGTCAGCAAAACGGACACGACGACGCCGAGCGTGATAAGACGGCTTGACCTCGATACGCTTTTATGCTTTGAAAGCGCCTCGCCCGCAACCGCCACGGACGGGTTTTTTGAAAAGGAACAAGCCTTGCCCAAACCCTTGACCATATAAGGCGATACAAGACAGGCGGCAAGCGCTACGAAAACGACGTTGAGAATTCCGAATACGCCTCTTGCCGTCGCTTGAGGGAGCGTAAACGTCAATACGGAACACAAAACGCATAGAGCCGCAGAGATTGCCGCGGCTACAATTTGCAATCTGCCGGATTTTGCTGTCTGAACAAGATTCTCTTTTGCCGATTTTCTGAGTGCAATAAAATAAGGAATGAGCCCGACAAATACGGCAAATACAGCAACGGCAAAAGCCGCGCCTATCAAAAGACCTGCATTGACAAAAAATACGTTTGTCGCCCCAATCGTGACGGAAAGGAGTATATACAAAAGCAGAGGCGACAGGCACAGACCGAGAACAAATCCTCCAAGCGCCAGCACGGCGGTTTCGGCAAAAAACAAACGGAAAATCTGTTTTCTGCTTGCGCCTATCGTGGTGAGCTTTGAAATCAACGCCCTCTTTTGCTCGGTAGTCAATAAAAACAAAACGGCAATCGCTCCTGCCACAAGCAACACGACGGCAACGCCTGAGATTATGATTGATGCGGAATACGACCTCGTTTGCTGAGCAATGAGCGTTGTATCCACGCTTTGAACAACGTTCATGTTTTCGTATTCCGGCATACTCTTTATCGTATCGATAAGTTCCGCAACGCCTGTGCCGCTCTTTGCCTTAACGTATATTTTGTTGTATACGTTTCCGAGCGAACTGCCTATAAGCGAGGATATACCTCCCCTTGCCAGCCCTATCACCTTATACGGACTGTCAAAAGCAAAATAGCCGTTGTTTTTGCATATGGCGGAAACGTAAAAATCCTTTGAGCGGTTGAAAACGCTGACGGTTATCTTATCGCCTATTTTAAGGGATAAATTATTTGCCATATCTTCGCTTACGGCAACGTTTTCCGATTTAGATACAAGGTCGGATACCGAGCCGTAAACGACGTCGAGCAAATTGAGTGTTTGAATGTCCGAGCCGTCAAAGCCGTAAAGACTTAAATAATTGTCGCCGTATGAGCCGTAAAGCACCACGGCGCCTACTGCGTATTCAACGCCGTCAAGTCCCTTTAACGGAGCGACGGAAGTTATCGACGCAGAATCGGAACGAGGAGTTATAACGAGGTCGCTATCCCCGGTTTCCGCTTTTTCTATCGCCAAAAGGTAATTGCCGACAGTGCCTTCAAAAGCGAACACGCAAAACAAAACGGCGATTGAAATTGCAATCGCTATAATAATGGCAACCGTTTTGAATTGTTTTAAGTTTTTTAGCGCTAATTTAAACACTTTACCTTTTGCACCTGTTTCCGACTTGAAATACGGCAACACTCCATAAAACAAGTTTAGTTTTTATAATGCCTTTTGCTTGCTCCGTTTAAAGTTTCAAATGTCTTATTCGTTTAAGACAATATATTTATCTTTTCTCAGTCCGCTTTATCGCAGACGGCTCCGTCGGAAATATAAACCTGCCTTGTCGCATAATCGGCGTGAGCCTTGGAGTGCGTAACCATGACAAGCGCCACTTTTCTGTTTTCGTTTATATCCTTCAGTAAATCCATGACCTGTTGTCCCATTTTGGCGTCAAGACTTCCGGTCGGCTCGTCCAAAAATATGATTTTTGGGTCAGTTATCAGCGCCCTTGCCAGAGCGACTCTCTGTTGTTCTCCGCCCGACAGCTGTTTGGGAAGGCGTTTGACGCAGTGGGATATCAAAAGATAGCCTACAAGCTCGTCAAACTTTTCTTTATATTCCGCTACGTTTTTTTTGTCCAATCTTAAAGGAAGATAGATATTTTCTTCCGCAGTAAGATTTTCTATCAGATTGTCAAACTGATACACAAACGAAAAACCGTTTCTTCTGAGCGCCGACATCTCCGCATCGGAAACAGAGGAAAGTCTTTTACCTAAAAGTTCCACCTCCCCCTCGTCGGCTTTTTCGATTCCCGACAGCAAATACAAAAGAGTGGATTTACCGCTTCCCGATTCACCGAGAATGGCAACGAACTCGCCCTCCTCTACTTCAAGGTCTATACCTCTTATGACAGGGGTTTCCACTCCTGAGTAATAGGTCTTTTTTAAATTTGTGGCTTTTACGATTTTACTCATCATATACCGCCTTTTGTGATTTTCTTTTACGATTTTATTTAAATAATGTTTTTACTTCTTTTGTCCACTCATATCGGTATGCCGTCGCTTTTCCCGTCGGTGAGCCCCCGGCCCCTATAAATTTTACACCTTTTAACGCTTATACTTTGTTGTGCGAGCATCTTTGAAAAAGTTATTTTGCGTCACTTAATTTTATTATCTTAAATTTAAACGAAACTTAAACAAAACCTTGAAATCGGCAGCCGCAATAACTCTGTCTGTAAAGTCCGTATCTGACGGAAAGCTCCACCGATTTTTTAAAGCCGTCCTTCTTTTTGAAATCGGTCGGCAAAAATTCGGCGCACTCGATATTTTGCTTTTTAAACTCGTTTTCTATTTGCCTGCCCGCCGCATTTATGAAATCGGCGTCTTTGTGCGGACTTACCGTAAGCGTCGTGGCAAAATAGTCGTATCCGCCCGACACGGTTGCCGTTTGATAAAGCCTCATATAAAGGCATTTTTTACAACGCTCGGAATTTTCGGGCAAATTTTCAAGCCCTTTGACGCAAGAGAGAAATTCTTCCTGTCCGCTGTCTGCGACGATTCGTTTTACCGTCGGATAGTGGGTCAGCAATTTGTCGAAAGTTTCAAGCCTTAACTTATATTCTTCTTTCGGCATAATGTTTGGGTTGAAAAAATAAGCGGTAATATCAAAATACGGCGCAAGATAATCTATGCAATAACTAGCGCACGGTCCGCAACAGCAATGCAACAAAAGCGAGGGTCTTTTGCCGTTCAATCCCCCGATAAGCCTATCCAAATTTTTCTGAGCGTCGAATTTTTGTTCCATGTTCTGCCCTTTCTCAGCCGTTTGCGCAAAGAGCGGTATTGTATTTTATCATCAGATTGTTTACTCTCGTATTGAAATTCCCTTTTGTCGAAGTGGAAAAATCTACCATAAACACAGGCATGACCGACAGCCACTCGCTGAAGTTTTCGTTTTCGATAAGTTTGACGTTGTAATCCTCCGCTATCTTTAGAAGCGACCATTTAAACAATGCGCTGAAAATTGAGGACGCCGCAAACGATTGCTGAGCTTGATTTATCCTCAGACAGTCGTCATATCTGTCGGTAGAATTTAAGTATGCCGCTTCCTCGTTTATCTGCCTTATAATACTGCTTTCGTTTGTGGTGTTGTGCCAAAGCGACCTGACGTTCGTTTCTCTCGAATAAAAGTTTTCAAGATAAGGCGAAGTTACTTCGTCAAAAGGTTTATCCTCGGAAAAATAAAAGAGGACAAGTCCGCTCTTTCCGTCTTGGCAAACGTCGTTATATCTAAGCTCACCAAACGGTTTGACGTCGGCGTCATAGTATACATAGTCGTAAATACTCTTTCCGTCCAGCGTGACGGTATCGAGATAAGCCATAAACGCTTCTATCGATTTTTCCCCGAAAAATATATGCTGAAAATCTAAAATGACAAATTCGCCGGGGTTGTCGGCTAAAAACTCGAGCAGTTGCATAATATAGCCGCTGAGCTTGCCCGACAAAAAGAAATGCTTTGTCCACCATTCCCCCTGATAATAGGAAGCCCTTATATCCACGTATCTGACGCCGCATTTTAACTGCACGGCAAGGTTTGCGTCCTGAGCTACGGAATATCTGTATTGCATACCTGCCACAAGCGGAGCTATTTTAGCCAGCGCCCCCTGTTCGGCAGGGTCTATTTCAGACGATGGCTCTATTGCGTCGGACAGAGCGTCATGACTGCCTAAAACGGCAATCTCGTTTATCTTCGGATTTGCCGCAGATATGTTTTCAACGGAAGAAATGACTCGTGAAAAATTGCCGTCCGTGGCTCCGCTTTCGTGAAAAGTATACGGCGCCTGAAATATAAACGTAAAGCACGCAATCAAAACGGCAAGCACCACCAGCGTTATGACAAGAGGTTTTACCCATTTTCTCAGTTGCAACATAATTCCACTCCTTTCAATTGATTATATAGTAAAATGCAAAAAAAGTAAATAGCAACACTCATTATAAATTTTTTAACCGGGACGCTCTTAAAAATGCAAAGCCTTCAGACAAGATTTTATTTTGCTTTTATGCAAAACGGCTCATATATATTTAACTTCGATTCATATGATAAATTGCGCCTGATATGAAAACCGGCTAAAGATATGAATTGCTTTAAGCACATAAAATGAGTTGGATATAAATTGCTCCACACTCACAAAGTGCGTTGAATATAAATTGCTCCACTCTCATAAAGTGCGTAGGATATATATTGCTCCACACTCACAAAGTGCGTTGAATATAAATTGCTCCACACTCACAAAGTGCGTTGGATATAAATTGCTCCACTCTCATAAAGTGCGTAGGATATATATTGCTCCACACTCACACAGTGCGTTGGATATAAATTGCTCCACTCTCATAAAGTGCGTTGGATATAAATTGCTCCACACTCATACACTACTACGGATACAATAAATTTGCATACAAAAAAGGCAAACGTATGACGTTTGCCTTTTCCATTTCAGCTTCTGTTATCTTTCATTTACTAAAACTGTTACTTTTTATTTAACAGTTACTTTTTATTTTACTGAAAACAGTCGTTTTTAAACCTTTAATTTTAAATAACTCCTAAAACAGTCGCTTTAAAATTTAGCAATAAAGCATTATATATTTAATTTCCACCCTATATCGGTTTAAATTTTCGCTGTCCGAAAGTTTATGATTGTCTATGCCGACTTTTTTGCCTTTCTTTTAGATTGCTTTTCGTCTAAGCCGAGTCCGTTTGCATAGGTTTCAATCATTTTGTTATCAAATTCCTCGTCGAGTTCGAGCAAAATTTCCTCGTCGGAAAGAGTCTTTTGATTTTTGTTTTTGTTTTCTTCAACCTTTCTTTCGATAAGTTTCTGAAGTTCAACGATAGGAACGATACCGAAAGCGCAAGCCAAACTTATCAGCCAATCTTCCCAGCTTATCGCAACCGTTCCGAAAATATCTGCGCCTGTAAGGGGATCGATATACACAACCAATACCATGAGCGCCGTTCCGACTAAGAAGGAGATGTTCATCATCTTGTTTTTAAACAGATTTTTATTGAATATCGAGTGCGTTTGCGAGCGCATATTGTAAGCGTGAAAGAGCTGAATGAATGCAAGCGCAATAAACGCCATCGTCATACCTTGAGCGTGATTTGTTCCTATCTCCGGCATAACGTATGTTCCGATACAGAAAGCCAACATGACGAGCGCCGTTTGCATAAATCCTTGAATGAGTATATCCCTGCCCGTCTTACCTGCAAACATACTCTGCCCCGTCTTTCGTGGCGGATAATTCATTATATCCTTTTCGGCAGGCTCCATGCCCAGAGCGAGTGCCAGGAGCGAATCGGTGACGAGATTTACCCACAAAATCATGACGGGAGTTAAAAATTCGAGGTCAGGCGTCGCAATCGTCATAAACACGGTGGCGATAAAAAGACATAAAACTTCCGCTATGTTTGCCGAAAGCAGGAACTGAACGGCTTTAGTTATATTGCTATAAACCTTTCTTCCCTCTTCGACGGCGGCTATTATCGTTGCGAAATTATCGTCGGATAAGACCATATCGGCGGCGCCTTTTGAAACGTCCGTTCCCGTGATGCCCATTCCTATACCGATATCGGCGGTTTTTATGGAGGGAGCGTCGTTTACGCCGTCACCCGTCATGGCGCATATCTTTTTAAAGGACTTATATGCCTTGACTATTCTGACTTTGTTTTCGGGAGAAACTCTGCCGAAAACACGGTATTTGTGCAAATTTTTGTGGAATTCCTCGTCTGACAATTTGTCAAGTTCTGCGCCGGTTATGACCCAATCGCCCTTCTTTAAAATGCCTATCTGTTCGGCAATGGCGCTTGCGGTGTCAATATGGTCGCCCGTTATCATAATGGGACGCATACCTGCTCGTTTGCAAATTTTTACCGCCTCTTTGACTTCAGGTCTCGGAGGATCTATCATACCCACAAGGCCGACGAAAACGAGATCGTTTTCCAAGCTCTCGATTTCAAGCGCAGATTTTTTGATTGCCACAGCCAAAACCCTGAGCGCCTTGTGTGCCATGGAGCTGTTTGCTTCTTTTATATCCGCAACGTCTTTCGAGGTGATTTTCCGCACCTGTTTGCCGTCGAGAATTTGCGTACATTTCTGAATTAAAATATCGGGTGCGCCCTTTATAAAAGCTATATCGCCGTCGGACGAGGTATGAACGGTTGACATAAGTTTGCGCTTGCTGTCAAAAGGTATCTCGCCCGTGCGCACGTAGTCCTCTTTCAATTTGTTAAAATCATAACCGCACTTTACCGCATAAGCGACGAGGGCGGTTTCCGTAGGATCGCCGAGATATTTGCCGTCCGACAATACAGTGTCGTTGCAAAGGCTCATTCCCTTTATGAGGAGGTCTACCGAGCCGTCCTCTTTTTTATCCTCGGTGTCGACGTCGAACGCTTTGGCGGAAAGTGTATAAAGCCCCTTGACCGTCATTTGATTTAAAGTGAGCGTGCCCGTTTTATCGCTGCATATAACCTCGCAGCAACCGAGAGTTTCAACCGCAGGCAGATTTCTGATTATCGCCTTTCTTTCGCTCATTCGCTGAACGCCGATGGCAAGCACTATCGTAACTACGGCGGGCAATCCTTCGGGAATTGCCGCAACCGCTATCGCAACGGCGGTCATAAACGAATCTATGACAGAGCCTGCAACGTTTTGATCGTTTACCAGGCTTCTTGCAAGGCTCGCTACGAATATGACGGCGGCGATTGCAAGCACGATAATGGATAGCACTTTGGCAGTTTTGGCAAGCTGAGCCTGAAGCGGAGTCTGTTCTTCTTTGTGCTCGGAAAGCATCTTGGCAATCTTGCCCACTTCCGTCTTCATGCCCGTGGCGACAACGACGCCCTTTCCTCTGCCGTATGAAACGACGCCCGAGCTGTAAACCATATTTTTTCTGTCACCGAGTGCGGCGTCGGTGTCGCAAACGGCTTCGGCGTCCTTTTCGCTGGGCACCGATTCTCCGGTTAGAGCGGCTTCCTCTACCTTGAGCGACATTGCCTCGACAAGTCTTAAATCGGCGGGAACAATATCTCCTGCCTCGAGCACGACCATATCTCCGACAACGAGTTCTTCGCTTTTTACTTTAACGACTTCGCCGTCACGCAAAACCTTGCAAAACGGTTTGTTCATATTCTTTAGCGCTTCGAGGGCGGCTTCCGCCTTTGCCTCCTGCGCTACGCCGATTATGGCGTTTAAAATGACAATAAATAAAATCACACCGGCGTCGATAAGGTCGGTGTAATTTGCCTCGCCGTTGTTGACGCTCGCCTCTATAAACGGCATTATTGCGGAAATGACGGCGGCAACGAGCAAAACGATAATCATGATATCTTTAAACTGCTCGAAAAATTTGACGATAAGGCTTTTCTTTTTGCCCTGTTCGAGTTCGTTTTTACCGTTTTCGGAAAGCCTTTTGGCTGCCTCGTCTTTAGTTAAACCGTCGCAAGAAGTTTCCACCTCGCCCATGACAGCGGCGGCGTCTTCGGCATAATATTTCTTTTCCGGTTCGGCGTTGACTTCAACGGGAAGATTTTTCTTTTTCATAATTCCTCCTTACGTCGTTTCCTGACCGTCACGGTTTTCGATCATCGATTTGACTTTCATAAGTCTTATCGTTGAGCTTCTTTCGTTTTCGTCAAGTTTCATAGTTATAAACTTTATGGTGTCCTCAAGCTGAGGTATCATAACGTATTCGAGAGCGTTGACCCTGCGCTTATTTTTTTCAATCTCGTCTGCGAGCATATTACAGGTTTTTTCTATCTCGGCGAGTCTTAGCATTTTGGTAAGAAGCGACGAAAGCGTGGAAATGGAAAAATCGAGCTCGCTCGTTACGCTGGCAAAAGAGTAAGGATATAAATCCTTGCTTGTGCTTTCCGACGCCTTAAACGTGGGGACGTTGACGCTCATCACGTTTGCCGTAGAGGTTTCGAGTTCCGCACTGACGCTCGGATAAGCTATGGCCTCTTCGATGACGGCGTCGCTGGATACGGCACGCGCAAGCATGAAGTTTTTAAGAGCAAGCGAAAGCTCTTTCTCCACTTCCAGCCTGAGCGAACGGTTTTCCTTGATATAAATCAAAAAACGCCTTATCATCTCGTCCGATTTATCTTTCAACAATTTGTGTCCCCTAACCGCTGTCTTAAGACGGGCTTTGAGCCTTCTCAATTCCATACGGGTCGGGTTTACGTTCAATACAGCCATTTAAACCTCAATATCGGGCAACTATATTTTGCCTCATAGTTCAAGCGAATTGTTTCTCCGTCACGCAGAGCGTGATAAAAGAGCATTCGTTTTGTTTCGTTATCCGTTTTATTTTTTAAGATATTTTTCGATATATGCGTCCCTGATACGCTTGAGTTCGCTCTTAGGCAAAAGGGCGAGCAATTCCCAACCGAGATTGAGCGTTTCGATAATCGAACGGTTGGTATTGAAGCCTTGGGAGATATATCTCTTTTCAAATTCCTCGGCAAAGTGAGCGTATTGCTTATCCACTTCGGAAAGCGCCGACTCACCCAAAATGGAGCTGAGTTCTTTTGCCTGCTTTCCTGCGGCGTAAGCGGAGAACAGTTGGTTCATCGTATCGGCGTGGTCTTCACGGGTTTTGCCTGCGCCTATACCCTTATCCTTAAGACGGGAAAGGGACGGCATAACGTCGATAGGCGGCGTAAGACCTTTTTTGTAAAGTTCACGTGAAAGGATTATCTGCCCTTCGGTTATATATCCCGTAAGGTCGGGTATCGGGTGCGTCTTGTCGTCTTCAGGCATGGTAAGGATGGGAATCTGAGTTATAGAGCCTTTTTTCCCGACAATTCTTCCCGCTCTTTCGTAAATTGTGGCGAGGTCGGTATAGAGATAACCCGGGTAACCTCTACGTCCGGGGACTTCCTTTCTTGCGGCGGAAACCTCACGGAGTGCCTCTGCGTAGTTTGTTATATCCGTCATAATGACGAGAACGTGCATGTCCTTTTCAAAAGCGAGGTATTCGGCTGCTGTCAAAGCCATACGAGGCGTGGATATACGCTCGATAGCGGGGTCGTTTGCAAGGTTGATAAACATGACCGCACGCTCGATAGCGCCCGTCTTTCTGAAGTCGGAAATAAAGAAGTTTGCTTCTTCAAACGTGATACCGATAGCGGCGAAAACAACGGCGAATTTAGCGTCCGAGCCTATAACCTTTGCCTGTCTGGCTATCTGAGCGGCAAGCTCGGCGTGAGGAAGTCCCGACATGGAAAACACGGGAAGTTTTTGTCCTCTTACCAAAGTGTTCAATCCGTCGATTGCCGATATACCTGTCTGGATAAACTCGTTGGGATAATCTCTTGCGACGGGGTTGATTGCTCTGCCGTTTATATCGAGCTTCATTTCGGGAATGATTGGAGCGGCTCCGTCTTTGGGACGGCCCATTCCGTCGAAAACTCTGCCGAGCATTTCTTCGGACACGGGAAGTTCGACGCTTCTGCCCAAAAATCTTGCCTTTGCCGTGGACATCTTAATGCCCTGCGACGGCTCGAAAAGCTGAACGAGAGCCTTGTCACGGTTGATTTCCAAAACCTTACCGTTTCTGACTTCGCCGTCCTCTTGTCTTATCTCGACAAGTTCTTCGTATTTAACGCCCTCGACGCCCTCGACGAGCATCAAAGGTCCGACTACTTCACGAATTGTCTTATATTCTTTCAACATATCAGTTTTCTCCTTCGCCCTCTAAGCCGACGATTTGCTGTTTCATTTCTTTAAACAATTCATCGAAAGACGCTAAGTCTTTTTCCTCGATATACTTTGACCTGCCTATTTTCTCTTTGATAGGCAAAAGCATGAGGTCTTCAAGCTCGACGCCTTTTGAAAGAGCGTTGCGGCAAAGTTTATCGTTTTCTATAATGAGCTTTAACATTTTAAACTGCTTTTTGAGCGAGGCATAGGTATCCACTTCGTGGAAAGCGTTTTGGTGGAGATAGTCCTCTCTTATGGATTTAGCCGTTTCCATCGTGAGTCTGTCGGCAGGTGACAGTGCGTCCATACCGACAAGCCTGACTATTTCGTCAAGCGACGCTTCCTCTTGCAAAATTTTCATCGTTTCCGCTCTGAGTGCCGTCCATTCCTCGTCGACGTTTTCTGTATACCAATCGCCGAGTCTGTCGCTGTATAGCGAATAACTCGTAAGCCAGTCTATTGCCGGGAAATGACGTTTATATGCAAGCTGTGCGCTAAGTCCCCAGAATACCTTGACTATTCTGAGCGTGCTCTGCGAAACGGGTTCGGAAAGGTCGCCGCCGGGAGGCGAAACTGCTCCGATGGCGGTTATCGAACCTTCCTTGTTTGCCTTGCCCAGAACTTTGACAAGACCTGCCCTTTCGTAGAATTCGGCAAGACGCGACGAAAGGTAAGCGGGATATCCTTCTTCGCCCGGCATTTCCTCGAGTCGTCCGCTCATTTCACGGAGTGCTTCCGCCCAACGTGAGGTCGAATCCGCCATGATAGCGACGCTGTAACCCATATCTCTGAAATATTCCGCAATGGTAATACCCGTGTAAATACTCGCCTCACGAGCCGCAACAGGCATATCCGACGTGTTTGCAATGAGAACGGTTCTCTTCATGAGCGGCTGTCCGCTTCTCGGGTCTACGAGTTCGGGGAATTCGTTAAGAACGTCCGTCATTTCGTTTCCTCTCTCGCCGCAGCCTATATATACTATTATGTCGGCGTCCGCCCACTTGGCGAGCTGATGTTGAACAACCGTTTTGCCCGAGCCAAACGGTCCGGGAACGGCTGCAACGCCGCCTTTTGCTATCGGGAAAAGCGTGTCGATAACTCTCTGTCCCGTGATAAGAGGCTTTTCGGGAGAGAGTTTTTCATAATACGGTCTGCCCTTTCTGACAGGCCATTTCTGAAGCATACACACGTCCTTTTTACCGTTTTTGGTTTCAATCGTGGCAATCGTCTGGTCAATGTTAAATTCGCCGATTTTGATGTCGACAACTTTACCTTCTATTCCGTAAGGCACCATTATTCTGTGTTCGGTGACGACGTTTTCCTGAACCACGCCGAGAATATCGCCGGCTACGACCATATCCCCTTCTTTGACTTTTGGCACGAACGCCCAAAGTTTTTCGTGGTCAAGTGCGGGAACGTTTACGCCTCTCTGAATACGGTCGCCCGCTACTTCTTTGAGTTTGTTGAGCGGACGCTGTATACCGTCGAAAATACCCTCGATAAGACCGGGAGCGAGCTCGACGGAAAGAGGCATACCTGTGGAATAAACGTTCTCACCGGGGCCGAGACCCGACGTTTCTTCGTATACCTGAATAGAAGCCTTATCGCCTCTTAATTCGATAATTTCGCCAATGAGCTTTTTTTCGCTCACTCGAACGACGTCATACATTTTACTGTCGCCCATGTTCTCCGCCACGATAAGCGGACCTGCGACCTTAACGATTTTACCAATTTGTTCTGCCATTTATTAGTCCTCTTCTTTAAATAATATGTCCGAGCCGATAGCTTTTTCGATATCTCTTTTAATACCCTGCATACCGAAGCCGTTGCTTCCCTCAGCCGACGGAATGGGCACGATAACGGGATACGGACGTGATTTATATTTAACGAGCATATGCTCTAAGGTTTGCGCAAGTTTATCGGTTATAAAAATAACCTTATAATCTTTTGCTAAATTTTTTATGGTATCTTTTGCCTCCGTTTCCGACGACACGTTGAACACGTCAAGACCTATCGCCTTGAATGCCAAAACGGAATCTTTGTCACCTACAACCGCAATTCTGTTAAGCATATAAACCTCGCATTCTCTGTTTTATCAAATCGTCGTCAACTTTGTTTTTGATTTTTGCAACCAAAAGTTTTAACGTTTTAAGCTCGGTGAGTTTACCGAGATAATACCCTGCTATGGGTGCGGCGGAAAACATTTCCGCTCTTTCTTTTTTGAAAAAGTCAAGTTTAAAATTGTCGCATTCTGCCTCGAAACGAGCAAGACCTTCGGATACGAACACCGAAACAAGCGAGCCGTAAGGCGTAAACTTCATTTTTTCGGCAAACGCCTCAAAACTCTGTTCAAACGCCGAGATAAAGAAATCTTTGTCAAGCGTTCCGTTTTCGATAAAGCCTTCGGCAAAAAATTTCAAATCGAGATTCGCCCTTTTAGTCCTCAAAAAGGCGGATATGTTGGCAATATCGATAGACGACGTAAAGTAATTGACAAGCTCTTTGCGCCTGCCCTTTTTTGCTACCGAAAGTGTTTCGCCAAACATAGCCTTGTCGCAGACCACGTCTATAATGTGCGGCGATACTCTCTCCGACGACTCGAGTGTTTTGACCGCCTTTGCCATGTTTTCGGATAACGAATTTACGTCCCCCGCTACTACGGCGTTGGTCAGAGTGTCCATCGAATATTTACCCTCGGTCATATACAGCTCCGAGTTTTCGTCGTCTTTTTTATCTTTCAAAAGCTGACCGCTGTATTTGAGTTTTAAAAGAGCCTTGAGGTTGTGATAGTCGTGCTCGACCAAAAAAGCCTCGAGCCCGCTTTCGGGAACGACGAGTTCCGAAAACTCTTTACCCAGCTCTTTTTCGGCGTTTACGAACATAGTATCGAAATCGAGATTGTCGCAGCCCAAGCCGTAGCCGTATTCGTTTAAAAGCTTGAATGCGTCCTCTAAGCTCTCCTGTTCGGAAAGTCTTGCTATCTGCGAATCGTTTAAAAGCCTGACTTCCTTAGCCTTAACTCTTGCGTTTGAAAAGATAAAATCGCTACCGCTCATTTATGCCTCCGCAAACAATTTTTTTGCAACTTCTTCTTCAAGCTCGTCCTTTAAAATCTGAAATTCGGAATCGAGCGTGAGATTTTTATCCACACCCTTTCCGGAAAGAACGATACCGCCGTCAAATTTGCCGAGCTCCTTGTTTAAGGTAAGTTTGATTTTCTTTTTGGCGGAAATATCTTTAATCACGGCTTCGGTAACGATATCCTTTTCCCTCTTGGAAATGGTCACGACGTCGCCGTCCTCGGCGTATGAAAGCATGCCGAGAATGATTTTTGAATATTTATCCTTCGGAAGGTTTTTCACTTTTTCCAATGCCATATCAAAGGTTTTTGCGACGACGTCGTTTTTGGCGCCGAACAGCATTTTTTTTGCGTCAAGCTCGGCAACCGTTTTCGAGCGGTTCATTATATCGTCGACGGCAACTGCTTTATCCTTTTGAGCTTTGGCTTTATAAGAATCGCAGAAAGACTCGGCGTCTTGTATTATTTTTTCCGCCTTCGCCTTAGCTTCCGCAATTAAAGCTTCTTCCTTTAACTTGGCGTCGGAAATTATTTTTTCGATTATTGCTTCCTTGCCCTGCATAATTACCTCAAAAATTACATCAAAACAACTTCGGGAATAAATACGGCGAGGAAAGAAATGAGCAATGCCAAAACAGCGTAGGTTTCAACCATAACCGTCATAATGATTGCTTTACCGCTTTCTTCGGGACGCTTTGCAACGGTGGCTATACCTGCAACAGCGACTTTTGCCTGATAGATAGCGGAAATGAGACCTGCGATAGCCATAGGCAAGCAACCTGCCATAATCATAAGACCGCTAGCCTCGGTAAGAGCGTAAACTTCGCCAAAAAGGTTGACTTTGATAAATACCAAGAATGCGATGAGCAATCCGTAAATACCCTGCGTTCCGGGGAGAAGCTGCAAAACGAGACACTTTGAAAACTTTTCGGGGTCTTCGGCTGTAACTCCTGCCACAGCTTTACCTGCAAGTCCTACTCCTATTGCGCTGCCTGCGCCTGCCAGACCTGCGGCGAGTGCCGCACCTAAAAGTGCGTAGAATGTTCCGAGTGATACCATAAGTTTAAAACCTCCTACATATCGATGTATGTGTATTTTGTATTTGAACCTAAAGGCTTGAAGAACCTGCCTCCGCCTTCATAGAACTTACCGTAAAATTCAATAAACTGCAATCTCGCGTCGTGAACGTAAGCGCCGAGCCCCGAAATAAACAGATTGAAAGCATGACCGACAATCAAAATGGGTATGGATATTATCGCTCCGAGCCATACGATTCCTATCATGGAAATCAAAACCGAGCAAAGCATATTTACAACCATTGCGACAACGCCGCCCGCAAGTCCCAAACCGAAAAGACGGGCATAGCTTAAAATGTCGGAAATGTAGTTTACTCCGTCATAAAACTTTGCGACTCCCGTTAAAAGTCCGAGTGCGGATTTCTTTTTGATGGCCTGACATATTAAAATTGTCAGTGCGCCTATGACGATAAATGCCACGCCTACGTAGAGCGTTCCCGATACTTTGAGGAGAAGCTCTAAGGCAACAAAACCTATGCCGAGGAAGATAAACAGCCACGAAATGGAAGCGGCAAACGCTTCGACAATATATTCATCTCTTTTTTGCTTGTTCTTTTTGGCAATCTTTATTGCCTTTCTGAAAAGGTTGTAAGCGTTGCATATAAGACCTGCTATTATCTGCACCACGCCGAGTCCGAGACTTAAAGCAAGCATGAGCAACGGCTCTGACAGCGGTTGGAACCAATTTAAAGATATGAGCTTTTCAAGGAAAGGAGAGTTTATTCCCAAAAGCTCGAGGTCTATTCCGAACCATCCGCCAAATAAAAATCCCCATATAAAAGTGGAAATTCCGCCAAGCGTGACAATCAAAATAAGTTTGCCCTTTCCGGGAACAGGCTTGGTGACTTTCAAAAGTATAAAACCGCCTATCGCAAAGAGCAATCCGTAACCGGCGTCCGCAATCATCATTCCAAAGAACAGGAAATAGAAAAAGGACATAAGCGGATTGGGGTCAAAATCTCCCCTGTATGACGGAGGACTGTACATATCCGTAACGCTTTCAAAAGGTTTAATTAGTTTGTTATTGACGACAAGCGTGGGAACTTCCTCATCATCGTCGGGATCACGCAAGTCATACACTATTTCATCGCAAACGATATCGAGTATCTGCTTGAGTTTTTCCTCCTCCATCTCGGGATAGAACGCCTCAAGCACGAACACGCTGTCGGTATTTTTGAACTTGCCTTCCGCTTCTATCTTAGCCTGCTCGACAAGATAGAAGTCAAACATAATTTTTAAATCTTTTAAGTATACCTCGTGAGCCAACGATTCGCCCAAAAGTTCTCTTTTTTCGAGGTTGAGATTTTCCATCTCGCCGTTTATCGCCGCCAATTTGTTTTCCGGCGTCATCTCGAAATCGAGAGTGCTTCTGTTAAATTCAAAGGGCTGTAAAACGGCGGTCAGCTTTTCGACATCCTCTTTAAAGCATACGAGCGCAATGGGTAAATATTTTTCGCCTTCAAAAATTTCATAGGAAAAAGCAAGTTCCGAAGCGTTTAACGCCTCCTCCACCTGCGCCCTTTTCTGGGCGGGAAAATACCCGAAAAACGACAGCGTAAAATCCGTTTCACCGAACAGGCTCGGCTTAACGGGCATTTTTGAAAATATTTCAACTTGTGATTTGAGTGTGGAAAGTTTGGTCTTTTGCCCTGCAATTTCTGAATATCTCGAATTGATTTTTTCAAGACTGTCGCATACTTCAAAAAGCTCGCTTTCTTTTTTTGCGTAGCTTTCAAACTCGTCAAATTTGAGAGTTGCGGTTTTTTCGCTTATTTTAACTTTAATAGGCTTATAAACAAACTTGTTTTCCGACTTTGCTGTCTGCTTTACAAGTTTTAAACCCTCTTTTTTCTCGCTGTTTATGAAATTTATAGCGCCTGAAACTTTGCCTATCTTTTCGCCGATATTTTCCGCATTTACGGAAATATCGCACAAGGCGGTATCTTCAATATCCCTTGTGTCGACTATTTCGACAAACTTGCTTCTGTAAAGCGCTTTTAAAATTTTAGCTTTCCTGCTGTTGTGACCGACGAGGTAAAGCTTTCTCATTTCAGCAATCATTTACTACCTCGATTAAAATTTCTTGACAAACGAATCGCAGATATAGCTTGCAATCTTTTCCGATTGAGCTTTCATGTTATCGGCAAGAGAATCGGCAAAAACCTTTCCCTCCGCAATGATAGTTTTCCTTTGCTTTTCCGCTTTCTTTTCCGCATCGGCGCAAACGGATTTAAGTTCTTCCTTGCACTCCAAAACAACGTCTTTGCGCATTTTTTCCGCTTTCATTTCCGCTTCGAGAACAATTGCTTTTGAATCCTGAACGCCTTTAAAAGTGATTGCGTCGGCTTCGTCTTCGGCGTGCCTGATGTCTTTAATAACTTCTTCTATCATACTGCCTCCGCTTACAGGTTTCTGTTTTCAATATCGCTTATCATATCGACTCTCTTTTGATGACGTCCGCCCTCGAATTCGGCGGTATACCATATCGTCAAAAGTTTTGCCGCGTCTTCCGGCGTTACCACTCTGCCGCCAAGACAGAGAATATTCGAGTCGTTATGCTGACGGGTTGCCTTTGCGCTGAATACGTCGGACAATACGGCAGCCCTTATGCCCTTCACTTTATTGGCTACTATACTCATGCCTATACCCGTTCCGCAAAGCAAAACGCCGAGGTCGCAAACCTTATCCGCAACGGCATGGGCGACTTTTTCGGCAAACACGGGATAATCGACCGACTCTGAGCTGTTAGTCCCGAAGTCGACTACTTCCGCACCGAGTTTGTTTAACGTTTCGATTATCTTTTCCTTTAAGACGAAACCGCCGTGGTCACATCCTACCGCAACTTTCATAACATACCTCTATAGTGCTTTTTATTGGATAATTATACAACAATTTAATTGACTTTGCAACTTTATTATTTATCAAATTTCAGCTCCTCAAACTTTATTCCTCTGCCACAAATCTTTCCGTTTGCTCAAATATCTATATCCCGCTCAAACGCCCTTTTTTATATCTCATTTATAAAGCCGGCCTTTAATCCCCCCTCCTTTAAATTTTGAAAGTTCGTCAAAATCAATCAGCTTCCCCTTCAGTTTGTATTTTTTATCTGTCCTTACTTTAAATTTTTTGTATCCGTCTGTCCACTTGTACTTATAAACGTCATTTTTTAAACTTATTGTCTTTGTCAAGGCTATATTTTTTTTCTGTCTTCGGCTTTTTTAATTATCGGATATTTTGCTTTTTTTAACACGTGTTCTTTTTTAAATGAAAGTATTTATTAACACGCCATTTAATTTTCTGCCGGTGATAAATGAGATAAATAAAAAAGCAAAGGCTATTGCCTTTGCTTTTTATTTTGTTTAAATGTCATCGCCCGGAGCTTTAGGAGTCTTTGGGGACTTCGGAGCTTTAGGAGCTTTAGGCGCCTTGGGTGCTACCTGTTCCGCCGAGCTGTCAGCTGCCAATTTGGGTGACTTGGGAGCTTTGGGAGCTTTGGGAGCTTTCGGCTTTTTAGGCTCATCCGCCTCCACTACAACGTCGGTGGGCTCTTTGTTGACTTTGGGTGATTTGGGCGATTTAGTCTTTTTCTTCTTCTTTTTGCCACCGTCTTCACCGTCGGCTTCTGCGTTTTCATCTTCTTCCACTTCGACTTCTTCTCCGTTAGGTCCTACCGCCATTGCCTTTTTCTTTTTCTTGACCAAGACGATAGTGACGGGAATGCCGACGCCGAGCAAGACTATGAGAACTATAATCGCAATAAACCAATACGGGAACGGAGCGTCAACAACAACTACGAAGTAGCCTGCGTAAGAGGTGTTGGCAATAACCATTCCGTCGGAAATCTTATAGCTTACCGCTTTGAGATCTCCCTCTTTGGTAACGAGGTAAAGTTTAAAGTCGCTGCCGAGCGAGCTGTTATAGGTAAACGCTACCTGAACGCCGCCGTCAACCTGCATTTGAGTAGTTGCGTCGATAACCATACCAATCGTTGTCGGAGCAAAGAAGTTGCCGAGCGTTTCGACGTAGCTGAGGAATTCGCTGTAGCGAGCGTCATTCGACTTCAATACTCTGGCGTTCGAGAACCCGAACATGAACGAGAAGAAACTGTCCTCAGACAATGCCGTGGCAGAAAGTGTGATATCTCCGAAGCTGTCGTCCTCGATTGTAGTAGAAATCGTCTTAACGCCAAGCGAATATGTTCCCGTTATATCGCCTATCAACGTGTAGTTTTCCTTTGTGCTGGAAATCGTATATTGATAGTTACCGGCGTTGAGCCTGCTCGTATTCGTAATCAATTGGCTCGTGGTGGTATTAGAAGCGAAGTCGTAAACCTTACGATAGAGAACCGTGGCGTTTTTAGTCGTAAACGTATTTGCGAATTGACTGAAGTCCTCGGTTACTTCAACTTCAAATTTAAGCTGATTGTCTTCGCCTTGAATATATTCTTTCTTATTGAACAGGAGCGTAACTCTGACTGTAATGGGATTGATGACCAACGACGCAGAATCGGAAGTAGTGTATGCGTAGTTCTGCGGATTGACTGTTTCAATCGCATTCTGCGGATTGTATACAGCGTAGTACGAATAGCTCGTTGCATTCTTGGGCAACTCTGCTTCAACGTCGGTCAACGTATCGTCGGAGTTGGCAACGTAGTATTTGCCGTCTCTATACGGATATCCGCCTATCTTAGAGCCGTCCGTCAAAATGTAGATAATCATTATATCGCTGTATGCGACTCTTGAACCGGAGCCGGAAACGTAGATATAATCTTTTGCCACGCCGCTTCCGTCGATTCCGTGTCCGTTTCCGTCATAGTTTATAGATTGACGGTAAACAGCGAGGTTGAACGGTGTCGGATTTACGGTAATTGTTGCCGTCATAATGGTATCTTTAAATCCGGTTGCCGTGATGAGCATATTAACCGTATATACGCCTGCGTTTTTAATTTCTGCAACGGGCTGTCCGTCGAGGAAAATCGAGTCAATCCTCTGAGCAAAATTTTCGACTCCTGTTCCGATGCCCTCAACGACAGGTATATAAACCTCGCCGTCGTAAGTTATGGTTTTGTCGTTGAAAATGACGTTCTTGAAGTCCGCATAGCTTATGACGTATTCCGCAACAAAACCGTTGCCGTTGCCCTCTCCCATCAGGTAGTCCTTGTCGAGATAGTCATACAGGCAAATAATAGTATAGTTTTTATTTACAACCTCGTCGACATTGATGGCAATGCCGTATTTGACGTTATTTTCTTCCGACGTTACGGGAGATACCGCCGTCGCTTCGGAGGAAGTGATTTGATATCCCATTCCCTCGGTATAGCTTGTCGTAACGAATCTGAGAGCTATTCCCGTGATAGAGCTGTTGAGCTGTCCGTTTGCAAGACCTGAGGTGTTGAGTTCGGAAGCGCTGGACGAGAACATAACCGGGACTTCCGCATCGGATGCACCGTAAATTCTGCCTGCGGAATTGGTATATGCGTAAGCAACCTTTCTTTGAACGACCAAGGCGCCGGCATAATCGGTGAGCACCTGTCTTAATTCGTAAACGTTGTTCGAGTTAGACTGTGCGCCCGCTTTGACTGTCGTGTAATCGTAATTATACGTTGCCGTCGTCGACATTGAATTGTTGAGAACGAACTTGTAGTTTGTCGCTTCGCCGCCTCTCAAGGTCAATCCGTAAATACCTGCGTTGGAGAACGAGTTGCACGTGGTGTATGCCGTCGGAAGAACAAGACTGTCGTAGAGTCCGATTTTGTCCGCCGTCTTGAATACGACGGTTTCGTCCGTCAAAGCGTTGTAAGCGTCGGCAAGGGTATCATAATATTTTCCGTTGCCTGTGGTATAAGCGGTAACGTCAACGCCGTCGTTGTTGACAAACGTATATTCGTAGAAATAAGTTGCCTGCGAGAAGTCGTCGCCGTAGTGAGCGAGAACATAAGGCATATCTTCGGTAACCGATATCGACGCCCCTTCGTTTTGTTTTGCCGTTTCGGTAACGTCGCCGTTTGCAAGCTTGACGTTGATTTCCTTTTTGGTTATCGTCGCAGAAAGCGAATACTTGGCGTTTTCTATCGTGTAGTTTTCACTGCCTTCTCCGGTAAGTTCGCTGATGGTGAATATCACCGTTCTGTCGAGGGAGAGCGAGGAAGCTTTAGCGTCGTTGAACACGACTTCGAGCGAGCTGAATCCTACGTTCATATCTTCAAGAGCGAGTCCCGAAAGGGAAACCGCAAAGCTGTAGTTATCTTTCTTATCTGCCGAGTCGTCCGATTTAGGAACGTAGTAGAGACCCACTTTATCTCCGGGAGTGATGACGTCGGTAGTTCCGTCATAAGGCTTGGTAAGAGGTCTGTTGTCGAGAACGGTAACGGTAAGTTTTACGCTCTTCTTCTTTATTGAAGCGCCTTCAACCGAATCGGTAAGGTAGTTATAATCCAAGCTTTTCGTCTGAACATCGCTCTCATCGCCGATATTCGATTTGTCGATGACAGCGTATTGCTCGCCATCTATGGTGATGAGTTTGAACGCTTCGCCATAGGTTTCGGAATACATTTCGTCACCCGAAACGAGTGTGGTTTTAAAGGTATTGTAAGGAATGGCCGTGAGTGTAGTTGTGCCGTAGTTATAATAGGTCACTCCGTTTATCGTCGCATAGACGTTCGACGAGAAGGAAGCGTCACCATAGTAATAAGTCGTACCGTCTTTTGCTACGGCATTGAGATTTACCGAATAAACCTCTCCTTCCTTCGTATTGGTTATAGCTACAATTTTACCCTTTAATTCGCCGTCGGCTGTAGTAAACGTTGCCGTCTTTCCTTTAATTGCTTTCGGGTCGAAATAATATTTACCGTCTGCCGACTCGAGGTATCCCTCGGATGCCGGTGTAGTGCCGTAGGTAAGATAGATTTCCTTTGAATCCGAATCGAGAGCTCCTGAATTGCTGTAAAGTTTGCCCTCATAGAAGAAGTAGTTGTCGAAGCCCTCGCCGCTCTTATACACGTTAAGTTTAACCGGAGCGGTTCCGTCGCTGAGATAATAGTAATTTACGCCGTCTATAACGATAGTTTTATATCCCATACTTTCGGGCGAATTGTAAACAATATTGTCCTGAGTAATGCTGTCGTAGATAACGCCGTTTACCGTATAGAATACGCTGTCGCCTGCGGCAATCTTTTGCGCACCTTCGGCAGCGATATAGAAGTATTTAACGTCACCGACGGCAACGACCTGATACTCTGTTACTTCAGCACCGACAAGATAATATTTACCGTTTACTTCAACAAGCGTATCTTCGTCTGCGGTGTAGAAATAATTCATTCCCTCGAGCGCAAATTGAGATTGTCCCTCTTGCAAGGTATTTTGATTGTATCTGGTTTGTGAAGCAATAAGGTCGTATCCGCCTTCCGCATTTTTAACGTAGAGCGGAACCTCTGATATTCCGTCCCACTCGACGTAAGAGGAGCCTTCGGACTCAACGTAGAGTGCGGAAACAGCAACATATCCGCCGTTAGCAAGTTTATAGAACGCACCGTCCGCCGCTTCAACGTATTCGGCGGTTGCCGAAACAGTTTTCATTTCGACAGCGGTAACGTCGGTGAACACGCCGTCCGTTTGAACCGCATCACCGCTCTCTACATCTTTTTCAAGCAACACTTCTTCGGTAAACGCGTCAACGGGTTCCGATTCAACGTTGTCAAACGTATATCTGTATTCGTATTGCTGAGCCCACTGTTTGAAAGTAATTCCCGTCGCATCAACCCACTCTTTGAGCGAGAAAGAATTTGTGCCGTTGTCGGTGATGTGGTCTTTGACCGAAACGCTGACGAGCTGATAGTTCATATACGTGCCTTCGCCCGAATAACCGTTGTATTTAAGCGATAAGCCGTAAACAGTACCTTCATGGTCTCCTGCCGTATCTCCGTCGAAAGTTGCAAACAAATAGTCGAGCGTATATTTATAAGTATAATTATACTTCACGCTGTAACGCTGAATATTCTCACCCTCATATTGCGCCTGAAGTTCGGGCGGGAGCTCGCTGAATTTAGCATACGTCGCATTTTGCTCGATATAGACGTATTCGCCGCTTTTGTCTTCAACGTAAATGGTATTGCCCTTATCGTCTTTGGCTTCCGTCTTGGAAATGATATCTCTTTCCTTGAAGAGTGAGTTGTCAAACTCATAGCTTTCGACAACGGTAACGACCTTTCCGTCGTAAGTCTTATCGGCAAGCGTAATGTTGACGGTAAGCGGAGCCTTTAAGATATTTGCATAACCGTAAGCGGTAAGCGAAATACCTTCCGGCAAGATATAGTTGTATGCTCTTAGGTTTTCGGGTTTATCGGGTTTAAGGTCGATAATCTGATTTATCGAGACGTTTGCTTTTACGTTAGTGCCGACGTCGATTTGTGTAAACGTAACCGAGAAGTCGACCGCTACGTATTCTTTATCGGCGTCGAGGATGCCTTCGCTTCCCTTAATGCCACCGGAACCGCTTGTAGTTCCGTCATAATATTTATCGTTGATATAGATATTCTGAACGGTAACGCCGAGTTCCTTTCTGCCGAGATAAGCGATTTTCGGGAGATAGTAGCTGGGATATTCCGAGCCGTCCTCTCTCGTTCCGTCGAAGATAAGCTCTCCGTCCTTGTAGATTGCGTCGTGCAACGCCGAGATATCGGTCAATTCGCCGTTTTCATCGACAAAGTTGACCGTCTTTGAAACGTAGGCGTTTTGTTCGCTGTCCCAAACGAATACGACGAGGCAGTAGTTGTTCAAAATCGTCTTTTGTTCCTCTGCGGAAAGCGACGAATCGTTGACGAACGCAACGACGTTTTTGAACATAACGTCGACGAGTTCGGTGCCCGTCTTATCGGCGTTCATGACAACGAATATCTGTTCGACGCCGTTCCACATAAGCTGAGCGGAAGTGAACATAACCTGCAATTTATCAAGGTCGTTGTTTTCAAAGTAATCGTATGCCGACAAAAAGTCGAGCGAATAGCGGCTTACTTCCGATTCGTTAAAGTCGACGTTTGAAGTTCCGTCGTATCTTCTCGTCGAGGAGAACTGAGCGCCGAGCTTTAATTGAACTGGAAGTATCTGAGCCTCGTTACATTCGATGACGATACCCTCGCCTATATCTTCAATTTCATAGTTGTTGTTGAGCGACGATATGTTGAGAAGCTTAAATGCGGTATACTTACCTGCGTTGACTGCTTCGGCGAATATTCCGTCGGTAACTGTTCCGAAAACTGCGGAATAGTCAAGTCTTACAACGTCTTCCCTTTCCTTACGCTCGGAAACGACGTCTGCGCCGAAAGTATAAGCGAGTTCCGCTTCTGCGGTTGCGTCGTAAGATTTGTCCTGCAATTCAAAAGATATGCTCTCTATATTTATAGTGCGTTTATTGATGATGCCGACGCCGACTTCGGGGAAAGACACGGTAACGAGGTTTCCTCTTACGGTGACGGTGATATTATCCATGCCTGTAATTATATAGTTTGTTTCAGCTTTCTCAAGACTATATGCTACAACCAAACCGCTTATAGTAAGACCTGTTCCAACGTCGATTTGCTGACCGCCGACGGGGGATTTGAATCCGCCACTGACGATAATGAGCGAACTGTCTTTTTGTTCCATAGCGATAAAGTCTTGAGCGATTTTATCAAGGTCGGAGCTTCCGACAATAAGCGACGAGATATTATCGGCGGTAAGCTGGTCCGTTCCGTCATATATTTTGGAAACTTCGGAAAGTCCCGCAGCCGTCAATGTAACGGATTTTGGCGTAATTTTTACGTATTCGCTGTCCGCTTCGTTGGGGTTGATTTTGTCAACTGCTACGATATAGTTCGAGGGCAACGAGTGAACGTCGCTTGTATTGTAAACAACTTCTCCGTTGCTGTTTTTATAGCAAATCATATAGTTAGCTATATCTGCGCCAACGAGTTTGAAATCTTTAAAGGTTATTATTCTATAATCGGCGTCCGCCATATCGTAACTTGCGGAATATTGCACCGTGACGTCGTCGGTTCTGAGTCCGCCGACGGTGATTGCGCTATATGACGGAACAGTCGTAGTGCCGTCGTATTCTTTGGAATATCCGACAAAAGTCCATTCACCCTCATTGTTTGAAAGGATAATCTTATAAGGATTGACTTCGACCTTTACAGGGATAGGATTGCTCTCGGCATCATTTTCGCCCGTATAGAAGATTTGGTCATAGTTGCGGTAAGAAATTTCATAGTTAGAGCCGCTCTGGAAGGCGTTGTTTATCGAAACGCCGTAGAAGCTGCCTTCCGCCAAGGAAGCGGAAACGTTATCGTAAGTCGCGCCCACCCTGCTGACTACGCCGTTTTCGACGAGCACTCTGTTGAACGAGCCCGGAACAAAACCGTAAACGGAATAATCTTGAGGTAATACAACGGTGGTTCCTTTATAGATAACCTCATATGTAATATTTGCTTCGTCGCTGCCGTAATCTCTTTCATAAGTATCGCTTGTCAAAACGATTTCGAGGTCGGCAGGAGTTACCTCGACGATATACTTCATATTTCCTCTATCCTTGTTGGAGATATACTCGGTGATAGAAGCCGCTTCGCCTGATGGTGGCGAGGTTTGAGTAAATTGCATGGAAACAAGATATACGCCGACGTCGCCGTTGAATTCGGAAACGACGCTGAATACGATATTTCCTTCTATTCCGCCTGTAAGGTCTTTTATCGTTCCGTCAATATTCGCCTTAACGGTAAAGAACGAGCTTGAAGCGAGGTTGAACGCACCGTACATATCGTTGAGGTAATTTTCGAGGACGGTTTTGTTGTTTATCTTTTCTGCATTGAACTCATCGTCAAATTCAATGGTAATGTTTTGCTTTTGAACGAAAATTGCGTTGCCGGGGTTATTGAGCGACAAAATCGTGACTCTGACCAAAGCGTTATACTTGGTGTCGGTATCTATCGTTGCAACGAAACCGTTTATAGACGAGCTGATATATTTATCGCCCGACTCGCTCAAAACGTATTCGCTGTATCTCGGCTGAGATTCGAGATTTTCGATATAGTAATAATCGGTAACGGTATCACCCGAGCCGTCGTCAGAGAATACGTAAAAAGGTCCGTTATCACTCGGGTTCCCTACGGCTCCCGAACCGGGCTCATAGTCGTCATATTTTTCACATCGATTTAACACCGATAAAGATACATATCCTGCCGGAATCAACGGATTTCCCTTAATGTCTCCTTCATAACGTTTATACTCGACAAACACAAGCTCAAGAGGATAATTCGACCAATCGGCAATTTCGGTATACTTGCCGTCGGTGTAAGTATACTTGGGCGAATTTGAGGGAATATAAATCGTGCTCGAGTCGCGGTCCACGGTTGCCAAATAGAGATTTCCGTTTGAATTTTCTTCGATATAGTATGACTCGGTATCGACAATGCCGACAGGCGAAATCTGAACGAGTTCAATGATAAACGTGCTGTCGTCCGAAACGTCGAGACTTCCTATCGTGATATAAGCGTCAGATTCGGAAACGACGTATACGCCGAGCGCACGCGTTATATAACTTGCGTAAACACGGTCGGAAGCGTCGAGGGTGTAAGACAGCGCAGTATCGGGAGTAATCTGCATGCCTGCCGAACCCTCATAGTAAACCGACTGTCCGAGAACGGGGCTGATTTCCAAAATACGCTTTGTAATTTCAAAATATTTATAGTTGCCCGTGGCAGGGTCGTGCGAATCGGGAACGTAAACGGTGACGGAGTAATTGGGATTGACCGTAAAGCCGTCGCCCGTCGTGAGAAAGTCGTAAGTTCCTACGCTCTCGCCCAAAGTTCTCGTTACCTTGCCCGACAAGATAACTTCTGATTTATTGACGGAATTTCCGTCAAATGTATTAGTGGCAAATATTGCACACGGAATTTCGGGGTCGCTGTCGCCGTATTGCTTGGACACCTCGCCCGTAACCTTGACCGTGACTGCAAACGGATTGATACGGTAAGAAGTGCCCGCCGTATCGTCGTAAACGAAATTGTAGTTTGTCGAATTGAACGTCTGACCTACGGTAAGCTGATAAAGACCCGCCGCAATACCGGTATAGCTTCCTACACCCGAAAGTGCTATTGAACCTGTAAGTCCCGCTACGTAGTAATATTCGTAATCGCTGTCGAGATTGAAATAACTGCCCGCGATATTTATATATCTGCCGTCTTCGCTAACGATATAAGCGTCACCGCTGAGCATATATTTAGTGACCGATTGAATATATGAATAAGTATAGTAAACGGTTTTAGCTTCGTAATAACTGCCGCCGTTTTCGACGTAGTTTCCTCTTGCGTTTTCGGTGTATGCCGAGCCGTCATAAGAATATCTTTTCATACCCTTTGCGCTGTAATAAACGCCGTTTGCTTTGTAATAATCGAATTTGACGAGATAATCGCTACCCGAAACAGAATCGACTGCAACCGCGTCGTCACCGAGAAGATTTCCGCCGATTTCAAATGCTATAACGGAATAATACTGACTTCCGCCATAAGTCGTTTCAAGCGAAATAGGTTTAATGGTTATACTGTCTTGAGCCTTATATATATTGAAGACCGATTCAATGGATGAAGAAACATAATAATTTCCGTCCACTTTGGCTTTTGCGTAATACTCGCCTGTGTTTTTAGGTTTGCCCTCGAGCGGGAGAGTGTATTTTGAATCGGTGAAGTAATCGGCATTGAAATCGGCAAAGTTGTCGGCGTTGGTATAGCTGACAAGATTGTCCATACTGTCGTAAATACCGACTGTGTAAGGGATATCCTGCGCAGTTCCGTTATAGTAAGCGGAAGTTCCGCTAAGATTTAGCGTTGCAATTTTTCTGAAGCCGAAAACGTAAGCGGTGGGCGAAGTCGAGAAATTGTAGTTATAATCTTCCGTTCCCTCTATTTTATCGAGAATGGGTCCCAAATTGTCGACCGTCCAATTCATGGTGCAAAGGAAGGTATCGCCCATATCATTGGTATCGCCCACGGTAATGCTTCTTGCTATAAGATTTGCGTTGTTTTTATCGTATCTGTAACCGAGCGGTTCGGTGGGCGTATATAAAACGCTTGTGATATCCGAATAACCGCCGACGGTGTAATTTGCAAGTGAAATGGTGTTTGGAACAAAGCTGAATTCCTGAACGACGGTGCCTTCGGAATTCGTTGAAACGCCTTTGTTCCACGAAATGTTAAACGTAACGACGTCGCCCCTGACGAACGAGAAGGTCTCCTCACCTGCCGAGTTTAACATCGTAACGGTAAAGTCGTCGGAAGTGTATCCGCGCTTTCCGAATTCGGTAAGCATATTTTTGTCGACGAAAGAAGCGATAGTATAATTGTTTGCGTCGACAAGAATTTGCATTGCCGCAACGGAGCTGACGTTACCTGCTTGGTCTACCGTCCAGCCGTAAATGGTATAAAGACCTGAAACTCTTGAAAGCTGATTGAGGTCAATTGCTCCGAAGTTCAAGGTGATATCTCCGTCGCCTATATCTACGACTTTGTATGAATATACATAATCGAAAAGATATGCGCCCGTGAAATCCGTGAGAGAGGAGATATAATTTTTGTAATCGGATGCGGAAAGGTAATTAAGATAGGTTGTATAATCTCCGCTGCCGAGTCCGTTGAAATAGAAGGCAGTCGGGTTTATCATATCCTCGCCCTTGTCGGCGTTTTCAAAGCTCTTGTCAAACACTCTGTTGCGCACGACGCCGAAGTAAGCGGTAGAGTTATCCTCGCCATCGGAGGGAATATACGTAACAATTTTCGGGGACCACGATTCGGTATACCATTTTCTCGTAGCACTCGTCTGATTGAGCCAACCTGTGCTGCTTCCGCTGTAATCGGCAAGATAACCGCCCTCGTCGCTCATGGAAATCTTGGATTCGATTGGTTTGAAGTCCATAGCGAAATAGCACATTGACTTACCGTTTGCGGTAAGCGACGCTTTGCCCGATTCCAACGTGCCCTTATAGACGGTGAAAGTCGTTTCGAGGCTGAAGTTTGATTCCTCGGTTGCCTGCGCCCAAATGGTAAACACGCCGCCGTTATACGAGATATAGAGCGTATCGTCAAAGAAGACGTTCTCATAGGTCGTACCCATAATTTCGTATGAGCCTACCGTTCCGCCCGAGCTGTCTGAAGAAGAAATCACTCCTCCCTTAACTACAACCGACGCCTCGTCGCCGTTCGCCTTGGTATACCTTAAAGTATTTCCCGAGAGGTTATTGCCGAGCGTTGTAGCAAGAGAGCCTTTGCGAGTTTCACCTGCAAGTGTGATTGTCGTCACGAGCGTGGGATATAGTCCGTTGGAATTTAAGTCCTTAAGGCCGAACCAATAATATCTCAATCCGTATTCGTTGGTAAGATAATCGGTAAAGGAAACGTTGCCGACGCTGTTGGAATATTTAACGTCGGAACTCAAGGTAGATTCTTCCGTGTCGTTGTCGACTTTGAAATAGTAAATATTTTTTGCCGTGCCGTTTTTGTTTTTACCTGCAAGGTTGGCGACGGACACTTCAAGCCTGTAATAGCCGGAATTGTTGGCAACGTTTGTCAACCCCAAATCGACGTTAAAACTTGTAACATTTTTATATCCTAAAATATAACCGTTGGTATAGTGGAAACTTGACACTCCGTCCGGCATGACTTCCGTTGCGGAACTCAGCCCCGCCAAACTCGGGGAATAATATAATCGATAGAAATATACGAGGTGCGCCACGTATTCGGTATCGTTTGTCCTTTCAACCGAAAAAGTCAAAACCGTATTGCCGTTGTCGCCTGCTTTAAGCGAGTATATCCAGCTTGTATCTCCGCCCCAGTTTCCCGAATTGAGAAGCTCGACGGCGGTATCGTCGCCGTTTGCCGAAAGCACGCTGAGCTTGGATAAGTCGGAATCGTTTTTCTCGATACCCCCGACCGTTATCTTGGTAACACCCGCCGAATTTCCTACATAGTCTGCTGTTGTAACGGTTACAGTGGTATTTGCCGCAAAATACAGCGTCAACGTTGCAGCCTTAACCGACGTTCGCTTCAACTGGTAATAGTATACGTTGTCGCCGTCGCCGTTTTTGACCCAACCGCTTTTTGTCGTATTGTTTGTCTGATTTTCATAATAGTTAAACACTACGTTTTCCGTATCGGTAGCGGCAATGGTTATGGATTTTAGCAAACTGTTTTCGGTAATCGTCATGTATGTTTTTTTGTAATACGCACTGCCGCCCACATTATCTATTGGAGAATTCGTGTAGGATTTTAAGTTCAAAGTATCCGTATTGTCTCCCGTTGAAGATATTCCGTCTACGCTGTTTTCCAAGTCGCTTAAAAGATTGGGAAATCTTGTGTATGCCCCCTCGATATCTGTAGCCGTATCGCCGTAGTTGAGGAGAAGAGAAGACATAGAAGTGATATAGGGAGAAGTATGTTTAGGGTCGATATCAACGGTATTATCAGGCGAATCGCTGTCGGTAGGCAAATTCAAAGTAACGGAAATCGAAGCAGAATTAATATTAGCATTGATTGTTCTAAGCACGTTGGTATTTTGAAGAAGACGAAAAGCAACAGTAAAACATATTCCGTCAGAATTTGCATTATTGTCGTTCCATGATTTTGAGTTAAACGTAAAGCTTTTGGCGCTATCACCTGTCAAATCGTAAGAATTAGGCTCTTTTTTTGTCGAATCGTCGCCTACAAAACCGCTTGTTCCCATATCCCAAGCTGCTTTCGTGGAATTCATTTTGTTATCCGAGTTACTGACTCTAATCCAAAATCCGTGATGGTCGTCCTTCGTTAAAGTCAACCTGGCGCCAACTTTTACGGTAAGATCCGCTCCGTTTTTCAAGAGATAGGCGATTTCCGGATTTTTAAGTTTATAGTTAATTACAGCATAAAAACTAACATTCGTAATATGTGAGCCACCGTCGATTCTCAAAGTAGTGCCGCTGCCCTCAACCGAATCCATATTATCACCGGTATAATACCAAGACGTATAAGTAGAAGAGAAGTTAATTCCCGGAACGTTGATTTCCCTCGACGTTCCGCTTGTGCCTATATTGACGTCCGACTGCAACCAGCTACTGTCGCCCCCTTTTTGGGGGGCAGCTGTAGTTGCTTCGCCACTAGTGGCGGCTTCGTTTTCGTCGTCATCGGAGCCGGAAACTACGGCTTCGTTTGCCGAGGCAGAGCTTGAATTTGCAAAAACTTGGGAAACGGAAGTATCGGCGGAGGCTACGCCGCTAACAGAGAAAGAAAAGGCAAGACAGAGCACCGCGAAAAGCAGCACCAAAACGGTTGCCTTGACCATGGTATTAAAAACCTTACCTCTTGATGAATATCCTGTTAAATTCTTTCTCATAATCCCACCTCTTTAAATTTTGATTGTTTCCCTTTTATTCGTCGCACCTTAGGCGCCGTGTCGTATTTGTTTTTTGCGTTGCGTTTTACAGACGGCTTATAAATTATATTCAAAAATTTCAGTTTTCGGGAAAGATTAAAACTCCCCCTTGCATATCGGATAAAACACGATACCCCTACCCCTTTTTAACTGATTGCACAGCCTTTTAAAAACAGCGAAATTTAAAAAAGGGTATAAATATCCTAATTATCCTACTATACAGGATAATAATAAACGAATTAAAGGCGGTTGTCAATATTTTTGCCGAAAATACCCTGCCACTTAAAGGCAACAATACCGTGTTTTCGGCCTTTTTCGCCTTTTTTTTGAGATTTTGACCGTGCTTATAACGTAATTTGCAATTTAAGGAAATTTTTTAAATATTTTTAAGACTGCAATTAAAAAATTTATGTCCCTACCCCTTGCAAACAAGACAAAATAACAGCATAAAGCTGTTGAAAACCGAAAAAAATCTCCTCTTTGTTTGCCGTTAAACCGCTATGCGAGATTAAATTTTTATACCGAAACAAAATTGACCGCCGGACAGCTGCGGTTTAAAACAAAACCGCTCCGAACATTGTCGGAGCGGCTAAAAAGCATGCGAAATTAAATCAGTTGTTTTTTCTTATTTCCGTTCTCTTTATCTTGCCGCTTATCGTCTTGGGGAGCTCGTCGACGAAATCGATGATTCTCGGGTATTTATAAGGAGCGGTCGCCTTTTTGACGAAAGTCTGAATTTCCTTTTTGAGTTCCTCGCTTGGAGTATAGCCTTTGGCGAGCACTATCGTCGCTTTTACCACCTGTCCTCTGACCGGGTCGGGAGCGCCTGTTACGGCACATTCCAAGACGGAGGGGTGTTCCATTATGGCGCTTTCCACCTCAAACGGTCCTATACGGTAACCGCTCGACTTTATAAGGTCGTCCGTTCTGCCGACGTAGAAGAAATATCCGTCCTCGTCGCACCACGCCATATCGCCCGTGTGATAGAAGCCGTCGTGCATAGCCTCGTCCGTCTTTTCCTTGTCACGGTAGTATTCCTTTAACATTCCGTAAGGGATTCCTTCCGAGTAGTCTATGCATATCTCGCCCACCTCGCCGTTGGGAACGGGCTTGGAATCGGAATCTAAAAGCGAAATCTTATATTGAGGCGACGCCTTGCCCATAGAGCCGAGTTTGGGCGTCGTGCCGATAAGGTTTGCAATGGTGAGCGTCGTTTCCGTCTGACCGAAACCTTCCATAAGCGTGAGTCCCGTAACTTCTTTAAAGCGATTGACTACTTCGGGATTTACAGCCTCGCCTGCCGTCGTGGCGTATACTATCGAAGAGAGGTCATAGTGATTTAAATCCGCCTTTATCAAAAATCTGTAGATGGTGGGAGGAGCACAGAAAGTGGTCACCTTGTATTTTTCTATCATTTTCAAAACTTTGTCTTGGTCAAATTTTGAAAAATCATAGGTAAACACGCAAGCTCCGCAAAGCCATTGACCGTAGAGTTTGCCCCAAACAGCCTTGCCCCAACCTGTTTCGGCTACGGTGAAATGAAGCCCGTCTTCAGATACGTTGTGCCACCACTTGGCAGTGATAAAGTGACCCAAAGGATATGCAAACGTGTGCGCCACCATTTTGGGATAGCTTGTCGTGCCCGAGGTGAAATACATGAGCATTATGTCGTCTATGGTGAGCGAAGGGTCTCTGTCGCACTTGTCGGGATAGGAATACGCCTCTTCAAAACTTGTCCAACCGTCCTTTTTGCCTATTATGATGAGGTTGTCGACGCCGGTATCTTTTGCGGCAAGCTCTACCTCGCCCGATATCGTGCCGTCAGACGTGCAGAGCACGCAGGTGATGCCCGCCTTTTCAATACGGTAAACGACGTCCTTTTTCTTGAGCTGGTCGGTTGCGGGAATGGCGATTGCGCCGATTTTGTGAAGTGCTACGATTGCAAGCCAAAACTCGTAGTGACGGCGGAGTATAAGCAAAACTCTGTCGCCCTTTTTGACGCCCTTTGCTTTCAAAAAGTTTGCCACCTGATTGGACATCAAACTGATATCCTTAAACGTGAAAATTCTTTCCGATTCGTCGTCGGCTACCCATATCATGGCTTTTTTGTCGGGGTTTGTTTTTGCCCATTCGTCTACCACGTCATAACCAAAGTTAAAGTTTGACGGAGCGTGGAAGCTGAGTGACTTTAAGGTTTTGTCCTCGTTTAATTCTTCTGTTACAAATTTTTCATAAAGTTTCATAGTCTGTATTCTCTCTAAAAATTATTTTTAAATTAAGCTGTCAGTCTCCCCGACCGTTTCGGCAACCTCATGGCGTCCTATTTTAAACCAAGTGCGTCCGCCGTCCGACCTGCAAGGCGCTTTAACCTGAAAACGCTCTTATTTAATTAAAAAAGGGAGACCGTTTGATGTCTCCCTTTTTCTTATTTAGCAAGGTTTGCTTTCAGCGATTCAAGTTCCGCTCTTAAAGTTTCAGGGAGTTTATCACCAAACTTTGTGTAGAACTCCTCGATACCTTCGGCTTCCGATTTCCACATATCCTTATCGACGTCAAGCAGTCCTTTCAAAGTCTCTATGTTAATGTCAAGACCGTCGATGTTAATGTCTTCGGCCTTGGGAACGAAACCTATTGCGGTTTCGTCAGCATCAACGGCGCCTTCGCAGCGCTTGATAATCCAATCCAGCACCCTCATGTTATCGCCAAAGCCCGGCCATATAAAATGTCCGTTTTCGTCTGTTCTGAACCAGTTAACGTTAAATATCTTCGGAAGTTTATCCGACTTGTTTTTCATGTCAAGCCAGTGAGCGAAATAGTCGCCCATGTTGTAGCCGCAGAAAGGAAGCATTGCCATAGGGTCACGACGGACTACGCCGACAGCACCTGCCGCCGCCGCCGTTGTTTCGCTTGCCATGATAGAGCCGATAAACACGCCGTTTTCCCAGCTCTTGGATTCGTAGACAAGCGGAGTGGTTTTTGCTCGTCTTCCGCCGAATATGATAGCGTCAAGCGGTACTCCTTCGGGATTTTCAAACTCGCTTGAAATGCACGGGCAGTTGACCGCCGGTGCGGTAAATCTTGAATTGGGGTGAGCCGCTTTTACAGGCTTGCCGTCTGCGTCAACGGTGTCGGGAGTCCAGGGATTTCCCTTCCAATCGACAGCCTTTTTGGGCGGATTTTTGTCAAGTCCTTCCCACCATACCGTGTTGTTTTCGAGATTGTGGCAGACGTTGGTGAAAATGGTGCCCTTTTTCGTTGAAGCAAGTGCGTTGGGATTTGATTTTTCGTTCGTTCCCGGAGCTACGCCAAAGAAACCGTTTTCGGGGTTGATGGCGTAAAGTCTGCCGTCTGCGCCCACTCTTATCCAAGCGATGTCGTCGCCTACCGTGTGAATTTTATATCCTTTTTCGAGATATTCTTTGGGCGGAATGAGCATGGCAAGGTTTGTCTTTCCGCAGGCGGACGGGAAAGCGGCGGCGATATACTTTGTTTCGCCGTTCGGTTTTTCAAGACCTAAAATGAGCATATGCTCTGCCATCCAGCCCTGTTGCCAGCCCTGATATGAAGCTATACGGAGCGCAAAACATTTTTTGCCGAGCAATACGTTGCCGCCGTATCCCGAGTTGACGGACATTATCGTGTTGTCCTCGGGGAATTGGCAGATATATCTCTTTTCCTCGTCGATATCCGCTTTAGCGTGCAAACCTTTGACAAAATCGTCGCTGTCGCCGAGAGCGTCGTAAACTTTTGAGGAAACTCTCGTCATTATGCACATATTCAAAACAACGTATATAGAATCGGTAAGCTCGATACCTATCTTAGAGAATTTTGAACCGATTGCACCCATCGAATAAGGAATGACGTACATCGTCCTGCCTTTCATCGAACCGTCGTAAATTTCTTTTAACATTTTATACGCTTCGTCTTTTTGCATCCAGTTGTTGGTGGGGCCCGCCGTTTCCTTTTTCTCGGTGCAGATAAACGTCCTGCCTTCGACACGGGCAACGTCGTTGACCGCAGTGCGATGCAAATAACAATCCGGCAATAGCTCTTGATTAAGTTTTATCATCTCGCCCGTCGAGCAAGCCTCTTTGCGGAGAGCCTCGATTTGCTCTTTTGAGCCGTCTATCCAGACGATTTTGTCCGGCTTGGTCAAAGCCGCGCTTTCGTTTACAAACTTCTCAACATATTTGTTCATTATAGCCTCCAATTAAAGTTTGCTTTAAAACCTGAGCGATTTTAAAACCTTATGTTTTTAGCCTGAGAAATCCGCCACAAACGACAGACCGCCTGCGGATTTTCTTCATTTAAAATAAGTAAAGCACAATTTATAAAAAATAGCAACAAATTTTTTTTGAAATTTTGATTTTTCTTTTTATGATATTTATATTATTTAAAATATCTTTTTTTATTGAATTATGCTGTTTCAATTATGCTGTTTTTTATACTGTTTCATTTATGCCTTTATATTTATGCTGTTCATTTATGCCTTTTTATTTATGCCTTTTCATTTATGCCTTTTTATTTATGCCTTTTTATTTATGCCTTTTCACTTATGTCTTTTCATTTATGTCTTTTCACTTATGTCTTTTCACTTATGCCTTTTCATTATTCAAAAAAAACAAGGCGCACTTTAGTGCGCCCGATGTTTTTAACTTGCCTGAGTCTTGCCTGAGTCTGTTTTAACTTACCTAAGTCAGTTTTAACTCGCCTGAGTCTGTTTTAACTTACCCAAGTCAGTTTTAACTTGCCTGAGTCTGTTTTGACTTGCTAAAACCGTTATGACTTAAGCAAGTTTTTTGGTTTGCTTAATCTGCCTTGACTTTTTTAAGTCTGTTTTGACTTGCTTAAAGCGTCAATATTTGTTATACGGCACGAAAATATGCTCGGTTACCACTTTGACGACGTTACCCTGCGAATCTTTATAAGTTTTATAAGGCAATACGCCTATATCCTTTCCGCTTGAAGTATCCACCTTTTGAATGACGGGCTGTCCGACAATCTTTTTCAAGTCCTCGGTGGACAGCGATGCGGACGGACTGTAGCCTATCGGAGTTGCGCCGTCTTTTAACACGTATTCACGGTTGACTAAAACGGCGTCATCTTCGCTATACAGTCTTACGGGCTGAACGGTGTAGCTGTAAAAATACCACTCTCGCATGGCGTTGTGTCCGCCCGAAAAAACTATCGATACGTTTTGGTATTGCGGAATGACAACCGAATATGCGCACTCCGTCATCAATTCCTTTTCGAGCGAGCCCTCGCTTCCTATCACCATATACGGCACGACGCCCACTTCGCTGTTGACGTAAAACTCTACGACGCCGCCGCTTATCTTTTTATAATACTGAATTCCGAGAAGATACGATTCTCTGAAGTTTTCGATATTCTTTCCCGACCACGCTATCTTGAGCGACTGATTGCCGTAAATTCCAACGTATGGGTCTATGAGGGCGAGCCTGTCAGGCAGATACGCCTTGTCTATCTCGCCTGCCTCCGCCATGGCGGTGAGCAATGTGGCGGAAGATACGGTGGTAACTCCGCCCATAGAGTGGCAGACAAAACGTATTTCGTCACGCTGCAAAAGATAATCGGGATACTCTGCCGTCACGTTTGACATAAACCTTAAATATTCCGCCACGAAATACTCGCATATAGAGCCGTCAAACGCCGCCTCTTGCGACCACGTGCCGTTATTATTTTCGTCCACCTCGATTATCCTGCTTCCGATTCCGCTTTCGCCCATGGTCCATATAGCCTTGTTAATTTCAATAACGGCATCCCCCATCTCGGCAATATCTTCGCCGCTACCTTCGGCTTCTACAAACTGCTCATAGTGGAAATATAACACGTTCCAGCTTCTGTTTTCGTAGTTTTGGGAGCCGTCGTAAAACAGTTCGCTAAGCTCTACGTCGTATCCCATATGGTTGTCGCCCCAGAAATAGGCGTTTGAATATCTGCCCTCGGAAGGCTGAACGCCGTGTATAATCACTATCGTCGGCTTGTCGGGATCAAAATTGGCGGTGACCGCTTCGGCGTCGTTTACCGATACCTCGTCGGGCACCGGTCTGCCCTTATAATCCACCGTTCCGCTGTCATACCCCGTCACCATAAACAAGCCTTGCTTTTTGCCCTCGACGGTGAGCGAAGACATATTTTCGTTTAAATACATATCGGTATAATTTTTAAACTCGTCCGTCCGAAACCTCGAAAAATCCAACGGAGCGACCGTTTCGCCGTTGCAGGCGCTAAATGCAAAACATACCGAAAGTATGAGCGTCAAACAAACTAAAATCAAACTAACCTTTTTCATTAAATTTCGTCTTAAAGACTTCCCCCTTTTGCCGTTATAGACCCGTTCGCAAAAATATCAAACGCTAAACGGCATATCGTCAAACGCTTTTATGCCGTAGCCGCTAACGCAATAGCAACGCATTTCATACGCCAAAATTTACACCGACTGTTTAAACGACTGATTTTGCAAGGGCGAAAGCGTTGATTGCACTCGGCGCTTTTCTACCCCCTGCCCCGACGGATTGCATTTGGACGTATGCGAATATGCGCATATGTTTGAAAATTTATATCGGCATATCCCGATATGCGAATATTTCGATATAAAGCGTTAAACCTCTTTGACGATTGAAAGAGTAAACATATATCGTATAAATTTTAATTTATCAGCCGTAAAAAATCAACCCCCATTTTTAAATATTGTCATTTGATAACCTTGCGTTTTAAGAGCTTTTGTATTCCACATTCGCATCGATACTCTTAGTTTAAAAAAAACGTTGATTTTTGAACTAAAAGGAAGTTATAATAATATTATAAATCAAAACTCTATCCGCTTTTGCGGAATAAGGAGCGAATATGGAAATTTATCAGATAGTATTGATAGCGATTGCCGCAGCCATAGGTGCGGTTATCCTGTTTATGATTTTAAGGACAATTTTTACCCGTCCGCCCAAAAGCAACGCAAAACAGTTCACGCCGGTTGAAGCGGATGCGGATAAGCTGTTGGAGCACGTCTCGGGAGCTATACAGATTCCCACCGTATCCATGGTGGAAGAATTTGTCGGACAGGACAAACCCTTTTTGGATTTTAAAAAATATCTCGAAAAGACTTTTCCGCTTATCCACAAGACGGCAAGCGTTACCGTCATAAACGGATATTCTCTAGTCTATCACTTCAAGGGCAACGATTCGTCCCTTTTGCCCGCCTGCTTTTTGTCGCACCAGGACGTCGTCCCGGCAACGCCAGACGGTTGGGATTATCCGCCGTTCAGCGGCAAGATAACGGACGACGGCTACGTTTACGGCAGAGGCTCGCAGGATATGAAAGGACATATGTTCGCTCTGCTCGAGGGAATGGAAGCGCTTTTAAAAGAGGGCAAAACTTTTTCGCGTGACGTATACTTCTGTTTCGGACACGACGAGGAGCCGGGCACGAGCTTTGAAGGCGCGCCCAAGATAGTCGAATATTTTGTCGAAAAGAAAATGAAGTTTGAGTTTGTCCTCGACGAGGGCGGAACGATTATGGACGGCAAAATGCTCGGCGTCAAAGGTATGCTTGCCATGATAGGCATCTGCGAAAAGGGCAACAGCGATATAGAAATTTCCGTAAAACTCAAAGGCGGTCACGCTTCTAACCCCAAACGCAAAACGGCTGTCGGTCAGCTTGGCGTGGCGCTTGCTAAAATTCAGAAGCACCCCATGCCGACAAGGTGGACTACCGTGACAAAATATACCTTTAAAGAGATTTCAAAACGTGCGTCGGGTCCCTTAAAATTTGTCATGGTCAACCGTGACATTTTATCCCCCCTCGTCAAAAAAATCTTTACCGTGGCGTCGTCAATGACAAACGCCCTCGTCCGCACCACTTTTTCACCCACTATGCTGTGGGGCTCGGACGCTAGAAACACCCTGCCCAACGAGGTCAAGGCAAACATCAACACAAGGATAATCACGGGCGAAACGATAGAGGACGTTGAAAAATATTTAAGAAAACTTCTCGGCAAGGGCGTGGAAGTCAAAACTGTGGCGTATACCGCTCCCACTCCCGTGGGCGACATTAAAAGCTATGCCTATAAATCGCTTTCAGACACGATAGACGAAGTGTTCCCGAACACCGCCACTATACCCTATATGTTCATAGCGGCGTCGGACGCAAGATTTTACTTCCCCGTCTCCGACAACGTGTTCAGATTCGGGCCCTTCCTCAATTCGCTCGACGACCAAAACCGCATTCACGGCATAAACGAAAGACTGCACAAAGACCAATTAAAGACGGCTACACAGTTCTTTGCAAGGTTTATAGAAAACACCTGCGTCAAAAAAGATTAACCGAGCGCCATTGCATACGCCTTTGACATAATAAGCGTGTGCCACCGTATAAAAACTTGCGCAACGGCAAACGGCGTGCAAGTTGCGGTAAACGGCGTGCGCAACTGTATAAAAAAAGCGCCACAATTTATTGACTCAAATTTAACTGAAGATATATAAATAAAACTGAAGCATAAACGCTTTTTATATCTTTTATATCGGGCAGGACGCATACATTTTCATTGGGTTACTTCTCCAAAGGATACAGTTTGACTTTGTTCAGCTTCGCTAAATTCTTTTGCAGGGCGGAAACGGGAAACGGCTTGCCGTGGCCGGGGTAAATCTTCTTCGGCTTCAAAGCGATGATTTTTTCCCACGAGCTGGCAAAGCCCCGCATATCTTCCGCCCAAATCGTTACGTTGTTTACGCTCGGAAAACCGTTCATGGCGGCATCGCCGCAAAACAAGGTGCCGTCGTTCAACAGCAGAGACATAGAATCGGCGGTATGACCGGGCGTGCGTATAATTTTGCCACCCAATACTTTGTCTGAATCATGGACGTTCTCGTCCGAAATCAGAATGAGCCTGTTTTCATACTCTTTCTTCAAAGGGGGAAAGAGATGCTTGCCCTTTCCGAACAAAGCCATCAATTTGCAGAAAGTCAGAGCCTGCCTGCCCGTGCAGCCGCCCGTAAAAGGGTTCTGTCCCTTGCGCAAGACATCAAGTGCTTTCTCGTCCGCGATCACGGTCAAATTCGGAATAGCCGCCAGCAGCTCGTTCAGAAAACCTGCGTGGTCATCGTGGGCATGTGTCAGAAACAAATAGTGAATGTCCTGCGGGGCAACACCTTTCTTTTTGAGTTGTTTGCAAAAATGCTTATAGCCGTTCTCGTATCCGGTGTCTATCAAAACATAACCATCTGAATAGCGATATAGCCAATTATTTACGATTCTGCCGCCTAAATTTTGTATCATGTTGTTTCACTCTCCGCATTATTTGTTTTCCAAAGATTTCATGCCGCCAATCAGGGTATCAACCGATAGAGCAAAGGTGTCCGACACGGACTGAGGGTGGCCGAAAGACTTTTTGTTGACAAGCAGACAAAAGCCTTCCAAAAAGGAGCGGAACATACGCACGAGGTGGCGGCTGTTCTGTTCGGATATGTTCAGCGACGCGGTTATCTTATAAATCATATCGAACATATTTTGCGTCGCTTTATGAGCCTTTTCGTCCTGAAAATTGTTGTACCAAAGCATGGCGTCGAATATGCCCGCATTGCTCGTGGCATAATCGTAAAACGCATAGCAAATCGCTTTCACGGCATCATATCCCGAAACACCGACGGCAGCGCGCAACGCCTTTTCTTCGAGCTGCTTCCAGCCGTAAAGCATAACGCCGTTTTTGATTTCGTCCAAGTTTGTAAAATGATTGTAAAAGGACGGCGATTTGATATTGAACTTTTCCGCAAGTAACTTGATAGAAATTTTATCTATTCCGATTTCGTTCGCCATTTGCGCGGCAGCTTCTATGATTGTATCTGCCGTAAGTCCCAAACGCGGCATTTGAAAAGCCTCCTTATGCTAATCTATATATAATTATACCTAATCATATTAGTTTTGTCAAGTGGAACTACATATAAAATTGTCTTTCGCCTTTGGGGTGTATCGGAGAATCGGTCGCTGTCAAGGGGAAAATTATCGCTGAAAATTTGTAAAGCCGGGCAGGTAACTGTTCGGCTTTACTCTCACTCCTTGTTATCATGCTGCTTTATGAAATACTTGCTTATTTCCAATTCGAATCTACATTCTAATATTGTCAAAAAAGGGAGCGAGTTCAAATAACTCGCTCCCTTTTTTGACTTGCCCTTTGTGGTGTATCCGTTTTTTATTTTATTATTAGATTTTCTCTATCGAATACACCTTTTCGGGCGTTTTTTTGTGTGCAAAGAGTTTATATCTTGCGTATTATATCCGCTAAACACCATACAGATAGTATTAAAAAATAAATTTTTTTAAAATCTTGAATTTTTGGCGACTATATGCTACAATTTTCTTCCATCTTTACAAAGGAGTTTTAAAGTGTACGACGTGGATAATCCGGCAACGCTGGACAGTAAAATTCAAAAACTTATCGTTTTGTTCGTATTCGAGAAAATGGCGATTCCGCTTGAAGAATCGACAGTGTTGGATTTATGCACTTCGGACAACAATTGGCTCTCTTATATCGACTGCAAACAGTATCTCGACGAGCTTTTGGAAACAAATCTTTTATACAGAGTTCCGAGGTCGGATTATATAAGCATAACGCAGGACGGCATTTCCTGCCTTTCGCTGTTCTTTCCCCGCATACCGTCGCACATAAGAGAGGAAATCACAAACTATACCCGTGAAAACCGTATGCGCTACAAGCGCAAACAACAGTATTTTTGCGATTATTCCAAAAATTCCGACGGCACCTACACCGTGATTATGAAAATCAAAAACGATATAACCACCCTTATGGAACTTCGCCTCATAGTAAACGACAGACAAACGGCAAAATATATCTTTAAAAATTGGACGGAAAAAGCGTCGGAAACCTTTGCGCTTATCCACGACACCCTTTTAGAATAGGAGGATTTATGTATTCGTATCGCACCAACGGCACCTGCTCGAGAGAAATAATCTTCGACGTCAAAGACGATATCTTGACCGACGTCAAATTCGTCGGCGGTTGCAGCGGCAATCTTCAGGGAATCTCCCGACTGACTGTCGGCAAAAACATCGATGAGATAATATCCGCGCTAAGCGGCATACAGTGCCGTGGCGGCACCTCCTGCCCAGACCAGCTCGCCAAAGCGTTGACGCAATATAAAGTAAAATATAAAAAGAACTGAATTTGTTAAAACGCAAAGACGGCATTGCCGTCTTTTTTTAATTTGTATCCCTTTAAAAAGCCCTTGCATAAAACAGACTGTAAATTAAAGCAAAAATAGCCGTTTCTCCCGCTTTGTTTATAAAGCAAATAAAAAAGCCTCCCAAAAGGATGCTTTTTTTTTGCCGAATTTAAATCAAAATTTATTTTTTTATTCCCACACCCGCAAACTAAAACTGTTTTGATTTTATCAGCACCTTGCCGTAACTGCGGTCGTGCTTTTGAGAACAAAACTCGAACGCTTTTTGAGAGTCGTCAAAGTCAAACACTTCGGCTACAAGGTTGTCCGTCACCACTACGTTGTTTGCCAAAAAGTTGATGGCGGATGATATCTCGTCTATTCCGTTGTTGACGCCCTTTATGGTGAGCTGTTTTGAAAACACCGTATCGATATTTGCGTCGAAACTTAAAACGTGGTTGTTGTAACCGGATATGACGATGACGCCGCCCTCACGGGTGTAGTTGTAGGCAAGAGAGAAAGGAAGTTCTCTCGGCTCGAACACGGTATAATCCGCCAAGCGGCCGCCCGTTATCTCGCAGATGACGCTGTCGAGGTTTTCCTTGCGGCTGTTGATGGTATAATACACGCCGAGTTCTTCGGCAAGTTTGAGTCTGTCATCGTAGCCGTCCACCAAAATGGGGACAAGCTGATAGTATAGCGCAAGCTGAGATATGACGAGCCCGAAAGTGGAAGCGCCTATGACGAGCAAAAAATCGCCCTTTTCAAAGTCGAAATTTTCGAGCACCTGATTGGCTAAGGCGATATAGTCGATAAACACCGCTTCGCTGTCCTTTATCCCCTCGGGGAGAGAATAGACGTTGCGTGCCGGCATATTGACAAAGTCGCACAAAAAGCCGTCGGTATCCAGCCCCATAATTTTTATTTTACGCTGAGCCTTTTCCTCGTTTTCGACGGCGCTGTCGATATAGGGCGACAAAACGACTCTCATGCCCATTTTGAAACCGCTGTCCTCGTCCGCTTCGCTCACGTATCCCACGGCGGAGTGCGACGGAACAATGTTTCTGATGTTGTTCGTCCCGTTATAAAAGGCTATGTCCGTTTCGGACAGAGCGCACGTCGAAATTTTAACTCTTATCTGTCCCGCCGCCCTCTTAGACTTCGTTTCAACGAAATTGAGTTCGTGCGGTCCTTCGATTTTCCAAGATTTCATAATACCTCTTGAAATTATTATACCTCAACCTGCCCCAAAAAGCAACTAATATAACATTCTTGCGTTGGACGGCAAAGTCAGTACGGAGCCGACCATGGCGAGGATAGTTTCGCCCGTTTTGGGGATATTTGCGTCGCCTACGATATATATCCTTTTGTGCTTCCATATCGTAGAACACTCTTTGGAAAGCATTCTCGTAGTAAACAGGGCGTCGGCAATCTCGGGGTTTAATCCCACCAAAAGTGCGGATACGTTTTCTTCGGAGAGCGCCTTGACGAGCTTTTCTCTTAGTGCCATTATCCTGTGCTCGTTGGATACGACGTAGCCGTTGTCGCAATAAGGGCACTTTTGCAAGAGATAGCTGTCGATAGAAACTCTCTTTCTTTTGCGAGTAAGCTCCACAAGCCCCAGGCTTGTCATGGAAACGACGTTCGTTCTCATTCCGTCCGACTTAACTTCCTCTTTCAGGGTTTTCAAAACTTCCTCACGGTGCTCGCTTTCCGTCATATCGATAAAGTCGACGATGATTATTCCGCCCAGATTTCTCAGCCTTATCTGTTTGGCAATTTCTTTTGCCGCCGCTACGTTGGTCATAAACACGGTATCTTCGAGGTTTTTTCCGCCCACGTATTTGCCCGTATTTACGTCTATAACGGTAAGCGCTTCCGTCCTGTCTATGACTATCTCGCCGCCGTTTGCAAGCTTGACCTTTCTCGACAAAAGCGAATCTATCTGCGCCCCGAGCCCGTAGTGAAGCAAAATATTTTGCGGTTTGTCGTAAAACTCGACGGGCACGTCGCTGAATTCCGACACCGCCAAATCGTATGCCATTTTGTCGTTTACCACTATCTTTTCAAGGTCGTTATATCTCAAATCTCTGAGCGCCCTCAAAAGCAAGTCGTCCTCTTTAAATATAGACGTCTTTTCCTGCGCCCGAGAATATCTTTCCAAAAGATTTTGCCACAGTTCTTCAAGTTCGGACAGCTCGGACAGTATCTCGTCGCTCGACGCCTTTTCCGCCGCCGTCCTGCAAATGGCTCCCATGCCCTCGGGAAGTGCGGAACGGACGAGGTTTTCAAGTTCCGCTTTTCTTTCCTCGCTCGATATTCGCCTCGACACGCTGACAAATTCCGAACGGGGCAAAAACACGAGGTATCTGCCGGGAAGCGTTATATCCTGCGACAGCCTCACTCCCTTTTCGCCGAATTGGTCTTTTACCACCTGACACAGCACGCTGTCGCCTGCGGAAAGATTGAGCGTTTCCCCCGACGGCGCACTGCCCTCGACAAGAGTTTGTCCGACGTGCAAAAAGCCGTTCCGCTCGAGTCCGATATTGACAAAACACGCTTTCATGCCCGAAAGCACGTTTTCCACCTTGCCTTTGTATATGTTTCCGACAACGCCTCTTGCCGCCGTTTTTTCAATGGAAAAATCGACAAGCTCGTTGTTGTCGTCCACTACCGCCACTCTGACGTATTGGGGTTTGTAATCAAGATAAAGCGTTTTCATTCAAGTGATAAAACTCGTCGACGTCTGCGAGTTTGTCTCCGTTTAATATATATTGTTTTGTTTTTACAATTTCCGTGATAGTCGCACCGCAACAAGCCGTGGCGAAACGTTCGGGGCGAAGATTTACCGCTCCGCTGGCAAGTATTGCCGTATGCTCGCCCACTTCAAAAACTTTTTCCGTGACGTCCTCTGTGACGCTCTCGCCCTTTTTAACATAGTTTGCGATATACCTTTCCTTTTTTTCGAGCGGCGTGAAAAAGTCGTATTTGGCCGCCACGACCCTGAACTGAAGATTGGGATTTTCCTCCACGTCGACGGCGGCAATCCCCTTGAGTCCGTCGGGGCAGTTTTTATTGTAAAGTGGCAGAAAATCCTTTGCCTTCATATCCGTGCATACCGTCACGTATTCCGCAAAGGACGTGAGCCCGAGCGGAAGCGGCGAGGAAAAATATATGAGCATATGCGGATTGAATCCGTTTGAAAACCTCACGTCTATCCCCGCTCTGCGGAATATCCTCTGAAAGTGACGGAGCGTGTCTATATGCGAGATAAAACAAAAGTTATCCGTTTTGTTAAATTTCAACAGTATCATAATATCGTGCACCTGCCAAGTTTAGACGCTCCGCAGCCGTTGCATTTTTCACGGCAGTTGCAGGTGGTTTTTTGTTCCATCGCCTTGAGATATTCCTTTTTGAAATACTCTTTGGGGACGCCCGTATCGATAAAGTCCCACGGCAGAGGACTGCCTAAATCTATCGCCTTTGCAAATTTATCGACGGCGACGCCGTTTTCGGCAAACGCCTCCGTCCATTTTTCCCAATTAAAATGCTCGCTCCAGCTGTCGAAACGGCAGCCCTTTAAATACGCCGTCTCTATGACGGAGCACAGCGAGCCGTCTCCCCTTGCGAACGCACCCTCGAGGCAGGACGTTTCCGCACCGTGCCAGGAAAATTTCACGCCCTTTATCCGCCTTAGCTTTTCCTTTAAATACCTCTGCCTTGAAAGCATTTCCTCTATCGATATCTGCTCCGCCCACTGAAACGGCGTGCAAGGCTTCGGCACGAATACCGAACAGCTTACCGAAAGCGTAAGCGAACGGCTTCTTTCTTTTTTGCGGAAAAGCTCTTTAAGCCTTAGGCATATATCCGCTATGCCGTCAAGGTCGGCATACGTTTCGGTAGGAAGTCCCATCATAAAATACAGTTTTACCGACGTATATCCCGCATCGAACGCCATTTCGATATTGTCTATATCGGCGTCCGTTATGTTTTTGTTTATGACGTCTCTTAGCCTTTGCGTGCCTGCCTCGGGAGCAAAAGTCAGCGAGCTCCGCCTCGAGTTTTGAACGATATCCCCCTCGAAACTGTTGAGCCTCAGCGACGGCAGAGATAAATCGACGTGCTTTTCGTCCGACATTTTTTTCAGATAGCCTATAAGCTCTTTAAGGTGGCTGTAATCGCCTGTGGATAGCGAGCAAAGCGAAAGTTCCTCGTAGCCCGTCGAATCGATTATCTTTTCGGCGAGAGAAGCTATTCTCTTTGCGCTCCTCTCCCTTATCGGGCGGTAATAAAATCCCGCCTGGCAGAATCTGCACCCCGACGCACAGCCTCGGTATAATTCCATAACCGCCCTGTCGTGCACAATGTTTATGTTCGGCACCAAAAGCGACGTGGGATAAGGCGAGTTTTCAAAATCGGCAACTATCGCCTTTTTGACTATTTCCCCCTCTTTGTGAAGGGCGGGACAGTATACCCCCGTAAGCATAGCGCATTTTTTCAACAACTCGGATTTTGTCCAGCCTTCCTCTTTTGCCTTAGCTTTCAGCTTTAAAATTTCAAGGTCGACTTCCTCTCCCTCGCCTATGACTATCAAATCGAAAAAGTCTTTAAACGGCTCGGGATTGACGGCGCAAGGTCCGCCTGCGATTATCAGAGGATATTCCTCGCCCCTGTCCGATGCCCTGAACGGAATTTTGGCAAGGTCGAGCATATAAAGTATGTTGGTGTATAAAAGCTCGAATTGCAAAGAAAATCCCACGACGTCAAAATCGGAAAGCGCCGTTTTTGTTTCGAGCGAAAAGAGCGGAATATCGTTTTGCTTTAGCTTTTCTCCTAAATCCGTCCAAGGAGCGTAGCACCTTTCTGCGATAAAATCCGATTGCGAATTTATAATGTCGTAAAGTATCTGTAAACCGAGATTTGACATTCCTATTTCATAGACGTCGGGAAAACAAAAACAAAATTTTGCCCTTGCTTTTTTCGTCATATCGGGCGTATTAAACTCACCGCCGAGATACCTTGACGGCTTTTCGACGGTGAGCAGTATTTCCTTTAATTTTTTTAAATCTACAAAGTGCATAACAAACTTGCGCCGATAATGCCGGCGTCGTTGCCGAGCGTGGCTTTCGACACCTTTATCTTGGGATTGTATTCCTTTCCGTATACGTTTGTGTCCACGTACGACTGAAGCGGTTTTATGAGGCTGTCGCCCTGATTGGACACTCCGCCGCCGATGAGCACGATTTCGGGATAGAAGATATTGCAAAAATTGACGATGCCCTCGCCGAGATATTTGATATATCTGTCAACCACTTCCATTGCCGCCCTGTCGCCCTTTTCGGCGCAGTCAAACGCCACTTTGCCGTTTAAACCGCCCTTTTCAACCGCCTCGGCAAGAAGACTGGTCGGGTTTTTGAGCACGGCGGCTTTAGTCTGATTTATAAGCGCCGTAGCGGAAGCGTATGCCTCAAAGCAACCCTTTCTGCCGCAGCCGCATTGCTCGCCACCGACAAAAAGCGTCGTGTGTCCGCCCTCGCTGCCTGCCGATATGTTGCCCGTTATAAGGTGTCCACCCGAAATTATGCCCGTGCCTATGCCCGTGCCTATCGTGAACATCAAAACGTCTTTAGAGCCCTTTGCTCCGCCGTATCTCGCTTCGGCAAGCACGGCGCAGTTGGCGTCGTTGGAAATTTTTATCGTCTTTTGAAAATCGAGACCGCTTCTGAAAAGTTTTACGAACTCGACGTTTTTAAGATTGAGATTGCAACAATACCTGACAACGCCGGCTTCGTCCGCTATCGAGCCGGGAAAGCCAAGACCGATTCCGCCTATATCGTCAAGCGTCAATGAACAGTCGGTAAGCAAGTCTACTGTAAGATGCACCATATTGGCGATAAACTCAACCGTATCCGTTCCCTTGTCCGTTTCGGCTGTCCTCTTTGCCACTATCTCGCCGAGCTCATTGACAAGCCCCGCTTTTGCGCTCATTCCGCCGATATCGATTCCTATATATTTCATAAAGCACCTCGCATTGATTGCGTTTAAAGTGATTGCGCATAAATTATATTGCACCTAAAATAAAATGTCAACAACAGGCAGGCATTATATCTTACTAAGCATGGCAAGGCATACCCTCAAACAAAACAAAAAACCGCCCGTATGGGGCGATTTGGATTTTTTGTTCAGCTGTTAATCTTTAAAATCTTCAGTCCTTTTGATTTTAAAAATCCGATTGTTTTTATAATTTACGAAATACATTAAAATTTTTATGAATATATTAAATTCTTAAATTTTTTTGCGTATTGATTTTTATTTAGTTCCTTTTATTTTTTGATTTTCACATCTATATTTTCACACCTATATTTTTAATTTATATTTTAACGGTTTTATTTATACGTCTTATAAATGTTTTTCACTGCGTTCTGAGTTTTATCCCGATTTGAACCGTCAGTATTAAGCGTTTTGCCGATAGGCTTTAAAAGTTCGTTTTTTTCAAATAGTATTCCAAGCTGTTTTTCGTCGAGCGTTCGTCTGATTCCGTCCGATTCCACCACCACGGTTATCTCGGTATTGCAATTCATTTTTTTTAGCAGATTGACAAGAGGAGCGGAGGAGGAAACTATGACGGTCTTTTTTTCCACGCCGTTGAAATAGTCCTTTCGGCGGTTGGAATATACGTGACAATACGCTTCCTTTTCCGAGCCGAAAACGGCGCCGATAAATAAAAACACGGCGATTATGCCAAGCGAATAGTTTATATCAAAAAAAGCGCTTGCCAAAAACAGCGCAAACATAATTAAGGACAGAGCAATCCCCACCCCCTTGAGAATTTTCAGCGTCCTGAGTTTGTTTTTGGATACAGCCAAAATCAACCTGCTTCCGTCAAGCGGAAAGGCAGGCAGAAAATTGAACGCCAATAGAGAAAGGTTTGCCCAAAAAAATGTCTTTAAAACCTTTTCCGTTTCCGGGAACGCCCACCACACCGCCATAACGGCAAGCAACACGACAAGGTTTGCCAAAGGTCCTGCCACGGCGATATACGCCATCGAGCGGCTGTCCGTCTTTTCCTCTCCCCAAAGACATGCGCCGTAAGGCATTAAGGTAAGTTCCCCCAAAAGGTATCCTCTTGACTTTGCGGCGAGCATATGCGCCGTTTCGTGAAAAAACAGCGCCAAAAGCGTCCACAGAAACAGAGCGCCCTTGCCTAAAAATATTAAAATCACTCCAAGTGCCAAAAACAGCGGATGGAGCTTGATTTTAGCCAAGCGACGTCAGCACTCCGCCGAGCAACGCCACGCCGGTAACCATTTTGGCGATATTGAAACAGAGATATCCGAACGATACAAAAGCGCCCACTCCCGTCGCTATGATTGCGGCGTCGAAAATGCCGAATTTCTTTTTTTGCGGTATCTCCTCTTTTTTTGCCTTGCCCACGTTTTTTTCAACGTAATTGTTCTCTTGAATAGATGCTTCAGTTTTTTGCATAGCGTCGAATTTCATAAGCCACCTCGGTAGACTATATGCTAAAAAAACAAATCTATTCAAAAAATTTTCGTTTTCAAATAAAATTTTTAAAGGGTTTTAAAAGCTGTCGGGCAGCCTGTTTGCGGCTCTGTTTGATTTCCCGTCCGTCGCATTAACGCTCGTCTGCTTTACCGCTTGTTTAGCAGTATATAATTTGCCGATTGCGCTATATTGCCGTTTTACCCGTCGTTTGCTTGATTTACCGCACGCTTCAATTTAACCGCCTGCGCTAAATAGCATTTTACCGATTACGTTAAACAGTATATACTTTAACGATTGCTTTTTATCCCGTTTTGATTTTGCAACCTCTAAACATTTTCCGCACTTTAAAGCCGCTACTTAAACGCTTCAACGGCGCACTAAGTGGACATAAACGTCTTTATCCTGTTAGCCCTTGTGTTTATGATAACGTAAAAATCGCCTTTGTCGGTCAGTTCGAGCTCTAAATAAACGTCGCTGTCCAGCTCGAAATAATCGCCGAGCAAATGCCTTAAATCGGATTTTAAAACTTCTAAAAATCCGGGAGTTGCCTTTACCTTGTCTTTTATTAAAATATCCTTAAGCCTTTCGGTTGCAATACTTGCTTTATTCATCTCGCTCTCCTGAACAGTTTTGCAAGCAAACCTGTTTTTTGATATTCATAAAATTTTCTCGAGCCGTAAACTATGTTTTCGGCAATGAGTTTGAACGCTTTGTCGCTCGCGGCATAGTCGGGCACCTTTCCCACCTGCGAATATAAAGTTATGAGTTCGTCGTCAGGCACGACGCCTATCGGCTCCGTTCTGAGCAGTCGGGCAATATCGGCAGGCGACATCATCTCGCCTCTCGATACCATATCCCCCCTCACCCTGTTGATGATGACGGATACGTTTTGCATCTGATATCCCGCCAGAAGCGACACCACCTTATCGGCGTCTCTTATAGCCGATACGGCGGGAGTGGTAACTACGATAGCCTCCCTCGCGGAGGACACCGCCCTGTGGAAACCGTTTTCAATACCTGCAGGGCAGTCTATCAGAACGTAATCGAAACCGACAAGCGAGTCGATGACGTTGCGAAAGGTCTGCGCAGTCATCAGAGGATTGTCCGACGATGACGGAAGTATAAACAAGCCGCTCTCTGCGTCCTCGATGAGTGCCTGAGAAACGCGACATCTTCCCGATATCACGTCCACTATGTCATACACTACTTTGTGTTCGAGTGCCATAACGACGTCCAGATTGTTGAGTCCGACGTCGGCGTCCACCAAAACCACGTTTTTGCCCAAGTCGCTTAGCGCTCTACCGAGTGATGCGACAACCGTGGTCTTCCCGACACCACCCTTTCCCGAAGTGATAACAATTTTTCTCATACGCCCTCCGAGGAAACATTATATTCACTTGCACTCGGCAAAAAATGACTATGTTTGTTTTAATATGCCGAAAGAGTGCAAATTTTCCTTTATGTAAAAGGCATTAAAAAAGAGCCTTTCGGCTCTTTAAGAAAAATTGTAACTTATCTTTAATAATTTTTTATATAAACTGTTTTAAACGAATTAATGTAGCCGTTAAAGCACATACGGCTTTTTATCAAATTCAATAAAATCGGATAAAATATCCCTTTTGATTGTGTTTTCGGTTTAATCGAGCTGAACGCCGATAAGAGAGGAAAGGGTCGCCATATTGTCCAAAAACTTTCCGCCGCCGAGTGCAGCCGCGTTTTCAACGTCGTCAAGCACCGTGCAATAAAGCCCCAATCTGTCGGCAAGATACTGGCTGAGCCCGGCAATCTGCGAAGACGCACCCGTGATAAAGAAGCCCTTTTTCATAATTTCCGCCGCAAGTTCGGGAGGCGTTGCCCCTAATACCGAGCTTATTACGTCAACGAGGTCGTCGATGAGCGGAGCGATTGCAAAGAAAAGGTCGTTTGCCTTTATCTCGGCGTTTTTGGGCATACCGTCGCTTAGCCCCGTTCCGGAGATAAAATCAGAGCCTTGGTCGTTCTGATAAAATGATAAAGACTCGCATTTGAGTTTTTCCGCCGTTATGTCGCCTATCTTGATATAATATGTATCCGCTATGTAGTCTATAATTGCGTTGGTGAAAGCGTCGCCCGCTATATTGACCGTGCATCCTGCCACAATGCCCTCTCCCGACACGGCGTGCACTTCCGTCTTACCGCCGCCTATGTCGACAAACAAACCTCCTATCGTGCCCGTATATTCATACAGAGCGAGCGGAGAATCGCAAACGTAAACCGAGGAAGCACCCAGCTTTGAAAACAATTTTTCCACCATTTTTCTCTCTTCCGTGTTCATCGCCGCCGAAACAATGGCGAGTACGCTGAATTTGGGACGTATAAAGCTTTGCGGAAGAACTTTTTTGAAAAACTCTCCTACAACCAAAATAGCGGTATCGAGGTCGACGATTACTCCCTCTTTGACGGGGAAAGCGGGTTTTGACGAGCCGAGCGTGGAAACGTGAGTGCTTTTTGCTTTATATCCCGCTTCTCTTAAAACGTCGCCCTCGCCCGAAAGAAGCGCCATATTCGGCTCCCTTAATACGAGTCCCATTCCCTTTTGATAAATAGTTATATTGCTTGACCCGAGGTCAACCGCAAATTCAAGCATAATGCCTCCTGATTATTCTGCTTAATTTCTTTACGGGAAGTCCCACCACGTTATAGTAGTCTCCCCTTATTTTTTCCACGCAAACGTTATCCTGTATGCCGTATGCGCCCGCCTTGTCGAGCGGATTGAATTTTTTTATATAGTCTTCTATCTCCCCGTCGGTAAGTTTTTTAAACTTGACGGCTGTCATTTCGTAAAAAACATCTTTGCCTTTGGGGGATAATATGCAAACGCCGCTGTAAACCTTGTGCCAACGTCCGCTTAGCCTTTTTAAACATTTTGCGGCTTCCGCCTCGTCTTTAGGTTTGTTTAACACTTCGCCGTCATATACCACCGTATCGCAGGATACGACTATATCCGACGGGTAGGACCGGAAAACGCAAAGAGCTTTCCTTTCGGCAAGCTCTGTTACGATTTTATCGGGTTTAACCTCGGTCGTATTTTCGTCCGCTTTGGGCGGTATTACGCTAAACTCGCTTGATATAGTCTTAAAAAGCTCTCTCCTTCTCGGAGAAGATGAAGCGAGTATTATCATAAAATTTCAAGCGTCTTGCCGTATGCGTCTTTAAAATCGGCGGCGGCGGTAAGAGCGTCTTTAATTTCGAGAGAGCAATCGCCCTCCGTTTCCGTCTTGACGATAACCGAGTCTCCGAGCACGTCGCAGCTTATGCCCGTGATAACGCTTGACATACTTCTGTCAAAGCTTTCGGCAATTCTGAGTATGACCGAAAGTTTCTTGATTGCGTCAAGGTCTTCAACGTTTAAAAGGTCCTTATATTTAATGAGTTCTTCACGGTTAAATTCCACCTTGCGGTGACCGCCCGCCACAAACGACGCCAATATGATGTCCTTGTGAGGCACGCCGTAAAGATTGCTGTTTAAAATTATATAAGCGCTGTGTTTTTGATGGTGATAATATTTTATCCTCATACCGCTGTCGTGCAAAAGAGAAGCGATTTTTAATACTCTGACATACATACGCGGAAGTTTATGCAAAACTTTGAGCTGTTTAAAAAGCTGTATCGACAAATTATAAACGTGCTCCGCGTGCGTTTGATTTATGTCAAAATAGGTCATGAGCGTGTGCAGGCTGTGTCCTAACACGTCGCTGAGCGGTTTTTCGGCAATACCGGGCACTGCGTAACGGAACATCGCTCCCTCTCTCAAGCCGCAGCCCGATATAATGATTTTGTTGAATTCCACGTGCTTGACAACCGAACTGATTGCGGCAAGTGCGCTCGGGAAGATATCCGCCCTGCCGCTCGACAGACCTTTGATTTTCATTGTGCTGTCGAGGTCGAGACATTTCATAGTCTTATAAATCTGCTCGAATTCGCTGATAGGCACTTCATATCCGTGAGTCATGTTAAACGGATATTTTTTAATCATACGGCTTATCCTGCCGAGATTTCTGAACGAACCGCCGACTCCGACAAGCTGAGTGTCCGGCTCTATAGTCTTGAGCCAGGGTATCTTTTCAAGCTGCTCTTTGAAAAAGTCCTCAATCTTCTGATTTCGATCTTCGGGCTTGTCCGAATCGTTTTTAAACAGGTCGGTAAGCGTTACCGCGCCAAAAGGCAACGACTCATAATTTATGAGGTTGCGGCGGTTGTAATAGATGAGATTGGTGCTGCCGCCGCCCATTTCCATAATGAGACCGCGCGGCACGTCCATACTGTTTATGACGCCCTGATATACGAGCATCGCCTGCTCTTCAACCGACAAAACTTTGATTTTTATGCCGCACGTCACCGCCACTTCGTCAAGGAAGCTCTTTTGATTTTTCGCCCTTCTGACAGCCGCCGTGGCATATGCGTAAATTTTATCTATATGGTTTGCGTCGCAGAGTCTGCGAAACATTGTCAGAGTTTTGATAGTCTGAGCCACTCTCTGAGGCTTTAAAAAGCCGTCGGAATCGAGGTCCTGACCAAGTCTTACGCTCTCTTTTAGCTCGTCGAAAACGACAAAATAACCGCCTTCCAAAATATTTACAAGAACGAGCCTTGCAGAGTTAGAACCTAAATCGATTATTGCAATCTTTTCCATTTTAATCTCCAAAATACGATTTAAACTTTCAAAATTTGATAAATTATCCTTGATATTATAGCACACGAACATAGCGGTTTCAATACCCAATTTGAAAAAAACGCCTTAAAATAGAGATATTTTGCCTCTTTTTTTTGATTTTTTATAAAAAAAGCGCATTTTAAAATGCGCAAAACTTGAAAAAGTTTTAAATTTTATTTTTTACTTTTGTTATTTTTTGGCAGTATTTTGTTCTTCAAACACCTTTATGCACTTGGACGGACACTTTGCGGCGCACGTTTTGCAACCGTTGCATTTTGAGTAGTCTATCACGGGCAGATTGTCCTTCATGGTTATCGCTCCCTGAGGACACAGTTTGGCGCAAAGACCGCAGCCGAGACACCCGTTTTTACAGAATGTCCGAACGTCTTTGCCTTTGACGCAGTTTTTGCAGGCGATATATACTACGGCGGATTTGGGTATTCTTTCGATTAAATGCTTAGGACACGCTTTGATACACTTTCCGCAACCTATACATTTAGACTGTTCTATGACGGCATACCCCCCGTCACGGACGTTTATGGCGTGCGTCGGACAGGCGTCGGTGCAGCTTCCCATACCGAGGCACCCCCAATCGCATAGTTTTCTGCCCCCTGCCAAAAGTTCCATTGAACGGCAGTTGCCGTAGCCCTGATAGTCGTATTTGTCCACGGCGTCCTTTCCGCCGTTGCAGCACACAACGAGTTTTGTTTCCTCGCCCGACGAAGTTATTCCGAGAATTTCGGCAATCTCGTCTTTATTTTTCTTAGGCGTGGCATTGCAAGCCGATAGTTCCACCTTACCCTCAACCAGAGCCTTTGCGAAAGCCGCGCAGCCGGCGTATCCGCAGCCGCCGCAGTTTGCTCCCGAAAGCTTCTTTTCCACCTCGTCGATCCGTTTATCCTGCTTTACCGCAAGCTTCGTTCCCAGCACGGCAAGCAATATCGAAAATACGACTGCAAGAGCTAAAAGGATAAGCGCAGAGTATAAAATCGTCATTGAATCTACCATAAACTCCTCCTATCCCACCATACCCGAAAATGCAACGAACGCCATGCTCATAAGGCAAGCGGATATAAGCGTTATCGGGAAACCTTTAAAGGGCTTGGGTATATCGGCGTATTCGAGCTTTTCTCTTATGCCTGCAAGTAAAAGTATTGCAAGCGTAAAGCCCATACCGCTGAATATTCCGTTGAGGAAAAATTGCAACAGACTCATTGCCGTTTCCGTGCCGTAAGTGTTGACGTTTAGTATTGCGACGCCGAGCACGGCACAGTTTGTCGTGATAAGCGGAAGATACACGCCGAGTGCGGAATAGAGCGACGGCATAAATCTTTTTAACACCATTTCAACAAGCTGAACGAGAGCCGCTATAACCAAAATAAACGTTATAGTCTGAAGATACTCCACGTTCAGTGCGACAAGCGCCTTTTGAACGAGCCATGCGAATACCGAGGCAATGCCCATAACGAATATGACGGCAAAGCCCATTCCTAAAGCCGTATCCGTCTTTCTCGACACGCCGAGAAAAGGGCAAATTCCCAAAAACTGCGAGAGAACAAAGTTGTTTACGAAAATAGCGGAAATGATTAAAAGTAAGAATTCCATCACCTATCCTCCCCCGCCAACGTATTTAAAGTACCGTCGGATAAAGCGTTTTTCAAAGCGTCTTTGGCGTCGTCCGCCTTTGCCTTATCCTCAATAGATGCTTCGTCATTTTTCTCTTTTAAGTCCGCCTCTTTGAAAGCGATATGCAAATCTTCCTTTCTGCCCTCTTTTAAAGCGTCCTCTTTTTTCGCCTCCGCCTTTAATTCCTTCTTTTTGTTATGCAGGTCGGTAAGATAGTTAATAAGTGCCATCAAAAGACCGAACACCAAAAAGCCGCCTGCGGGAAGCACGAAGATATTGAGCGAATAATCGGCAAGCGCTTCAATCTGTATGCCCGTTTCGATTCCCGCAAGGGAGCCGTAGAAGAGCGAGCCTGCTCCGAAAAATTCTCTTATAATACCTATGAGCATGAGCGAGGCGGTAAAGCCGAGACCCATACCTAACCCGTCTAACGCAGAATTGAAAACTTTGTTTGTCGAAGCAAACGCTTCCGCTCTTGCCAAAATTATACAGTTGACGACTATGAGCGGAAGAAAAATTCCGAGCGACTCATAAAGTGACGGAATAAATTTTTGAAGCAACATCTGCACAAGCGTGACAAACGTTGCGATTATCACTACAAAGGCAGGTATACGGATTTTGTCCGGTATTACCTTGCGCAAAAGAGATATCAGCACGTTTGAGCATACGAGCACGAAAGTGGCGGCAAGACCCATACCCATTCCGTTTATTGCGCTCGACGTCGTAGCAAGCGTCGGGCAAGTGCCGAGCACAAGCCTGAAAACGGGATTGTTTGTGACAATGCCGTTCGCGATTATCGAGCCTTTTTGTTTCAAAAAGTCGTTAATCTGAATTTTATTCACCTGCCGCCTCCCTTGCAACGTATGTGTTGTAGCTATACGCTAAAGCCCTGAGACTGTTAAGAACGCCTCTTGTAGTCCTCGTAGCGCCCGAAACGTAAACCGCATCGCCCTTAGCGTCCGCTCCTCCCGCGATGTTGTAATTAGTTATCGAGGATAATTCTATGCCCTTATATTTGTTGAGGTTTTCCTGCTTTAAAACCTTTGTGCCTATACCGCTCGTTTCGGAATGAGAATATACTTCGATATCGGCAATCTTGCCGTCTTTGACCGTGTATAACATTTCCACCGAACCGCTGTATGCGCCCGAACCGACGACAAGGTAAACCAAAGCCTCAATCTCGTCCGTTGCAGTGCCGTCGACTTCTTTATAAACTACGTAACACCTTTCAACATAACTGTCTTCACTCTTGTTGTAGATATATGAATTGTCGCTTTTTACCGAGCTTTGCGCCACGTCGAATTTTTCCGAAAGAGAAGTCAGCATAACGGCATTGACGTCAACGTAAGTGAATTTATTGACGACACCGAGAAGTATTCCCGCCACAAGGGCGATTGCCACCAAAACGAGAACGCATTTTAATACGTCTTTAGTAGTTGCGCTCATCTGCTTAGCCATTTGTGCCTCCTTCTTCGATACCTTTAGCAAGGTCGGATAGCATATTTTCTTTTGAATTCCAAACGCCGAGAGCTCTGCCTTTTATCGCAGAAGCGTCGACGAAGTCTTTATTTTTATAAGCGGGGTATCCGCCGAAAGGTTTGACCTTTATCTTGTCGAGGAGCGGAGTGACGATATTCATAAGTAAAATCGCATAGGACACGCCCTCGCTCATCGACGAAAATTTCCTGATAATAACGGTAAGCAATCCAAGCCCTATACCGTAAATGATGACCGCCACGGGGGATTTGGGTGAGGTAGCGTAATCGGTCGCCATAAAGAACGCGCCGAAAAGCAATCCGCCGCCGAGAAGATAAGTCCATACGTATTCGCCGACGTATCCCGTGTCAGAGTAAAATATCGCGGTAAATATAACTGTCGAAAGAATGTAAACGAGGGGTATTTTCCAATCTATAACCCTTCTTATCAAAAGATAAATGCCGCCTATTAAAATGGCAAGAGCGCTAACCTCGCCTGCGCTTCCTCCTATCGTGCCGAGGAACATATCGAGGGCGTTAATCCCTGTGGCGGGATTTGTGCCGAGTTCGAGAGCCTCTTTGACGTGAGCGAGCGGAGTCGCGCTTGTGACCAGGTCGGGCATCTTTATGTTGAAGACGTTGGATACCGTAAAAAACATATTGTTTTCGGCAAGATTTGACCAATCGAGCGGAGCCACAAACGATGTCATAACGCCGGTCCAAGCCAAAAGCAGAAAAATTCGTGCCGATATGGCAGGGTTGGCAAAATTTCTGCCTATGCCGCCAAAGAGCATTTTTGCAATCACGATAGCAAACAACGCTCCCACGACAGGAACGTATATGGGCACCACGGCAGGCAGATTTAACCCTAAAATAATGCCAGTGACTATCGCGGACAGGTCGCCTACCGTCTGTTCTTTCTTTCTTATGAGATTGAATAAAAACTCAAACAACACGCAAAAGCCTACGCAAACGAGCGTGTTTAAAAGCGGATAAAATCCGAAAATCGCAACCATTGCTATGACGGCAGGCATCAGAGCGATGATGACGTCAAGCATAATGTTTCTCGTTGTTCGGGACGACGCTATATGGGGCGATGACGAAACAAGATATCTGCTCATTTTATCCCCCTTTCTTTTAGTGTCTTTTTGGCAAGTCTTACGGCAAACAAAAGCGGACGCTTTGCGGGACACGCAAAAGAACACACTCCGCATTCTATACACGAGAACACGTCGAGATTTTTAAGTTTATCCGTGTTGTCCGCAAGCGTATTTTCCTCTATCGCCTTGGGATTGAGGTTCATCGGGCAACCTCTCATACATCTTCCGCAGTTAATACACTGAGTCGGCTTTAAAGTATTTACGTTCTTTGCCGTCAAAAACAGAAGCGAAGAGCATGTCTTTCCCGTAACGGGCAAAAGACTCGACTGCGCTATGCCCATCATCGGACCGCCCACAATTACCTTTTTAACTTTTTCCTCGTCTATATTGCCTCTCGTCTTTTCGTAAATAAAAGAATAAGGAATTCCGCCTCTGACCCAGAAGTTTCCGCCCTTTTCAATGCCGTCGCCGGATACCGTCATAGCCCTCATATAACAGGGCTCGCCGTTGTCTATCGCTCTTGCGATGCTGTATGCCGTGTGCACGTTAACAACGACGCAGCCCGCGTCCATGGGCAGGCCGCCGGCAGGAACCACTCTTTTTGTGACGGAATAAATCAGCTGCTTTTCCGCGCCTTGAGGATATTTTGATTTTAAGGCGACCACTTTAATTTCGGGAGGACATATTTGAGCAAGTTTTTTGATTGCGTCCTTTTTATTGCTTTCAATGCCTATGTAAGCCTCCCCCACACCGAGAATCTGAGCCGTATATTTTATTCCGTTTATTATTTCCTGCCCCTTTTCAAGCATGAGTCGGTAGTCGCAGGTGATGTAGGGCTCGCATTCCGCTCCGTTTATGATGAGCGTATCCACCCTCTTTTTAGGCATCAGCTTGACGTGAGCGGGAAATCCTGCGCCGCCCATACCGACAATACCTGCCTGTTTGACCCGTTCGAGTAAAGCAGCAGGCGTCCTTTCGAGAAGCGGAGGCAGACTTTCGGTTTCATATTTGAAATCGTTTTCGATTTCGACGTGCATCACTTTAAAACCGTTAGAAGAAGGTAGTTTGACAAAACCTTTTACCTCACCCGACACGGAAGAAAACACGTTTGCCGAAACAAAGCCTTTTGCTCTGCCGATAAGCGTGCCCGCCTTTACCTTGTCGCCCTCTTTTACGACGGGTTCGCAGGGTGCGCCGGCGGACTGAGCCAGAGATACAAAAACTCTGTCCGGAGTTTCAAACTCGGAAAGAGGGTCGGATGCCGTATATTTGCTTTCGGGAGGGTGAACTCCCCTTTTAAATGTCTTTAGCATTGTTGACTCCGTTTGAATATATTTTAATTTTATTATATAGCTAAGTTATTGTCAATAAGGTCGCGGGCAATTTTATCGATATTTAGCCGACAAATGTCGGCAAAAAAGAGGTGAAACGAATTGAAAGTCTTAAAAGGCGTTCAAACAAAGTCAACCCCGACGTTTTAATATTTATTTAAATCTTTTCGCTTAAAATTTAAAAAATCGGAAGACTGAATTTCAAAATTGAAATATACTCGATTATTTTTTAGCTCTCTTTTTGATTATCTCCCCTGCCACGCCTATGGCGGCAAGTAAAATCAAAAATATGCCAAATCCTTTCTGTAAAAATACGCCGTCTGCCTTGACTGCCAAAAAAGAGGACGTTATCGCCATGATTACGGCAGGAATTAAAATAAACAACACCTTTTTGAAATCGACCAGCTTGTTTTTAAAATGCAAAAACAGGCAAACGACGCTCATAGGGATAAAGGCTACAAGGTTCATAAATTGGCTTGTCTTTTGCGCCATGGATAAAAACACGGTAAGTATCGGGACAAGCAACGTTCCGCCTCCCATACCCATACCGCCGAATATTCCGCCGACAAGTCCTGCGATAAAACTCATCTCAGCACCATCTGAAGTCCGGCAAAAGCCATGAGAAAATAAAAACTTAGTATGATAGAGGGCGTGCTGAGCTTTTTGAGCAATACGGCGCCGACGATACCGCCGATGAGCACACCTATAAGAACGGGAATAAATTCCGCTCCAAGCGTTATGGAACGGCTGTAAATTATCGAGCTTATTATCGAAAGGGGTAAAATTATAAGCAGAGCGGTGGCGTGCGCCTTTTTTTCGGGCAAGCCCAATATAAATGTGAGCGCAGGCACGGCAAGCATACCTCCCCCCGCTCCGAAAAAGCCGTTTGCGAAACCGACGAGCAATCCCGCAACGACTGCGAGAGCGTAACTCAGTTTCTGCTTTTTATCCGATAACTCTAAATATTTTGCGCTTTCCATACTAAACCGACTGTGGTTAGTATTGCACGCTATACGACTTTTATTTAAAAAGTTTAAAATCGGCTAAAAAAACGGCAGGATGGTAAACGCAAAAGCGGATATAAAGCAAAAAGATATATAAATTTTAATTTGACCCGACAGAGAATATTGGGCAAAATGTTTGCCAAATATTTATATATATTATATAATTTTAAAGACTATTGACAAAATAGATAAACTATCAGGCAATCGGCAAAAAAAATTCTATTAAGGTGTAGACAATGAAGAAGAAAAACTTATTTATCAATCTTGTTATCCTCGTCATGGCTGTATCTCTCGTTATAGGTCTTTCGGCTTGCAATCCGACGGACCCTTCGTCGGATTCGTCGAATAACAACAGCTATGTCATCGACAACACAGAAGGGCTTTTGATAAGCAATTCCGATTTTAACGGAACGTCAAACGCTAAGGTATATCCCTACGTTCCCAAGGATTGGAAGGGCGCCGTTATGACTTCCTCGCTTCCGGCAGGCGTCACGGCAGGCACGATTAACGTAAACGCCGACGTATACGACGATTACAAATCCACTTGGGACGACCTGGACAATCCGGGAAAAGCGGAAGGCAGCTCGGACGATAAAATGCTTATGATTTATATGCCCGAAAAGGCGGATTCCGACGACGCCAAGCACGGACCCACCGCTTACGGATATACGTCGAACAGCTTTACCATCACTCAATACGACTACTACAAGCTCAGCGTATCCGTCAAAACGGTCAACATCGAAGGCGGCGACGACGCAGGCGCAAGGATTTATCTTTCCACTTCCGCTTACGTCGATTTCCACAGCATAGACACAGAAGGCGAATGGACGACCTATACCATTTATATCGAAGGCTCGGCGTCTAAAGATTATACCCTCACGGTAAACCTTTCGCTCGGATATTATTCCTCGAGCATCTCCTCCGCTCAGCTCACCACCGGCTACGTCTTTTTTGACAACCTCGTTTTGGAAAAACTCGAGCCCACCGAAGACAAAACCCCTTATGAGCAATACAGCGAAGCGGTTACTAACGACACAACCAAAAAGATAACCTATCTCGTCCCCAACGGCGAGTTTGATTACGGTACCACCGTTTCCGGTTCTTCTTCCGCTCAGCCCTCCCTTTGGTCTGCCGTCACGGGCGGAAGCTCAACTTCCTTCTCCGCTCCGACGACCTACCGTTACAACGGACTTTTGGACGTAACAAACTATGAAAATCTTCAGTCAAAACTCTCCACCACAAGATATATCTATACCCCCGAAGTCACCTTCTATACTCTCGAAGAATGGAACGGCTTGACAGAGGACGAACAAAAAGCCTACGACTCCGTATCCGATGTGACGGAGGGCGAATATGCCGGCGGTAAAAAGGCGGTCAAAAACAAGGTGTCCGCCATGGACTACACCAAAAACGTAGTCAACCCGTCCACTCCCGCAGGTTCTTCGGGCAACAGTGTATATATGCTTTCGCAAGTCTATATGACGGCGCAGGGCATCACTTCGAGCACTCCCCTCGTTGTGGAAAAAGGAAGCTATACGGCGATTTCCGTAAGAGTTTACACTCAGCACGTCTTCGGTGCCGGCGTATCTATACTCCTTAGCGGAAACGGCGACGACTTCGGTTTCGTCAACATTTCAAAGACCACTTACACCAAAGATTCAAGCGGCGACGAGGTGGAAGTATATCAGGTTTACAACACTTCGACCAGCGACTTTGACTATTACAACTCCAAAGGCGAAAAACTCACCGTTTCCGACTATAACCCCGGCACGACGGGCGGTTGGGCAACCTATACCTTCTATATCAAGGGCAACGCCTATATGGACACCAGCTTCACCATGGAGCTGTGGCTCGGCACCGGCGATACGAGCGAAAACACCAAAAAGACAATCGACTCCTTTACTTCGAGCGGTTACGCTTCAAAGGCAAGTTTTTCCACCTACACCTCTGACGGCACGTTCTCTAAAGGTTTCGTATTCTTTGACAACGTGACCATTTCAAAGGTTACCGAAGAAGATTACCTCAAAGCCACCGCAAGCGCAGATTATTCCACTTCCACGGACGACAGGCTCGTCAACGGCGACGCCAACCAAACGTACGCCATTGACCTTGCCTTGGCAAACGACCTTGCGTCGGTAAACGGCAGCTTTGAAAACTCGACGCAAAACGCCGATATCCCCTACGACGACCTCACCTTGGGTACGCCCGACGGCTGGACGACTACGATAACGGACGGACAGATAGACGGAGTTTATCTCTCGCCCGACACAGTCGCAGGCGTTGTCGATACGACAAATCAATCGCTTTTTGAAAGCCTCGGACTTACAAGTCCCGGCGTGCCTTTCGACTACGGCTCAAACAAGGTTTTGATGGTCTACTCCCCCACGGGACAGATTTACAAGTTTGAAAGTCAGCCCTTCACCTTGGAACAAAACAACTGCTACAGAGTATCCGTTTGGATGAAGACGGAAAATATGCCCTCATCGTCGGGACTAAGAATCTCTCTTTACGATGCGGATACCGATACTTCGCTTAAGTCTTCGTCGGTCATAAATACCACCGACTATGAAAAGTATCACGACAACGATTGGATAGAATACACTTTCGTTATAAAGGGATACTCGGATAAATCGATAAACGCCAGCCTCGTTTTGGAATACGGCTACGGCGACAGATGGGCGTCGACGACACACGGCAAAGGAGCGGGTTATTTTGCAAACGTATCCGTCATGAACATTCCGCTTACCACCTACACCACGCTCTCGTCCAACACGACCAACTCGACGAGCATTTCCTATCAGACGACGGAATCGGGCAAGACGGTGGCAAACTCTGCGTTTGACCTCATCGACCTCGACAATACTCAAGGTATGCAAAACGGCAAACTGCTCGAGGACGTCGGCGTACCCCTCAATTGGACGGCTACCGACAAAAAGATATCTTCCGACGACGTTTTGGCAGGTATCATTCAGTTTAATACGGACGACAACAAAAACTTCTATGCCGACGCGGCAGGACAAATTGCAACGCTTGCCGCAAAATATCCCGTGCTGTCCTCGCTCGGAACCACTACCTCGAGCATATACGATATGTGGACGAATCCCAACGGCGGACCAAACGCTCTGCTTATCGCCAACGTGGACGGAACGGATAAATTCAGCCTCGGATACACTTCAAAAGCAATCAGCTTGAGCGCAAACAGCTATTATAAGATAAGCGTTTGGGCATACACCAACGGCAACAACACGCTTTACAGCTTGTATCTCACCAGCGAAAACCCCGTCACCAACTATTTTGAGGAAGCACCCTATTTTGTCACTACCTCGACAAATGCGGGCTGGACGGAATACACCTTCTACGTGGAAGTCGGACTTAACGCCATATCGGCTACGCTCGACCTGTGGCTCGGCGTGAATACCGACGTAGTGTCTTATGCAAATGCGGAAGACGCAAAGACAACGGGATACGTCGTTTACGACTCCGTAAGCTGCCTTGCAATCACTGAAGAAGAATTCAACGAATACACTGCCGCCACGGAAAATCAAAGAAAGCTTTCCTTCCTTACCGACGGTTTCGACGCCGCTTCCACCGATGCGTCGAGCAAATCGTCTTTGACCTCGGTCACCGGTTGGACGAGCAAGATTGCCGAAGTTTCAAACCTCACCGACATCAAGAGCGGCATTTATTACTACTCGGGCGTCGAGGGCGACTATGAAATATCCGACCTGTTCGGGCTTGACCTTAAGGGCACGCTTGACCAGGAAAACGGCACGCACTATCAAAATAACGCCGACTCAAAAGAATTTATCCCGATATCCGATACGGTCGGCAAGTTATACAGCGACGTGGCGTGCACCACGCTCAGCGAATCAGGCATCTATTATAAGAGAGCGGAAAACGACGTCGTCACATTAAAGACGACCACGGTTGACGACACGCAGGTGCTCGCAAAATACACGCTCAACACAGAGGACAGAAACAATTCGTTTATCCCGTATGAAAACCTTGCGACGAGAAGCGGAAATTATGCCCTTGCAATCAACAACACGGTGGAAAGCTCTTACTACTACGTCAGCAGCAAATATTCCTTCAGCGCCGACAGCTACTACAAAGTTTCCGTTTTCGTAAAGACTTACGGCGTCTCAGAAGGCACGGGCGCATACGTCAGACTTTCCGCAAACGGTCTTAACTACACGACCGCCGAAAAAACTTTCAGTAAAATCAATAGCGAGTCGTGGACGGAATATACCTTCTACGTTAAGACGGCGGACGAGGCTCTCTCGGATATCACGGTGGAGCTCGGACTCGGCGAATACGATACGGCAACGGAAGACAAGGACCTTCTCGCCAAAGGATATGCAATGTTCGACGATTTCTCGATTGAAAAAATCGACGAAGCCGCTTACGACGATGCAACCGAGGGCGACGCTCTCAAGAAGTTTGAGGCGACGGAATCCGACGTATCAACCGGCGACCCCGACTCCGACGGCACAGGCACCGTTCCTTATACTCCCGACCTCACCTATCTGTGGTGGATGATCCCGACGATAATACTTGCCCTTGCGGTCATCATCGTCATCATAGTATTTGTCGTCAGAAAGATTAAAGCCAAGATGCCGGAGAAAGAAAGCGTCAAATCTGCTTCATATTCTTCCGAATCTACTACGAACGAGAACATAGAACAAAAGAAAGACATTTACAGCTCGTTTGAAGAAAACTCCGTCCCCACGCCTGCCGGCAAGAAAAAGACGGGTAAAAAGAAGAAATAAAACGGCATTCGCAAAAAACAAAAAAGAAGGCTAAACGCCTTCTTTTTTTTGCCGTTAAGATACTGTCAAATCTGAATTTTTTAATTTATAAAATTTAAATTTATCTATTATGATATATCCTTTCGTATCGGATTGCCTCAAACAGACCTTTTTCAAAATATACAAACCGCAAAATTCTATTTAACCGGCGGGCAGAATATATTTTAATATGTTAGTTTATCGAGTGGAAAAAAACGATTCTATTTTATCCATTGCAAAAAAATTCAACACGACGGCGTCAAAAATAAAACAGCTCAACAACGTCGAAACAGTCGTTGAAGGCGAAAGACTCGTCATCGAGGAAACGGGCGGAAGCTACGTTGTCGGTCCTTTTGAAACGCTTGAAAGCATTTCAAAAAAACTTGGCGTCAGTCTTGAACAGCTTAAAATGCTCAACGGAGAAGCCGTGTTTTTAGGCGAAAGGATAGTGCTGCCCCGTGAATAAAATTTTTAAATCCGTCTTAATCGTAACCGTCCTCGCAGTAGCCACAAGGCTGCTTTCTTTCATATTCAAAATATATCTGTCAAGGGCATACGGCGCAGATACTGTGGGACTGTATCAGATGTGCCTTTCCGTATTGCTTCTGCTCCTTTCGGTATCGATAGGCGGTTTCCCCACCGTCCTGTCAAGAAAGATTGCCGAGTGTGAAGCAAAATGCGACTATTCAAGGCAAAACGCCCTGCTTACCGCTTCCGTGCTTATAAGCGTATTGACCTCTGCGCTGATTGTGGCGTTCTGTTTTTTGTTTAAAAACTATTTAAATTTCCTCTTTTCGGACGACAGATGCGGCAATCTCTTTCTGATAATGATACCTGCCCTGCTTTCGTCGTCGATATATTGTTCGATAAGAGCATGGCTGAACGGCAAGAAAAGATTTTTCGCATTTTCCTTTACCGAGCTGCTTGAAGAAATATTTAAAATTGCTTTTACCGCATTTTTCTCAATAGGGCTTGTAGCTCAAATAACGGGAGCTACGGCAATCGCCGTTGCGTTCACCGTGGCGGACGTATTGTGCGCCGTAATACTGATTATAATATTCCTTTCTCAAGGCGGAAGATTTTCAAAACCGAGCGGATTTTTGGAGCTTTATAAATCCGGCGTTCCTTTGACAACGCTGAGGATTTCCACGTCTTTGGTATCGTCGCTCACCGCGCTCGTCGTACCCATGATGCTAATTAAAGACGGCGTGCAAAATGCCACCGCCCTATACGGCGTCGTATCCGGTATGGCGCTCCCCCTCATCACCGCCCCTACAACCATTATAGGCTCGCTTGCCATCGTGCTCATTCCCGATATGGCGCAGGCAAACGTGCTCGGCGACACGGATTCAATAAAATCCAAACTGTCTTACACTATTCTGTTTTCGGTGTTTGTCTGTTCGCTTTTCTTTATCATGTTTACGGGGCTCGGCGAGGAACTCGGACTCTTTTTATTCGACGACGTCATGGCAGGCGAATACGTAAAATACACGTCGAGTATGATGTTTCTTATCGGTATAAATGCGTCTACCACCACCGTGCTTAACTCGCTCGGGCTCGAGAGAAAAACTCTGCTTAGCTATTTTTGCGGAATAGCCGTGTTTATCCCCCTGATTTTCTTGCTGCCCTCCGTCATCGGAATATATTCGATAGCCGTTGCCTCGGCTTCCATGAGCCTTGTCTGTATCACCGTGAACTTTATAATATTAAAAAAGAAGGTGGGCGCAAAACTCGAGCATCTTTCAAAAAACTTATTGCTTTTGCTCTTTACCGCTCCGTGCATTGCGCTCACGGTATTTTTAAAGGGAATCCTGTGCGTCTATCTCAGCCCGTTTTTCGTCATATTGTTTGCAAGCCTCATATCCCTTTCTGTTTATATGCTGCTTGCACTGTCGTTTAATTTGCTTCCGTTCAAATTTACCGTTTTCAAACGGAAAAAGAATAACGCAAAACACTCTTTTTGTCGCAATAAATGATATCCGCCGTATAAAATCAAAACTCCAAACAAAACTAAAATTATGTTAAACAATTTTTTGCGTTGCATAATTTTATATATGTTATTGCTTGTCGTTATGCGGCTTATGGGCAAAAGACAGATAGGCGAGCTTCAACCTTTTGAATTTGCCATCACATTGGTAGTGGCGGATCTCGCCTGTCTTCCCATGCAGGACAACACAATTCCCATTCTATACGGCGTAGTCCCCATGTTCACCATGCTGCTGCTACACCTCATTATCACAAAGCTATGCGTCAAAAGCGTGCGCTTTCGCAGACTCGTGAACGGCAAGCCTTCCGTCATCATAAACGAGGGCAAAATAGATATCAAGACGATGGACAAACTCAACATGAACACCAACGACCTGCTCGAGGCGTTAAGATGCGCCGGATTTTTCAAGATAGGAGAAATCGAATGCGCCGTCGTCGAAACAAACGGAACGGTTACCGTTCTTCCTAAATTCGCCAATTCTCAGGTCACCAACGCCGACCTTAAAATCGAAGGCGGAAAAAATCAGCTGCCATATTCCATAATCGTAGAAGGCAGACTTTTAGAGGATAACCTCAACAAAACCAATTATAAAAAGGAAGATATATTCAAACTTCTCACTCGGCTCTCCCTCGAGCAAAAGGACGTCTACCTTCTTTCGCTGTCGGGTGACAATGCGTTTATTCAGCCATATAAAGGCGACGCAAAAAATGCGCTTGTCGGAGAGAGTGTCCGATGAGCAAGACGATATTTTCCGTTGTCATGCTTGCGCTCATTCTGACTTCGGGCATTTTGGCAAACGTATATATCAACAAAACGTTTGACTCTTTAGACGTAAAACTTTGCGAAATAAAAGAATGTCTTGAAAACGACGATATCGACGGAGCGGAACAGAAAACGGCAAATTTAAACGGCTGGTGGGATTCAAAAAAACACGGGCTTGAATTTATCACCTATTCTCAGGACTTGAGGCTCATTTCGTCCAGCATAGGCGAAACGCTTGGCAGTTTAAACAACGCCGACAAAAACAACGCAATGTCCAAAGTGGTATCCTTGCTCGTCATATCCAAAACTACGAGAGATATGCTAAGCGTAACTATTGAAAATATTTTCTGATATTGTCGATATCGCCTGCGCCGAGCACCAAAACGTTGTCGTAACGCTTGGCGTTTTTTATTATAACGGCGTATAATTCGTCCAAACTTTCAAGGCAAACGGTATTAAGTCTTGCGGCAAGCGCCCTTGCGCTAAGCCCGTCTGCCTCCTTTTCCCTTGCGGAAAAAGTTTTATAGAGTATCACGTCCTTTTTGCTTAACACCCTGACAAAGTCGTCAAAATACCTTGCCGTTCTCGAAAAGGTATGCGGCTGAAAAACTATAAGCGTTTTGCCATTTGTTGCAGATATAACGCTGTTAATCTCCGTCGGGTGGTGCGCATAGTCTAGTATGATATTAGCGCCGTCCCTTTCGCACAGCACTTCGTATCTGCGTTTGACCCCGTCAAATGAGGCAACGGCCTCGCAAATTGTTTTTTCGTCAATTCCCCTGTCTCGGCAAACGGCATAAACAAAAGCTATGTTTACGGCGTTGTGTCTGCCTTTGAGCTTTGTCTTCATTTCAACCTTTTTCGACTTATAATCGATTGCAACCTCTCCGTCCGCCGAGTCAATGACTAATACGTCGCCGGATTTTCCCTCGGAATCAATCAAACAGCGGTCCGTTCCGCTCGGCAAAAGATATTCGCATTGTTTTATGGCGTATATTTTGTTTTTCGTCAAAGACGCAAACTGTTTAAATGCTTCAAACAGGCTCTGAGGCGTGGGATAGCAATCCGGATGATCATGATCTGCGTTGAGTATCAGTGATATGTTCGGCTTTAGGGCTAAAAAACTTTTTTTATATTCGCACGCCTCGGTCAGAAAGATATTTCCGCCGTCGCATACCTCCCCCAACGACTCTCCGCCAATATGCGCCGTCGTTTTAATCCCGGCACGGCAAAATACGTGTTCGAGCAAGGCGGTAGTCGTCGTTTTGCCGTGAGTGCCGGCAACGGCTATCGTTTCTTTGTGAAGTCTTGAAACGGCGCCCAAAAAAACATATCTTTCAATACACGGCACTTTTAAATTTTTAGCCTTTATAAGCTCGGGGTCGTCCTCTTTTATGGCAGAAGAATATACGACGGCGTCAAAATCGGCAAACGAAGGCAGATATTCGTAATATACAAATCCCCCCGCCTTTTGCACGGAAAGCGTATTTTCGCTCACAGCGCAGTCGTATCCGCTGACAATCGCCCCCTCTTTTATGGCAAAAAGGGCGAGTTTTGACATACTGACACCGCCCACACCCAGAAAATGTATTTTGATTCCGTCAAACGCCCTGCTCACACGCCAATATATGAAAAAGCGGCATTTTTTGCCACTCTTTGGTAAAAAAAATTAAATTAGGTATTGAAAAACGGCAAAAAATATATTAAAATAAAGTTACCAAAGATAAGGATGGGGAATGTTATGTTAAATATCACAGACGTAAGAGTCAGACTCGTTAAAAAAGAGGACGCAAAGCTGAAAGCGGTTGCGTCAATCGTAATTGACGATTGTTTCGTCATTCACGACATCAAAATCATTGAAGGAACGGAAGGCAACTTCATCGCTATGCCCTCAAGGAAAACTCCCGACGGCGAATTTAAGGATATAGCGCATCCTATCAATCCCGAAACAAGAGAAACCATCAGACAAAAAGTATTCGAGGCTTACGAAGTAGCATTAAAAGAACAAGCGTAAGCGTCCCTTTTAGCATACCGCCCGTTGCAGGCGGTATTTAAAGTTATTTTTAAACCGTTTTTACGTCTGAGAAGATTATTTAATATTTATAAATCATAAGTCCGCTGTTGCGGACTTTTTTTTGCCTGTCATCCTATTCTCAAACGGCGCAACGTCTACACGCCATTTACCGTGAAGGACGAATTTTTCACTATATGTTTTACGGCAAATTCATAATACGCAAAAGGCATATGGCAGTCTTAAAATCAAAGGCAAACGGAACGCGCAAATCAACGAAAATCTGCCACAATAAAATTTGCAATAAATGTCGCAATAAATTATATGAAAATTATATAAAAATCACTTTCTTAATTCGACGCCTTTTTTCAAATTTTTTAAAAGGACGGGCAATCTGCCAGTCCGTAAATTTTCCGTGGTTTAAGTGTTTTAAGTCTATTGTCCGCCGGTAAGAATTTTTACTCCCTCGTTTAAATAATCGTCTTTAGATAAAAGTTTATAATCTATTTTGCCCATTTCCGTATAAGGCATTTCGGCAAGCTGCTCGATTTGCGAGGGTATATTCCAACGGGAAAGTTTTGTTTTGACAGCGTCTAATATCTTTTTGGCAATAGCGTCGTCTAAAACGAAACCTTCTTTGAGTTCTACAAACAATTTAATAAACGGCTTGCCCGTTTCATCGTATTTGCAAACGGCGCAGCTACAACACACCTCGTCGATAGAATCTGCGACAAGTTCGATTTCGATGGGAAATACGTTTATTCCCGATATTTTTATAAGTCTTTTTTCTCTACCCTTGAAAAAGAGATTTCCGTTCTCGTCCTGCGTGGCGAGGTCGCCGCTCTTTAGCCATTTCACGCCGTCAACTTCTACAAAAGGATTTTTGCTGTCGCCGACGTACCCTTTCATAAGCTGGTCGCCGCTCATCAAAATCTCGCCGACCAAGCCGCATTTTACTTCCTTTAAATTTTCGTCGACGATTTTAATATCCACGCCCTTTAACGGCTTGCCTATCGAATCTTTAACGCAGTCTACGTTTAGGGTGCAAACGCTCGCCATCTCGGTCAGACCGTATCCCTGCGTGATTTTAAGATTAAGTCCCGCTTCGGCAAACTTTTTCTCCGCCGCTAAAACGAGCTCCTCCGACAGGGTATCTCCCCCGACGTATACGAACTTGACCGTTTTGAAACACTCGGCAAAGTTTGGCTTTTTTATCATTCTTTTTAGCATATTGGGGATTATGTTGATACAGGTAACCTTATAATGCTTCAGTGTCCAAAGCGCCTTCGTTGCGCTGAAGTTGGGAAGCAGACAGCATGTCATTCTTGCGCAAAGAGAGGCGTGAATCGTTGCCACAAGTCCGAATCCGTGAAAGAGCGGAAGGCAGGCAAGCATTTTATCTCTCTCGTCGAAGTGGTGGTTTATCGTATCGAACATATTCGCTACCAGTGCGTTTACGTTTTTGTTGGTAAGAGCGCTCGTCTTAGGCGTGCCGCTCGTTCCCGACGAGTGCATATATACCGCCACGTCATCACCGTCACTGTGATACGGCTCAAACTTGACCGATTTTTTGAGCCCTATATAGAGTTTTTCGTATACCGGACAAACGACTATCTTTGCGTCACCGACGAGCTTTTTGTATTTAAAATAATTTATGTCGGATAGCAGACAGATTTTGGGTTTGATGAGGTCCAAAGATTTCTTAAATGTTTCAGGATTCGATTTGGGATAATGCACGCTCACCGCCGCACCTATTCTGTTTGCGGCATACATTGCCACAAGCGCCTGCGGACAGTTGGGCAAACTCATGGCGATATTGTCGCCCGCTTTTACGCCCATAGCCACGAAACTGCCGGCGACTCTTTCTACCTCTTTTAAAAAAAGAAAAATCTCCCGTTTTTCAAAACGGTAGATATAGGCGTCGCCATAAAACGTAGTGCGATAATTTCTCATAAAATCGAACATCGTTTGATTTAGTTTTACTTTTGAATAATCCATCTTTTACCTCAAATTCATTATAGAAAATGTTTAAGGCAAAGTCAATATCCATTTTTATTTATTACTTTAATTTTACCTGCCCTATATAGCTTTAACCGCCTTAAAAACTGCTTAAACAAAAACGCCACATATGAGTCTAAAGATTATTCACGGCGCAAAGCTGCGAGCCTGAGTTAAATGCCGTGGCTCTGCCTTAGTCTATAAGCCGCTGTTTAAATCCCTTTTTTTATCCGCCTTATTTGTCCGTTTTATTTATCCGCAGTTATTTTTCTTCCGTTATTTTTGCAATTTTTGCCAAGGGTTTCGCCGCAGTTTTTTACCGTTTATTGTCCTGCCGTTATTTTATACCCCTTCCCGATTTTCAAACGAAAGCGCAACGAGATAAGCCTAAGCCTTAGCTCACCTTAAAAGCAAGTGGGAATAACTAGGCACTTATGCCGAAGGCGAATATCAAAGCGGATATGGCAAAAGTTTTGAAATAAAAAACCGTCGCACAAATGTGCGACGGCTTGTTTATTTTATAGATTTTAGAGTTCAGCAAAGTATTTGATTGTTCTGACCATCTGAGAAGTATAGCTGTTTTCGTTGTCATACCAAGAAACAACCTGAACTTGCGTGTTGCCGTCTTCCATAGGAGCAACCATGGTTTGGGTGGCGTCGAAGATAGAACCGAATTTAGAACCGATGATATCGGAAGAAACGATTTGGTCTTCATTGTATCCGAAAGACTCGGTTGCGGCGGCCTTCATAGCTGCGTTGATGCCTTCAACAGTTGCCTGTCCTTTAACGACAGCGACCAAGATAGTGGTGGAGCCGGTAGGAGTAGGAACACGCTGAGCGGAACCGATAAGTTTGCCGTTGAGCTCGGGGATAACCAAGCCGATTGCTTTAGCTGCGCCGGTGCTGTTAGGAACGATGTTGCAAGCAGCGGCTCTCGAACGACGGAGATCGCCTTTTCTTTGAGGTCCGTCAAGAGGCATTTGATCGCCGGTGTAAGCGTGAACGGTGGTCATGATACCGGACATTATGGGCATATAATCGTTAAGAGCTTTAGCCATAGGAGCAAGACAGTTGGTGGTGCAGGAAGCTGCGGAGATGATGGTGTCGTCCTTGGTCAAGGTCTTGTGGTTTACGTTAAATACGATGGTGGGAAGGTCTTTACCCGCGGGAGCGGAAATAACGACTTTGCGTGCGCCTGCGTTGATGTGAGCCTGAGCCTTTTCCTTTGAGGTATAGAAACCGGTGCACTCCAAAACGACGTCAACGCCGATTTTACCCCAGGGGCAGTTTGCGGCATCCTTTTCCGCATAGATTTTGATTTCTTTTCCGTCAACGATGATTGAATCCTCGGTTGCTTTTACGTCGTGAGTCAAAGCGTAGTTGCCTTGAGTTGAGTCATACTTCAAAAGATGAGCCAACATAGTGGGGCTTGTGAGGTCGTTGATAGCGACGACTTCATATCCTTTTGCTCCGAACATTTGTCTGAATGCAAGACGGCCGATTCTACCAAAACCGTTGATAGCGACTTTTACATTTGCCATTATTAAATTCCTCCAAAATTTAATCTTATTTTATTTATTATATTCTATAATTTTTTATCGATTAAGACAAGCAATTTAAGCAATTTTTTTAATTTACTTTGCATTACTTGAGAAAGTCGGGATTGAGCCCCTTAAGCTCGGGAAGAATAAACAGTCCGTTTTTCCTGACGAGTTTTCCGTCAAAATAGATTTCCCCTCCGCCGTATTCCTCGGTGTGAACCTGCACCAAATCCCAATGGATAGCGCTCTGATTGCCGTTATAAGCGTCCTCGTAACACGAGCCCGGGGTAAAGTGTATAGAGCCGGATATTTTTTCGTCGAAAAGGATATCCCCCATCGGTTTTTCTATATACGGATTGAGCCCGAAAGAAAACTCTCCTACGTATCTTGCCCCCTCGTCCGTATTGAAAACCTCGTTTATCTTTTCACGGTGGTTGGCGTCCGCTTTAACTATCTTTCCGTCTTTAAACTCAAGACGCACGTTTTCAAACATAGTGCCGTTTTCGATTGAGCCGACGTTATATGTTATCACCCCGTTTACGCTGTCACGGACGGGAGCCGTGTAAACCTCGCCGTCGGGAATGTTGCATTTGCCTGCGCATTTGATTGCGGGAATACCTTTGATTGAAAAAGTGATATCCGTATCCTTTGCCAAAATTCTGACTTTATCCGTCCTGTTCATAAGCTCGACAAGCGGAGTCATGGCGTCGGACATCTTTTGATAATCGAGGTTGCAAACGTCGAAAAAGTAGTCCTCAAACCTTTCCGTGCTCATTTTCGACAGTTGGCTCATTCCTTCGGTGGGATAGCGCAGTATGACCCACTTCGTCTTTGCCACCCTGATATTGTGATGCACTCTTTGGGCGTATACGCTGTTATAATTTTTCATTTTGGCGGCTTTGACGTCGCTTAGCTCGAAGTTGTTCTGACCGCCCCTGACGCCGATATAGGCGTCCATCTGATTCATAAACTCTTCGTCGCGCTTTGCCATTATCTCCCAGTATTTTTCGTCTGAGCCCATCAGAATCTCTCTTTTGATGCGATTGTCCGACATAAACACGAAAGGATATCCGCCCACGGCGTATATTTCCCTTACGAGATGCGCTACAAGCTGATAATCCACGCCCGATACGTCAATCCAGACCTTTTCGCCCTTTTTGACTGAGCAGGAATAATTAACTAAATTTTTTGCCAATTTTTCGAGTCTTGCGTCTGTAATCATATTGCCTCCTGTTTACTTTTATATTTTAGACCTTACACCTTAAAAATACAATAAATTTTAATCAAAATTAAATAAATAATTTGACAATGTTATTGTGTTATTTTTCAAATTGTTATACAATATAACTAATCTTTAAAATATTTTTTGGAGGGAATTATGCCTTTAGTAACATCAACCGAAATGTTTAAAAAAGCATACGAGGGCGGATACGCAATCGGCGCTTTTAACGTAAACAATATGGAAATCGTTCAGGCTATCACGGAAGCCTGCAAGGAAGAAAAAGCCCCTGTCATTTTGCAAGTCAGCAAAGGCGCAAGAGCTTATGCCAACCACACCTATCTTGTCAAACTTGTGGAAGCGGCGGTCATCGAATGCCCCGATATCCCCATCGTTTTGCACCTTGACCACGGCCCGGATTTCGAAACCTGCAAAGCCTGTATCGACGGCGGTTTCACGTCCGTTATGATTGACGGCTCGAGCCACTCGTTTAAAGACAATATCGAATTGACCAAAAAGGTAGTCGAATACGCTCACGACCACGGCGTCGTCGTCGAGGGCGAGCTTGGAACGCTTGCCGGCATCGAAGACGAAGTTAGCCACGAAGAGGGCTCTTATACACGCCCGGAGGAAGTGGAAGAATTTGTTTCCAAAACAGGCGTCGACTCACTCGCTATCGCCATCGGCACAAGCCACGGCGCATATAAATTCAAACCCGAACAATGCACGGTAAACGAAAAGGGAATACTTGTTCCCCCCACTCTCCGTTTCGACATTCTCGAGGACGTCAGCCGCAGATTGCCCATGTTCCCGATAGTCTTGCACGGAAGCTCATCCGTTCCTCAAGAATATGTCAAAATGGTCAACGACAACGGCGGCAAAATGCCCAACGCTATCGGCGTTCCCGAAGAACAGCTCCGTAAAGCGGCAAGCCTCTCCGTCTGCAAAATCAACATCGATTCAGACCTGCGCCTTGCCATGACGGGAACGATTCGTAAGTTCTTCAACGAGCACCCCGACAAGTTTGACCCCAGAGAATATCTCAAGCCGGCAAGAGCAAACATAAAAGAAGTCGTCCGCCACAAGCTCATCGACGTGCTCGGCTGCGCAGGCAAAGCATAACCGCTTGACGTATCGGTAAACAGACAAATAAAATTGCAACAAAAAACCCGCTCCCAAGAGCGGGTTTTTTAAACCGTTTTTAAACTTTTTCAACCGACTGACGGTCGGACGAATATAACAAATCGAAAAACAAAAATTTACTCTTTTGAGGCGTCGGTTTTTGCCTTAGCGTTTTCACCGTCCGATTGTTCCTTGGCATTTTCGACGTCTGCGCCGTGTCCCAAGGCTTCGTTTTCGCCTTCGCTATGCAAAATGCCCATATCTGTTTTTTTGCCGCCCTGCGGCTTTAAAAGGTCTGCCGTGTCCGTGCTGTCGGTGACAGCGTTTACACTCTCGGCTGTTTCTTCCGCAGTCGATTGCGAGGTTTTATCGCACAAAGCCAGGCATTCGGTATTATCCGTGCTCTCCTGTCCGTTTTCGATTGCCTGAACGTCGCCGTCGTTTCCGGCGTTCTCTCCCGATAAAGCCTTTTTCTTTTTCCTCTTTATTACCGCAACGGTAAAGGATATGACAAGCGACAAAACGACGAGAGCAAGGAACGCATATAAAATGATGTCTATATATTTAACGGGAATAAACGCCGTAAGCAAAGTGAGGATACATGCCGCAATAAAGTTTCCGATAAACACGGCAAGAGCCGCTTTCCACAGCTTGAAATCCATAAAAGCACCCACGCCGCTGCCAGTCCATGCGCCCGTAAAAGGCAAGGGCACGCCGACAAACAGCGTCAGACCCAAAAACTTTTTAGAATCGGAACTCATCTTTTTTGTCAGCTTTCCTCCCTGAGCCTTTTTGTTTACGCCCTCTGCCCTGCTTTGAAAAAGGTCCTCGAAGAACGCCGCGATTTTGCCGAACACTTTTGTCTTTTTCAGCTTATTTAAAATGGGTCTTAAACATAGCAACAGCGGAATAATCACCACGCTGGAGCCTGCAAGACTGACGAACATACCGGCAATACGGTGCACGTCCGGCATACCGGCGATAAGAATAATCGCTCCTCTCAATTCGATGATAGGAATGATGGAAATCAAAAATAACGTAAGATAATTATTCCCCGTAACGGATTGAAAAAAATCTACAATAGTTTGTGTCATATTACTTTTTAATTATAAACAATTTCTTGATTATAGTCAATCAATACATTATAATATTCCCGTAACCTTAATATGACAAGGAGCTTTATGCAAAAGATTTTAAGTGCTTTAAGACGAGCGGTAAACGACTTTAATATGATAGAGGACGGCGACAAAATCGTTGTCGGGCTTTCGGGAGGCAAGGACAGCATTCTTTTGGTTTCTGCCTTAAAAGCGTTCCAGAGGTTTTCCCCTGCCCGTTTCGAGCTTGAGGCGGTAACTATCGATATAGGCTTTTCAGACGTCGACCAAGCGGAAGTGGAAAGGACAGTCGAATATCTCAAAAAAATTGACGTCCCCTACCATAGAGAAAAAACTCAGATAGCCGAAATTGTTTTCGACGTAAGAAAGGAGAGCAATCCTTGCAGCCTATGCGCAAAAATGAGAAGGGGTGCGCTCAACAACTATATAAACTCTGTCGGAGCAAACGTGCTTGCGCTCGGACACAACGCCGACGACGTAGCCGAAACGCTTTTGATGTCTATGTGTTTTGAAGGCAGGCTTTCCACTTTTCAACCCGTATCGTTTATGGACAGAAGCAAGGTAAGACTTATCCGTCCGCTCATATATATCGACGAAAAAGATATAAAGGGCGTCGTAAAGAGATACGATATGCCAATTATACACAACCCCTGCCCGAGCAATTTCAATTCTAAAAGGCAATGGGCAAAAGAAACGATAGCGGCGCTTAACAAGCAAATTCCGTTTGCCGAGGACAGAATCAAAAGCGCAATATTTCACCCGGAAAGAAACAATCTTTGGGAAAAACCGAAAAAATAAAAAGACGGCGCTGCCGTCTTTTCATTTACCTTAATTTATCGGTTTTCATAAAACGATTTATGCAAGTTGGTTTATTTGACGTTTTTGAATTGCCGTTTTAAATTATTTTTCGTCATAGACGAGCACTTCCGTCGGATTGATGAGTTCGCCGTCACGGTAAACTTCAAAGTGAAGATGCACGCCGTCAAGATATTCGCTTCCCATGCTGTCGGACATCTCGCCGATAACGTCGCCGCCTTTAACGGTATCGCCCACTTCAACGGGCACTTCTGCCGCTAAAGAACAGTATTTCGTAGTGATTGAATCCTCGTGCTCGATGACGACGTAGTAGCCGTCCAAAATATTGTAGTCCACTTCGATGACGGTGCCGTCTGCGCTTGCGTATACGTTTTTATCGCTGTCCGAAACAAAATCGATTGCCTCGTGCGTCTCGTATTTGCCGAGCGACTGATTGTAAAATACCGACGAAGCGGTATAATCGTTAGTTACCGTTCCGGTTGAAGGTGCGGCAAAAGTAGTCGTTTCGGCAGGCTTTTGCTCGTCGCCGTTATCCGGCGTTTTGTCGTCGTCGTCGTCGACTACGTCGGCAGGTCCGTCCACGCTTATGTTTGCGTTTGTATCGGTCTTACTTTGAGTTACCGCAACGCCCACCATAGTGGCTACAGCGCCTATACACAAAACTATTAAAAAATAATAGCCGTTCTTTTTAAAAAAGGTCTTTACCTTTGTCCATATTTCTTTTTTATCCATAAATACCTCCGCTGAGGTGAGTATTGCCTAAGATTTGATTTTTATACGAAAAATTTTATTTTTTTAAATTTTCAATTTTATCTTCATTGAGCTGTTTAAATTTTAGATTGCTTGGGATAATTCGACTTGTTTATCCAAACCCTGCCCTGCCTTGCCGTATTTTATTAACTTTTAAATTCCCTCTTAAATTGCAAATGTCGATAAAAACAAAAAAAGGCGGTCAATCCGCCTCTTTAAACGTCAATAAATTTAAACTGTCATTTGTGTTAACTTGCCGAAAACAGTTTGCTTTAAGCCCTGCTCGTTTTTTTTATTTCTGCTTTTTATATTCTTTTATTTCTGCTTTTTATTTTCTTTTTTTGGCAGGCGTCGCATTTGCATCTGTGTTTTCGCCAAGGTTTGAATCTTCCACATTACGGTTTTCAAGCTCAGGAGCGTCGCCGCTTTCAGTATTCTCGCCGTCATAACTGTGGGTAAACGTAGCTTCTTCACTCTTTACTGCCTCAAGAGCCGCCAGCATTTCCTCTTTGGTATCCCATATTCCTATTACCTTTCCGTTGATAGCGTCGACGTCTATTTCAAGCGGTTCAAAAAACGCAAGGTCAATCGTCTTTTGCGACGGATTCAGCTTTTTGAATATCAGACTGAATACCGGGGTTACCACCATGGATACCGCCATAGATACCACGCCTATAAACGGACTTCTTGCAATACCCGTTTTGATGGCCTGCCCAAAGGTTACTCCGTCGGCGGAGAGTCCGTATCCCAATGCCAAAATCAAAATAAACGTAACGAGCAACGATGCGATAATCGAAGCGTATGCGCCCGCCTTGTTCATTTTTTTGGAATACAGTCCGAGCACGTAAGGTCCGATAAAACAGCCTGCCAGAACGCCCCAGCTCAGCGACATAAGTGTCACTATTGCGTCAACCTCGAATATGGCAAACACTGCGCTTAAAGCGACAAACACCAAACAAAGGCATCTTAAGAGTATGTTGGTATTCTTTTCGGGCAAATCTCGCTTTATATATCCCTTTACAAAATCCATCGTTACCGTAGATGATGACGAGAGCGACAGTGCGGCAAGCGTCGACATACTAGCGGAAAACAACAATACCACAATGAGCCCCAAAAGTGCGGACGGCAGATTGTTCGTTATCATATAAGGAACAATCATATCGTAAGAGCCGAGTTTTTCAAAGGTTTCGGGACTGACGAAGCGGGTAACCATACTTCCCATAAAGTATGCTCCGCCGCCGACAATCAAAGAAAATATCGTTGAAATTATCTTTCCTTTTCTTATTGCGTCGTCGTCTTTTACGGCATAAAACTTATGTATCGACTGCGGCAGAGCCCAGATGCCGAAAGAGGTTAAAAGCACGAGAATTATGACGTTAAATGCAGGACTGTCGATAATCAACTCGCTTCCCGTCGCACCTGCGGGAATAAGACCCTTGCCAATCTGAGAGACATAGCTAAGCCCCTCTCCCCAATTCATCGTAGGGCTTGCGAGCAACACGAAAACGGTTACGACAATTCCGATAATCATTATAATACCCTGAATAAAATCGGTTATGCTCGTGGCAAAATAGCCGCCGAAAAACAGATAAAGTGCGGTAAGACAGGCAAGAATTAAAATACACCAAACGGAATCGAGCCCGATGACCTGTTCAAATACATAGCCTAAACCTTGATATACCGACGACGAATAAGGAATTAAAAACACGAAAATGACTATCGACGAAATAAGTTTTATGTGCTTGCTGTCATAGCGCTTTTCAAAGAAATCCGGCATGGTTTTGGCGCCGAGATTATTTGTCATTATTTTCGTCCGACGGGCAAGCACCTGCCAGGCGATATACGTTCCTATGACAGTATTGCCTATTCCTATCCAAACAGCGGACAGCCCGAAATTATAGCCGAATTTGCCGGCGTATCCCACGAACACGACGGCAGAAAAATAAGTCGCTCCGTAAGCGAATGCGGTAAGCCAACCGCCCACTCCCTTTTTTGAAAATAAAAACTCGTTTACCGACGCACTCTTACGACGGCAAACGATGGCGACAACGATGATGATTAAAATATATACGGCAAAAATTATATATTGCGCAAATCCGTCGGCGGCACACAAAGCGTTTGAAAGCATATTACTTCCTCACGAGCGGCACGATATCTTTGACCTTGTTGCAAATAACGTCGGGTATTATTTTAGATTTCTCCGCCATTTCTTTGGTAGTTTCGCCGGACAAGACGAGCACGGAAACAAATCCGCAGTTTTTGCCGAAAGCGATGTCGGTATACAACCTGTCGCCCACCATTGCAATCTGCTTTGGATGAACGTTGTATCTTTTCGAAATTCTTTCGCCGGCTATTGTATGCGGTTTGCCCATTATATATTCAGGAACTCTGCCTGTAGTAAGTCTGATAGCCTCTATAAATGCGCCCACGTCCGGCATAGGGCATTCGTCGGCAGGACAGTTATAATCGGGGTGAGTTGCGATATAAGGTATACCCTTTTTTATGAATTTGCAAAACTGATAAAGTCTGTCGTAAGTCAAGGTGGTATCGAATCCTAAAACGGCAATGTCCGGATTGGTATCCGAAAGCTCGAGCCCGTAGAGCAAAAATTCAGAACGGAGCCTTTCGTTGCCGAGAAGGAATATTTTCGCTCCCCTGAAATGGTCGAGGATATATTCGCAAGTGACCTGTCCGCTCGTATAAATCTCGTCGGAATAAACCCTGAGTCCTAAATTGTTGAGCCTTGCGATATAGTCGGTGTGCATACGGGAGGAGTTGTTGGTGAAAAAGCAAATTCTCTTACCCATCTGCCTCAACTCGTTAATGGCGTCAAAAGAGCCTTCGATTTCTTTGTCGCCGATATAAACGGTTCCATCAAGGTCGAACAGGAACAATTCTACGTTTTTGATATCTTTTGTCATTTTATCTCCTTAGTTTAAATATAGTCCTCCAGCGCACCGCTCGCTTTCGCATATCCGAGGAGCCCTCCCGAGATTTCTCCGCACAGCGCCATAGAGGACAACAACTCTTTGGTAGTAAAATTTTCTTTGAGCCAGAATCCGGCGTCCTCGTAAAGCCTGCGCCACCTTCTTTGACTCTTTTCAAGGTCTATCGAATTGAGAATCCCTATAAGGTCGTCACGGTATTCGTCAAGAATATACTTAATTCTAAAATAGCCGTTTACCGTCAAAAAGTCAATTCTTTTAAGTAATAAATTAAACTCGAGCCCGCATTTTGTTTCAAGCAGTTTCATCGATTTCATCTTATCGGGAGGCAAAAGCGTGTCCTCGCACCCCGATTTTAAAAACAATCTGTAGTAAGCCCACAATACGTAGGAAGCCACGAACATATACTCCCCCCTGTGTCTTAACTTGTGATTTTTTTGCATAACTTCGCAAAAGGCATCAACGCCGCCTACAAAATTCTGTTTGCGGTTGCTGTCCGAAAGCCGCATCAAAAACCAAAACAGTTCAGCCGTTCCGTGGGTCATCTGCACGCTGTTTGATGCGACTTCCCTTTTAAACGAATCGGCAATGCTTTCCGCTCTTCCGCTGTTTTCGGTGCCGAGTTTTTTTGCAACGCATCTTTCAAACGCCTTTAGCGGCTGACTTAAAGCAATTCCCCAACCTGCGGCAATAAGGTCTTTTGGCGCAAGGTCCAAAACTTTTCTGTCTGCCACTACACATTTAGGGCAACAGGCTTCTTTTAATTTGGGAGTAGAATAAAGTATTCTTTCAGACGACGGCGCCGTAACGAACATCATATAATCAATGGCATTTACAGTGGCAAAATAGCTGCAAAGCATATTTATCCTGCCACACCCTACGCCTATAAGGTATCTGACGTATTCGGGCACGCTTTTTATTTGTTTTATCTCATCGTCCTCACTTTCCGATTTAGCTATTTTACACTCATAAACCAAAACCTTTTCTCTTTTCAATGCGGATATAACGTCAAAAGCTATATCTTTTACGTCCTCGTAATATACGACCCCGACGTGTCCCGCTTTTGCCTCGTCGGGAATCAGCGTCGGAACGATTTCCGTTTGTGACAGATACACGTCGGTTGTGCCTATTCTTTCATAATCCGTATTTTCCATACACACCTCAAAAATTTCCTTTTGAAAAAATTTAACACATAATATAGTAGATTAAAAAAAATCTTTTGAAGATTTATATCCTCTTTTGTCATTTTAAGGCAAACAAAAAACGCCCGTGCTTTCCGGGCGTTTTATTGTATAAAATGCTAAGTAAGCATTAAATTGCGACGTTTTTGTAAAACATATAAAACGTGGGATTTCTACAGTCCCTCACCGCTTAAATAATTAAAACGTTTAAACTCTGGATTCTTTGCCGTTTTACTCCATATTTACCGCACCGTTTTATCGCCGAAAAAGTTTTGCAAGTTTACTTATTCGTGCGTTTCGTCGCAAAACGAAAGTTTACGGCAAAAATAAGGACAGGCATTATCATGAAATTTTTAAAGACAAGCCTTTAATATTTCCTCAATTTCCGATTTGGTCAAAACTTTGTATCCGCCTTCCATAATGAGCGTGCTGTCGGCGATTTTTTCAATCATATCTTTTGTCACGCCAAAGTTTGAAATCTTCATTTCAAGCCCTATCTTTTCCATCCACGCCTTCATTTTATCAAGACCCTCGCTTGCCACTTGCTCGTCCGTCTTACCTTTGGGATCCACCTTCCATACGTTTATCGCATATCTTTTAAACTTGGGCAAGCCGTATGGCATGATATGACGATAATACGGAATAGAAACCGCCGCAAGAGTCATGCCGTGAGTTGCGTCCGTGTGCGCCGCTACCGCCTGCCCGAGCATATGCACTTCCCAATCGGTAGTTTTACCTTTGGCAATGAGCGTATTGAGCGCCCATGTAGCCGTCCACATTATATTGCTTCTCGCCTCGTAGTTTGTCGGGTCTTTAACCGCAACTTCCGCACTGTCGATAAGCGATAAGAGCAAGCCCTCCGAGATATAATCGGAAGTGTTGACATCGTCGCCGGAAAAATATTGCTCTAAGATATGCGACATTATATCGAATATTCCCGACACCATCTGATAGCGTGGAACGGTAAACGTGAATTCCGGGTTTAAAATGGAAAACTTGGGAAATACCTTATACCCGAATACGTGTCCTATTTTGAGCTTTTGTGCATGATTAGTGATTACCGAGCCGCCGTTCATCTCACTGCCCGTTCCCACCATAGTGAGCACGCATCCGACGGGAATGATTTTGCATTCCGGCTCCTCGAAGCGTATGAAATATTTTTCCCAAGGGTCCTCCTCGCAATAGGCAGATACCGAAACGGCTTTAGCATAGTCGCAAGTGGAGCCGCCTCCCACGGCGAGTATCAAATCCACATCGTTGTCTTTAGCTATTTTACAGCCCTCGGCGAGCTTTTCCACCGTAGGATTGGGCATGACTCCGCCGTCCTCAAAAATTTCTTTGCCGCACTCTTTCAATATCTTCACGACCTTGTCGTAAATTCCGTTCTTTTTGATTGAGCCTCCTCCATAGGTCAGCATAACCTTTTTGCCGTATTTATCAAGCTCGCTCTTTAACGCCTCCATCGAATCAGGTCCGAAATGGACAGCCGTTTGATTGCAATAAGTAAAATTACCTAACATAATTACCTCCTAAATTTTTTTATACTCCCTCTCCTGCCTCGTAGGCTTGCAAGAGGGCGTCGCTATTTTTAATTTCTCCTGCGCCTTCCACTCCCGTTCCGCAAACGACGCCTTTTAGCGTTACGTTGTCAAAACAGTCTATAAACCCTTGAATGCATTTTATAGCTCCGTCCATAGCGCTTGTTTCGTCCTCGGCAGACGTTGCGAGCAGATAGACTTCCTTAAATTTATTATCTTTGGGATATAGCGGATTTAATCTGTCTATAAACGTCTTAAGCTGACCGGATACGGAATAATAATATATCGGTGTAGCAAAGACGAGCACGTCGCTGTTTTGAATTTCTGTATATAGCGAATTCATTGAGTCTTTTATGACGCAGCCGTCATGACTTTGGCAATACATACAGCCAAGACAATATTTTAATTCCAAAGTTTTTATATCGATTTCCAAAACCTCGTTGCCGGCCTCTTTGGCACCTCTTGCAAACTCCTGCGCAAGCAGATAGGAGTTGCCGCCTTTTCTCATAGTGGAAGATATAACGCATATTTTTTTACTCATATTTCTCCCTGTATCCTCATCAAAACTCATGAGGCAGATTGCTGAATCGTTTAAACGTTTGTTTGAGCTCGGTTCATACGATAACTTTACTCTATTTAATTGCTTTTACCGAATGCGGCAAACGCTCGACGACCAAGCCTTCGTCTATTTATAGTGTACCAATTTTAAATAAAAATTAAGGCGTGACTAACCAATCGTTTTTATCGCTTTGGCGGGAACGCCTCCGACAACGGTATTGTCAGGAACGTCCTTTGTAACGACCGCTCCTGCGGCAATTATGCTGTTATCGCCAATTGACACGCCTGCAAGTATTGTGGCGTGGGAGCCTATCCAAACGCCGTTTCCTACCTTTATGGGACGAGGTATCATATCCGCCCTGTTTTCGGGAACCGGTGAATGGTTGAGCGTGGCAAATACGACCTGGTGCCCTATAAGACAGCCGTCGCCTATAAACACACCGCCTTGATCCTGAAAACAACAGCCGGAGTTTATAAACACGTTTTTGCCCACCGTGATATTTTGTCCGAAGTCTGAATATATCGGCGGAAACAGCACGAATCCGTCAGGCGTTTCTTTTCCCGTCAAAGAGGAAAACAGCTTTTTAACTTTTTCCGAGCTATGATATCTTCCGTTTATCTTAGCGGTAATACGTCTTGCCCTTGCTGCCGCCTCGTGCATAAATATATGTTCGGGTGTGCCTGCCTTAATATAATTCGTCTTGGCAACGATTTCGTTATATTCATTTATGTCCATATATTCTTTCTAAAATAACCGACCTATTTTAATTTCAAAATTTTTGCGCTATTGTAAAACTCGCTAAATATACGTTGCCACGCTTTATAAATTTAAAATTTTAGTGCTCTTGTAAAATTCCGTAAACTCAAATTGTAAGGTATCGTAATTGCAATTTGAAAAATATCTCGGCCGACGCACAATGCAATCGACAAATAAAAAACCGCCCTAAGGCGGAATTTTATTCGTTGATGACCGTTAAAAACTTTGCGCTCTTTCCGCCCATAGCAAGCTGTGCGTGAGGTTGCTGCGGATTGAAATAAAGAGAATCGCCGGCTCTCAAGAAAAACTCTCTGTCGCCCACTATAACTCTCAGTTCTCCCTCGAGGACGAAGTTGAACTCCTGTCCGCCGTGAGAAACAAGCTCGGGAGAATCGGACGGAGCGATAGTGACAAGCATGGGGTTCATCGATTTTCCCTTAAATTCTGCGGCAAGCGACGTGAAAGAATAGCCCTCGTATCTTTCCACCGAAACGCCCTTTCCGTCGTAAACCACAACGGCGTTGTCGTTGGTGGGCATCTCGCCTCCGAGAACGTAGTTAGGTTCGGTACCCATTATTCTTGCAAATTTATAAATGAGGTTTATGGGCATTTCCTTTTTCGACGTTTCGTAGTCAATATATTCCGGCTCCAAAATTCCCAAAAGCTCAGCCATCTGAGCGGTAGAATAATCGGAAAAAGTTCTCAGCTCCGAAAGTCTCTTTGCCACTTTTGAATAATCGTTTTCCTTTACCATAGCAATTCCTTTAAGCAGTTTTATTTAAAATAATTAAGCGAACGTTATTTAGCGATGATTTTGTTTAAAGCGTCGACTATTTCGTCTGGATTGAGTCCGTGAACCTCGGCAGCTTGTTCGATAGTTTCGCCGTGAGCCAACATACAGCCGATACAGTGCATACCGAATCCCATCAAGGTAGCGGCCAATTCTTCCTGGTCACCGAGTTTCAACACGTCTGCGATAAGCATATCCTTTGTTACCATAAATTTATCTCCTTTAAAATTTATTTTGTAGTTATCTTATTATATTTATTTGACGGTTGCCGTTTTATCTTATGTTAAAATTTTCCGTCTGTTTGTATTTATTTTACCCAAATTTGATTTTTTCGCAATTAAAATAAATCAAATAATTCAAACAAATCAAACGTTTTTTGCTTTACAATCTGCCGTAAGTAACAGGCGTTACAGTTTTTCTCCGCACTCGGGACAGAACTTGCTTTTGCCTTTCACTTCCGTGCCGCACTTCGGACATTTTTTGACGATAGCCGCTCCGCATTCCGAACAAAATTTAGCGTTGGCTTTAACTGTCGCTCCGCAATTGGGGCAAGTCTTACCCTCCTCCGTTTGCTTGGCTCCGCATTCAGGGCAGAATTTAGCTCCGACTTTAATGTCCGCTCCGCACTTTACGCACTTTGCGGTTTTGGGAGCGTCCTTTGCGCCCATACCCTGAGTAAATTGCTGTCCCATCATCTGACCCATAGCCATACCGGCGGTAACGCCCATACCCATATTCATTGCGCTGTTTGAGCCGCCGGGATTTTTTGCCATATCTCTCATGGCGTGCGTGGCGTTGTATTGCTGATACGTGCCCATAACACCGCCGAGAATACCCATAGTAGACCTTTCGTCAAGTGCTTTTTCCACTTCGGGGGGAAGCGAAAGATTTTGAATGGTAACGTCGGTTACCTCAAGGCCGAGGTCGGCAAATCTGTCGGAAGCAATTTCCTGCGTCTTATCGCCCAACTCGCTGTATTTCGCCGCAAGGTCGAGAGCGGGAACTTTGCTTTCGCCTATACTGTCGGTCAGGGTTGACAAAATTATGTTTTTAAGATAATTTGAAATATCTTCCGTCGTAAATTTCTTGACCGTACCGAAAATTTCCGCCATAAATTTAGCGGGGTCTGAAACCTTAAACGAAAAATTGCCGTATCCTCTTAGACGGATAGCTCCGAAATCGGCGTCCCTCATCATAATGGGGTTTGTCGTCCCCCACTTGACGTTGGTAAACTGTTTCGTGCTTACAAAATAGACGTCGGCGTCTTTAGGATTTTCAAACGCATATTTCCAATTGGCTAGCTTTGTCAAAATGGGTATGACGTCGGTATCGAGCTTGTAAGAGCCGGGTCCGAACACGTCGGCAATCCTTCCCCTTGACGTAAATACAGCCGCCTGCGAGGGATTGACAATGAGTTTCGAGCCCTGCATAATGGCATAGCGGTCGTCGACGGGATAACGATAAACGATGCTTGTGTGAGTATCGTCTTTCCATTCTATAACTTTAAGTAAATGATTTTTTAATCCCATGATTTCCTCCGAGATTATCGCTTTTAAACTTTATAAAATTATATCATATGCCGATAACGTTTTCAACATATTTTAAAATTTAAAAATATATTTTATCCCTTGTCCTGCTGTAAATTTTAAAAAATTTTTGGCTTTAGACGGATTGCGCAAAGCCGATTTTCGGCGCACTATGGCAAAAAGGCATTAAACGCCGTAACTTGCCTAAGCCATGAGTAGAAGCAGCGGAATGGTAACTACGCACAACAGAGTTGATAAAAGTATCGTATTTGCCGCAGTCTTAGAATCTCCGCCGTATATCTCGGATAAATTTAAATTTACCGAGGCGGACGGCATAGCCGATAAAATAAAGAGAGTTACTTTGACAGAGTAGTCGATAGGTAAAAAATATACCGCGGCGTATGTCAAAAGCGGAAAAATAAGTATCTTTGTCAGCGATGCGACGTAAACTCCCGGGTGAATAAACAATTCCTTGAGCGGAGCGGAAGCAAATCTCATACCCAAAATTATCATACAAAGCGGAGTCGTCATCTGAGCGAGCAAATTGACGAGATTCATTGCCGGTTCGGGCAGTTGCACGTTTAAGAAAAACAACGGCAAAGCCACAACCAAAGTTATCGTAGGCGGATTTAAAAACGCCTTTTTGACGGATATATACTTCCTGTCGCCCGTCAAAACGTATGCGCCCACCGTCCAGCATAGGAAATTCATTGCGACAATAAACACGGCGGCATAAGCGACAGCTTCGTGCATTTCGGGAAGCAGAACGTTTAAAATGGGTATACCCAAAAATCCGACGTTGCCGAAAACCGAACAGGTGGTAAGAACACGCATCGCCTTCCCCTTCATTACCTGCGATTCGGGCACGGCTCTGAAAGAATCAACGTTTGTTTGCAAAAAACCTTCCGTTTTTTTCGGCATTTTTTTGTTGTACCATCTTCTGTATATAAGACATAATATCAAAAGCAAAACTAACTGTGCGCCAAACGAAAAAGCAACCGATATCCCCAAATTTTTCAATAACGACGGTTGATAACTAACTCTCAAAAAAGAATTGAGAGTCAAAAACGGCTGGTTGACGTAAAGCAAAACCTTGGCAAAAGGAGCTATTGCCGTTTGCTTGACAGCCTTTACTTTTATTAAAATGTATCCCGGTATTGCCATTGCCACCATAAGCAAAACGTTTACCGCAGTAACTTCAAAATTCATATCGCATAAATTATACAACCATTATTCGCCGTTTGGCAAACAATTAAAAAAATTATCGAATTTTATCATATATTTTTTGTTTTCAGAATTTTGGTTTTCGCTTTTCCTATTTCTTTTCTCGTTCACCGTTTTGGCTTATTTTAACAAAAGTCTTACGACTTCCCTACTTTCTTTGCCCATTCTTCCTTGCCCTTTCTTCCTTGCCTATTGTCGCTTTTTTCTTTTTTAATTTTGTCTCTCTTTTGCCTTTCCGTTTTCTCGTCTTCTTTCAATCCGTTTACGTTTTTCTTATCTTTTTCTTTCTCTCATTTTGTCGGTTTTTGCAAAACACTTTTCCCTGTCTTCACTTTCATTCTGATTTTACAGTTTTTTTGCCGATACTTTATACGATTTACTTTAATTTGTTTTCCCGCATTTCAACGCATTAAAAAAGGGACTTGAAGTCCCTTTTTTAGCGATTGTTTTTTCACCGTCAGTTTTTACTTACTATGGTGAATTTTGTTCCGAATCCGCCCTTTCCGTTAGGTATTGTATCACCTTCCGAATAGACTGAACCTAAGCCGTAAGTGTTAATCTCATCCTGCGTTATCGTCCTCTTGGTGAGAACAGTTCCGTTCTTGTCGACCATGACTCCGAAGATAGGTACGAGTACGTAAGTTACTGGTCTGTTACCTTTGAACTTGGGCAAGTAGTAAGTTGTTTCAAGCGACGAGATTTCAACTTTATACTTTTTGTCCTCCTCAACGTAAGCATATCCTATAAATGCAACCGGTTTTCCGTCATACATAGTATTTACGTATGCGGTCGAGGAGTTGTTACCTCCGGAAATTTGTTCCGTTGTCGCAACCGAATCCGTGAACTCCGCAAGCGTTACTTTGACGTAAACTCTCTGTTGCGAACCAAACTTGATGGAAGCAAGATAGGTTTTTGGCTCTGAGTTAAACGCATATTCAAAGTCGGACGGCATCGTAACCGGAGCGTAGTTGATTGTCATCGGCGGCGTCGGGCTAACCTGCGTGAAGTCTGTTCCGTTATATGTCGACGTCGTAAACGTTACCTCGTATGCAGAAGGCAATGAATATGTGCTTGCGTCAAACGGTTTGATTATAAATGGATCTCCCTTGGCAATACCTGTTTCAATATCTACGGCTCTTTCAAAAGTACCGTTTTTCTCTTTAATGCTTGAAATCAACATCTTTTGAACGTAAAGCGTGATTCTGAGTCTTTGCGTAAGTCCGCTCGGCGTTGTGAGAATTGCATATACGTAAGTCTTGCCGCCCATATACGACGGATAGAATTCGGTGAGATCCCATTCAAGTTTATATCCGTTTGTTCCTTCCTCGGTGAAAGTCTCCTGTTCATTGCCGTCGGTGGACTTCATCACAATGGATTTCGGAAGCTCCGGCTTGCTGTAGCTGTAAGGATTGATGTTTGTCTGATCCGGATTCGAATACGATTCCGTCATCTGGTCTGCGCCTGCAAATCCCTCCCAATCCTTGATATCAGAGTTGGTGCTCATGTCAAGCTTCCAAGTTCTGTTCATATACTTAACGGTTTGCGTGACAGACAGCTGTTTGAGTGTGAAGTTTGTCACGCTATCCTGATAATTGAACTCGTTATTGCCGTTGATTATAACTTTGGTATATCCGAGTCCGCCCGACATATCGATTTCAAGGTTGGTGAACGACCATTCAATATCCATAACCTGAGTCCAGACATTGCCTTTTCCGTCATCAAAACTAATTGTCGTTTGGATCGGATAGTAATAATTGAATTCTGCACCCGTATAGTCAATAGCTGCGGCAGGATCAAATCCGTTTCCTGTTTTGGTAATAGCTTCTATAAACACTTTTTGCTTGTCGGGATCCTGATGATTTTTATCCCATGTGGTATTATCGATATTCCAGTCAAAGCTGTAATTCGTGGAGTCGACTACTTGAACAGGAACATTGTAGGTATGCTCGCCCGCATTGGTGTTGGAGCCGAACGTTGCGATAGCGTATGTCGTGCCGCCGTTTGCATTATAATCGATGCTCGTCTTATCCCACGTTACGTTGTCGATTTTGAACGAGACGGTAAATACGTAAATGTAATCCGTTCCGCCCACGCTCTCATAACGACGCGTGAGTTGATTGAGGTTGTAGTAGACAGGCTCATAAGTCTTCGACGCATCGATCAGCTTGGTGTCGGCAAGGTTTTTTTCGACGACCTTGCCGTCGGTATCTCTTGCCAAGGTCTTATAGCCGACGTAGTTGACCGCATAGTCTTTCTTGATCCACGTTCCGTCAAGGTATGCGATGAACGAATCCTTATAGTCCAATCCGAACGGATTACGAACATTTTGTACGACGTCGTTGACTTTAATTTCCGTATCCGTTGTGTAAGCGTAAGGATATCCGACGTAGGTGTAGTCTGTATCGAGCGTATCGGAAGCAATCGTAGAATTGAATCTCGTTACGTTGAACGCTCTGACGGCGAGCTCGACTTCAAAGTCGGCAACCGTTATGTCTCTTTCCGTTGCTACGTGAGCGTTGAGTTTTACGAAGTCGGAAACGTTACCTGTAACAGTTTCGGGGATATTTTCCCAAGTGATGTTATAAACCATTTCCTGACCGTCGGTAAATACGACGCTAACGTTTGTCGGGAAGTTTGCCATGTTATAGGTGTACGGGTTTTTGATTTCAATCTTGACAAGCATACTCGTATCGACGTCGTAGTCGAACATAACGATTTGACTGTCTTTTTCGCTTGTAAAGATTTCTCTGTTGACCGTTCTGTAACCTATCGTATCGGTGAGCTTGTAGTCGCCGCCCATGATAAGACGCAATTTTTCAATCGTTCTGTTGATGACCGAAACAGGCACGTTGAATTGTTGCGATGCCTCGGTGGCTTTGTAAACGAGGTCAACCATATTGTCCGGCCAATTTGCACCGCCGAGCGCTTGCTCAGCTTTAGAGATGAGGGTTTCATCCCAAACGACGTCATATTGAACGTTGAGCGTGCCCGCATTGCTAACCTTGAAGTTTGTCTGTTCTCCGACAAGCTCCGTTGTTACCGTTTGATTTGCAGTCTGAGCATAAGTTGACGAGAAGAGGCTGAAGTCGCCGATGAACGGGTCGAACACAACTGTTCTGTCTGAAACAGAGGTTATCTTCTCTACCGTTCTGTCCATGACGTAAACCCGAACGGGAACGACTATACTGCCCTGTGCGTTGGTGAGCGTCACGTCAACATTGAGGACTTTGCCGAAGTGTTCTTTGCTCGTCATGATATCGGCAGGCAACTGATAGCTGCAAGTAACCTCTATTTTCTCTTCAGTATCCATACCGTCTGCAACGCCGGACTTATATGGAAAGTCTATCGTTGAACCGCTTTCGAAGAGAGGCGACACGGTATTTGCGCCCTCTTTGGTATAGCGGCGCAAAGTATCGAATACATACATCTTCTCGAATTTTTTGGCGATATAATCGTTTATCGTATCGCTCGCAGCTTCAACCGTGAGGAAGCAAATCATGTCGGTGCTGTAGTTGAGATAACCGATCTCGATTTGCTCCGGCTGAACGGTTTCAAAACCGCCCGCCGAAAGCATAACGAATTGTCTCTTGTTTTCAATACCGCTGCTCGTGTAAGTTACGTCTCTCCATGTAGCGTTTACGGTAACTTCTTCAAAATCGGCTCTGACTTCCGAATTATATACTCTTACGACTATTTGATTCGGCAAGCCGTTAAAGAAGTCTTCCGCACCGAGAGTGTAGGTATAGAAATCCATACCCATATTCTGGTCGGTATATGTTCCGAAGCCGGGGTTATCTTCTACGTTGATTTCATACTTGTAGTAGTAGATAAATTCAACGTCTTTCGTTATTCCGGCAAAACTTGCGGTGAGCGTGAAGTAGTAAATTCCGTCGAGTCCGTTTCCGTCCTTAATTTCTTCCGCTATGACCTTTGCCATGTCAGGTCTTTGAGCTGCGTTGCCGTCTTTGTCGAACCAAGTTACGGGGACGTTTTCGTAAATGTTTCCGTTATAGGTGACCTTGGCTGTGCTCGGAAGCGAGAAGTCTTTGAACACCGAGAAGCTCGGCGCCGCAGTCTCGCTTGCGACAGACGCTTCACTTGACGTTACCGCTTCATTGTTTACACTGAACGAAATTGCGCCCCAACCGAAATCTACTTCGACGTCATCGCCGTTGAGGTTGTGATTGATAAGTCTGATCTCGAGCGTTATTGTCTGTTCAAGTCCTTCGATACCCTCGTATACTACGACGTCTCTTAAGACGTAGGTATAGAGGACGGTGCCGTCTATCGCTTTCTTTTCGAGGAACTCGTCTTTATAAGGTGCTCCGTCGGTGACGAACTTGATATCCAGCTGTTTGCTCGTGCCGCCCGTGAAGTAGACTGTCGCCGAGGTCGGGAGCGTATAAGCGGTGAGCATATCGTAAGAATATTCGCCGTTTTCGGACTTGATTGTCGTGCTTTCGTCAAACTCGAAGCGGTCGACAACGTAAGATTTGAAGTTTACGTTAATCTGATATTCGCTGTTGTTGCCGATACTTGCTTTGACGATTGCACCGTTTTCCGCATTTGTTATATCGACATTCCACGAATCGATATAGGCAAAGCCTTTAGAGTTGTCGTTATAAACAACCTTTATCTTGACGCCGTCCTCAAAGTAATTTGCCGCACCCGTGAAGTATTCGTAAGCATCAATCGTCATCGCATTTACCGTGTAATTATTGAGGTCGTCAATTCCTTCACCGTCTGTCAAATCGTCGTAGAAGAAGATATCTGAAACAGAGCGCTGTGCAACGTTGAGCGTAAGCTTGATTGCCTGACGCTTGCCGTTGTAGTTTCCTATTTCGTTTCCTTCCTCGTCGAGGACGTAAGCCTCAACGGTCGCATAGAACATGCCGCCGGCAAAGATGTTCTTATCGTCGCCGACAAGTTCGTTCTTGTAAGCGTTGTCGGAATAGAGACGGTATGTAGACCAGTCAAGATACATTGTATGCTTGATGTTGCCCGCAAAGCTGACAGTCATCGACTTATATTCGTCCTTGTTGTACCACTCGGGGTTGAAGACGTCGGAAGCAATGGTGACGTTTGTTGCTTGCGCCGTCATCGTTCTGATATTAAGCGGAATCGTCATCGATTGATAGCCCATTGTCCTGTTACCGAGGAGAACGTTGAGTCTCGGAGTAATCGCACCCGAGTATCCGAGGTAAGACATTTGTTCTGCGGTAATCGAAGTTATTATATCGTTTACGGCGTCGGTGTAATCGAGCGTCTTGGGCGATGCAAGCGTGTTGTCATAATTGAATCTGACAGACTTTGTTTCAAGACCCACTCTTACGTTAGCCGACAGGCTTGAATCGATTGCCGCACCCACCTCAAGCGTTGTGTATTGATACGGGTCAACAGCAATTTCCGTCTTGGCAAGGCTTTCCACCCTACAGCTTGCCACCTTGACAGGAATGGTAACCGTCTGATACACATAGTAGCCTAATATCTCACCTGTCTCGGGATAACGTTTATACTTGACAAGGTCTGTATCTTCAGGGTAATTTGCAAAGTATTCGTTTGCCACAAACGTTCTTCCGCCAATGTAAGCGGTGACGGTCGTATCTATACCCTTATAGTAATCCCAGCAATCGTTTGTCGCATTCCATATCTCGTCGAGTGCCGCCTTGAGGTTTGCAAGACCCTCGAAGTTTTCACCCCAGCTGAGGTCAAGCTTAAACGAAGTTCCGTCCTGCGGACCTTCCGAGCTGACATAGTTGCTGTATTTGCCCGAAACCATATTTATGGCTTTAATGTAGCTGTAAAGGTCGAAGTTGAAGTCATAGTATTCGTCCTTATTCTTGGTGGCATCGAACTTTTGTCCGTCTCTCGACATAAACTTGTCGACGTCCAAGGTGAGCGAATCAGTCTTAGCGTCATACTTGACCATCTTCGTGCTGTCGAACGAAGTGAGGTTGGACAGCTTGAGATTTGCATAATCGTTTGAATAGAATTGAGAGATGCTGTCTATCTCATAATTTGCTATCGGAATGACTATGCTTCTCGTTATCTTGCCGCCGAGAGCCCATTGATAGGTGTAGTAAACTTCCACCGTTCCGCCGAGCCAATCGTATACGAAGTCGTCGTAGTTCCAAGTCAGAAGTCCGACCGGGAATTTGTTGGTAACGCCTTTAAACGTATCTTCGCCAGAGCTTGACGTTGCAATCGTTCCCTCGAAGCCGAAGTTTTCTTTGAGGTAGTTTGCATATTCAACGTATGCGTCACGTCCCGAAACACCGTATTCCACATAGTCCACATATTTAGTAGAGAAGGTATAAACTTCACCGTTTTCGAACGTGATTTGTGCGTTATCGGGGAGCGTAATATTGAACTTGCTGTTTGCCGGCTCGTCTTCCTTTGACGGGTCTATAGTCCTCATATCGACGGTAAGCGTCTTGGAAACGTATTTGCGTGTCGAGCTGTTATACGTAATTCCGCTTATCGAAGTCGGATTATAGTTTGAGCCTATGTATACAGGAATTGCATACACGACTTTATTTAATACGTAGCCGTAAATATATCCGGCAAGCTTATCGGACGCAGTATTGTTAGGCGTAAGGTCAACGCTCGACGCATCCCAGACAATCTGAACGCCTCCGTTTTCGTTGTATCCCGTGCCTCCGCCGTACTTATCTTCTGTTCCGTCCGAGAACTTAACGCTTGCTCTCTGCGGGAAGTATGTCGGGTTAGTCAGATACTCGTGCGTGAGCGAAATTGTCTTTTTGCTTTCACCTACCGTGATTTGAACCGAGCGGTTTGCAATATCGAGAATATCCGCCCTCGAAGGAACAGTTGCCTGTCCTTCCGGAATTTCAACGGTTTCCACTTCACTGAGGTCAAGCAAGTTGCCGTCGGATTCCGTCGGTTGGTCGGATTCCGTCGGTTGAATGACAAGCTGCAGATAATCACTATCGTTGTCCGATTGAGTTTTCCTGTCGCCGTCAATATACAGCTCAATAGATTTAATACCGCCGTCCTTACTTGATGTTGTCATCGAATCGATATAAACAATCGCTTTCGCCTCCCTATTCACAAAAGGTATCGGGATCAGCAAATCAATCAATGCGCTTAACTCAAGCAATAATTTGTCAGTGTCCATAACGGCTTTAGTCAAATTGGCAAGGCCGGGTGTAAGACCATTTGATTCCAACAAATAAATTGGTAATGCTGCAGGCAATGCCCTGGCATAATGTTTGACAATGGCGCTTCTCGCGGAGGAACTAGTCTCTGTTTCGATTTTCGTAAGCAGAGATTGAACGGTATTTTTTACTCCCGAATACGATCCGACAGCTTCATTCAAAGTAGAGACCAAAGAATCGTCATTTATCATGGAAACCACCATATAGAACAAATACGAGAGAAGATCATTAAATGTATCTTTGTCAAAAGTGATTTCGACGGTAGAGTATCTTGCCGAGTCGGAACCCTCCGGATTAGTCGTACTGCCACCCTTCTTGTAAGGCGTCCAATCTACATGACTGGTTCCGAACATTTGGATACGCATAGAATCAATGAGATTATTGAGGTCAGGCGACCAAGTGTACATACTTGTTCCGTCGTCCTCATCGTTGGTAGAATATACTTCTCCGAACGCACCCTTCTTGGGATAGTTATAATAATCGTTATCCCCCTTAAGCATCTCTATAATGTTAAATACCTGACCTGTTACAGGGTCACCTAACATTTCTCCCAAATTGATAGTTTTGAGCGCATCCGTAAAATAAGAGATAATCCATTCAAAAAAACTATTGCTACCTAATTTCACATTATTTAATACACCTCTAAGTACTACGTTATTGTTAAACAACCATCCGGTTACATTAAAAAGTTCGGATTTAGTCGTCGCTCCTGAATCCCTAAATGGATGGTAGCCTACGATGCCAAGCTTAATTCTATGCATTTGAGTGGCGCCTTCTACCTTGTCATCATTGATGGACATATCCGAATATTTTTTCGAAACAGTGATTGTGACTGCCGAACCGCCCTTTGCTTCAGCTGCATCTAAACTTCCTATGCTTCCGTTTTTATTTCCATACACCCATGAGTTAGTAGTTGCGTCTGTCACGGTGATTGTTGAAGCACTTCTCTTATTATAATACAACGTTAAATTAGGATCCATACTGTCGAGGATTTGCGCGACTACACCGCCTACACCTAACGTTCCGATATCCAGTGCGGCATAACCGTAGGCAACTTCGTTGACCATGCTTTCGACGTCGATGAGCGAATCGCCGCTGAACATAACGTCTATATCGCTGATATTGAGACCTATTGAAGTTCCCACACTGTCAAGCGCGACTTCGAGCGAAGCGCCGTTGAGTCCGTTGTCGAAGTCGAGTATAAGCGAGCCGTCCTGAATAGGCGGATTTCCGAACGTGAAGTTGAGTCCGAGCAGGTCGAAGATACGCTCGAAGAACGCCGAATTAAGGTTGATTCCCAAACGTGATTCTTCAATGATAAGTTCACCCGTTACCGCGCTCATATCGAGACCGCCGTCTGCAACGGTTTCCGCCTCTCCTGCGCTTGCCGTTGTGCCTTCACCCGTGTCGCCCTCTCCGCTGTTACCGCCGAGCAATCCGACAAGACCTGAAAGTTTAACTTTTCCGAGACCGAAAGAGGTGAGGTCAATGTAAACAGCGTCGTTGAATATTTGATATTCGTTTCCGTCATTTACACCAACCGGTCTGTTTGAATTGGTTATTGAATCAGAATCACCAGGTTTACCTTTTAATGCAGATGAACCGAGATAATACAGCGATATAAACGGACTGTTAATCGGGTCACCGAACGAGATATCGAGATAGATATCGCTCTTGGTTATTCCGCCGAGGTTAAATCCGCCGGGCGTTATTATTTCCGCAAGGTTGAGGTCAACCTGTGCGTTGAGCATAAACGTTATCGATTCGGGCAGATAGAGTTTGAAATCGTCTGCGCCTTTTCTTGACGGATCCGCTTCAAGCAAGCTTTCGAGCAAGTAATCCACAAGACCGCCAACCCAATATGCAAACGAATCATTTGAAATCGTAACAGGCGAAGTGAGCGTCATCGTGCCCTGCAAGCTGAGGCTGAGCTTTTCGATGATGAGGTCGCCCGTTCCGATATCGAACACTGCAACGTAACTGTCAAGCTCACCCTGCGTGGGGAGTTTGCCGGTGGCGCCGTTGCCCTTTGCAATTTCTGCGTTATAATCGTCAACCGTGTTGAGCTGGAGCTTTGTGATATCGATTGACGCATAGAACGTTTCGTTGAACTTAGCAAGCAAGCTTGCTCCGAGACTTGTATCGTTGTCGTCTTCCGTTAAACGCTGCGTGAAGAGCTTGAGCATAAACTCGCCCGTTGTGTCGATTGTTTCTTTTTCTTCAAGACCGTCCGCCCTTCTGTAGAAGTTGACGATTTCGTTGATTGCGTTGATATTGATTGCTATGCCGAGCGCTTCGGGGCTGAAGAGAATGAGTGCGTAAGGCAAATCATGCATAACGAGGTTTTCTGCATCCACAAGCGACGAAGTCGAGGCTTCGTTGCCTGGCAACACTCCGCCGAGCACTCCGTCAAGCATTCCGGCGAGGTCAAAGTTGGTGATTGCGACCTTGCCTTGGTCGCCGAGCAAGAAGTAGAGGTTGGCGTAAATGCTATGTTTGCCCGTACCGTCGGGAGCGATAAAGATTGAGAGGAAGTCCTCAGTCGTGCCGTCGTCGAGCAATTTTTCAAGTTTTAAGACTACTTCCGTCTTGCTGAAGTCTTGCAAATCAAGGTAGATATAAATACCAATCTTGAACTTCAAGTCAAGGTCGTCACCGATACGTATTGTAAGTGACGTGCTGCCGAGCGAGCTGTCTTCTCCGAGCAACAGAGCGAACAGCCACGAAAGGTCAAGCGTATTGCTTACTCCGCTTTCGTCAAGAGCGTCTGCATTCACTTCAAATGTTCCTTCAAACGCAAGGTTGAGCTTGAGCTCGTCAAGTTTGTTAAACTCGGTGACTGCGGTATAGGTATACATATCGCCCTCACCCGTGTTGACTCCGGAAGCAACTTCGGTGACTGCACCGCTCTCGTCTCTTATCGAAATTTGCGATTTTTCAATTCCGTACTGAAGCGCAAGGTCATAGAGTTTGATTTCCATACTGAAGTCAGACGGCTTGATAAATCTTCCGGCTGAATGCTTATACGGAATATAAAGATCTCCTCCTGCATACGAGCCGAGCTTGTCGGTAGGTTGATATTTTTTGAGCAAATCATTTTCGGAAGTATCCGGATTGTTGTCATCGACGCTTGCGTAGTCTTCTATCACGCGATAGAGTATGACAAGGCTATATTTATTTCCGCTTGAATAGTTTTCGTCAACGAGTTTGAATTCGCCGCCCGAAATAGTCTGAGCGGTAGCGGAGCTTCCGTCGAAATAATGGAGATCATTTGTGCCCGAGGTGACATAGTATTCGCCGTATTCGTTGTCGAGAACGAATGCATAGAGAATACCCTTTGTCGTTTCGGTGGCAGGACCAAACTTGTCGTCGTCGCCGTATCCGTAAACACCGTTGAGGTTCGCCAGCTTGCCGAAAGCGTAGAGGTCACCCTGCCAACCATCGAATTCGTCTCCGACCCACATCTTCTTAGGCATATATTCTCTGCCGTCTGCGACTGCGAGGCTGAGGTCTATCATAACTTCAAGACCGTCTTTGAGCGACAAGGTAAGACCGCCGTTGTCAATCGTGGGCATCTTGATTTGGTCAATGAGCGTTTGATTATCGGTGAGGAGCGACAGGAGCGAATCGAACATGTCTTCGTTGAAGTTTAGCTTAATGCTGTCTCTCATAAGTTGAAGTTCTTTAAAGAGAGCTGCAATAATTTCAAGCGCGTCGCTTCCGAAAATACCCGCAGAGCCTTCATCGCCTTCGACGAATGAGGAGTCTGCACTCGAAACGGCTTCCGAGCTACCGGAGCCCAAAAATCCGCCTATGTCGAGGCCTTCAAATTTGAGCTTCTGGAACGCTTCGCCAAGTCCGAGTTTCGTGCCGAGGTCGGTCATGTCAAGGTATATCGAAAGTTTACCCTGCTCGTCGAATATGAGCGTGATCGACATTGCGATATCCTGCGATTCCTTAATTTCTTGGTCGCCCACGTGTTTTATGGTATTCGGCAAGATATCCGAGTTGAGGTTCATTATAAGGCTTATTTCCGTTCCTGCGAGTTTCTGGACAAACGTTCTGCTTTCGTCCATGAAGTAGTCGAGGTTGACAAAGCCTGTCAATGTTGCCGTGATATATGTGTCGTTTCTTACGCCCTCCGTCATATCCTTGTTGAGTGCCGCGATAAACGCCAACACTTCGGTATCGAGGAGTTCGCCGAATTCTTCGGAGAAGTTGATGATTCCTGCAAGCACTTCGATACTTACGTCCATCTTGGCGGAAAGTTCCGCATTTCCCCAATTGATTTCGATGCCGGAAGTATCGCCCGCAATGAGTGCGTCAAGGTCAACCGATGCAAGCAAACGATAGGTATCTCTTACCGTATCTTCTTCCCCTGCAAGTCCTTCGCCGTGCGTCTTGTTGTAGTCGTTGTAGATATCGATAACGACTTCGTTGGCGTTACGGTTGAGGTCACCTACAAGGTATGATATTGACTTAGCGTGACCAAGTAATGTATTTCCGTCGGAGAATATCATATGCGAGTAAGGAGTATCGAGGCCGTTTGCAATAAATCCGATATCGAGTATTTCCGTCGTGCCCATCGTATCGTAGAGTTTGGCGCCGAGGAATATCTTGCCGTCTTTCTCTGTCACGTCAATTCCGACGTAAGGAACGACGTTCGGGAGTTCGTCAACGATATTTCCGAGCAAGTCTTCGTCAGCAATGTAGTTGACGATGAGCGAAACGAGCTTCATTGAAATAGAAGCGGTAAGGCAGTTCATGACGACGTCTACGTAGAATCCTGCAATGTCACGGTTAGCTCCGTGATGAACCTTATCGCCTTCCGTTCCGTCGGTAGCCGTAGACGCTTCCGAAGAAGCCGAGCCGAGGAGCGACCTGACAAGTTCTTCTATGGCGTTTTCACCAAGGTCAAGTTTGAACAAGCCGCCGTCGCTGAGGAAGAAGCTGAGGTCGATATAGACCACGCCGTCGAGATAGTATATACCTATAAACTCGCTTTCGTAATTGCCGTCCGCATCACACGTCCAGATATCGATAGCAAGGTCGATATTGTCAAGTTCGAAAGCATTGGAAATGGATTTGCTTCCGTTGAGCAATCCCATAATGTCGAGGTCGAAGTCGACTTTAAGACCGATTGCGTATCCGAACTTCATGTGCAAGCCTTCTCCCTGTTCACCTATGGTGAGAGCGGAAGCAAGTTCGCCGAATACCGAATACATTATGTTGCTGAGCTGAGTCGACGAATAATCGCCGTTGAGCTCGAACGAACCGCCGAGCGACATAGTAATCGACTTGAGCTCCATAAGGTTGAGATAATCGAGTTTGTCGTAACGGCTGAACGCCTTAGGTTCTCCAATGCCCTCTTGTGCGTTTTCTTCGGTATAGTAACCCGTCTTGATATACTCTCCTTCGCCATACTCTCCTTCGCCGATCTTGGAATAGAGCTCCGTCATATCCGTAAGGATTCCTGCCGTGGCAGCCGTGGCATAGGGTTTGTAGGGCTCTTCGTCCGCTCCGTCGTAGACGTAGAGGTTATCTACGTTGAGGATAAAGCTGTGAGTATCCTCTGTAATATAACCGATGACGTTGCCGCCCTGTTCGGAAGCGAACACTTTGATACCATTGTTCGGATCGACATCCATTTGCGTAGAAGCATACTCATTGCTGTTAAACGCCGTCGAGAGGGATACGTAGGTATCCTTGCCGCTGACTTTTACGAACATCGGCAAGTATGTATAGTCGTCAATCGTAACGTCATAGACGTATTCGCCTTCTGCATATCCGTAATAGTTTTCACTGCCGTCGGCAACTATGCTTGACGAGAGATTGGGTGCGGTGACGTATTGACCGCGGATAACGTTTCCGTTTTCGTCAAATCTTTGCTTGAATTCAAAGCCGAACCACTTATAGTAGGATACGCTTGATGCATTCTGTGAGCCGCCGTCCATCTGAAGTGCGCCGGTTCCGATATAGTTGAATGCAATAGACGAAACGTAGTCTTTACCGTTCTCTTTGTCTATTCTGATAAGATATTCGTTTGTGATATTTCCCGTTTGCGTGTAGGAAATGAGCACGTAGTTGCCGCTGTTCGACTGCGCAATCTTCATACCGCCCGTATTACTGTTCATAGAAGCGTAGTCGGCGTAAGCGTAACGAACATCGTTAATTGTCTTTACGACATAGCTGTTTGCGGTGGCGGTTCCGTCAATCGTATAACGGATATCGTTTGTAACTTCAAACTCATAGCCTTTTGACGACATATCGTCTATGACTATTTTGATTGACGAATGCGAAATGTCGTCGTCGACTTTTTCGTTAAATCCGAGTGCCTTGATTTCCTCGTCGGAAAGTTTTTGGCTTCCGAACACGTTAAATGCGTCGTATGTCGCAATTGTCGGATAGCTTGAAGCTCCGCTCGACGTATAGACGTATCTTTCCAAAATAACGTTGGGCGTTCCGATATCTATGCCGACCGAGTGATCGAACAAGTAGAGCAACAGCTGAACTCTGGGCAGTACGTTGTAGTATGCCATCTGGACGGAAGCAAGGCTGTATGCGCCGACCTCGTAGAGGAAGTCGGAAACGGCATCGTATGTCTTTGTCGTTCCGTCAAACGTTATGACGTACTTATCGTTTGCCTTTTCAAGCGTTATTTCATAGAGGTCATAGGTGAAGTAATCGAATCCTGCGACAAGTCCTTCGTATATAGCGTCAGGCAACATACTCTTGATGAATATCGATGAGTTTTCCGAATTTTGTCCGTAGTTCTTCAAACCTGCCATAGCCTTATAGAAGTTCTGCATTCCTGCGGAGAAGTCTGCGCTGTCCTTGCCGGGGATAAGATTTATGATTTTCTCGATGATTTCCTCGGGAGTGATATCCGCGCCTCCTTCTTTCTTTACTAATTCCTCAAGGAAGCCCTTGTCATCGGCAGAGAGCTTGATAAGTTCGGTTGCCGTATTGTTGGACAAGACGTAGTTACCCGTATCGCCCTGTCTCGGTATCAACACGTAGAGGTTTACCTCACCCGAGGTGATATAATCTTCATATTTGACGTTGTTGCCTTCCGTGTCCTGAATGGGTTTGCCGTTGATTAAAACGTCGCCCTCGACAGCGGGTATCGAATTGTCGCCGGAGTCGCCCTCATCCGTATACGGTCTGATACTCGTGAACGAGTAAGCGTTGACGTCCGTATTGATACGGAGGAAGGAACGGTTGGTGAAGTTGTAGTCGAAGCTGAAGTCGGTATCGACAGACGTAACGAGGTCTGCGATGACGTTGAGGTACGCAGCGTTAATGACGAGCGAAATGTAGTTGGACGTCATTTGAATTCCGTAGAGGAACAGTCTGACGTATTCCGCAATATCGTCCGTGAGAAGCGGGAAGGAAATTCCCGTCTCTTCCGTCGTGCCGTCATCGGTTTCGTCCACAACCGGCAACGGTTGCTCGTTTTCGGTTGACGAGGTTTCTTCTTCGACAATACCGGTTATCAATCCGAATATCTGTTTGAGCTGGTCAGCCTTGATTTCAAATCCCGACAAACCGACGCCGGTAAGGTCGACTCTGAGACCTCCGAACACGTAACCGTATTTACCGTAGGGGTTTTGGTGAACGTTTGTCGAATCATAGAAGAATCTTTCGGGGCTGTATTTTGTCGTATCGGAAAGGTCTAATTCCTCACCCTGCTCCAAAAGTTTTGCCTCGAGTTCTTTTATGTTTTCAAACGTCTTGGTTTCATAGACGTAAACATACGTTCCTTGAGCATGCTGGAAGTAATAGTCGTATCTTTGTCCCAATTCCATAGAATCGAGTTTATCATAATCGACTTCTGCAATATAAGTTCCGTTTTCATCGAAGTAATATCCGCCCGAGTTCTTGCCAAACCACAAACCGTCGTAAGAATCGGGGCTGTTGCCCTCGCTCTCGGCGTAAGGCTTGTTGACCTTGTAGATATATTCTTCTTCGGGGTATTCGTTGTTGCCGTCGACATTCCACTTAACGTATGTAACGCCGTCAAGGCTGTAATACTTATCGCCCGTCCAATCGGGGCTCTCACCCGTCAAGGCGCTCATTCTCTCTACATAATCGGAGATGAGCTCATAGCCGTTTGTATATTCTTCGGGAGTATAGTAGTTTGCGACGTAGTTATATGAACCGCCGGCGAAGTAAATTCTCGCCACGTCGTATTCGTCACGGCGGTCGAATGCGTCCGTGCTTGCGTCGAAACTTTCAACTTTGGTCGAGATGGTGATAGCGAGGTTCATAAGTCCGAAGAGTTCATAGATGTTGAGGTTTCCGCTCGTGACAACGTCGAGAAGTTTTCCGAAGTCGATCTCGCCTTCCCAAGCGTTGACGACGGAATCTATCGTTTCTTGATCAAGCGACTGCTTCCTGAGATAATTTATCATAGCGGCAAGCTTAACGTCGAGGTAAATCTCAAGGTATGTATTACGTTTAATATAATCGCCGTCCTCTTCCATAACGGTGAGGATACCCTCGAGGTCGGAAAGATCTTCGTTTTCAAAGAAGAGCTGAATCCATTCGCTGAGCACGAGGTCTCCGCCGTCAAAGTATGTGGTAAGGTCAATCTTTTCGTTGAGGATAAGATTTTCGATTTCAGAATAAACGCTGAAGTCGTCAATTTCCTCATCCGTCAAAGGTCTTTCACGGTCTGCCGTGGCAAAGACAATCTGAACGTTTCTGACTGCGAGCGAGATATCGACTGTCTTTTCATAGACGTCGTGGTTTGAATCCTCGCCCTCAATGCAGATATAGTAGACGTCGTCTTCGTCTTCGGGGTCGCTCTGTATCAAGCCCTGCTGAACGGTAAATTCGTTGGAGCCATAAAGGTAAGGCGTGACGAAGTCACCTTCCGTCTGAGTGGTAACCTTTGTATAGATGCCGTTTGCCGGATCTGCAAGAGCGTATTCGCCGTTTTCGTCAAGGACGAACAAGACGAGGTTTTCATAAGTAATGCCCTCAAGATTGTTGGCAGCCGCAACAGCATTGATAGCCGCCGCAACGTCGTTGCTTGTAAGGTCTGCGCCGTCGCTGACCGTAACGGGAACATATTTCGTTCCTGCGGGGAGCTTGAAGATTGCCTCGACGGTAAGTTCTGTCGATTGCAAATCGTTGATGTCCGTCTTGAGGTCTACACTTCCGTTGAACTTGACGCCGTCATAGATGATTGTATCGAGCGTCTGACCGTTGTCGAGTTCGATGAGGCTGAAAGCGTATTTGAGCATTTGCTCGCCTATCGTGATTGTGAAGTGTTTGTTTGAAATGAGCATGGCGAGTGCGGTGTTGTTTTCAAAATCACTCGTGCCTGCCTCATTGCCGTTGTCCTGAATTTCTTCGGAGCCGTAAACGTCCTCGCCGAAGATATCGAAAAGGATATCGTTGAGAGCGTCGGTTACGAATTCGAGCTCGTCGATAGCTATCTTAGGCACACCGAACTTGGTAGCGTCTATATAGAGTTTGCCGTCCTGGAAGTAAACGCCTATGTAAACTTCCTCGATGCCCATACCGGAGACAGCCACCAATTCCGCTTTAAGTTCCGACTTGCTGACGTCGCTGAAGTCTAAGAGCAAGTTGAAGGATAACTTGAAGTGGAGTTTGCTTATTCCGGTGGTATATTCGGGTACCTCGAATACGACGCCGTCGAGGTCGCCAAGTATTGCGCTGAATATCTGACCGATGTCGATAGTACCTGCGGTCATGGAAGCGTTGAGGTCGAGGTCGAATCCGATGCTTACGGTAGTCTTGGTAAAGAGCACTGCGTCGCTGAAATCGTCAGGCAAGAGCGAGGAGCTCGAGCCAAAGCCGATGTCAAGTCCGGAAATGTTGATACCGAAATCGAACACGCCCGCTTCGATATCGATGGTGATACCGAAATCGGTAAGCGACGAATACTTGTTGGAAACTCTCATGAATTCGCTTTGCGTTCTGTCAAATTCATAGCTTCCGGTATAAACGCCCGCCTTTTCGTTTCTTATTTGATATTTAGTTCCTTCGTGTCCGTAAGTGAGGACGTATTTGGTGTAATTTCTATACGTCTGTTTTGCGGAAGCGGTAAGCGAGCGATAAAGCACCATACCGTCGCTGGTGTTGACGTAAAGAATGCACTGGTCGCCGTCGAGATTCTTCTCGGCGTCGGTAAGTACGCGGGCTTGTCCGCCCTCCTCTATCAAATACGTCTTGCCGTCAACGTAACGCTCGTAATCTCTGAACGTATAGGTCGTATCCTGTTCGTAAGTGAAGATATCGATTGTCGCAACGTAACGGGTTGACGAGTTGGTCAAAGCCTTGAGGTCGTCCGAGAGAATCTCATAGAGGAGATATACGCCCGTCCTCTGAGCCTCTTCTCTTTCCTCGTCGGTTGCAAAATATCCGTCAAGCAAGAATTCGCTGTCCGTGCCCGTCGTCCAGATGCTGTCGGAAGTGAGAATATAATCACCCTCAATCGACGGATTGGTAAGGCGTGCTTCCGCTTCCGTCTTGTAAGAAACGGAATTTACAACCTTGCTGTAACGCAATGTGTGAATCGACGAATCATACTTGGTGTACGTCGCCACCGTCTTGCCCGAAGCGTCGGTGGTAAGAGTTCTGCCGTAATATCCGTTTGCGTCCTCTACGTAGAGGTCGTCTTCGTGCTCAACAAGATATTTGAACAGGTAGTAGTTTGTAACTTTCTGATAACGTGTCGCCGACTTATACTGCGCCTTACCTGCCTCATCGAGGTCGTCGTAGAGGACGTATGTTCCGAGTGCGCCGTAGTTAGCCTTTTTCGTTTCGCTGTAAGTGTTATACTCGGCCTTATCGATAGTGGTTTTACCGTCCGACAAGAGAACATACCTTTCAGCATCATCTGCGATAAAGACGTAGTCGCCGTTGGCGTATTGACGGAAGGAGTTGACCTCGGTGTATCTTTCCTCGTAAGGAAGTATGAGCGAATATTCCGCTTCGACCCACTTGTAGTCGCCGTCGCCCGCATCTGTACCCAAAGCGGTCTTGAAGTAACCTTTATAGAAGAAGTATGTATAATCTCCCGAAGCGCCCTGTCCGTAAACTCTGTTGGAGTCTTTGACCTGAGCATAATCGCTCGTCATGATATCGATAACTCTGGTAAGCGAGGCTACGGGGACTCTCAGTCCGAGGTCGCTGACGTTGATGGTGGCAATTCTGCCTATGTTAGCTTCCGAAACGGCAAGTTGCTCGTCGTTGGCGTCAAGCCAGATGTAGCTGTTGAGCCTGTAAACGACGCCGTTGTAGAGGAAGTACCATTCCGTAACGGAAGTATCGTATTGAGATGCAAGATCGGCGTTGGCAAAATATCCGTAGCCGTATCTCGTGTAGCTTTCATTACCCGCAGCAAAAGAGGCGTTCCAAGCGGTTTCAGTTCCGTCCTCGCCGATATAAATCTGAACAAAGCTGCGAGCGTTGATAACTTCAAACGTAGCTTGCTTTCTGTAAACGCCCGAAGCGTTCTTGTGCCAGCTGTAATCATACGTATCGACAACCGTCAAGGTTGCTCCCGCATTTGAAACGGTGGCGAAAGCGTAGAGCTGCGAATTTACTTCAACGTAAAGCGGTCCGTTCTCGAAGGTCTTACCGACGTCTGCGCCGGATACGTAAACGTATTTAGCTCCGTCGTAAGCGACTTCCGAGCGGTCTTGAGTAAAGAGACTGAGACGTCCGTATTCTCTCACGAGCGTAGCACGCGATATGTCGATATAATTTCCGTCGGAGAGAATAAATTGTCCGATAGTATTTAACTGATAGTAATTGCCCTGTGCGGTAGCCGTCAAAGGAGCGTAAGTCTTGACGCCGTCGACGTAAATTTCCGCATAGTCGCCGTAGGTTGACGAAACGTATTGGTCACCCACTTTGAAGAAGCGTCTTGCAATCTGATAATAGTTGCCTTCATACAATACGTAGCTGTTGAGAGATGCGGCAACCGTTATTTCCTGCGTGGAAACAGGCGTCGTGGTATCGACGTAGCCGTTGCCTATCTTGATATAAGTTCCGCTTGCGCTTTCCGAATAGGTTCCGTCGCCGTTGGATACGTAGCGTGTCGGATAATCGGAAATGCGATAGTAGTTATTTTGATATTTGACGTAAGCGTTGCCGTAAACGTTTTCGTTTTCAACGCCGTTGCCGTGGAGATAATATCCGATAGCGTATTTGTCGTTATCGCTTATTTCCTCGCTGAAGTCGAGCAATTCGTAATAGAGACCGCCGGTAACGTAGTAGTCGCCGTTTTCGTTTTCATAATATACGTTTTGGTCGATATCGTGCTTTGTATAGAAAGTGGTATCTCTTGCAACGATATACTGTCCGTCGTTGACGTCGATATAACCCGTTCCGACAGAACCGTCGATACCGCACTCAACTGCGTTGTCGATGAGAACGTATCTGTTGAGAGCCTTGTCGTAGTGATATTTGCCTAAAAGCTCGCTCACGTTGACGGGCTTGAACATCTCATAAATGTTGCTGAATCTGTCGGAATTGCAAATTTCGTCGAAGTCGAGGATATCGTGGCTGAATTCGCCCTTATCGATGCTGAGAGTCAAATTGAGCTCGTCAAACACGTCGCCGATATCGCCGAGCGACGGGAAGAGCAATCCGAGTATGACCGAGAAGAAGCTCTTGGTCAAAACGAGTTCGATTGCGGGGTCGGATAAGATAAATTCAATGACAGCGTCCGCAGCTCTTGAAGATACGGGAACAGCCGTCGGGTCTGCCGAAGATACAGCTTCGGAAGAATTTCCGCTTTCCGTCGAGCCGGAAGCGATGAGGTCGGAAATGTTTTCGACAATATCGACGATGTTAGGAATATATGCGACAGGTGCGCCTTCAAAGAGGTCACGTCCGTCGATATAGAGCGTGTTGTTGGCAAGGTATATACCTCCCCTCGAAATAACGTTTCCGTTTTCGTCGTATTTGTAGTTGCCGTAGGTGTCGAGTTCGACAAGTTCCAAGGCTATCTCGAGCGAACTGAGTTCGCTTCTCTCGAGGAAGTCTTTAAAGGTGTATATTTCCTTATAAAGTCCGTTTTCGTCTTCAACGTAGGAAACAACCTCTTTGCCGTCTTCGTCATAGTCGATTTGCTCGGAATACTTGGTGCCGGTATACGTCGTGCCATTTGTGGCTTCCCACTCGCTTATGAGTTCGTAACCGTTTTTGGTGAAGTAGTCCAAGAACAAATCGCCGAGGTTGAAGTTTGCGCTGAGTTTACCGCCGACAGCGTCGTAGAATTCCTGGTCGGACATCAAAGATATCATCATATCTCCGAAATACGAGCCGAGCAGGTCGGACGAATGGAACAGCGTCGACAAATCGTAGCTTGCTTCACCGCTTGAGCCGACGTAGAGTTTGCCCAAAACGGAGAGGTTGTAAGTCTGACCGGTGTAGTTGGTCAAATCGGCGAAATCGTCTTCGGAAACGCCGTCGCCCCAAATGGATGTGGATTCGCCTATCTCAATTGCAAATGCCGCCGCAAGAGAAAGTTTGAGCCTTAATCCGTCAACAGTTTCCATACCCACCGAAATGGACGGCTTGCCGTCAAACGCAGGGTCGCTGAGGGTAAGGAACAATCCGCTCGACTCCTCGTCGAGGAAGAATCTCGAAAGGTCGACGGGGTCGTTGCTGAACAGCGCCACGACTGCCTGAAGCATATCGGTGTTGAACATTATGTTGATCGAGTCGAGCGTCTTGAGCGTGGCTCCGCTTCTGAGCTTTGCCTTTACGATAACGGTTTTGACAATTGCGTTCAACACCTTAGAAAGCGTAGAAGTCGTATCGTCTGCCGTTTCGTCCGTGGTGGTAGCTTCGCTGTCACCGCCCAAAGAGCCGAGTTCGTCAAAGAGGAAGTCCGCCGAAAGTTTAGCTTTGGGTCCGTCTATGCCGCTGAGATCGAGGAACAGATAATTGTTCTTGAGGTAAACGCCTACCGTCTTTTCCGCTACTTTTTGGTTGTTGGAATCGAGCATCGAAATTTCGATACCGAATTCGCATGCGTTGAGGAGAGTTTCAAGCGAGAAGTTATCGACAAACTGAAGCAGGTCGTCCTCTCCTTCTATGACGGAATAGATGCCGAGTTTTTCAAGATTGATATTTCCTTTTAATGTCAATATCAAGGTAGTGTTGACAGCGTCGTCGGCATAGAATCTGAGAGCAATGGTCTCGAGCAAGTCGCCCAATGTTACGTCGCTGCCGAAATTGACGCCGTTGGTTATCGAAGTTATAAAGTCAAGACCTAACGCCGCATCGAGCATTTCCTGGAATTCTCTTGCCACTCTCTGGTATGTTCCGAATTCGTCCTGAACGAAATGCATACCGTCGGCAAGCATCGAGTACCTGTCTTCGGGAGCTACGTAGTTGGGATCGGAAGTATTACCGGCATTGCTGACCAAAATCTGCGTTTCGGTCATCGGAACGAACGTGGCGTCAAGAGCATAGTTGAAGTAGAAGTCGAACGAGAACGTAAGCAAAGGATTATCGTCAAAGTTGTTGAGCGTAGGATTGCCGTCCTCGTCAACGCCCGCTTGAAGTCTTGCGATTGCGTCTTGAAGTTTAGAAGACGTCTTCTGAAGTTTTTCGTAAACTTCCAAAGACGAAATCAATATATACGTTCCGTCTACGTTGATGTAATCGGTAACCTGCGCCGTCTTATCCGAAACGGGCGTATAGTTATCGGGCGTGGTCATTTCATATACGTTGACCTCGCCGTCCGTGACGAGTTCGACATAGCTGTCGCGGTAGTAAACGTAGTAGCCGGAAAGGTCTTCCTTTTCTTCGGGACGGTCGATGAGGTTATAACGGTCGGAAATAAGTCCCGTGGCGAGATAAGGACGAACGATTGATATGCTTGCGTCAAAGAGCTCGGAATTGATACCTACCAACACCGAAGGAGTGAGCAAGTCGAGCGAAACTTCGACTTCGAGTCCGAGATCGACGGGGTTGCCTTCGTCGTCCACCATAGAATTGATGATTGAGTTGATATCCATTTGCTCGTCTTCCGGCTTGCCGTTGTTAATGAAGTAGTTTATCAAGGCAAGAACGAGATTTTGAGCAAGCGTCAAAGATACTTCTTTACTTGCAATCTGAATGATAAGTTCGAGTGCCTGTTTAGAATCGATAGTGGCGTCCCCACCTTCTTCGGGGTCGGCGCTCGAAACCGCCTCGCCGCCTGACGGAGAAGTGACTGAGGTTGTCAAATCAGAGATGATACCGTTGATTGCGTCGTTGACGATAAGTCCGATATCGATATTTTCCAATATGAAGTTATCCTCGCTGAGTGCTCCGAGTTCGACGTAGAGCGTGCTGCCGAGGAGGTAGAGACCGAACATAACCTTGCCGTCGGTATTGTCTCTCAATACGACGTAAAGTTCGGTGGAGTCCGCATTTGCGATATTGATATTCGCTTCGATTTCGACAGTCAAATCAAGCCATATATCTTCTTCTATATCGATACCGAAATCGAGAACAAGGTCGGCTATGAAGGCTTTGAGATAATTGTCTATTTTAATGACACCGTCTTTCTCGTCTTGAGAATTTTTGAGCTGTCCTTGAATTGCAATCTCAAATGCGAGTGAGAATTGTGACAAATCCTGCAAGGAGATGTAATCGGTGTTGTCTATGTTTGCTCCAATTGACTTTCTGTTAAACGAAATAGTCGGAGTGGAAGCGAAAAGTTCGAGTTGCAACGGGTCTATGCCCGCAGATATATTGAGGTCGTGCGAGTTGAAGCCGTAGGAAATATAGGACCTGTCGGGGTTCATTTCCGCCATAGGCTTGAGCGTTTTGGTGCCGTCCTCGTTTTCTTCATACATTCCGGGGATAAACTGCGCCAAAAGCACTGCAAGGAATTTGGACGAGAGGTTGACCAAGAAGGTTTCTTCGCTCATCGTGATTGCGGAAAGTCCCGTGCTGAGCAAGACGGCAACGAGATCCATCGTTGCGTTTTCGCTCTCACCGCCCTCTTCCTCTTCATCGCCCGTATCGGGAGTCTCATCGGGATTGACAATGCTCATAAACATCGTCTTTTCCGCACCGTCGTGGCTCGCCGTGATGATGACGGGACCGGAGCCGACCGCCTCAACGACGACCTGTCCGTAATTGTTTACGGAAACGGTTGCGATTGCTTCATCGGAAGACGTAGCGGAAACGGTTCCCCGCGGATTATCGAATGCCTCCCAGCGATATTGCCCGCCTGTTTCAAGCTGGGTGTAAACCTTATCGACGACGTTGACTTTTATGGTCTTTTCGATAAGTTCGCCGTCGTTATTCGTATAGCTGATATCCACGACGCACTCGCCCAAAGCGTTGCCCGTGAATTTGACCGCTCCGTTTTCGGCGACAGCCGAAACGATAGCGTCGTTTTGACTCTTTACGATGAGGTCGGCAAAGTTGCCGTCCGAGCCGACTTTGGCGTCGGAAGCGACTTGGCTCTTCACGTCGACGGTATTGCCTTTTTTAACGCCGAGTTCTGCGTCATAAGCGGTGCCGAGCAAGCCGAGGAGCGAACCGATATCGAAGCCGTCCACCATAATGTGCACGTTTTGAATGAGCGCCGTTTCAATGTCGAGATAGAGCGTGCTGTAAGGAACGCCGAGGTCGTTTTCGCCCTTATATACGAGATAGAGAGCCATAATCTTCTGACTCGTCGGGTTGGAGAGATTTCCGTCCCAAATTTCAATGGAAAGGTCGGAGTGAGTGAGTATGTAATTGAAATCGAGAACGCTGTCGAGGTTGAACGTCTTGTCGTTCATATTTATTCCGCTGAGGTCGAATCTCAAGAGCGCGGAAATCTTGAAGCCCAAGGTTTCGGTTACCTGCGAAGGAATTTCGAAAGCGACGAGGAGCTGATAGAGCAAGCTGCCGAGTGCCGCCGAATCGGTGGTATAAAGGCTTTCGATCCAATCGCCCAGCTGCCATTTTTCCTCTTCGTTGGTAGCGTCGCTCTGATATGCGGAAATCTCTATGCCGCCTTCGAGTTCGAGGAAGATACCTTCGAGGTTGACGGAACCGTCCTCGTTGAAGAGTTCGAGCTTGTTGTAACCCTCGTCGAAATCGGTGACGGAGATGTCACGCTGACTGAATGTGATATCGGGAGCGTTGACGTTGAGTTCAACCATAATCATACGCTCGTTTTTATCGTTGTTGATTGCAACGTAACCTGTCAATCCCGACGGTTTGGTCGAGCCGTCTTCGTATTCCGTTTCATTGTATCTGATTTCAAGCGCCGCCTCTATCTCGGAGAAGCCGAGACCCAATTTGTTGAGAACGAGTTGCGTGAGACCGTCAGCGACTTCGAGGATAAATCTCGTATCGGAAAGAGCCATCGAAAGCAAGAGTGCGACGTCGTATTTTTTGACGACACCGTTGTCGACGTATTCGGTATCGAAATCGATGAGTTCGGAAGCGGATACGGCTTCATCCGTAGTCGCACTTTCCTCCCCGCCGAGCGAGGCAAAGAGGTTGCTAGCGAGCAATACTTCCATTATCGCCTCAAACATATTGAATTCCAAAGCGATTTTTTCAAGTCCGAGCCACTCTGCGTCAATATAGAGGCTACCGCCGTAGTAGTAGATACCCAAAATCGTGCTCGGATATGCGCCGTTTATGCTTCTTGTCAGCTGCAACATAAACTGAGTATTGTTGTTGCTGTACATCGAGCCGGTGGCAACCATCTGATTGAAGGTTTCCTCGTCTTTGAGGTATTGCATGAGCGGAGTGAAGTCTACGCTGAGTTCGAGGTCAAACGCATATTCCGCCGAGATGTTTTCTTCTACGACAAGCGACTGAATGGCGCTGTCCATGACAAGACCGAGCTTTTCGAGGAGCGCCGCCACGCCTTCTTGCAAGTCAACCTGACCGGCTATGATATCGACGTTGAGCGCACCGCCTACGGCGAGCGAGAGATAGGGGTTTTCCATAAAGTCGACGTATCCGCTCTCTTTGTAAATCGCTTCGGGAGAGTCGGAATCGGAAACTTTAAATCCGACTATCCTGCCGTCGTTGTAAATAGGCTCGTATCTCGTTCCCGTATAGGAATCGAGGTCTTCGATCTTCTCGTAATCGGGAGTAAGGAATTGTTCCGTTGCCGCTTTAATCGTGAAATCGGAAAGTGCGAAGTTCATATCGAAACGGTTTCCGCTTGCAAGGAAAATATCGATTTGAAGCTCGTTGAGGTTGAGGCCGTCTGCAAGGGCGATTCTGATACCGCCGCTGATATTGTCCATATCACCGACAACGAGTTTGTCGTCAAGCTCGAGTGCCGCAATAAGGTTTGAAACAAGGCTGCCTGCAAGATAGAGCGACAACGTTTCGGAGCCGATGTCGACGCCGGAAATCATAGCGGCGATAATTGCAACGATATCCACACCGCTCGATTCGCCGTCGGTGGTTTCGTCCGAGCCTACCGCCTCGTTCGAAACTTCTTCTTTTCCTATAAAGTCGGAAAGGTCGACTTTTACTTTCTGAATATTAAAATAGGATAAATCTATATATAATACTTTATTTATATAATAAAGCTCGAGATACTCCGTTCCGTCTGCGTCCACCACGGTGAAGCACAACTCGCTTTCAAGGAAGTTCGCAAAATCGATATTTCCTTCGATGTTGAAATAGAGTTTTGCCTGCGTGGTATTGTCGAGGTGCATGAGGACTTGCAACAGCAAAGTGCTTGCCGAAGTGACGTCACGGTATTGAATGGTCGTGAAGTCGCCGTTTGAAGTATAAAGGTCAAGCTCACCCTTGAGCGAAACGTAAAGTTTGCCGATAGAGAACTGACCGTTTTCGTCTCTTTCGTAGTTGAGATAATTTGCGCTATCCGCCTCGACTTTTGCCAAAGCCTCGGACATATCGATGACGTTTTGAAGCTGTGTTATCGTGCCGTATGTAAGTTCCGCGACAGCCTTCACCATAAAGCCGTCAAACGGGTCTGCCATATTGATTGTGAAAGTAAGATTGTTTCTTGCGAAATTATCCGATTCCGTCCTGTTGTTGAGCACGACTTCCGCCGACTTGATGGGCAGCGTCGAATCGGGAGCGAAAATGCTGACGATGCTGTTTAAGGTTTCCTGTCCTATGACAAGGCTGAAACGCTCGAGACTGAGCCAACCGCCTTCGCCCATGACCACTTCGAGATTCGATAAAATATCGGAAATAATCGCCATATAGTCGGTCGAATCGGCAGCCGTTTGAGCTTCGTTTACCAAGGTGTGTCTGGTGAACACTTCGCCGTTTAAAATCATGTTTTTGACGAGCGAGTAAACTTCCGCTTTGGGCATCACGTTGCCGTCCGCCATATTGACGTCGACGTATTCCGAAACAAGGTAAGCCATCTTTTCGGAGAGTGAGGTAACGTCGGCCGCACCTTCCGCCTCACCGCTCGAGCCGATACCGGCGACAAGTCCTTCAATGGCGTCGTCTATCGTGGCAATAAGGTCAAAGTTCTGAAGTTTGTATTTGCTGCCCTGGCCGAGTATTCCCTGCAAATCGAGATAGAGAGTCTCGCTGGCGCCGACATAATACAAACCGAGCCTTACCGTGCGGTTTGAACCGCCGTATAATTCAAAGAATACGTTTGTTTTGGAATTGTCTTTAAAGTCGAGCTCCGCCCTGAGAGACATCTCGAGTTTGTAAATTGCGGGCTCGAAAGAAATAGTTTTATCTTTGATGAGGTCTTCGATTTTATCGCTCATAACGCCGGCAAGCAGAGCGCCGAGGGAGTCGACGATACCGCCTATCGTTATATCTTTCTCCGTCGTGGAAACGGAAACGGACGCATCGAGGCTGAGCGTCGTGAACGAGAAATCTTTCATTTCGGCATTTTCGATATAGTCGGGGAGAACGACTTTCTGAATACCGTCGACAGATGCGCTGTTGAATCCGAGTTCGATAGCTACGTCTTCGGGCACGCTTCCTTTGCCGTAGTCTATTGCGGCGTCAAGATTTACGCCGGACAACACGGAATTGTCGAAATCTGCCTCGATTGTGGCTTCGAGGTTAGGAATGAGAGCGGAAAGATTGGTGAGATCAAGACCGGTAATATCTCTGACGACTTCAAGAATATCCTGATAATCGGCAAGCATTCCCTGAACGATACCGAGCAACGTCGGCAAGAGAGTGTTCAAGGCAAGCTCTACTCTTACTCTTTCCTTACCTGCTCCGAGCGAAACGAGATGGCTCTTTCCGAAAAGCATGGCGGGAATAAAGTTGGACAAAGGCTGTCCGAGTATTGGAGTCGAAAGCAAATCGTCAAGCGTTCCCGAAAGGTCGAGAGAACCGGTTATCGACTGAATGAGTTTGACGAGTTTGGTGAGGTCGACGTCGTCAGCGCTGAGTACGTGCATTCCGCCGAACAAGGTTCTGAGGTCGGCATAAAGGTTACCGTCGAAGTAATAAACGCCGATGATAATCTTTTTGTTCTCGCCGTTCTGGTCTGTCGAACCGAGCTCGAATAAGAACTTGCTCTGCTCGTTGTCGTAAACGTCGATGGACCCCTGCGTGTTTATGAAGTACTTCGAGCCGACGGAATCTTTCAAGAAGGTGAAGTAGAACGTCGTATCGAAGTTCAGAAAACTCGCGTCCCCTCCGTCACCCAAGAGCCCGCCTATACCCTTGTAGATTTTGTCCCAGGCGTAACTCTGAGTAATTTCGGTCGCGGAATCATACGCCCCGTCTTCGTAGAGGTCGCTGATTTTGGTAGGTTCGCCGCATGCCGCAAAGACGCCACATACCGTCACGACAAGCACCACTACCATTAAAAGCAATCCGATCTTCCTTTTCATAATAATTTCTCCCTTACGCGTGATATACGCGTGCGTGCGCGCGTGCGCGTTTATATGATAACTTACGTTACCATTTTATATCATTGAAAACAACTCTGTCAATACCAAAACGCTTTTTAAACTGCCAATTTAAAGAAATTTTTAGGATTTTGAGCCGATTTAAGCCTATTTTGAGACTTGTCGATAAAAGCCGAAAAAAACGGCGAGAAAAAGGGCATTTCCCCCTTTAGGGGGAATATGTCGGAAAAAGCGGATAAAAAGGGGTTGAAAAGGGACTGAAAACAGGAAAAAAAACGGCAAAAACCGAGCAAAAAACCGGGTTTGAAAACAGGCTTTTGAGCCATGAAAAATGGCGGTAAAAACGGCGGATTTTCCCCCTTTTTCCGCCCCTGAATTCCTCTGTTTTTTCCCCATTTTTTAAGCCTTTCGGCAATGCTCTCCAAGGCGCAAATCGGCTCTGTTTTTAGGTTATTTTGCCGAAAAACCACCGGATTTTCCACTGCCCAAAGGCAAAAAAAGGCATTTTTAAACGCCTGTCCGACGGCATAATGCGCCCGAATTTGCCAAAAAAAAGCGTATGAAAACAGCGTTTTAAATGCCGTGCAAAAGCGCATTGAATTGTAAAATTTTTGTAAAATTTTAAGTTTTTTTGACTCGGTTTCAGGTAAAATATATCCTGAAAAATAAATTTTTTCTGCCGAAAATCAGTGTGAGCGACATAAAAAATTTAAAATATTGCGTCGTTTTCGGACAATTTTTTATAGCTCCGACGCTGTAAAACAAAAGGATACGGTTAGTATTTTTTTCGCCGTAAAGTCGGATTTTTCGCCTTAATTTTTGCTCTGCGACTTATTTTGCAGGCAAAAATCCGATAAATTTTTCACCTTTTTTGCCTCTTTCGTCAAAATTTTCGTCCTGTAAAACGGCTGTGAAAAATTGAAAATTTTGTCTGTTTTCTAAAACGATAAAGTCGGTTTTTAGCTTTTTTATAAGTTAAAACAAAGTTCAATCTTTAAATTTCAGGCTTGCCTTAACCGTATTTTTGCAAAATTTGTCGAGGCTGTCACGGATAAATTCTTCCGTTTTAGATATATCTTCGTCTAAAAATTTTGTCATATCGATTGCAAAATTGCATGAGGTAAATTCGCTTTTTTCGTGACTGCCCGAAAAGGTGGCATTTGCCCATCTTCTGCCTTTGGCGCCGAGGTCATAATTTTTCGTCACGTTCTGACTAAAAAATTTCGACAGAATTTTGTCGGAAAGCCTTTCGCTTTTGCTCGTGTCGAGCGCTGTTTTTTCTTCGCCGTCAAACCAATCGAGCCCTCTCCACACTTCGCAGGCATACAGTTTTGTAGGGCGGCAATCAGATTTTTTCAACGCCTTAAACGCTCTCCAAAATGCGGCGAGGTGCGTTTCGTGTCCGTCGAAAGGATTGTGAATATATACCTCCTCGGGCATATGTTCGTTAAATAACGCTGTTAGTATTTCCTCTACCTCTTTTGAGCGGGTTTTCAATTGCTCAGATGTCAATCCGAGCATATCTGCCGTATATCCGCCGACCTTGCAGGCGGCAAGCTGCTCTTTTTCTCTTACCCTTTTGAGCTCGTCTGCGCTCATATTTTCATATCCCTTTCCTCTTGCGCAGCCTGTGCCGTCGGTAAGCACTATGCAATGGAAATCCCCTTTCATTATTGCGCTGAGGGCGAATATCTCCGCATCGTCGGGGTGTGCCGCAATAGCCAATCTTTTCATTTAAACTCCTTTGGCAAGCCCTTCAGTCGCCTGTCGCATGTAGAAAACTTATACAATTTACCGATAGCAATTAAACTGTGTTTGCCAAGCCTTGTCGTTTTGATTTTATCTTCCGTTTGTCCTTATTTTGCGCTTATCTTTTGCTCTTTGCCTTTGCCGCCCTGATAAGAGAAGGCAAAGTGGTCTTGTCAATGAGATTGAGCCCGAATTTGAGCGTTTCGAGCGCCGCCGCTCCCCTTTTCGGATTTGCCTTTTCGACGGGCGTATATTCCACTCCGCATTTGCCGAGGACGTTGAGCGCAGACGGCAGTCTCATCATAAAGGCGTCGTAATCGGCGTTTGACGACCATGCCCTCTCCGCCACCGCCAAAAGACGGGGGAACATCTGCCTTAGCGCTTTAGTTTCGCTGTCCACAAACTCCGTCCAAAGAGGGGCCTCCACGCCGAGCACGTTTTTCACTCCGTCGCTTGACAATCCGTCAAGAATGGGATTTAACTGATACACCGCCTTTAGAGAGTGCATTCCGTGCGGATAATCGAGATAATAAGGCGAAAATTTAGAAACGATAATCTTTCCTCCGCCGTCGGCAAATGCCAGCGTTTCTTTTAGCTTGCCCTGCCAATATTGGCACACCGCATCGTCGCTGACGCATTTTACGGCGTCGTTCCAGCAGATAACTTTTCTGCCTCTGTCCTTTAAATGACACTCCACTCGCCTGAGCATAAGCTCTTTTAACTCGTGATTGCTTTTTAGTTTGTATTCTTTTTTTGTTTTCTGACATTCAGGACATTTTGACCATACCGAAAGATCCGACTCGTCGCCGCCTATATGGATATACTTTGACGGAAAGACTTCGATTATCTCGTCAAACAGGTCAAACAAAAATTTATAGGTTTTGTCTTTGCCTGCGCAGAGAGTATGCCCGAGTATCCCGAAAAATTCGTCCACCTTTTTCGTCTTGCCCTCGCATGAGAGGTTAGGATAGGACGCCAATATCGCTCCCGTATGGGCAGGTATATCCACCTCGGGGATAATTTCTATATGCCTTTCGGCGGCATAGCTGACAATATCGCAAAGCTCGGCTTTTGTGTAATATCCGCCGTGCTCTACGTTGTCGCCTCTCGTGCCCTCTCTTTTCGAGCCCACCTCGACGAGCTTTTCAAACTTTTTTGAACCGAATCTGAAGCCCTGATCGTCGCTGAGGTGCAAATGCAGGCGGTTAAATTTAAACAGAGCGAGAGTGTCGATGATTTTTTTTATAAATTCCGCACTGAAAAAATGCCTTGCAGTGTCCAGCATAAAGCCTCGGTATGCAAACCTCGGTTTATCTTCTATCTCGACGCATGGCAGAACGGAGCCTGTCAAAAGCATATATTTAAGGCTCATCGTCGCCCAGAAGAAACCCTCTGCGCCTGACGCTTCCACCTTTACGCCGTCCTCTTTAACGCTCAGTTTATACCCCTCAATCTGCGCCTTTTCGTATACGACGGAGCCGCCGCCTGCGCTTCCCGTTTCCGGAAGAAATTTTTTGTATTTTAAAGCCTCCTCGGAAAAGACGGTCGCTTTTCCGAAGACAAATTCCCCTTGAGTGATTTTCATGTAGTCGGGATTGGGTATCATACAGCCATATATCCTTTTATTTATGCGTTATATGCGTTTAATATTTGCGCATATCTGTCTTTAAGTTAAATCTTCCGTCATTTATAACGGGTTGTCCGTTTGATAATCCGCCGTCTATAGCGGTGCAGGCAAAGTTTATCGGCAAACGCTCGCCGTGCTTTTTGTCCGTCAAATTCTTTTGTGCGCTCGGCTTTGGCGTCGGTAAGGTTTTACCGTTGCATTTTGTCGTCCGCCGAGAAAACGGCTCGGCTTGCTTATCTATTTTATCAAATCCAAACGGCTTTTTCAACGCTATTTTTATTTTAAAAGACGCTAAGCGCATAATATTTTGTATCTTTACCGCATTTTGACCTTACCTACATTTGACCTTACCGTTTTTTGCCTCATTTTGACCTTGTCTCCGTTTAGCCTGCCGTTTTTTATTGTGTTTTGACACTATTGCGTTCGAGCCTGACGCCCTTTACCGCATTTTGACCTTATCTACATTTGACCTTACCATTTTTTTTAGCATTTTGACCTTGTCTGCATTTGACCTTACCGTTTTTACCCATGTTTTTTTATACCTGTCTTTTTTTACAATGCCCTATCGCCCTTAATTTTTTCCGCTTTTAGTATCCTTGCTCAAAAGCCCGTTTATTGACACCGCCCCCCTTTTAGTGCTATTATCAATCTATGAAAGCGAGCGGCTGTATTTTAGGACTTGTGGCAGGCAGAGTGTTCTCCGTGGTATGGATGATACTCGAGCTTGTATTTACCGTCATAGCCAAGGTTATAATATATTTCGGACTCTATTTTCCCATGCTCAGCCTGATATTCGGCGGAGTATTGTTTTTGATATTTGATTTCAATCCTTTCGGAGGAGGCGTCGATTCAAATCTTTACGTTTTCGGGCTATGTCTATCTTTTGTTTGCGCTCTCGTCGTTACGGTAAGGAACATAATCATTAAACCGATACAAAAATATTTTATTGACAGCAAGGTTATCGAATACACGGGTAAACGCCACAAAAACGCACCCGAAGCTCCGAAAATATATAAGAGCAAGGTGAACCCCGGTATTATCGTATACGAATACGAAAACCGATATGACCTCTATGAGGAGGAAAACGGCGAGCTATACAAAGTCTCGACGGAATACAAGGACAGACGATGAGCAAGATAAACTTTTTGGACGCTCCGTCGCTTATCCCTTTTCCTACAAAGACGTATTTGAAAGTGGACGGAGCGTTTTTAGACGAACAACCCAAAACGCTGCCCCGCATATGGGAAATCGATTTTTTAAGAGGACTTTGCATCCTGCTTATGATAATCGACCACTTCTTCTTTTTGGGATATCACATCTACGGCGCCGCCCTTTCGCAGACGGCGTCGGGGTATGAATTCGTCGAGTTTTGCTATTTCTATTGGTATCAAAGCCCGAGGGACGTGATACACGTTATAGTTTTGTTTTTCTTCTTCTCTCTTTCGGGAATATCGTGCTATCTTTCCCGCTCGAATCTGAAGCGAGGTTTCGGACTTGCCTATATCTCGTTTTGCTATTCCCTTATAACTCTCGAGGTGGACAACCTTTTCGACGTCGGTTGCTATTCCGGATACGGCGTGCTGAACTTCCTTGCCACATGTATATTGATATACGCCGTCGTGGAAATGCTCTGTCGCAAAAACAACATTGCGCTGTGGGCAATAGGCAGCGTTTCGGCTATTGCCGTCACAATCGTATTCTTTTGCTATACGCCGCCGTCCGACCTCGATATAAAATGGGCGTGGCTTTTTCCGACAAAATACTTTGAGGGACTTAACATGCTCGACTACTCATGCGCTTCCCCGTTCACTCAAGGTCAGATATCGCCCGGCGACTTCTTCCCGTTTATCCCCTATGCCGCTTTCTTTTTTGCCGGTATGGCGCTCGCTCCGCTTCTATACAAAAACAAGTGCTCGCTCATTCCCTCGCTCAACGGCAGGTGGAACAGAGCTATATGCGCTATCGGAAAATTTACCCTTGTCATTTATATTTTGCATATAGCCACCCTTGTATTGCTGTTTGAAATAATAACGCTTATCGCCACGGGACAGACCGTCATATTTAATTTTATTTGACAATATCTTCAATTCGTTTAAAATAAAACTGAGGTGAATATGAAATACGTACTTGTTTTATGCGACGGCATGGCAGATTTTAAAATAGACGCACTCGGCGGCAAAACTCCGCTTGAGACGGCAAAAAAGCCTAATATCGATTTTATGGCTAAAACGGCAATGCAGGGATTTGTCAAAACGGTGCCCGACGGTATGAAACCGGGCAGCGACGTGGCAAACCTTTCGGCGCTCGGCTACGACGCTAAAGCGTGCTACACCGGCAGAAGTCCGCTTGAGGCGCTATCCCTCGGCATTGATTTAAAACCTACCGACGTGGCGCTAAGGTGCAACCTGGTCACGCTGTCGGACGACGAGCCGTATGAAGATAAAACGATGATAGATTACAGCAGCGGCGAGATAACTACTGCGGAGTCACACAAACTCATAGAGGCCGTTGCCTCGGCTTTGAACGACGAAACCTTTTCCTTTTATCCCGGAGTAAGCTATCGTCACTGTCTTGTATGTCGCAACGGCAGGACGGATTCCGACCTCACTCCTCCGCACGATATAACGGGAAAGAAAATAACGGAATATCTGCCTAAAGGCTATAACGCCGACCTGTATTTAACGCTCATGAAAAAATCGACGGAGATTTTAAAAAATCACCCCGTCAACGAGGAGCGCAGAAAAAACGGCAAACGCACTGCCGACTCGATATGGCTTTGGGGACAAGGCACCAAACCTCGCCTGCAAAATTTTACCGAGCGCTACGGCATTAAAGGCGCAATGATTTCCGCCGTCGACCTCTTAAAGGGCATCGCCGTGGGTAGCGGTATGCAAAGTATCGACGTAGAGGGCGCAACGGGCACCATTGACACAAACTTTGACGGTAAGGCAAAGGCGGCGCTTGACGCACTTAAAGACAACGATTTTTGCTTTATACACCTCGAAGCGCCGGACGAATGCGGACACCAAAGGGACGCAAACGGCAAAACACGCTCTATCGAGCTCATTGACGAGAAGATAATAGGCGCAATTATAAAGGGTCTGAACGGCTCTCCGTTTAAAATGCTCGTAATGCCCGACCACTTCACGCCTATAGCGACGGGAACGCACGACGCTACCCCCGTTCCGTTTTTGATGTATTCGTCCGCAAAGGAATTGGGCAAAGGCGAAACGTTTAACGAGTTTACGCCAAAAGGCAAAATCCTGACGCCTTTTGAGCTTATAAATATGTTTTTGGATAAGGAGGAAAAATGAAAAACGACAGAGTAATTTTTGAGCTTTCCGACAAATACGCCAAAGGCGACGTGGACGCCGGTATCGCTCTCTTAAAATGCTACGCCTATGCGGCGTTTGTATGCGACTTCAAACACGGCATAACCTACGACCTTCTCTCCTATCGCGACCTCGGGCTCAAAAAGGGCGAAACGCTATTTAAAGACCTCAAAAAATCCTTTAAGGAATTAGACTCGGCGTCTAAAAAATCTTACGAAGCGCAAATAAAGGGTATTGATAAAGATATCAAAAAGGCTTTAAAGACGGTGGCGGCAAACCTTAAAACGGTACACCAAAACAAAAGAGTGCCTCTCGATAAAGCGGAAGTGGCAAAACAGGAAGCGTTGGAAAAAGAAATTTCTGCCACATTCGGGTTGGATTTCTCATCGCTCAGTTCAAGACAGCTCGAAACCAGCGAGAGCTTCCTTTAAAATATAGTTTTTTACATAAAGTTTGCCGGGCACAGAGTTTGCCGGGCACAGATTTTGCCCAGGCACAGAGTTTACTCAACGTAAATTTTGCCCAAAACAGAGTTTACTCAACGTAAATTTTGCCCAAAACAGAGTTTGCCGGGCGCAGAGTATGGAAAGCTAAAAACTTTCTCAACGCAAATTTTACTCAACACAGATTTTGCCCAAAACAGAGTTTGCCGGGCGCAGAGTTTACTCAACGTAAATTTTGCCCAAAACAGAGTTTGCCGGGCGCAGAGTTTCCTTCAATAAAATTTTATTTTATAAAGAGATTTATTTAATAAAGCATTTAGTTAAAATCGGGTTAGTAAAAAGCTATCCCACGCCTGTCGGACGGCACAGCGCAATCTATCCTATATTAAAAAAGAGGGCAACCGCCCTTTTTTATTTTTTTTTGCCGTATTCCCTTTTAGGCGAATATATTTTAACGTTTAAACATACCGCCACGATATTGGCTTTTGTCGCTTTTTAAATATAAAGCAAGGCGATTATTCCTTTTAACCGAATATTCTCCCACTTTTAAACATACCGCCACGATACCTGCTCTTGTCGCATTTTAGATATATAGCAATGCTATATATAATCCGCCTATCGTGGCAAAAAGCGTGGGGATACCTATGATAAGTCCGTATGCGCTGAATTTTAAAAAGTTGAGTTTTACGTGATAGCCCTGCGTTATCGAAAGGCACATGATGCCTGCAAGAGCGCCGATAGGCGTAAAGAATGCGCCTATATTCGAGCCGATAATGGCGGCATAAACCTCGGCGGCCGTCTTGTTTAAGACGATAGAGGAAAAAAGCACACTCATGGGTATATTGTTCACAAGGTTTGAAGCAAGCGCTGCGGTAAGCCCGTAAGTAAGTGCGTTGGCGTCCCCGACGTCGAGTGCGGACGATATGGCGGAAGTTATTCCGTTCTTTTCGAGTGCGAGAACTATTATAAACATACACAGCACAAACGGCAACAGCTCCCACGGCGTTCGCAAAAAGGTATTTTTTAATATCGTCGGTTTTTCCTTTTTGATTGCGCTGTATATCAATGTGCAGATACCGAGGCAGACGGCAAAGCAGAGAGTGATAAACCACATTTCCACGCCGATAAACTCGGATATGACCAAGAGCAAAAGGCAACCTATCAAATGAACAAGTCCCACGATGACCATGGGCTTATTTAAGGTCGGCTCGATATCCTCCGATTGCTCGATAGGCTCGGACAGCGATTTTCTGAAAAGCCAAAACAGCACCAAAAAGGCGACAAGTCCGCCAAGGAGCGTAGGTAGCGCCATGGCGGCAACGTAGCTTGTGAAAGTCAGCCCGAACGACGAAGCAAGATAAATATTTGTGGGATTTCCTATTATCAAAAACATACTGAACGTATTCGCCGCCACAAATTCGCAGATTATATACGGCACCGGGTTTATCCTGCCATTAAAACAGAAACAGCATATAAAGGGCGTAAATGTCAATATGACTATATCGTTTGAAGTGAAAATCGTAAGTACGGAAACAACCAAAAACAAAAGAACAAACAACCTCTTTTGGCTCACTCCCGCCCTTTTGAGCGTTTTGAGCGCAAGCAGTTTGAAAAAGCCGAGCTCGTCCAAAAATACGGAAAGCGAAGTCATGGCAAAAAACAGCACCAAAATTTTTACGGGATTTATCGAATTTACCGTCTTCCCTTCGAACATCGCCCACATATCCTTGGTAAGTGAGGCAAAAGCGTCCTGAACGGACAGCGCCCCGACGGCAAGTATCAAAACGGCGCCCACAAACGACGGCATCCAAAACAAGCTCATCTTGACGGTTTTGACGCTTCCGTCCTTTTTATGAACGGCAAAAGCGACGCTCGGCTTTGTGAGCACAAGCGCCACCGTTGCTATACACGCTAAAACAGCAATTACAATAGAGGCTATCATCGCATACATTATACAACCGACAAATGTAACTAGCAACAAAAAACTTAAAATTAAATATTTCCCTTTGACAGTTTCTGCCGAGTGTTTTCCGTCGTTTCGCTTTTGCTTTTTTCCGCATTATCCGCTATTTCTGTTTTTTCCGATATAATCCGTTTTATCTTTTATACCCTTGTTCGTTTTCCGACCTATTCCGTTTTATCATTTAAAATGTATATATCCGACATTATTTAATTGCCGAAAGTCCAAAGTTTTGCCTCTGTCTTTCAATTAAATATCGCCCTTTTTATCCGCATAAAGTTTTGTTTCAAGGGTGTTTATGCGGTTTCGCCATTCGGCGCGTGAGGCGAGTTTTTCGGCGTATTCTTTTTTGAGTTGCTCCAGCGACAAGCTGCCACCAAGACCTGCCTCGTATAGCTTGCATACGATATAGTCTGTTTCGAGCAGCTTGCGTTTTAATTCCTCTATTTCGATTTGTGCAAGCTCGTCGTCGCCGTATTTGATATATACGGCTATATCCTCATATTCGTCATATGCGGATGCCGCTAAAACAGGCTTGCGGTCGTATACTATTTTTAAATCTTTTCCGCCGTTGGGATATTCGGCTACGACCTCGTAGTGCCACTCGCCCTTGTCCTCCTCGACAGCGTCGTGATGCGCAATTAAAATTTTATCCGATTTAAGATAACCCTTATTCAAATCGAAATCTGCAAGTTCCTTTGTTTTTGATTCGTCATAAATTTTCATATATTCTCCTATTCAACTCTCTTCCACATATAAACAGAACAATAAGGCGGCAAATTGTTATGCGACCCTGAGCCGCCGCTCAAAGCGGTAACGATTGGCGAATAACTGTTACCAGTACGCGATTGCAGCGTTATACCGTAACCTACAGTGGTGCTCGGCTTACCGGATATTTTGTATTGAGGATTTATCACCTCATCGTAAATTCCGTCATGCCTGTGCGAAGGCAGTTCCGCCGTTGTCAATTTGTGGGTCGATTCTCCGCCTTCCGCACCTTCGGCAAAATTATCTCCTACGCCAACCAAGAATTTATCGCCGACACTTGCCCACACGCCTCCGAACAGAGTTGCGGGACTGACCGACGAGAAAGATATATAAACCGAACCGACGGGATATACGTCCAAGGCGGTGATTGCGCCTATATTCCCTCTTGCGTAGGCTTTTTGCGATTCCGTAAAAGTCTGAGATACGGTTTTCACCGTATTATTTCCCATTGCCTGAATTTGCTGTTCGCATTCTTCGATGCTCTGCTCGATACCGTCAATTGCAAGGGCGTTTGCCGTCGCCTTTTCCGAGACCAGCGAAACGGTGCTGTTTGTGGAAGATATTTGTTGTAAAATGGCACTTTTTTCCGAATTTATCTTGCTTTCAAGTTCGGTATAATCTTCCTGAACGGCAACGTTTAACTCGCTTATTGCCTGTTCCAATTCGTCGACGGCGCTTAAATGAACATCACTGTCAAGCTTTGTGTTTATTAAATCAAATAAATAACTTTTTTGCGCCTCGTTTACGTCAATCTGAGTGTCGAGCGAAGCATTGATTGATTTTCTGACGGTAACCCCCTTTATGACGGGGATAGTCTTATATACCGAATTGCTTGCTCTGTTATACATAACAAGCTGAAAATCAATCCGTCCGTAACTCTGCGTAAGCACTTTTGTCACGGAATATTCATAAAAATCCGCTTTTCGGCTCAAAGAGTCGACGTAAGTCTTGCCGCCCGGCAATTTAAATTCAAAAAAACAATTATACTCATCGTCGGGATCTATCTCGAGAGGAATTTTAAAAACCGTTTCTCTGTCTTCTCCCTGCACCAAAACCAAACCGTCGGCGAACAACGTTTTCGCCTCTTTGTCAAATATAAAGTTCATATCTGCCTCCGCTACGAGAATATAATATCCGCTCAAATTTTTAAAATTTTTATGACAAAAAGCGCCGGCAGACAATATCAAACCATGCCGCTTGCAAGGTCTGCAAATTAGGCAAAAAATATCTTAAAAATCAAAGTGCTTTTGCAAATATAGCACTAACCGAAAAAATTAAAATTTAAAATGCGCCCAACGCCTGTCAGGCAGTTGCCCGAATTGTATTATATGCACAGCTATTTAAAAACTTTAAAACAAATCCGGAAACGGAAAACAAATGAAAAAAACGGCAAAAGCCGTTTTAAATTTAAAATAATGTTTGATTGTTTATTTAACCGTTTTATTAACCGTTTTATATATCCGTTTATTTAACGGTTTATTTAGCCGTCTATCCAACCGCTTTATTTCACCGCCTTGTTTAACAGCTTATATAGCCTTTTATCTAACCGTTTTTTTAACAACTTGCATAGCCGTGCTATTTAACGGTTTAAAATAAGTTTTGACGACATTCAACAATCGGCATTAAATTTTAAAGCGCCACCTTTGACGCCAAAAACAGAGTTGCGGCTCGGCGAAAGGTTACGCCTCTGCGGTATCTTGATGATAGGTGGGAATTATTTCGTGAAGATATTCCTTTACCTCTGCCGCCTTGTTATCGCGTGCCAGCTCGAGAAGGTGCTGAAGCTGTTTTGGGAAGGTCTTTTCGTCAATGTCTATCTGTTTGCAAATAAATATCTTTTTGTTGGTAGTCTTTCTCATACCCTCTCCGGAGATGAGAAGTTCTTCATACAGTTTCTCTCCCGGTCTGAGCCCTGTAAACACTATGGGTATTTCCTTATACGGCTCGAATCCCGACAGCCTGATGAGGTTTTCGGCAAGGTCGAGTATCTTGACCGGCTGTCCCATATCTAAAACGAAAATCTCTCCTGTCTGCGAATATGTGCCCGTTTGCAAGACCAGCGATACCGCCTCGGGTATGGTCATAAAATATCTTATTATGTTTTTATCCGTAAGCGTGACGGGACCGCCCTCCGCTATCTGCTTTTTAAAGAGCGGAATGACCGAGCCGTTGGAGCCGAGCACGTTTCCGAAACGGACGGCGCAGAACACGGTATCCTTACAGCGTTGAGCATGGTATTTTACTATCATCTCACAGCAACGCTTTGAAGCGCCCATGACATTGGTGGGATTTACCGCCTTATCGGTGGATATGAGCAAAAATCTCTGCACCTTATATTTATCCGCCAGCTTGCACAAATTGAGCGTGCCTACAACGTTGTTTTTTATCGCCTGTTCGGGAACGTGTTCCATGAGCGGAACGTGCTTGTGCGCCGCTGCGTGGAAAACGATATCGGGGCGGTAGAGGTCAAACAATATGTCGCATTTGTCGTAGTCGGCAATAGAGCATATTTCCGTCATAAGGTCAAGAGAGGGATAGCCTCTTTTGAGTTCCTGCTGAATCTCATAGGCGTTGTTTTCGTAAATATCCAGAATGATGAGCTTTTGGGGCTCGAATTTCGCTATCTGACGGCAAAGCTCGCTTCCTATCGAGCCTCCTCCGCCCGTCACCATGACGACTTTTTCGTGAATATATTTTTTGACCTCCTTAAAGTCGAAAGTCATAGGTTCTCTGCCGAGAAGGTCCTCAATCCTGACGTCACGAGGTTGCGGAACAGCGTCCGAGCCGTCGACGAGCTCGTGAATGGGCGGAACGACTTTTAAAACGCACTTTGTAGCTATACAAGCGTTTATTATCTTCTTTCTCGTTTCCATATCGCAGGACGGAATGGCAAAGATAATCTTTTTGATATGATAGCGGTATACCACTTTCTGAATATCCTTTGTCGTTCCCGCCACAGGCAAATCGTTTATCTGCCTGCCCTGCTTTTCGTAGCTGTCGTCGACAAAACATACGGGTTTGAAAATCGAGGGATCATTGGTAAACTCTTTGGAGAGCGCCGAGCCCGTCCAGCCTGCGCCGATTATCAGGGTATTGTTCTTTGCCGATTGCTTTACGTCAAGGAGATGCTTTAGCTGATGCTTTCTCAGATATAGCTGAACGACGAAAAGTTTTTCCCCTGACAACACGGCATAACACGTTACGACCATTACGTAATAATAGGTCGCTATCCAGCTTGCGTATCCGAACGTCAGAAAGGACAGCGCCGTGCCCACGACAAAATCAAGAGCAAGAATTGCAATTAAAATCAAGAACGGTTTTCCGCTAGCGAATTCCCATAAAATTTTATTTAACTTGAAAGCGTATTGTAAAATAAAATAGACTACTATAAAATAAAGAGGCAAAGCAAGAAAATGCCTCCAATCGACGGGATAACCAAGCCCGAATTTATAGAACAACAATATCAATTCGGTCACGCCTGCGATAGAGAAAAAATCGAGGATAACCGATTTTTGCCGTTTTGTAAATTTAAGCATTTTGTTTTTTATCATAATAATTTATCAAGGCCTCAACAAAATGTTTTTTCTATATGTCCTTATTTGCAATGAAAATTATATCATTATAATATGGCTTAGTCAAGTGTCTTGGTCTTTACAGAATTTCCCACGCCTTTTGTTTTGTTCTCCAAAACGGTTTTATTTGGCTTTTGAGCGTCTTGTCCGATACCGACGTTTTTTGAACAGATCGGACACACCATTTTTCCCTCCGGGATTAGAGCTCCGCAACACACGCATCTGTCTTCCATATCTCTCCTTTAACGGTTTTACGTTTTTCGGCGGATAACCGCCATCGTTTAATGATATTCACAAACAAAAGATAATATTCAATATCAAAAAACAACGTCTAAGGCAAAAAGGGAAATTTTTATGACATAAAAAAATATCGGCGTTTTGCGAGCGCCTGAAAACAGAATAAAAACCCTCGGTTAATTCCGAGGGTAAAGTTATCATTCTTTGCTTTTGCCTTTTTGTTTTACGGATTCCTGCTCCTCATCCGGGACAGGCGCACCGCTATCGGCGTCGGTAGACTCGGCTTTGTCTGCCGCCTTGTATATGGCGGACTCCGTCACCGTAACGGTCGCATCGCCTTCCGTCGGCTTAGCTTCCTCAGCCGTTTCCAAGCTCTTTGCCTCTCCCTCAACGGGAACGGGTTCGAGCTTCTTTTTTCTCTTTTCGTAGACGGGCCACTCCCTCTCGCATCTTTCGTTGGAAAGTTCGACAAAGAAAGTGATAAACATCAGTATTATCATCGACGGCATCGGATTAAAGGTTCCCGTATCTATCATGGAATATCCCTCGAACGCCAAAAGTCCGAGAAGAATGAAAATGTTGAAAACGTCCTTTTTGATAATGATTTTATATCTTCCTACATAGTTGTAAACGTATGCCGCAATGCCTACCAGTCCCATACAGGCGATGATTTGCAAGAGCGTCGAATGGAAGAAATAAAAGCCCATAGTTCCGCCGTCGTAGTTAGACCCGAAATAGCCTATGCCCACGCCGAATATCGGATTGGTTTTAAAGCATTCCCACGCTTCCGCATAAAGCTCTTCCCTTCCGCTGCCTTCTATATGTCCGTCCGCTTTAAACGAATTGTTGATGACGCTGTTCAATAGCGAAGAAACCTTATCCCAGAACACGCCGACAAGTATTATCGCTATCAACACGAAGACGCCCAAAACTATCAGTATTTCTTTTTTACCCTTTTTAGGCGTTGCATAAAGCATGAAGGCAAGTTCAAAAGGCAACAATATCGTGGCGAACAAGATACCGCCTCTCGACAAACTCATTATCGTGACGATATATTGAATTCCGAAAAACACGGTATATATCCAGGGATGTTTGGATTTTGTTCCGAGATAAAGCGTCCCGGGAATAAGAAACATCAATGTGCTCGAAAAATTGTTTCCTATACACCAACCAAGCGACACCCTGCCGTTGTCGACGGCCATCTGGTCGGGAGCGATGATATAAGTGACAAAGACCTCAAAGCATATTATAGCGGCAAAAGCCATAAGCGTTTTGCATAAATAATCTTTGACGCTCACCTCTTTGGGGAAACGTTCATAGCTTGAAAATACAAGATACAAAAGTAATATTAAAGCGCCCAAAAGCAATACCCAGGCTATGCCGTTGGCGTATTCTTCGGCGGACACGACGCCCACACCGCCCACGATAAGAGCAATGGATATGGCAAGCTGCGGAAAGAAGAATTTTTTGATTTTAAAGCCTCTGAAATATCTGATGACGTGATATATCAAAGCTATAGGTAAAGGCGCAAGTCCTATAAACGCCAAACCGTATTCTGCGGGATTCACTTCGGCAGGGAACATCGCTGAAACCATGACGAATATCGGAATAAGAGGCGTCACGTCTTCGATGAAAATTAAAATGAACGCGCACAATAAAACGATTATAATTACTCCCGCCACTTCAGAACCGGGAACGAATTTGCCTAAAATCCAGAAAAAGGATATTATGAAAGCAACAGTGGCAAAATACCAGCCTGAATATAAAAACTTGTTTAATAAGGCAATAAACTTTTGATATCCCGGCTTTTCCTCAAAAGGGAATTTTTTTATTTCTCTTTCTTTTTTAGCGATTATATCGTCCGATGAATCGACGCTCAGTTCAGCCTCGGGCTGTGTGATATTTGTTGCAAAAGTCGTTTCTTCGTTACTTTCTATCGCAGGCGATTTTTCTCTTTTCATAGGCATATTTTACCATTTACGGTTTTTAAAAGCAACTTTTTATCCATTATAAATGTCGTTTTTTGTTATTTTAACTCAAAATTAAATTTTTAACCGCAAAACACATATATTATTTTATAACGGCGCTCACTTAAAAACGCCGCATTTGAAGTGCTGCAGACGGTATGCAAAAAGTTATCTTGACGCTATAGGAGCATAGGCTGTATTAAAATATAATTAAATTTATTGCCTTTAACCGAATTTTATTATATAATATACGGGTATGTGGGGAAAGACTTTTTAAACAGGAGACAATAATGAGACTATTTTTAGGAATCGACCTTGACGCCTGCGAAGAACTTAAAGACTACAATTTAAAGGACTTGGTTCAACTCGAAAAGGCAATAAACTACATTCGTCTTAAAATAATTCAAAAACATCTTGACAACGGAGTTATTTTCCGCAATCTTACAAATATTTACATTTACGATTCGGTTAAAATCGGCAAAGGAACCGTCATTTACGGAGACCAGCATATCAGAGGAAATACGGTCATAGGCGAAGACTGCATCTTAGAGCCCGGCAACATAATCGAAAACACGACGCTCGGAAACGAAGTCAAAGTCATAAAAAGCGTGCTTAAAGACTGCCGTATAGACAACAAAACGACTGTCGGGCCCTATGCAAATATCCATACGGGTTCCAAAATCGAACGTCAATGCCGCGTCGGAAACTTTGTAGAAATCAAAAACTCCAACATAGGCGTAAACACGAAAATGGCGCACCTCGCCTATATCGGCGACGTCGATATCGGCAATCAGTGCAACATCGGCTGCGGCTCGATATTCATAAACTATGACGGCAAGAACAAACACCGCTCCTCCGTCGGAGACAGCGTGTTTATCGGCAGCAACAGCAATATCATAGCTCCCGTCACTATTGAGGACAACGCCTACATTGCGGCAGGCACTACCGTTACTGTTGACCTTCCCAAAAACAGTATGTGCATTGGCAGAAGCCACGAAACAATCAAAGAAAACCGCAGCACCTACCACAAAAACGTTTTCGACAAAAAGTTTTTCGGAACGGACGGCATTCGCGGCGTTTACGGAGAGGACCTCACCGACGAGATTGCATATCTCACGGGAAATTATCTCGGCTATTCCGCAAGCGGCGGCAAGGTCGTCTTGGGTAGAGATACCCGTCTGAGCGGCGAGGCTATCGCCAAACAACTTATAAAGGGTATAACCGACGCAGGCGCCGACGTCATAAACGTCGGCGTGGTCTCCACCCCTGCCGTAGCCTATGTAACTACGCATATAGGGGCAAACTACGGAGTGGTCATAAGCGCGTCGCACAATCCGGCTAAATATAACGGAATTAAAATTTTCAACTACGACGGCAGAAAGCTCACGGAAATCGAGGAGCTTGAAATAGAATCGCACATCACCAACAAAAACGTCATCATAAAAGAGGAAAAGGGTACGGAATCTTCCGGAGCGGAATTTATGGATTCCTACTACGATTCGCTCAAGAATTTCATTGGCAGCCTCAAAAACGTCAAAGTCGTGCTTGACTGTGCAAACGGCGCTATATCCGACGTGGCACCCCGCTTTTTCAGAGAGCTCGGCGCCGAGGTATATTCCTTTAACGACTCGGGCGACGGCACTATAATCAACGACGGCTGCGGTGCCCTGCACCCCGAATTTTGCGCTCAAAAGGTTGTCGAGCTCGGCGCAAACGTAGGTTTTTCTTACGACGGCGATGCGGACAGACTTATAGCCATAAACTCGAAGGGCAAAATTCTCGACGGCGACAGCATCATATACATTATCGCCAAACGCTTAAAACAGCAGAACAGACTCAACGGCGATAAGGTTGTCGGAACGATTATGAGCAATATGGGCGTGGAACAGAGCCTCAAAAAACTCGGAATTTCAATGATAAGGACAAACGTCGGCGACCACTTCGTCATGGAAGAGATGATACGAAACAATCTCTTGGTGGGCGGAGAACAATCGGGACACATTATTTTGAGAGAGTTTTCCAACACGGGCGACGGACTTTTGGCAAGTCTTTACCTTTGCAAGGTCATGAAGGAAACAAGGCGCCAGCTTGACAGACTCGACGACAGTGCCCATTATCCGCAGATTATGATAAATCTCGAGACGAACAACAAAAAACAAATCATGGAAAGTCCCGAAATGCTCGCCTACAAGGTATCGCTCGAGCGTGACCTTTCCGACAAAGGCCGCATAGTCTTAAGAGCAAGCGGAACGGAACCTAAAATCAGAATTATGGCGGAATGCAATAAATTATCGGTTGCAAAACAGGTTGTGGAAAAAATGAAGAAATTTATAACGGAACATTTTGAATTGTAATACGCATTGTTTAAGTTTGTTTACGCAATCCGAATTTGAAAACAGATATAAAAATTTAACATAAAAAAGCTCTGCAAAGAGCTTTTTTTAATGTTTTTATGACAGCAATAAAGAAAGTGAGTCAATCTTTCGGCTTTAAAACTATTCTACCGTGACCGACTTTGCAAGATTTCTCGGACGGTCGGGATTGTAACCTTTATATACCGACACCATATAAGAGAGCATCTGCATGGGAATAATGGAAAACAGCGGAGACAGCTCCACGTCGACCTTAGGCGCCGCCATGACGTCCTTTTCGGACACGGCAAAATCCTTTAGGTTGAGCGAGGTAAAATAAATGAGTTTCGCTCCTCTTGCTTTTGCCTGTTCGACGATGTTGAGCGTTTTGGATATAAGTTTAGGTTCGGTAACTATGGCAAGCATTGTGGTTCCGTCTTCAACAAGTGCGATTGTTCCGTGTTTTAGTTCACCCGCCGCATAAGCCTCGCAGGGAATGTATGAAATTTCTTTAAGCTTTAAACAGCTTTCGAGGCAGGTGATATAATCCATATGTCTGCCCACAAAATAAATGGAACTCGAGTTTGCCACTCTCTTTACGAATTTTTTTGCACTTGCCCACATACCGTCGAGGTCTATCGACGCCGCCTGGCTCAATATTTTTTCGGCGATGTCCTTATAATCGCCGTCACGCAGAAAATCGGCAAGAATCATCATGACGGTAACTTGAGCGTTGTATGCTTTAGTCGACGCCACGGCGACTTCCACTCCTGCGCATATGGGCAGGCAGACGTCGCATTCCGAGGCAAGATTGCTTGTCATAACGTTGGTTATGCCAAGCGACTTAGCGCCTCTTTCTTTCGCCACCCTTACGGCGTGGAGCGTATCCGCCGTTTCGCCCGATTGACTTACGAACACGCATAGCGTGTTTTTATTTAACAGCGGAGGATTATAAACGAATTCGCTGGCGAGATGCGTTCTTGCAACCTTGTGAGCGTTATCCTCGGTGAACATAGCTCCCACCATGCTGGCGTGATAGCTCGTTCCGCAAGCGATAAATTCTATCTTTTCTATATCCTGCCAAAAACTTTTGTCGACTTTGGATATGGGATTATCTTCGTTTAAATATATCTTTACAGTATTCTCTATGACGGTGGGTATCTCGTTTATTTCCTTTTGCATAAAGTGCGCATTGTCGCCTTTTTGCGCCCTCTCGCTGTGGGAAATCATCGATTTAAACTCAAGGCAGACGTCGCTTCCGCTTTCCTCGAACGCCTTTACCTCATCTTTGTTTATGTATCCGTAAACGCCGTTGGGGACGACTACGTATTCGGAGCAGCTTTTGCCGAGCCCCAAAACGTCGCTGGAAATAAAGGTTTCGCCGTCGCCCTTGCCGATAAGCAAAGGACTCTCCTTTCTCGCAAAATAAATTGTATCGGGAGTGTCGAGCGCAAGCATTGCCACGGCATACGAGCCCTGAAGATTTTTCAATGTTTCGCAAAGCGCTTCCAAAACGGAAAGCTTAGGATTTACTATTCGGAAATACGCTACGAGATTTACGATAGACTCCGTATCGACGTTGGTTCTGAAAGGGATATCCTTTAAAATTCCGTCCTTTATCACGGCATAGTTTTCTATAATGCCGTTGTGGACAAGCGAAAATCTGTTATCAAAACTTATGTGAGGGTGAGCGTTCTTTTCGCACACCTCGCCGTGAGTAGCCCACCTAGTGTGCCCTATTCCGCAGTGGGTATCTGTAGGACAGGTTATGCTGTCAAACAAATTGGCAACACTGCCCACCCTTTTTTGAATTTGAATTGCCCCGTCGTGAATATAACTTATGCCTGCCGAGTCGTAACCCCTGTATTCGACGCTGAGCAATCCCTCTTTTATATTTTCAACACAGTCGTTTTTACCTAAATAGCCAACAATTCCGCACATATATTTTTCCTTTTTTTTCTAAATCGCTCAAATTATCTTTTTGCTAAATACCTTAAAACGGCAAACCGTCAATTTGAAGTTTTTCCGTTTTTTAGATTATATAACAATTTTAACGATTTAGCAATAAAATTTACCCTATGCATACTATGTGAATCGTAGGTAAATGCGTTCCGACATTATTCCGACAGTATTTAGTTTATGAATTATGCAATTCCGCATAACGGCAGAAGATACCTGCCGGGTTTTAAATGTCTTTTTAATTTTGTCTGCCTGGAAAAAAGAAGCCGTAAAATGTCGACTGAAAATCATTTAACACCGTCAAGATACTTAATCTCGATAATTTTCGCAGTTTTATTTATAGGGCAACTTCTGTTTGGTTTAATGATTTTAATCTGTGAAAATTAAACTTATTTAAAATCAGTGCTTTGTATCTTCTCAGTGCCTTGTATCGTCGGTAAACCTTTCGCAAAAACGCCCTGCAAAACTCGGCTCTATTCCGTCGACGGCAAGGTGGGAAATATCCCCCATATAAAGACATCTGAGCGAGGCTATGCCCTGCTGTCTTTCCTCCGTCACGAGAAGCGTTACTCCCGAGGGCAAAACGCAGAAGTTTTGCGAAAATATCATGGGCGAAACGCCGAATAGGTGCGAAAGCATCATACATTCCACGCCGAAATGGCAGAACAGTATTATAGAGTCGTCGTTGGGTCGGACGGCCTGTAAAACTCCGTCTTTATGGATATATCCGTGAGAGGCGAGCACGCCGTCTATACCGCTTGCGACCTCGGCGTATTTTTTGTCTATACCGGCCTTTACAATAAAATCCTGCTTTATCCAGTCGTTTGTCAAAAGGACCTGATTTTTGGCGAGATACGCAGGCATAAAATCCCACGGCTGATCCAATTTGCCGAAAGCCTCGTCGCAGACGGGATAGTTAAACTCCATCAAAAAATCCAGAGTCTTTCCGCTTTTGCCGGACAGCTTGAAATACTCCTCCGCCGTTTTTTGCGCCCTGCCGAGCGGAGATATATAAACGCTTTTGACGCTAAGCGCAGCAAGCCTTTTTGCGGCGCTCTTTGCCTCGGTAAATCCGTGAGGCGTCAGCGAGTCGTTTTGATAGTCGGGGTCGGCGTGTCTTACTATATAAAGTTTCATATTTCACCTTATAAAAAAGGGCAAAAGCCTATGCTCTGCCCCATCTTTTTATAAACCGAAAACGGTTGATTTGACTTTTCCTTCCATAATGTCCTTTATGGAATATTTAGAATTTGCGATAATGACGGTAGTGCCGTTCTTTAAAGGCTCTTTTATATATTCAAGTTTTGCCTTTGCGCCATGCGAACCCTTGCGGTTTGAACCGTAGCAGTGATTTTGAAGCTCGTTGACGTTGTCGATGAGCTCGTAAACGTCCTTGCCCGAAACTCTTTCGATAAGCGAATTTTGATCGGATATATCGTTGTATATACCGTCGAGAGTGGAAAGTATCAAAAGCGTTTTACATTTGACTAGGCAGGCTATCTGACTTGCCGTTTCGTCGTTGTCGATACACTCTATCGCTCTGCCCTGTTTTTCCTTTATCTTCAGAATTTCCGTTTTGCGGTTTTCCTCGCTACAGACGGCGTCGTTGTAGTTTATTATAGGCACGGCGTTCTGAGCGGGACAGCGCATTAGCATTTCGTAGAGGTGCTGTCTTTTGGTTTCGTCGTTAAAATGCTGATGCTCGACGAGTATCTGCCTGACCGAATAGCGACTGTCAATAAACTGACGGTATGTCTGCATTAAGATAGACTGACCTTGAGCGGAATAATCCGTCTTGTTGTCCTCGTCCGAGCCGTCAAGTTCAAAACCGTTGCGCTTGAGATAATCAAGCCTGCCTATCTCCGTTGCGCCCGAGGTTATCCAGATATAACCGGGGCGAAGCTCTCTCGACAGCCTTGCGATTATATTGTAATTGATATCCTGGTATTCTCTGTCGATGAGCGCTATCGAGCCTATTTTTCCTACAAGTTCTATATCGAATTTTGCCATAGTATCACCTTGCAATCATTATATACGCTCTATGGCGGTTTTGCAAGAGTTTAAGGTTTTAAATTTCCACGCCTCTGACAAAGGTGGGCAGATATTTTTCCGCCGCACGCTTTGCAACCTCGAAAAACTTTTTATCGTGCGCCAAAAGTCCCATGCCGTGGTCTACGTATTGCTGAAGATAAAACGCCTTTTTACCCTCCAGCGCCTTTGCCGCTTCTTCCACGTCGCTTATCTCGAATTGAGGGACGACCGTCATTCTGAATTCATAGTCGATGCCGCTGTTTGCAATCAATTCTATGCTCTCTTTTAAAATTTCGGGGTCCACGGGCATTGTGGGCGTGACTTTATCGTATTTATCGAGCGGAGCCTTTACGTCCATAGCCACGTAGTCTATCTTTTTTTCGTCAAGCAGCTTTTTTATAACGTCGGGACGCTTGCCGTTTGTATCGAGTTTGACGTCCAAACTCATAGCCTTTATCTTGTCGATAAACTCCGGCAAATCCTTTTGCAAGGTGGGCTCTCCGCCGCTCACGACTACGCCGTCAAGGAAAAATTTGTTTTTTTCTATCTTTTTTAAAATATCTTCCTCGTCGTAAAGCACGTCGGTATCCAAAATCTGAGCGTTATGGCAATACCAGCAGCGCATATTACAACCGGCGACAAACACGACTGCGGCGATATGACCTTTATAATCTACAAACGAATTAGCCTGAAATCCCGCTATTTTCATACATACCTCATTTATAACTAAACGAATATCTTATCTTTTAACAATTAAACAGCCTAAAAAACTGTCCATAACTTAACAACAAAACCGTCACATAAATTGCTTTATTATTACAATCATCTAAAAAAAATAAGGGGCGAATGCCCCTTATTTTATATATGTTTATTTAACGTCTTTGCATTGTTCAGGGCGAATAACGTATTTAACTCTTTCACGGTATTCTTCCTTTTTACCCTTGTTGTAATTTTGAACGGGTCTTAAATATCCGACGACTCTGCTGTAAACTTCCGTTTCCGCACCGCACTGAGGACAAGTAAAGTGTTCGCCTGCGATATATCCGTGCTCGTTGCAAACGCTGAAGGTAGGAGTCATCGAGATATACGGCATTTTGGAAATCGTGAATATCTTTTTGATCATCTTCTTGCACACTTCGATATCTTCAATACGCTCGCCGAGATAGAGGTGTTGCACCGTACCTCCGGTATAGAGGAACTGAAGCTCGTCTTGAAGTCTGACCGTTTCCATAATATCGTCGGTATATCCGACGGGGAGCTGTGTGGAGTTGGTGTAGTATACGTCCTTCTCGCCTGCCGTGATAATGTCGGGATACTGAGCCTTGTCAAGTCTTGCAAGACGGTAAGTCGTGCCCTCTGCGGGAGTTGCTTCGAGGTTGTAGTTGTGTCCCGTCTCTTTTTGGAACTCAACCATAATTTCTCTTAAATAGTGCATCACTTTGATAGCAAACGCCTGTCCCTCGTCCGTGGTGATGTCCTTATTCATAAAGTTGAGGCAAGCCTCGTTCATACCGACGATACCGATCGTGTTGAAGTGATTTGACCAATACTCGCCCGTTCTCTCTTTGACGCCTCTGAGGTAGTGCGTCGAATAAGGATAAAGTCCCTTTTCGCTTTGAGCCTCGACAATCTTTCTCTTGATTTCGAGCGAGGTCTTGGCAAGGATAGCCATATTCTTGAGCCTATCCATAAACTCCGCTTCCGTCTTGGAAAGATAACCGATACGGGGAAGGTTTATTGTGACGACGCCGATAGAGCCTGTAAGCGGATTGGAGCCGAACAAGCCGCCGCCGCGTTTGCGGAGCTCGGAAACGTCAAGACGAAGTCTGCAGCACATCGAAACTGCGTCTTCCGGCGAGAGGTCGGAGTTGATATAGTTTGCAAAGTAAGGAATACCGTATTTGCAGGTGATGTTCATAAATGCGTTTACGACTTCGCTGTCCCAATCAAACTCTTTGGTTACGTTTATTGTAGGAATCGGGAAAGTGAACACTCTGCCTTTAGCGTCGCCCTCTAACATGACGTCGCAGAAAGCGAGGTTGAACATATCCATTTCCTTTTGGAAATCTTTATAGCATTCCTCTTTATACTCGCCGCCGATGACAACGGGTTGGTCGGCAAGCGTTCTCGGAACTTTAATATCGAACGTGAGGTTCGAGAAGGGGCATTGGAATCCCACACGGGTAGGCACGTTGATATTGAAAACGAATTCCTGAATGCACTGTCTGACCTGTTCGTAAGTCATATTGTCGTATCTGATAAACGGAGCGCAGTAAGTATCGATTGAGCTCCATGCCTGTGCGCCCGCCGTCTCGCCCTGTGTGGTGAACGTGCTGTTGACAAGCTGTCCGAGGAAGGATCTGAGGTGCTTTGCAGGATGAGACTCCACCTTTCCGGCAACGCCGCCGAAACCGTCGGTCAAAAGCTGTCTGATATCCCAGCCTGCGCAGTAAGGTCCGAAAAATCCGAGGTCGTGAAGGTGGATAGCTCCGCTCTCGTGAGCCTCTCTGACCTCTTTAGGATATACCTTATAGAGCCAATACTTTTTGGTGAAGTGCTCGCGAACGTAGTTGTTGAGTCCGTTTACGCTCTTTTGCATATTGGCGTTTTCCTTTACTCCCCAATCTTTCTCGGCAAGGTAACCGGTAAAGAGTTCGCTCGTTTCGCCTATGAGGGCGTTGATGTTTCTCGCCTCTTGTCTTCTTTCACGGTAGAGAATGTAAGCCTTTGCGGTCTGAGCGTGTCCTTCGTTGATGAGCACTTCTTCGACGATGTCCTGAATGTCCTCAACGGTGGGTATCTTGTCGTTGAATTTGGCTTCCGCCGCTTTTACGACGAGGTCTGCAAGCGTAGCGGATAAAATTTTATCCTTACCGCCGCAAGCCTGAGCCGCTTTGAAAATGGCTTCGGTGATTTTGTCTTTCTCGAAAAATTCGATTCTGCCGTCACGTTTCAAAATTTTGATAATCATCTTTTTTCTCCTCCAATTTAAGAATTCAAGCGACATAGGCCGCCCTACTCATGTTTGCTTAATGAGTCTACCATAACAATATATTGTATGTCAAGATTTTTTTGACCACAATTTATAGCTTTTTTTAAATATTTTCGTGAAACGGTTTCACAGCCGTTTTTTATGCATTTTGCCCCTGTTTTACCGCCTTTTATGCACAAAAATCCGTATATCCTTAACAGTCTTAACCTTATTAGCGAATGAATTTTTATAAACGCCGAAAAATCGCATGCAATGTTATATCAACCGTCGTTTTTTCTTGCGACCTAGGGCACTATATATTGTGTATGCCACCTATATATCGTATAAGCCTAAAATAAAAGCAACCGTAAACGGTTGCTTGAATATTTTTAGTTTTAAGTTGCAAAACAAGCCGCTTGGTTTGCGGTGCCGCAAATGTGTTACGGCGTCGGCGTTAATGCAACCGTGTTACCGTGACGGCGTAGGTTATGCCGCATCCGCCACCTTATCCGCTCCCACCTGCGCCTGCTCCTGCGTGGCTTCCTTTTCGGTTATAAACGAGATTTCGGTATCCTTTATAGAAATGACTATATTTCCCATAAGGTCGGTGCGGTAAATCATAACGCCCCTTGCTATAAACCTGTCGAGAGTTGCCTGACGGGGATGCTTGAAAGTGTTGCCGTCGGCGTTACAGCTTATAAAGCAATCTTCCACCTTGATAAAATTGAGGAAACTTTCGGTCGAAGACGTTGCGCTGCCGTGGTGTCCCACTTTGAGAACGTCGCAGTCGAGAGTTTCCACTCTGTATTTCGCTTTTGCCTTGGCTATGAATTTGGGTTCGTTTATCTCGTTGGAATCGCCGGTAAGCACCACCTTTTTGCCGTTATAGAAAAGTATGCCTATGGGCGATATGGCGTTTTTGGCTTCCGCATTATTTAAACGTGTATCGTCCCAATCTTCTTGGTCGTAGCAGAAAAAGTCTATCTGCCAGCCCTCGCCCTCGAGCGTAAAGTCTCCTATGTTCAATCTTATGTTGGCTTCTGGCTCGGTAAGTGCCGCTATAAAGAAGTCGGCATAACACTTTGTATCTACGTCGTCGGGATCGGTAAACCAGGCAAGTTTTTCATCGTCGAGGTTAGCCTCGGCAACAGATGCGTGAGAAGCCATGACGTTTGGCATATAGATATTGTCCACGTCGTATTCGGCAAGCACCTCGTCCATAAAATAGACGTGGTCGGAATCGCAGTGAGTGAGCATAAGATAATCTATCTGACCGTCGGTGACGTATGTATCTATATACGCCAAGGCTTCTTCCATTATATCGCCCGAGTTGTTATAGTTGGCGCAGTCGATAAGCATTTCCTTGCCGTCGGGGAAAAGAATCAAAATACAGTCGCCCTGCCCGACGTCTATCATATGTATCTGAAGTTCGCCCTCGGTGATAACGACGGGAGGAAGTCCCTCTCCCGAGCCGCCGCTGTCAGGCGTGGACGGGTCGCCGTTTCCCGTTATGAAATTAAGCCCCTTTTCAAATATCTCGGGAGCGCCGAAATATAAACCGATAACGACTGCGGCTATAACTATCACCAAAACGACGGCGATGATAAGTAGCAAACCTTTCTTGTTTTTAGAATTGGATTTTGTCGCCATGTTGCCTCCTTTTATCATTATATTATATGCTCTATCCTTTGAGCAGGCAAAGCACCCGTTTGGCTTTAGCCGTCAAAATGTCGGGGTTTAAAATTAAAGGCGGAACTTTATTAAGCTCCGCACTCATTTACGCTTTTAAATCTTTCACCACTTGTTTAAAGATAGCCATTGCCTTTACGACGTTTTCTCTGTTGCCGAAAGCGGTAAGACGGAAGTAGCCGTCGCCGTGCACGCCGAAACCGACGCCGGGAGTTCCCACCACGCCGTAGCTTAAGAGCAGGTCGAAAAAGTCCCACGAATTCATATTGCCGGGGCACTTGAGCCAGATATAAGGCGAGTTTTTGCCGCCCACGTACCAGATGCCGAGCTCGCCTAACGTATCCATCATAACCTTGGCGTTGCCGAGATAATAGGAAATGTTTTCTCTTGTCTGTTTATATCCCTCGTCGGTGAATACCGCCTCGGCACCTCTTTGAATGACGTATGAAACGCCGTTAAATTTCGTTGTCTGACGTCTGAGCCACATTTTGTTGAGGCTCGTATTTTCAAAGACGAGGTCCATGGGTACAACGGTGTATCCGCATCTCGTTCCCGTAAAGCCTGCCGTTTTGGAAAGAGAGCATATCTCTATGGCACAGGTTTTTGCGCCCTCTATCTCGTATATGGATGTGGGAAGCGTCTTATCCTGAATGAAAGCCTCGTAAGCGCTGTCAAATAAAATTATCGCACCCTTTTTATTGGCGTAGTCCACCCACGCTTTAAGCCCCGCCTTGTCGTATACGGCGCCCGTGGGATTGCAGGGCGAACAGATATAGATAATATCGGCGTCCACACTCTCGTCGGGAAGCGGCAGGAAGTTGTTTTGAGCGTTGCCCTCGAAAAACTTGACTTTTCTGCCTGCCATGACGTTGGTGTCGAGATATACGGGATAAACTATATCGCTCATCAAAACCGTGTTGTCCACCGAGAAGATATCCAAAATGTTGCCGAGGTCGCTCTTTGCTCCGTCGGAAACGAATATCTCGTCGGAAGAGAGCGTCACGCCCTTCGTCTTATAATAATCGGAAATCTTATCCCTCAAAAAGGCGTAGCCCTGTTCCTCGCCGTAGCCTTTAAAAGTTTTGGCGTCGCCCATCTCCTCGCTCGCCTTGACAAGCACCTTTACGACTATCTTCGGGAGCGGAAGCGTAACGTCGCCTATACCCAAACGGATAATCTCCTTGTCGGGGTGAGCGGCTTTAAACTCGTTTACCTTTTTGGCAATAGTGGAAAAAAGATAACCTTCTTCTACGTTGTGATAATTTGAATTGATTTTCATATATACCTCATATGATAATAAATTTCGCTGTTAATACCGATTCTTGTTTTTACTGATTTGTTTTTTGTCTGTTATACCTATTTATTTGGCAATGGACTTTTGCAATCCGTCAAAATTTATTCCCACTCTATAGTGGCGGGCGGTTTGCCCGATATGTCGTAAACTATTCTCGACACGCCGTCCACCTCGTTTGAAATTCTCGATGAGGCACGCTCTAAAACCTCGTGCGGCACTTTGCAGTATTCCGCCGTCATAAAGTCGCTCGTGTTTACCGCCCTTAGTGCCAAGATATAGTCGTAGGTTCTGAAGTCACCCATGACGCCCACCGAGCGCATATTCGTGAGCACGGCAAAGTATTGGCTTGCCCCCACGTTCGCCTTTTCCATTTCATAGGTAAAAATTGCGTCCGCCTCTTTTAAAATGTTAAGTTTTTCCTCAGTTATCTCGCCTATTATTCTGACGGCAAGTCCGGGACCCGGGAAGGGCTGACGGTATACGAGTTTGTCGGGAAGCCCGAGCTTTTTACCTATCTGCCTTACCTCGTCTTTAAACAAACCTCTGAGCGGCTCGACAAGCGTGGTAAAACTCATATTTTTGGGAAGTCCGCCCACGTTGTGGTGACTCTTTATATTTGCGCTGTTCTTTGCGCCCGATTCGATGACGTCGGGATATATCGTGCCCTGCGCCAAAAATTTGACGTTGCCGAATTTCTTGGATTCGTCCTCGAACACTTTGATAAACTCTGCGCCTATTATCTTTCTCTTAGTTTCGGGGTCGGTAACGCCCTTTAGTTTTTCCAAAAATCTGTCTTTTGCGTTGACTCTTATAAATCTTAGGTCAAAAGGCTTGAACGCCGCCTCGACGTCGTCGCCCTCGTTTTTCCTCATCAGACCGTGGTCGACGAATATGCACACAAGCTGACTGCCTATCGCCTTTGAAAGAAGCGCCGCCACGACTGAGCTGTCCACGCCGCCGCTGAGACCGAGTATGACCGTCTCATCACCCACAGTCTCTCTGACGAGCTTTATCTGCTCTTCGATATAGCCTTCCATCGTATAGTCGCCCGTCGCTCCGCAGACGCCGAACACGAAATTTCTGAGCATTTCTTTTCCGTTTTCCGTGTGTTGCACTTCGGGGTGGAATTGCACGGCGTAAAGTTTTTTGGCGTCGTTTGCCATTGCCGCCGTCGGACAATCCTTAGTCTTTGCCACCGCCTTAAAGCCTGTCGGAACGGTCTTTACGTAGTCGGTATGCGACATGAGCGCAACCTGCTTTTTATCCATGCCGTCAAACAAAACACAATCGCCCGTTATCTCGGTATCTATCTTGCCGTATTCGCTCACGTTGCACGAAACGACTTCCCCGCCGAGCTTATACGCCATAAGCTGCATACCGTAGCAAATGCCGAGAATAGGAATGCCTAGCTCAAACAGCGCCTTATCGCAGGTCGGGGCGTTTTCTCCGTAAACGGAATTGGGGCCGCCCGTAAGCACGATGCCTATAGGGTTCATCTTTTTTATCTCGTCAACGGGCATATCGCCGGATTTAATGATAGAGAGAACGTGCATCTCTCTTATTCTTCTTGCAATCAGTTCTTTATACTGACCGCCGAAATCCAAAACCAAAACAGTCTGATTGTTCAAATTTCTACCTCCCCGTTAAAGACGACTGCCGCGGCTCCCGTCATCATAACGCTCTCGCTTGTATAGTTTATCGTCAGTTCTCCGCCTATAAGGCTGACGGTTATATCTTTGCCCATATCTGCATAACCGCTGAGCACGGCGGCTACTGCGCTGGCACACGCTCCCGTTCCGCAGGCGAGAGTCTCTCCGCTTCCTCTTTCCCAAACTCTCATCTTGAGTTTGTTACGGCCGAGAACTTCGATAAATTCCGTATTTATTCTGTCGGGGAAAATATCGGCGTTCTCGAAAACGGGGCCTATCTTTTCCAGGTCAAGTCCGTCCACCGAATCGACGAACACCACGCAATGCGGATTGCCCATCGAAACGCAGGTTATGACTTCCTCTTTATTTCCTATCATCGCCTTTTCGGAAATTATCTTTCCTTTTTTAAGCGTGACGGGTATCTTTTCCGCTTCGAGTTCGGCTTGTCCCATATCCACCTTGACTTTGGCGATTTTGCCGTCCTCGCCCTCGTATAGCGTAAGATATTTTATTCCCGAAAGAGTTTCGATAGAAATCTCTTTTTTGTCCACCATAGCGTTATCAAAAAGATACTTGCCCACACACCTTATGGCGTTTCCGCACATCTTACCCTCGCTTCCGTCGAGATTGAACATTCTCATCTTGGCGTCGGCTACCTTTGAGGGACAAATCAAAACTATGCCGTCGCCGCCTATTCCGAAATGACGGTCGCTCAGCTTTACGGCAAGTTCGTTCGGATTTTCGATTTCCTGTTTGAAACAATCAAAATAGATGTAGTCGTTTCCTATACCCTGCATCTTGGTAAAAAACAATTTTTTCATAAGTCCTCTGCCTAAATTATAATACATAAAAAAAATTCAGGCAATAAAAAAAGCCCCATTAGAGGGCTCAAGTTTTGAATTTTTAAATGCGACGGCATTTAAAACAAACTCGGGGTTTACCTGCAAAGCAATAGCGGTTTGTCCGTTGCCCTGTCCTTTTTTGCCGGTTTCCCTGCCCGGGCTTGTCCGTTGCCTTGTCTTATAAAAAACAAAACGGCTTTCGCCGTTTTGCATAGTCGGGTTCAGTTGTCGGACAAATCGTCGCTTGCCACCTTGTCTTTGGCTCTTTTGAGTTTAAAGGAAAGTTTGCCGTTTTCGTCCTTTTCGACGTATTGCTCGACTTTGCGAGCGGCGGCGTCCTTCAGCTCGGCTACTTTGTCTTTTGCCTTTGCCGTCTTGTCTTTAAAAGAGGCAAAAAAACCTTTGCTCTTTTCCGCCTTTTCCGCCTCAGGCTCGGCGTTTTCTATCACGTTTACCTCACCCGCCGTCTGAAGCTCGCCCTCTTCGCTTTGGCGTGCGATAAGCGCTCTCTCCTCTTTCTCTTTTTGCCTTAACTGCTTTTTCTCTTCCTTCTGCGCCTTTTTTAGCGCTTTAAGTTTTTTCCTCGTCTCTCTCTTTTTGACGTAGTTCACCACCTGAGTCAGAGTGGGACTTTCGTTTATCTTTTCCTCAATCGCTTCCTTTGCCGCCTGTGCGCCGAGTTTGGCAAGCTTGGGTATGAGGTTTGAAAGTATCAAAACGACAATCTTAAAAACAATAGATAGCACGGCAAATATAAGCGTGGCAATCGTTATCACCCAGGACAGTATCCTCTCCGTTTCGCTTCCCGAAAAACTGTAAAGCAAAACCGTTATGGTGAGGGAGCAATAGACGACGTTGAGTATTCCTTTAAATACGGCTATCCCCGTCTTATAAGTCTTTAAAAGCATGCGCTTTTTCTTTTTGCCCTCGGATGCGAATATCAACAGCGCAATAAAAATCAGTATGTATGCGCCCAATATTCCGAAAGCGACGTATCTGTATGTCGGCTCTCCGAATTTGCCGAAAACGGAATATATCAGAAATCCCGTGCTGATAATCATCGAGATTACCGTCCAGGCAAGCGAAAACTTCTGCAAAAGCGCAATCTTGTCTTTGAGCTCCTGCATAGCCGTTTTCTTTGGCGACGTATCCTCTTTAAAATCGCCGTCTGTCTCGGCAGGCGTCTTGACTTCTTTCTCAAGCAATTCCGTATCTTTTTCCATAACTTCATTTTAAAGCAAATCGACAAAAAATGCAACCCTATCAAAAGAGGTAAATCTTCCCAAATAAATCACGCCCCGACATATCCACGATGAGTGTCATCAAAAAGTTGAATTTTCATAGCCTTGCTATTTTCATAAGCATATCGCTTTCGGCTCATTATGCCGATATACCTTTGCAAATATCGGAAATATCTTCATACAAAAGCGTATCTTTCTTGACAAGTTCCGCCGCAATTTTTTCCACAAACGTCCAATTCTTTCGCAGAACGGTTTTTGCCTCTTCATAAAAACGGGAAAGCATGGAGCTGCGTTCTGCGACAATTTTTTCGTTTTGGCTTATCGAATCCAGGTTAAACATATTATCCGGTTTAAACAGCGCAAATCCGCTCGCCGCATAATCGGCAACAAACCTCTGCACGATGGCAGATGCACGGTCTATATCACTCTTTGCGCCTACGTCAAGTCTTCCGTATTTAAGTTCAATAGCGGCTTTGCCTGCAAGCAAAGCAATCACTCTTTCCCGCATCCGATCATACGAGCTGAAATAATTTTCTCTTTTGAAAATCTGCACGACGCCACGCTCATCGCTTTTGCCGGGACACACCGAAATAAGCCCGACGCTCTCGGGATCAAACGCAAGCGCCACCACGGCATGACCCGCTTCATGGAATGAGACTTCTTCTCTTTCCTCCGCCCCCATTTCATTGAAGGAATCCCTAGATTTAAAAATTTTATTCAAAACTGCACGCACGAAATGTTCTCGCCCTATCTCGGATTTATTTTCAAATCCTGCGTAAATTCCTGCCTCGTTTAGCACCGATTCGAGCGCCGCACAGGAATTTCCGTCCATCAGCAGAGCAACGCTTTCCGCTGTCACGCTCGCATCTACTTTTTTATCCGAAAGATAATGCTTGACGATTTCCACCGCCTCTTTGCGGTTAGGAGGACAGATTTCAAGAACACGGTCAAATCTGCCCTCACGTCGCAAAGAATAAGGCAATGTTCGGAGCGAATTTGCAGTCGCAATTACAAATACATCTGTTCCGTTTACTTCATCGATTCCCGATTGCACGGCAATAAATTCTGCGGGATTTCTCGATTCCGTTTCAGAGGCAAACTTATCGAGGTCGTCCAGAAAAATGACGGAAGGCGCATGCGATTTTGCCTCGGCAAACAAATTCCTGATAGTATCGATAAACGCATCGTCTGCCTTATCTTTCCTACAGGTATAACACACCCTGCCCATTTCCTCAACGAGCGCAGACGCCATCAGCGTCTTTCCTACCCCCGGCACACCGTGAAACAAAATTCCGCGCGGAAGTTTTACCCCCAATGTCGCATACTTTTCGGGATTTTTCACCATGTCACACAGCTGAAACAATTCCTCTTTTTCTTTCTCATAGCCGATTACTTTGTCAAACGCACTCATAAAATACCTCGCTTTGTTTTATTTTCGTGTACATTATGCAACATTATATGTCCCTTTTTTGGGACAAAAAAATAATGCGCTAAAACCTATATCGTCAATGCAGGATAAATGAAAAATTAATGAAAAATTGGCACCATAATTACCCGAGCTTTAAAGCACGCAGCCACTGCCATAATGCATACGAATAAAACTACAAAACTCTAAGCAAATCCGTTACTCGGCTGTGTCAGCCCGCCAAACAATATTCGCATTGCACTACTCAGCCGTCGCTTTTTACCAGACAGAGGGACAATCAATGGATTTCCCTTTCGAGTTGTTTTTCGTTTATTAACTTTCTTGTTGAATTTGATTAACTTATATGATATAATCGTATGGGATATAAAAGGTGAAATCATGTACAAAGGACAAGAATACAATGTTTTTATTTCATACAGAGGAGACAGAACGGGCGAATTAGGCGCTTCTATTTATAAAGACCTGCTACACTACAAAAACGCCGACAAGAAAAACGAGTTTGCTCCCTTCTTCGCCCCTCTATGCATACCTAAAGGCGAAGATTTCAAACAGGCTATCGCAAGCGTTTTAGCGGACGTCAAATGTTTTATCCTGCTTCTGGATAAAGACTATTTCCGAAACTGCAAGAATGACGACGATATGGTCTTTTTTGAACTGCAAACGGCTCTTTCCAATTCAAACATTTCTTTTGTGCCCGTCGCTCTTCCGGAATTTTCATACGACAATCAACCCGAGCTTTTAAGCTGTTTCGAGACTTCGGAAATAAACAGAATACGGCATATCAATCCTGTAAATTATCTCGGTGTCTACAATTTTAAAGCGGAAATTGATTTGATTCCGGTTATTCTATCCACATTAAACTCCACGCATACGCAGTCGGCATCGCCTGCAATCTTCAATCTTGATATAAACGAATTCAGAAAGGTCAGCGATAAAAAATTCACTTTCGGCCGCTATCCTCAGTCCGTCGTATCGGACCTGGATCTGATAGATAAAATTGCAACGGGTATGTTTAACGGCGAAACTTCTTTAAACCCCAACACATACACTTTGCAATTCAGAGATAAAGCTTTTGCCACGATTGCCGAAAATCCTTTTAACAAAACGAAATTCGACAACGGCAAGGTTATCAATGCCGGAGCAAGAAATTATTATGAATTGAGTCCCATCGTATGGCAAGTGCTTTTTGAAAACGACGACTACTATTTCGCCATCACGGATAAAATTATAGACGCCGTTCAATTCAGCCTTAACAGATTTCCCCAACGCTTAGACAACAACAAGTTCTGCCCCGCCAACAGTTGGGAAACATCCTATGTCCGCAGATGGTTAAATAACGAGTTTTTCTATGATGCCTTTACCGAATCTGAAAGAGAAAAAATCGTTTACGTCAGGATCAACAATACCGATAGCGGCTATTATCCGTCCACGTCCTCAGATACCAACGACAAGGTATTTTTGATTAGCCACAGCGAAATTTACAAAACGGATTGCGACGGTGCATTGACCACAGATTACGCCAAGGCAAGAGGAGCATATTCGAGCACGAGTGCCAGCCATTACGGGAAAGGCGATTGGTGGACACGTTCCCCGGGCGTTACAAACGACTCCGTTGAAAACGTCGACCGACGCGGCTGCGTAAATGCCGTTCCGTTTTGCAATTACGTAGACGACACGGCGGCAAGCCTCCGCCCTTGTATTCTCATTAAAAAACAATGATTATAAGACAATTAACTTCAAATGACTCCGCCATGCTCGAAAGCCTGATTTATGCTATTGAAAGCGGAATGGAAAATCGCCTTTGGTGGCTGCCTATAAACAGAATTTCAAGAAATCACTTTCTGGATCCCGAGTGGTGTTATTTTTTAGGCGTCTTCGATAAAGGCAAATTGGTTGCGGCGTCCTGCCTTTTTCTGAACGAGCACGAATTTAAAGAATCTTTAAAATCACTTGACGACGTCCCCTTGCCCGTAGCCGAAATAGGCAGATGTATGGTTATGCCCGCATACCGTGGAAACAATCTTTTATTGACCGTCAACAAGGAATTGCTGTCCGTTGCAAAGGCAATCGGAATAAAGACGATAATAGTTACTATCCACCCCGACAATATTGCCAGCAAGCGCTCCTTTCTCAAATTGGGGGCAGAATTAAAGGCAACCACAGTCAAAAACTCTTTTTACGACAGAGATATTTACACAATAAACGTTTGAAGCAATCCGGCTTTCTTGCGGTTATATTGAATAATAATAAAATTCGGCAATTTTTTATTACAAAAAGGAGAAGATATGGAAAGACTTTATAAAATTTTTGATTTGGAGCCCGTATACTTTGACGACCAAAAGTCCGTTAAAGAACTGTTGGAATATGCCCTCGACCGTTCCGATTATTATGAGCCTGCGGGTACGGATATCTTAACGGTCTACGACGCCTCAAAATATCACGTCGTCACCGATACCTCGATTGCCTGTTGCGAGGCTTTTTCCCCGGAAGATTCACTCGGCCACGGAAGAAACGGCTTATGTCTGGCATACTATTTGCCAAACTGCTTTTTTTATGCCGAGGGCGGATGGGGACATCATATGATAGAAATGAACCTCGCTAAAAAAATACCCGATCCTGTCGCTATCAGTTTCCAATTCAATGATTTTAAAAATACCGTGGTGGTAAACGGAAATTTATCCATTGAGCAAATCTATGACTATTTGACCAAAACGACATACCTGGAAAAATATCAAACCATTTTTAACTTCTATGATATGGATTACGGTCTGCCGAAACCCGGTACGAAAAGAACTTTTAAGGCCTTAACGGAAGACGGAAAAACCAAAATTAAAAAGGCGTGCGACAAATTTATAGAACCCATTTGCCGCATTCCCTCACGTTAAACATTTAAAATTATAAAGCGCCAAAGGCGCTCCTCCGAAAAAGCGACAGCTTTTGAAAAAATAGAGAAGCAATCAGTTTCGGAAATAGGCTTTTAAAAAACATAATAAGTTATGTTTTTGATCTCAGCCTTTTCCTCGCCTTTCCGCAAAAATTTTTTGCGGAATTATAGGTTGCAAAAAAAAATCGAAGCAAAGAGCTTTGCTTCGACACCTTAGTGGAGATGAGGGGGTGGCGTAAGGAGCATAGCGACGGAATAGCGATTGCCGTTTGCGGCAAGAGCGTCAGCCCGTAGGGGTTCGAAAAGGCTTTAGCCTTTACGGGCGTATGCCCTTCCCCACTCTCGCAACAAAATAAAAACCTAAACCGTTTCGGTTTAGGTTTTATTGGTGGAGATGAGGGGGGTCGAACCCCTTACCTTTTGAATGCCATTCAAACGCTCTACCAGTTGAGCTACACCCCCAGGCAAGTTGTATTATATCATATTCCAAAAAAAATGCAATCGTTTAAAGGCAGTTGGGCAAAATTTTTCGATGTTGACTTGGACGGCTGCCACTATTAAAAGCCTCTTTACGCAACCTCATTCCGATTAAGTAAAACAAAACCGTTTTTCACGCCCTTTTTGCCTATTGATTTAGGCGCCGTTATTTTATATAATTGATTAGAGGGGTTATGACTAAAGAGGAAAAACGCAAATACGCATTTAAAATGGCCACGTTTTTGCTTGGCGCTCTGACGATGGGGCTTACCACCGTCATAGGAAGCTGTGCCGACGTTATGCTCGGGACGGACGTTTTCTCGCACTTCGGATACAAAGTGCCGGGACTTTTTGTAAATCTCGGGCGCCTCTTTTTTATTCTGTTATGCCTCTTTTTAATGTTCTTCAAAAAGGATAAGCCCTTTAGAGGCAAATACTTCACCGTCACTTTGCTTTTATCTCTTGTCCCGGTGGCTCTGTTGCTTATAGGCAAAACGGGTGCGTTCGACAAAGGTTTCGACGTTTCCATATTCTTTATATGGATAATTTCCCTCACCCTAACCGTATTTTGCGATGAGCTCTATTTCAGATACGTGGCGGCTTCCTTCTTCAAGCGCAGAGGCAAACTGTCCGGGCTGACGTTGGCGCTCACGACGATAATATACGGATTGCCCACACTTATGACGCTGATTGTCGCACCGCACGAATATGAATATGTTCTGCTCAATCTTGTTACTTATTCGTCCGTCGGCTACTTCTATCTCGCCGCCGACCTCAAAACGCACAACGTGGGAATTTCGCTCACCTCGCACTTTTTGCTTACTCTCGTATCCCAGACTTTCGACATATGGTCTTCGGACGCACACTTCCACCCTGCCGTCCACTATGCCATGGTCGCCATCTGCGCCGTGTTCTGCTTCAGTGTCGGAACGGTTATTCTGTATAAAGGCAACCTGATAATCAAAAAACCAAAGCCTCTGAAAAATGATTCCGCTAACGATTCCCCTGCCGAAAGCGAACAGTCGCCGCCCGCTTCCCCCGACTTGCAACAGGCAGACGGCACCCGGCCAAACGCCCTTACCGCCGAAAACCTACCCGAAGAGAATTTGCAATAATTTTTATCCGTTTGCTTAAAATCGTTTTGATAAATCGAACTTAAGGTGTATAATCACATTTGCAACGGATATCCCGAGCATAAATAAGCCCCTCCCACTCGGCGAAATATAATATTGCTCGGCAGAATACCGCCTCAATACGCTTCCGTAGTTAAATGGATATAACAGCCCCCTCCTAAGGGGCCGTTGTGGGTTCGATTCCCGCCGGGAGTACCACCTTTTAGGCACCTTGCTACCCGCACGGTGCTTTTTTATGCTCTCCCGTCAATGCTGTATTCTTTTACAACGAAACATACTCCGCAAAATTTTATTTTGCGGAAAACGAGGAAAGCGGCGACAAGAGGAAAAACAAACGAAGTTTGTTTTGAAAAAATCAGCCGACTTTCCGAGTCGATGACGCTCGACTTTTATGTCTCGATATAGCGAAAACAGACACAATAAAATTAGGGGGTAAATTTTATGGAATCAATGATTTTCAAATTTGCGAATTAAAGAATTCTCGGCTAAAATTTGCACGAACGAATTTTCAGCTAAAATCCGCACAAGCACATAAAAGGAAAAAAGCCGAGAGAAAACTCTCGGCTTTTTTATGTAATGATAATATCTAATATTTTTAATGTCCATATATGCGTCTTAAATCATAAGTTTACCGTCCCGTCAGAGCATTTTACGCTTTTAAACGGACACTCCTCATTCCAATCAGCCCCTTTCGATATTGCGTTCCATTCATTAACGTTTCCATTGAACGTTACATTTTGCAATGCGTTGCAAAAACTGAACGCACTATCGCCTATACTTGTCACGCTATGGGAAATGGTAATAGACGTAAGACTCTCACAACCAAGAAAAGTTTGATTTTTTATACTCGTCACGCCGCTGCCTATGGTCACAGAAGTCAGACCGGTGCAATAACGGAATACGTCCGCTCCTAAGTTAGTCACGCTGTCGGGAATAACAAATGACGTCAGCTTATCGCAATAACGAAATGCGCCGTCTTCTATGTCGGTCACACTATCGGGTATGCTAATAGACGTCAAGTTCTTGCACAATTCGAACGCATATCTACCTATGCTGGTCACACTTTGGGAAATACTTACAGCCGTCAGGGCGGTGCAAGCGTTGAAAGTACATGCCGGAATCTTAGTCACTCCGTCACCGAACGTCACCGTGATTCCGTTTCCCGAAGTTCCTGCATAGTCGAACAATCTGCTGCCCTGTGAAAAATCCTGAACCGATACCGCATTCCAGTATATTTCCGTCAAAGCCTTGCAATTTTCAAAAGCCGAAGTTCCGATAACGGTGACGCTTTCGGGAATTGTCAACGACGTAAGCCCCTCGCAGCCGTAGAAGGCACTATCTCCTATACTCGTCACACTGTTTCCTATAGTCAACGACGTCAGCCCCGCACAGCCGTCAAAGGAATGATTTCCTATAACGGTCACGCTATCGGGAATGGTCAACGACGTCAGACCCACACAGCCGTAGAAGGCACTATCTCCTATGCTCGTCACACTGTTTTCTATAGTCAGCGTCGTCAGCCCCACACAGCCGTCAAAGGAATGATTTCCTATAACGGTCACGCTATCGGGAATGGTCAACGACGTCAGACCCACACAGCCGTAGAAGGCATAATCTCCTATACTTGTCACGCTATCGGGTATGTTCAACAACGTCAGACCCGAGCAATTATAGAAGCTATAATTTCCGATTCTCGTCACGCTATCGGAAACGGTTAAAGAAGTCAAAATCGTGCAACCGTAGAATGCATATGCCGGAATCTTAGTCACGCCGTCTCCGAACGTCACCGTGATTCCGTTTTCCGGCGTTCCTGCATTGTAGAACACGTTACTGCCGCCTGTTAAATCAGCGACGGCTACCGCATTCCAGTATATATCCGTCAAACCCGTACAACCGTAGAACGCTTGACTTCCTATACTCGTCACGGCGTTGCCTAAAGTTAAAGACGTTATACTGCCGCAATTATAAAAAGCTTGTTCGCCTATATCGCCTTTTGTAACGGTGACCGTCTGTAAATTGGTTTTAGGAATAAAAGCGATTGCCATTGCCGGAATCGTAACGGTTTCAAGCGACGAACAGCCCGCAAATGCGTCTTTGCCGATTGACAGCACGCCGTCTGAAACGACTAACGCCGATAATCCCATGCAATTGTAAAACGCTCTCTCTCCGATATAGGCAACGCTGTCGGGAATTATAACGGAACTCAAGCCGGCGCACTCGGCAAAAGCTTGTGCGGTTATGCTGTATGTACCGTCTAAAACCGATACAGACGTATTATCGGGCATATTTCCCTTGTAGGTATAGAGAGCTTTGCCGATATAAACCAATCCGTCTGGTTGTGCATTATACCAGGCGCATTGAAGCATAGCGTCGGCGCCGACCGTTTTTATATTGGCTAAAAAGTCGATTTCAGCAAGAGCGGTGCAATAAGCAAACGTCATCTTGCCGATTGTATTAACGTTTTCGGAAAAAATTATATTTGTCAGAGAAACATTGTTGAAAAATGCGTAATCGCTCAAGGAGGTCGCCGCCGTCAACGTAATATTTTGAAGTGCGTCGCAACCGTAAAATGCGCCGAACAAAATCTCTTTGCCAACCGTTACGGACGTAAGATTGCTTGGTATGTAATAGGTTGCCGATTCCCCTTCCGCCGTGCCGTACAGCTGAACGGTTTCAAACGCTCCGAGGTATTTGTTTGAGCCGAATATATAACCGAACAAAGTAGACTCGGAAGGAGCTACGGCATCGGCACTGCCACCGACGAATGGAAGCGTCATCGTTACAAGCCCATAGCATCCCGAAAAAGCGCCGTTGCCTATATTTGTTACAGAATCGGGCACTGCTATCTCGCTTATTTGCGAGCAGTTTGCAAACGCCTCGCCGCCGATTGATTTTACACCGTATTCAACGGTGATATATTTTAACTTAGTGCATCCCTTAAAACTTCCGACACCGACGCTTTGGACGTCTGCGCTTAAGGTCAACGTGGTAAGGTTTGCGCAATTTGCAAACGAGCTTTGTGCTATATCGCCCGCCGTGACGTGCAATACCTCCAGCGAGCTTTTATCCATTAAAGGCGCAACTATAGCCGGTATCGTCGCATTGGCTATATTAGTGCAATCGGCAAAGGCGTCGGACCCTATAGTTTCAAGATTTTTTGATACGGTCACGGCTGTCAAAGACGTGCAACCGGCAAAGGCTCTCGCTCCGATACTTGTAACGGTATCGGGGATAATAACGGATTGGATTGAGGTGTTGTCTTTAAACGCTTCGTCGCTTATGGCTACCACCGTGCCGTTATTATAAGCGGTGGGTATAAAAACGTGCCGGCGGCTGCCGAGATAGCTTGCAAGCCTCCAACTGTTATTGCCGAGCGAAACAAAACGAAACTCGCTTGCGGGTGAAACTTCGACCAAACCGCATTCGCACTCTCCGCCGTTTTCAAACATGTGCGCAACTCTTTCCGATTCCTTTCCGCAGCGGACGCACTCTCTCCAATGATTTATTTCATCGAATTGCCATTCTGCGCCTTCATAATTATGTCCGAGCGCTTCTGTCGCTTGCGTCTTTGACTGATTGCACGCCGAGCAAACGCACGTCATTTCTCCTGCCGACTCGCATGTTGGAGCAATCGTCTCTTCCCACTCGCCCCACGTATGAGCCGCAATGATAACGTCCGTTTCCGTCTTGCCGCATACGGAGCATTCGTGATAGCGTTCGCCGTCGACCGTACAAGTCGCAGGCGTTGTTACCGTCCATTCTCCCCAAGTATGCGATTCTTCCCAAATAGCATACAGCGTTATGTTTTCTTCTACCGTATCGGTCAAAAGATCCCACATATTTTCGCCTGCCCTGTCAAGCGCAAAGCCTATCAGGCGGGAACACTGTTTTGTAGGAGTGGCAAACTCTTTCAATGTTTGTCCCTGCTCGACTTTCAATTCCGATATGTTGCTTCCGCCTTGAGTGTCAAAAGTGACCGTAAAAATTTCCGTTTTGACCTGCCCGCTGTCTTCACCTGCGCCTTGCTCATTGTCCAAATCGTTGCAGGCGACGAAAACGCCGGCAAAAAGCAGTAACATACAGCATAAAATCACAAAAAGAAAAACCGATGTTTTTCTCACCTTTTACCTCCGCTTTGTTACATTTTTTTTCGTTAACATTATATATTCGCTGTTTTTTTAAGTCAAGTTCCATATTTAGGTATGAAAATCAAAAACTAAAAACCAAAACAGCCCGAAGAGGCTGTTTTGCATAAGGGGAATGAAAAAGCGTCAGCTTTTAAAAACCTTTATTAATTTACTGTTTAAGATAGACGGTCACTCGGATAAATTCAAAGAACGGATTTTTTCTCTAAGCGGCAGGACGTATGCGGGAGAAACACTCAGTTCGTCAACGCCTATTTTCAGGAAATATTCCGTCAAAGACAAATCTCTTGCCAATTCGCCGCATATTCCCACCCATTTTTTGCAGGCATGAGCATTTTGAACTGTCATCGAAATCAGTCTCATAAGTGCGGGATGATGTTTGTCGCACACCTTTTCGAGTTTGCTGTTCTGACGGTCTACCGCCAAAGTATACTGAGTCAAGTCGTTTGTTCCTATGCTGAAGAAGTCTGCCTTTTTCGCCAGCACGTCGGATATTATCGCAGCAGCAGGCGTTTCAATCATTATACCCAGAGGCATCTTTTCGTTGAATTTTATTTTTTGAGCTTTGAGTTTTTCTCGCACATTCTTTGCCATGTCAAGCACCCAATCGAGTTCACTTTCGTTTGTTATCATAGGAATCATAACCATAAGATTGCCGAATGCGCTTGCACGGTAAAGAGCGGTGAGCTGTGTTTCCATAATTTCGGGACGCTCTAAGCATATCCTTATCGAGCGGAAACCGAGTGCGGGATTTTCCTCTTTTTCCAGATTGAAATAGTCTGCCTGTTTATCCGCTCCGATATCCATAGTCCTTATTATGACGGGTTTGGGACTCATCGTTTCAACCGTGTTTTTGTACTGAATAAACTGTTCTTCCTCGGTAGGATAGTCTTTCGACTCAAGATACAGAAACTCACTTCTGAACAGTCCTATTCCTCCGGCGTCGTTTTTGAGCGCAAGGCTCGTATCGCTTGCATTTCCGATATTGCAATATACTTCTACCCTTTTCCCGTCTATCGTTTCGTTAGGTTTACCGATAAGCGATTTTTGCATTTCTTTGGCTTTTGCAATCTTTTGAGCTTTTGCCAAATATTCTTTCAATTGAGTTTTATCGGGATTGACGATAAGCGTTCCGCTCTCGCAATCGATTACGGCGTCTTTACCGTCATCGGTTATCGGAATATCTACCCCTGTCGCCACTATGCAGGGAATACCCAACGTCCTTGCAAGTATCGCCGTATGGGAGTTGTCCGAACCGCCCTTTGTCGCAAATCCCAGCAATTTTGCCGAATCGATTTTGACTATCTCGCTTGGAGAAAAATCGTCGGAATACAAAATGCAAGGTTTATCGATAACAATTGTTTCGCTTGAAAGACCTGCCAGATTGCGGATTATCTGTTCCGAGACGTCAAGAACATCAGCCGAACGGGCTTTCATATATGCATCGTCCATAGATGCAAACATTTCGGATAAATTTCTGCCCGCTTCCTTTACGGCATATTCGGCGCAGTAACCGCTCTCGATTGACGATACGACTGCATCTTCGAAGTCGAGGTCTTGCGCCATCATTTTATGCATATTGAATATTTCCGCTTCCGAGTCTTTGAGGTTGCTGTTTACGGCACGTTGATAAAGAGATTCGAGATAATCGCAGGTCTTTTCCCTCGCTTCGATAAATCTTACCTTTTCATTTTCGGGCGCAAACTTTTTATCGCTCGAAATTTCTATTTTCTGATGCACGATAATCTTTAATTTGCCTACCGCAATGCCTTCAAAGACTCCTTTGCCTTTTAATATCATCATAACCTCCCGCCGTTTTAAATTAAAGATTTTGTTTTAAAACTTCCTTTAATTTGAGTTCTGCCGCATCCTCGTCTTCTCCTTCGCAGATTACGGTGACGGTATCTCCCTGTTTTGCAATCAAACTCATTATTGCGAACATTCTCTTTGCGTCCGCCTGTTTGTCATCCTTTTTTATAGTGATTTGCGAAACGAATTTTTTTGCCTCAGCAACCAATATGCCTGCCGGTCTTGCGTGAATTCCTTCCTTATCCGTTATGGTAAAATCGAATTGTTTCATTTTTCTTCTCCTTTTATTTAAGTTTTTTGTTTTTACTAAGACTTTTAAGCCACGTTTTAAATTTGCTCTCTTTATCGGGAAATTCAGACGGGTCCACTTTCTTTCTCATAATTCCAAGCAACAGCATTCCGACAACGGCGCCTACAACCAATGCAAGTAGATAGAATCCTGCGTTACCCACGACCGGAATTACGCATATTCCGCCGTGAGGGGCAAGCAGTGTGCATTTAAATGCCGCACTCAAACCGCCCGCAAAGGCACTTCCGACAACGCACGCGGGAATAACTCTTAAAGGGTCACTTGCCGCATAAGGTATTGCGCCTTCTGTTATAAAACAAAGTCCCATTACATAGTTTACTTTGCCGTCGTTGCGTTCTTTTTTGGTGAACTTCTTCGGGAAGAATGTTGAGGCAAGGGCGATTGCAAGCGGAGGCACCATACCTCCTATCATAACCGCCGCCATAATCATCGGATTTGTTTCAATCGTTGCTATGCCCGTGATATATGCCGCCTTGTTTATCGGTCCGCCCATATCCACCGCCATCATTCCGGCGACAAGTATGCCCGTCAAAATATTGAGCGCCTCGTTTGAAGCAAGATATAAAAGTCCTTTTTGTATTCCGTATGAAATATATCCGAACGGCACGTTTAGCACCCACATTGTCACGCCGATACCCAAAATTCCTATCAAAGGATAAATTAGCGTCGGTTTTAATCCTTCCATACTGAGCGGCATTTTTGCCGTAAGTTTTTTAAGTCCGAGCGTCATGTATCCGCCAAGGAAGCCTGCTACTAATGCGCCGAGGAATCCGGGGGCCGCAAATGAAGCTCCGTCGATAATATTAAACATAACGGCAAAATTCGCTTCCGCCATTGTCGCCATCACTCCCCCGACAAAACCTACGGCAAGACCGGGACGGTCCGCTATCGAATAAGCGATATATCCGGAGAGCACGGGCAACATAAAATTAAAGGCATATCCGCCTATCGTCTTGAAAAACTTTGCGGCGTTGGTGTGTGTGCCGAAATCCGCATCCTGAGGCATTCCCGCCATTCCGTCGATAAGAAAGGCAAGAGCAATTAAAATTCCGCCGCCTATGACAAAGGGCAGCATATGCGAAACGCCGCTCATGAGGTGTTTATAAATTACCCTCCATACGGATTCCTTTGCCTGCTTTATTTCTTTCTTGGGTTTTTCGGAAGAATTGAAAATGGCAACCTGGTCGGATAACACTTTCTCTATAAGTTCTTTTGGCTTGTGAATGCCGTCTGCAACCTTTACGAAAAGAACCTTTTTTTGGTCAAACCTCGCCGTTTCGACATTTTTGTCGGCGGCGACTATTATGCCTTCGCAGTTAGCGATTTCTTCATCGGTCAGCTCGTTTTTCACTCCACCGGAGCCGTTTGTTTCAACCTTGATGCCGATGCCCATCTTCTTTGCGGCCTGCTCAAGAGCTTCTGCCGCCATATAAGTATGAGCAATTCCCGTCGGGCAAGCCGTGACGCACAAAACTCTGTACCCCTCACTTTTGTCACCTTTCTTTTTTTCCGATTCTTTCTCTTCTTCTTTCTCTTCGGCAGGTTTTTCCGCTTCGTTACCGAAGCGTTTTGTTTCCGCTTCGTCAATCGTATCCAAAAATTTCTTTTTGCTTTTTGCGTTCAACAACTTTTGATAAAACGCCTCGTCCATCAAAAGCGTCGAAAGTCTGCCCAAGACTTCAAGGTGAATATTCTCTTCGGTATTAGGCGCAGCAATTAAAAAAAATAGTTTTGCGACTTCTCCGTCGAGTGATTCAAAATCTACTCCGTCTTTTACCACCATCGAGGCGAGCGCAGGCTTAGTTACCGCATCCGTCTTTGCGTGCGGAATTGCAATTCCTTCGCCGATGCCCGTCGTTCCTTCCGTTTCCCTTTTTAGCACCGCTTGTCTGTATTGTTCTTTGTCGGTCAGATTATTATGCGTTTCCATCAGGTTTACCAATTCGTCGATAGCTTCGGTCTTGGTCTTCGGTTTGGCATTGAGATTGATGCTCTCTTCTGTCAACAGGTCGATAATCCTCATAATTTACCTCCCAAATAAATTTATTTAATTCTTTTTCTTTGAAATTCAATTTCTTCCGCCACGGCAAGTCCCTCTTTAAACGCAGAGGCACTGCCTGCCGCTATCCCTTGCAAGAGCGCTTCTTTTTTGTTTCCCGTTCTCAGATATCCCGCCAAAAAACCCGCTACAAGAGAATCGCCTGAACCTACCGTATCTACAACTTTGCCGTCGGGAGCTTCGGTTTTGAATACCTCGCCTTCTTCCGTTACCATAATCGCTCCGTTTTTGCCCATCGAAACGATTGCGTTTTTTGCTCCCATGCTTTGCAACCGCTTTGCGTATTTTACAATGTCATCGTCGGTTTTTATATTTGCCGAAAACAATTCGGCAAGCTCGTCTTTGTTGGGCTTGATCAAAAACGGTTTATACTTCAAAACGTTTTTTAACAAATCACCCGTGGCGTCAACGACAAACTCCGCCCCGCTGTTTTTTATGCCGTTTAAAATTTTTTCGTATATGTCGTCCGGCAGAGTTTTGGGAACGGTTCCTGCCAAAACAAGTATGTCGCCTCTTTTTATGCGTGAAATTTCTTCAATCAGTGCCTCATAGTTTTCCTTTGAAATTTTTACGCCCTGTCCGTTTATTTCCGTTTCGACGTCCGTCTTAAGCTTTACGTTTATACGATTTAACCCTTCCGTTTCGATAAACTTTGTCTTTAAGCCTTGTGCTTTGAGCATATTTAAAATAGCTTCTCCCGTAAAACCTCCGCAAAATCCCATGGCCACGTTTTCTATTGAGAGATTGTTAAGGACGATTGATACGTTTATTCCCTTTCCTCCCGCTCTGATTGTTTCATACTCCGTCCTGTTCGTCATGCCCATTTTAAAGTCTTTGACTTTGACAACATAATCTAAAGACGGACTGAACGTCACTGTATAAATCATAATCCCTCCTTAATTAAAAATTCTCAAACCTGCAAGAGCAAATTCCGACCCTTCATCGTCGGTTATCAAAACCGCATCTTCGAGCTTTGCGAACGATACAAAGGCGGATTTATTGAACTTCGAGCTGTCTGCAACTACATATGTCTTGTCGCATCTGAGCATTGCGGCTCTTTTTACCGTCGCCTCCTTTTCGTCGGGAGTGGAAAACCCCGCACTTTCCGATATCCCGTTTGTTCCGAAAAATCCTATGTTAAAGTGATAGCTTTCCAGCATCTTTGCCGCCATAGAGCCGACATAAGCCGCCGTTTTGGATTTATATTCGCCGCCTATGCCGTAAACCGTAAATCCCATCGAAGAGAGTTTCTCTGCGTGATGATGAGAATTTGTCACGAAAACCGCATTTTTTGCCTTTATCTCGTCGATTATAAAAGATACGGTCGTGCCCGCATCAAGATAAACCGTGTCCCCGTCCGAGACGAGGCCGGACGCAAGTGCGCCTATTTTCATTTTGGAGACGACGTTTACGCTCATGCGCTCGGCAATCTCTTTGTCTTCTACGCCCGACTCTGCAAATTGCTTGATTGCCCCTCCGTGAACTTTTTTCAGTAAGCCCTGACTGTCAAGGTCTATCAAATCACGGCGAACAGACGATTCGCTGCAATTCAGTTTTTTCGAAAGCTCTTTTACCGTCAAAGATTCGGAACCGTTAAAAAGCTTTAAAATGTCAAGTTTTCTCGAAGCGTTCATATTATTCCTCCAATTTCAATCACATTATATCAAAAATAATCGGTTTGTCAATATAAAATATTCAAAATCTTTCAAAATATTCCATCTTTGAGCAGTTTTTTCGATTTTTTTTAAAAAAACAATCAATATCAGTCAAATTAAATTTGAATCTAAACATAAAACTACTTAAATAAGGATGTTTAACCGCAAACGAGTTTGAAAGACGGAATTAACCCGAAACATTTCAATCGGCGAAATTGACAAGACGATATTCAACGATGATGCGTTCGCCAAAAATATTCCCGGGCAAAACTCGGTTTGCTCAAAAATAACGAATATAAAATAATTAAATCAAAACAGGGAAAAAAGCAAAATTTCACAAAATCGTTATGGACTATGAAACGCATTAAGCTGTCATAACCCGAATATGTTTATCAAAACAATTGAACGGATTTAGTTCGAAAACGCTTTTAAGTTAAAAATTTAAGACTAAAAAAGTTTTACGCAAAAACGTAAAACCCTTTTGTTGCCTCGGCTTAATATCGCCGTTAAATCATTTTTGCTATTATGTTTGCCGCCACTTCACATATCTCTGCGCAAGGGCGTTTTTTATAATAGCTTTCCGTCCTCTCGTCCGGCACCGGCGAGCTGTCCGTTTTTACTCCCGAAAGAAGCTCTTTGCATATTATCGAGCCGTTTTCCTCTTTAAAAGCCTCGGTAAACTGCCTCACTCTCTTATAGTGCTCCGTCTTTGAAACGTTATCCGTGGGCGAGGTGTATCCGCCTAAAATACCCAACACCATTGCGCCGCCGCTCACCGCTCCGCACACTTCCCTGAGCCTTGCAAGCCCTCCGCCGAACGACGAGGAAAGTTTCAAAAGCGTTTCGGCGTCTATGCCCAGTTCCTCTTTAAATGCGAGCACTACCGCCTGAGCGCAGTTGTATCCCGCCTTGAAATTTTCTTTTGCTATATTTCCTTTATCCATAGCTTTATTATATATCCAAAGGCGCAAAAAGCAACCGCTTTAATTAAATTATTAAATTTTGAAAAACTCACTCCGTCATATGCCGTATCTCAAAAGATAATCATACCGCATAAGGCAAATGCTATCCCTCGTGCGATATTCGTTTAACATACGCACCTTCACCCGATAAACCTAACGCCTTTGCCTGAAGCATATCTGCCGGGACGGGCAAAAACGGACAAAAAATAATTCGGCATAATGCCGAATTATTCGTTTTTGGCGCCCGGTTTCACGTTGGGGTCCTTTATCGCCCCAAGCGACGGAGCGGACAACGTCTCGTCCTTTTTTCTTTTAAGTCGTCTTTTCATATTCTTAGTTTTAGCAAAACTCGGCTTATTATACTTCCCGTTTAAAGGTCTGTAAACGCTAAAACAAAACTGATAAAACTAAAAGCCTGCCTGCAAGCGGTTATCCCGTCAAAGGATGTTTGTTAAAGCCCGAAAAACGCTATATAGCTCAAGGCGAAAAATAAAACGCCTTGCATTAAAACAACCTAAAAGACCTTGTTTTAAATAAACCTCGCACTTTGTTGAAACAACGGCAAACACCTTTTATAAACCAGCCAAAAAGTCTTGCGCTTAACAATATAAAACGCATTTCACCGAAACAATCAAAAAAAACTTGTTTAAATAAACCTCGCACTTTGTTGAAACAACGGCAAACAGCTTTTATAAACAAAGCCAAAAAGTGTTGCGCTTAAACTACACAAAATAAAAAGGACTAACCGTGTTAGTCCTCAAAAAATAAATTGACGGCAATGCCGTCAATTTTTTTAGTTGCTTTCGCTGATAGCGCCTACGGGGCAAGCCTCTTCGCAGGCTCCGCAATCTATACATTCAGCGCCGTTGATGACGTATTTCCCGTCTCCTTCCGAAATGACGCTAACGGGGCAGGTGTCTGCACAAGTTCCGCAGCTGATGCAACTGTCATTGATTACTCTTGGCATAATCGTTCTCCTTTAATACTTTGATGAGCATATTTTAACACAGCAACGGTGTTTTGTATAGTCTTTTTTTAAAATTTTATTGTTTGTCTTCCTCTTCCGAGTCGTCTATCTCGTTGGCGTTCTGGTGCGACTTTACGCCTATCTCGTTGAGGTTGTAAGTTCTTCTTTCTATATCGCCGTTTTTGAGCGTGACTTTGGCGGTAACGAGTTTTCTTATGAGGTCGTTTGATTCAACCACCGCCCTGCCGTCCTTTGTGGTGATTTCCGAGCCGACTTTGGGCATTTGCTTGAACACCTCGGAATAGTAGTCGTTTTCGTATTTCAAACAGCACATAAGCCTGCCGCAGCAACCGTTTATCTTTTGCGGATTGAGCGACAGTCCCTGAATTTTAGCCATTTTTATCGTAACCTTTTCAAAGTCCTGCAAGTGCGTCGTACAACAGCACGGTCTGCCGCAGACGGCGAGCCCTCCCCTCATCTTTATGTCGTCGCGTTCGTATATCTGGCGCAGTTCTATCCTGACCTTGAACACGGCGGCAAGCTCTCGGACGAGTTCTCTGAAATCCACTCTGCCCGACGACGTGAAATAAAAAATAAGTTTGTGGCGGTCAAAGGTGTATTCCGCATCGACAAGTTTCATTGAAAGGTTCATCTTTTGCACCTTTTCCGCTATGACCTCGAGAGCGTGCTCTTTGTCCTTTTCGTTTCGTTTTAGCTGTTCGACGTCCTTGTCCGTCGCCTTTCTTATGACCGGTTTGAGCTCGGAAACAATTTCCTTTTCGTCCACCTCTTTATTGGGGACGGCAACCGTTCCGTATTCGACGCCCCTTACCGTTTCCACGATAACTCCGTCGTTTTCGGCAAACTCTATCCCCTCGGGACTGAAATAATATACCTTAGCGGAATTTTTAAATTTAACGCCTACAATCAGCGACATCTGTATTTTACCTCCAACATTTTAAAGAGCATTCGCTCGAGCACGACCTGAACGGATACGTTGAGTTTCAGTTTTGCTTTCGCCTCGTTGACGACGAATATGCACTGCGCCGCCGCCATCGGGCTGAATTCGCTCTTTAATCTTTCAATCTTATCTTTAACGTGCGCCGTAAGCACGAGCCTGTCGTTTATATCCGACGCCAAAACGTCCCTCAGTATCACGGAAAGCACGTCGAGAAATTCGGGCGTGTTTTTTTCCGCTTTTTTGCTTCCTATAAACTCCGATATATCCGACGACTTTTTCACCGTGTCAAGCATATCGAGCACGGCGGTAAATGTTTCGACGTATTCCGGCGACGACGCAATCTTTTTGGCGACGTAAAGTTTGCCCTCGCTGCAAGCCGCCGCAATTGACGAGGTTTTCTCGTCCGACGTTAAAGCGTATATCTCGTCGTATACCGTCTGATAGTCAAACGCCTCGACGGGCACTGTTCTGCAACGGCTCTTTACCGTGTCCAACAGAGCGGCGGGCTTTGCCGTCCCCAAAAACAGAATAACGCCTTCCGGCGGCTCCTCGAGCGTTTTCAAAAGTTTGTTTTGCGCCTCACCCGTCATACAGTCGGCATAGTTTATGAAATACAGCTTCAAAACTCCCGAAACGGGGCTATAGTGCACACTGTCGACAAGCTCGTTTATCGCCCCCACCTTTATCGTCTGCTTTTCGGCGTTAAGTTCTATAACGTCGGGATTCACTCCGTCTAAAATCTTGTGGCACTCTCTGCACTCGAGGCATGCGCTTTGCGTTTCGCAAAAAATGCGGCACGCCACAAGCCTGAAAAGAGGAAAGATTATTTCCTCGTCCGTCGCCGTCAGAAGATAGGCGTGCGCCATCGAGTTTTTTATATCGTTTTGCAAAAGGCGGTATGCCTTGCTTTTTTTGAGAGCGTCATAAAACTCTATCAACGGATAATACCCCTCTGCCTTAATGCGTTTAAGATTTTCTCTTTCGTTTCCGATTTATCCTGACAGGGCACAATCTTCACTATTCTGTCGGGATTTTCTTCCGCTTCGGCTATATACGCCTCGTAAACTTTGCGGTGAAATTCCATATCCTCCGACTCGAGCCTGTCCTCTTTTTTTACCGTCCTGAAAGCGTGATTGGGTTCGAGGTCGATAAACACGGTTAGGTCTACCTTTATATAATCGGTGGCGAAAGCGGATATCGCCTTTATCGCCTTTTTATCGAGCCCTCTGCCGCCGCCCTGATAGGCTACGGAAGAATCTATAAAACGGTCGCAAATGACAAGTTTTCCCTCATCGAGCGCAGGACGAATGACTTCCTCGACAAGCTGAGCTCTCGACGCCGCATAGAGAAGCGCTTCCGTTTTGGAACACATCTCTTTGTTGTCGCACGACATGATGATATTTCTTATCTGTTCGGAAATATCCGTGCCGCCCGGCTCCCTGACAAAGACGGCTTCCTGCCCCGTTTGAGACATGTATTCCTTTAAATATCTCAGCTGCGTAGATTTACCTACTCCGTCGCAGCCTTCAAAAGTGACCATAATACCTTTCATCGCTTTAACTCCGTCTTTTGTTGATTTACTTGTCCATTATAACACAAATTTTGCCGTTCACAAGATTAAATGTGTGTTTTTCGGCGGATAAAAATTTAATTTTTTCCGACGTGATGACCTCGCCCTCGTAAATGAGCGGCACTCCCGGCGGATACGAGCCTACGTCGTCGGCGGATATTCTGCCTTCGCTTTCGGTCAAAGGAACGTATTCCCTTTTGCCTTTCGCCCTTTTAAGCTCGCTCGGCATTTTCATATCGCCGTATCCTCTTTGTGCGCTCATTGGGACGGGAAGTTTTTTTACCGCCTTTACAAGTTTTTTTAGTCGGCAGGCGTTAAAGAAATTGACTATAAATACGGAATATTCCCCCCACGACGCCTCGGGATATATCCCCTCTTTTTCGAGAGAGTCGCCGTCGACTTTTATTACAAGACGGGTAAAGTCGTCCGTATTTTTTACCCTGTCGCCCAGGCAGCTTTTTACTTTGTCGATTTTTTCTTTTAAAACTTCGTATCGGGCTTTAGCGTTTATATCGAACAGCGCTCTTGCGTAGTCTATCGACGCCATGACGATATAGCTCGGACTTGAAGTTGTAAGGCGTGCTCTGTGAAATTTTGCCGCTTCGTAAAACTTCTCTTTTACGTTTAGGACGGCTCCGCCGCCGTATACCGGCATAGTTTTGTGCATACTGTCGCAAACAAGGTCGGCATAGCCGTTTGCGCTTTTCGGCAAAAGCGGCGAAAAGCCGAAATGCGCCCCCTGCGCCTCGTCGACAAACAGCACAGCTCCGTGACGGTGAACGACTTTTGCTATTTTTTCAACGTCGCTTACCTTTCCGAAATAATCGGGGCTTGTCACCGAAACGGCTTTGATGCTCGGATTTTGGCTTAATATCTTTTCAATCCTGTCACAGTCTATCGGTTTAGGGAAAACGCCGTCAAACTCTCTTTGTATTAATGTTGCCTTAAAATCGAAATTTTTTGCGGCGCAAAAAACGCTTTTGTGCGAAAAGGAATCTATCAATATCCCGTCCGTGTATTCTCTCAGCGTCGCCATTGCCGTCCATATAGCGCTCGTCGCACCCGACGTGAACATGAGCGAGAAAGGACTAAAGTAGCTTTTTGCCAAAAGCGTTTCCGCTTTTAATATCACTCCGTCGGCGTTGACGAGGTTGTCGGAAAAGGACAGCTCGGTAAAGTCAAACGCACAAGAGCTATACAGACAGCCGTCTATATCCCGCCCGGCGTGCGACGGCATAAAAAAACGGGATATATTTCCCTTTGCATATTTTTTCAGCGTTTCATACAGCGGTGCGTTCATATTTAAAGTTTACTATTTAGCTATGCCGAGGTCAAGCAATTACATAAGTGCGCATTGAAATATTTGACATTATTTTTTCAAGGTATTATTATATAAATACTTTATTCGGAGTATTATATGGATTTTAAAACTATTGAAAAAAAATGGCAAAAAAGATGGGCGGATTCCAAGCTTTATTCTTTCAACAAAGACAACATATCCAAAAAACATTACGTTTTAGAGATGTTCTCCTACCCCTCGGGCGCTAAACTTCACGCCGGACATTGGTTCAACTACGGTCCTGCCGACAGCTACGCCCGTTTTATGCGTATGCAAGGCTACGAAGTGTTTCAGCCGATGGGCTTTGACGCCTTCGGTCTGCCTGCCGAAAACTACGCCATAAAGACGGGTATTCACCCCGAAGAATCCACGCTCAAGAACATTGAGACGATGGAAAAACAGTTAAAGGCTATCGGCGCAACGTATGATTGGGATTACGAGATAAAGACCTGCATGCCCGATTACTACAAGTGGACGCAGTGGCTGTTTTTACAGCTATACAAACACGGGCTCGCCTACCGCAAGGAAGCGCCCGTAAACTGGTGCCCGTCCTGCAACACCGTGCTCGCCAACGAGCAGGTAAAAGAGGGAGAGTGCGAAAGATGCCATACTCCCGTCATAAGAAAAAATCTCACTCAATGGTTTTTTAAGATAACCGATTACAGCGAGGAGCTCCTTAGCGGACTCGACAAGCTCGACTGGCCGGAAAAGACGAAACTTATGCAAAAAAACTGGATAGGCAAATCTTTCGGCAGCGAGGTGGATTTTGAAACCGAAAGCGGCGAAAAGTTTACCGTATTCACCACGAGAGCGGACACCATTTACGGCGTAAGCTACGTCGTGCTTGCCCCCGAACATCCGCTCGTCGACAAAATCACCACGCCCGAGCAAAAGAAGGCGGTGGAAGACTATAAATACGAATGTTCAAAAGCGTCGGAGATAGACAGGCTCTCCACCACCCGCGAAAAGAGCGGCACGTTTACCGGAGCATACGCCATAAACCCCGTCAACGGCAAAAAGGTGCCTATCCTCATTGCCGACTACGTCCTCGCCTCATACGGCACGGGCGCGGTTATGGGCGTTCCCGCTCACGACGAGCGTGACTTTGCCTTTGCCACAAAATACAATCTCCCCATAACGAGAGTTATAAAGGGCGAAAAGGGACAAAACGACGAACTCCCCTTCTGCGACTACGGAGTATTGACGGCAAGCGATGAATTTGACGGAATGTCAAGTAAAGAAGCGATAAAGGCTATCACGGCAAAACTTGAAAAGCAATCGAAAGGCAGACTCAAAACAAACTACCGTCTGCGCGATTGGCTCGTGTCCCGTCAAAGATATTGGGGCGCGCCTATCCCCGTCATTCACTGTCCGCACTGCGGAATCGTGCCCGTCCCCGAAAAGGATTTGCCCGTAACTCTTCCCCACGACGTCGACTTCACGCCCGACGGAAAATCTCCGCTTTTGAAATGCGAGGAGTTTATGAACGTCACCTGCCCCGTCTGCGGCAAACCGGCACGCCGTGACCCCGATACTCTCGACACGTTCGTATGCTCGAGCTGGTATTATCTCAGATACCCCGACAACAAAAACGACAAAGCACCGTTTGACAGCGAGCTTATAAATAAAATGCTTCCCGTCGATAAATATATCGGCGGAGCGGAACACGCCTGTATGCACCTGCTTTATGCAAGGTTTATCACAAAAGCGCTGAGAGATATGGGCTATCTCAATTTTGACGAGCCCTTCCTCTCTTTGGTGCATCAAGGCACGATACTCGGCCCCGACGGCAACAAAATGTCGAAGTCGAGAGGCAACGTCGTATCCCCCGACGACTGCATACAGAAATACGGCAGCGACGTATTCAGGCTTTATCTTATGTTCTGCTTCAGCTACACCGAGGGCGGACCGTGGAACGACAGCGGACTCGACGGCGTTCAGCGCTTTATGGACAGAGTGGAAAGGCTTGTCGATTCCGTCAAGGATAAAAAGCTGTCGGACTCGCCTTTTGCAAAAGACGAAAAGGAATTGAACTACGTCCGCAACTTCACCGTTAAATCGATGACGGCGGATATGAAAAACTTTTCGTTCAACACGGCAGTGGCAAGACTTATGGAATTCGTCAACGCTATATATACCTATTTCAACAAGACGCAAAATCCCAACAAACTTTTGTATGACTGCGTAAAAGACGTCGTATTGCTCATAGCTCCGCTCACTCCGCACTTTGCCGAGGAACTCAACGAGCGTATGGGCAGCACCGAGTCGGTGTTCAATATGCGCTATCCCGTATGCGACGAAAAGGCGCTCGTAAAAGACGAGGTTGAAATTGCCGTTCAGATAAACAGCAAGATAAAGGGAAAGACGACCGTTTCCACGGCAGCGTCGGACGAGGAAGTTGCGGCGGCGGCAAAGGAAGCCGTAATAGAAGCGCTCGGCGATGCGACAATCAAAAAGACGATAGTCATAAAGGGCAGGCTTGTAAACTTTATCGTTTAGTTTTGCCTATTTGAGACACCAACCGTAAAATAAAAAATCCTGCACGGCATTAAGCCGTTTGAATTTTAAGGAGTATATATGTTAGATTTAAAAAAGGTTTGTGACAACATCGAATACGTTGAAGAACGCCTCAGCGGCAGAAGCGGACACTTCCCCATAGCGGAAGTTGCGCAAAAAGCCAAACGCAGAAAGGAAATCATAAGAGAAGTCGAGGCTCTTAAAGCGGAAAAGAACAAGGTTTCCGCCGAGATTGCGCAGATGAAAAGAGAGGGCAAAGCCTGCGACGACCTCATCAAAAAAATGCGTGACGAGGGCGACAAGATAAAGGCGCTCGACGACGAGCTGTCCGAAGTGGAAAGCTCGCTTAAAGAGCTTATGTACGCTATCCCCAACCTGCCCGACGAATCCGTGCCTGTCGGAAGCGACAGCGACGACAACGTTGAAGTCAGAAGATGGGGCGAGCCTACCAAATTCGACTTCGAGCCGAAAGCGCATTGGGATATAGGCACAAGCCTCGATATGCTCAATTTCGAGCAGGCAGGCAAGATAACCGGAACGAGATTTACCGTATACCGCAATTGGGGTGCTAAACTCGAAAGAGCGATAATGAACCTCATGCTCGACACTCACGCAAAGAGCGGATACACCGAGATATTCCCCCCGTTCATGGTCAACCGTGATTCCATGCTCGGCACGGGACAGCTCCCCAAATTCGAGGAAGATATGTTCGCCGTAAAAGGAACGAACTACTATCTCATTCCGACGGCGGAAGTCCCGGTCACCAATCTCCACAGAGGCGACGTTCTCAGCACCGACCAACTCCCTATCAAATACTGCGCCTATACGGCTTGCTTCAGAGCGGAAGCCGGCTCGGCAGGCAGAGATACGAGAGGTCTTATCCGTCAGCATCAATTCAACAAAGTCGAGCTTGTCAAATTCGCTCACCCCGACCACAGCTTTGAAGAACTCGAATCTTTGACAAACGACGCCGAAAAGATTTTGCAACTTTTAAAAATCCCGTATAGAGTGGTGTGCCTTTGCACGGGTGACCTCGGATTTTCTTCAACCAAAACTTACGACATCGAAGTATGGCTGCCCAGCTACGGACGCTTTGTCGAGATATCTTCTTGCAGCAACTTCGTCGACTTCCAGGCACGCCGTGCGAATATCCGTTTCAAGGAAAACGGCAAAACTCAGTTTGTCCACACCCTCAACGGAAGCGGACTCGCTATCGGCAGAACGACGGCGGCGGTCATGGAAAACTACCAGAACGCCGACGGTTCGATAACCGTTCCCGAAGCGCTCCGTCCTTATATCGGCACGGATATCATAAAATAGCCTATCCCCTGCACGGCAATTTAGAGATTATAAGCCGTTTAGTTTAAGACAAATTGAAAAAGAAATTTATTGCAATTGCCCTTTGACGTTTTTAATATTCAAAATGTCTTAAAAAAGTTGCATTTAAAAATGCACATATATTATTATTTAAATCCCGCCCTTTTCGGAGCGGGATTTTTTATTGATTTTTCAAATATATTTTGCCGCCATATTTAACCGTTCGGTTTTTTTGCCGTCACCCGCTTGTCCTTGACCTGCTTCCCCCTCTCATTTATTTTTTTTGGAAATAAAAGGCGAATATTGTTTAAAACATAATTCGGCTTTTACTTTGCCTTGCGACAGAATTCGTCAAATTATTTAATAGATATACGACAAAAAATCTCCGTATCTTTAATTTTTCGGGCATTTAAGATATATTTTTCACAATGCAAAACGTAGCCATTTTTGTCATAGCCTGAATTTGTCATATATCGACGTTATTTTTAGTTTGTCGCCCTGCTTGACAAAAACGGAATTTAGCCTCACTATAATATCGGAGGCGGAAAATGAAATTCACTCTTTTATGCGACGATATATCCTGCGGCACGCTCGAGGGCGAAAAGGGACTTTCGATATATGCGCAAACGGCCACACGTTCCTTTTTGACGGATACGGGATCGGGAGAGGCTTTTTTAAACAACGCAAAGAGCACGGGCGTCGACCTTACCAAGGCCGAAGCGTGCTTTATCACGCACGGACACTCCGACCACGGCGGAGGCATTGAGTATTTTTTAAAAGTCAATCCGTCAGCTTCCGTTTTTATCCACGAAGGAGCGTTTAATAAACATTCGTCGGACAGCGGCTCGTCGCTTCACGATATAAGTTTAAACCCCTCGCTTTTGAGCGAAAACAGAATAAAACAGTGCAAAGGCGACTTTTTTGCCTTGCCGGGCGTTTTCGTATTCGATTCCGTCAAAAGCGATTATCCGCAAAGCTCTATAAACGCTCACCTTTTTGAAGGTAGCGAAAAAGACTCTTTTTTGCACGAAATGTACATCGCCCTGTTCGAGGAGGAAAAATCGGCGGTGCTATGTGGCTGCGCTCACAGAGGAATTGTAAATATAATAAAGAGATTCGTTGAAATTTTCGGCAAGGAACCAAACTTAGTCATTGGTGGCTTTCACGTCAATACCTCAAAGGACGTCGTCATGACGGACGGCGAAATACACTCTTTGGCAAACGCCCTCAAGGCATTTGACTGCAAATATTATACCTGCCACTGCACCGGCTACATAGGCTATGAAAAACTAAAAGAGACCTTGGGCGATAAAATAGAATATTTCAATTTAGGACAGACAATATCCCTTTAATAGGCAAAAAAAACTTTATCCGACAGTCAAACAGGCTTTTGCCTTTCGCATAAAAAAAACACGCCGATGCGTGTTTTGTTTTTTAATCAATTTGTTTTGTCTTTAAAATTTTTATATTAAAACTACTTTATATAAAATACTGCCATTAAAACCGGATAAAGGCTTCTGCCATCAAAATTTGCCGTCCGTTATAAATACGGTTTTGCCGTTTTATAAGTTTTCATTAAAACGGTCAGGCTATTTTGCTAATTCAGTTTTTTTATAAGCTCGTCTATCGCCGTTTTATATCCTTCAAAACCCTGTCCGGATATTTTTTTAAAGGCATAAAGGGAAACGTAACTTATCTTTCTGAAATCTTCACGGTTGTCGACGTCGGTCAGATGCACTTCGACGGTGGGAATGTTTACCGCCTTTAAAGCGTCGAGGAGCGCCACGGACGTATGGGTATAAGCCCCGGGATTGATTACTATCCCGTCAAACTTTTTATACGCCTTTTGGATATATTCGCAAAGTTTTCCCTCGCTGTTACTCTGTCTGGTCACGACCTTTACGCCTGCCTGTTTTGCGCTTTTTTTAATATACCTTTCGAGCGATTTAAAATCTCTATCGCCGTAAAGCTCCTTTTCTCTTATACCGAGCATATTGAGGTTTACGCCGTTTAAAACCAAAAATTTCATAGTTTTGACCACCATTTGATTATTTTATCCACCGTATCGTCAACGGAGGAGTCGTTGTCGATAGTTATGTCCGCCGCCGCTTCGTATAGCGGAGCACGCCTCTTTTTCAGATTTTCGTATTGCTCTATATTTTGCGCAAGCGGTCTGTTTTCAAGCGTTTCGGGAAGAAGCGAGCGTTTTAAATAGACGACGTTTGAGTTTTGTCTTAACCTGTCGACGTTTATCTGCCTTTCGACGACGCCGCCGCCCGTGGATATGACGAGGTTGCTTTCAAAAGCGTATTTTTTTATAAACTCGGATTCCGTCTTTCTGAAAACGTCCTCGCCCGACGCTATGAGCTCTTTTATCGAGTATCCCGCCTTTTCTATTTCGGCGTCGATATCGACAAACTTTCTGCCCAGCTTTTCGGCAAGAGATATGCCTACAGTGCTCTTTCCGCAAAACGGCATACCTATAAGCGAGATATTCTGCATTCTGAGCGACTCGAAAGAGTCTATCTTCACGTCGTCCTCGCTATCCGCTCCGTCGAACAGTTTTTCGGAAGCGAGCGCCTGTAGGGTGAGCATATCCGTCCCGTTTTGCCACGCTATTCCCCTTTTTTCCGCTTCAATCAAAAGAGGCGTTTTATACGGATTGTATATGAGGTCGCACACCGCCTTAAGTTTTTTAAACGGCTCTATGTCAAGGACGAGCTTTTCGCAATCGGGATACATTCCCACGGGAGTGGTGTTGACGATAATATCGGCGTCGTAGTGGCGGTCGATATTGCCGTAATTGTCCTCGCCGGACCTCGAAATGACGACATATTCAGCCGAACATCTTTCGCAAACCGCTCTTACCGCCTTGCTTGCACCGCCGCTGCCCAAAATCAAAACCTTTCCGCTAAGCTCTATATTTTTTCTTTTTAGCGAAAGATAAAAACCTATCGCGTCGGTGTTGAAGCCGTATAGCTTTCCGCCTCTGTTGACGACGGTGTTTACCGCTCCGACGGATAGCGCAAGCGGCGAGATACCGTCAAGATATTTCATACACTCCGTTTTATACGGAATGGTGACGTTCAGTCCGTCAAACTCCCTCTTGCCGAAAAACTCGGCAAGGCCGTCCTGCGGTATCTCTTTTAAGTCGTAGTCGTAACCCTGTTTGCGGTGTATGACAGCCGAAAAGCTGTGTTTTAGTTTTTCGCCGATAAGATAATACACTTTGTCTTCCTTTTTATATTATTTGCCGCTTTGTTCCGCCCCGCCTTTCAGCCCTCGAAATACGAGCCCAAAAACGCAAAACTTTCGCACTCTCGCTCGAGTTCGGAGAGCAGGCTGAGCGCCTCGCCGTGTTTGACGTTAGATTCGAAATCGAGATAGAAGATATATTCAAACTCCGTGCCGAGCACAGGTCTTGACGAAAGTTTGGTAAGGTTTAAATTCATTGCCGAAAATCTTGCAAGCACGTTTTGCAAACTTCCCGAGCGATGCGGAAGTCCTATGATTATGCTTATGCGGTTGGAATCTTCATACAGTTCGAGCGCTTTTGAAATGCAGATAAAGCGTGTGAAATTCGTGTCGTCGTTCTGTATGTTGGAATCCAAAACCTTGAGGTCGTAAAGCGAAGCGCATTCGGCGGAGCAGATGGCGGCAATCGTCTTGTCGTCGGAATCGGCAACCATCTTTGCCGAAACGGCAGTGTTTTCCGTCTCGTGCACGGTGTAGCCCATCTTGGAAAGATAATTGGAGCATTGACCTATCGCCTGCGGATGAGAATATACCGTCTTGACGTCGGAAAGGCTTCCTTTACCCAAAAGGCTCTGACGAATGGGCAGACGGACGCTTCTGACTATGTAAAACTTTTTGGAAAGAAGCAAATCGTAAACCTCGCCCACCGAGCCGTTGAGGCTGTTGTCGATGGGAAGTATGCCGTAACGGCAAAGTCCCTTTTCCACCGCCGTGCATACGCCCTCGAAGTTCTTGAAAAAGGTTATATTGGGATTTGAAAACAGTCTGTTTGCGGCTATGGAAGAATAAGCTCCCTCAACGCCCTGGCACGCCACGGAAGCGCTCGACGGAAATTTCTTGAATCCCTCGAGCAGAGTTTCCTTGAGCATCTTGGTAAGCGAAGTATCCATAGCCGTAAATTTGGATTGATACGCTTTCGAAGTCTGGAATATCGTCTGATAGAGCATTTTTACAAACACGGAAATTTCCTCGGGAACTTCCTTTTCAAGACGCTTGAGTACCTCGTCCTCTCTCGATTTGCTCGTTATAGGCAGGTGCGCCTTTTCCTTGAACTGACCTATCTCTTTGACGGTCTGCATACGCTCGGCGTAAAGTTTGACGATTTGGTCGTCGATTTCGTTTAATTTGTTTCTTAATTTTTCCATAAGTCCTCCACTAAAACACTATCTAAAACGGAAAGCGCAACGACGGCTTCGACAACTACCGCCGCTCTGGGCACGAAACAGACGTCGTGCCTGCCCCCGATTTTCAATTCTACGTTGTCCATCGATTTTAAATCGACGCTCTTTTGCGGTTTGGATATCGACGGCGTGGGACGGAACGCCACTTTTAGCGTGATATCCTCTCCGTTTGACATACCGCCGTTTATACCGCCCGCCTTGTTTGTCTTTATCTTTATCTTGTTGCCCATGAGCACGATGGGGTCGTTTGCCTCGCTGCCCTTCATGGACGATAAGTCAAATCCCGAGCCGAACTCTATTCCCTTTACCGCAGGGATAGCGAACACGTTTGACGCTATCTTTCCTTCGAGCCCCGAAAAGAGTGCGTCGCCCACGCCTATCGGCATACCCTGAACGATACATTCCACCGTGCCGCCGAGGCTGTCGCCCTCTTTCTGCGCCGCTTCCAAAACCTTTTGCGCCTTGTCCAAATTCAATCCGAGCTCGTCTGCCTTTTCGTAGCCGTCTTTATATGACCTGCCCTTGACGTTTCCTATGCTGTAAACGTAGGCTTTTACGGTTATTCCCAAATTTAGGAGCATCTGTTCTGCCACTCCTCCGACAAGCGTGAGCGGAGCGGTCATTCTGCCGGAATAGTTTCCTCCGCCCTCGAATATCTTGCCGTATTTGACATAGCAGGGATAATCGGCGTGAGAGGGACGGGGTATTGAATTTATCTTTTTGTAATCCGAGCTTTTTACGTTTTTGTTTTCTATCTCAAAAGCAATCTTGCCCAAAGTCTTTCCGTCGACAAGTCCCGTTACGGTAAATTTATCCTCTTCCTTTCTCGGGGTGGTAAACTTGCCCGTGCTAAGTCTTCTTTTGGCAAATTGCTCGAGCGCTTTAAGGTCCACCTTAAATCCTGACGGGAATCCCTGCACGACAGCGCCTATGCTCTCGGCATGAGACGCCCCGAAAATTTCCACTTTCAATCTGTCAAACGACATAATTTCCTCCTACCTTTTTAAAATCGTCGAAAAAGGAAGCGTAAGATTTCGCCACCGCCTCGCCGTCCGATACGCTGCCGCCGCACACCGATAAATTTACGGCTGCGGACATGACCATTCTGTGGTCGCCGTATCCGCTCAGGCTCGCTTGGCTCGGAACGCCTCCCGTTATCTTTAATACGTCGGGGGAATAGGTGTATTCTATCCCCGTTTTATATAGCATATCTTCGATTGCGCTAAGTCTGTCGCTTTCTTTGTCTTTCAATCTGTCCACGCCGTAGAACGTACTTGTCCCCTTTGCGTAAGACGCCAAAACCGAAGCTATCGGCGCAAGGTCGGGATAATCGGTAAGGTCAAAATCAATCGCCTTTAACTCCGCCTTTTTGCATATATATCCGTCGTCCGTCCTGACGACGTCGGCGCCCATATTTTTCAATATGTCGATTATCACCCTGTCTCCCTGCATGCTGTCACCCAAGTTTTTCACTTCGACTTCGCCGCCTATCGCACCCAAGGCGAGCATAAAAGCGGCGCCGGAATAATCGCCCTCCACGGTATAATCTCTGCCTCTAAGCGACGAGCCGTCGACGTAAAACACGCCGTCTTTTTCTGCAATGCTTGCGCCGAACTCGGCTATCTGTTTGACCGTCAAATCGACGTAAGGTCTTGACTTTATCTCGCCCGCCCTTAGCTTTAAAGGACGCTTTAAGGCAAGGAGCGCAAACAGCATTCCGCTGACGAACTGCGAGCTGTTCACGTCGCCCGTGTTATATTCTTTTGCATCTATACCGCCCTCAACGGTAAAAGGCATAGCGCCGATATAATCCGATTTGACGCCTAAAATATCCAAAAGCGGCTTTATCGGTCTGCTCCCCAGCCTGCCCTCGCCGCTGTATTTTACCGTCGTTCCCAGTGCGGCGGCAAGCGGAAGAATAAACCTCAGCGTCGAGCCGGATTCACCGCAGTCTATCTCGGCAAACTCAGGCGAACGCTCTATCGGACAGACCGTCACGCCGTTTTTAGTCTTTTCTATTTTTGCGCCCAAAGCGATAAGGGCGTTTTGCGTGGCGATGAGGTCGCTCGAGGAAAAATCTCCTATAAGGCGTGACCTGCCGACTGCGATTGACGCTAAAATCAATGCCCTGTGCCCTGCCGATTTTGAGGTGGGCGCATATACCTGCCCGTCTATTTCAGATGGATATACTTTTACGTTCAAATTAGTTTTAAAACCTCTTGTTTTGTCATGTATACTGTTTTGCATACTCCCGTTTTTTCGGGGAGCACCAAATTTATTCCGTCCGTCGTTCTCTTTTTATCCAGCCAAACGGCGTCGATAAAATCTTTCTTGTCATACTCGACAGCTTTCGGCATATTGTAGCGGTCGAGCAAAGCCTCTATTTTTTCGGCGTTTTCGACGGTAGCGACTTTTGCGCCCACGGCGACTTTTGTCGCCACCCTTATGCCCATAGCGACAGCCACTCCGTGCGCTATCTTGAAACGGCTGAGTTTTTCTATGGCGTGTCCGAACGTGTGTCCGAGGTTGAGCAGTGCCCTTACGCCCTTATCCTTTTCGTCCGCCTCGACTATTTCTTTTTTTGCCGTGACGCACTTGCCGATAAATGCCTCGACTTTATCGGCAGACAGACAGTCCGAAAGCATTTCCTCGTCACCTGTCAGAACGGCGTATTTTACCGCCTCGCCCATACCGTTTTTTATTTCACGCTCCGGCAGAGTTTTAAGGCAGTCGGTATCGCATATCACCAAGGACGGCTGATAGAAACTGCCCACCATATTTTTGGAGCCTAAAAAATCGACTCCCGTTTTACCGCCCACGCTCGAGTCTATCATGGCAAGAAGCGAAGTGGGACAGGCGACGTATCTTATGCCCCTCATGTATATCGACGAGGCAAACGCCGCCATATCTCCGACGACTCCGCCGCCGAGACCGACAACGGTGTCCGAGCGTGTAAAGCCGAGCCTTTGAAGCGTCTTTAAAATAAGCTGTATCGTCTTGAGATTTTTATGCTTCTCGCCCGCCTTGAGCGTCAGTTTTTCCGCTCCGACGAAACGGTTGCCGTATATCGGCATTACGTTGGAGTCGGAAACGACAAGCACCCTTTGACCGTCTTTTAACAAATCGTTTATACGGCAAAGTGCGCCTTTTTCTATGACTACCTCATACGGCGTGGAAGCGTTTATCTTAATTGTCATAACTCTCCTTTGTCTTTTTAGCTCTGTCTTTTTCTATCTCGCACTTTATCTCGTTGCCTTTTGCGAGTTTTTCGTAGAGTTTTTTGTCGTTGTGAGTATCGAGCGCCTCTTTGAATTCGGTCAGGTGTCCGATAAGGTCGGCAAGCTCGAGCGAGAGCATATCTCTGTTTTCCATAAGCAGCTGAGTCCACATGACGGGATTGAGCCTTGCCACTCTCGTCATATCCCTGAACGAGCCTGCCGTAAAACCGTAAATGGATTTTGCCATTTCGTTTTGAACGTAAGAACTTGAAACGATATGCGCAAGCTGCGACGTATACGATATGATTTTGTCGTGCTCTTCCGCACCGGTTATCACCATACCTTTAAATCCGACGCCGAGCATGGTTTGTTTTACCTTTGCTAAAACCTCGAGCGGCATATCCACTGGCACGGCAAGAAGCGACGCGTTTTCAAAAAGAAGCGGACTGCTGTATTTAAATCCGGAATACTCCTTACCTGCCATGGGGTGAAGCCCTATAAACTCGACGGCGGGATATTGCGCTTTGAGGCTTTTCATTTCCGCCACGATTTCACGCTTTATACCGCATAAATCGGCTAAAACGGCGCCGTCTTTAAGGAGAGGTGCGTAAACGGAAAGATATTTTACCGTGTCGTCGGGGTATACCGAAAGTATGAGCATATCGACGCTTTTGACGTTTATATCGTCAAGCCTCGCCGATATCGCCTCGGTCAAGACTGCACGCTTTAAAACGTCGGCGTCAATATCGTCGCCTAAGACCGTATGTCCTGCGCCCGACAGTGCCTTTGCCATTGAAGCGCCTATAAGTCCCAATCCCACGATGCCTATTTTCATATCAGTTCATCTCCTTGCCTACGAGCGGGAGCATTGTCTTTACCTTGTTCGCGAGAGTTTCGAATTGATTAGGCGTTATCGACTGCGCTCCGTCGCAAAGAGCCTTTGACGGATTGTTGTGCACCTCGATGATAAGTCCGTCCGCTCCTGCGCCGACTGCGGCAAGCGAAAGCGGCGGCACAAGTCTTGCAAGTCCCGAAGCGTGCGACGGATCGACGATGATGGGAAGATGCGTGAGCTCTTTGAGCACGGGAATTGCCGAAAGGTCAAGCGTGTTTCTCGTTGACGGCTCAAACGTCCTTATTCCCCTTTCGCAGAGCATGACCTTTTCGTTGCCCTCCGACATGATGTATTCGGCAGACATCAGCCACTCCTCGATGGTATTTGCAAATCCTCTCTTTAAAAGAATAGGCTTATCCGTTTTGCCGAGCTCTTTGAGTAGTTCGAAGTTTTGCATGTTTCTCGCTCCCACCTGAATGACGTCGACGTCACGGAAGCTGTCGAGGTGGCTTATGCTCATAATCTCGGTGACGATGGGCATACCCGTTTCTGCCTTGGCTTTAAGCAAGAGTTTGATGCCTTCCGCCCTCATACCCTGGAAAGCATACGGGCTTGTCCTCGGCTTGAATGCGCCGCCTCTGAGCAGCGTAGCTCCTGCCGCCTTGACCGCCTTGGCTATCTCGATTATCTGCGTTTCGCTTTCAACCGAGCAAGGACCGGCTATCATGTGGAAGTGATTTCCGCCAATGAGATTTCCGCCCACGTCGATTATCGTATCCTCGGGGTGGAATTTGCGGTTCGCCTTTTTATAAGGCTCTTGAATTCTCGTCACGTTCTCGACAATATCGAGCGAGCGCAAAAGGTCGATGTCCACTTTGGACGTATCGCCTATGACGCCGAGCACCGTGCTTGTCTCGCCCTTGGAATAATGAATATCGAGACCCATACTCTTTATCCAATCGGTAAGATTGTCAAGCTGCTTTTTTGAACCGTTGTTCTTTACAATTATTATCATAACACCCTCACATTAAAAAAACCGCTACTTGCGTAACGGTTTTTTAAAAATTATTTTTTCTTTGATTTTTACCGCACGCAAAAACTATGACTTCATAAAGCCATAAAAGTAAAAATATTCAAATGCGTTGCGATTTAAATTTTTCATAGCTAAAGTGTAACACCGCATATTTTTGCTGTCAACCTTTTTTAAAAAATTTTTTAAAAAAAGCCGTGGCATTTTTTAGCCTCGGCTTTTATCGTCAGACGATAAACTCGCCTATGTTTTCAATCAGACTCATGCAATCGTCGGTATAGACTTCAAGCACCACCGTATCGGAAAGGTCGAGGCTCAAAATACCGAGTATCGATTTGGCATTGACAACGTGCCTGCCGCACCTCAAATCAATCTCAAAATCATACTTTTCTACAATGGAAACAAACTTTTTGACGTCGTCGGCGTTTTTAAGCTTAATTAAAATCGATTTCATATCTTCCTCAAAATGCTTTTTTCCCAAAAGAAAAACACACCAAGGTGTGCCTATATGATGGTGGAGACAATAGGACTCGAACCTATGACATCTATCTTGTAAGGGTAGCGCTCTACCAACTGAGCTATGCCTCCGCGATGGTGACCCCAGGGAGAATTGAACTCCCGTTACCGCCGTGAAAGGGCGATGTCTTAACCTCTTGACCATGGGGCCGTATATCTAAACGCCTCGGTTGTCCTTTGGCGGTTTATTCATAAGTTTTTTGCAGTTTGTTTTTTGTTTGGCTCTCGGCGGTACTGCGTGCCGCCTTCCTGCACTTTAATTGGGCTTACCTTTCAAAAAATTTACGCAAGCGTTTTTCCTCTTTAGCCTTTATGTCCTCTGCGTGCCTTGCCCGCTCGGACGGCTTTTCGTGCTCTCGGCGGTACTGCGTGCCGCCTTCCTGCACTTTAATTGGGCTTACCTTTCAAAAAATTTACGCAAGCGTTTTT
>CALVKR010000004.1 GCA_944332995.1 uncultured Clostridia bacterium
GGAGTTTTTTTGTCTGCCTCATCGGCTTAGCCTTTTTTGAACCCCGCGACTATCGCGGGGTTTTCGTTTCACAAAAATAAAGGCGCCTTAAAAGGCGCCTTTTATTTTTTCTTATCTTGTTTAATTAAATAAAACGTATCATTAAATAAATCGCATCACTTATTTTAAAGCCATTAAAAAATCCCGACTTTTGCCGGGATTTTTATTTTGGATATTTTAATTATTTAAGTTCTTGTAATTTTCTGTTTACTTCGCTCAGGTTGCTGTTTACGTTGTTGATAGATGATTTAATCTTTGCTGAAGATACAGCCTGTTGCGCAGCAATATTACCCAAACTTGCCAAAATGCTTTCATAATTTGCTTCCATCTGTATTTGTGTTTGCTCTATTTTACTGTTTAAAATACCCAAGTCATTAATTAGCGTTTGGTGTCTTTCCTCTTCGTCATATAATCGTAATGCCTCTTTTACGCTATCGGCTCTGCCCGAGCCCATATAATAAATCAGGTAATTAATTTTTGCCCAGTCGGTAGAATGAAGCAAGAAGTCAAAATCGGTTGCAATATCATCAGCATCAATATATTTAGGCTGTTTTTCTTCAATATACTCATCCAATTCTTTTTTTGCTCTTTCTATCAGCTGTTTTTTCAACTGCGCCATTGCCGTATAGTTCGGTTTTAACGGTATAAAAGCAGCACAAAGTGCTCTTACAATAAAAAACAGTATTACGCCTGCAACTCCGCCGGTAGGCACAGCCGCTAATAATGAATACACAACCGCCTTCCATACAGGGTCTTCACCTCCCAAAAAAATAGGCATATATATGCCGAAAGCAACTACAAATGGTATCACAAATGCCAATACCTTGAGTGCAATTTCAAGACCTTCAAGCGATTTTTGGGCTTTTGATTTAGGGACATAGTGCGTCACTCCATTGCCGTCTTTCAGGCCATAAAGTCCTGACTTATAAAAAGAATCCTGTGTTCTCTCGTATATTTCACTATAATCCGTATTTTCAACCAACGCCATTCTTAATCTTAACAGCGATGCTATTTCCATAGTCTTTCTGGTTTCATCATCTCTGTCTTTCTTCGCTTGCGCAATCATATTTCGATAAAATGACATAGGTACTTGTGTAAAATCCATCTGTTCGAAATCCTCGATTTCAGTTTGTTTTACAACTTCGGTTCTCTGCTCCACAGATTCTTCCGTGACAGCATTTTCGGTGATGATTTCTCCTTTTTTTAATTCTTCTGACATGATAACCTCTCATCAATAGTTTTTCATCGGAAAGTTTTTATTTTGTTATTCGTGATTGTACATTTTTAAAAATCTCTTCATTCTGAAAGTGCTAGGGATATGAAGCGCAAATATAATGCTTTCTTCTTTTACGTAAGGGTATTTTCTTTTGAATTCGTTAAACTTGTCCGGGTATAATTCGTTCCAAAAACGGTTTTGCACTTTCACAGAAGCCGAACCACAGGAAAATATTCTATAATCGCTTATTGTAGGACATATCTTTCTGTATTTAATGATATAATCTTTTATATTATTTATAAATTCTATTGCCGTTCCGTAATTCTCGCGATTATAAAGAATAATGGTCTGCATTTCAGATTTCGTTATGTTCGGTAAGTACTGATGAATAATTTCAAAGTAGTTGTTTACAAAATTATGAAGCCGATTAAATTCCATATTTTTCCTCCTATTTTTTAAAATTTGCTCTCCGATTTTTTTTGTACTTGTCCTTAGGCAAGTATTTAAACAAAGTATAACGTAAAAAATCTATAATGTCAATAGTATGGATATAAAAATTATTGAAAGAATTAAATATCTTATGGATATTGAAAAAATATCCCAATATGGATTATCAAAAAAAATCGGTGTTTGGGAAAGTACTATCAGCAATTGGCTCAATGGGAAAAAAGAGCCAAGCATAGAAAGTCTTTGGAAACTTGCCGATTATTTTGACGTAAGCGTTGATTTTTTAATTGGTCGTGAAGACGACATTTAATCAATATTTATTTTAGCTTTTTAATAATTAGATATATTAATGTCATAATAAAAATCCCGACTTGTGCCGGGATTTTATATTTATGATATAGTCTTATAATTTAAACGAAAAAGCAACAAGTCGGCTTTAATTTACATTTGCCGTAGCAATGCCTATCCTGAAATTTTCTTGTTGCACGCTACCTCTGTCAGTAAAGGCAGCCATATCTCCTATCTTACCTCTTGCCCGTTGAACCGAAACCGCCTTCCCCTCTTTCTGTGTCGGACAGCGTATCTTCAACGGAAATTATCGGCGTCAGATAAGGCACCATAACAAATTGAGCTATTCTGTCGCCGGGTGCAATCTTTCTCGTTTCGCTCGAGTGGTTGTGAAGCGCAACGGTGATTTCTCCTCTGTAATCGGAATCTACAACGCCCACTTTGTTTGCCGGCGCAAGTCCCTGTTTGCAGCTAAGTCCCGAACGGGCGAAAATCAACATGACGAAACCTTCTTCAAATTCGCTCGACAGACCTGTCGGCACAAAATACGTTTCGCCGGGTCTTATTTCTATTTCCGAATCAAGGCAAGCGTAAAGGTCGTTGCCTGCCGAGCCTTTGCTGCCTGCCGTCGGGACGGAGGCGTTATCTCTCAGCTTTTTTATCTTTAAGTTTATACAGTTCATTTTTTCCTCTCAGTGTTTATTGTTCCTCAAGCAAGACGACCTTGCCTTCCTCGAGCGATTTTTGCACGTCTATCACCCTTTGGTTTGACGAGCCTTTCCATTTGAGCGAGGGATTGTGCAATTCTTCGACATATTGTCCGTCCACCACTACGTCGAGATATCTGCAAACTTCCTTGTCTGAAAGGTATTCGTCAAACAGATATCCTGTCCACGCCCAAACGGTTTTATCGGGATATTTTTCCTTAAATGCCTTGGCAAGCCGCATAGTGCCGTCGATATTTTTCGGGTGCATAGGCTCGCCTCCCAGAATAGACAGACCGACGACGTTTTCGTTTGCGCAAAGCGAAATTATCCTTTCTATCGTTTTGTCGGTAAATTCCTCGCCGCCGTTAAAGTCGTGCGTTTCGGGATTAAAGCAGTTTTTGCAATTAAAGGCGCAACCCTGCATAAATATCGAAACACGAATACCCGGTCCGTTTGAAATATCCATCTTTCTTATTTTATTGTATCTCATAAACTCAGCACTCGTCGTCTTTGTTGTCTATGTGCAAAACTCTCTCTTTGATTTCCTGTGTTCTGCCCTTATTCCAGAAGTTTGTTCCGATATAACCGCAGGTTCTTCTTGCAACGTTGAGCGTGTTGTGGTCTCTGTTTCCGCAGTTGGGGCAATACCATTCCAGATTCTCGTCTATCAGAATTTCCCCCGTATAACCGCACTTTTGGCAGTAGTCCGATTTCGTATTGAGCTCGGCGTACATAATGTTGTCGTAAATAAATCTTATTACCTGCAATACGACGTCGAGATTGTTTTGCAAATTGGGAGTTTCGACGTAGGATACTGCGCCGCCGGGGCTGAGCTTTTGAAATTCGCTTTCCACTTTCAGTTTCGTAAAGGCGTCGATTTCCTCAAATACGGGCACGTGATACGAATTGGTGATATATCCTTTATCTGTGATACCCTCTACCGTTCCGAATCTCTTTTTAAGGCATTTTGCAAATTTATAAGTCGTGCTCTCAATCGGAGTTCCGTAAACGCTATAATCCATATCTTCGGCAGCCTTCCATTCCTTGCATTTATCGTTCATCTTTTGCATGACTTCGATTGCAAACTTTTTGCCGTCGCCGTTGTCCGTATGGCTGTGACCCGTCATATATTTAACGCACTCGTAAAGCCCTGCGTAACCGAGCGATATCGTCGAATATCCGCCGTGCAAAAGCGGGTGGATAGATTCTCCCCTCTTTAGTCTTGCCAGCGCTCCGTATTGCCAAAGTATCGGTGCGACGTCGCTTGTAGCGTGCGCAAGTCTTTCGTGACGGAGTTGGAGTGCCTTGTGGCAAAGCTCGAGCCTTTCGTCATAAATTTCCCAAAACTTGTCGAAATCTCCGCCCGAGGAAAGCGCAACGTCAACGAGGTTTATGGAAACTACTCCCTGATTGAATCTGCCGTAGTATTTGGGCTTACCCGTTTTCTCGTCTACGTAAGGAGTCAAAAATGAACGGCAACCCATACACGGATAACAGTTTCCGTTTCCGTTTTTATCTATCTTGAGCTGCTTCATTATCTTTTCGGAGATATAGTCGGGCACCATTCTCTTTGCGGTGCACTCGGCGGCAAGTTTTGTAAGATACCAATACTTGCTGCCCTCGCTTGCATTGTCCTCCTCCAAAACGTAAAGCAATTTGGGGAATGCGGGAGTGATCCACACGCCCTTTTCGTTTTTCATTCCTTGTATACGCTGTCTTAATACCTCTTCTATGATGAGCGCAAGCTCCTCTTTATATTCGTCCGTTTCGCCGAGATACAAACAGACGCTTAAAAACGGAGCCTGACCGTTTGTCGTCGTCATTGAGTTTACCTGATATTGAAAGGTCTGAACGCCGTCCTTTATCTCTTTTAAGGTATCCTCTTTGGCAAACTTTTCACACTGGTCTTCTGGCAGCTTTCTTGAACGGTATAATTCGAGATATCTGTTATAGCTCTCTCTTACGAAAGGAGCAAGGTGCGTCATCGAAACGGTAGCTCCGCCGTATTGGCTTGAAGTTACAGCCGTGACAATCTGCGTCGCAATGGTCATGGCGGTCAGGAATTTGTGCGGTTTTTCCACCATAACGCCGTTGATATTCGTTCCGTTCTGAAGCATATCCTCAAGGTTGATAAGGTCGCAGTTATGCAAGGCGTTCTGGGCGAAATAGTCTGCGTCGTGAAAGTGTATTATGCCTTCGTCGTGCGCCTTGACGATATCGGGAGGCAACAAAAATCTTCTCGTTATATCCGTGCTCGTTATGCCTGCGATATAATCTCTTTGCGTAGTAACAATCTTTGCGTTTTTGTTGGAGTTTTCGGTATTCCAATATTCGCTCTCGCCGTCTATCAATTCCTTGATGGTTTGGTCAGTAGTGTTGGCTTTACGGACAAGCGCACGGGTATAACGGTATATTATATATTTTTTAGCCAATTCAAAGTGTTTGAACTCCATCAGCTTCTGTTCGATAATATCCTGTATGTCCTCGACCAACATTCTCTTTTTTCCAAGAGACTTAATATATTCGACAACTTCTTCGATTTGTTTTTTCGTGGCTTTTTCTCTGCCCTGAACCTCGTTGTTTGCCTTACAAATGGCGTTGACGATTTTGGATTGGTCAAAATCTACCGTCGCTCCGTTTCTTTTTACTACTTGCATATCGCTCCTCCAAGTGTCTAACCTTAAATTCGTCTAATTTTATATCATATATTGTGCTTATGTCAACACTTTACCACTATATATAGTGTTAAATATTAAAAAATTTTTTAATATTTACCCATTTATGCCGTATCCGTTTGCCTTTTTTACAAATCTTTATCCGACCGGCTATAAAAAATCCCGACGCATGGTCGGGATTTATTTTTTTTCGATATCCCCTTTTTGCCGATAAGGCTTTAAAGGGAAGTTTTTAGCCTTAAACTCGGGCGTCGCTTATTTCATTTCAGCTTCAGCGCCTGCGTCCTTGAGCTTCTTGACGAGTTCTTCAGCGATTTCTTTGGAAACGCCTTCTTTGATTGTCTTAGGAGCTCCGTCAACGATAGCTTTAGCTTCGACGAGTCCGAGGCCGGTAGCGTCTTTAACAGCCTTGATAACTGCAACTTTGTTTCCGCCGGCGGAAGTCAAGACGACGTCAAACTCGGTTTTTTCTTCAGCCGCAGCCGCACCGCCTGCCGCAGGTGCCGCCGCTACTGCGATAGGAGCAGCAGCGCTGACGCCGAATTCCTCTTCGATTGCTTTGACGAGTTCCGATAATTCGAGAACGGTCATATTTTTGATCTCTTCGATAAATTTCTTTGTATCTGCCATTTTAAATATCCTCCGATAAAATGATAAATTTTTAATTAGTTATTTTGTTTTTCTGCAATTTTGTTAAGGCAAACTGCAAGACCTCTGACAAGTCCGCTGAGAGCGAACACACAATTTGTGATAAGTTGTTCTTTCGACGGCAATTTAGCATATTGATTTACAAGAGCTTTATCTGCAAACTTTTTGTCGATCATGCCGCATTTGATTTCCATTTTAGGATACTTTTCGGCAGACTCCGTCATAAGTTTGCAAGGCATTACGCAATCGTCTTTACAAAAGGCGACGGCGGTAGGTCCGTTAAGATATGCGTCGAAATCGGTGTAACCCAAATCGTTGAAAGCTCTTTGCACAAGTCTGTTTTTGAGAACGCAATAATCGATGCCGTTTTTCCTGAGTTCGGAACGCATAGCGGTGTCCTGTTCAACGGTAAGACCTACGTAGTTCACCAAAACGATACCTTGAGCGGAAGAAATTTTCTCTTTGATGCTTTCGACAATCTGTTTCTTTTCTTCGATAATCTGTGATGATGCCATTGTAACCTCCTTAAAGAATAGGCGACAAAAAAAGTGTCGCACGCCAAAGCAGAACGACACTTGTGTTTCGTGTGATTCCTCGGCAAGCATTTATCTGTTTACGCTTTCGCACTTGCTGTCTTCGGCTTTAGATTAGTTAGATTATAATAATTTTTTATTTAACTGTCAACAAAATGACGGCGTTAAATTAGTTTGCTTTATATCCGACTTTGACGGACGGTCCCATCGTGGACGCAACGAATACGGATTTGACGTATTGACCTTTTGCCGCAGCCGGCTTTGCCTTGACGATTGCTTCCATGACAGTATCGAAGTTTTCGAGAAGTTTTTGAGCTCCGAAAGACTTCTTACCGATTGTGACGTGAATGATAGCGGATTTATCGAGTCTGTATTCGACCTTACCGGCTTTGATATCGGCAATCGCTTTCGTGACGTCGGGGGTAACGGTTCCCGACTTGGGGTTAGGCATAAGACCTTTAGGTCCCAATATCTTTGCGATTCTTCCGAGCGCACCCATCATATCGGGAGTGGTGACGATAACGTCAAAGTCAAACCAGTTTTCGTTTTGAATTTTAGCGATATATTCTTCCGCTCCGACGTAATCGGCGCCCGCCTTTTGTGCGGCGTCGGCTTTGTCGCCTTTGGCAATGACCAAAACTTTGATTTTCTTACCCGTTCCGTTGGGAAGAACGACAACGCCTCTGACCTGTTGGTCTGCGTGACGGGGGTCTACACCGAGCTTGACGTGAAGCTCGATAGTTTCGTCGAATTTGGCTTTTGCGGTATCGACGACAAGCTGTAAGGCTTCGGACGAGTCGTAAACCTTGGATTTGTCTATGATTTTTGAACTTTCGATATAATTCTTACCTTTACTCATAATACTCCTCCTTAGTCCTCGACCTCTATGCCCATGCTACGGGCGGTGCCTTTTATCATGCTCATAGCCGATTCAAGGGAAGCCGCATTTAAATCCGGCATTTTGGTTTCGGCAATTTTTTGCACTTGTTCTTTAGTCAATTTGCCGACTTTGTTTTTATTGGGAACACCCGAGCCGCTTTCGATTCCCAAAGCCTTGAGAATGAGAACGGGAGCGGGCGGAGTTTTCATAATGAAAGTAAACGAACGGTCCGCATAAATTGTGATGACAACAGGAATGATGAGTCCTGCCTGAGATGCGGTTTTCTCATTAAATTCCTTAGTGAATGCCGGGATATTGATACCGTGAGGTCCGAGTGACGAACCGACGGGAGGTCCCGGAGTTGCTTTACCCGCAGGTAATTGCAGTTTAACTACTGCCATAATCTTTTTAGCCATATATCCTCCTGACTAACGTGGTTTTCCGAAAGAATGAAAAGATTTTCTTTCTCCCACCTTTAAATTATAATTTCTCCACTTGAGAGAAATCCAGCTCGACAGGCGTTTCTCTGCCGAACATCTGAACGGTAACTTTTACCTTTTGTTTTTCTCCGCTTATTTCCTCGACAACGCCGATGAAACCTTCAAGCGGACCGGAAACAACCTTGACGCTGTCCCCTACTTTAATGTCAAAATCTTCAACGTCGATAACTTCGAGTCCCATTCTCTTTACTTCGTCGGGAAGCAAAGGAAGCGGTCTGCCCTTGGGACCTACAAAGCCCGTCACGCCTCTCGTTCCCGTAACTCTGAACCAAATGTCGTTGGTGTAAATCATTTTAATGAACACGTAGTTGGGGAACTTCTTTTTTTGGACGACCTTTTTCTTTTTCTCGCTGAATTCTTCTTCGACAGGGATTTTGACGTCTACAATATAATCCTGAAGATTGTTGTTCTCGATCATATTGTGAAGATTTTCTTCTACCACATTTTCATAGCCTGTGTTAATGTGGAGAACATACCATTGTGGTTCTAAATCTTTATTATTATCCATTGTTGCTCCTTCGTTTAGGCTATACCCAAACTTACCCAGCCGTTACCCATTAACAATGACAAAAGGCCGAATAAAACATAGTCCATTGCAAAAAGGACCACAAGGAATAACACAACGACGAAAATAACTATACCCGTTGATGAAAAAACGGATTTTCCTTTCGGCCAAGTAACCTTTTTGAGTTCGGAAATAATACCTTTTATACCTCTGCCGATACTCTTAAAGATATTTTTTCTCGGCTTCTTGCCCGTCTTGTCTGTCTTTTTAGCTTGCTTGGCTTTCTTTTCGGTAGCGGCTCTGGACACGCTCGACGTGTCGGGACGCTGTTCGATACGAACAGGAACGGGTTCTTCCGTCTTTTGATTCTTTTTATTTTTAGCCTTTACCGACTTTAAAGTTTTGACTTCGGGAGTCTGCGTGCTTTCGTCGACCGTTGCGTTTTCTTGAGCCACGCCTTCGGCTTCGGCGTCCAAAACCTGATTGTCCGTTGCTTCTTCGACGCTATTTTGAACGTCGTCGGATGCGACCTCGTCGGACACGGCTGCGTCGTCGGGCACGGTTTCCTCGTCGGATTGAGCGTCGGCTTCGACAGCTTCGCCCTCGACCGTATCTGTTTCGACTTGAGTATCCGAAACGACCTCGGCAGAATCCGTTTCGACGTTTTGTTCGTCTTTTATTTCTTCCGCTTCGGTTTCGGCGTCCTTATTTTCCATCAGGTCTTTATTTTCAGGCATATCTTTTGCCATTACAGCCTCCTAACCCTTACTTTGTTTCTTTATGTAAGGTGTGTTTTTTGCAAAAACGACAATATTTGTTCAATTCCATTCTGTCGGGATGCTTTTTCTTGTTTTTATCTAAGTTGTAGTTGCGCTGATTACATTCGGTGCAAGCCAGCGTGATTTTGACTCTATTTTCTTTTTGAGCCATTTTAGCCTCCTCCCGCTTTCTTACGGCATACTATGCGCAACGGCAAAAGCCGTCACGCATAGAAGCTGTTTGAAAGACTGATTATTCGATTATCTTTGATACAACGCCCGAACCGACTGTTCTGCCGCCTTCACGGATAGCGAAACGGAGACCTTGCTCGATAGCGATAGGCGTGATAAGGGTGATTTCCATATCGATGTTATCGCCGGGCATAACCATTTCGACGCCTTCAGGCAATTTAATCGTTCCGGTAACGTCGGTTGTTCTGAAGTAGAACTGAGGACGATATCCGTCGAAGAAAGCAGTGTGACGGCCGCCTTCATCCTTGGTCAAAACGTAAACCTGAGCGGTGAACTTGGTGTGGGGATGAATAGTGCCGGGCTTAGCCAAAACCTGTCCTCTTTCGATATCCGTTCTTTGAATACCACGCAAAAGTGCGCCGATGTTGTCGCCTGCGACAGCCTCGTCAAGGAGTTTACGGAACATTTCGATACCGGTAACGACGGTTTCTTGTTTTTCTTTCTTGATACCGACGATTTCGACTTTGTCATTGAGCTTGAGGCATCCTCTTTCAACTCTACCGGTAGCAACGGTGCCACGTCCGGTGATGGTGAAGACGTCTTCAACAGGCATCAAGAAGGGTTGATCGGTGTCACGCTTGGGTTCCGGAATGTAGGAATCGACAGCGTCGAGCAACTTTTGAATGCACTCGAGTGAAGGATCGTCGTTCTTGCCTGCGAGCAATGCTTCAGAAGCCTTAAGAGCCGAACCTCTGATGATAGGCGTATCGTCGCCGGGGAATCCGTACTCGTTGAGGAGTTCACGAACTTCCATTTCGACGAGCTCCAAGAGCTCTTCGTCGTCGACTTGGTCGCACTTGTTCAAGAAGACTACGATGTAAGGAACACCAACCTGTCTTGCCAAAAGAATGTGCTCTCTGGTCTGAGGCATAGGACCGTCGGATGCCGCGACAACCAAGATTGCGCCGTCCATCTGAGCGGCACCGGTAATCATGTTCTTAACGTAGTCAGCGTGTCCGGGGCAGTCAACGTGTGCATAGTGACGGGTCGGGGTTTCGTATTCGACGTGTGCGGTGTTGATTGTGATTCCTCTTGCTTTTTCTTCAGGGGCCTTATCGATTTCGTCGTATTTCATAACTTTTGCCAAGCCCTTTGAAGCACAATACATGGTGATTGCTGCGGTAAGGGTAGTCTTACCGTGGTCAACGTGGCCGATAGTACCGATGTTGACGTGTGCTTTTGTTCTTTCAAACTTCGCTTTTGCCATTTTTTAATCCTCCTAACAAAAAGTGAATATATTTTTTATTATTGGTTGTTTTGTTTTTTGAGCCTGCGGCTCTCTTTTATTTATCCGTAAAGGACAAATTTGCGATTGATTGTTATTTTCTGCTTCCGATAACCTTTTCTGCAATGTTGTTCGGAACTTTTTCATAGTGGTCGAACTGCATTGTGAACGTCGCGCGTCCCTGCGTCATTGAACGGAGAGCGGTTGCATAACCGAACATTTCCGAAAGCGGAACGTCTGCGTCGATAACTTCGGCTCCGTTTCTGAGCTCCATACCCTTGACGCTTCCTCTCTTTCCGTTGATAGAGCCGAGGACGTCTCCGAGATAATCTTCGGGTGTTACTACTTCGAGTTTGACGATAGGCTCCATCAAAATCGGACCTGCCTTTGCCATACCCTCTTTAAACGCCATAGAGCCGGCAATCTTAAACGCCATTTCGGACGAGTCGACTTCGTGAGTGCTTCCGTCGTAAAGAATCGCTTTGATACCGACAGTTTCATAACCCGCCAAAACGCCCGTCTTTGCAGCTTCTTTGATACCGTTGCAAACAGCCTGAGCGTATTCTTTGGGAACTACGCCGCCGACGGTGATGTCTTCCCATGCAAAATCGCCATCGGGATACGGCTCAAATTTAACTTTACAGTGTCCGTATTGACCTTTACCGCCCGACTGACGGATATATTTTCCTTCAGCGTCTGCGCTCTTTGTGATGGACTCACGGTAAGCAACCTGAGGTTGTCCGACGTTGCATTCCACCTTAAACTCTCTGACCAATCTGTCAACGATAATGTCAAGGTGAAGCTCGCCCATACCGGCGATGATAGTCTGTCCCGTCTCTTTGTCGGTGTAATATTTAAAGGTGGGGTCTTCTTCGGAGAGCTTTTGAAGAGCGATAGCCATTTTGTCCTGACTTGCCTTCGTCTTGGGCTCGATAGCCTGCTTGATAACAGGTTCGGGGAAGACCATCTGTTCCAAAATGATGGGGTGTGCCGGATCGCAGAGGGTGTCGCCCGTCGTGGAATCTTTAAGACCGATAACTGCGACTATATCGCCTGCGCCCGCTTCCGTCAATTCCTCACGGTCGTTAGCCTTCATTCTGATAAGACGGCTGATACGTTCGGGTTTGCCTTTGGTGGAATTCTGAACGGTTTGACCGAGTTTGAGCTCGCCGGAATAAATTCTGAGGAAGGCGAGTTTGCCGAACGGGTCCGCAACGATTTTGAATACCAATCCGCTGAAGGGCTCGCTGTCGCCGGGGTGACGGACGTCTTTTTCATCCGTCTTGGGATTGATACCTTCGATTGAAGGAATATCGAGCGGAGACGGCAAGAATGCGACTACTGCGTCGAGGAGCGTCTGAACGCCCTTGTTTTTGTATGACGAACCGCAGAGAACGGGAACGATTTTCATCGTGAGCGTGCCCTTACGGATTGCCGCTTTAATCTGTTCGTCGGTGATAGCCGTCGGATCGTCGAGATATTGCATCATGATATCGTCGTCAAAATCGGCGAGCGCTTCCAAAAGATTGTTTTTGGCTTCGTTTGCCGCATCGACCATGGCTGCCGGGATATCTTTTTCGACAACCTGAATACCGTCTTTGCCTTCATAGTAAACGGCTTTCATTTTGAGGATATCGACGATACCTTCAAAGTCGTTTTCTTTACCGATAGGCAAAGTGATGGGAACGGCTTTAACGCCGAGTCTGTCCTTCATCATCTTGACGACGTTTTCAAAGTTTGCGCCGTTGATGTCCATCTTGTTGACGAACGCAAGACGGGGAACTTTATAATCGTTAGCCTGACGCCAGACTGTTTCCGACTGAGGCTCAACGCCGCCTTTTGCGCAGAATACCGCAACGGCACCGTCGAGAACTCTAAGGCTTCTGCCGACTTCAACGGTGAAGTCAACGTGTCCGGGCGTATCGATTATCGTGATGCTGTGTCCCGCCCAAGTCGTGGTGACAGCGGCGGAAGTGATGGTGATACCGCGCTCTTGCTCTTGCTCCATGTAGTCCATGGTAGCGGAACCGTCGTGAGTTTCACCTATCTTGTGCGTCTTGCCGGTATAGAACAAGATACGCTCGGTAGTAGTCGTTTTGCCCGCATCGATGTGGGCCATAATTCCTATGTTTCTTACTTTTTCGAGTGGGAAAGTTCTGTGCATTTGTTACCTCTTACTACCATCTGTAATGTGCGAATGCCTTATTGGCTTCAGCCATACGATGCGTTTCTTCCTTTTTCTTGACAGCACCGCCGCTGTTGCCGTAAGCGTCCATTATTTCTGCTGCGAGTCTTTCGTCCATCGTCTTTTCGCCTCTCTTTCTTGCGAAAGAAACGAGCCAACGAATACCGAGCGTCTGACGACGGTCGGGACGGATTTCAAGCGGAACCTGATAAGTGGAGCCGCCGACTCTTCTCGCCTTTACCTCGAGTGCGGGCATAATGTTTTCCAAAGCACGGGTAAAGACCTCCATGGGGTTTTGTCCCATTTTTGCTTCTATTTTTTTGAATGCGTCATAGACGATGGATTGCGCAATTCCTTTCTTTCCGTCGTACATAACCTGATTGACGAGCTTGGTGACGACTTTAGAATTGTATATAGGATCGGGCAATACGTCTCTTTTAGATACGCCGCTTCTTCTTGGCATATTATCCTCCTAAAATTGTAAAGATATAAATGTTATTTTCCGCGCTTAGCGCCATACTTGCTTCTCGCCTGCTTGCGTTTTGCAACGCCTGCCGTATCGAGAGCGCCACGAATGATGTGATAACGAACACCAGGTAAATCCTTTACCCTGCCGCCACGAATAAGAACAACCGAGTGCTCTTGCAAATTGTGGCCGATACCGGGAATGTAAACCGTGCCTTCCTGACCGTTGACGAGTCTTACTCTTGCAATCTTTCTGAGTGCCGAGTTAGGCTTTTTCGGGGAAGTCGTGGTAACGGACAAGCAGATGCCTCTCTTTTGCGGACATTGGTCCATGATAGGAGTCATCGACTTCTTTACCTGTTTTTCTCTGCCCTTTCTGACAAGTTGATTGATAGTTGGCATATTATCCTCCTAAAGTATTTGTGATGCTTTCCGCAACCCCTTGAGGAAACACATCTATATCTTTCCTATTCCTTTAAAATTCCCACGGCCGCAGCCCAGACGGCAATTCCTACCGCCCTGCCAAGCCACTGCATAGAGGGTGCAACAATAACCTCTATCCCGTGCTCTTGAGCTTTGACTTTCACCTTGGTCTTAATAAAGTCGTCGGCGTCCTCCGACAAAACCACACACCGTAGCTCATCGGAAGTCAGACTCTTCAAAACTTGTTTTGTCCCCACAACTTTTGAAGAATTGTTTAACAATTGTAAAATTTCGCGCTCGTTTCTCATATTTTTGGTAAGCTAAAAGAAACGCTTGCATTCTACAAGCCATATTATCTTATCAATTAAATTTGGCGTTGTCAAATGATTTTATGCGATTATTAAAAGTTTTAAAAACGGAAAAATTATCGACCGAATGCCTTATATTTTAACAAAATACCGCTTTTTCAACGGAAAAATACCCTTTTTCTTAACCGAGTTTTACGTTGGCTTTTGCGTCAAGCGACATATCCGCTTGTTTTATTCCCTTTTTAATCATAAAGTAACAAGCTCCGCCAATCATCGCCGCATTGTCCGTGCAATAGCAAAGTTTAGGATAATATACCTTTACGCCGAGCGGAGTAAAAATTTCGTCGAAAACTTCTCTCAGCCTTTTGTTTGCCGAAACGCCGCCCGCTATCGCCACCTTATCAAGCCCCGTTCTCTTTTGCGCCAAAGTCGCCACCGTGCTCATCTGATATATAGCCGCTTCCTGAAAGGACGAGGCAAGGTCTGCCCTGCCAATTTCCTCGCCCCTCTGCAAAGCGTTGTGAACGTAGTTTATGACGGCGGTCTTTAACCCGCTGTATGAAAAATAAAGTTCTCTGCCTTTAAACTTAGGGTGCGGAAATTCTATGGACGGTTTGCCCTCTTTTGCCAGCTTCTCTATCTCGGGACCGCCGGGATACGGCAAAGACAGCACTCTTGCCACCTTGTCGAACGCCTCGCCTGCGGCGTCGTCACGGGTTGAAGCTATAAGCGTCGAGTGAATATAATCTTCTACCGACAACACAGCCGTGTGCCCTCCGCTGCAAAGCATACACAGATACGGAGGCTCAAGGTCGGATTCGAGATAGTTTGCCGCTATATGCCCCTCTACGTGGGATACGGCGTAAAGCGGTTTTTGCCACGAATAGGCAAGCGCTTTTGCGTATGATACTCCCACGAGGAGTGCCCCCAAAAGTCCTGCCCCGTAGGTTACCGCTATGGCGTCGATACCGTCCTTTGTGACGCCCGCCTTTTTTAGCGCCTCGTCCACCACGCTCTCGACGGAAAGCAGGTGATTTCTTGACGCTATCTCGGGAACGACTCCGCCGAAGCGGCGGTGAATTTCTATCTGCGAGGCAATGACGTTAGACAGCACCTGCCTGCCGTTGCGGACGACAGCCGCCGCCGTTTCGTCGCAGGAGGATTCGATAGCAAGTACCGTTATGTTTTGTCTGTCTTTTAATTCGCTCATTGTTTCGCCTTTATAGTAAAATCTTAAAAGTCCCCTGCCATTCGGCAGTTTTTAAACCGATCGCATTGGGCAACGCCACACTTTTATTTTCGTTTGCCGTCTTCTTATCGTTCGTATGCCGTATGTTTTTGTTTGTACGCCGTATGTTTTTGTTCGTATGCCGTATGCTTTTGTTTGTATATCGCAGGCTTTTTGTTTGTATTTTTATTTTAAGTATTTATATATATATTGTTTATATTATATAAAATAAGCCGCATTTAACGCCGAAAACCGTCTTGGAAAAAATATAATTCTTTAGCCTGCGGTCTTATATTTTATCGAAGGCAGTGCCGAGTGCCGATTTATTTGCGATTTGTGTTTGCCTGCTTGAGATATTCGTTTATGAAAGGGTCGAGGTCGCCGTCCATAACCGCCTGAATGTTTCCCGTTTCGTAATCCGTCCTGTGGTCTTTGACCAAAGTATACGGGCAGAAAACGTAGCTTCTTATCTGACTGCCCCACTCGATTTTTTTGAGCGTTCCGGATATGGAGGCCTGCTCTAATTCTCTTTCTCTCTCTCTGCGCTCGGCGAGTTTGCTACGCAGCATACACATTGCCGTTTCGCGGTTTTGTATCTGGCTCCTCTCGTTTTGGCACGCCACGATAATTCCCGTGGGGATATGCGTTATCCTGATTGCCGATTCCGTCTTATTGACGTGCTGTCCGCCTGCGCCCGAGCTGCGGTAGGTATCCACCTTTAAATCTTCGGGACGGATTTCTATCTCGTTATCCTCGATAATCTCGGGCATGACCTCGAGCGACGCAAAGGACGTGTGCCTGCGGCTGTTGGCGTCAAAGGGCGATATCCTTACAAGACGGTGCACCCCCTTTTCCGCTTTTAAATATCCGTAGGCGTTGTCGCCCTCCGCTTTAAACGTGACGCTCTTTATCCCTGCCTCGTCGCCGTCCAGCCTGTCGAGTTCGGTTACCTTGTAGCCCTTTGAATCGAGATAGCGCATATACATTCTGTATAACATACTTACCCAATCCTGCGCCTCCGTTCCGCCTGCGCCTGCGTGCAGAGTGAGTATAGCGTTGAGCGAATCGTATTTTCCCGAAAGGAAAGTGGCAAGCCTGAGTTCCTCGAGTGATTTTGCCGTAGCCGATATCTCGTCGTCGAGCTTTGCCGATTCGCTTTCGTCCTGTTCGAGCTCGACGATGTCTATCATATCGGAAAGGTCGGAAAGACGCTTAAAAAACTTTTCAAATTTTTCTATTTTCGCCTCGAGCTGTTTCAATTCCTTTGAAACCTTCTGAGCCCTCTGTGTGTCATTCCAAAAACCGTCGGAGCGTTCTATTTCCTTAAGCTCGGCAATTCTTGACTTTACCTTGTCGGGAGCAATCGAGCCGTATGCGACGTCGAGCGTCTCTTTTAAATTTTTAAGTTTTTCTCTTTTTTCGTAAACTTCTATCATAAATTTTTACCGCAACAGTTTTTATATTTCTTTCCGCTTCCGCACGGGCAGGGGTCGTTTCTGCCCACTTCCGCCTTTTTAGGCTCAGTCGCCTTGGCGACTCCTTTTTGGGCGGCTTGATTTACGCTCATCTGTTCCTTACCGCCCTCGTTTTTCACCACTTCGATTTTTAAAAGTATGCTTGCAGTTTCGCCGTGAATACGCTCTATCATATCGTCGAACATATTCCAGCCTTCCTGCCTGTATGAGAGCACCGGATCTCTTTGACCCAACGCCCTGAGCCCTATACCTCTCCTCAATGCGTCCATCTGGTCGATATGGTCCATCCACTTGGCGTCGACGGTCTTTAAAAGGATTATCCTTTCTATCTCGCCCCAATCGATGCCCTGTTCTTTGGCTTTGGCTATTTTATCTTCATAATTTTTCAACGCGATTTTTAGCACAGCGTCTTTCATTTTATATACGTCGTAGTGAGACGCAAGTTTTTCCGTTATGACGTTTGAGCCTTTCGGTATCATCTTCTGCTCGAGGGCGTTGTTGAACGCTTCGTAATCCCACGTCTTATAATCCTGCTTATAATCGGCGTGCGTTTCTATAACGTGCTCGGCAAGCGAATCAATCATGTCGAGTATCTGGTCGTGCACGTCAAGTCCGTCCAAAACCTTGCTTCTCTCTTTATAAATTATCTCACGCTGAGCGTTCATAACGTCGTCGTAGCTTAGCACCTGCTTTCTTATGCTGAAGTTCCTCGACTCCACCATAAGCTGAGCGCGCTCTATCTGTTTGGTGACAAGTCCGCTCGAGATAGCCTCGTCCTCGTCCATTCTGAAAAGCTCGGCTATCTGCTTCATTTTGTCGCCGCCGAATATCCTCGCCACGTCGTCTTCCATGGATATATAGAATACGGTAGAGCCCTTATCTCCCTGACGTCCCGCTCTGCCTCGAAGCTGATTGTCGATACGTCTTGACTCATGGCGCTCCGTTCCTATGATTCTGAGTCCGCCGAGCGCTATGACCTTTTCTTTTTCTTCTTCGCATATCTTTTTGAAAGCCTCGTAGTGACGGTTATATTCTTCCCTTGCCTTTAACACCTTTTCGTCGTCGGACGGCAAAATGGAAGCCGCCGCCTCTATCGTTTCGGGATCGTAGCCGTCCTTTTCGAGTTTTTGTTTTGCCTGATACTCGGGGTTTCCGCCCAACTGTATATCCGTTCCTCTTCCCGCCATATTCGTGGCTATCGTCACGGCTTTATATCTTCCCGCCTGCGCTATGATTTCCGCTTCCTTTTTGTGCATCTTGGCGTTGAGCACGTTATGGTTTATGCCCAGGCGCCTCAACTGCTTGGAAAGCTCTTCGGATTTTTCAACGGATACGGTGCCCACGAGCACGGGCTGTCCGCTCTCAAAGCACTTTTCGATGTCGGCGATAATGGCTTTCATTTTTCCGCTTACCGTCGTGTATATCTGGTCGTGCTCGTCCACCCTCATAGAAGGTTTGTTGGGAGGAACGGTAACGACGTCGAGCGAGTATATTCCCTTGAATTCGTCCTCTTCCGTCTTAGCCGTTCCCGTCATACCCGACAGCTTTGAATACATTCTGAAAAAGTTTTGGAAAGTGATTGTGGCAAGCGTCTTGTTTTCGCTTCTTATGGGCACTCCCTCTTTTGCTTCTATTGCCTGATGAAGTCCCTCGCTGTAACGTCTGCCCACCATAACTCGTCCGGTGAATTCGTCGACAATCAAAACTTCGCCGTCGGATACGATATAATCACGGTCACGCTTCATCATATTGTGCGCCTTGAGCGCCTGCTGAATATGGTGATACAGCTCGGTGTTTTCTATGTCCGAAAGGTTTGACACCTTGAAAAACTTTTCCGCTTTGGTTATACCGTCGTCGGTAAGCGAAACGGCTTTTTCCTTTTCGTCGATGGTAAAGTCGTCCCCCTCATGCAGAGTCCTCGCAAAGGAGTTTGCCATTTTATACATATCGCTCGACTTTCCGCCTCTGCCGGATATGATGAGCGGCGTTCTCGCCTCGTCTATCAAAATGGAGTCGACCTCGTCGATAATGGCAAAATTGAGTTCTCTTTGCACCTTGTCCTTTTTGCGGACAACCATGTTGTCACGCAGAAAATCGAAACCGAGTTCGTTGTTGGTGCAATAGGTGATATCTGCGTTATATGCGGCTCTCTTGTCTTCCACCTTCATTTGCGGAACGACTATTCCCACGCTGAGCCCCAAAAACTTGTAGAGTTTGCCCATCCAATAGGCGTCACGTGTGGCGAGATAATCGTTTACCGTAACGACGTGAACGCCCTTTCCCGTAAGTGCGTTGAGATAGGCAGGAAGCGTAGCCACCAAAGTTTTACCTTCGCCCGTTGCCATTTCGGCAATACGTCCCTGGTGAAGCGCTATACCGCCGAGAAGCTGAACGTAAAAGTGGCGCATGCCCAAAACTCTCGTCGCCGCTTCTCTGACCGTGGCGTATGCCTCGGGCAAAACAGACTCGAGCTTTTCGCCGTCGGCTATCCTCTTTTTAAATTCTTCCGTTTTGGCCTGAAGCTGCTCGTTGGTAAGCTGAGCGTAGCTGTCCGCCAAAAGCTCGATTTTATCTGCGGTTTTCTTAAGTTTTTTGACGTGTCTGTAATTTTCGCCTTTAAATAATCCCATAGTCGTCTCCTTAAACTATCATAAATAATACAGGCAGGACGTAAAATTGTCAATCTTCTAGCAGTTATACCTTTTATACCATATAAGGCTTCAATGCGGTAACGCAGGCGGTGAGCACCAAAACGTTTGAAGCGCCCGCTTTCAATAGCACGCTTGAGCACTCGTTGGCTGTCGCTCCCGTAGTGAAAACGTCGTCGATAAGCAATACTCTTTTACCCTTTAAAGCCGCATCCGAACAGGAAAACACTCCCTTTAAGTTTTCCGCTCTTTCCTTTGCCGACAGCGATTTCTGTTCCGGCGATTCCTTTACCTTTTCAAGAGAGGGACGGCACTCGAGCGAAAGAGAGTTTGCGATTTCCCTTGCGAGAAGCTCCGACTGATTGTATCCTCTTTTGCGCTGTTCCTTTTTGGTCATGGGAACAAACGTGACGACGTCTGCCTCGAATCTTTCGGATAAATACTTATCCGTCATAAGTTTTGCCAATAAGTTTTTCAAATATTTCTTTTCGCCGTATTTAAATGAAAGCAATACCTTTTTGGCAAGTCCTTCATATACAAACACGCTCCTGCACTTATCGAACGAGCGTTTTGTGTCCATACATCTTAAACAATAGTCCGCTTCGTTATCCATAGGCGCGCCACAGCATAGGCATACCTTTTTATCGTTAAACGGCAGCTTTTCAAGACAGGACGAACACAGGTTAAGTCTTGTCTTATAAGGCAGTTCCTCAAGGCATACGTCGCAGGTTTCGTTTTGAGGGAATACGGCGTCTATTGCCTTATTCAAAATCGGATTTTTCACCTGATGCCTCCTCTTTTATGAATTTGGACAGCAGAGTATATCTCTGCGTCTGCGAACGCTTTATCATTTTGCCGAGCATCTGAGCCTCCCCTACAAGCACTGCCGTCTTTTTCGCTCTCGTGACGGCGGTATATATAAGGTTTCTCGACTGAAGCAAAAAGTTTGCGTCGAGGCAGATAACCACTGCGTCGAATTCGCTGCCCTGCGATTTATGAATTGTCGTGGCGTAGGCAAGCGAAAGTTGTTCGAGGTCGCCCGTCGTATAGTTTGCTTCCCTGCCGTCCTCGAAACGGACGATAAAATTTTCGTCGTCTATGACGGCTATCTCGCCTATATCTCCGTTGAAAACTCCAAGTCCCCTCTGCGTTACGCCGCCTACCGTGCAAGTCCAGGCAAGCTGATAGTTGTTTTGCGTCTGCATGACTTTATCGCTTGCCCGAAAGACGGTTTCGCCGTAGTAGAGTTCCTTCTCGTGCGGCTTTTTCGGATTGAGCACCGACTGAAGTTCGGCGTTTAACGAAGCCGTGCCGTCCGCACCCCGTCTCATAGGACAGAGCACCTGCACGTCGTAGGGTCTTATTCCCAAAAACTTGGGCAACCTTTCCGTGCAAAGCCCCACAATTTCCTTTTTTATGTTTTCGGCGCCCGAAACGGAGATAAAGAAAAAGTCTTTATATTTGTTTTTGAGCTCGGGCATAAGTCCGGAATTTATCTTGTGCGCACTTGCCACGATTCCGCTCTCTAACGCCTGGCGGTATATGTGGGTGAGCTGTTTTACCGGGCATACTCCAGATTTTATCACGTCCGCAAGCACGTTGCCTGCACCCACGGAGGGAAGCTGGTCCTTATCACCCACCAATACGAGCCTGACCGACGAGCCGAGCGCTTTTAAGAGTGCGTTGGCGACGTATTCGTCCACCATGCTCGCCTCGTCCACTATGACGGCGTCGACGGGAAGTTTTTTCATTTCGTTGAAAACGAATCCGGCGTTCTGATTTTCGTAATCGAGTTCCAAAAGGCGGTGAATGGTTTTCGCTTCCGTATCCGTCGCCTCCGAAAGCCTCTTTGCCGCCCTGCCCGTCGGAGCGCAGAGCGCAGTCCTTAAATTGAGGTCTTTAAAGGTTTGAAGTATACATTTTACTATCGTCGTCTTGCCCGTTCCCGGGCCGCCCGTTATCACGCAAACGCCGCCGTTTATCGCTTCGGCAACCGCTTCTTTCTGCGAGGAGTGAAGCTCAATGCCGTTTTCTTTTTCAAATCTTGCTACCGCTTCGTCGGCGTCAACCGTTTCAAATCTTCGGCTTTCGACGAGCGCCGCTATCTTGGACGCTATCGACTTTTCGAGATTGAAATATTTAGCGAGCATTATTGCCCTCGTCGCACCGTATTCCACCGCTTTTAACTGTCCGAGCAAAACGAGGTCCTCTAAGGCGTCGCTTATCTTAAGTTTGTCGTCCTCGCCGCCTATTTTTAAAAGTTTAAACGCTTCTTCCACCAAAGATTCGCGAGGCATAAAAGTGTTGCCGCCTCTTGACGAATCCTCTTTTAGAGTGTGAACGATGCCCGCCACTATTCTCTTGTCGCTGTCCCTTTCTATACCCATGGAAGCGGCGATAGAATCTGCCGTGATAAATCCCACGCCGTCGATATCCTCGACGAGCATATACGGATTTTTTTTGACGTTGTCGATTGTCCTGTCGCCGTATGCTCTGAATATCTTGAGGCTCATGTTTATCGAAACGCCGAGCGACTGCAAAAAGATGACCGCTTCCTGTGCGCTTTTGGCTTTGGCAAACGCCACGGAAAATTCCGTCGCTCTCTTGAGGGATATGCCCTGCACTCGGGCAAGCTCGAAAGGCTTATCCATGGCTTCCAAAGATGACAGCCCGAAGCGGTCGACTATATTTTGCGCCGTCACCTTGCCAAGCCCTTTTATCAGACCGCTGGAGAGATATTTTTTTATCGAGTCGAGCCTCACGGGGTTGGAAATAAAATATTTTACGGTATCGAATTGTCTGCCGTATTGACTCTTTTTAAATTCCCCCTCGAGCGTAAGACGCTCTCCCGAGTGAACGGGCGGAAATATACCAACGGCGGTGACTAAATCACCGCCGTCAACATATAAATCCAGCACCGTATAACCGGTTTCTTCATTGCGGAATATTACGTTTTTTATCTCTCCGTCAATTTTCATTCGCTTATACCAAGTATTTTTGCAATGCCTGTTTTATATCATCCGTTTTATCGAGCTTTTCCCACGGAAAATCGGGATTGCCGAGGTGTCCGTAGTTTGAAGTCGCTCGGTATATCGGCTGTTGCAAGCCGAGTTGGTCGATTATCGCTTTGGGTCTTAAATCGAATACCTCACGGACGAGTTCTTCCGCCTTGTCGTCGGGAATTATTCCCGTTCCGTAAGTGTTGACGGTAACGGAAATAGGACGAGCCATTCCTATTGCGTAAGATACCTGAAGCTCGCATTTTTTAGCGACGCCTGCCGCCACGAGATTTTTACAGATATATCTTGCCATGTAAAATGCGCTTCTGTCCACTTTGGTGGCGTCTTTGCCGGAAAGCGCTCCGCCTCCGTGCGGACAATATCCGCCGTATGTATCCACTATTATCTTTCTGCCCGTAAGTCCGCTGTCCGAGTAAGGTCCGCCGTAAACAAATCTGCCCGTGGGATTGACGTAAATTTTAGTGTCGTCGTCGATAAGTTCTGCGGGGATTGCCTTTTCAATGACGTATTCGACTATGTCTTTAGTTATACTGTCGATATCGGCGTCCTCGTCGTGTTGGCAGGAAACGACGACGGTGTCCACCCTTTTGGGCACTCCGTCTTCGTATTCCACCGTAACCTGTGTTTTACCGTCGGGGCGCAGATAGTCGATAACGCCTCTCTTTCTGACTTCGGCGAGCTTTTTGGACAGAGAGTGAGCTAAAACTATTGCAAGCGGCATATATTCCGCCGTCTCGTCGCAGGCGTATCCGAACATCATTCCCTGGTCGCCGGCGCCCGTTCTGTCGTATTCGTCAACGCCCTCGTATTCAAATGCCTCGTCCACGCCCATAGCGATATCGGGCGACTGCTCGTGCAAAGAGGATATGACGGCGCAGGTGTTTGCGTCAAAGCCGAGGCTCGTGTCGTTGTAGCCGATAGAATCGATAATTTCTCTCGTCACTTTCTGAACGTCAACCGTAGCTTTGGACGTAACTTCGCCGAAAACCATAACGACGCCCGTCGTTACGCAAACTTCGATAGCGCACCTCGACGCAGGGTCCTGCCCGATAAAGCTATCGAGCAGGGCGTCCGCTATTTGATCGCAGATTTTGTCGGGATGACCTTCGGTTACGCTTTCGGACGTAAACAATTTTTTGGACATTGTTATCTCCTAATTTCCTTTACTCTCCTCGCCTGCCGCGGGAACGTTGGGAACGGTTGTAATATTTTTATAATTTTTCATGCCCGTTCCTGCCGGAATAAGTTTACCTATAATTACGTTTTCTTTAATACCGATGAGCGGGTCTTTCTTATTCTTGATGGCAGCGTCGGTCAAAACTTTTGCGGTTTCCTGGAAGGAAGCCGCCGAGAGGAAGGATTCGGTGGCAAGAGACGCTTTCGTTATACCGAGAAGCGTTCTCTTTGCCGTTGCGGGAACTCCGCCCGTTTCCAAAACTTTGGAGTTTTCCTCTTCGTAAGTGAAGATATCGACAAGCGTTCCGGGGAGCATTGACGTGTCGCCCTGTTTTTCCACTCTGACTTTGTTGAGCATCTGGCGAACGATAATCTCAATGTGTTTGTCGTTGATTTCAACACCGGACAGTCTGTAAGCGGATTGGACTTCCTTGGTGAGGTAGTCCTGAACGCCCTTGACGCCTCTGACCTTGAGCATTTCCTGCGGGTCGATAGAACCGCGGTTTAAAGGAGCGCCGGCTTCTATCATATCGCCCTCGTTGACCTTGAGCTTTGCGCCGAAAGGCAACGTGTAAGTTTTGGATTCGCCGTCCGCATTGGTGACGGTGACTTCTCTGCCGTTGTTATCGATATGAACGACGCCGGAAATTTCCGTGATGGTGGCAACGCCCTTAGGACGTCTTGCCTCGAACAATTCTTCAACACGGGGAAGACCTTGCGTGATATCGTCGCCCGTTGCGACGCCGCCCGAGTGGAAGGTTCTCATCGTAAGCTGGGTGCCCGGTTCGCCGATGGACTGAGCGGCTATGATACCGACAGCCTCACCAAGTTTGACGGGGTTGCCGCTTGCCATATTCTTTCCGTAACACTTTGCGCAAACGCCGTTTTTGGTTTTGCAGGTAAGTATGCTTCTTATCTTAACCTTTTTGATACCTGCGGCGTCGATTTCTTTTGCCATGTCGTCGGTTATCATCGTATCCGCTTCGACGATGACTTCGCCCGTAGTAGGATTGACGATGGGGTCTATGGTATATCTGCCTGCGATTCTGTCGGCAAGTCCTTCAATCAAGGTGCCGCCTTCTTCAATTGCGGTAACTTCCATACCCTTGGTGTTGTGGCAGTCGTCCTCACGAACGATGACGTATTGCGAAACGTCGACAAGACGTCTTGTGAGGTAACCGGAGTCCGCCGTCTTAAGAGCGGTATCGGCAAGACCTTTTCTTCCGCCGTGCGAGGATATGAAGTATTCCAAAACGGAAAGTCCTTCACAGAAAGCCGCTTTAACCGGGAGCTCAACCGTTTCGCCGTTAGGCTTTGCCATAAGACCACGCATACCCGCAAGCTGACGAATCTGTCCCATGTTACCACGGGCGCCCGATTGCGCCATCATCCAGATAGGATTGTAGTCGTCAAGCGATTTGACGAGCGCTTTTTCGAGTTTGTCGGAAGCGTCTTTCCATATATTGATAACGCCGTTGTAACGCTCTTCCTCGGTAAGGATACCTCTTTTGAAGTTCTTTTCTATTTTCTCTTTGACGTCTTTTTCCGCCTGAGAGAGGATATCGCCTTTTTCGACAGGCACCTTCATATCGAAAACGGATGCGGTCAATGCGCCTATCGTCGAATACTTAAAGCCCATTGCCTTGATTTTGTCGAGCACGTTTGCCGTTTCCGTTGCTCCGTGATATTTGAAGCAGGCGTCGACGATTGCGGAAAGCTGTTTCTTTCCGACAGCGGGAGCCTTTTTGCCGAGTATCTTTTCAAGTCCGTCACGGAAAACCTTTGCCGACGACGTTGCACCGAATTCGTCGAATTCCTCGAGTTTTTCGATATTGTTGTCGGCTATAAAGTCGATTATCTTCTGAGCCTTTACCTTGTCGATTTTGGTAATGCCCTTCATTATATTCTCAAACTTGGCTATCAGTTCATCGCTGACCGTTGCGCCCTTGAACGCATCGAAAATTTCGGAGAGCTGCGATTGCTCGACAAGACAAGCCTTTCCGAGCAAGCCCTCTATTTCGAGACCGATAAAGTTGTCGGCTTTTGAGCGGTCAAGTCCGCCGAGGCGAATATCTTGCGGCAAAGCCTTATCGAAAATGCATCTGCCCAAAGTGGTGTGCAAAATCTTGGATTCGACGGTGCCGTCCTCTCTTTGCTTTTTAAATCTGATATAGCAAAGAGTCTGAAGTTTGATTTCTTTTGCCTGATACGCCATTATCGCCTCGTCGTAGGAAGCAAAAACCTTGCCCTCGCCTATCTCGCCGGGTTTGACCATGGTGAGGTAGTACGAGCCGATAACCATATCCTGCGTCGGCGAAACGATAGGTTTGCCGTCGCTCAGTTTTAAAATGTTGTTTGTCGAAAGCATCAATATTCTCGCTTCCGCCTGAGCCTCGAGAGAGAGCGGAAGGTGAACGGCCATCTGGTCGCCGTCGAAGTCGGCGTTGAATGCCGAACAGACGAGCGGGTGAATTTTGATTGCTCTGCCTTCGACGAGCACCGGCTCGAATGCCTGAATACCGAGACGGTGAAGCGTAGGAGCACGGTTAAGAAGCACGGGGTGGTCTTTTATGATGTCCTCTAAGATATCCCAAACCTGATTCCTGCCGTTTTCGACAAAACGCTTTGCGCTCTTTATATTGTGGCAGAGATTTTGTTCGACAAGTTTTTTCATGACAAACGGCTTGAAAAGCTCGAGCGCCATTTCCTTGGGAAGTCCGCATTGATAAAGTTTGAGTTCGGGTCCGACGACGATAACGGAACGTCCCGAGTAGTCGACACGTTTACCGAGAAGGTTCTGACGGAAACGTCCTTGCTTACCGGAAAGCATACCGCTGAGCGACTTGAGGTCACGGCTGCCCGGTCCCTCGATTGCCTTTCCTCTGCGGCCGTTGTCGATAAGTGCGTCGACGGCTTCTTGAAGCATTCTCTTTTCGTTACGCACGATGATATCCGGTGCGCCGAGTTCTTTGAGCCTCTTTAAGCGGTTGTTACGGTTGATAACTCTGCGGTAAAGGTCGTTGAGGTCGCTCGTTGCGTATCTTCCGCCGTCAAGCTGAACCATAGGACGGAGTTCGGGAGGAAGCACGGGAAGCACGTCGAGAATCATCCATTCCGGACGGTTGCCGGATATGCGGAACGCTTCGACGATGTCGAGCCTCTTTACCGCTCTCTGTCTTTTCTGTCCCTGCGAGTTTTCGACGATAGCTTTAAGCTCTGCGCTTTCCTTTTCGAGGTCGATTTCGCAAAGGAGTTCCTTGACCGCCTCTGCACCCATACCAACTCGGAAATCTTTTGCGTCGTAACGCTCCAAAAGCTCGCGGTATTCTTTATCCGAGATGACCTGTTTTTTATAAATTTCCGTGCATTTGCCGGGATCGAGAACGATGAAGGATACAAAGTATAATACCGCTTCAAGGTCTTTGGGCGACATATCCAAAAGGAGGGAAATTCTCGAAGGAACGCCTCTGAAATACCAGATATGCGAAACGGGAGTTGCAAATTCGATGTGCCCCATTCTTTCACGGCGAACCTTGCTTTTTGTAACTTCAACGCCACACTTTTCGCAGATAACGCCCTTGTATCTTATTCTTCTGTAACGTCCGCAGTGACATTCCCAGTCACGGGTAGGTCCGAAAATTCTTTCGCAGAACAAGCCGTCCTTTTCCGGTTTTTGCGTTCTGTAATTTATTGTTTCAGGCTTTGTGACTTCGCCGTAAGACCATTCTCTGATTTTCTCGGGTGAAGCGATGCCTATCTGAATTGATTCGTAATTTGAAAGTTCGTACATAAAACCCTCCTGTTATTCTTCGTCTTTATCGTCGGAAGAATCGCCGAATAATGCCGTGATGTCGTCTTCTGTCTTGTCGTCAAAGATATTGAATGCGTCATCGTCGTCATCGGACGGCGTATCGAAAATGCTGAGCGAATCGTCCGTCTTTTCGGCAGTGAAGTCGCCAAAGACGTTGCCTTCGCCTGTCATGATATCGATTTCTTTGAATTCCTCGTTCTTGGTGTTTGCGGCGTCGAAATCGAGTTCTTCGTCCGAATAGTCACGGAGTTTGATTTCATCGTCGTCCTCGGTGAGCACTTTAATGTCGAGAGCCAAGCTCTTGAGTTCGCTGACCAAAACCTTGAACGCTTCCGGAATTCCGGGTTCGCTTATGTTGTTGCCTTTTACTATTGATTCGTAGGTCTTTACCCTGCCCACGACGTCGTCGGATTTGACCGTGAGGATTTCCTGCAACACGTTTGCCGCACCGTAAGCCTCGAGCGCCCAGACTTCCATTTCACCGAATCTCTGTCCGCCGAACTGAGCTTTACCGCCGAGAGGCTGCTGCGTGACAAGGCTATACGGTCCTGTCGAACGTGCGTGTATCTTGTCGTCGACGAGGTGATGGAGCTTGAGGTAATACATATATCCGACGGTAACTCTGTTTTCAAACGGTTCGCCCGTTCTTCCGTCGTAAAGCTGTATCTTGCCGTCCACTTCGCCCTTTTCGTTGACGAGCCCCATATCCGAGAAAATCTTTGAAATTTCTTCCTGCTTGACGCCCTCGAAAACGGGAGTTGCCACTTTCCAACCGAGCATCTTTGCGACAAGTCCGAGGTGAACCTCCAAAACCTGTCCGATGTTCATACGTGAAGGAACGCCGAGCGGGTTGAGCACGATTTGCAAAGGCGTACCGTCCGCCATGAAAGGCATATCCTCTTTGGGCAAAACTCTCGAGATAACGCCCTTGTTACCGTGACGTCCTGCCATCTTATCACCAACGGATATCTTTCTCTTTTGAGCGATATAAACTCTGACGAGCTTGTTGACTCCGGGAGCGAGCTCGTCACGGTTCTTTCTCGTGAATATCTTGACGTCGACTACGATACCCGCTTCTCCGTTGGGCACTCTGAGCGAGGTATCTCTGAAATCTCTCGCCTTTTCGCCGAATATCGCTCTTAAAAGTCTTTCTTCGGGAGTGAGCTCCGTTTCGCCCTTAGGCGTGACCTTACCTACCAAAATATCTCCGGGTCTGACCTCTGCGCCCACTCTGACTATACCGTCTTCGTCGAGGTTTTTGAGAGCGTCGTCGGAGAGGTTGGGGATATCTCTCGTGATTTGTTCTTCGCCGAGTTTGGTATCTCTCGCCTCGATTTCGTGCTCTTCTATATGGATAGAGGTGAACACGTCGTCACGGACGAGGTCTTCGTTTATCAGGATAGCGTCTTCGTAGTTGTAACCTTCCCAGGACATAAAGCCAATCAGAATGTTTCTGCCGAGTGAAAGTTCTCCGTTGTCGGTAGCGGGACCGTCCGCCAAAATGGTAGCCTCTTGAACGAGTCTGCCGTTTGCGTCGTATTTTTCCGCCACTACCTTATCGCCTTTGCTGACGATAGGACGCTGATTTATGCAAGTTGATTGGTTGCTTCTTTGGAATTTGGAAAGAGTATAAACGTCCTCTTTTCCGTCCGTCGTCTCGACGATTATCTTGTCGGAGTCGACGTATTTTACCACGCCGTCGTGTTTTGCAAGTTTCATGACTCCGCTGTCGTAAGCGATTTTATGCTCGACTCCGGTTGCAATCATAGGAGCTTCCGGTTTGAGAAGCGGCACTGCCTGACGCTGCATGTTGGAGCCCATAAGAGCACGGTTGGTATCGTCGTTTTCAAGGAACGGAATGAGCGCCGTAGCGATTGAGATGAGCTGCTTGGGCGAAACGTCCATATAATCGGGCATGCTCTTGTCGACGGCACGGATATCTTCCTTTATACGGCAATTGACAAGGTCTTTGACAAAATGTCCTTCCTCGTCAAGCTGCGAGTTTGCTTCTGCTATGATGTATTTGTCTTCCTCGTCGGCAGTCATGTAGACCACTTCGTCGGTTACGACTTTTTTCTCTTTATCTATCTTTCTGTAAGGAGTTTCGATAAAGCCGTATTCGTTGACTCTTGCGAACGTGGAAAGAGAAGTGATAAGACCTATGTTCTGACCTTCAGGCGTTTCGATAGGACACATTCTGCCGTAGTGCGAATAGTGAACGTCACGCACTTCAAACGTTGCCCTTTCCTTGTTAAGACCGCCGGGACCCAATGCGGAGAGCTTTCTCTTGTGCGTAAGCTCTGCAATCGGGTTGGGCTGATCCATAAACTGAGAGAGCTGCGACGAGCCGAAAAATTCCTTGATGGCGCTTGTGACGGGTCTGATATTGATAAGAGTCTGAGGAGTTATCTCAACGTTTTCCTGCGCTACGCTCATCTTTTCTTTTATGATTCTTTCAAGTCTTGAAATGCCTATTCTGAATTGATTTTGCAAAAGCTCGCCCACAGCTTTGACTCTTCTGTTGGCAAGGTGGTCGATATCGTCGACGGTGCCTACGCCCTTTCTGAGTCCGATGTTGTAGTCAACCATTGCGACTATGTCGTCGACGGTGACGTGCTTAGACACCAAAACGTCCGCCTGCGCCTTTATAGCGGCGATGATATCGTCCTTTTTGGTGTAGGTATCCAAAATCTCTTTTAAGACGGGATAGTAAACTTTTTCCAAAACGCCAAGCTGTCTGGGATTGCAATCGACGAAGGCGTCAAGGTCAACCGTCTTATTGCCGATGAGCTTGAATTCGCCTTCTTTACCCTCGGCGTCTTTTATGACGATAAACGCCTCGTTGACGGCATTGTTCTGAATTTCGTTGGCTTTTGCTTCGGATACCGTTTCGCCTTTAGACGCAAGCACTTCGCCGGTAAGCGGAGATACCACGTCGCGCGACAAAACCTGTCCTTCCAATCTGCCCGCAATAGACAGCTTTTTGTTGTATTTATAACGTCCCACTCTTGCGAGATCGTATTTTTTGTAGTCAAAGAAAATATTTCTTATCAAGGCGTCGGCGCCGTCCATGGTGGGAACTTCGCCGGGACGGAGTCTGCGGAAGAGGTCAATCTTGCCCTGCTCGACGCTCTTGCAGCTGGCGTCCTTTTCCATAGTCTTTTCAATCATATCGTCGCCGCCGAAAAGCTCTCTGAGTTCCTCGTCGGTGCCGTAGCCTAAAGCTCTCAGGAGCGTCGTGGTCGTTATCCTTCTTTGACGGTCAACTTTGACCCACGCTATATCGTTGGCGTCCTGCTCGAATTCGAGCCATGCTCCGCGGTTGGGGATAACTTGCGTGCCGTATCTTGAGATGCCGTTTTTATCCTTCGTTTCCTGACCGTAAACGCCCGGGCTTCTGACAAGCTGACTGACGATAACTCTTTCCGCTCCGTTGATAATGAACGAGCCGGATTCCGTCATAAGCGGGAAGTCGCCCATAAAGACTTCCTGGTCGATAACTTCGCCCGTGTCGTTGTTGGTAAGTCTTGCCTTTACCTTAAGCGGCACTGCGTAAGTCGCATCTCTGTCCTTGCATTCCTTGACGGAGTATTTAGGCTCGCCGTCAAGCGAATAATCGAGAAACTCGATTTTCATTCTGCCTGCGAAATCGTTGATAGGAGAATAATCTTTAAAAACTTCTCTTATTCCTTCTTCTATGAAGTTCTGATAAGACTTTTTCTGAACTTCGATGAGGTAAGGAATGTCTACGACGTTTTTGATGCTCGAAAAGGTTCTCCTCTCCGTGTTTCCGTATTTTTCAATTTTTTGAGACATGCTACGCTCCTTAAAATTATTTAAAAACTTGATATTTAAAAACTTCCAAAAAAAACACTTGTTTTTTATGTCATGTTGTTTTATACTACTTTTACAGACAAAAAGCCCTACCCCCAAGACTAAGTTGTGGGTAGATTTTTTGTATTTTATCGCAGTTTTTAATTGTAGCAACTAAAATTTCAAGAGTCAACTGTTTTTAATGTAAATTTGAAAATTTCTTTCAAAAGAGCTCGACAAACAATTTGCTGTATATTTAGGTTTAAAATTCATAAAAAGGGCGCAGGTATGAGAATAGATAAATTTTTAAAAGTTTCAAGAATAATAAAACGCAGGACGGTGGCGCAGGAAGCGTGCGACAAAGGGCGCATAGATATTAACGGCAGAGCGGTCAAACCGTCCAAGGAAATAAAAGAGGGCGACGTGGTAACCGTAGGCTTCGGCGGCGAAAGTTTAAAGTTTAAAGTGCTTTCCACCGACGAAAAAGCGGGCAACAAAAATCCCGCTTCCATGTACGAAATTTTAAACTGATATGAAAAAAGATACTTTTCAATTTAACGGCGATATACCCAAAGATATCCTCTTTGGCGTCGGATACGATATCCACAGGCTTGTTTTCGGGGAAAATATAGTCCTTTGCGGCGTTAAAATTCCGTTTGACAGGGCTTTCGACGCCCATTCGGACGGCGACGCCCCCCTGCACGCCGTTATGGACGCTGTCTTATCCTCGCTCGGGCAAAAGGATATCGGACACCTCTTTCCCGTAAACGAGGACGCCTTTAAGGGAGCCGACAGCGCCGATTTGCTAAAACAAGTTTTAAACATAGCAAAACAAAAGGGATATAAACCGTCCAATGCAAGCGTTGCCGTCATAGCCGAAAAGCCTAAACTTGCCCCCTATCTCGACGGCATGAAAGCGTCGCTTTCCTCTCTTTTGGGAATATCCCCCGACAGAGTGGGCATAACGGCAACCACCAACGAAGGCGTGGATTTGATAGGAAACGGCGAGGCAATCGCATCTTTTGCCGTCGTTTCTCTCGAAAAAATCAAATGATATTTTTTGCAAAATTGCAAAAAATATCGTCAAAAAAATTAAAAATACCCCTTCAAATCGCTTGACAACGTTTTTTGAAAATACCGTTATAAATAAAAAAAAGCCCGAAAAGTTCGGGCTTTTATTTTTTTTTCGCTTTACCGCTTTTGGCAAAATCCAAGGCAGCTTAAAATTTTCAATCAAAAAGTTTAGCTTTGCCATGCGCCACGTAGCGTTATGGCTTTGTCAAAGTCTGTGTTTAGTTTCGTCAGAGTTTTTAGGACTATCAACAAAAAACTCATACGACTGCCGAAACAGCTTTCAGCGCCCGAGTTCGCCGTCCTTTTTGGATTTATAAATACAGTTTGCATAGAGAAGATCGTCATAATAAGTTATTTTGATATTGTCTCGGTTGCCGTCGAAAATCCTGACGGGAACGCCTGCCTGCATCAGAAGGGAATAAAGGTCCGTCCCCCCTCCCGCTTCGAGGAATGCCTTTTGCATATATTTAAGTTTTGAGCACTGAGGCGTCTGCAACGCCGCCACCCTCGACCTGTCCACAAGCCCCGTCAGGTTTATACCGTCGGTGAGTGCAAGCGTGTCGCTCATCTTTATTGCCGCAGACGAAGCGCCGTATTCCTCCGCCGTCGTTATGGCGTCGTCTATGAGCCTCTTTGTCACAAACGGACGTGCCGCATCGTGAGATACGATGAGGTCGTCGCCTGTTGCACCCAGCCTTATCGCTTCCGCCATACCGCACTCGAGCGACTTGCTTCTCGACTCTCCGCCCTTTACCACGGAAATTTTGTCGCACATAACAGGCTCTAAACACTTTTGCATAGCCTCGACGTCGAACGCCACGACTATCGCCCTGTCCACTTTTTCGTTTTCGCAAAATGCCTTGACGGAAAAATGCACTATGGGCGTATCCCCGACAAGGGCGAATTGCTTGAGCGTTTCGGAGTTCATTCGCTTGCCGAGACCGCCTGCCAATATAACTGCGTAAACCATATCTACCTCTTTTGAATTTTAATTTGTTTGTCACAAGTCGACCGCCCGACGGCTTAGTCGATTTGCCTGACCGTCTGCCCGACAGCCATATCCGTTTATATAACCGCTCGCTAGACGGATAATTTGATTTGCAATATAAAACGTTTAAGACAAAACCGCCAAGTCGGTTTATTTATGTTATAGCCTAAACCGTATGGCTTTTTATCCGACATAAATTGCAATTTTTATATCTTTTATCTCAACAGACTTTAATTTCTTTACAGCCTTATATGTTTCGGAAACCCGAATAAGGCGTTTTACAATACCCTTTTATCTCTTCTCTCAGCTCCAAGGATAGAGCGAGGGATTGCGTTCGACGTTTCCGTCCGAACATTTGTAAATCACGTTTTTGCCCGTTTCCATATAATCGGTATGCTGGTCGACGTAGGAATTAAAATCCGCCATAGTGCCGGGATAGGTGAAATACTCGATTGACGGACAGTCTGTAAAGGAGCGTCTTTCAAACGTCGTAAAGAATATCCCGAGGTCGACGGACACCAAAGACGAACAACCGTCAAAAGCGTAGGTCTCTATCGTCGTGACCGAATCGGGCAAAGTTATGCTTACCAAAGTTTCCTGACTTGCAAATGCGTGATGCCCTATTATTTTTATCGTGCCGTCGTTAGGTATGATACTGCCCAAACAGCCCAAAACGAGCGTTTGCGTTCCCCTTTCTATAATGCAGTTGCCCGTCGAATAATAATTTGCGTTTTGAGGCGATATGGTCAGATTTATCAAGGAGTTACAGCTTGCAAACACCCAATTGCCCAACGTGGCAAGCGATTCCGACAGAGAAACGGTTTCAAGGCTCACGCACTTTCCGAAGGCATAATTGCCTATGCTTTCCACGCTGTCGGGAAGATTGAATTGTTTGATTGAGGCGCAGTTGTAAAAAGCATATTCGCCTATTGACGTGACGCCGTCGGGCAGATTTATCTCTTCAAGCAGTTCGCAGTGGGCAAATCCCGAATATTCTATCGTCTTTAACGTATCCGGCAAAGTAACGCTTTTTAAATAGTCCCAACCGGATACCGCATTTTCGGCTATCGTCTCGCCGCTTGTCACGACGAGAGTGTCAATCTTCTGAATTTTGCTTACACAGCCGAGAGCAACGGCGGGAGCGGTGAGCTTCTGAAGATTTCTCAGACCGATGAGTGCGTTTGGTTCCACTTCCGTGACGCTGTCGGGAATGACGAGGGACAGCACGTTTTTGCAATCGTCAAACGCTCCGTTTTCAATTTTGACCACGCTCTTGCCTTTATACGTTTCGGGGATAACGACGTCCGTTTGCGATACGTCGCATTTTGCCACCGAATAAGTATCGTCCTCATTGAGGTTATACATTAAAGGCTCAGCGGGCGTCTGAGTGTCGTCGGCGTCGGAACAAGCGACAAACAGCGCCGAAAAAAGCACGACAAGCAAGAGCAGAGCAAACAGCATAACCGATTTTTTTAATGGATTACCTTTCATAACACTCCTTTATAATTAAGGGACTCTCCCTTTTTATTATCCGATATAATACGGCTTTGTGCCGTAATTTTTTTAGGCATTATTAAAATTGGGCAGATAACGCTAAATTAAATTTTTAATCTGAAACTTTTTTTAATTTTAGCTTTTTATCGAAAAAAAGTCAATACCGCCTGCGCCCGACTTCAAACAGTTCCGCTCACGGCAAAACATGACACGGACGGAAATATTTCAAGCACAAAATATATTAAATTTAATAATCCGCCGTATTTTATAAGACCCATTTATGCAAATAAGCGCAAAATTTTCGGCAAAGGAAAATATTATTCATAAGATAAATTCAAAAAAGTTTTATATGACATTTGTTCTTTTAATGGCTGAAAAACGCTATCGGCGTTATCGCCTGAACACGGAAAAGCGGCTCTGAGCCGTGATAATTTGCAGTATAAAAAACGCCCGATATTCGGGCGTTTTGAATTTGAGTTTTGCAACCGTGAAGTTATCTCTTTGAGAATTGCGGAGCCTTTCTTGCCTTGTGAAGTCCGTATTTCTTTCTTTCTTTGGCTCTGGGGTCTCTCGTGAGGAAACCTGCTTTTTTGAGAGTGGGACGGTAAGCGTCGCTGTCCACGGTGCAGAGCGCTCTTGCGATGCCGTGACGGATTGCGCCGGCCTGACCTGTTATACCGCCGCCCTTGACGTTGACGAAAACGTCAAACTTGTCTTTTGTGCCGGTGGCCTCAAGCGGCTGATTGACGATAAGTCTTGTCGTATCCATGGGGAAGTATTCTTCGATAGTTCTCTTGTTGATGACGATTTGACCTTCGCCGCCGGGGATAAGGCGAACACGGGCGATGGCAGATTTTCTTCTGCCCGTTGCAATATACTGAACTTTTTTAACTGCTTTTTTCGTTGCCATACTTTACTCCTTAATCCTCGATTTTAAGCTCGATAGGTTTCTGAGCCTGATGGTTATGTTCCGCGCCGACGTAGACTCTGAGTTTCTTGAGCATATCCGCGCCGATTTTGTTTTTGGGAAGCATACCCTTAACTGCCTTATACACGGCAAAGTCCGGCTTTTCGTTCATAAGCTTTTTGTATTGAATCTCTTTAAGACCGCCGACATAACCGGTGTGATAACGATAATATTTTTGCTCCAATTTTTTGCCTGTCAAAACAACCTTGTCGCAGTTGATGACGATGACGTTGTCACCGCAATCGACGTGGGGCGTGTATGTCGGCTTGTTCTTTCCTTTGAGGATTGCCGCAACCTGAGATGCGAGTCTTCCGAGGACAAGACCTGTTGCGTCGACTACATACCATTTTCTTTCGACTGTTTCGGGATTAGGCATATAAGTTTTATTGTTTTTTGCAAATGCTTGCAAATCCTTACTCATCAATGTAACCTCCAAACGAGTATCTGTTTATTGTTTTACCGCTCGGGGGGCTAGTCCTTACGGCAGAATAACCAAATTAACTTCATTATCATAAAAAAAAAGAAAAATTATGTCAAGTAATTTCGCAAAGTTTTTATCCGAGCAAGCGATAAATAAAATATAAGCAGACAAAACGCTTTAATGCTCAAAAGCCTATATGCGACAAAAAGCTCTAAGGCTAAAACGCTTTAAGCTAAAACGTCAAACGGATTTAGCATTGCCTTTCGCTTTTGACTTTAAAAAATGCGCAGACTGTATTTTATGTATTCAATACTTTTTCAGGCTAAGTCTTTTATATAAGCCAAGCCTTTCATGCCGGGTTTTTCGTATGGGTTATGCCTTTTTTATGCTAAATTTTTGTATTGCCTATGCCTTTTAGCTTATCTTTTTTAAGCAAGCACACTTTTTTGCCTTACCGTTTTTATTGATAAAAGACTTCCTCCAAGGTCAAGCCTTTAGGCGGCATAGTCTTTCCTGCCCCCACCCTTTTTTTCTTTTTTATTATCTCTTTGACGTCGTCGGGGGAGAGTTTACCTATTCCGACGTAATAGAGTGTGCCTGCTATAATGCGCACCATATTATACAAAAATCCGTTGCCAGTGACGTATATCTCATACGTTTTTGCGCCTTTTAGCTCGCCCGTTTTTATCTCGATCGAATATACCGTCCTCACCGTGCTTTTCACTTTAGACCCCGACGCCTCGAAGCATTTGAAATCGTGCTCGCCCACGATATACTCGGCGGCATGCCGCATGGCGTTCTCGTTTGGCTCCACCGTGACGTGAGTGTGATTTTTTTCTAAAAGCGGATGCCTCACCCTTGAATAATACAGACGGTAGCAATAGGTTTTACGTTTGGCGTCAAACCTTGCGTTAAAGCCGCCCGAGACAATCTCGCACTCCGTCACGCTTACGTCGTCGGGAAGATAAGCGTTGACGGCAAGCGGAAATTTATCCGTGGGGATAGAACATTCCGCATCGAAATGAGCAACCTGTCCTGCCGCATGCACTCCGCTGTCCGTCCTGCCGCTCGCCGTGACGACGGTTTTTATCCCGAGTTTTTCGAGCGCCTCCTCGAGCGTCTGCTGCACGGTTCTGTCGCTTAGCTGCCTCTGCCAACCGCAGAATTTTTCGCCGTCGTATTCCACCGTGATTTTATAGCGCATTAAAACACCCCCGGGAACAGGACGTGGTCGAGTCCCAAAAAGTAGTATCGGTCGACAAATATGAACGTGGCGTATCCTGCCACAAAGAGCGTGGCGATAAGGTCACGCCAGCCGAGTTTGAGTTTTCTCATTTTAGTGCGCTTTTCCGTGGCGTTGTAGCACCTTGCGTCCATGGCAAAAGCGAGTTCGTCCGCACGTCTGAAAGCGGAAACGAAAAGCGGAATGAGCACGGGAAGCATTGACTTTGCTTTCTTTATAAGACCGCCCGTGTCGAACGCCGCTCCGCGCGCCTTTTGAGCGTTGATTGTCTTGTGCGTCTCGTCCAACAGCGTGGGGATAAATCTGAGTGCGATAGACATGATTATCGCTATATCGTGCACGGGGAATTTTATCACCTTGAGAGGTTTCAATAAACTTTCTATTCCGTCGGTCAGGCGCATGGGCGTTGTAGTGAGCGATATTATCGACGCACCCGTTATCAGGAATATAAGCCTTAGTGTCAGCTTTATACTGTTGTGCACGCCGTCCCACGTTATGCGGAATGTCCACCAATCGGTGATGACCTTTTCGTAAATGACCTCGCCCGTGGATACGAAAAACAGATTGATTATTGCGGCAAACAGCACTAAGAACAATATGCCCTTTACCGATTTCAGAACGGAAAGCACGGGCACTCTCGAAAACAGTATGACGACGATGAGGAATACGAGCGTCACCAAAAAGCTGAAATAGGTCTGAATAAAAAATATCGTGACGATAAACAGTACCGTGAGCAAAAGTTTTATTCTCGGGTCAAGATTGTGCACGAAAGAAGAAGTCGGATAATATTGTCCGAAAGCTATGTCCTTAAACATTTTCCGCCTCCTTTGCGCTTATTCTTTTAAGCTCGTGGGCAAGCTGGTCTGCCGTCACGCACACGTCGGAAAAGCTCATTCCCTTTTCCTCGAGCTTTTTTTGTATTCTCGTAGCGAGCGGAACGCCGAGTTTTAACTCGTTCATTCTGTCGTAGTTTTTAAACACCTCTTTGGGCGTTCCCAAAAATTCCACTCTGCCCTTTGACAGCACAAGTATTCTGTCGGCAAGAGAGGCAATATCGTCCATATTGTGCGATATCAGAACGACGGTGGGACATTTTTCCTTCTGAAGTTTTTTGATAAGTTTTAAAATATCCTCTCTGCCCTCGGGGTCGAGCCCTGCCGCCACTTCGTCGAGCACCAGAATTTTGGGCTCCATTGCAATGACGCCTGCTATCGCCACCCTTCTCTTTTCTCCGCCCGAAAGCTCGAACGGACTGCGCTTGGCATATAAGTCGTAGTCGAGCCCGACAAGGTTTAAAGCCTCTTTTACACGGCGGTCTATCTCCTCTTTGTCGAGTTTCATATTTTTAGGACCGAAAGCGACGTCCTTTTCTACCGTGTCTTCAAACAGCTGATATTCGGGATATTGAAAAACCATGCCGACGCTAAAGCGTATAGACTTTAAATTTTTCTTTTCCTTTACCGAAAGTCCCAAAACGTTTATCTCGCCCGATTGAATTTTGGTGAGCACGTTAAGGTGAGATATGAGCGTGGATTTGCCGCTGCCCGTCGCTCCGACGATACCGAAAAACTCGCCCTCCTCGATAGAGAAGGAAACGTCGGTGAGCGCATGCGTCTGATAGGGCGTCTTTTTTGAGTAGGTAAAACTCAAGTTTTTTACTTCAACGACTGCCATATTTCCTCCGCAAGTTCATCCTCGTCCAGCGTATCGCCCTCGATTTTTATTCCGCTTTCGACAAGCGTTCTTTTCAGCTTGCCGACGGGCGGAAGGTCAAGATTTGCTCTCTTTAAAATTTCGGTGCTGTCGAAAAGCGCCTTAGGCGTTCCGTCGAAAATTATCTCGCCCTCTTTTAGCGCTATCACTCTCTGCGACAGAGCCACCTCGCTCATATCGTGAGTTATGTTTATGACGGTTATTCCGTCCTCGTTCATTTTTTTGACTACGGACATAACATCCTCCCGTCCGTCGGGGTCGAGCATGGAAGTCGCTTCGTCCAAAATGAGTATTTCGGGCTTCATGGCGAGCACTCCTGCTATGGCTATCCTCTGCTTTTGTCCGCCGCTCAGCCTTGAAGCGGTCGCCGTTTTATATTCCGTCATGCCGACGGCGGCGAGAGAGTCGTCCACTCTCTTTACTATTTCGGACGGCTCCACCCCGAGATTTTCGGGGCCGAAAGCGACGTCGTCTTCGACTATCGTCGCTACCATCTGATTGTCGGGATTCTGAAAAACCATACCCGCCTTCGAGCGCACCTCGAAAATGGTATCCTCGTTAGACGTGTCAACGCCCGTTACGAGCACGGTGCCCTCGCTCGGCTCAAAAAGCCCGTTAAGCAATTTTGCAAGAGTGGATTTACCGCACCCGTTTTTGCCGACAAGCGAAACAAATTCCCCTTTTTCTATCGAAAAGGAAATCCTTTTGAGCGCACTGTCACGCTCCTCGCTCTTGGCATATTGAAAACCTACGTTTTTTACTTCTATTTGCGGCATAGCGGTATTATATCATCTCGAAAGATTTTTGACAATTTTTTTCACCTTTTTTTCCTATTTGAGTTTTATTGTTTGACTTAAATATTTTATATAATTATAATATAACCAAATACAACAAATCAAAAAGACAAATTTTGGAGGTATTTATGAAAAAAATGACAATCGACGGCAATACCGCTGCGGCGCATATCGCTTATGCGTTCTCAGACGTAGCCGCCATCTACCCCATCACGCCTTCATCGCCTATGGCGGAAAACTGCGACGAATGGGCAGGACAAGGTAGAAAAAACATCATGGGCAACGTTGTCAAAATTGCCGAAATGCAATCCGAAGCCGGCGCGGCAGGCGCAGTTCACGGCTCTCTTGCGGCAGGCGCTTTGACCTCAACATTCACCGCAAGCCAAGGTTTGCTCCTTATGATTCCTAACATGTACAAGATTGCGGGCGAACTTCTTCCTTCCGTCTTCCACGTATCGGCAAGAAGCGTTGCAGGACACGCTCTCAACATCTTCGGTGATCACTCCGACGTTATGGCGTGCCGTCAGACGGGATTTGCCATGCTCGCTTCAAACAGCGTTCAGGAAGTCATGGATTTATCTTTGGTCGCTCATCTTTCCACTTTGGAATCTTCCGTCCCCTTCCTCAGCTTCTTCGACGGCTTCAGAACGTCGCACGAAGTCAGCAAAATCGACGGAATCGAATATGACGAAATCAAAAAGCTCGTCAACTTCAAAAAAATAGACGAGTTCCGTGCAAGAGCTTTAAACCCGGAACATCCGCATCAGCAAGGCACGGCTCAAAACCCCGATATTTACTTCCAAAACAGAGAGGCTTCAAATAAATATTACGACGCCGTCCCCGCAATCGTTCAGGAGCAGATGGATAAAGTTTCCGCCCTCACCGGCAGAAAATATCACCTCGTCGATTACTACGGCGCCAAAGACGCAGACAGAGTCATCGTTATCATGGGCTCCGGTGCGGAAGCGGTTGAAGAAACCGTGGATTATCTCAACGCTAAAGGACAAAAAGTCGGTCTTATCAAAGTCAGACTTTACAGACCTTTCCCCTGCGACGCTTTCGTAAACGCCATTCCGGCTTCCGTCAAGACGATGACCGTTATGGACAGGACGAAAGAGCCGGGCGCTCAAGGCGAACCGCTTTACCTCGACGTCGTTTCCGCTCTTAACGAAAAGGGCAAAAAACTCGAGGTGCTCTGCGGACGTTACGGTATCGGCAGCAAGGAATTCAATCCTTCAATGGTCAACGCCATCTATGCAAACATGAACGGAGCCAAAAAAGACCGCTTCACCGTCGGCATCACCGACGACGTCACGGGACACTCGCTTGAAGTTACCGAAAAAATCGACGCTTCCGACGCAAGCTGCATCTCCTGCAAATTCTACGGTCTCGGCTCGGACGGCACCGTCGGCGCTAACAAGAACAGCATCAAAATCATCGGTGACCACACCGAAAAATACGCTCAGGCTTACTTTGCTTACGACTCCAAAAAATCGGGCGGCATCACCATTTCTCACCTCCGTTTCTCGGATAAGCCTATCCGCAGCACCTACCTCATCGACCAGGCAAACTTCGTAGCCTGCCACAACGAGTCTTACGTGCTCCGTTACGATATGCTCTCCGACCTCAAAGAGGGCGGCACCTTCTTGCTCAACTCGCAATGGACTCCCGAAGAAATGGATTCTAAACTCCCTGCCGCTATGAAGAATATGATTGCCAAAAAGCACATCAAGTTCTACACCCTCGACGGTCTTAAAGTCGTTACCGCTCTCGGAACGAACAAGGGCGTCAACACCGTCATGCAAGCGGCATTCTTCAAACTTGCAAACATCATTCCTTATGAAGACGCAGAGCGTTATATGAAGGAAAAAATCAAAATAACCTACGGAAAGAAAGGCGACGCCATAGTCAATATGAACTATGCCTGCGTCGACAACGCCATCAAAGAGCTTGTCGAAGTAAAATATCCCGAATCATGGGCAACTACCACCGAGGGTGCGGCTCCGCTTAAAGTCGCAAACGATGAATACTTCAAAAACTTCATTGCTCCCATCGCTGCGCAGGAAGGCGACAAACTCCCCGTTTCGGCGTTCAATCCCACAGGCTGCGTTCCCACCGGCACGACAAAATTCGAGAAGCGCGGCATAGCCGTTTCCGTTCCTTTGTGGGATCCCGCAAAGTGTATTCAATGTAACCAATGCTCCTTGGTCTGTCCGCATGCGGCTATCCGCCCCGTCCTCTCCAACGAGCTTGCCAATAAACCCGAAGGTTTCGTCACCAAGCCCGCAACGGGATTTGCCGGTTACGAATTCCGTATGCAGGTCAGCCCCTACGATTGCACCGGCTGTAAAAACTGCGTGGCTGTCTGCCCCGCCAAAGAAAAGGCTCTCACTATGGTCGGACTTGACGAGGCTATCGAAAAGGAAGCCGCCAATTGGGAATATGCGGACGCTTTGAAAGAAACCACCGCAGAACTCAAGACCATGAACGTAAAGAACAGCCAATTCAAGAAGCCTTTGTTCGAGTTCTCCGGCGCTTGCGCAGGCTGCGGCGAAACTCCTTACGTCAAACTCATGTCCCAGCTCTTCGGCGACAGAATGCTCATCGCAAACGCAACCGGTTGTAGCTCCATCTACGGCGGCTCCGCTCCTACCTGTCCTTACACCAAAAACGACAAGGGTCGCGGTCCTGCTTGGGCAAACAGCTTGTTTGAAGACAATGCGGAATTCGGATACGGTATGAATCTGGCATACACCACCAGAAGAAACGTTTTGGAAGGATATGCAAACAGCCTCATCGAATCGGAAGTTTCCGACGATATGAAAGCCGCTCTCAAAGCATGGGTCGAAGGAAAAGAGGACGCAAAAGCAAGCGAGGAAGCTCGTGATAAGATAGTCGCTCTTCTCCCCGCTGAAAAGAAAAAGGCAAAGGGCGAAACGCTTGAGCTTTTAAACAAAGTCGAGCAAATGGAAGATTGCCTCATCAAAAAGTCAATCTGGATCGTCGGCGGCGACGGCTGGGCATACGATATCGGTTACAACGGCGTTGACCACGTGTTGGCAAGCGGCGATGACGTAAATATCCTCGTCCTTGACACCGAAGTTTACTCAAACACGGGCGGTCAGGCTTCTAAGTCTACTCCTGCCGGCGCAACTGCCAAGTTTGCCGCAACGGGCAAGAAGACCAAGAAAAAGGACCTCGCACTCCTCGCTATGGACTACGGCTATATATATGTCGCTCAGGTTTCAATGGGTGCTAATATGCAACAGGTCGTTAAAGCTATGGCGGAAGCCGAAGCGTATCACGGACCTTCAATCATCATCGCCTACGCTCCCTGTATCAACCACGGCATAAAAGGCGGTATGGAAAATGCTCAGAAGGAAATGAAGAACGCCGTCGAATGCGGATATTGGCAGCTGTTCCGTTACAACCCCGATTTGGTCGGAACGGGCAAAGCTCCTTTGGTCATCGACTCCAAAGAGCCCACGGGCGATTATCAGGCATTCTTGATGAACGAAACCCGTTACTCCGCACTTGCCAAGACTAACCCCGAAGCCGCAAAGACCTTGTTTGAAAAGAACGAGCAAGACGCAGCCAAGAAACGTGCTTACTATATCAAGAAAGCCGAAACCTTGGCAGAATAATTTAAAAAATCTTATAACGACTAATCAAACATCAGCTATGCTGACGCATCATTAGGCAAAGAGATTGAATACTAATAAAAATTTCGCGTATCTTTAGTCTTACGACTTGCAATCAACTACGAAAGAAGTAATTAGTAAAAAAAATTAAAAGCCGCCATATGGCGGCTTTTAATTTTGCTTTTTATATTCTTTTGTTTTCCCGTTTATTTTGTTACGCTTTTTCTTTTTCGGTATTTTTTTGCATTTGTCTCTTTGCGCTTTATCTTTTTCGGTATTCTATTTTTATTTAGCTTTTTGCGCTGTTTTGCTTTTTATATCGCTTTTGTTTTGTATCTTTATCTTTTCTTATTTATAGCGCATCTTATTTATACCGCATCTTATTTATCCGACTTTCATTTATACCGCATAGACATCTTCAATTTTCATATCCCTATTTTATTTATCACGAATTTACTTTCTTTTCTTTGATAACGGACAAAACGCCGTTGTTCTTTCTGCGCCAAAAACGCATCTTTGCCTTTGTCTGTTCCTATCGCTCCTGACGGCTTAACGTTCTATATGCGTCTGCGCCTTGGCAAACGCCCTCATTGCGGCGCATAAAATAAAACGGAAAACATATTTTCGCTTAGGCGGTAAAAGCGGTCAGTTTTTGATAAATTCGATTATATGTTTCTTCTTTTCCGTCGGCAAGGCGTTTATGAGCGTTTCGAGTTCTTTGTCGATGTTGTAGTCGTTTATGTCCGGACTGAAAAATCTGTCAATGGGAAAATTGCATATTTCCAAAATTTCGAGCAGTTTTTCGACGGTCAACACGATTCTGCCGCTTTCCACCTGCGCCATATACTGCGGGCTCATACCCATTCTTCCGCTGAGTTCCCTGGCGGATAAATTTGCCTGATTTCTGACGAAACCTATTCTGGATAAAACGTCCTTTATTTCCATAACTTTTCCTACTCTTTTTCTCTTAGTATGAAACAATCCCTCCTGTCTGTTGAAAGGCGAGATACATAAAATATAGTCGAAAAGGATATTTTGAATACTATAAAACATAATTTATGCTATAATGAATACTATAAGTAGTCATTTTGAATACGGAGAGTAATTTTATTGACTGAAAAACATAAGATATGCTGCTTTATAGGACACCGCACAGTCAACCGTTCGTCCGCCTTAACGGAACGGCTGAGCGAGTTGATTTTATATCTTATATCCGAAGGCACACGGGTATTTTTGTTTGGAAGCAACAGCGAATTCGACGAATTGTGCTATGAATGCGTTACCAAACTGAAAGAAAACAATTTGGATATTAAAAGAGTTTACGTCAAGGCGGAATATTTCAACGCCGACAGAGCGCACGCCGAGTTTTTAAACGGTTTTTTTGAGAGCACGGTGTGTCCCGCAAACCTTTGCCGAGCAGGCAAGGCGGTGTACATAAAGCGCAATTTTTATATGATAGACGTTTCAGACTTCTGCGTTTTTTATTATGACAAAACCTACAGCCCCGTCACAAAACAAATTAAAAACGGTCAAGTTCCACATTTCGCTAAAAGCGGAACGAAAATAGCATACGACTATGCCAAGAAGAAAAACAAAATGATAATAAATTTATTCGATAAATGAATTATAATTTTTATGTTTACCGAAAATCTTGTCCTGCCCTTTTTAAGAAGAAAGCATAAAAAACAACGATAATTGAAATTTAAAAATACTGTTTGCGCCGTCTTAATGCTTTTTTGATAAATAAAAAGAGCCACACGGCTCTTTTTAAAATCTGTTGATATCCATTTTTTGGCGTTTAAATAACTTTTGCTTTTTTTAATTTTGCCAGCCTTTTGCTGCGTCTTGAATTTATTTCTCTTTTGACAGATCCGGCAAGGGGCGCACAGACGTTTTAATCCGCCGAATCCATGGATTCGAGCCTGATTTGCTTTTTCTCCTCTTTAGTAAGTTTTTTGCCGGATTGAATCTGCATACTGTCGCCGTATCTGACGAAGAACATTATGACGATTGCTATCACGACGCATATTGCCGAGTATAAAAACAGGAATCTCTTTCCTACGTAGTCCATGACAAGACCTGCGATAAACGGAGTTATTGCCTGCGCCGACATGGTGGCGGTGTAATAAAAGCCGGTATACTTTCCGCAATCTTCCGCTTTGGCAAGCTCGACTACCATCGGGAAAGTGTTGACGTTTGCGATAATCAATCCGAATCCCGCTATGAGGTAGAACAGCGCAAACAATGCGGCAGGTATAAGCTGATTGGTGTTTGCCTGCACGGCTGCGAATATCAGCACGAACGATACGACGGCAAGTCCGAATCCTATCATTATAGATTTCTTTCTGCCTATCTTTGCCGCAAGATATCCCACCGGGATAAACGCTATAGCACTGACGCCCATGGAAACGCCCGATATAATAGAAGCCACCGACGCTTTAAGATTTAGGGCCTTTACACAGTAAATGGAAAGGTTTGACGACACGGCGTTATATCCCATAAACCACATAAATATCGAAGCGAGTATCAAAAGGAAGGACACAAATTTTGCTTTTTCAAGTTTCTTTTTTCTTTCCTCGGGCGACAAGTCCTTGTATTTCTCATTGAACTTGCGCTCCATTTTTTCGGTAAAGCTGAGTCTTTTTTTGCCGCCCTTGGCAAGCTCTTGTTCCACCTTTTCGCCCTCTACGGAAACATCGGTGGGGAGCGTCGCCGCTTTTTCCGATTCGCTTTCAAACTCAACGATTTCCTCTTCTATCTTTTTGAGGTCGTTGGCTTCCTCGTCGGCGTCGGTTATATGGAATTCCTCGCATATCTCCTCACAGCGCTTGACCATCTTACGCTCGTTGACGAGCAATATAAAGCAGACTAAAAGCGCTATCATACCGCACGCCACTGCGCCGAATATAATTGCAAACGAATTAAGGCTTTCAAAGATAAGCGCAATCGTATAAATCAAAAACGCTATCGCACTGCCTATACCGCCCATAAGATTTATCATGGCGTTGCCTTGAGAACGCAACGGCTTAGGCGTTACGTCGGGCATGAGCGCCACCGCCGGAGAACGGAATGTCGCCATGGCGACAAGCGTGAACAACAGCATGACCATATACAGCGATATACTCGTTATGCCTGCCTGCGATTGAAGCATATCCTCGTTTACCCTTTCGCTTATCCAGGTATTCATACCCGATTTAACGCAAAGGTCGTAGCGGTCGTTCATTTCCTTTATATCGCTAACTTTTACCGTTTCGCCCTTATCGGTTGTGACGGTATCGGAAAGGGAAACTTCCGCTCCTTTATAAAAATACTCGGTGCCGCCAATTCCCAAAAAGCCGCTCTTTGCAACGAGATTGCTGTCGTATCTTATGGCTTTATAATCCGCTTCCGAAAGACCTAAAGTGTTTTCGATGTATTCTTTGTCGTAATCGTAAGCGGTATTGCCGTAAAACTGATTTAATCTTTCCGACATAAAAGCGTCGTCGTTTAACATTTGCTCGTAGCTTGTCCTTATGACGTCCGCACGCTGAAGCTGTTTGTGAGCGGTTATGGGGACAAAAATCATAAATACCACCGCCGCAATCGTGCCGAACACGATAAAGGGCGTTCTTCTTCCCCACTTCTGAACAAGTTTACCTTTTGCCTTATCGGAAATTCTGCCGAAAACGGGAAGCAAGAACAAACTTAAAAGATTGTCAAGACCCATTATCAATCCGCGCAGGGTATTGGAAAGACCGAAAGCGTTTTCCAACAAAAGAGGCACGACGAAATCGTAGGCGGTCCAGAAAATCATAATGATGGCAAAAGCGAATCCTACTTTTATCGTTTGAGGATAATCGAGTTTCAGCTTCTTTTCCTGTCCCTGCCCCGAATCCGAAGGCATACCGGCGTCCTGCGTGATATCCGATTCGACGTTAGTCAAATCATTTTCCCCCATAAATTCTCCTTCTCATAAATGCTTAATACTATATCCGTTTTGCCGTTTTCAAAGACGGAAAGGCTTATAAACGGTAAAACAAATATTATATATTAAATATTTTACTACAAAAAAAACGTATTGTAAATACTCAATTCTCTGCTAAATGCCCTGAGCGCAAAAAAGAAAAGCAATTATTACGTAAAAAATAATAATTGCTTTTCCGATTTTATATTATTTTGTTTTTGCCATTATTCGCCGGGCTTTAAGCTCGGTGCCTTCATTCCTTTTTCAAAACCGCAAATCCGTAAGGCTCCACCGTTATCTTGCCGTGGCAGGTGCGGTCGTCGAGCATATTTATAGCGTCGAAATCAAACTGTCTCGTGATAGAATTCGGCGTGTTGTTGACAAAGATATCCGCTCTTTTTTTGCCGTTCACCCTGACGATATGCACTATTTCCTCGTCGCCGTCGAAATAGGTTTCACCGAGCATTTCCTCTTTGAGCATGCTGCGGATATGCCCGAGCTTTGTGTAAAAATCGAGAATTTCTTTATCTTCAAAACCCCACGGATAAGTCTTTCTGTTCATGGGGTCTTCATATCCCGTAAGCCCTGCCTCGTCGCCGTAATAGACGCAAGGATTGCCGGGCAGGAAATAGAGAAGCGAAAGCGCAACCTTAAGCCTCAATTTTGCCCTGTCCAAAAACTCGCCTCTTATTTTTATTTCCAGCCTCTCTTTTTTGGTGGTGCCGTCGATGGGATATTCGGCAAGCGTGTTTAAAACTCTTACCGTATCGTGTGAATCGAGCATATTGAGAAGCACGTCAAGCGACTGCTTGGGATAATTCTGCATAATTTTCGACAGCGAGCCTTTTAGTTTTTTTACGTTGCCCCTCATGGCGAATTCGAGTATTGCCTCTTTAAACGGATAATTCATGACGCCGTCAAGCTGCTCGCCCATAAAATATGGGCGCCACTGACTGTAAGCCACCTTGGTGGAAGCGTCCTCCCATACTTCACCTATTATAAGACAGTCGGAATCTATTTTTTTGACGCAGGAGCGAATTTGATTGACAAAATCGATGGGAAGCTCGTCGACGACGTCAAGTCGCCAGCCTTTGACTCCGAGGCTTGTCCACTTGTCGAAAACGCCGCCCTTTCCGAAAATCATTTTGCGGTAGCTTTCGCTGGATTTATTGACGGTGGGCACCACTGTACTTCCCCACCAACAGTGATAGCTGTCGGGAAAATCGTAAAAATAATACCAATCGTAATAGGGCGACTCTTTGCTCTGATAAGCTCCGAGCGTGGGGTAACGCCCCTTTTTATTGAAATATATGCTGTCCGAGCCGGTATGATTGAACACGCCGTCCAGCATAATATACATTCCCCTGTCTTTAGCCTGTTTTATAAGCTCTTTAAACTCCTGCTCGCTTCCGAAAAGCGGGTCGATTTTGAAATAATCGGCAGTATCGTAGCGGTGATTTGAAAAAGACTCGAACACGGGCGAAAGATAAATTATCGTAACTCCGAGGCTTTTGAGATAGTCGAGCTTTGAAATTATTCCCTTTATATTTCCGCCGAAAAAGTCGTCGGCTCGGTATTCCTCGCCCTGATTTGCCACGACGGGATTTTCATACCAATCTTTATGGAGCGTGCCGTCCTTATCGAAAGGATTATCCCCAACCTTGCAGAATCTGTCGGCAAAAATGTGATAGATAATCCCTGCCTTCGCCCATTCGGGAGTTTTATAATCGATTTTGGAAACGGTGAGCTGCCATTCGGGAAGCCATTCGCCGCAGACGGCAACGCCGTCCTCGCCCTGCCCGAAATAGAGTATTCCGCCGTCGGTATCCGCCTCGAAACGGTAATACCATATGCCGTATTCTGAAATTTTAAAGTTCAGGAAAAAGACGCCGTCCTGCGTTTTGCTCATCTCATATGCATAACTGCGGTCGTCTTTTCTTAAAATAAAACGAACCCTCTTGACCCTGAAATCCGAGTCAAGAGGAAATTCGATATAGTTTTCTTTACCGACTACGGTAGCGCCGTAGGGTTTTTTGTGAATTAAAGGATTGAACATTTTATACTATTGTCTTAAGCTGCCAAATTCTGTCCGCATATTCTTTTACCGCTCTGTCGGAAGCGAAGAAGCCTGCCTTTGCGATATTTACAAGGCTCATTCTGTTCCATCTTTCCGTATCGCGATAGGCATCGTTGATTTTTGCCTGAGCCGCCTTATAGCTGTCAAAGTCGGCAAGACACATATACGTATCGCCGCCCGTGACGAGAGAATCGGCTATTTCGCCAAACTGAACGTCGGCAATGCCCGCACGAAGAGAATCGATGACTCTCTTGAGCGAAGGATTGTTTTGATAATATGCGCTCGGATTATAACCGTTACGGTAAAGCTCTTGCACCTGCTCGGTTAAAAGTCCGAAAAGGAAGATATTTTCGTCGCCGACTTCTTCGTGAATTTCAACGTTGGCTCCGTCGAGCGTGCCGATAGTGACCGCACCGTTTATCATAAACTTCATGTTGCCGGTACCCGAAGCTTCTTTGCCGGCAAGAGATATCTGCTCGGACACCTCGGACGCAGGCATGATGATTTCCGCAAGCGAAACGCTGTAATTTTCGAGGAACACCACTTTTATTCTGCCGTTGATATCCGGGTCGTTGTTGACCATTTTACCTATCATACAAATAAGGCGAATAATCTGTTTTGCCATATAATATGCGCTTGCCGCTTTTGCCGCAAATATAAACGTCCTTGGCTTAATGTCAAGCGACGGATTCTCCTTTAACCTGTAATAGAGGTCGAGAATGTGAAGCGCATTTAAAAGCTGGCGCTTGTATTCGTGCAAACGCTTGACCTGCACGTCGAATATAGAATCGGGATCGACGACGACGTTGTTTTTTGCCTGAATATATTTTGCAAGTCTTTCCTTGTTCTGACGCTTGACGGCGGCAAGACGTGAAAGCACCTGTTTGTCGCCTTTATACTTCAACAGATTTTCGAGCGCCTCGGGGTTTTTCATCCACTTGTCGCCGATAAGGTCGCAGACAAGTTTTGAAAGCGCGGGGTTTGCCTCGGTCACCCATCTGCGGTGCGTTATGCCGTTGGTGACGTTGGTAAACTTTTCGGGGTGCATACGGTAATAATCGTTGAACACGTCGTCTTTTAAAATCTCGCTGTGGAGTTTTGAAACGCCGTTTACGGTATGCGAAGTGGCAAGACAGAGGTTTGCCATTTTAACCTGTCCGTTGGACAAAATGGCGTTTTTGGAAACCTTGTCCCAATCGTTGGGATAAAACTCCCAAAGTTCTTTGCAGAAGCGCTGATTTATCTCTCCCACTATTTGGAATATACGGGGAAGCAGATTTTCAAACAAGCTCTGCGGCCAAGTCTCGAGAGCCTCCGCCATGACGGTGTGATTTGTATAGGATATCGTTTCCTGACAAATCTGCCACGCCTTTTCCCAACCGTAACCGTAAACGTCCAAAAGTATACGCATAAGTTCGGGAATGCAAAGCGTCGGGTGCGTATCGTTGATATGGATAGCGACGCAATCGCCGAGATTGTCAAGCGTGGGGTTTGTCCTTAAATGACGCTTTATAATGCTCTGTATCGAAGCGGATACAAAGAAATATTGCTGTTTGAGTCTGAGAGATTTTCCTTCATAGTTGTCGTCGGCAGGATACAAAACTTTGGAAATGGATTCCGCCATTGCCTTTGCCGCCGTCGCCTTGACGTATTCGCCTCTCGAGAACATCGTCATATCGAAGTCGATAGGCGCCTTTGCCGACCAAAGTCTCAATTTGTTGACCGCCGAAGTGGCATAGCCGGACACGTTCATATCGTAAGGAACGGCAAGAACGGTCATAGGATTTTTAAGGTGAACCTTTAAGTTTCCGTCCTCCCAGATCTGCTCGACGGTGCCGCCGAAATTGACTTCATATACGTCCTGCATACGGGGATTGAGCCATACGCTGCCGCCTTTTAGCCAATCGTCCGGTTGCTCGAGCTGCCAGCCGTCTACTATTATCTGTTTGAAAATGCCGTAATCGTATAAAATCGAAAAACCGCTTGCCGCATAGCCCAGAGAAGTGAGCGAATCCATATAAGCGGCGGCAAGTCTGCCTAGACCGCCGTTTCCGAGACCTGCGTCCGGTTCGAGTTCGTATATCTCGTTCATGTCGAAGCCGAGCGATTTTACCGCCGTTTCAACCTCGCTTATAATGCCCATATTGAAAATGTGATTTTTGAGCGAGCGTCCGAGCAAAAATTCCATTGACATATAGTAAATGATTTTGCTGTTCTTTTCTCTGACCGTCTTTTTAAAATTAGATCTTGCCTGAGTGAGTTTTTCTCTTACGACTATACATACTGCCTGATAAATTTGTTGTTTAGTCGCTTCATCCTGTTTAAGTCCGAAATACCTTGCGAGGGTAGAAACAATTTCTTTTTCAAAGTCTTTGCTAGTAGTCTTAAAAGTGTCCATTTATACCTTCCTTTTTATGTAACGCCATAGAGCGTAGAATTGAGTAACATTCGAGCATCGAACGCCATGCCGTCCGCCCGGCAGATACTTTCGTCAATCAGGCAAACGCCAACGGCGCAGATAAAGATAATCCCCCTAAAACAAAACCGCTATTTCACTTTGTGCTTTAAAGGACAACCGCCATAAAATACAGCGGTCGTAAAGGACGGACGGCAAAAAGCCGAGCCGTGATTATTTAATATCTTTATAAATTTCGATATATTTTTTGGCGGATTTTTCCCAGCTGAAATCCTCGTTCATGGCGTTGGTGATGACCTTTTGCCATTTTTCCTGATCCTGATACGTTCCGAACGCACGCCACACGGCGTCGAGCATATCGTAGGAGTTGTAAGTTTTAAAGGTAAATCCGCTTCCCTTTTCGCCGTCGAAAGGAGCCACGCTGTCTTTAAGACCGCCCGTTTCTCTGACGATGGGGATAGAGCCGTAACGCATTGCTATCATTTGCGAAAGTCCGCACGGCTCGAATTTAGACGGCATCAAAAACATATCGCTGCCTGCGTATATCTTGGAAGCGATGTCGCTTGAAAAACCGATGACCGCCTTGAGTTTTTTGGGATACCTGCCCTCGAGCGAACGGAACATTTCCTCATATTTCCAATCGCCCTTGCCGAGCACGATAAACTGAAGATTTGCCGAAAGAATTTCCTCTATAACGGCGGCGACGAGGTCAAGACCTTTTTGTTCGGTCAGACGGGTTACCATACCGATGACGGGTTTTTCGGGATCGAACGGAAGGTCGAGCATTTCAAGCAGACCTTTTTTGTTTTCCACCCTGTCGGCAAGCGACTTGACGTCATAATTTTTAAACAGAGCCTTGTCCGTTTTGGGGTCGTATAAAACGGTGTCTATGCCGTTGATGACTCCCCTCATCTTAAACTTGCGGTTGCCCAGAATCGGGTCAAGACCGAAAGAGTAGAACGGATGCATCAACTCCTCGGCGTACGTTTCGCTGACGGTGGTAACTCTCGCAGCCGATTCGATACCGCCTTTCATATAGTTTACGCAGTCGCTGTCCTCAACGAGAGATTCCGCACCGTAAGGCAAGCCGAGAATATCGTAGATGAGGTTTTTGTTGTATTTGCCCTGAAATTCTATATTGTGAATGGTGAATACCGTTTTGATTTTCTGATATTCCTTTGAATAGCGATAGAAGCAATCGAGGAATACGGGAATGAGTGCCGTTTGCCAATCGTTGGCGTGAATGATATCGGGGACGAAATCCATGATGGGCATAGATTCCAAAACGGCTTTTGAAAAGAACGCGAATCTTTCACCGTCGTCGAAATCTCCGTAAAGACCGGGACGCTTGAAATAATACTCGTTGTCGATAAAATAATATGTAATGCCGTCGTAAACCGCTTTGAATACGCCGCAGTATTGCCTACGCCAGCTGAGGTCCACGAAAGTGGAGCCCTCGTATGACATAAGATTTTGATATTGAGAAGGAATAATCTGCTTATAATAAGGTATGACCACCCTTACGTCGTGCCCTAAAGCCTTAAACGCTTTGGGCAATGCTGCTGCGACGTCTCCGAGACCGCCCGTCCTTGCGAACGGACCCGCTTCAGATGCGACAAACAAAATTTTCATAATTTCTCCTTTTTATACTACCCTGCCTTTGACTATGACGATAGGATAGTTTTCCGAACCGGACAGCTCCCTGCCCGTCTGAACGATAACCTTTTTATCTGAAATTATATAATTGAGTTTAGCGTTTTCCATAATGATACCGCTTTCCATGATAATCGAGTTTTTGATGACTGCGCCCTTTTGCACTTTGACGCTACGGAAAAGAATGGAGTTTTCGACAGTTCCGTCAATCTCGCAGCCGTCGGCTATCATACTGTTTTTGACAACCGCTCCGTCCATATACTTTGTGGGGACGCTGTCTTTGACCTTTGTCAAAATCGTCGAGTGTCCGAAGAATAGATCCTCTCTGATTTTCGGGTCAAGCAAATCCATGCTGTGCTTATAGTAAGCGTGTATCCTGTCTATGACGGCAACGTAGTTTTTGACCTGATAGCTCATTATGTAGAGGTTGTCGAGTTCCTTTTGAAGAATTTCTCTTTCAAAATCGTATGCGCCGTGAGCGTAGGCGTTGTCGATAAGGGATATGAGAAGGTCCTTTTTGATAAAGTAGATATTGAGGTTGGCAAGCTGCTCTTCGGGGTCGCTTGCTATGGGATAACGGATATCCGTTATTCTGTCGTTTTTATCGACGCTGACAACGTGTTTTCTCGGATTTATTTCCGTGGTTTTATAGGTAAGCACGGTGATATCCGCTCCCTTTTCAAGGTGGAATTGTTCGACGTCCTCGAAGTCGATATTGAAAGCGATGTTGCTGTTGGTGATGACGACGTATTCCTCTTTATTGTTTAGCATAAAGTTTCTGAGGGAATAGAGCGCCTCTATCTTGCCTTTATAAATATCGTGCGAGCTGTTTAAAACGAAGGGCGGAAAAACTGCAATTCCGCTGTTTTTTCTGTTGAGGTTCCAGTCACGTCCCATACGGATATGATCCATGAGCGAACTGTAATTGTTTTTCGCAACGATACCTATCGTCGTAATGTTTGCCTCGACAAAGTTTGAAAGAACAAAGTCGATGAGCCTGTATCTGCCTGCGAACGGCAAGGACGCCGTCGTTCTGTTTAAAGTAAGGTCGTTCAAATGGCTTTCGCTGTCCGACGCAAAAATAACTCCTAAAGTATTGTTTTTCATAATCAGCCTCCTATCATTTGGTTGGCGGGAACAACGGTGCCTGCCTTAACCTTGTAATCCGGAGCGATAACGCTTATCTTCCAATCTCCGGGCTTTGACGGAGGTTGAGTTTCTCCGACTTTTGCGTTTTTACCTACGACGGCGTTCCAACCCACGATGGAATAGCGAACGTCTGCGCCTTCTTCTATGACGGCGTTGGGCATTATTATCGAGCCTTCGACGTAGGCATTTTTACCTATTGTGACGGAGCCGAACAAAACGGAATTTTTGACCGTTCCGTAAATCATGGCGCCTTCGGTGACAAGCGACGTTTTCACTTCTGCGGAATCGGAAATATAGTGCGGCGGCTGAGCGGTGTTACGGCAGTATATCTTCCACTTCTCGTCCTCGAGGTTGAGTCCGCCGTTGCCGTGAAGAATATCCATATTCGCTTCCCAAAGAGAGGAAATGGTTCCTACGTCCTTCCAATAGCCGTCGAATTGATACGCTATCATCTTTTGATTGTCGGCAAGCATTTTCGGGATTATGTTTTTACCGAAATCGTTTTCCGACGTCTTATCCGCTTCGTCCTCGATGAGGTATTTGCGGAGTTTTTCCCAGGTGAAGATATATATACCCATAGAAGCCTTTGTGCTCTTGGGCTGCTTGGGCTTTTCTTCAAATTCGTAAATCTCGCCCTTTTCGTTGAGATTCATAATTCCGAAACGAGACGCTTCTTCGATAGGCACGTCGAGCACCGCTATCGTGCAATCGGCGTGTTGCTTTTTGTGCACGTCGAGCATGGCGGCGTAATCCATTTTATAAATGTGGTCGCCTGAAAGAAGCACTACGTATTCGGGATTGTATCTGTCGATAAAGTCGATATTCTGGAAAATGGCGTTGGCAGTGCCCTTATACCATTCGCCCGACTTGGCTCTCATGAAAGGAGGCAAAACGTATATACCGCCGTTGAGCCTGTCAAGGTCCCACGGCTGTCCGTTTCCTATGTATTGGTGAAGTTCAAACGGACGATATTGCGTCAAGACGCCTATGGTGTCTATACCCGAATTCACGCAGTTTGATAGCGGAAAGTCGATGATGCGATATTTTGCACCAAACGGCACCGCAGGTTTTGCAACATCATTTGTTAAAACTCCAAGTCTTGTGCCCTGTCCGCCTGCGAGTAGCATGGCAAGACACTCCTTTTTCACAAGATTCATATTATTTTTCCTCCTTACCATAATCCGGTTTTAAAAACATAACCGTGTTTGCCGGTATATTCAATTTGATAGAGCACGGATAGCCGTGCGAGGGTTTTTCCGTCGCCTTAAACGTGGGACGGCGAGCCTCGTCTCCGCCGTATTTCTTGAGCGACGAGATAAGCTCCGTCTTATAGGGCAGATTCTCGGGAACGCCCATGACGTATTTATTTCTCTTTACGGGCGAGAAATTCACCACGCAGATGACGTATTCTCCGTTTGCCGCTTTGCGGATAAAGGAGATTATATTCTGTTTAAAGTCGTCGACTACAATCCATTTAAATCCGTCCTGCGAACAGTCAAGTTGCCAAAGTGCGGGATTTTCAAGATAGAAAGCGTTGAGGTCCTTGACAAACTTTTGCAACATTCTGTGTCGGGGATAATCGAGAAGCAACCAGTCGAGCTCCTTTTTATAATCCCATTCGATAAACTGTCCGAACTCGCAGCCCATAAACGTGAGCTTTTTGCCGGGGTGTCCTATCATGTACCCCAAAAAGCTCTTTAAGCCCTCGAACTTGTCGTCGTAGCTTCCGGGGAATTTGTCGATAAGCGACTTTTTGCCGTGCACCACTTCGTCGTGCGAGATGGGCAGAATGTAGTTTTCGGAATAGGCATAGGTTATCGAGAAAGTGAGATCGTTGTGATTGTCCTTTCTGAAGAACGGGTCAAGCGAGATATAGTGCAGGCTGTCGTTCATCCAACCCATATTCCATTTAAAGTTAAATCCGAGACCGCCGTCGTAAGCAGGTTTGGTCACCATCGGATAGGCGGTAGATTCTTCCGCAATAGTCAATGCGCCGTGATGCTTTGAAAGTATGGCGGAATTCATCTGCTTCAAAAAGTCCTTTGCCTCGAGGTTATAATTTCCGCCGAAAGCGTTGGGCACCCATTCGTTGTCCTTCCTGCCGTAGTCGAGATAGAGCATACTGGCAACGGCGTCGCATCTGATTCCGTCTATGTGATATACGTCAAACCAGAACATAGCCGCCGATATGAGGAAAGATTTCACTTCGTTTTTGCCGAAGTCGTAAACCTTTGTGCCCCACTCTTTATGCTCGCCCTTTCTCGGGTCGGCGTATTCGTAGAGCGGCGTTCCGTCAAACATCGAAAATCCGTGTTCGTCTTTGGGGAAGTGCGCCAGCACCCAGTCGAGAATGACGCCTATGCCGCTGCGATGGCATTTGTCTATAAAAGTCATAAGACCGTTTGGCGTGCCGTAACGTGAAGTGGGGGCAAACATACCCGTGACCTGATATCCCCACGAGCCCTCGAAAGGATATTCGGTAAGAGGCATTATCTCAATGTGGGTATATCCCATCTTTTTGATATACGGGATAAGCTCATCCGCCATTTTTTCGTAACTTATGAAGTTGCCGTCCGCATACTTTCTCCAGCTTCCGAAATGAAGCTCATAAATGTTCATCGGGCTGGAATAAGGATTATAACTCTTGCGATTTTGCATCCACTTGTTGTCTTTCCAATGGTATTGAGTTATATCGTAAAGTTTTGCGGCGTTCGACGGGGGCGTCTCGAAATGCAGTCCGTAAGGGTCGGTCTTAAAAACCGTCTTGCCCGTCGATTGAACGACGGCATATTTGTAGGTCGTATACTGAGCAAGGTGCGGGATAAACAGTTGCCATATTCCGCCCTCAACCGCTTCCATGACGTTGGCGTTTTCGTCCCAGTTGTTGAAGTCGCCCACAACGGACACTTTTTTTGCATTAGGAGCCCACACGCTGAATAACCAGCCGTCCACTCCGTTTTCCTTTACCGGGTGAGGCGACAATAATTTGTATGCCTCGTAATTGGTGCCCTCGTGAAAGAGGTATAAAGGAAAACTGTCGTTTGGTCTTACCATTTTTATCTCCTGAAAAAATTGTCGGCAAAATCACCGACAACGATATTTTGCAATTTTAGTATAGCAAAAACGTCAAAAATTTTCAATAGCAAACGCTCAATTTGTCAATATTTTTTTGTCATATACCGTTTTTGCAAAAATTTATTTTGCATTTTTGTCGTTTTCGACAAAACTCACTATTTTTTTGAAACAATTTTCGGGTATTTTTTTTCGGCAATCAAAAAGTATTTTCTCCAGCCTCTCTCTGTCGTGAGAAAGCACGGCGATTGTTGCTCCGCTTCCCGTCATAAAACAGGGCAAGCCGTATCCCGAAAGTGCGCTATATACCCTTTCCACACCGCCGTTGAGTTTGACGGCAGGAATATACAGGTCGTTTGGGACGTCAAAATCGAGCGTATCGAATCTTTCGGCTATATCCGATAAATTGTCCTTTGCTCTCGGCGAGCCGTCGGATAAAGCGTATGCCTTTGCCGTATCGACGCTACCGCTCTTTACCAAAAGCGCATAGCATCTTTTGGGAGGCATAAATTCGAGCTTTTCCCCCACTCCCTCGGCGAGCGCAAATCCGCCCTTTAACATAAACGGCAAGTCGCAGGAAAGTTTATATTTTTCCTCGTCCGTCAAATCAAGATTTAAATGCTTGCAGCAAGCGGCAAAAACTGCCGTCCCTCCCCCGAGTCCTCCGCCCAGCGGAATTCTCTTTATCACCTTTGCACCTTTGATATTAAAGCGTGAAAAAATCTTTTTTAACGCCTCGGTATATCTTATCTTATCAAGCTCCCCCGTTTCGTCGAAAAGCTCTATCCCTTCGCCTCCGAACTCAAAGGTATCGCTAAGCGATATGCTATGGAACAGGGTTTTTATCGTATGAAGATTATCTTGTTTCCCCGTAACGAGAAGCCCTATGTTTATTTTGCCGTAAATTTCCATACCGTCATTATAGCACACGCCCGTTTCAAATCAAAGGGGAAAAATTATCTTTTAGTTGCTTTGCGCTCGAAAAACGGCTAAGATAGACCTATTGTCATATTTCGCCGTTTTTCTCCCTTGTCCGACTGTGCGTTCTCTCTTTATACGGCGGAAAATATCGGCAACGCCAAAGAAGTAGCGGCATTGACTTTTGCCGTTTGCTTTTTCAGTGCTGAAAAAACGCCTGAGCTTTCGGCTCAGGCGTTAAAGGCTGTCAAACAAGTTTTACACAAGGCTTCTGAAATAGACGATTTTTTGACCGTCGACAAGTTTTTTGTCAATTTCGTTTTGTTCCAAAATCTTGTCGGGCGAGGCGCTGAACGCCTTGGCGACGTCCCATATCGTATCGCCTTCGCTTGCTATATATACCGAGATTGCCGAATCGTTCAACGGCTTTTCCTCGCCCTCCGTCACGCTGTCGATATACGTCATAGTCTTTTCCGTATACGCCTCTACGGCAAAGCACAGTTTGACCGAAAGCTCTATCTCTCTGTCACGCTTGATTTTGGCTGAAACGTCTCCCACGCTGCCTTCCGCTTTTAATACGGCATCTGAGCCCATGTTCGAGGAAAAACCTACGGAATAAGGAAGCTCTGCCTTGACGGAGTTGAAGCCGTTTTCGTCTTTATAAATTATCGTCGCTCCGACAATACCCTCGACGCATACCGTCGAATTTTCGCTCCACACTTTAGCCACGGTATTCGACGCCGTAGTCACCGCAAGAATCTCTCTTACGGCAGGACGGGTTTCGGATATCCTTGCGGAATCGGTGAACTTGTCGTCAAAAAACAGCGCTTTGTCAAAAGCGGTCATCTCTATACTGCCCTTTTCGGCAACAAGCTCTCTGTTTGGCATAAACACGTCCACGGCGACGGAGAGTTCGCAGTTTTTGTATCCGTTTATCCTGACGCCGATGAGCGCCTCAATTTCGATATTGTTGTCGCCCTCCGTTCCGCCTATTATTATCCTGACGTTTTTGACTTCCGCTTTTGCCGTAACGCCGTCGTCGGGATTGAGCCCTTTAAACGGCACTTCCTCGCTGAACGGCACGTTAAACCTTGCGCACTTTATCGTATCGTCTATAAGATAAGTCACAGCGGCGCACATCTCGCCGGATACGAACACGCCGCCTTCCGTCGGCTTTAACTGATATATCGCAACGTCGGAATCGGTCGTCAAAATCTTTTCGATATCGCCTCCTATAAACGCTTCGTCCGTCACGGAAAAATCTTTGACTACCGAGCCTATCAAACTGTTGAGCCTGATTTCTTCACATTCGACATAGCAATCGCTCGGAACGGAAGTGAGGCACTTGCACTCTCTATTCTGCGCCGCATACACCGTGAGCCTGACCACACTGCACAGCTTCAATTCCTCATCGCCCGAAAGGTCCGTTTCGAGCACCTTTGCCTCGCCGTAGACTACGTCGCCCGAGGCGACTTGAGCCGATATGTTTTCGTCAAAATCGGCGAAATAGTCAAGACTTTGCAAAACGTTTTCGTTTGAAAGATATACGAGCCTGAAGTTGACTCTGCCGCTAAAAGAAACGGATTTATCCGCGGCGTCCACCTTTACCGCTCTGCCGTCCGCCACCACCGACAACACTTTTGCGACAGACGCCCCGTCTGCGAGCGGCAATTTAAATTCTACCACTCTATCCGCCACCGCCGCCTGTTTAAAACATTTGCAGCTTACGTTTTCATAATTATATTCCATACTGCCCTCCTAACTCGATATATTTTATTAAATCGGATTGCCGTGTATGATTAAAATTTAAATATCCGTCAATAATTTCTATATGCGAGATATAGGACAAAATTTAGACACAACAAAAAAGCGCGTGCTTGCCCTCAAGGGCATAAGCGTGCAGATTGAAGTCAACGAAGGACGAAACAAAATAAGTTCTTTTTGCGGAAACGTCGAAAACGTATACCCCTCCGTGTTTACCTTTAAAACTTTGAACGGCGCTCTTAAAACTTTTTCCTATAACGACGTGCTGACAAAGGGAGTCAAGTTTTTCAAAGTATGAAAAAAGCATTCGTAAACCGAATGCTTTTTATTTTTAATGTTTTATTTTTATATTTTTTATATTTCTTCTAATTCTTCTATTTCTTATATTTCTTATATTTTTTTTTACATTTTTATATTTCTTATATTTTTACATATAAATATTTATAACTTTATCTCCTGTTATATTGCTTTACCGTTATTTGTTAAAAAGCAATTTTTTGTTTTTGTTTTCTTTGACGCCAAGTTTTCACTTGCCCTTTAAACTATAAACGGTCTATTCTTTGTCCTGCCCGTCTGCTTCTCCGCCTTGTCCGCCAACGTCGTCGGCTTCTGCTTCTTCGGTTTTTTGCTCCATCTCGCCAATGGGCTCGCTTTCCGTTTCTTTTTCGGCGTTCAGGACTTGAACGCCCTTATCGCTTTCCGAATCTGCGTCAAGCTCGTCCTTTGAGTTATCCGGTGCTAAAGCCCCGTTAATCTCCGTTTCGGAAGCGGATTCCGACTCGTCGCCGTAATTTTTTATTCGGACCGCCTTTATCTTAAATGGATTGTTTTTCAATTCCTTTAAAAACATCACCGCCATAAATGCGACGAACGCCGCAACTGCCAATATCGCCAGCACGTAGCCTATTGCAAAAGGTCCTTGAACGAATATCGTAAATTCCTGATATATCCAGCCGCCGTCGATAGTCGCCGTAACCGTGTGGTATCCCATCGTAGTCGGGACGTATTCAAACACCTTGCAATCGTAAAGAGTTCCGCTCACTGCGAGCTTTCCGTCGACGTACCACTTTACCTCATACGAAGGATCTACGTTCTTGACGTTCGTGAAACTCAGATTAAGCGCAGTGCCCACGTTGGCAGGTACGTCGCCGCCGTCACCTGCGTAATCGGAAACCCATTCCACGGGGGAAATGTATATCGACTGAAAATCGGGAGCGGAATACGTTATCGTGACGTTCGTTTTTTCGGAGGCGATAATATTTCCCTCGACGTATAAAAACGCATACACGGAAAGTTGCTGTCCGTAAAATCTTTCGTCAAAGCTGAATTTAAGTCCGGATTTGTATCTGCCTATCTCCTCCGTTTTGCCGTCAATCGTGCGCTCGACAACCCACGTGACCTGACTGTCATATGCTCTGTCGTAGCTGTCGGACGGATAGATGGACGCTGTGAAGGGAATGGTTTTAAATTCTTCCGCCCTTTGATTTAAAAGCGACTCGTCGGAAGCGGAAATCGCTATGCTCGACGGCTTGACGTATTCGTAAATATCGTCGGCAAGGAAATCCGTTTGCAAAATGGACATGACGTCCACGGCTTTATGATTTATCCCGTCCTTTTCGATAACGATTGAGCTCTGATGATTGACGAGCATAAGCGACAGCTTGCTTGCCGTAACGTCGGGATAGCGCAAGGCGAGCATCATTGCCGCGGCGCTGACAAACGGGGCCGACATACTCGTTCCCGTTTTGGGAGCATACGTTGCGGCGCTTGCGCTGTATATATTCGTTCCCGGTGCGGCAAGGTCGTAATAGCCGTAGTTTGAACCGGAGTTTATTTCAAGCTCGTCGGCAGTCTTTTCGCCGTAATTCATGACTGATATGACGTTGTCGAGGCTTGCGGGATAGGCGGGATCGTCAACCGAGCTGACGCCGTTGTTGCCTGCCGCCGAAACGAATACCGCCGTATCGGAATATTTGTCGAGCGTTGCCTGAAGCGCCGAAGTATCCGCCCAGCTTCCGCCCGTCGTCTGCGATTTCAAAACGCTTATCGACATATTGACGACTTTGCACTCGATTTTGTATCCCCAATTCTGCTCTATCGTGTTTTCGCCGCACGCCCATTTAATGGCGTTGTTGACCGCCGTTGAAGTAAACTGATTTGAAGTGTTTACCGCCTTTATCGGAATGATTTTCACGTAATCTTCCAATCCGAGTTCCAATATGATTGAAGCGATAATTCCGGCTACGTGCGTTCCGTGATAGTCGCCGCTGCTGTCGTCGATATTTCCGTCTTTGGAGACGCTGTTATATCCGACGGGTTTTCTTATTCCGTTGTCGTCCACCCAAAGGAGGGTTTTTTGAAACAGCTCGTGATTGTAGTTGATGCCCGTGTCGATGACGGCAATATAAATCTGCTCATTTTCGGAAAAGTCAAACGAGGAAAAATATTCCCTTGCGCCCGCCAAATCGAATCTGTTTTCGGCAAAATACCAATAGTCCTTCTGGCTCAATCCTTTCGGGACGTCGGGGTCGGAATACGTGCCGGCAAACGCTACTCCGACAGCGGAAAAAACCATTGCCGCCGCCACAACGAACAGTACCGAAAGAAGGATTAAATATTTAGATTTTGAAAGCGTGTTTTTCATATCTTAACCTTTGCAGTTATTTTTCCAAAAGCGACTTTGAAAACTCAAGACGCTTTATCGTTTCTTCTTTTCCTAAAATATCCGCCATCTCGAACGCACCGCCGGGAGTTACTTCCGTCCCCGTAATTGCCACACGGACGTTGGATACCATATGTCCGTTTTTTATGCCGTGCGCTTCGGCGCACGCCGAAAGGCAATCTCTTATCGAATCGACGCTCCAATCGTCAAGATTTTTGAGCGCAATGAGTGCGGCTGAAACCGACGCATTTGCAATGGCAAGGTCGGGCATACGCTTGGTGATGAATATGTTTTTGTCGTACTCCCCGAACTGCGCCAAAAAGTCGGTTTTGTGTTCGACGTCGGAGAGGATATCCACCCTCGTCTTCAACAACGGCGCAATTTTACGGTAGTCGTATTTGCTTGAAATTCCCTTTTTAAAATAAGGAAGGCTGAGCTCGTAAAACTTTTCGTCGGAAAGCTCTTTTATATACTCGCCGTTGAGCCACTTCATTTTTACCTCGTCAAAAATGCTTGACGATATCGAAATTCCGTCCACGTCGAAAGCCTCTATCATCTCGGACATCGTCATCTTCTCTCGGTTGTCTTTGGGGCACCAACCCAAAAGCGCTATATAGTTTACGATAGCCTCGGGCAGATATCCCTTTTGAATGAAGTCCTCGAAGTTTGCGTCGCCGTATCTCTTTGAAAGTTTTCTCGTTTCGTCCTTCATAATCGGAGCTAAGTGCATATACGTCGGACGCTCCCAGCCGAAAGAATCGTAAAGAAGATTATACTGCGGAGTGCTCGACAAATATTCGTTGCCCCTTATGACGTGCGATATCTGCATGAGGTGGTCGTCCACCACGTTGGCAAAGTTATACGTGGGCATTCCGTCCGATTTGATGAGTATACAGTCTTCCATATCGTGGTATGGCACGGTAACCTTTCCGTAAACCATATCGACGTAACTGCCCTCGCCCTCGGCGGGAATGTTCTGTCTTATGACGTAGCTTTGACCGCTTTTCAATCTGTCCTCTATCTCCGCTTTGGAAAGACGCAGGCAGTGTTTATCGTATTTTCTCACGCCGTTTGAATCGGCAAGCGAATCGAGCCTCTCTTTGTCGCAAAAGCAATAATATGCTCCGCCCCTTTCGACAAGCTCCATGGCGTATTTTAAATAAAGCGACTTCCTCTCGCTCTGGATATAAGGTCCGAAACCCTTGTCTTTATCGGGACCCTCGTCGTAGTCGATGCCTGCCGTCTTAAGAGTGTTGTATATCACTTGCACCGCTCCGTCGACGTAACGAGCCTGGTCGGTGTCTTCAATTCTTAAAACGAAATCTCCGCCGTTTTTCTTGGCAAAAAGATAGGCATAAAGCCCCGTCCTCAAATTTCCTATATGCATAAATCCCGTGGGGCTGGGCGCAAATCTTGTTCTTACCTTATCCATTTTAACTCCTTTAGTTTGGTCGCTTTTATCCTTTTTTCTCTTATGATACGCTTTCCCTTTTGCCCGAAAGCGTGAATATCTGCTGCTTGTCCGTTTAAAATTCTTGTCGCTTGAAATCGCTGAGCCTCGGTAGCTAAAGCTATGCCTTAAGCGGCTTTAAACTTGACGGTTTTTGCACCTATCTTGCTTCGCCAAACACGCCTTTATATCGGCAAAGGCGAAAACGCTTTGTGTAGCGCTTTTAGCGGCGGCGCCTTAACATAATGCGCATTGCATGATTTTTATTATGTATATCTGTCAATATTATAATCGGTCAATTTAAAAGAGCGTTAAAAGTTTTGCCGACGGTATCTGCGCTCACTGCTCGTCGAGCTTTAAAGCGTTGAAATCGTCGTCGCTGAACTTGATATCTTTAAAGATATTTTCGTCCACTCTTTCTTCTTTAAGTACATCGGGAAGCTCGTAAAACTTTACGCCCTCTTTTAAAAATTTATTGATTGAACCGTCTATATAACTGAACAGACCGTGTTGAGCAAAACTGTAATATTCGTTGCCGGCAAATATGATATGGTCGCAAAGATTGATTCCCATAATATGCAGATTGCAAGCTATAACGTTTGTCATCTGAAAATCCGCCTGCGACGGAAATGCCGAACCGCTCGGATGATTGTGAGCGATAATAAGCGCCGAGGCGTTCGTCCTCATAGCGACGTCGGCTACCTGTCTTGCCGTAAGTGCAACCGAATCGGAAAAGCCTTCGGCAAGCGGAAAAGTGCCGATAAGTTTAAAGCGTTTATCTAAAGCTATGGCGTATACCGCCTCTTTCGTCCTGCAACTGAAAAACGTTTTGAGGTATCTGACCGCTTCGCCCCTGTTTGCAAAGGAAACTTTTTCCTTTTCAAAATCCTGTTGGTATTTTCTGAACACCTGCGGTAGCGAGCTTAAAAACAGTGCGGCGCTGTGCGTGACGCCCTCGACTTTTTCGAGGTCTTGCGGCGTAGCGTTAAATACGTTGTGAAATCCGCCAAACGTATTGATAAGCCTGTGCGCCATAAGGCAGGTATCTTTTCTCGGAACGAAAGGAAAGAGCAAAAACTCTAAAACTTCGTGGTTTTGGAAGTTTTCAAGACCTTCTTTCTCCACTCTCTGTTTTACTCTTTCTCTATGACCGTCGTGTTCACCCATACGATATTTGATCCTTAGTAAAATTCCCCGAAACGCTATGTTGCATTTTCGTTCGGTTGATAATATAATAACATAAGTAAATTAAACTTGCAATTTTTATTTGCATTTTTTGAGGTCGATATGGATTCAATTATAAGCTACTCTCTTGAGCTTCTCGGCATAAACAGCGTGCAAAACAAGCCGCAAAAAGACGCACCGTTCGGCGAGGGAACGGCAAAGGCGCTTGGCTACGTTTTAAACCTTGCGAGCTCGATGGGTTTTAAATGCGTAAATCTCGACAACTATATAGGCTATGCCGAATGCGGAGAGGGCGAGCCTTTCGCCGTGCTCGGTCATCTCGACACCGTGCCCATAGGTGACGGCTGGACAAAAAATCCGCTTGGCGAGATAGCCGACGGCAATATATACGGCAGAGGCGCACTCGACGACAAACTGCCCATGCTCGCCTGCCTTTTGGCTACGGGAGACCTTTTAAAGAAAAAGACGCCTAAACGCAAAATAAAAATCATTTTCGGCTTAAACGAGGAAAGCGGCTGGAAGTGTATAGAACACTTTAATAAATGCGAAAAAATGCCCGACGAGGGTTTCTCCCCCGACGCCGACTTTCCCGTCATATACTGTGAAAAGGGAATAGTAAACTTTAAAATATCCCTGCCAAAAATCGACGGCTTTGAAATTTTTTCCGGCGAGAGAGCAAACGTCGTGCCAAATCTGTGCACGGCAAAATATAAGGAAAAGGAATATTCTTCAAGCGGCATATCCGCCCACGCCGCCACACCGTGGCAGGGCGAAAACGCCATAATAAATATGCTCGGGGTGCTGTCCGAAAAAGACGTAAAGATTGCAAGGCTGTATAATATCCTGTCCGACTACTACGGCTCGGGACTTGACCTCGACGTATCCGACGAGAGCGGCCGTCTTACCGTAAACACGGGTATGGCATACGTCGACGGCTTTTTAAACTTTGTGCTGGATATCCGATATCCCGTAACATACACCGAAAACTTTGTAAAGGATAAAATCGGTAAAGCACTGCCGGAGGCGAAAATCGAGCGGACGCATTTTCACCTGCCGCTAAAAGTAAACGGCGACGACAGACTTTGCAAGACGCTGCTTGACGTCTACAACGGCTACACCAAGCAAAACGCTTCGCCTATAGCTATCGGCGGTGGGACGTATGCAAGAGCCTTAAAGCACGGCGTGGCTTTCGGCCCCGTGTTTCCCGACAGACCTCTGCCCATACACTGCCCCGACGAGATGATACCCATAAAAGATTTATACGCCCTTTACGACATATATAAAGCGGCGATAGATAAACTGTGTTTTTAATATCCTGACGGCATTGCCATCGCATTAGAGCGCAAAGATAAATCCGTATCCGAATTAGATACGACACGGCACTTAAACTATGCGCCAATATAACAGACTAAAAAGCTATTACGCCGACATCAAAAAGGAAATTATCGAATCGGCAATGACCTTTGCCACTTTGTTTTGATATTCGTCCGTAACCAAAAGCGCCTCGTCGAGCGGATTGGATAAAAACCCGCATTCCACTAGTGCTGACGGATACGGCGTTTGCCTTAATATATAATAGTCGCCTTTCAGGGCGGAAAAGGTTCTGCCGGTATTTACCTTGTTAAGATTTTCGTTTAAAGCGGATTGCAATATGTCGGCAAGAGAGGAATCTCCCCAAAAGAACGCCTGCGCTCCCCTGCGGCTTTGCTGAGTATATTTGTTTTGATGTATGCTGACAACGCAATCGGGCGATGCGTCCATAATTATTTTTTTACGCTTTTCCATATCTTCCTGTTTTTGCGTCAGCATTGTATCGAGTGCGCCGTCGGACGTCGTCCTCGTCATAACGACGTTTATCTGCGCCTTTTCCAGTTCCGCTTTTACCTTGTAGGCTATCGAAAGATTGAGCTCACGCTCATAAACACCGGTGTTTACGCCCTGCACTCCGCCGTCGATTCCGCCGTGCCCTGCGTCCACGACTACGGTATAAGACGGCTTAGGCGACGTCGCCTTGACGGCGGTGGGCACGCAGATAACCGTAAGCAAAAAGCCGACGGAAAGCAATACGATAAGCAATAATTTTTTGAATTTTACGACAAACATCTTCTCTCCTGCGAATTTTGTCTATTTTGCATAAATGTATTTATATGCAAAGTTTTACACAGAGTTATCCACATTATTGTGGATAAATGTGCATAACCTTTACATATTATCAGCATATTATCGTCACACCTTTTTTATGACGGTTGCGCCGCAATTTTGTCCGTCCCTCTTGCCCGCCTTTAAGCTCGCACCCTGCTATTCAGCCGAACGCACCGCCTGTTATGCCTTATTCCCGTTGATCGATATATCCCGAAAAACATTTTAAACGTTGCGTTTGCCATAAATAAACTGCCGTTGGCACATCATTTTTTTGCTTATCCGAAAGGCAATGCCTTTTTTCGACGGTATATTCGTTTTTTGCTTGTTTTTAGCCTATATCTGTTTTTTTGCACTTTTGTTTTACCGCCTGTCGCCGTGCATAATCGCCCATACCCTCAAATATATTGAAGCGGGAGGCAAAAATGGATTTGTTTAATAAAAAGGGCGTTTGCCTTTACGAGGCAAAATCGCTCGGAAATATCTGTGGCATTTTAATTTCAAAAAGAAATTATAAAATAAGATATGCCGTCCTAAACTGCGGACAGCCTTTAAACTATGCCAAGGCGGATAAAATCATTGCCGCCGAAGACTACGTATTGTTCAAAAACGATTTGTGTCTAACGGTTGCAGGCGAGAATTTTTCAAAAGCGTATCTGCCCGTCTATCTCACCGACGGACTGACCACCGACGGCAAAAGCCTCGGCGTTTTAAAAAGCGTCAAAACGGAAGGCTTTACGGCAACGGAGCTCGAATTTGAAAAAGGCTCTTTTTCCGTTTCCGATATCTTGAGAGCGTCGAGAGAATTTATAATCGTTAAAGGCGAAAGGGACGTCAAGCCGTCAAAGACGACAAAAAAGAGTATACCCAAAACGACGGACAGAGAGATTGCCATGTTCGACGGCAACGAGGCGGCGTCGGATAGCTTTGAAAAACTTTTCGATTTCCCGCTTTCTATCGAGCCTGAAACAGAATCTCGCAATTTAGCCGATGAAAGCAAAGTCATTGAAAGCGGAGCCGATGAGAGCGGTTTGAAATTTAAATATTTTAAAATTTTAAAACCGCCTGTCGCCGGCGAAAATCAAAAGTCGGAAACGGGCGAAGATGACCCACAGACGCCGATTAGTGCCGACGGCTATCCCACGCCTCAGAGGATAATAAGCGACTATCATTTCCTGCTAGGCAGAATAGTGGAGCAAAACATTTTTTCATACAACGGCGATTTGATAATAAGAAGCGGCGAAGTAGTCACTTTCGAAACGGTGGAAAAGGCCATGAACTTCGGAAAACTCGTCGAACTTGCCGTCCATTCCGTAAGCTGACGGAGGAAAAATGAAAAAGCCGAAAATAAATGCGAGATATATAATATTTGTCCTTGTGCTTCTTTGTCTTGTCACGCTGTTTGCCGCATGCAATGCGGAAACGGAAAGCAGTACGAACGCCGTTTATGACATCAACCTTTCGTATGACGGCAATCTGACGGTTGAGGGTGTGCAAAACGTATGCTATACCAACAACTTAGCCCAACCGCTCGACTCGCTCAAAATCATGCTTTATGCCAACGCATATAAGCAAAACGCCTTTACAATAACCGATGCCGGCGAAGCGTATTACGACGGCATAAGCTACGGCAATATCAAGATAGACGAATTTACCGTGAACGGCAATGAAACTGAGTTTTCGCTCAGCGATAACGAACAGGTGCTGAGCGTGGATATTCCGTCGACGGCGAGCGGTGAAAAAGTGGATTTTTCGATAAAATACACAGTTACCCTGCCCAAGTGCAACGGACGGCTTGGCGTCACTCAAAAGACGGCCAACCTCTGTTCGCTGTATCCCGTCGTCTGCCCGATAGTAAACGGAAAATTTGTCGAAACGGAGTATTCGCCATACGGCGACCCATATGTGGCGGACGTGCAGGATTTTTTCGTCACGCTGACCGCACCCGACGGCTACGTATTGGCTTGTAGCGGAAAGATAACGGACGAAACGCAGACTGACGGCACAAAGACGTTTGAAATTACGGCAAAAAACACGAGGGATTTTGCCATGGTGCTGTCGCAGTCTTTTGCCTTACTTGCAAAGACGGCGGACGGCGTTGAAATTAAGTATCTTTACTACGACGATTCTCAGCCTGCCGAAACTTTGGGCATTGCGCAAAACGCCCTGAAGATTTTTTCCGACGCTTTCGGCAAATATCCTTACGACACGTATACCGTAGTGCAAGCGCCCTTTGTCGCCATGGGCATGGAGTATTCCTCTTTGTCGATTATTGCGGACAATTTACCGCAAGACTATCTTGAAACTACCGTCGTCCATGAAACGGCGCATCAATGGTGGTATGAAACCGTGGGCACGCTTCAGACGAGCGAGGCTTTTGTCGACGAAGGCTTGGCGGAATTTTCCACCGCATACTATTTCAAGGCAAACGGCGACAAGGAAAAATATGCCGACCTTTACGGCAGTCACAAGCTCAGTTACGCCGTATATAAAGCGTATGCAAAGGCAAACGGTATTACCTTTGACGAAACCATGGCAAAGCCACTTTCGGATTTTAATTCTTCAAACGAATACGTCGTCATAGCTTACGACAAGGGGGCGTTGATGTTCGGCTGGGTATTCGACATTTTGGGAGAAAAGAAATTTAAAAAAGCCATGCGGAATTTTTATGAAAAATACAAATTTAAAATAGCTGCCTTTTCCGACCTTACGGAATGCTTTAAAAAGTATAACAAAGGATTAAATTTAAACCCGTGGTTAAACGGCAAAACGGTCATATGATTATGCCACGTCAAACTGCGTTTTACTTGCAATAAAAAGCCGCCTTTAAGGGCGGCTTAACTGATTTGACGGCGCCGTTTCAACTTTAAACGTTTACAAAACGGCGGCTATTGCCTATATATCGCTTACTTCACTCTCGCCTTTGCGGTGTATGAATCCACGTCAATTCTTACGACGGTCACTTTATCAACGGCGTTTGCGGCAATTTCAAAATTCTTGCCCGTCTGCGTTTTCATAAGCGCCTTTAAACCTTTGAGTTTTTCCGCCTCGTCCTCAACAATTGCGGCTCTGCCTCGGCACATGACGCACTCGTATTCGGCTCCGTATCCGCAAGCTGTATCCGCCGATATCAAGCAAACCGCTCGGTCTATCTCGACAAACACATGGCTGTCATTTTTTTGCATTCGAGCTTATGTCCTTCATTTGCGCAGTGCACATAAAACACGAGTTTTCCGCCGTCGAATATATATCCGTAGTGAAGCGGAACGACGTAAGGATAACCTTCGTCAAACAGCCCGAGATGCATATATCCGGCAAGAGATATTATCTTTTCGATTTTGCCGAAATCCGTTATTTCTCTGTCTTTTCTTCTCATAATCTTTCATTAGGTTTTGCGGTTTTATCTTACAGTCCGCTTATTAAAACAGGCAGTCCCGAATGTTGAGAATGCCTGTTAAATGCCGATAAACGGTCGGTGTTGTCTTATGCGCCAAGCCTTTCCGCTTTAAAAAATTCACGACGGCAAAAGGTGCGGCGTCGGCAGCTAATCGCTTAATAGAGTTTTGCGCCTGCGGGAATGTGGCTGTCCACCATTAAAAGATGAAGTTTATCCTTTCCTTCTTCGGAATGAACGGCGGAAATCAACATACCGCACGAATCTATCCCCATCATTGCTCTCGGTGGAAGATTTACGATTGCGATGCAGGTTTTGCCGACAAGTTCTTCAGGCTGATAATACTCGTGAATACCGCTTAAAATCGTTCTGTTTTCGCCCGTGCCGTCGTCAAGCGTAAACTTTAACAGTTTCTTCGATTTAGGAACGGCTTCGCATGCCAAAACCTTTACCGCTCTGAAGTCGGACTTGCTGAAGGTTTCAAAATCGACGTAATCTTTAAACAAAGGTTCTATTTCCACTTTGGAAAAGTCGATTTTTTCTTCCTCGCTTTTATCTTCTGCCGTGACGGCTTGCGTATCCGCCCCTGCCGGCGCATTATTGTTGCATGAGCCGCCCTTAGACTCTTTTATGGGCTTCATCGTCGGGAAGAGCAAAACGTCCCTTATAGACGCACTGTCTGTCAAAAACATGACCATACGGTCGATACCTATTCCCAAACCGCCTGTCGGGGGCATACCGTATTCGAGAGCGTTGCAAAAATCCTCGTCGTAAGGCTGAGCCTCCTCGTCGCCCTTTGCTTTATTTAACATCTGTTGCTCAAATCTCGCCCTTTGGTCAATCGGGTCGTTGAGTTCGCTGAAAGCGTTTCCGCCCTCGCTGGCGAAAATGAAAAATTCAAACCTTTCGGTGAGTCGTTTGTCGTCTGTCTTTTTCTTTGCGAGCGGGCTGACCTCGACGGGATAATCGGTTATAAAAACGGGACCCGTGAGTTTTTCCTCGACAAATGCGTCGAACACTTTATACAGAGCGTTGCCCCACGACGTATCCGACGGCATATCCAATCCCATGCCGTTCGCCTTTTTGATGAGTTCTTTAAGGTCGCCTTTTTCAAAATCGAGCCCGGTATATTTTTTTACCGCTTCCACCATGGTCAGTCGCTCCCACGGACGTTTGAGGCTTATCTGCTGTCCCTGATAAGTTATATCAAGACCTCCGCATACCTTCTCGGCAGCGGTGGTGAAAAGCTCCTCGGTGATATCCATCATATCGTGATAGTCGGCATAAGCCTGATAAAGTTCTATCGTCGTAAACTCAGGATTATGACGGGTGTCCATTCCCTCGTTGCGGAATTGTCTGCCTATTTCGTAAACCTTTTCAAAGCCGCCGACAATACACCGTTTCAAATGAAGCTCCGTCGCTATACGCATATACATATCTATATCGAGGGTATTGTGATGGGTGATAAACGGTCTGGCGTTCGCTCCGCCTGCCAAGGTATTGAGCACGGGCGTTTCCACCTCGATAAATCCCTTTTTATCCAAAACTTCCCTTATGGTGGAAATTATCTTGCTGCGCTTTACGAACACCTCTTTGACTTCGGGATTGACTATAAGGTCGACGTAACGTCTGCGGAAACGTTGGTCGGGGTCCTTTAAACCGTGAAATTTTTCGGGAAGCGGCAAAAGCGACTTTGCGAGCAAAGTAACCTTTTTTGCATGAATGGAAATCTCGCCCGTCTTTGTCTTAAAGATAAAGCCTTCGATACCGACGATATCTCCTATATCGAGTTTTTTGAAATCGGCATATTCCGCCTCGCCCAAGTCGTCACGGCTGAAATACCCTTGAAGTTTTCCGTCGCCGTCCATGATATGAGCAAAACTTGCCTTTCCCATGATGCGCTTCGACATAAGACGTCCTGCGACGACTGCCGTTTGATTTTCAAACTTTTCAAAGTTTTCCTTTATCTCGTTTGTCGTTGCCGTTCTGTCGAAAGAAGTTATCTCAAAAGGATTTTTGCCGTCTTCTACAAGAGAGGAAAGTTTTTCCCTTCTGATTTTGACAAGTTCTAAAGTTTCCGATTCTGTAAGCTCTCTTTGTTCGTCCATAACGCTCCACAATCTCAATTTTAATTTAACGAAAACTCGTTTATTGAGAAATTATCCGTTGTTTGATTTTTTGATATTTGATTTCCTGCCGCCAAAAGTGCATGCAGATTTAAATGTCAATTTTTTTACTGTCTTTTAACCTTTTTAGGGCTCAACCGATATTTAATTGTCCGTCCGCCCTATAGACATTGTTTGTTTAACATATCCCGACATCGCAGTTCTTAGGATATCGGATTTTTTGTTATCCGTCAAACGTCTGTCCTTTTGCGGTTTACTAAGTGCCTTTATTTTTCAAGGCAAGGACAAGTGGCTGTAAAACGCCCCGGCGTTTAAATGCCCTTTATAAGACAAGACGTCCGCGGCTTAAAGCCTAAGGACGACTGCCTGTAACTTATTTGATTTTGACGATTTTATATTGCACCTTGCCGCCGTTGGGTGTTTCGACGTCGATGACCTCGTCGACTTTTTTACCGATAAGCGCTTTTCCCAAAGGCGATTCGTTGGATATCTTGTTGTTTAAAACGTCGGCTTCGGTAGTCCCCAAAATGGAATACTCGATTTCTTCGTCGTCCTCGACGCCGTCGTCTATAAATTTGACGGTAACCGTGCTGCCTATGGAAACGGTGTCCGAAGTTGCGTTTTCCTCTATAATGACTGCGTTTAAAATTTTCTCGTCGAGTTCTCTTATTTCCTGTTCTATGAAACCCTGTTCTTCTTTGGCGGCGTCGTATTCCGCATTTTCGGAAAGGTCGCCAAGCTCTCTTGCCGCCTTGATTTTCTCTGCGGCTTGCGTTCTGCCTGTGACTTTGAGATACTCAAGTCTTTCTTTCATGGCTTCTAAATGGTCTTTGGTTACAAAATACTCTTTCATAAAAAGTTCCCCCCAGAATTATTCTTCCGAATCGGATTGCTCGACGACGGTTTCTTGTTCCACCGCAGCGGTTTCGATTTGAGTCGAATCGTCCTCGGGCTTTATCGTTTCGTATATCTTTTTCGCTTTAGCTTCAATTGCTTCCTTTTTGGGAACGTAATCGGATTTGAGCGAACTGATTTTAAAATCGATGGAATAGAATTTATATCCGAGCGTCTTTAAGAAGGTGTCTTCTAAAAGGCACTTGAGATATATACTCGTTTGCTGTATATCTCTGCCGGTGATTTTGATTGCCACCTTGAGGCGAACGCCGTATTCGGTGGAAACAAGCCCTATCTTTTGACACTTTACGCCTTCGACATCTGACATACTCTTTTTGACTATCTTTTTAATGACGGCAGCGGAAGAACGTGTATTTGACCCGTTTTCGCTGTTTAAGATGACGTCCTTTAAAGCGTCGCTATCGACAAAGACGTAAATCATTGCGCCTATCGAAGTAGCAAGATATATAACGGCAAAAGCCACAAACAATCCCTTGACGAGCGTGTTTTCAAAATCCTTAACGTCTATACCGCCGAAAATCGTCACAAGCAAAATCACAACGAAAATCAAAGCGATAAGCGTGCTTGCCACGGACAAAACTTTATCGAATAATTTTTTTCTCATTTTTGCCTCCCATAATGCCCATAACTATATATCATAACGACACAATAGTCAAGCGCAAAAAACCAAATTTTTACGCTTTATTTGTAGTACCGAGGCTCTAAAAGCGTAAAAAAAATGAGTTATCCTCAAATAACCTCAGTTATTATATCAAAATTTTGTCTAAAAATCAATAGTATATACGTTTTTTTGAATATTTTTAAAATCGGATAAAAAACTAAAACAAAAGGAGTTATATGAAAAAAATTGTATTTTCCCTGTTTATTTTATTGCTTTGCGTCACCCCCCTCTTTGTAAGCACGGCGCTCAAAAAGACGACGGTTACCTACGCCGACCAATGCGACAGCGAGGTGTATAGTTTGTCGGAATGCTACCCCTCGGCTGTGAGCGACGTTTTCGACCTGGTAACGAAAGAGCTTATAGACTTTTACGAAAAGGATTTCAATCCTGCCAAGCCGATAACGGGCATGACTGACGAGCACTCTAAAACGCTCATGAAAACCTACGGAATATCGCAAAACAAACTGAATACTTTGCTTATTTTACAGGATATAGCAAAACTAAACGGAGAAAGAATCAGCCTTAACAAGCTCGTGAAATTTTCGACAAAACAGCTTTTTGCGTTCGGACAAAAACATTTTACCGCCTATGTCGAAAAACTGCCTAAAGAGAAAAAAGAGCAGATAAATAAAGACCTTGCCAAAATAAAATTTCCGTCTTTGACGTTTTAAACTTTGACTGCGGTAGAGCGTGCCCATATCGCCGGTCGGATTTTTGCTTGACGCCTCGTCCGATTTTTGCTTGACGCCTTAAGATTAAACAAAAAAGCCCCGATAGCGAGGCTTTTTTTGTGTGCATAAGTTTTGGCAGTCCGGCGAGTTTTATTTGCTTATAGAATTTTAGCCGTCCAGCGATTGGTCGCCGTATTTAATGACGTTTGTCTTTCTTAAAATCTCTGATACTGCAAAGCTGACTACGGCAGGAATGACGAACAGACACAAAACTATTCCCAAAACAAGTTTATACGTTTCGAGCCCTACCGCCATGGAAGCGTCTATCGTTCCGAAAACGCCGACGAGTCCGCTCGTTCCCATACCGCCTCCCGTGGCGTTGCAACGCAGGTCAAGCAAAACGGCAACCAGTCCCGAAAATACGCTGGCGATTATCTCGGGGAGCATAATGACCGGCTTTTTCATAATGTTGGGAATCTGAAGCATACTCGTGCCTATGCCCTGCGATATAAGACCGCCCCAGCCGTTTTCTCTGAAAGAGGCGACGGCAAAGCCCACCATGTGAGCGGCGCACCCTGCCACAGCGGCGCCTCCGGCTATACCGAAAGGCTCGGGATTTGCGATAGCCGTAGCGGACGTGGCAATTGCCACCCATATAGCGGCGCTCGACGTGGGCATTGTAAGAAGTATTCCCATGACGACGGAAACGAAAATTCCCACGATTATTTTTACGGCAACGCCTGCGCTTATAGCAAGCACTATCAGCTGTGCGAGTAAGTCGATAAGTTTGATAAACGGCCAGGCAAGAAATATTCCGCCGAAACAAAGTACCATCATTGAAAGCGGAACGAGCACAATGTCGATTTTAGTTTTTCCTGCGTAAAGTTTTACTATTTCAAGGGCGAACAGCACGGCGACGTAACTGCCTATCGGATTGCCCGGAGCACCGAGCGAAAGGGTAAAAGCCGTGCCTTTGGTCAAAGCGTCGACAAGCGAGCCGGACCACGCTCCGATAAATCCTACCACCGCCGCAGTGAATATGACAAGAGGTTTCGCACCCAGCTTGTGAGCCATGCCTATGCCGATACCAACTCCCATCATGCTTTTTGCAATAGAGGCGATATAGTTTAATACAGTGGCAAAAGTATTGGTTCCGCACCACGAGGCAATCTGACCTAAAATGGTTCCCGCTATCAGAGTGCAAAACAGACCATGCGACATACCCGTGAAAGCGTCTATAAAAAAGCGCCTGCACTTTGCTTTAATATAATTAAAAAAAAGTATTTTTTTGGAAACGACGAGGTCGCAGCGCGCCTCGTCTAAAAACCCTTGCTGTTTCAATTATTCCTCCGAAATTTTTTCGACAATTTGTACGGTAAGTTTAAAGATATCTTTTACCACGTCGGAGATTTCCTCGTTTTCTTCGGTGATTTCTCTGAACGGATTTCTGTCCCTTGCCGATATTGTCAAGCTGTCCACTCCGGCTTTATCGAAAGCGGTAGCGGCATAACCTGTCAATACGCCGAAGTTTTTACCCTCTGAAGTCAGCTCGATACCTTGAGCCTCGGCGACTTCTTTGGCGATATCGACGAGCTTTTCGCCAAAAGTATGCTTGTGCACGGGATCGACTGTTGCCACAAAATATTTTCTTTCGACGATATCCCCGATGTTTATCATTGTGGCGTTTTTAAACATATCGGTATCGGCGTGCCTTTTGACAAAAGCGTTTGCTCCGTCGTGTCCTGCGTTTTCACCGCCGAACGAAACGACGGACACTCGCATATCGGACGGAATTTTTTTCTCGTCAATGAGATACCTTGCAACCGTCATGGCGACTGCCGTGGAAAAACCGTTGTTTTCTTCCACCTTGTTTTTGTTAAGCGAAAAAGTGAGTATGAGCACCAAAATGGACGGCACGCAGATTATTGCGGATACTACAATCAAAACGGCAATCACCGTGGTGTTGCCTGCGCCGAGGAATATTCTGAGCAGATTGAACACTATGAAAAACAGAATTGAAAACATCGAACAGGCGATAATCCAAAATCTGAATTTGTCCGAAATTTTGAAATGATTGCCGTATTGCGAATCGTAGTTTGACGAGATAATCAGATTGCGGTTGCATTCTTCTTTAGGCTCTATCGTCGACAGCACGTTATACGATACTTTTTTCACGAGCAGTTTTTGCACGGAAGGATAGCCGACGTAAAGCAAAAACAAAAACAGCCACGACAAAATTATTCCCACGACGGAAATGAGCGAAAGCGCGATGCCGAAAGGTCCGTTTGAAGCGAAAGAAAGACAGAACAGCGCATAGCACACGGCATACAAAACTCCGAGCACGATAAAACACGGTCTGCCCTTAAACTCTCGGCTGTAAAACGGCTCGAGCCTCGACGGAATACCCAAAAGGGCGTTTGCGTCGTCCCTTATCATACGGGCGGCTCGCTTTTCGCCCCAGCTGCCTGCCACTCTCGCCTTGTGAATTTCCATTTTTTTGGAAGTGGTTTCCATAAATTCATAATAATCGACAGGTTCGAGTTCGGGCTCGGGCTCGACGAAAGGAACGGCTTCTTCTTCCGTTTCTTCCGTTTCGGTTATTTCTTCCTCGCCTTTTACTTCCGTTTCTTCTTCCGCTTTTTTGCGTCCGAAAAACCAAAAGCGCTTTTGTTTTTTCTCGTCTTTATCTTTCATATTTTAGTCCCTGAAAAGAATATCCTGATAGTTTGGTCTGCCCCAAACGTTCTTGTCGCAGATAAGTTCCATCTCGTCGGCTATGACTCTGAGCTCGTCGAGTTTTGGAATAATGAGGTCACGGCAAGCGACAGCCTTTTCTTTAAGGTCGGACGTTGCCTGCGCCGTCTTTGTAGCCACCTCGAGAGCGTCTATAGCCTTGTCGAAATCGTTTATATATTTTTCGAGAGTCTTGATTTGTTTTACCTGTATCTTGCCGCATGACAGAGCGCCCAAAGCGTTAGCCTTGACGGCGAGCTCGCCTTGATACGCCATCGCCCTCGGCAGTATACACGTTTTGGCAATGGACAGCGCCGTTCTCGCCTCTATATTGACGGTTTGGCTGTAATCGGTAAGATATATGCGGTATCTTGCCGCCACTTCGACGTCGTTGAAAATGCCGTATTTGTTAAACAGCGCCCTGACCTCTTTACGGTTTAAGGCCTCGAAAGCGTCCACGGCGTTTGTGAGATTGTAAAGTCCTCGCCTTGCCGCTTCTTCCGTCCAATCGCTCGAGTAGTTGTTTCCGTTAAAGATAATGCGCTTGTGCGCCATATACTCGTCGTAAATAATTTTGGACAAAACCGAGTCGAGTTCTTCGCCCTTCGCCGCCTCGATTTTATCGGAAAAACGGCCAAGCGCGTCCGCTACGATAGTATTCAGAATGACGTTGGGAGTGGAAAGCGTCTGTTGCGAGCCTACCATACGGAATTCAAATTTGTTTCCCGTAAAGGCAAACGGCGACGTTCTGTTTCGGTCGGAGTCGTCCTTTTTGAGCTTGGGCATAGTCTTTACGCCCATCTCGAGATATTCTTTTATATTTTTAAATTCTCCGTTTTTATGTTCGATAACGCTGAGGATTTGACTTACCTTATCCCCTACGTAAACCGAAATGATAGCCGGGGGAGCTTCGTGTCCGCCTATACGCCTGTCGTTGCCTGCGCTTGCGCAGCTCATGCGGAGTAAATCCTGATAATCGTCGACAGCGGCGATGACCGCCATAAAGAAAAGCAGGAAGGTGCGGTTGGATTGTTCGTCCTTGCCCATAGAAAGCAGATTTCTGCCGTCGTCGGTGCAAAGCGACCAGTTGTTGTGCTTACCGCTTCCGCTAATGCCGTCGAAAGGTTTTTCGTGCAAAAGACATTTGAGCCCGTGACGGTCCGCCACCTTTTTCATGGTTTCCATGATGAGTTGGTTTTGGTCGGTTGCGATATTGGCAGACGTGAAAATCGGAGCAAGTTCGTGCTGTGACGGTGCGACTTCGTTGTGCTGAGTCTTTGCCGTGATACCGAGTTTCCAGAGGCTCTCGTTAAGGTCCGCCATATAGTCGAGCACGTCCTCTTTTATTTTGGCATAGTATTGGTCGTTCTTTTCCTGACCTTTTGGGGGAAGTGCGCCAAACAACGTTCTGCCCGTTATTTTGAGGTCATCGCGTTTATTGAAAGCCTCTTTGGATATCAAAAAATATTCCTGTTCGCCGCCCACGTTCGGGGATACGGATTTGCAAGGCTTTCCGATAAGTTCCAAAAGGCGTCTTGCCTCTTTATCGAGCACTGCCATAGAACGCAAAAGCGGAGTTTTTTTGTCGAGCGCTTCGCCTCCGAACGAACAAAACGCCGTCGGTATGCAAAGCACGCCCGCTCCGCCGTTTGATTTTTTGATGAATGCCGGAGACGTAACGTCCCATATCGTATAGCCCCTCGCCTCAAACGTGGCTCTGAGTCCGCCCGAGGGAAAACTTGAAGCGTCCGCCTCGCCTCTCATGAGGTTTTTGCCCGAAAACTCCAAAATAGTCTTTCCGTTTTGGTCTATCGATATAAAAGCGTCGTGCTTTTCGGCGGTAGCGTCGGTCAAAGGCTGAAACCAATGCGTGTAGTGAGTTGCGCCCTTGGACATTGCCCACTCTTTCATGGCGTCGGCAACCTTATCGGCAAGCTGCCTGTCGAGCTCCTTTCCGTTTTGGATAACCTCAACGAAAGCGTTGTAATCGGCGCCCGACATAAAGGCTTTCATAGCTTTATCGTCAAATACGTCGCAAGCAAAAAAATCGGTGATACGTTTTTCGTCCGTCAAAAGTCTTGCCATAAGTCCTCCAACAAATAAGCTGATACTTATAAACTAATGTGATTATAATTTATTTGATAAAAAAAAGCAACAAAAAAACAGACGGCATAAAGCCGTCTGTCTTTATTTAAGCGTAAAGCTTAGTTTTAGTTTTGCGGCATCCAGACCGAGCAGTCAACGCTGAGGTCAGCGGTGAACGAGCCGAAGCCTGCGACCAAACCTTCAAGTTCAGTCGAGTTGCCGATAACTTTGAGTCCGAGTTCAGCGCCGGCAAGAACTGCTCCTTCGCTGTCCAAAATCTGAACTTCAAGTCCGAGAGAATCGGAAGCGGGCTTCAAAACAACTTTCGCGTCGTAAGCGAGCAATTTGTCGAAGAATTCGTTGCCGTTGGTAACGCCTTCGAGGATTTTGCTGCCTGCGAACATATCAAGGAGTTCTTTGACGATACCGTCGTTATAGAGTTCTTCTCTGATAGCCGCAATGTTGTCGGCAGAGATAACGCCGTTATCGGAATAGTCTTGAGATGCGTAACCGTAATCTTCCATCAACTGCAACACTTCAGCGTCGGTGATGTCGTTTGCGGTGATACCCCAAATCATGAGAGCCATGTCTTTGGAGATAGTAGCGCTGGTCTGATAGAAGACGTCGGTGCCGTTAACTTCCTCGTAGACGTATTGGATATCCCATCTGCCGAGAGCGAGGTTGTAAGCGCCTGCTTCATCGTCCGCCGAAACGTAAGGAACGAGGACGTAGTCGGTGGTGTAAACGTATTTACCGCTGTTGTCGTTTGATACCATCTTGACTGCGGGAACAAGACCTGCGTCGGTGTAACGCTTGATGACGTCGTTGCTGAGCGTGTAGACGATAGCATAGAGGTCTTCAGCGTTGGAGATTGATTCGTATCCGGTGATGAATCCGCCTTGGTTGATAGCGCCGGTATTCAAAATACCCATGATGCTATAACCCCAATCGATACCGCCGATGGATTCGAGGATACCGTTTCCGGTTGCAACGTCGCCGCCGTCATACGCAAAGAGCGTATCCCACAAACCGCCGACCGAAACAAGCTGGAATTGCTTGTTGTCCGCCGCATAGGTAAGAGCGTTGGTAACGGTGGTGAAGATAGCGGAAATGTTGAAGCTTGCCTCGTAAGAGGTATCTAAAGAGATATTCTGGCTGGAGTAGATAGCGAAGAGCTGCGCATAGTTGTAGACGATGTCGTCGGTGTTTTCAGCCGAGATGTAGTCGTAGATAACGTATTTGCCTCCAAATTGAGAGCCGGCAGGAGCAGCAACAGCCATCTTGCCGTCTGCGTTTTCTTGAGCGGAATCAAATACTTCGACAACTTTCTTGTATTGGTTGTCCGCAACTTTTACGAACACGTCGGAGAGAGCTTTCTCTTCAACTTTGACAACGTTTAAGAACATCATGTCTTCAGCCGATGCTTCAGTCTGAACGTTGTCGTTGAAGAAGAGGCCTTGGAACATGGGTTGAAGCTTAAGTCCGGTAAACTGGATGTTTTTGACGTCTCCGTTTTCAAGAGCCGCAAAGAGGTCGCCTATAAGAGTGGTATAGTTACCGTATTCAGCCTTATCTTCGGCATTGTAGAAATTTTCGATAGCCATGATGATGAGGTTGTCGCGGACCATCTTGATGTAGCCTTTTTCATCATATTGAGCAATCTGAATCTGAACGGTGCCAACGCCGCTTGCATCCTGAGTGTAGATTGCTTTAGCGATAACTTCACCGTTGTAAGTGATATCGGCATAAGCCTGAGTGAAGTCGTTGTTCAAAAGTGCTATTTTGCCGAGGAATCTGACGTCGAGTTTTCCGGTAATATCGGTACCTGCGGGCATCGTGATTTTGCCGTTTGTAAGCAAAGCAGATTTGCCCATTTCGGTTGCAATATATTTGAAGCTGTAGCTGCCGTCGTCATATTGATCGGGCAAGCTATTCAAATCGTCAAAAGTGAGTTTAACGAGATTTTCCGCAATGTCAACGGAGAGGTTGGCTTCTACGGTGTAATCTTCGCTGTATTCCTCCCTGTTGATGGGGAGTTCGCTGCCGTTTGCGTTGCCGATACCTTTGATTTCAAATTTATCGATAGCGATTTTGGCATTGTAACGAACGTAGTTTTCGCCGAAAGGAGCGGTGTTTGCGGTAACCGCAAAGTTTTCGATGCCGCCTTCTGCGTCAACCTTGGTGATGAGCTTGATAGAGCTTTGGCTGTCCAAAAGTCCGGAAGCAATTTCACCTACGAGGTTGGTAACCGTTCCGGAAAGAGCTGCTTCCCAAACGGTGGAGGTGCCTTCAGTAGTCTTTTTAACGGAGCCGTCAGCGATAAGCAAGGAGCCTGCCGCATTCAAAAGTCCGTTGAGGTTTGCAACGTCTTCGGTCAATCCGAGGAGGTCGGCTGCCATTGCGATCAATTCGTTAAGGTCGAAACCGAAGAGCGAACCGATTGCGGTTGCAAGGTTGTCGATTGCGAAATCGGGTCCGAAAGTTTCAACGACGGTTTCAATCATGCCGTCGATGCTGAGACCTTCAAACAAACCTGCCGTAAAGGTCGAGGTAAGGAAGTTGGTGAGGTAAGTGGCAAAATTCTTGTTGCCGTCACCGGTAGCGTCGAATTGTAAAACGACTTTTTCATTGCAAAGCTCGAGATAGAGCTTCGTGGGTTCATTGATATAATAGTTTGCAGAAACAATATTTTGACCTACGCTGGTCAAAGAACCGTTGTTGTCAACGATAGCGATGTGTGCCGCACTGAACGTATTACCTACGCCGTTTTCCGCACGGTCGTAAACCACATCGAGGAGCAAGCTGAGATCGAGGTCAGCGATACCGTTAGCTTCCAACGCAAGGTTGATTGCGAGGCTTGCCTGGATATCTTCGTTTGCATCAATGGGCTCTTTACCGATTGACTTAACAGACTCTGTCAAATTGGTAAAAAAGTCAGCACCTGTATATTTTTGGCTGTTTCCGCCACCGCCGCCGGTAGATGCGGTTTCACCGCAAGCAACCAAAGCGAAGACTAAAATCAAAGCCATAACTACGAGTGCCACTGCTTTAAAACTAAGCTTTTTCATAAATCCTCCTATGAATTTTGTTTAAAATTAAGGTATGTTAATTATACCTAATTATATTTTTAGTGTCAATACAAAAAAGTTAAAGAAGTTAATTTTTATTATCAGGCGCAAATATCGACAAAAACGCAATTTATTTATGCAAATTGCTCCGATTTTTGCTCATTTTTGCCCCTTTTTCGATGTTTTTCCCCTGTTTTTTCCATCACGTGCACCGCAAGAAAAAAGAGCGGTTTTCGCCGCTCGATTTTGCCCGACTTTATTCGTGGGTTTAGAATATTTTCAGCGCCCGACGCATTCAGACTCTTTGTCGAATTTTGGTTATTGAGCAAAAATAAGTCGGATAAACGCCACGCCCGTTTTATCGTTTCGCTCCCTTTATACGTCCCTTTGAAGTTGCTTGAGCCGATTCAATATGCAAAGCCGCAAGATACCTATGCGCCGTTACGCCTTAAGCCGATATAAACAAAGACGAATTTGTTGGAAATCAAATCTGCTTTTTACCGCCATATACCCTTATCTTAAAAAAAGTCCCGATACAAATCGGGACGCTGCATTAGCATATAAAACCGCCGTTTACTCTCAAAACTTCGCCCGTCACGTAGTCAAGCCCGTCGGCAAAACACATAACAGCGTCCGCCACGTCGGGACGCTTTACTAGCATATAAAACCGCCGTTTACTCTCAAAACTTCGCCCGTCACGTAGTCAAGCCCGTCGGAAAAACACATAACGGCGTCCGCCACGTCGGGACGCTTTACTAGCATATAAAACCTCCGTTTACTCTTAAAACCTCTCCCGTAACATAATCTAATCCGTCGGCAAAACACATAACAGCGTCCGCCACGTCGTCGGGAGTGCCCAGCCTTGATAGAGGTATTTCCTCTTTTAAGGCGTCAAGCTCCGCCTTGGAATATCCGCTTAGCATATCCGTTTCGATAACGCCCGGCGATACCACGTTTACGTTGATATTTGACGGCGCAACTTCTTTGGCTATCGACTTGCAAAAGCCTATGACAGCCGCCTTGGACGCAGAGTAGTCCGATTCTAAACTCGCCCCCGTTTCTCCCCACATGGAAGATATGGCGATAATTTTTCCGCTCTTGCGCGATATCATTGCGGGCAAAATTTCTTTTGTCACGTTGAATACGCCGTAAAAATTTACGTCCATCGTTCTTTTTATATCGTCCGACGTCATATCGCAAAGCATTTTCGGGCTGGATATACCGGCATTTAATACGGCAACGTCGATTTTTCCGAAACGCCTTATGACGGCGGCAACCGCCTCTTTCACGCTGTCGGGGTCGGAAACGTCGCACTTTACGGCAAATATCGCCCCTTTAGAGCTCAGTTCGTTTTCAAGCGAAACCGCCCTTTTTTCGCTTGAAAGATAGCCAAAAGCCACGTTGTATCTGCCTATTGCGCGCCTGACCGTCGCTTCGCCTATTCCTCTTGCTCCGCCCGTTATGAATATGGTTTTCATTTTTGCTCCTTGTTAATGACATTTCAACCGATTGAAAATGCATACGTATGGCAAGCCGAGCTTTAAGCCTTGCCAGCCTCCGCCGCTGTTTAGAATATTTCGTGCTCCCCTTTTACGGAAAATGCTACCGATACGGTAGCATTTGCCTCGTCTGTAGTTAGCGTTTTGTTATTCTTGTTCCGCTTTTTCTTTCGCTTCTTTATCCGCTTTGGTCATCTGACCTATAAACGTGGTTTCGTCAACGGTATTGCCGTCAAACGAAGCGAGGTTATAAGCGTGAACATAATTATAATCGTTGCTGTCGAAATAGTAGACCGTGGTTTGGTCGCCGTCCGTTATAAAATCGAACGAAAGCCAGGAAACGTTAAACGTTGCCGTTATCACTTCAACGGCATTGGGGCTCGTGCCCTCTGTCGGACGGAGATTTATGCGGTAAAGCGCTTTGGGTTCGCTTGACGCACAGTAGTAAACGTAAAGGTTGCCGTCTGCGCCCTTTGATACGTTTTTAATGCTATACGACGACGAATTGAGAATTTTGTTTGCGTCGACGTAAACGTTTTCGATGTCGCCCGTTCCGTCCAAAAGATACGTTGACGAAGTGGTGCTGTCCGAAACGAGAGCGCCGTCTTCATAGCTGACGGGATAGATGGAAGTCTGATTGACCGAGGTCAGACGTTTTTCCGTATCGACGCTCCAGGACAGCGAAGTATCTACTTTGTTGACGAAAAGTCCTTTTGACGCACCCTCTTCACTCTTGGTGTAATAGAGCGTCATTTGACTGTCGTTTTCCAATACTCCGTCGATTAACGTAACGGTTGTTGCAGCTGTATAAGTATCTAACGTTGCAAGTTTCGTAACTTTTCCCGTATCGTATTTTACGGCGAAAAGCTCGTTGTAATTTTTATAAGTTTCCTTTACCGATTTGGTATAGAAGATATAATCACCCAACGTGGCCAAGCCGTTCCAATCGCTGTCCGGCTCGAAAACGATACTTGTGACGTTTTCCGCAATCTTTCTCGTGACAACGTCGCCGCTGACCTTAGAAATTTCTTTCGTTTCCTTAAGAGAAGTAAAATCTATCGTGGTGATTGTGTTATTGCTGTATACCACGATTCTTTTGGGCATAAACCAATACTGCAACGACCTCGATGAAGCGGTGAACAGCAGCTGAGTGATAGTTCCGTCAAGGCTGGTCCTCATAAAGTCGAGGTTGGTGGTAGATGCGGTGCCCGTCCTATCCTCGTCGTTGTTGGGCGAGGCATAGTATATCCAATTTCCGTATACGGCAAAACCGCTTGACGTGTTTGTCCAATAAACCTGTTTGGGGACGACAAGTTTTGCCGTGCCCTCGAAAGTGCCGTCCTCGTTTTGCTTTATCCTGCAAATACCGTTTTTCGTCACGGTGCCAAAGGTATTATCTATGCTCGAGGAGCTGTCATAACCGTTTATGAAATATACCCAATCGCCCTGTTTTACGGCAAAACCTCCGTTGGACATAACGTTGCCGTTTTTATCGCCGCCGCTTATCGGACCCCACTCGTATTCGTTGCAAGCCGCAAACACGAAAAGGGATAGCACCGCCACGACAAGGGCCAATATAATCAAAACCTTTTTTTTCATTTAGCTTCTCCTTAAAGAAACATTTTCACACATTTAGTATAGTATATAATATAAAAGCGAATTTAGCAAATATATTTACGCTTTTTTTGAGGTGCCTATGTTTTTCGAGTTTTTCAGACAAAACAGTATAGTTCAAAACAACGGAGTGTCAAATTTCGACTCGGACGCACAAAACGTCGGACAAAACCTCAGCGGCTCTTTTTCGGAATCGAAAAACAAAAAGGCAAACTCCGACACGGTACGTCATAAATATCTCGAAGCCGTGGCAAGGCACCGCCGCCTGTCCGAGGAAATAGACAAACAGAACGCCTGACAAAGCGCCCGATTATCTTTGACCTTTTCAGCTTATTTTTAGCCTATAAAAATTAAAGCATTATTAAGAGCGTTAAACCTTTTTGCCTTGTCACGTTTAAATTTAAATTGTTTGACAAAAAATTATCTGCCTAAAATAAAAAGAGAGAAGCCGTGCTTCTCTCTTTAAAATTTCTGTGACGCCCCATAAATATATTTGCAAAAGGGGCTAAATGACCTGCGGACTATTTCGTTCCGAACAGCCTGTCGCCTGCATCGCCGAGTCCCGGGAGTATATATCCGTGCTCATTTAACTGCCTGTCGCAGGTGGCAACGTATATCTCTACGTCGGGGTGCGCTTCGGCAAGCGCCCTTATTCCCTCGGGGGCGCCTATAATGGACATTTGTTTAATACGCTTACAGCCTTTCTTTTTGAGGAAGTCTATTGCGGCGATTGCGCTTCCGCCCGTTGCGAGCATCGGGTCGAGAACTACCGCTATGCTGTTTTCGATACCCTCGGGGAGCTTGCAATAATACTCTTTGGGCTCTAAGGTTTCCTCGTCACGGTACATACCTATATGTCCCACTCTTGCCGTCGGGAAAAGCGAATGGACGCCGTTTACCATACCGAGTCCCGCTCTCAAAATGGGAACGATTGTCACGGCGTTATCCACAACGACGCTCTGTTCCGTTTCCTCGAGCGGAGTTTTGACGATAACCTTTTTGGTGGGAACGTCCTTTAAGCTCTCATACGTCATGAGCGTGGTGATTTCCTCTACGAGCTCTCGGAATTGTTTTGTTGTCGTCTTTTCGTCACGAAGTATGGCTACCTTGTGGCGAATGAGCGGATGATCGAATATAGTTACGTTTTTGTACTTTTCCATAATGTCCGTCATAATGCCTCCTTATCCTGTTTAATTATTCTTCTGTATTTTCCGTCTTCTTTTTAGCACGTTTCGGCTTTACGGTCTCGGCTGGTATTTCCTCTTTCGCCGTTTCAGATGTCTGTTGCTCTTCGACAAAAGTTTCCGCAGAAGCGTCGGCTGTCGCATCGGCTGTCTTGTCGGCTGTCGCCTCACTCTCCTGCACCGCATTTTCGTTCGCTTCCGCTTTGACGTCTTCCGAGATTTCGGCTCCGCCCTCGGGCGAGCCCTCCTCGCTTATTTCAAACGAGGCGTTGGGAGCAACGGCGCCCGTGATAAGACTTTCTACCTCGTCGCCCGAAGGAGCGGCGTCTTCGTCTTTATTCTGCTTCTTTTCGACGGCGTTTATTATCGCATGCGTGATAATACCCAAAATGAGAGCCGTGGCGATTGAGGTGATGGATATAAAGTTTGTTACAAGTCCGTTGTCGGCAATCTGATAAGGGATTTTAATTACGAGTCCGCCGATACCCGCTATAAGGATAGCGGAAACGACAAACAAGTTCTTGTTTTCGCCGAGGTCGATATCTTTGAACATCTTAAGTCCGGATACGGCGATAAATCCGTAAAGGGTGAGGCACACGCCGCCCATTACACAGCTGGGGATAGTCTGCAAAAGCGCCATAAGCGGGCTGATGAAAGAGATTATTATGCACATGAGCGCCGCCACGAATATGGTGCGGATAGATGCGTTTTTAGTGATAGCCACGCAGCCTACCGATTCGCCGTAAGTCGTGTTGGGGCAGATACCTAACACCGTTCCCACGATAGAGCCAACGCCGTCGCCGAGGAGCGTTCTTTTGAGTCCCGGCTGTCCTTCGATAAGGTCACGGCCGATTATAGAGCTGAGGTTTTTGTGGTCGGCTATATGCTCGGCAAAAACGACGAGCGCCACGGGGATAAACGCAAGAGCGACTTGAGCAAAGCCTGCCCCGTCAAGCAATACGCTGTCCGGAATAGTCGTCGAACCGCTTGCTATTTCTTTGATGCCCTCAATGAGCGCAAAATCGGGATAGGTCAAAAATGCCTGAACCTTGTCGCCCACCGATGCGAGCGAATCGCCGAGCACCGAGAAGTTGTTTACAAGAGGCGACCAATCTATTATCTTTAAATAGTTGACGTCGAAAACGTATCCGAATATCGAGAAGAATGCGGCAAGCACGTAACCTGCGCCTATACCTATTATAAAAGGAATGAGCCTCATCATTTTCACTTTCTTTTGGCAAGAGCAAAGCACTATGACGACAAATGCCACAAGTCCGCAAAGAAGTCCCAAAAGGTTGTAGCTTCCGTTCACGAGGTCTCCGCTTGCCTTGACCATATCGCCCATTGCGTTGCCTGCAAGCGACAAACCGATAATAGCGACGGTAGGTCCGATGATGACGGGCGGCATAAGTTTGCTGACCCATTTGGTGCCGGCAAAGTGAATTATTATCGCTATTATTATGTAAACCAAGCCTGCGAGAATTGAACCTACGATAATACCGCAATATCCAAAAGCCATAGCCACGCCGAGAGAGTTTAAAAATGCGAACGAGCTACCCAAAAACACGGGGCTTTTAAATTTTGTGAAAAGTAAGTAAACGATTGTTCCTAAGCCTGCGCCGAGTATTGCCGCAGGAATTTGAGCGGGCAAACCGATGATCGTAGGAACGGCAATAGTTGCCGCCATGATCGCCAAGACCTGTTGCAAAGCAAACGTGATAAGTTTGCCGGCCTTCGGCTTGTCTTCAACGTCGTAGATAAGTTGCATAGTTTTCTCCTTCGTTTTTATTAGCCCCTTTTGCGGAGCGTTGTTTATCCCCTGAACGTTCCGGAAGCCCCTATCTTCCGAAACATAAAAAAATAGAGTTTTCAAAACTGAAAACTCTACCTCAAAACGAATACTAAACCGCCGTCAAGATATGCGGTATCGGAAATCGGATATTTAACTGTTTCTTTGATTGCTGAAACCATAATACCTCGTTTCGATTTTTTGTATAATACTACTTTTTTTAAAAAAAATCAATCGATTGCCGCTTAAAAACAAAAAATTGCCTGTATATGGCAATTTTTGCTTATCTAAATTACGTTTGCACCCTCCGCTTCGTTGGATTTTTTGTCGTCCTTTAACAAAAACTCTTTAAACTCGAAAGGCGAGACGTAGTGATAAAACTTATATCCGTTTACCGTAAGAGTATATCCGCTCCACCTCGAGTGTTTTATATAAACGCTCTCTATACAATCTGTCGGGATAGAAACGGCAGTCTGACAAAAAAGTCCGGCATTGCCGCAAAATATGCCCTCCGTCACGCTTATACCGCCTTTTATTTTGTGGCATACCGCTTCCGCACCCTTGACCGCCGCCAACGTCGTGCAAAAAACGAATATCAATATCCACAGTATGTAAAAATATCCGCTTTGTCCCCACTCGAACATCAAAGGTCTGAAATATAAAGTCAGGGCAATAAGCATTGTCATGGTGGCAACTACGGCAAAGACTATCGCTATGTTCTTTAAGCCCTTGACGTGTCTTATATCGACAAAAAGCTCCGTGACGGGCAAATTTTCTTCCGATTTCCCGTCTACAGCACTCTCAGCACGGCATGCCTTAGCGTCGCCGCATCTGTCCTCTATCCCTTTTTTGTCCTTCAAACGCATGTCTTTATATTCTGTATGATTGTCTTTTCGTTGCGTTTTATTTTCGCCTATATTTTCGCCTGCATTTTCGCTTATATCATCACTTATCAATCTTTTCATATTCCTGTTTAAAACGCACTCGTTTAAAACGGCAAAGTGCGTGATAATTTAGCTTTGCGGTTTTCCCCCGTTCGCTTTATGTCGCATTTTTTCGCCTTATTCGTTTTGCGCCTCATTTATTTCAAGTTGCTTCAATTTAATTGCCGCTTACCATTATATTTATCTTTATCCTTAATTGTCCCGGATTTTCTCTTGTCCTTTATCCGCCAATGCTTATTCTACTTTATCCCTTTCCTTATCCGACGGCGGCAAAGACAGGTTTTCATCGCTCATAGTGTCGGACGGACAAGCGGTTTTATCGTCGCATTTGTCTGCGGCGTCTTTTTCGACGTCTTTCTCGGCGTCTTTTTCGGCGTCTTTTTCGGCGTCTTTTGCTTTCAATTCCTTATCTCCCGTATCTGTGTCCGTTGCCGTTTCCCCCTCATCGGAAGCGGATTCGGCAGGCTTTAATTCCGTCTTTCTCATCGCTATACACAGGGTAAGCACAATCGGCGGAGTGAGAATCACCGCTATGACTATTTCTATCAAAAAGTTAATGCCGATGAGCACGGACAAAAAGTTTGCGTCTATGACCGTTCCTCCGTAATACTTGCCTGCGTTAAATGCGTATATCATTCCCACCACCAAAAGCGTGTTTGTGATAACGCCCACCGCCGAGCTTATGGCGCTCGAAAGCACGATATTCCACCTTACCGCCGCCCTCGACTCTTTGTTTTTAAAACATCTTTGAAATCCCTTTTTAAGTCCGACGTAGGAAAAATAACAGGTAACTCCGATGAACATTCTCGGAACGACGGATACCATAGGGTTGTAAAATATAGGCGCTAATATGTTGGCGCCCTGCGTAAACGCACTTATCAAAGAACATAGTCCGTAACCCAATCCGAGGAAAAATCCAACCTTAAATCCTTCTGTCTGACAGCCTATAAAAATGACAATGAGAGGCAAAACGGCAATCTGTATTCCCATTATGTTGATAGGGACAAAAGCGAAAATTATTAAAAGAGCGAATAGCATTCCTATCACGGCTATTTGTCTTGTGTTGGCTTTTTTTGTCTTTTTCATTCTATCTCCGTAAATATCTTAAATTGCCAAGTTTTCACTTATATCCTCGGCTTGGCGCTTGCCTTGCGCTATGGCAAATCTTGCCGCAATCCGTCTGCGCCCTTAGCGTGTTGTTTAACTGCGCCGTTGCTTGTTTTATTTTTATCTTATCTGCGTCAGAAATTTCAATGCCGCTTTAAACTGCCTGTTTAAACTTCAGCTTGACCGTAACTTCTGACCGTAACCGTTGCAAGCGGTTTCGGCTTCAGCTTCGGAAAATATCGCCCGCCTTGCACTTGAACGGCACAAACAGTTTTACCTTTTCCTGCACTATTTTGGCGTCGTCGATTTCCTCGCCTTTAGAATTTACAATTTTTTCTATTTTAAAACTTTTGCCGTGATTCTCGCCCGGCGACAGCAAAAACAGCGTCTGCCCCTTTTTGAAGCGGTTTCGCATTTCAACGGTAACGCCGTCCTCGTCGCCGTCGGATAATGCTATTGCGATAAACTCGCTTTTGGGCTGAGTTTTTGACTGAGTGTAATTTATCGTATGCTCGTTGTCGCCCAAAGCGAAAGCCTCGGTATATCCGTGATTGACTACACTTTCGAGGTCGGACATATAGCTCTCGACGTTTGAAATTTTGCCCGTCGAATAATATTCGTCCATAGCCCTGCGATAAGCGTTGACGACGGTGGCGAGATAATATTCGCTTTTCATTCTGCCCTCTATCTTAAAGCTCGCCGCCTTAGACTCGATAAGCTCGGGAAGGTGCCTGAGCAGGATAAGATCCTTGCTGTTCATAAAGTACGTCCCCCTGCCGTCCTCCGTCACCGTGAGATTTTTATCCGAATGCCTTTCGTGACTTAAAGTAAAATCCCAACGGCAGACCTGAGCGCACTCGCCTCTGTTTGCGTCGCGGTTTGTAAAAAAGTTGCTTAAAAGACATCTACCGCTATACGACACGCACATTGCGCCGTGGACGAAAACTTCCGTTTCTATCTCGCTCGCCTTTGATATCTCGGCTATCTCCGACAATGTCAGCTCTCTGCCGAGCACCACTCTTTTTACGCCCTGCCTTGCCCAAAACTTTACCGCCTCGACGTTTTGCGTGTTCGCCTGTGTGGAAAGATGCACCTCGAGTCCGTGGCGCAAGGCGCAGTTTAAAAGTCCCGGGTCGGATATCAGCACGGCGTCCGCTCCCATTTCCTTTAGCCTTTTAAAATATTCGTCCGCCGCCTTGAGGTCGGAATTTTTAGCGTAAATGTTTACCGTGACGTATAATTTTTTGCCGAGCGAGTGGGTATATTCTATCGCCTTTTCAAATTCGTCCAAAGTGAAATTTTCGGCGGAAGCTCTAAGCGAAAACTCTTTTCCGCCTGCATATACTGCGTCGGCGCCGTATAAAAACGCTATCTTAAGTTTTTCAAAGCTGCCTGCGGGAGCTAAAAGTTCTGCCTTTTTCATAGTTGCTATTTTATCACAATGCTTTTTTATAGTCAAACGGGCAAAGCGTTTGTTTTCGCTTTTGATTGCGTCATATTTTCTGTATTGTCTGTACTCTTTTTTAAAAATGTTTGACGCATGCGCTTTTACTTTGTCGCCGTTTGCCAAGTCTTTATCGTTGCGCTCTGCTCGCTTTTTATATTTGATATTTTAAATATAAAAGCGGAGCCGATTGGCTCCGCTTCAACGTCTTTCGATTGTGGATGCCGCTTGTCGAATCAATACGCCCTTGCAAAATATACAACCTTATCCGCTTTCTTTCCGCAGCATACGCACTTGTCGCCTATAGGAGTCTGGTCGAAAGGCATAACTCTCGACGACGCCGCCGTCATCGCCTTTATCTTGGCTTCACATTCGGGACAGCCGCACCACATTGCCTTGACGAAATTCTTCTCGTCCACGGCCTTTGAAAGCTCGTCCAAATTTTTTGCTTCGACTATATGCGAGGTGGTAAACGCTTTAGACTGCTCGAACATATTCAGCTGAACGGCGTCGAGAGTCTTTAACACGGTATCGCAAAGCGTATCGAGAGGCACTGTCGTCTTTTCGTGAGTGTCTCTTCTGACCATAACCGCTACGTTGTTTTCTATATCTCTCGGTCCTATCTCTATGCGGACGGGAACGCCTTTCATCTCCCATTCGTTGAATTTCCAACCGGGCGACTGTTCCCTAAGGTCGAGTTCTACTCTCACACCGGATTTCTTGAGCGTTTCGTAAATCTCTTTCGCCTTTTCGGCAACGCCCTCTTTATGAACGGCAACGGGGACGATGACCGTTTGCACGGGGGCGACTTTGGGGGGAAGTTTAAGTCCTCTTTGGTCGCCGTGCGCCATGATGAGTGCGCCTATAAGTCTTGTCGATACTCCCCAGCTTGTCGAATAAGGCACCTTGAGCGTTCCGTCGCTGTCGAGATAATTTATTTTAAACACCTTTGAAAAATTCTGTCCGAGATAGTGGCTCGTGCCCGCCTGCAAGCTCTTTCCGTCAAGCATCATGGCCTCCATGCCGTATGTCGCCGTGGCGCCCGCAAATTTTTCGCTTTCCGTTTTGGGACCTGTGAGAACGTAAATGGCAAGCACGTTTTGCATAAACTCACGGTATACTTCAAGCATTTTTAGCGTTTCGTCCACCGCTTCCCCTTCCGTTCTGTGAAGCGTGTGCCCTTCCTGCCACAAAAACTCACTCGTTCTCAAAAACGGCCTTGTCGTCTTTTCCCATCTGACGACGTTTGCCCATTGGTTTATGAGCACGGGCAAATCTCTGTATGAGTGCACCCAACGGCTGTACATTTCGCAGATTATCGTTTCGCTCGTGGGACGGACGACGAGTTTTTCTTCAAGTTCGGTATTGCCGACGTGCGTGACGAGAGCGACTTCGGGAGCGAATCCTTCGACGTGCTCCGCCTCTCTCAAAAGATAGCTGTAAGGTATGAACATGGGGAAATAGGCGTTTTTGTGTCCCGTCTCTTTAAAACGGCGGTCGAGCTCGTGCTGAATGTTTTCCCATATTTCATATCCGTAAGGACGAATGACCATAGTTCCCTTTACAGGACCGTAGTCTACAAGCTGCGTCTTTAAAATGACGTCGGTATACCACTGCGGAAAGTCCTCGGTCATATCTGCTATTTCTTTTACAAATTTTTCCTGGTCGGCCATATAAACCTCTAACACAAATTTTTTATTGCTCCCATATAATACACCATAAAAAAAACTCCGTCAAATAAAAAATGAAACTCGGCAAACGGCAAACAACCTATAAACTCGCAAAACATTTTTAAACCGTCGGCGGTAAATTCGTTTTTTAACAACTCTGTTTGCCTGCCCGACAAAATATCCGTCAAACAGGCGTTATAGTGCGGATTTTTAAAATTTATAAAAAAATCGAGAAAGTATGTAAATTCTCTTGATTTTTTTAACAAACTACTGTATATATTTATCGTAAAAAAACGAGAGGTAACTATGAAATATAAACTGTGCCCACGCTGTGAATTAAACTATATCCCCGAAGACGAAGAATACTGCGAGGTATGCAAAGTCGAGCTGGGAAAGACAAACACGAAACTTATTGAAGACGACGATCTCGACGACAGCATCTTTGAAGAAAAAATCTGCCCCAAGTGCCGTATAAACTATCTTGCCGAGGACGAGGAAATTTGCGAGGAGTGTCGCAAAGCCGAGGAGGAAAGCAAGAAGTCGGACAAAGAGGAAGAAGGCGACGACTGGAGAGATTTTGTCGAGGACAACGTGGACGACGACGAAATTTCGCTGAGCCTCCTCGAAGAAGAGGAAAACGAGGACGAGGAAGAAGAGGAAGCCGCAAACGAAGTGGACGACTTTGACGAATCCATCGGCGACGTCAACGACTACGAAGAAGACGAGGACGAGGACGAGGACGAGGATTTCGACGACGAGGACAAAAAGTAATTTCGTCTTTGCTCTGTCATTTTGCCGAGAGTTTAAACTCGCAAGCATTAAACGGAAAGTTTGATAACGATAAAATTCAGGTTTTAAAAAGCAAACGATAATATAGGCTATAGGCGCAAATTATCCTCGGAGCTTTAAAACTTATCCGTTAAATCTGTAGAAAGCCGACAACCGTTATACCTTAAACACAGCAACTAACGGCAATAGGCGGCAAACAGCGGCTGTCGACAACAAACACGCAAGTTATCCGCTATAAACCGTGAATAACGGATTTTGATGCCAACAAAGCAATTTTCGGCAATAAACCTTAAGCAACGGATATCGTCAATTAACATTTATAATAAATAAAACAACAAAAAAACAATAGGCAAACGCCTATTGTTTTTTTTATTGATTAAATTGAAATTTGCGTCGGTTTTCTTGCGTCGGTTTGCTTGCTTCGGTTTACGTTTTATCCTATATCCGTTTTTCGGTTTTTCTCTGTTGCCATCAAAGTCCGGCGACAATACGCTAACAATCTGAATTCTGATAAAGTCAAACGCCCTGTTTAAAAACTGCAAAGACAAAACCGAGTCTAACGCAAAAGTCAGATTCTGGCAACTTTGGTATCTCTTGCCGCCTTTGCGACTGCTGCGGCTACCGTCTTGCCCACTCTTTCGTCAAACGCTTTAGGCAAGATATAGTCAGGTTCGAGTTCGCTGTCGGAAACGAGCGACGCTATGGCTTCTGCCGCCGCAATCTTCATTTCCTCGTTGATTTCCTTAGCTCTTACGTCAAGAGCGCCTCTGAAAATACCGGGGAATGCCAAAACGTTGTTGATTTGGTTGGGGAAGTCGCTTCTGCCCGTTCCTACCACGACTGCACCCGCTTTCTTTGCCTCGTCGGGCATGATTTCCGGCGTCGGATTTGCCATAGCCATGACGATTGCGCCCTTATTCATTGAAGAAACCATATCGGGGGTAACGAGTCCGGGACCGCTGACGCCGATAAAGATATCTGCGCCCTTCATGGCGTCCGCAAGCGTACCCTGCCTACCCGTCTTGTTGGTGAATTCGGCAATCTTCATCTTGTCGGGGGTGATGCCTTCTCTCGACTTGGAGATAATGCCCTTTCTGTCGCACATGACGATATCCTTTACGCCCTTAGAGTCGAGAAGTCTTGCGATTGCAACGCCTGCGGCACCTGCGCCGCTGAAGACTACCGAGCAATCTTTAAGATCTTTTTTGACAACTTTGAGTGCGTTGAGTATCGCCGCCATACACACGACGGCAGTTCCGTGCTGGTCGTCGTGGAAAATGGGGATATCCGTGCATGCCTTGAGCTTTTCTTCTATCTCGAAGCAACGGGGAGCGGAAATATCCTCGAGGTTTACGCCGCCAAAGCTACCCGAGATAAGCTGAATTGTTTTGACAATCTCGTCAACGTCCTTTGATTTGACGCAAAGCGGAAATGCGTCGACGTCGCCGAACGCCTTGAACAGGACGCATTTGCCTTCCATAACCGGCATACCTGCTTCGGGTCCGATATCGCCGAGTCCCAAAACGGCGGTGCCGTCGGTAACGACAGCCACCATGTTCCAGCGACGGGTGAGTTCGTAAGACTTGTTGACGTCTTTTTGAATTTCAAGACAGGGTTGCGCTACACCGGGGGTGTAAGCAAGCGACAACTCGTCTTTAGTGGAAACGGACGCACGGGGAACAACCTCGATTTTTCCTTTCCAATTGTAGTGACATTTTAATGACTCTTCTGCGTAGTTCATATTTACTCCTTATATAAAAAGTTTTTTACTATTTTTCCCACGGGAAGACGTATTGGGTGAGCTTGAGGTCGTCACGGACTTTGCTCAGTTCCTTTTGGACAGCCTCGTTGATAGGCACGCCCTTGTCTTTCCTTTCACACCAGACGTCCCACTCCTTTTCGCCTGCGGTATAGATGCGGTCTTGTCCGGGAGCCTTTTGCGAGTTGCGGAGCGCTCTCATGATATCGCCTGCCGTCTTTTTGAAGGAATCTAATCCCATAAAGGCGTTGGTGTCGATGGCTATAAAGAAGTGTCCGAGGTGATAAGGCACGTTTTCGCCCTTTTCGTTTTTGCCCGTAAGCGCAGTGAGGAAGTTTCCTGCCTGAAGCGCCGCCGACAAAACTTCCACGACGGTGGCATAGCCGTAACCTTTATATCCTGCGAGCTCCTCGCCCACTCCGCCGAGAGGCGCAAGAGCCGCTTTTCCCGTGTTGAGGTCGATAAGAATCTGATTGCTGTCGGTAAGCTCCGAGCCGTCACGGCCTATGACCATACCTTTGGGCGTATCCTTGCCTATACGGGCGTAATATTCGATTTTGCCTCTTTGCGAAATTGAGGTAGCACAGTCGAGAATGAACGGAAATTCCTCATCTGTCGGGAAACCGATGGTAAGAGGGTTTGTGCCGAGCATATTTTCCACGCCGAACGTGGGTGCAATGGACGGACGGGCATTTGTTCCCGTAATTCCTATCATACCCTCTTTGATTGCCATGGACGGGTAATATCCTGCGATACCGTAGTGACAGCTGTTGCGGACGGCCACCATGCCCATTCCGTATTTTTTAGCTTTTTCGATTGCCATTTTCATGGCTTTATATCCGATAACCTGTCCCATACCGTCGTGTCCGTCGACAACTGCGGTGGTGGGAGTTTCTCTTATAACTTCAAAATTGGTGACGGGGTTTTGAATACCTATATTGATGCGGTCGATGTAAATGGGTTTAAAACGGTTGCAACCGTGCGACTCGATACCGCGTCTGTCCGATTCGAGCAAAACGTCGGTGCATATCTCGGCGTCCTCTCGGGGAACACCGACTCCGACAAAAGCGTCGGTGATGAAATTTTGGGCTGTTTCCCAATCTAAAGTAACTTTTGGCATAATTTTCTCCTTAAAATAGTTTTTTAAACTTATTCAAGTATAACACCAAAAAAATGAAATGTCTATGTCAAGTTTAAAAAAATTGGAGCATATTGCTAAAAATTTACTGATTAAAATTTCCCTTTTTTTCTTTTGAAATTGCTTTTTGTAAAAAACGTGCAAAAGGCATATCCGACGCTGCGATAAATTGCCTTGAAGATATTAAAACCGCCCATTGCTATATACTACGCACATAGCGGAGCGGTTTAAACGCATAAAAAGGAAACAGACCGATTGATAAACAATCGGCCTGTTTTTGGGAACCACATGTATGGCGATTAATCAACAGGATTAATCAAGTAGTAGCCTCTGTTCTTCAAAAGAACTTTCGTTCCTTCGACAACTGCGGTGAGCGGTTGAGCGCAGATTTCAACAGGAAGTGAAACTGCTTCTTCCAAGAATTCCTTGAGTCCGGGGATTTGCGAGCCGCCGCCGTCGCAGATGATACCTGCGTCGACAAGGTCAGCAGACAATTCAGGAGGCGTGATTTCGAGAACGTTTCTGATAACGCTTACGATTTCAGCCATGACCGGCAAGACAACCATTCTTATTTCCTGCGAGTTGACTTCGGTTGACGACGGAACACCTTTCATAAGGTCACGTCCGCAGACTCTCATCGTACGGTCGTCGTCAGCATACAAAGTGATAAGTTCTTTTTTGACTTTTTCAGCAGTCATAGGTCCGATAACCAAGTTGTGGTTTTTGTGGACGTATTTGATGATTTCGTTATCGATATAGTTACCTGCTATACGGATTGACTGAGAAAGAACAACGTCACCGAGAGCAAGAACGCCAACGTCGGTAGTACCGCCGCCGATATCGCAAACCATAACCGCTTTGGAGTTGTAGATGTCGTTACCGGAACCGATAGCACCTGCCTTGATTTCTTCTTCAATGAATACGTCGTTGATACCCATCTCGACAGCAAGCTGTTTCATAGCTTCTCTTTCAATCTGCGTAACCTCGGACGGGCAGCAGATAAGGCAGAGAGCGTTTTGAATGTTTTTGATGTTGTTGACTCTGGTGAAGCAGTATTTAAGGAGTGCTTTTGCTGCTTCCATATCGGAAATAACACCTTCACGGAGAGGACGGCAAACTTTGATGTGGCTGTGAGTTTTACCAATCATTGAGTATGCGTCTTGTCCACCGGCGATGACTTCGCCCGTTTCAACGTCGAATGCGACTACCGACGGCTCATTGAAGATGATGCCGTGTCCTTGAACGTAAATCAAGAGGTTGGTTGTACCGAGGTCGATACCTATACCGAGTTTTTTGTTTTTGTCGTCAGATGCCTGATCAAAAACCAAATTAAATTGCTTTTTCATAATTTCTCCTTTTCCTTTTCCTTTTTAGTGATGCATGCAAAGCCGATTATTCAACAGGTCTCTGCAAGTAGTTTCCTCTGTTCTTAAGCAAGTATTTCGTGCCTTCTGCGATTGAAGTCAAGCAGTTAGCGGAAATCGTGCAAGGAAGGTGTAATTCAGCTTCAAAATATTCTTTAACGCCGTCGATACAGCCGCCGCCGCCGTTAACAACGATACCTCTGTGGAGGATATCCGCCGAGAGTTCCGGAGGCGTCTTTTCCAAAGTGGCGAGAATGGTGTGCTTAATCCTTTCAAAAGCACGGAGCATGATTTCGCGGACTTCGCCTTGAGTGATGGTGATGGTCGCAGGTTGTCCTTGTGACAAATGTCTACCGGAAGCCTGGCAAACCTTCTCCTCGCCGGTGATGGGAGCCAAGGTTGCGAGTTCAAACTTAACTCTTTCTGCCGTTCTGTCACCTATCAACAGGTTGTAATGTTGTTTGATGTACTTTGCAATTTCGCTATCGAAATATCTACCTGCAACACGGATAGAATCCCAAACAACGAGGTCACCGCAAGACAAAACGCCGATATCGGTAGAACCGCCACCGATGTCAACTATCATCGAGCCCTCAGTCGTGTAGATGTCGCAACCTGCGCCGATAGCGCCGGCTTTAACTTCCTGTTCGATAAATACGTCGACTATGCCCAAATCGTGCGCTAAGTTGATGAGTGCGGCACGCTCAACAACGGTAATTTCCGACGGGCAGCAGAGCAAGATGGTGGAGTTTTTCCAATCGATATCATCTACTCTGTCAAGTTTCGAGAAAATGTACTCAAGCAAGGACTTAGTCGCGTCAAGGTCTGCGACAACACCGCCTTCGAGAGGTTTGACGACACGGATTTTATCGTGAGTCTTACCCATCATCATTTTGGCAGAATGTCCGCAAGCAATACATTTCTTTGTTGCTCTATCGTAAGCGACGTAGGAAGGCTCATTAAAGACAATACCTTGTTTTGCTATATAAACCAAAGTATTGGCGGTACCCAAGTCGATTCCGATTTTCAATGCTTCTTTTGCCATACAAATTTTCCTCCAAAAGTTTTTGCCTTATTTCTTTTTTAAACTTAGGCTGACCCCGAATAGCCGCTTCGGGATTTTACAATATACAAACTAAACAGAATAGAAGAAAAAAAATTTTGTTAACCAAAAACAAAATTTTTGAATTTAGCTACAATGTTTTAAGTCCGATATTATAAAATTCGCCTCCGTTTTCTTGATTTTATTTTATTGCCTAAAGGGGCAATTGTCAATACCCATTTTTAAAAAAAATTAACTTTTTCACCATTTTTTTTGGTAATTCTACCTCAAAACGCTTTACTTTTGCCATTTTTTGTATAAAATATTCCGTTTACGGTGCTAATTTGTAAAGACTTGAAAAAAATGTTCAAAAAAAACGAAAAACAAAACCTTAAAGGCAAAGGATTTAAAACGAAATCCCCCTTTTCCCTATCGATAAAAAAGAGCATACGATAGTACGCTCCGTTTTATCTTCTCTTTTTCTTCTCGGGTTCTGTGTAGAAGAACAAGTTATCCTGTTCGGTGAACATGGTCATCACGTTCTTCTTGTTTTCTCCGCCGGTCATCTTTTTGACCCACTTTTCATACTCGCGCTGTTCTTCTTCCTTGATGTCACGGCCGAGATCCTCCATCCAGACGCAATCGGCAAGGTCCTTGCGCCACCTCTTGGGGGCGTTTCCCTTTTTAACCGGCTTGTGTTTGGTTTCGATACCGAGAATATCTCCAAGCGTCAACTCGTCGATCATATTGACCTCCTTCGGCAAAGTCGAATAAAAATTCAACCGCCTTCTTTCTTGATTAAATTATACCATACCGTATTCGGCATTTCAAGAGCAATTTTGTTTTATTTATTGTTTTATTTTATATATTTATGTATTTATATATAATATCCTATCTTATGTCTTATGCCGTAAGCGCCGATTCCCGACCTGCACCGTCTATATACCGGCAGACAAATTTTCCCTCCGCCTTAAAAGAGGGTAAAACACGAACCGGGATTAACCCTTTGGCTTGCTGTGCACGCATAAGTTCTCCTTGCGGTTTGGCGCAATGTTTCACTCTTTCCTTTGCATACTATATTTTACTTGCCATCTTTAAACGTATATTAAATTTTTCGCAAAACCTTTTAAAACTTCCGTTTGCGCCTTTTGCGTGCCTTTAGTTTATACACCCTGCCGCAAATTTAGTTTGCACGCACCTAGACGCTTTATTTATACGCCTCGGCGCGGGTTTGGACCTCGCCGTATGCGGCTGCGTCCGATATACATTATATTCGCCCGTCCAAGACGGCGTTCCCGCTTTTGGGGTCAGAAAATGCCTTTATATCCGTCCTCTCTGTACAGGCGGCGTGCAAAAGGCAACTTTCGCTGTGCGGCCGCCCTATTTTAAAGTTTCACGTTTGACAAGACAGCCTGCGCCGTGTATAATAACCCCGAGGAAATATTATGACCGATAAACAGTTAAAATTAACTTCCACGATAACGGGAGGCATAACCAACGCCGCTATGGCAGGAGTAAAGTTGTATATCGGGTTATTTGCCAATTCGGTAAGCGTAATATCCGACAGCATCAACAACTTCAGCGATATGTTCGGCTTTGCCGGCGCCACCGTGGGAATAGGGCTCGGGGATAAAAAGCCCACCGAAAAATTTCCTTTCGGTTTTGGCAGAATCGAATACATAGTATCTTTTCTGATTGCCGTGCTCATCCTCGTCGTGGGAGGCGTGTTCTTTTACGAATCGCTCGAAAGAGTGTTTTATCACCCGCCCATAACCTTTAGCTGGATACACTTCGGAGTGCTCGCCGCAACCGTCGTCGTAAAATTTTTGCTGTTTCTGTTTTTTTATTATATAGACAGAAAGTCTTCCTCTCCCATAATTAAAGTGGAAAAGATAGACAGCATTCTCGATACCGCGGTAACGGCAATGACCCTACTGTCTTTCGCCCTCGCCCCCTATACTTCCGTCCCCGTGGACGGCATCGTCGGGCTTATAATTTCGGGAGTTATAATCGTGATGGGTTGCAAAACCATCGCTTTCAATTTTACCGAACTTATGGGTAAAAGACAAGACGAAGCTATTGACAAAATCAAAACTCTTTTGAAAGACTTTGTCGATAAAGAGGATATACTCGATATCAAAGTTTTCGACTACGGAAGCGGAAACGTTTTTGGCGCAGTAACCTTAAAGAAAGGCGACGTCGATTCTATTAAAGAAAAAGCGGAAAACACGCTTGGAATAAAACTTACAATCGAATTGAGGAGGTAATTATGAAAGACAACGAAAAAAAGGTCGACGAACAAACGGTTGAAAATACCGAAGCTACGTCGGTCGAGACGTCCGATAAGGCCGTCGAAAACACTCAGTCCGAAGTCGAAGCAGGCGGCTGCGAACAGACTGCGGGCGAGAAGAAAAAATCTTTCCTGGATTTTTTCAAAAAGAAAAAGAAATCGGACGAGGCGACTGCGGACGAGACTGATGCCGTATCAGACGGCGATTCCGCTTCGGACAAGAGCTCCGCTTCGGATAATAATAAAGACGCCGCTGTAAATTCTGCGAACGAGGGTGAATCCGTCACGGCTGAAAACGGCGAATCTTCCGAGGACGGTTCCGACAAAAAGAAAAAGAAAAAAAGAAAGAAATGGAAAGAGCTCACCAAAGAGGAAAAGAAAAAGAAGGGCATCAGAGCCATTATCATAACAAGCTCCGTCGTGGGCGCTTTCTTACTCTTTATTTGCATCTGCGCCATCATCAGTGCGGTGGGCACAAAGGCTAACTTTGAAAAGGCGGCAAGCGTCGAATACGTCGGCTCGGACTTCACCATGGTTGAGGAATTCGATCCGATGAACGCCGCTCAGAACACGGTAGGATACGATGAAGAGCTCGGCTGCTATACCTTTGTAACGGACGACGACTTCGTTGTCCTTCAACTCACCGATATCCACATCGGCGCAGGAGCGTTTTCCACTAAAAAGGACGCAAACGCCATATCGGCGGTAGCCACTTTGGTTCAGACGGTCAAACCCGACCTCGTCATAGCCACGGGCGATATAGCCTATCCCGTCGTATTCCAGGCAGGAACGAGCAACAATATGCGCAGTGCGGAAATGTTTGCCAAACTCATGAACAGCCTCGGCGTATATTGGACAATCACCTTCGGCAATCACGACACGGAAGCATACAGCCTTTACGACAGAGAGGATATTGCAAGAGAAGTTTACAGCAACCCCATATATAAACGTTGCCTCTTCTCGACGGGTCCTTCAAACGTTGACGGATATTCAAACCACTATATCAACGTTCAGAATACACAGGGCAAAATCACTCAGACATTCTATATGATTGACTCTCACAGCTACACCGACGGCGATATCTTCGGCCTTGCGTGGAAATACGATAAGATACACGACAATCAGGTCGCTTGGTACGAAACAAAGGTTGAATTGATGAATCAGACCAACGTCGACAGAGGCGTTGCGGTAACGGGCGACGTGGTAAAATCGCTCTGCTTCTTCCACATTCCGCTCACAGAGTATTCCGACGCCTGGAACGAGTTTATCAAAAACGACCACAAGAACACCGAAAACGTCACTTACTACTACGGAGTCGCAGGCGAGTCGGGCGAAAAATGCTATCCCGGTAAAGAGGGCGGAAAACTCTTTGACGCCGTACTCGAGCACGGAAGCACTCAAGGTATCTTCTGCGGACACGACCACTACAACACCTTCTCGATTGAATATAAAGGCATAAGACTTACTTACGGTATGAGCATCGACTATCTCGCATACATAGGCATTATGAAAGACACGGCTCAGAGAGGCGGCACGCAAATTACGGTAAGCTCGGACGGTTCTTTCGACGTCACGCCCGTTCCGTATTTCAGCATAAAGGACGACGGAAGCTACGACAACGACTATATGTATAAGTATTGGAAGCAAGCCTGAAATCAAACGGTTTAAAACTTAAAAAGCGCCGCTAAGCGGCGTTTTTTATTGCCTTTTTTAAATTGAAACTTTGTTTTGAAACAAAAAACTTTTTAGACGCTTGACAATCCGCCCCGTCCGTCTTATCTTTAAAGCGGAGGCGGAATATGGAAAAAGCGTCAAAAGCCACCATACAGAGGTTACCCAGATACTTGCGCTATCTCAACGAGTGCAAGCGCAAAGGTTTATCCACCATATCGTCTACTACGATAGCGGGCGATATGCAGCTCAATTCCGTGCAGGTGCGAAAGGATCTTTCCGTCGTGTCAAGCGTTGCGGGAAAGCCGAAACTCGGTTTTGAAGTGGATATACTGATAAAGGATATCGAGGGATACCTCGGCTATAACAACACGAGCGAAGCGGTTATCGCCGGCGTGGGAGGGCTCGGCCGCACCCTGCTCTCATACGACGGCTTTAAAAAATACGGGCTTTATATCGTCGCAGGGTTCGACGTCAACGAAAAGGTCGTCGGGACGCAAATCAACGGCGTCAACGTCTATTCCTTTGACGAGCTTGCCGACTATGTCAAAAAGAATAACATCTATATCGGCATTATCACCACCCCGAAAGCGGTTGCTCAGGAGATTGCCGACACGATGATTTCGGCAGGAATCAAGGCTATCTGGTCGTTTGCCCCCTGCCATTTGAAACTGCCCGAAAATATTGCCTTAAAACAAGAGGATATGGCGTCGTCGCTTGCCATACTCTCAAAAAGACTGTCCGAGATTTTAAACAACGAAGATTAAGTGCGGCGCATAAATATGCAATCAAAAAAATATAAAAATAAAAACGCCTTAAAGGCGTTTTTTTTATACTCGCTCAGCCGAGCGGTTTTATCGCACGGTTTTTCGCATGGTTTTGTCGGCGCTATTTCTTTAATTAAAGGGCGCAAAGTTTTCCTGACCCTTTATAAAATAAGTAAAGCCTTTAAATCCTATGCCCTTCAAAAGGGCGACTGTTTCGTCGTAATCTTTATATACATCGCCCCTGTGAGCGTCCGAACCGAAAGAAATTTTCCTGCCGCCGAAAGCGTAATATTTTTCTAAAATCTCTCTGTTGGGGCAAAGCGCATGATGAGTGTTTACCTCGAGCGTCTTGCCCTTTTCTATGATTTTTTTGAGAATTTTTTCAAGCAATTCCTCAAACTCGCCGTAGTGCATGACGGGGTCGGGATAGCTTGCGTTTCTCGTGCAATAGCCTATATGCCCCACTATATCGTAGCGGTATTCTACGTCAAGGCTTTTGAGCACCTTTTCGAGATACAGCGTATACGCCCTGTCTTTGGGATATTTATCGAATATCATCGGGAAATACACGTCATATCCTTCCACAAAGTGCACGGAGTTTATAACGACGTCAAAAGGATATTGTTTGATTATTTCAACGTAGTCTTTGCTTGCCGCCTCGTCGTAGCCTGCCTCTATACCGAAAGCGAGATAAAAATCTTTGTTCTCTTTTTGGGATATCTCGTGTTTTACTTTTTTATATTCTTCAAAATAAGCGGCGAGCTCAAGCTGTCCCCACCCGTCGGGAGCGTTGTTGCCCTCTTGCAAAACGTCACGGTCGCAGTGGTCGGTAACGGCAAGATAACTCCCGTTTGCCTCTATCGCCCTCTTTGCCATTTCACTTATCGGAATATGACCGTCGGGCGAGAATATCGAATGACTGTGGCTGTCCGTTTTCATTTGTCACCTTTCGGGGTCAATACCGCCTTTATTCTTCTCACGCCTGCCGACGAGCTTTGCTCTTTGACTATTTTGAACTCGCCGAGATCTTGGGTATTTTTCGCATGCGGTCCGCCGCATATTTCCTTTGAAAAGCCTATTGTATAAACTTTTACCCTTTCGCCGTATTTAGAGGTAAACACGCCTATGGCGCCCTGCGCCTTTGCCTCGTCCACCGTCATTTCCTCGCACTTTATCTCAATGCCCTTGCCGATTTCCTCGTTGACTCTCTTTTCCACCGCTTCGATTTCCTCTTTGGTCAAGGGACGGTCGAAGTTAAAGTCGAAACGGAGCCTCTCCGCCGTGATGTTGCTGCCCTTTTGCATAATGGAATTGTCGTGCAGCACCTCTTTTAAAGCGGCGTTTAAAAGGTGCGTGGCGCTATGCAGTTTTGCCGTCTCCTCGGTGGAATCGGCAAGTCCGCCCTTAAACTTTTGGTCTGCGCCGAGCTTGGATTTTTCCTGATGCTCTTTAAACGCCTTTTCATAGCCGTCTGTGTCGACGTCAAAGCCGTTTTCCGAGGCAAGCTCCACCGTCATCTCAAGCGGAAAACCGAAAGTGTCGTAAAGCCTGAAAGCGGTTTTTCCCGGCACGGTTTTGGTGGGTATATGAGTGATGACCTTTTCAAATTCCTTCAGTCCCTGTTCCAAGGTCTTGCCAAAGCGCTCCTCCTCGAGTTTAAGCTCGCTTATTATCTTGTCGGCGTTGGCTTTGATAAACTCGTAGACGTCGCCGTATTTTGCGATATACAGCTTTGCCACTTCCTCAAGCGAGCCGTCCGGCAAACCGAGCTTTTTGGCATAGCGGACGCTGCGGCGGATAAGACGTCTTAAGACGTAGCCTTGGTCGACGTTGGACGGAGTTATTCCGTTTATATCGCCGAGCATAAACGTTGCCGTGCGGATATGGTCGGCAATAATTCTCATTGCCACCATATCTTCGCCTCCGTCGGAATATGTTTTGCCCGACATCTTCTCGAGCGCTTTGATTGCAAAATCGAAAAGGTCGGTTTCGTAAACGGATTTAAAGCCGTTGATTATGCAAAGCGTTCTTTCGAGTCCCATACCCGTATCCACGTTCTTTTTGGCAAGCGGAGTGAAGTTTCCGTTTGCGTCTTTAAAGTATTGCATGAACACGTTGTTCCAGATTTCGAGATATTTTCCGCAGTCGCAGGCAGGCGAGCAGGTTTCCGAACACTTGGGTTTGCCAGTGTCGATAAACATTTCCGTATCCGGTCCGCAAGGTCCTGTTACTCCTGCCGGTCCCCACCAGTTATTCTTTTTGGGAAGGAAGAAGATATGCGAGCGGTCAACGCCGAGGCTTGCCCATATATCGGCGGATTCGTCGTCTCGGGGGCAGGATTCGTCGCCTGCGAAAACGCTGACGGACAGCCTTTCGAGCGGTATGCCCAAAACTTTGGTCAAAAAGTCAAACGACCAGCTTATCGCCTCTTTTTTGAAATAGTCGCCCAGCGACCAGTTGCCGAGCATTTCAAAGAAAGTGCAATGCGATGCGTCGCCCACTTCCTCTATATCGCCCGTGCGAACGCATATCTGCACGTCGGTAAGTCGTGTGCCTCTCGGGTGCTTTTCGCCCAGAAGATAAGGGACGAGCGGATGCATTCCCGCCGTGGTGAACAATACGGTCGGGTCGTTTTCAGGGATAAGCGATGCCGTCGGGATAATAGCGTGTCCCCTTTCGGCAAAAAAGTTTAAATACTTTGTTCTCAGTTCGTTTGACGTCAGTTTTTCCATTGTGTCCTCTATGATTTATAATAACCTTTGGTGTTTTCAGTTTATCGCCGTCAAGATTTTACGGCAGATTTATTATAGCACGTTTTTTTTGCTCCGTCTTATTTTGAAGCCAAAAACATTTAATATAACAAGTTTTATTCAAGCCGTCGTGACGCTTAGGATAAAAAACGGCAAAAACGCTTAAATGCGAATTATAATAAACGAGTTTTTGCCTTTTGCCCCGTCTGCGCTATGCGCTCGTCAGGAGATATATAAGGCGGATTAAAGGTGAAACTTTCTTTTGATTTCCTCTTTGAGCACGCCGTTGCCTGCCAAAAAGCCGTAAAGCAAAGCGAATATCAAAAGCGCACCCGAACACACCGCACACATTATCGTCGGCCACAGCACCTCTCCGCCCGCGACAAGGTTGTATATAAGCGGAACGGAGCCGAGCAAAACGACTATTATTAAATATAAAACGTATTGCCCCGCCCTCTTAGTTGCGAGCGAAAGTATCATAAGCAGTATACCGCTGAACACTATCAAAAACGGCACTGCGTAGGTTGCCGCCCATCTGACGGAAGGGCTGAGGTTTTCAAGAGAATACGCCACCGCCACAAGCGCCGCCGTCTGCAAAAATATTTTGGTGCCTGCGTTACGCTTTGAAAACACGGTTACGAAAATTATAAAGCCGTATACGAGCAAAGCCACCACGGGAAGCGCCCATAAAAACTGATGCGGCAAAACAAGGTTTACGGTCAGGCACACCACGCTTGCGATAAGCGATATCAATATATACACAAAGCTGAACGTGACTGATTTTTTTCTGCCCGTCTTTTTGATGATAGGATAATTTAAATTGTCTTCGTCGAGCGGTCTGTGGCACAGAGGACAAACTCTCGCCGCACCCACCACTTCGACGCCGCAATGCTTACAATACATTTTGCTCCTCCCTGAAGTTGGACATAACCGAAACCTTTACTCCGTCGGAAACCATCTTGGTGAAGAAAAGCCTTTCTATTTCCGTTTCGACAATCGTTCTTGTAAACGTAATCATCAGTTTGTCGCCCGTAGTGACGGCGGCGCAGTTGACGGGATTGTTTTTGGATACGTTGAGATTGAATATGATTTTATCCACTCCCATACCCTCGGGAAGCTCGGTAACGCCGAGATTGGAAAATATGACCGTGTGCCTTGCCTTGTAAAATATCTTGCCTATTCGTATAAAGAGATACTTTAACGGCAGCACCAAAAATTTGAAGAAGGGCAGGCTCTGTCCTTTGACCGTCGTGTTGATGAGATTTTGCATTTCCTGCTTTGTCATAACTTTTTCCATTTGCTCTTTTACTTTTTGCACCATATCTTCAAACGTTTCCACCTCTTTGGGGTTGACGCATATTTTGACAAACGAAACAAAGTTTTTTAAGCTCTTTGAAGGAAACTGCACTCTGAAGTTTACGGGAAGCATTAAAACAAACGGCTTGTTTTTCTTTTTGGAGCGAGTTATAAAAGCGTAAGATAAAACGGCGCAAAGATACTGCGTAAGCGTGCAACCGTATTTTTTTGCCGTTTCCTTTAGCTGCGACGCAGAAATCTCGCCCGTTATCGTTCCGTAGCCTGCACCGACAAAATGATGACCTTTAGTTATCATCGGGCTTTTGCCGGTAAAACGGTCTAAGCCGAGGTCTTTTAGTTTAGTCTTTAAAGCGTAACGGCTGAAGCTGTCCTCGAGCTCCTCGGGAGTTATTTCCTCATCAAAGTTTATGACCTTGCCGCCAACGGGTTTATGCCCCGTCAAAAGCGAATATTTATAAAGTATAGCCTTGAAAAACACGAGCGCACCCACGCCGTCGGTTAAACCGTGGAAAATATCGAGCGCTATCTTTTTGCCGAAGTAGCAAAGCCTGAATTGATAACCGTTAGTTTTTTTAGTGTCTATACGGCGGAGCAAAATTCCGTCGTCCTCGAATATATTGAAAGGCTCCTCATTCTCCTCAAAATAATACCAAAACACACCCGTGCGCTGTTTTACCTTGAACAGAGGAAAGCGGACGATTGCCTCGCATAGCGCCTGTCTGAGCTTTTCCGGGTCTACCTTGTCGTCGAGAAGCGCACTGAGACGAAATATGCTCTGCGTGTTCCTCGTCGTCAGAACGGGATAGAATGAAGCCGCATAATCGAGTTTAAACCATTGAAGCGTTTTTTTCATAGGAATATATTATGCCTAAAAGCATATAAAGTCAAGCAAGTCCGAGGCATAACCGCCCTGCGCCGTCATATACTTTAAAGGGGGAATTATGGAAGAAAAAAAAGTTAAATCGCACAATTTAAAATATGAAAGCGAAAAGAAAATTTTTATCGGCGGGGTAAAGGCTGTGGATTCCTTTTCCGAAAAACAAATTTTGGCGTCGCTCGACAACGGCAAACAACTCACGATAAACGGCGAGGGTCTCACAATCACCAACCTCGACACGGAAACGGGCAATGTGGAAATTGAGGGAAAGGCGCATCAGTTTTCCTACTCCGTCAAGCAGACGCCCAAGTCGATTTTGAAAAAGATTTTCAAATGAGTCAGCCGATACCCGTTCAGCTTTTATGCGCTCTCGTGTGCCTTGGCGCAGGAGCGGCAGGCGGAATTTTGTTTTTCGCTTTAAATCAAATAAAGACAAAACGAATTATCCGAGCCTTATCAGACTTCCTTTTTGCGGTAGCTTCTCTTGCCGCCTTTTTGGCTTGCGTGCAGGTATACGGCAAAGGCGACGTCAAATTTTTTCATGGCCTTTTCTTTGTAAGCGGAACGGCAATTGTAAACTTTATTTTAAACAAACTCAAACGCTTTGCCAAAGAATACCGTGAAGAGCATCTGAAAAGCTCGGATACGTAAAAGCCGAAGTTTTAGTTTGAAAAAGACTGAGTTTAAAATTTTTTAATCCGCTGAAATGAAAATTTAAAAGCGGCAAAGATAAAAAACGCGCCATTCGGCGCGCCTTTGTTTTAATATCCGAGATTTATATTTAATCTTAAGACATTGTTTTAAATTTAGTCTTCGTAAATCTTTTGGATGACCTTATCGAATTTTTCGACGGAATATTTCTTTTGGTTTATAAATTCGTTTGTGATGCTGTTGTATTCTTTAGTCTGTTTAGAGCTAAGCAGGCTTTCCTCAATTAAATCGTTGACGGTAACTCCGCCCTCCTCGTTAAAGGTGATGATATAATCTAAAGGAAGCTGTCCTTCCGTTTCCCACGACGAGGTGGAATACTTGGCGTAGCTTGTCGTATCGTAAGGAACGTAAGTGGTGAAGATAATAAATATTCCGGCATAAGGGCTTGTGGAAGTGCTCTTTTCGTCTATGAAGTTTTCACCGACGACGTGTCCGTAGCTTGCGGTGCCTTGGCTGATTAAATCTCTTGCGAGCTCCTCAAACTCGGAAATATATCCCGACGCTCCTGCCGACTCGGGTTTGACGAGATAGCCAAGCCCGTTGTTGTTGCTGTCGCTCGAGGTTGCGCCCGTGTCGTCGCCCACAAGATACAGCCATGCTTTGGCGAGCTGTTGTTTCCAATAAATGCCCTGCGCTACGGTGAGCTGACCGCCCGTGACGTAGGAATCAACCTGCGCCATGGTGTTTGCAAACTGCTCGACAACGCCTATCTTTGTGCCCTGAGTAAATGCGGGCCATTCGGTGAGCATATAAGCCATAGTGGCGCACTCGGTGATATTATATTTAATTTCCGCCTTGCCGTCCGTCACGACAAACTCAATCATTTTGTTGTATTGTTCTTCGGTGTTCTCGTCCGTCTGGTTGCAACTGTGATACGGGCAAGTCATCGGGTCGCAGTTTTCCTCTTTACATTCGCCCTGATTTTCGCACTCGGCTTCGGGGTCATAGAAAGGATTGCTTATCAAAACCATATGGCTTTGCGCAAGTGCGTCTCTGACGTCCTTTATCTGTTCCACCGTAGAGTTTCCGGCGGATACGAGGTCGGTGAGCTGTTTGAGCTCGTCGGCGTTGAACTTAAGCAAAATGTTGGTGACGAATCCGTAGCGGTCGTTGGCGTCGGTGTAACTGTGATAGAGAGTGTTTGTAAGCGACGACTTGAGCGACGTTTCGTATGCGCCCGAAAGAGTGAAGTTTTCTTTGTTTTGCGCTATAAGGCTTTCGTATTCCTTTTGGACGTCGTCTGCCGATACCGACTGAGTGTCGTTTATCGCTCTTTGGAATTTCTCTAAAAGCACCGTTTCCATTTGTTGAGTGAGGAAATAATTGTAATCACGGTAGCTCTTTTTAAGCGTGGAGCGAAGCTCGTCAAGACCGTCTTGTAACTTTGCAAAATATTTTTCGCTGTCGTAGTCGAGGTCGTCAAAGTTGAGGTAGCTGTTTTCGGGGTTCAGATATTCGTCCGAGAAGAAGTAAGGCAGTCTTTCGACGGTGACGCCCACTTGCGGATCGAATTCCTCTTCCTCTTCCTCAGCCTCGGGCATAACAGTCCTCGGAGCGGTGTATTCGTACCACTTGGCAGTCAAGGTTATCTCACCCGTGACAGGCGTTTCAAAGTCGTAAAGCTCGCCGTTTAAAAACCAGCCGGCAAATTGATAGCCGTCCTTTGTGGGATTTTCCGGCTTTTCGGCATAAAGACCGTCCTGCACTCTTTGAGTGGATACGGCGCTGCCGCCGTCGGAATCGAACCTGACTTTAAAAATTTCGTCGCTGTTTGCGGTAGGCTTTTTGGAAGGAGTGGAAGTGGCGTTGTTAGCCTCTTCGTCGGAGATGAGCTCGGTGATGACCGATTTAAGCGACTCGAGCATATCGTCGTTGGTGAGCTCAATCGCCCTGTTTATCTCGGCGTCCGTCAAAAGCGACTCTACTTTCACGTTTTCCGGCAGAGAAGTAGTGTTGACGTTTTCGATTTTGTTTGTTATAAGATACGCCTTGGCAAACATTATGAGCGCACGTCTTTGCACCAAAGAATCGAGGAGTGTGTTGCAAGCCTCTTGCGCCGACATTCCGTAATAGTTCATATACACATATCCGTACGAATTGTAGGAAGCCTGAAGGTCTCCTTTTAAAATACTCGCACTCTGCGTCGACGACTGACCGTTTACCGACGTGGTATATTTAACCGTCGCCACGATTTGGTTGAAATCTCGCTCCTCGTTCAGTTTGAATATTTCATCGCACGCCGTAAAAACGAAAGCGAACATGCAAATAACCAAAATCAGAGCTATAAGCCTTACCTTTTTCATCTAAATCTCCATTGTAGTTAATAAACATAGTTATTATACATAAATAAGCGATAAATTGCAACAAATTATCGCCTGTTTAATCACATTGAACAAGGAAGTTTGCTATCGTCTCGAGCTTGTCTTCGGGGCTTAAGTTCTTTACGTCGAATATGAGCGCAGGCGGTATCGTGGTAGTCAAAACTACTTTGTCTTTGTTTTCGGATACCGCTTTCAATATCCGCTCGTCTTTAAAAACTTCCGCATCGGCAAAGTTGATTCCCGCCCCCTGTTTTGTTACTATGACGCTTTTGACCCCCATTCCCTTGACAAGGTTTTTTATGAGGGCTATATTCATAAGATTTTTAAGTCCTATCGGCACGGCTCCGTAGCTTTCCGAAAACTCGGCGGCGAGCGCCTCTTTTTCTTTGGGTCCGCACAGCGATGATATGCGCTTATACATTTTGATTTTATCCCTCGCCGAAACGTAATCGGAGGGAATATAAGTCGTTGCCGCAATTTTAAACTCGACGTTTTCCTCTTTTGCCGTCTCGCCCGTCTTTAATTCCTTTATCGCTTCTTCGAGAATCTCTATATACATTTCATAGCCCACTCTCTCGATATGGCCGTGCTGTTCTGCGCCCAAAATACTGCCTGCTCCTCTTATGGAAAGGTCCGCAAGCGATATCTTAAATCCGCTTCCGATATCGGTGTTTTCCAAAAGGGCGTCGAAACGCTTTTGCGCCGTCTCCGAAAAAGACACGGCGGGAGGTATGGTGAAATACGCTTTGGCAAGCGCTCCTCGCCTGCCCACTCTGCCCCTTAGCTGATACAGCTGACTTAGTCCGAAGTTTTGCGAATCTATGACTATGAGCGTGTTGGCGTCGGGAAGGTCGATGCCGTTTTCGATTATCGTCGTGGCGACAAGCACGTCGTATTGCTTTTCGTAAAAAGCCTCTATTGCGTTTTCAAGCTCCCTCGGGTGCATCTGACCGTGGGCGTATCTTATCTTTATATCTCCGCCGACTATCGACGCCACCTTGGCTGTGAAATCGGCTATCGTTTCCACCTTGTTATACAAAATAAAAACCTGACCGCCCCTTGAGTGCTCACGCTCCACTGCGTCCTTTATTAGGGCGTCGGAATATTCCATGACGCTCGTCTCCACGGGAAGCCTGCCCTGAGGCGGCGTTTCGAGAAGGGATATATCCCTCACTCCCGACAGCGACATATTGAGCGTTCTCGGAATGGGCGTGGCAGATAGAGTGAGCGTGTTGACGCTCGGGTTGCGCTCTTTGAGCGTCTCTTTGTGCTCCACGCCGAAGCGCTGTTCCTCGTCGAGCACCAAAAGTCCTAAGTCGCAAAACTGAACTTCTTTGGAAAGTATCCTGTGCGACGCCACCACTATCGATATCTCGCCGCTTTTCAAGCCCTTTAAAATTTCCGCTCTTTCCGACGCCGTCTGAAAACGGGTAAGAAGTTTTGCGTTTACGTTAAATCCCTCGAGCCTTTTTGACAGAGTGTCATAGTGCTGTTTGCAAAGTATCGTCGTCGGTGCGATAAGGCAAGCCTGCTTGCCCTCCATTGCCGTTTTAAACATTATCCTGAGCGCCACTTCCGTCTTGCCGAAGCCGACGTCGCCGCAGATAAGACGGTCGATGACCTTGCCGCTTTCCATTTCCTTTTTTATATCGGCAATAGCCCTCAATTGGTCGTCCGTTTCCTCGTATTCGAAAGCGTCTTCAAACCGCCTCTGATTTTCGCCGTCGGGCGCATATTTGTGTCCTTTTATCTTTTCCCTCTCGGCGTATAGCGCCAAAAGGTTTATGGCGAGCTTTTTGACGGATTTTTTTACCTTTTCCTTTTCCCGTCTGAAATCCTTTCCGCCTAGTTTGTTGAGCGGCGGATTGGTTTCGCCTATAAACTTTGTGACGCAGTCCATCTGGTCGATGGCTACGTAAAGATGGTCACCGCCCTCGTATCTTATGGACAGATATTCCTTTTTATATTCGCCGGCGTCGAAAACGGCGGTTCCCTCGCATATGCCTACGCCGTGCAGAGAGTGAACGACAAAATCTCCCTCTTTGGGCGGCTCGAAACCTTTTCCTTTTTTGACAGCGCCTGCCGCTCTGCCTTTGCCTAAAATATCGTCGCTTCCCACAAACAGAAGTTTGTCGGAAAAGCACAAAAAGCCCTGCGCCACATCGTAAGGCAAAATCGTAGTCTTGCCACGGACAGGTTCGGAATCGAATATCGGGGATATGCCCTCGTCGAGCAAACTCTTTTCTATCGCCCTGCCCCTCGTCTTGTCACGGGACATTATGACTATTTTAAAATCTTCCCTTTGATAATCTCTTATATCCCTTAAAAGCGCATTAAAATCATAGCAATATTTTGTGCACGCCTTTAAGCCGAGTTTTAAAACTTTATCGGGAGAAAACATCGGATTGGACATGGTTAGCGACGAAACGGAAATCTGTTTTCTCTCGCCAAGTTTCTTTATCGCTTCGTCCGCTCCGTCCTTTGCTTTTTTATGACGGAAGGTCACCATTGTCGACATCTGCAAAGTCTTAAATCGATTTAGAAACTCTTTTTCCACAAGCGAGAGCTTTTCCGCTACCACCTTGGGTTCGTCTATAATCACGGTCAAGTCAAGCTCGGTTAGCGACGTCGTTTCAAAATACGGCAAAAGATAGGAATATTTGCCCGACAGTGCGCCCGATTTTAAACCGCCTATAAGCTCGGATAAAATTTCCCTCACTTTGCCCGTTGCCGTTTTGTTTACTTCCAAAACGTCTTTTAGCGCACCGCTCGTGCATATGACGTCGGATGTAGGCGGTATCCAAAAGCGTTTTAAGCTCTTTATTTTCGAGCCGTCTGCGACGTTGAAGGTATGCACCGATTCTATCTCGTTGTCGAAAAAACTTATCCTGACGGGGTTTTCCTCGTCTGCCGCAAACACGTCCACTATATCGCCCCTGACGGAAAAATCGCCCGCCTCGTAAACCTGCTCCGTCCTTTTGTATCCCATCTCGGAAAGTTTTTCGGAAAGCAACGCCAAATTGAAAGTTTTACCCTCCTCGGCGCATAAGGTATAGTCGCTTATGACGTCGAGCGAGGTTATCCTCTCTAAAAGATTTTCCGCCGAACAGCAGATAACGTCAAAATCCCGCCTCGCTATTTTGGAAAGCGCAGAGGCTCTTGCCATATCCGTGGCAGACGAATAACTTTTGCGGTATAACAAAACGTCCTCCCTTGCAGGAAAGACTAAAGCGTCTACGCCGTAAGATTTAAGCTCGGAAGCGTATTTTTTTGCGAGCAGTAAATCGGAAGCGACAAAAAGTTTTTTGCCCGGGACGCTTGCCGCTATATGAATCTTTGCGCCTTCGCATACGGAATATAAAGACGTTTTTTTATATCCCGAAACGGCGTCGTGTAACTGCGGAAAATTTTCAAGTGCCAAAAAAGGAAATTTCATCCTTTGTTTATCTCCTGCATCAAAGCGTCGAAAGTGAGTTTCCCTGCGATATAGTCAAAAAGTTTATCCGCCGCCTTTTGTATTGCCTCGTTTATCTTTTCTCTGTCGGTATAGGATATATCGGACAGCACCTTTTCGATTATCGGCACGCTCTTGTCCTTAAGTTCGGCACAGCCGAAACCTATCCTGAGCCTCGGAAAGTTTTCGGAATTTATCTCTTTTATAATGCTCCTCATTCCGTTGTGCGTTCCCGCCGAGCCTTCCTTTCTCAGCCTCAGTTTGCCGACGGGGATATCTGCGTCGTCGTAAACGACAATTAAATCCTCACTATAAGCGCCGTATTTTCTCAAAAGCTCCTTGACCGCCTCGCCCGACAGATTCATAAAAGTCTGCGGCTTGGCTATCACCACGTCGTCGCCGTCTATTCTCTTTACGGCGGTGAGCGATTTGCATTCGCTTGTCTTTATCTTCATTTTGAGTTTTTCGGCAAGTGCGTCCGCCGTCATAAATCCGAGATTGTGATAGTTGTTTCGGTATTTCGGCGTCGGGTTGCCGAGCCCCACGATGATTTTCATTTTTATCCTCTTTTAAACGCCCGAGGCGTTTGATTTTTCCGAATTGATTTTATATTCTTTTGCCGTGTTTTTATCTTTATGTTTCCTTCCCTTTTAAAGCCGTTGCATTTAAAATGTTTTTATACCTGCATAACCTATTAAGCGTTGTCTGCCTATGATTTTTTCGGCTTAATCTTTTCCGCCCTCTTTTCGGCGAAAAAATTGCTGAGCAAACGGGCGCACTCATCCTGCATATATCCGCCTGAGTATTCTACATTGTGATTAAATTTGCCCTTTTCAAAAATGTTTATCTTAGAGCCGCAGCCGCCTGCCTTGACGTCGTATGCGCCGAAGTACACCGCCTTGACTCTCGAAAGCAAAAAAGCGTAGGCGCACATCGGGCAGGGTTCCAGCGTGACGTAGGCTTCCGCTCCTTCCAGCCACCAATTGCCCGTCTTTTTTGATGCCAGCTCCAAAGCGACGATTTCGGCGTGCCTTGTGGCGGACATATCCCTCTCTTTGCGGTTGCCCGACTCGCCGATTATCTCGCCGTTCAAAACGATAACCGCCCCGACAGGCACTTCGTCACTTGACGCCGCATCAAAAGCAAGCTGCATCGCCCTTTTCATAAACTTTTCGTCATACATTGAGTATTTGCCTTATCCCCATATTTTTTTTGACTATACTATCCTTATGCTCCAGACCTATCGGGTGAGTGAGGCCGTCGCTTCCCAGCTCGACGGTAAGACCGACGCCCATGCCCTTATAAATGAAGTAGTCTTTCACTCCGCCCGTGCTGCCGTCCGCTCTTTTTGCCTCATATCCCGTCACCTTTGCAAGCGACAGCGCAAGTTCTTTTCCGACGTCGTTGTCGAAGCCGTAGTAAATTTCTTCGCCTTTTGAATGATAGCATATCACCAGATTTTTATCAAGCAACAGAGAGCGTATTATCCTCGTTTCGGGTTCGGAAAAGGGCGCTTTTCCTATATAGTCTGACGGCGATATATATCTTTTGTTTAATGCGCCCTCGCCCCACCGTGCGTCGAAATTGACGTTTATATCCACGGCGTTGAGGTTTGCCTTCCACATTTTTAAATCGCTTCTTTTCATGAGCGAATAGACGTCGTCCGATATTTTATCCCTTACCGTGTCGATAAAGGAAAACCCCTCGCTTGCTATCCGCACTCCGTCGGGGTTTGCCATGGGCAGAATTTCCACCCCGTCGCTCCCGTAAAACAGGTCAAGGCAGACAAAAGTCGAGATATACTCACGAGCGTGCACTCCCCCGACTATCAGGATTTTGGGCGACTTGCCGTAGACAAGCGAATATACGCTCTGCCCTGCGACGCTTAGTCCCACGCTTTTGAGGTTCGCATTTTTGTGCTTTTCAAGTTCCGTCAGATAGGTTTCGTATACCGTCATAAAAAAAATTATAGCGTATTTACCGCCATTGAGCGTGACGGCTTTTTTCCGACAGCGGCGAAAAATATCAATTTGAAATAAAGCCTGTCGGCGCCGACAGCGGATTATCACCCTTTTTATCTTTTATGCTCGCACTGTTTGAATTTAATAAAATTTTTAAGTTTAGCAAATAAAATGAACAAAAAAATCCGACAAAGAAGGACGCTCTGTATTTACCTTTCGGATTATTTGCCATTTTGGGGCGGATAGAGTATAATCGGCTTATGGCACTGAAGATTTGTTCGCTATGTAGCGGAAGCAAGGGAAATGCGACGCTCGTCATGTCGGAAAAGACTGCGGTATTGATAGACTGCGGCATTTCGCCCACCCGTCTTAAAAGGGAGCTTGCCGATTTCAATCTTGCCGTAGGCGATTTAACCTGCGTGCTCATAACGCACGAGCACTCAGACCATATATCGGGGCTAGGCAAAATTTCCGTGCCCGTTATATCGGCAAGGCAAACGATAACTCAGATTGCAAGGCATTTTGACGGTTTAAGATTTGTCGACACCGAAAACTTCGACCTCGGATTTGAAGTGGGCGACCTCACCGTCCAACCTTTCCGTATTCCGCACGACGCCGCCTATCCCGTGGGATATTCGATATTCAAAGACGGAATAAGGGCGGGCTTTGCCACGGATATAGGGCATATAACTCAGGGAATTGTCAATAATTTAAAAGGCTCGTCCTTTTTGCTTTTAGAATCTAATTATGACAAAGATATGCTTATGAGCGGAAGGTATCCTGCCTTTTTGAAACAGAGGATTGCGGCTCCAAACGGGCACCTTTCCAACGTAGAATGTGAAAGCCTGATAGAAAAGCTCATGTCGCCTGCCCTCAAATGCGTGATGATAGGTCACATAAGCGAAGAAAACAACAAACACTCGCTCGCCGTCGGCTGCGCCGAAAAAGCGCTTTTAAACACAAGCGTCACGCTGTACGATTGCTTTCAGACGGCAAAGACGAAAACTGTCGAGGTTTAAATGAGAGAAAAATTCAACATAGCCGAAAGCGGTTCGCTTTTTATATCCGCCCTGTTTGCCATGAGCGTGATTTCCGTTCTGCTCGGTTTTTTTTCCACGAGCATTTATTGGGGCGGCATCAGTCTTTTGAATTGGCTTGCCTATGCTTTAAATCCGCTTGCCATAATCGTCACTTTGGTGATTTTCGCCAAAATAAGACGGGTGAATTTTCTGACGGCTTCGGGGCTTAAATCCAAAGTCAATTATAAGCAAATGCTGTTGACGCCGTTTATCACCGTAGCGTCGCTTGTCGCTTTTTTGCCGCTTGCCACAATGTTTGCCGACCTCTTGTTTTTGGCAGGATACAGCGGCGGCGTCGCCGTGCCCACTTCCGCAGAGCTCGGACCTTATTTTTTGAGCATATTCGTCATAGCCGCCATGCCTGCCATAGCCGAGGAGCTTTTGATGAGAGGTGCAGTGCTCAAAGGACTTAATGACAAAGGCGTGTTTTTCGGAGTGTTTATCTCGGCGTTTTTGTTTTCGTTTATGCATCAAAATCCGTTGCAGACGGTTTATCAATTCTGTTTCGGAGCCGTCCTCGCCACAATGGCGGTGCACTCGAATTCCACTGTGCCCACCATACTCACTCACTTTTTCAACAATTTCATATCGCTGACGATAAGCTCTTTTGCACCGACGTTTTTGTCGTTCGGCTACGGAAACTACAACTATCTCATCTACTTTGCCATGTTCATAGGCGGAATGATAGTTTTGGTGCTATTGCTTTTACTGTTTTACAAGGCAAAACACAAAAAGACTACGGATACCGTTGTCTATGAAGACATAACCTTTTTCGTGCCCGTCGAAAAGACAAGTTTTATAAAAGAATACTTCCTCGCCCTCGGCGGTATATTCACAAAATCGGGTTGGAAAAGATACCAAACGTCGCTTGAAAACTCTATAGGCTACACGCCTGCCGCTCTGCCCAAAAGCGCAGCCGTGTCCGTATATATAGCAATCGGATTTGTAACTCTGTGGTGGGTAGTCGCACTGATATACGGTTTTATTTAACGAGAGGTCAAAGTGAGCACTTCAAGAAGCAAAGTCTTTCTTATATATCTCATAATGATTTTTATCACGCTCTTTATAAGAGTGGGATTTGCTTTCAATACCTCGCTCGGCGAAACGGAAGCGGACGTAGTGTTTACCGTATGCGTGCAGATAGTAACTTTCGGAATTATCCCCTTTACCCTATATTCGCTCTTGGTTTCAAAGAGCGCATTAGGCACCTTTAAAGACTTTGGCTTCGTCAAAAAAGTGAGCTGGAAAAATTGGCTGATAACTCTTGCGCTCGCCCTGTTGACGACTTTTGTAGCCACCTTCGTTTCGGTGTTTTGGCATACCGTTTTAAATCTCATCGGTTTTAACTATTCGCCGTCGGATACCGATTATTCGAGCGTCGGCGTACTGTTTTTGCAGATACTGCTTGTAGCCATACTGCCTGCCGTATTCGAGGAAACGACGCACAGAGGTCTGCTGTTTGCGGCGTTCAAAGGCAACAGAGAAAACAACGGCGTATTTATCGTGCTGATAACCGCACTGCTGTTTGCCCTTATGCATCAAAATATACGTCAGACGGGTTACACGTTTTTCGACGGCGTCATAATGGGACTTGTTTGCTATTACACGGGAAGCATTTATCCGACGATTGTCATGCACTTTTTAAACAATTTCTTTTCTGTCATGGAAGGCTACGCCGCAGATAACGGCGGATATATTTTCGCTTTCGTCAACCGTGCCTATGACTTTTTGCTGTCGAGCGTCGTCGGACTTGTCATCTTCGTCGTGCTCGTCATAGCGGCGGCAATAGGAATTTTCTTCCTTTTAAGACTTATGAAAAAACTGACGGAAAAAGAAAGAAAAAAGGCGGAGCCTCAGACTGCGAGCGACGATATTTACAGCGACAGCTTCGTCGCCCTGCCCGCCCTCAAAAAAGGATTTGACAAAAAGACGGACGTATATCTTGTCATCGTCGCTTTGCTGGGAGCCTTTGCCACCCTCTTCACGTTGATTTGGGGACTAATAAGATAAAAAATTTTATTTTAAATAAACGTAATTCAATCAAGCTTTTTTAAATCAAAAAGCGTAAATCTTAGATAAACAACGCATATCAGATAGAAATTATACTCAATAAGCATTTATTGCATTTAAAAGACAGGCATATAAAGTGTAATAAAGTCGGATATTCGTTTTATGGCAGGTCATTTATGAAAATAAATTTTGTCACGGTGGGAAAAATCAAAAGTCCGTTTAAAGAGGGAGTGGACGAATACGTCAAACGGCTTACCAGATTTGCCACGGTCAGCGTAACGGAGCTTGCCGAGGCAAGCCCGTCAAAATCGGAAGCGGAACAGATTGCCTTTGAAGGAGAAGAAATTCTTCCTAAAATGAAAGGTTATAGCGTCGTATGCGACGTGGCAGGAAAACAGATAGATTCCGTCGCCCTCGCCTCGCTCGTCAAGGAAAAATCAAACGGCGGCGAAAGCGAATTTACGTTTGTTATAGGCGGCTCTTACGGAATATCGAAGGCGGTAAAGGACAGAGCGGACTTTTTGCTGTCCTTTTCAAAAATGACATTCCCCCATCAGCTTTTCAGAGTTATGCTTTCCGAACAGGTTTACAGGGCAATGACGATTTTAAACAATATGCCCTATCATAAATGATTTGCTTAATATAAACCGTCAGACTGTTTTGCGAAAAATTTGCAGGTAAAATTTTTACGTTACTTTAGTGTATTTTTTTATGCAAAAAATTTAGCTTTTATATAAACTAAAAACCGCCCAAAGGCGGTTTTTGATTGAACGCAAGATTTTAATCGAGTTTTAAATTTGCCATTTTTATTTTAAATATACACTTACACATCAGCCTTTATAGCTGTCTTTGAGTGCCACGATAGAGCCGTAGGCGTTTTTAGCTTCTTTGACAAAATAGCCTTGACGCAAAAATTGGAATCTTTCGCCGACTTTCGCCTTTGACAAAAACTCCTCCGCTTTGGCGTTTACCGTTTTGAGGGAATCGGGGTTTAGTCTGTCGTTGAAATCTCCCTCGCCGTCAAGGATAAGGCTGTCGTATACATGCACGGTGACGTCGCTCGCTTTTGAAGCATTCACCCAATGGATAGTGCCCTTAACCTTAATATTGGCGTTGGCTCCTCCCTGCTTGCTGTCCTCTATCATCTCAACGTGCACGCACTTGACCTCGTCGCCCTCCGTTTCGACGGATTTGTATTTGACGATATAGGCGCCCTTAAGACGGACCATTCCGTCCGGTTTAAGACGGAAATATTTCGGGGGCGGATTGAGCGAAAAGTCCTCTTTTTCGATATAGAGTTCTTTTGCAAAGGTTGCCTTGTGGGTGCCGGCTCCCTCTTTTTGCGGATTGTTTTCAATCTCGACGACGTCTTCCGCTCCGTCGGGATAATTGTCTATGACGAGTTTTAAAGGATTTAAAACGCACATTGCCCTTGTGGCGTTTTCGTTGAGATTTTCCCTGACGCAATGCTCGAGCATAGCCATATCCACCTCGCTGTTGGATTTAGCCACGCCTATCCTCGAACAGAAATCTCTTATCGCTTCGGGGGGATAGCCCCTTCTTCTTATTCCCGAAAGAGTGGACATTCTCGGGTCGTTCCAGCCGTCCACTACTTTTTCTTCCACGAGCTTTTTTAGATATCTCTTGCTCATGACCGTGCGGTTGATGTTGAGCCTTGCAAACTCTATCTGTCTCGGCTTCTTTTCAAAATCGCAGTTGTTGACAAACCAGTCGTAAAGCGGACGGTGGTCTTCAAACTCGAGCGAGCAGAGCGAGTGAGTTATTCCCTCAAAAGCGTCCTCTAACGGGTGAGCAAAGTCATACATGGGATAAATGCACCACTTATCCCCCGTGCGGTGGTGCGAGGTGTGCAACACTCTGTATATGACGGGGTCTCTCATATTTATGTTGGGCGCCGCCATGTCTATTTTTGCTCTTAGCACCTTTTCGCCGTCGGCGTATTTGCCCTCTTTCATTTCCGTAAAGAGTTTCAGGTTTTCCTCAATGCTTCTGTTTCTGTAAGGCGACTCTATACCGGGCGTGGTGAGCGTGCCCCTCGTGCGGCTTATTTCCTCTGCGGAAAGGTCGCAGACGTATGCCAGCCCTTTTTTAATCAATAGCACGGCTTTTTCATACATTTTATCAAAGTAGTCGGAAGCGTAAAGCTCTCTGTCCCACTTATAGCCGAGCCACTTTATATCCTCTTTTATCGATTCGACGTATTCGACGTCCTCTTTGGACGGATTGGTATCGTCGAAACGCAGATTGCACTCACCCCCGAATTTTTCGGCAATACCGAAGTTTATCGTTATCGCCTTGGCGTGTCCAATGTGAAGATAGCCGTTGGGCTCGGGCGGGAAACGGGTGATGATTTTTTTGTGTTTGCCCGTTTCTAAATCGTGAACTATGATGTCTTCAATAAAATTGCTCGATTCCATATAAACCTCAATGTCCGCAGGTGTGCGGAAATACTATATCTTTTGAATATACGCTCATAAAGCCGCCGCCGTTTTTAAACCCGAATTTTTCCAGCCTGTCGTCCTCTTTTTCTATAACGACGGTATAGTCGTTGAGCGACAGCTTGAAAAGCAGAGTCCTGAAAAAGAAGTCCTTGTTTTCTTCGAGGTCGAAGTCGGGCAAAAGTTTAAACTCGGCTATCTTTACCACGTCGGAAATTTCCATACGGCAAAAACCTATCGGCTTGTCGTTTTCAAGCAAAACGAAATTTGCTCCGCATACGTCCCTGTCGCTGAGAGCGGTATAAAGCGGAGTCAAAATTTTTTCGTCTGTCGTAAAAATGACCTGTTGCATATCTAAATAATAATATCGCCGTGGCAGATTGTCAACTCCGTCACGGCCGTCACAATTTGTTTTTATCAAATTTTAAAATATCTCGAGCGCTTCGAGCATTGCGCTTTTTACGTCGCATCTGAGCAGCGAACGCTTTACCGCCGCCCTTGCTTTCTCTACCGTATCCGCCTTTTTGATTGACTTAAAGAGCAGGTGCCTTAAAGGTATGAATATGTGATAATCCTGCATTATGTCGATAAGCCTTTCTTTGAAATCTTTGGGCGCACTCTCTTTGATTTCCTCAAGCGTTATCTTGTGCGAGCCGCCGTCAAGCGTTATGCCGTTAAGCTCTGCGCTTTTTGAATCCACTTTAACCAAAGCGCTATCTACTCCGATAAACTTTACAGTCTGCGCTTTAAGTCCCTTTAAATCGGAAAGGATATCCAATTCCGCCTTGCCGTCCCGGTAGCTGAGCTTATATTCTATCTTGCCCTTTTCGTCTATCAATGTATAGGAATTGTTTCCGGGCGTGACGTAAACGGTGAGGTCTTCGTAGTCGAGTTTGTTTTGCGTGCCGTCCGTGAGCGTGGGGACTATCGCCCCCTCTTTGAGCAGAACGGGTATGCCGGAAGTCTTTCTCCACAGCTTCAAAGTTTTTGCGCCCTTATAGCGGTCGCCCGTGAAAAGGTCAATCCATACGCCGTCGGGGAGATAGGTTTTTACGCCCGCCCTGTTGAACGGCGCTCTTATCTTGCTCGTTATCGGGTTTACTATAATCTCGCTGCCGAAATAATATTCGTTTTTCACCTTATACGCGGCTTTGTCTTTATGTTTATAATACATCGGCGTCATAAGAGGGACGCCTTGAGCGTGCGTAAGATAGTTTGCCGTGTTTATATAAGGCAAAAGCGAGTGACGGAGCCTCAAAAACTCCTCGGCGGTTTCTGCGACGTCACGGCGATACAGCCACGGCTCTTTGCCCGTGAAATCGCCCGACGAACTGTGAAGCCTGTTTATGGGCGAGAACACTCCGAATTGAAGCCACCTTAAATACAGCTCGTCGTCGCCCTTGCCGAATATATGACCGCCAATGTCGTGCGACCACCAGGTATATCCTACGTTTGACGCCGTCACGGTAAAATAAGGTTGAAATTTAAGACTTTTCCACGCCACGATACAGTCGCCCGAAAAACCGAGCGGATAGCGGTGCGAGCCTATGCCGGCGTATCTCGAAAGAATGAGTCCGTCGCCGTTTGCCTTGCTGTCGAGAAAATGATAGTGGTTTAAAGCCCAAAGAGGGTCAAGCCCTTTCATTTTGGACTTCGTGCCCTGCTGCCAGTCTATCCACCAAAAGTTTACGCCGTCCTTTTCGTAAGGGCGATGAAGAACGTCGAAATAACTCTCCAAAAACTTTTTGTCGGTCAAATCAAATTCAACAGTCTTTTTTGTGGCAGGGTCTATGCCGTTGGCTTTCGCCATTTCCTCATAAGGAGCCTCAAAAGCTCTCACTCCGTCACGAGGGTGAAGATTGAGTGTCACGGCAAGCCCCATATCGTGCAAGCTCTTTAAAAATCTTTTGTAATCGGGAAAAAGTTTTTCGTTCCAGGTATAGCCCGTCCAGCCTGCCCCCTGCAAAGGATTTGACGCCTTGTATTCCTTGGGGACGTCGGAAACGATGTGCCAATCCATATCCACTGTAGCAACGGTGAGCGGCACTTTTTCCTCTTTAAACTTTTTCATGAGGGCAAGATAACTCTCTTCCGAATAGGGATAATACCTTGACCACCAGTTTGAAAGAGCGTATTTGGGAAGAAGCGGCGGATAACCCGTCAGGGAAAAGAAGTCTTTTAAACAGCCGATATAGTCGTCGCCGTAGGCGAAAATATAATAATCTTCGCCACTTCTTTTAAAGAGCGTTCCGTCCTCGTTTAGGGCAAGCGACTTTGAGTCGTCATAAATCGAAACGCCGCCCTTTGCCATAAGACCGTCGGGCAGCTTGACGGCTCCGAGCCTGAAATCAAGCGTGCGAACCGTTCCCTTTAAATTGCCCCTGTCGCTGAGGTTTTTGTTTTTTACTTTATCGAAAATTTTGACGGTTTTCAAAACGTTGTCATAGCTGAATTTAACATATTCCGTTTCGATAACCGCTCCGCACTTTTTTTGCACAACGCTAAACTGCGGTCTGCCCCAGTTGCGGCTTATCACCGCCTGAGTGGGATTGTCGCAAAATTTACCTATCTCCACCCTGAAAAGCCTGTCGGAGATAACGGTAATGCGATAATCTTTATTAGAGACGATTTTGCTTTCGTCTGCTTTTTCGATAGATATTTTAAATCTTTCCATAAACAATGCTTTGATTCGTCTTTCAAGCCGCTAAATTTAACGCTTTTTTAGACGCCTTTAAACTTGATTATACGCCGTGCCTAAGCGGAATTTATTTAAAGAGAATTGCCAAAAATCTGCAAGGCTTTCCGCCCGTGGCAATCATACCGTGCGGTTGAGAGCTGTCGTAAAACACCGTATCGCCCTCGTTTAAAACGTCGGTGTGACCGTTGATGACGACCTTAAGGCTGCCCTCTAAGATATAATCCATTTCCTGCCCCTCGTGGGTGGAAAGTGCGATTTCTTTATCCTGTTCGTCCTTATTGAAAGGCGCGACTACCTCGAACGGCTCGCCCAGCCTGCCTCTGAAAGTGGAAGCGAGGTGCTGATAGCTGAAACTTTGACGCCTTTCAACTTTGAGACCTTCGCCTTTTCTTACTATACTGTATCCTTTAAGTTTTGGCGTGTGTCCCGCAAAAAGCGCGGTGACGTCCACGCCGAGACGGTCGGCGCACTTACAGAGCATAGTGACGCTGAAATCCACCTTGCCCTCTTCGTAGCGAGCGTATTCCTCTTTTGTCATAGAGCAAACGTTTGCCATTTCTTCAACAGAAACCTCTTCGATTTCTCTTAAGCCTTTTAATCTTTCTGCTATTTCCAATGTGTTTGACATATTTAGCCTCCGTGTCGATTATATAACGCTTTTAATAAAATTGTCAATATAGTGATTGATGTAAAATGACAAAGGCATTTTATCAATCGGGCGTATTTTGAAATTATATGAGATATAATATACCACGTTTGTTAAAAAATCATTTATTTTTCTAATGATTTATATTTTTTATCGGGCGACAAGACGATTTATAATTTAAACTGTGATATTTTTTCTTTGGACAGTTTATGATACTTTTAGTTTTATAAACAAAAAAGGACTGCAACGCAGTCCTTTTCGTTTTTTGTTCTTTGGATTATACCGTCGTCATCAAGAATCTCAAGACGAACAACAGGGAGATAACCAAAATGAGCAAGTCTCCGCCGAGGAAATCGCCGTAGACCTTTTTGGTGTCCTTGGCTTTTTTGTTCTTTGCGGCTCTTTCGGCCTTTTCTTCTTCGGTGAGTTCGACGGTTTCAAAGCCGTAGTATGCCTTGATACCCTCTTTGCCCGAAGTCAATACTTTGAAGAACTTCAAGATTGTGTAGGCGATAAGACCGATACCGATGCCGTTTGAAATAGAGTAAGAAAGCGGCATCATAATAACGATTAAGAATGCGGGGATTGTAATAGTCATGTCTTTGAAGTCGATATCTTTAATGCTTCCGAGCATCAACACGCCGACGTAGACAAGAGCCGCAGAAGTAGCCGCCGAAGGAATGATTGAAGCGAGCGGGCTTAAGAACATAGCGATGATGAACAAGAAAGCAACGACAAGCGAGCTGAATCCCGTTCTTGCGCCTGCGGAAACACCGGAAGCCGATTCGACGAACGTGGTGACGGTGGAAGTGCCGACGACTGCGCCGGCGACGGTGGCGATAGAGTCAGACCAAAGACATTCTTTGATTTTTTGAGGAACGCCGTTCTCGTCCAAAAGTCCCGCTTCCGTTGCGGTGCCTTGGAGAGTTCCGAGCGTATCGAACATATCGATAAGACAGAAAGTGATAATCAAGATAACAAGGTCGAGAGCAACGTCAGCCGTCCAATATTGGAAACCGAGGAAGCCACGGCCTATGCTGTAGTTGCCGAAGTTTTCAAATGCGGTAATCGGGCTGGGAAGTCCGTTAGTAAACGCGCTGAAAGCCGCATCATTGCCGATATTGAAGAGATAATACAAAAGCGTGCCGGCAACGATTGCAATTATGACGTTAGCACTTGCAAATGCTTTGCCTACTTTATTGTTTTTGCCGAAGTATCTCAAAATACCCATGATGAGCAACGTGATAAAGCTGATTAAAATAGGCGAAATAGAATACCATGTTGCTCCGCCGTTGTATACGTTGAGGTTACCCAAAGCAGAAACGGTGTAGGGGCTTGCCACGATAACGCCGGCATTTTGGAAACCGATATAGGCAATAAACAGACCGATACCTGCCGAAATTGCCTTTTTGAGGCCCATGGGGATTGCTTTTGCAATCTTTTCACGAAGTCCCGTAAGCGAGATGAGCAAGAAGAGGAGACCTGCCACAAAGATGACGGCAAGACCTGCCTGATATTGAGCCTCAACTCCGTCGACGATACTGTGGCCGAGAGCACCTGCCATAAATACCGTGCAGAAGAATGCGTTAAGTCCCATACCCGGAGCTTGGGCATAAGGCATTCTGGCAAGAAGCGCCATAAGAAGCGTTCCGATTATTGCGCCGATAGCCGTGCCGATAAAGATACCGCTTCTGAGCGACGCCAAAATTGTCACTTCTGACGTATAGATGCCGTCAAGATAGTCGCCTAACATCGACGTGGGGTTGACGAACAAAATGTAGCACATTGCAAAGAACGTGGTCACACCGCCGACGATTTCAGCACGGAAGGAAGACTGTCTTGCAGAAATCTGGAAGAAATTGTCGAGAGACGCAACAAACTTGTTTTTGGGTTTTGCGGCTACTTCACCTTGAGCGGTGACTTCGCCTTCAGCTGCGGCATTCTCTTGTACTTCTTCGGTTTCTGCGGCTTTGACGTCTTGAACCTTGGTTTCTTCTACGTTCGGTTCTTGTTTCATTTCTGTCATAGAAAACCTCCAAATTGAGTAAGATATAAATTAAAACGCCAAAACAATAACAAAAAAAAACATAAAGCACGCAGCTGCGTGCATTCAAAATTTCAAACCGCTCAATAGTCAAACATTTAAGGTGTTTGGTAGAAACTTGGAACCGTATTTTCCTAATTATATTGGCTTTTTAACTTCAATTTAATTTTACTTTTTTTCTTTTATCTTGTCAACAATACAACAAAGCTAAAACGTGATTTTTTAATGTTTTTTTAAGCTTTTTTTAAAGTCTTCCATTATATGGAAATTTATTTCCGTTTGACTTTATTCAGCATCAAACTTCTCGTCCGTCAAAGACAACGCTCTTTTGCATTTTCTTTTGCTTAGTTCTCTTTTTCTTATCTTAAACGCAAAATTTTCGGACACAAGCTCTACTTTAAAACTTTATACATTAAAGATATGCCGTGCTTTAAGCCGTTGCCTTTTCTTAGAGTGATATTGCCTGCTTACCGTTGCCTATTTTTTATTTGATTTTAAGATTTTAATTGAAATTTTTAATTTATTATTATATAATAATCTTTAGTTACAGTATTTTATATCGGAGGTTTCAATGACAGAAGTTAGTGAAAATCCTACTCAAATCAAGCAGGAAGCGAAAGCCCCCAAAACGATAGTTCCCGGCGGTTTCAAACGCTCTGTTTGCAAGCTCGTTATGAAACTGCTTGGCAAGGGTATCTGCTACGGCTATAAGGTGGATTCGAGGATCAAACAAGACGTCGACGCCATAGGCGACGATTTCTCGGTCAAACTTACCATCTCCCCTATCGGTCCCACTATGATTTTCGGGAAAAAAGACCAAAAGCCTTTTTCGAGAATCGGCTCCTATGACGAGGAAGCGACGATGACAATCTCGTTTAAGGGATTGAACAGCGCGTTTAAAATGTTCACGGGCGGCATGGGACTTGCGGCAGGATATGCTCAGCACCGCTTCACAGTAAAGGGCGATTTGTATAAAATTCTTGCAATCGTCCGTATTATCAATATCGTAGAGGGATATCTGTTCCCGAAAGCGATGGCAAAAAAACTTATGAATCCCATTCCGCCTAAACAGGTCAATTCTGTCCGTTTTTTGTGCGGAACGCTTTTTTAGGAGGAAAACATGTTACCCAAATATTATGAATTTTTAAATTCCGTTAAAATTATGTCGGGAGAAAACGCTCTCGAAAATCTCCCCCACGAACTCAAAATGATGGGCGCCAAAAAGCCTATCGTGCTCACCGACGCCATTCTCGCAAAATGCGGCACCTTGGATAAAGTTCAAAAGGCTTTCAAAGGTTTCGATATCGACGTTACCGAAACGTATACCGAAATCCCGCCCGACAGCTCTATCAAAGTTATCAACGAAATAGCCGGGATTTTTAAAGCCAAAGGTTGCGACTCTATCATCGCTCTCGGAGGCGGAAGCGTTATCGACACCGCCAAAGGTCTCAGAATAGTCATCGAACAAGGCGGCAACGACATTATGGATTATATGGGGCTTGATTCCCTCCCTCGCAAAGACCGCATCGCCTTTGCCGTTATCCCCACCACGAGCGGAACGGGAAGCGAATGCACCAACGTCGCAGTTATCGCCAATCCCGACAAAAACGTCAAAATGGAGTTTATCAGCTATGACCTTCTCCCCGATTTTGCGGTGCTCGACCCCCGCATGACGGAAACGATGCCTCCCAAAATCACGGCGAACACCGGCGTTGACGCTCTCGTTCATGCCATCGAAGGCTATACCTGCCTGCAAAAAAATCCGCTTTCTCAAAGCTATGCATTTGCGGCTATCCGTCTTATAACGACTTTCCTGCCCAAGGCGGTGCTTGAAGGCGGCAATCACGAATACCGCCTCGCCATGAGCAACGCTGCCACTATGGCAGGAATTGCTTTTTCCAATTCTATGGTAGGGCTCGTCCACGCTATCGGACACGCTATCGGCGGTGTGGCACACGTTCCTCACGGAATAGCAATGGCTATACTTTTGCCGCACGTCATGAAATTTAACCTTGAAACTTTAAAGCCTGCCTATGCCGAACTTTTGCTCCCCTTGGCCGGTGCGGAAATTTACGCCACCACCCCCAAAGAGGAAAGAGCGCAAAAGGCAATCGAATTTGTGACGGCTTTCATTAAACAGTTTGAATCTGTCGGACTTCCCACAAAGCTCTCCGACGCTAAAGTTACGGAAGACCAATTCGACGCCATTGCCCAGACGGCAATCAACGACGGCGCAATCGTCGTCAACCCGATTATGGCGACAAAGGAACAGGTTATCGAAATTTTGAAAGAAGCGTTTTAATTGAAATCGCTTCAGATAAGATTTTTGACAAAGCCGATTTAATAAAGCAAACAATACAAATTAAACAATAAAAAACCGCTAATAAATAGCGGTTTTTTTTGTGCAAAAAACAAATATTAAATTTAAATATCTAGGTATAGCTTTGTCGGTTTAGCTTATCGTTTTAGCTTTATTGGTGTAACCTTGTCGTTTTAGCGTGTCGGTATAGCTTGTCGGTTTAACGTGTCGTTTTCCCTTATCGGTTTAGCTTGTCGGTTAAACTTTATTGATTTAACTTTATTGTAGCGTTTTTCGATTATCGCCATATCTTCTTTATATATACATATTGCTTTTTATATATTCGCTTTTAAAGCATTAGCGTTTACGCTTTTTAGAGTTTGAAAAACTTATCTTGCTTTGCCTTTTCTTCCTCTATCTCTTTTTGTTCTTTTTCCGCCTTTTTCAAAAGCTCGTCGTTGTCCTCTTTTTTATCGACGGCTTCGGATTCGTGCTCGTAAAGGTCTCGCTCGACTTGTTCTAAAAGCTCTGTCTTTTCTCTATGCTCTTGTTCTTCTTCCTTTTTGCCTTGTTCTTCCACGGACGGCGGCGAAACGTAGTCACGGTCTATATCAATGACAAAGTTGTATTCCATACCCTCTTCCCCGACAAAATTGTGCTTGAACCAATCGGTTATTTCCTCTTGGGTATGCTTTTCAAAAAACGGCAGAACGACGTCAAACAGAATATTCGTTCTGTTGGGGCCGGACACTATTCTGAAATCGTGAAGCGATAGATGGTCGTCGAGTTTCGAAAGCAAAACAATGCTCTCCTCTTTTAACTTTTTGACCAAAGGATTGTTTACGTCGATAGGGTCCATATGCACGGAAAGATGTATGCCCATTTTCTTTTTGAAGTCTTGTTCTATCTCATCGATGAGCGCATGCGATTCCATGATGTCAACGGAAGAATCTACTTCTACGTGCACCATAACAAAATTTCTGCCTTCGCCGTAATTGTGTATCATAAGGTCGTGTATTCCCAAAACGCCGTTGTAGGACATAAGCTCTTTTCTTATTTTAACGACAAGCTCTTTGGGCGGTTTTTCGCCGAGAAGCGGTTTTACCGTGTTTGCCACAAGTTTGATGCTCGATATCACGATAAGAACAGAAACCAAAAGACCGCATATACCGTCGATGCTGACTTCGACGTCAGGCAAAAAGTCAATCAGCAGACTCGCCGCCAAAACGGCAGTGGTAGAAATTGTGTCGTTTATGCTGTCCACACTCATTGCCTTTAAACTTTCGCTGTTTATTTTTTTTGCAAAACTGCGATAAACAAAAAGCTGATATAATTTTAATGCTATTGCAACCGCCAAAATAACATACGTTGCAACCGAAACGGAAGTAGGCGCAGGGGATATTATCTTTTCGACGCTCTCTTTTCCGAGTAGCACTCCGATTATAAGCACTATGAGTGCGACAAAAAGCGCCGTTATGTATTCATATCTTGCATATCCGTATGGGTGCTTGGAATCGGCGGGCTTTGACGACATTTTAAAGCCGAACATAGTGACTATGCTGTTACCCGAATCGGACATATTGTTGATTGCGTCGGCAATAACGGTTATACTCTGTCCTATGATACCTACGATGATTTTGCCCGTAAAAAGCAATATGTTTGTGATAAGCCCGAAAACGCTCGCAAGCATTCCGTATTTAAACCTTACGGCGGGATTTGAAGTATCTTTATAATTTTTGATAAAAATCCTCTCTAAAAACATATCCGATTTTGCCTCTTTGCCAAATTGAGTTTATGTAAATATAGCACATTATTTGATTTAAAACAATTATTTTTTCCTTTTTGCTCTAATTATCCGCTATTGACTTTAGGTGAAAAAGAATATATCATTTTCTTGCCGATATTTTAGACAAATAAAGGTTTTAACTTATTATAGGTTCAATGCTCCGATTAAAGCATTTAAATCTAATAATATTAAAAGTAAAACTTAGTTTTTACTCTGACAGTTAAAACCGCTCAGGGGGAAAAATGCAAAAACAAATTAAAATAAACGAACAAGTCGACCTGCTAAAAGCGGACGGCACATTAAATGCAAAGGGATACGCCACAAGGAACATATTTAACTATAACCGTGAAAACATTCCCCGCCGCTTAAAAAATCGGCTTAAAGAGTGGGATTTTTATCAGCTGTCCGACGGAAATTATATGGTGCAGATATCTTTTTTCAATATCTCGGTTGCTTCCTGCGCCTCGCTTACCCTGCTCGACTTAAAGAGCGGAAGGAAAATTTTTTCATCGAAAATCGTTCCGTTCACCAAAAATAAATACCGCATGCCGAAAAACGGCGACACGCCACACCGCTTTGAATTTTTAAAGGGTAAAATAAAACTTGTTTTTGACGCCGAAAAGGATACCCGAAAAATTTTTTACAGCGATTTAAAAAAGAAGATATACGCCTCGTTCACCCTATACGAAACGGACAGAGAATCTATCGTGATAGCTACGCCGTTTAAACAAAAGCGAAGATTTTTCCTTACGCAAAAACTTAACTGTATGCCCACCGAGGGTTGCGTCGAAATAAAGGGAAACAAAATCTCGTTTGAAAAGGACAAAACTTTCACCGTGCTCGATTGGGGCAGAGGCGTGTGGCCGCACAGCAACTGCTGGTATTGGGGAAACGGCTCGGCATACGTCGACGGGAAACTGTTCGGCTTCGAACTGACCTGGGGCTTCGGAATAGAAGACTCCGCCACAGAAACGGCAATCTTTTACGACGGAAAATGCGAAAAACTCTCCGCCGTCCGTCTTGAAACTCCTCCGCAGAAAAATTATCTTGCCCCGTGGCACTTCCTATCCGACGACGGCAAATTCGATATGACAATGACGCCTTTTTACGACTACAAAAACGGAGCAATAATTTTAGGGCTCGTCGGTATGAAATCGCATCAGGTGCACGGACTTTGGAGCGGCACGGTAAAACTGGATAGCGGAAAAACGCTTGAGATAAAGGATATGTATGCCTTTTGCGAATATGTCGTCAACAAGTGGTAGCCGTCGCATATCCCCTCCTCCGATAAATAGTCTTTGGCACCGAATACAATGTTGTATGCGATATATAAAGCTAACCGTCGGTTATTGCGGTTATCGCAAAAATAAAAAGGCTTTAAAAGCCTTTTTTTGTGCGCCGTAAAGCTAATATACTTTGTTATCTTTCTTTGTTATTTTTTTCCCCTGAAGGCGTTTTTGATTTTTTCGCCTGCCGCTTTAAAAGAGTTTTCCACTTTTGTTACGACGTCGTCTATCCTGTTTTCGGCGTTTTCTAACTTTTCCGATATCTTATCGCCAAAAGATTTTTTCTTTTTGTCGGTTTTGTATTCCGCTTTTTCTTCGGCTTTAGCGTTGTCTGCCAAAAAGGCTCCGTCATAAAAGCTGTCGGCAGAGAAATTACCCCTCTTTTCGGCGATTTTTGGCGCTTCGCTCCCGAATTGCTCGGCAGCCTCTTTTTTGCCAAAGTCGCTTTCGTCCTCGCTTTCGTCGTCTAAGTCAAGCAACTTTTTCAATTCCTCATAGCACACCTTTGCCATTTGCGTTATCTTGACCAAATCGGCGTCCGCTTTATAAAGCTCCTTTTTGAGAGCCAAAAGTTTGTCTTTTAAACTCTCGTCCGTCAGACGGCTCAGGCACTCGCTCAGATTAAAAGAAAATTCCGCCAAAAGCTGACCTGAATCTATCTCGCCTTTTATAAACTTTTTGAGGGCGTCCAAAATCGATTTCATTATTTAAAGTATTTTACTCCCGATTCAAAAATCTTCATATCGAAATTGCCGTCAAAGTTTTTGTATAACGCCTTGCCCGTTCTTTCGCTGTGACCCATCTTACCGAAAATTCTGCCGTCAAGCGAGGTTATGCCCTCTATCGCCTGTCTGCTTCCGTTGGGGTTGAAAGGCGAGAACATGGTTGCATTGCCGTCAAAATCTACATACTGCGTGGCAATCTGTCCGTTTTGAGCAAGCTCGTTTAAAATCTCGTCGGAAGCTATAAACTTGCCTTCGCCGTGCGATACGGGGACGGAATACACCTCGCCCGGTTTCGTGGCGCTAAGCCACGGCGATTTGTTTGAAGCGACTCTGATATTCGCTATCGTCGAGATATGCCTCGGCATGGTGTTGAACGTGAGCGTAGGCGAGTTATCCGTCATCGGCAGAATCTTTCCGTAAGGGACAAGCCCGAGTTTGACAAGCGCCTGGAACCCGTTGCATATACCGAGGATAAGTCCGTCTCTGTTTTCGATAAGCTCCGAAACGGCGTCGGCTATTTCCGCATTGCGGAACATTGTCGCTATAAACTTTCCGCTTCCGTCAGGCTCGTCGCCGCCCGAGAATCCGCCGGGAAACGCTATAATGTTTGCGCCCTTAACGCCTTTAGCTATCGCCTTGGCGCTTTCGGATATATCTTTAGACGACAGATTTTTTACGACAAAGATATCGCATTTTGCTCCCGCCGCCTCAAAAGCTCTCATCGTGTCGAGTTCGCAGTTCGTTCCCGGGAAGGCAGGGATAAACACTTTGGGCTGAGCGGTCTTGACGCTTGAAGCCTTGCCCTCTTTGACGACGTAGCTAAAACTTGTCGCCTCACCTTTCTCGTCCGTTTTGGCAGGATATATATCGCCGAGTCCGCCCTCGTATGCCTTGACTGCCTCGCCGTAACTTAAAACTTTGTCGCCTTGCGTAAAGTCACCTTTTGCCGTCTGACCTATATATTCGCACTCGAGACCTTCGGGACAATCGACTATTATTTCGCCGTAATGTTCGGTGAAAATATCCTCCGTTTCAAATTTAAAGCCGAGACCGTTTCCGAAACAACTCTTTAGCACGGCAACGCCTATACCGCCGTTTTCGACAACCTGAGCAAACTTGATTTTGCCGTTTTTGACGTTTTCGGATATGACGGCGTATTTTTGCTTGACGTCCTCAAAATCCGGCACGGAATATTCGTCCTTTTTGAAAGGCACGAAATAGAGTTTTTTGCCTTCCTCTTTAAGTACGTTGGTGATGAGCCTGTCCGTCTTTTGCGGAGCAAGCGCAAAAGATATGAGCGTGGGCGCAACGTCGATATTTTCAAAACTTCCGCTCATCGAGTCCTTACCGCCTATTCCGGCAACCCCCAATTCGCTCTCCGCCGTATACGCTCCGAGCAGCGCCGATAGAGGCACTCCCCAACGGGCCGGATTTTGTCCGAGTTTCATGAAATATTCCTGCAATGTAAGATATACCTTGTCGAGCGTGCAACCTGCCGCTATAAGTTTTGATACGGAACAGACGATAGAATATATCGCTCCCACAAACGGCGACGACTCGGTAAGATAAGGCGTGAAGCCGTATGCGGCAACGGAAGCCGTATCTGCGCCGTCCGTTACGAGATTGGCTATCGCAAGCGTGGGGGTAAGCTGATTTTTACCGCCGTAAGGCATAAACACCGTCCTTGCCCCTATCGTGGAATCGAACATCTCGCCGAGTCCTTTTTTGGAGCAGACGTTAAGGTCGGATAGCGCCGATTTCAATCCCGAGGCAAAGTCCGCCGTCTTTTTGTCAAAGTAGTGAGTCTTTTTATCCGATATAACGGCGCTCGCCGTCTGTCTTGCTCCGTTGGTATTTAAAAATTCACGGGAAAGGTCAACGATTGTCCTGCCTTTGAAAGTCATTTTCATTCTGCCGTCGTCGGTCACGAGGGCGACTTTGGTGGCTTTCAGATTTTCCTGTTTGGCAAGCTCGTAAAAACGCTCCTCGTCCTTTGCGGCGATAACAATCGCCATGCGCTCTTGCGACTCGGATATGGCAAGTTCCGTTCCCGACAGTCCCTCGTATTTTTTGGGCACCTTGTCGAGGTCGATTTCAAGTGCGTCGGACAGTTCGCCTATAGCCACGCACACGCCGCCCGCTCCGAAGTCGTTGCAGCGTTTTATCATTTTGGTCGCTTCGGGATTCAAAAACAGCCTTTGAAGTTTTCTTTCTATAAGGGCGTTACCTTTTTGCACTTCGGCGCCGCATTTTTCCACCGACTTGGTATCGTGCGCCTTCGACGAGCCCGTCGCTCCGCCGCAGCCGTCTCTGCCCGTTTCACCTCCCAAAAGTATGACTATATCTCCGCTTTCAGGACAGCTTCTGACGACGTTGCATTTTTTGTTTGAGCCTACGACAAATCCCGTCTCCAGCCTCTTTGCCTTATATCCCTCGTGATAGACTTCGTCAACTATTCCCGTGGCAAGACCTATCTGATTGCCGTATGACGAAAAGCCTTTCGCCGCCACTTTGGTGAGCACTCTTTGCGGAAGTTTTCCCTTTAACGTTTCCTTTTCGTGAGGGGAAGCCGCACCCGTTATGCGCATTGCGCTGTAAACGTATGTCCTGCCCGAGAGAGGATCTCTTATCGCTCCGCCAAGACACGTCGCCGCTCCGCCGAACGGTTCGATTTCCGTAGGGTGGTTGTGCGTTTCGTTTTTGAACATGACGAGATAGTCTTCCGTCTTACCGTCCACGGTGACGGGAACGACTATCGAACAGGCGTTTATCTCTTCCGATTCGTCGAGGTCCTTTAGCTTGCCCGCCTTTTTCAATTCCTTTACGGCTATCGTGGCAACGTCCATAAGGCAGGGATATTTATCCGTTCTGCCCTTATAGAGTTCGCTGTGCAAGGACATATATCTGTCATACGCCTTTGAAATGTTTTTGTTTTCGGAATCTATCTTCACGTCGGTCAGGTGCGTCAAAAACGTGGTATGACGGCAGTGATCCGACCAATACGTGTCGATGACCTTGATTTCCGTTTCGGTGGGATTGCGCTTTTCACCCTTGAAATAGCTTTGGACAAACTCGATGTCGGCAAGCGACATGGCAAATCCGTTTTCGGCGTGATACTTTATAAGCTCGTCCTTTGTCATATCGATAAAATGCGCTACTTCGGCAACGTCCACCGTGTCCATTTTTTCACGCTTTAAGGTTTCAAACTTATTTAGCGTTACTTCCTCGCTCTCTACGGGGTTGATGAGATGGCGTTTGATTTTATCCAAATTTACGTCACCCTTTACCGCATATACGGTGGCGCACTTTACGAGCGGTTTTTCCTTTTGCGTCAAAAGCTGTATGCACTGTGCGGCACTGTCCGCTCTTTGGTCGTATTGACCTTCGAGCAGTCCTATCGCAAAAACTTTATATCCGTCGCCGACGGAAAAATCGCCTATATAGGCGTTGTCGACGGGCGGCTCGGAAAACACGTTGATGACCGAGGCTTTGAACTCGTCTTCGGATATACCCTCCACGTCGTAGCGGAGCAATATGCGCAAAGCATCGATTTTTTCACCGAGCATATCCGCTATCTCGGCAATGAGCGCCTTTGAAAACTTATCGTCCTTTTTTTCAACAAATACTCTGTAAACCATAATCCCTTTTTTAAACGTCGTTTAAACCTTTATTTTTTATCGTTAGAAATTTCTGCCGTTCCCCTTTCGCCGTTTATGGGCAAAAGGAAAATGCGTTGCGCTAAATTTATTTTATAAACTTGTCGCCTATATCGTGTCTGAAATGCATTTTATCGAAACCGATGTTTTCGATTGCCTTATAAGAGAGCGCCTTTGCCTCTTTGAGGCTGTCGCATACGGCGGTGACGCCGATAACTCTTCCGCCGTTGGTGACGAGTTTGCCGTCCGCAGTCTTTGTTCCGCTGTGATAGAGCGTCACGTTTTCGGGCAGAGTGCCGATTTTTATCTCTTTGCCCTTTTCGTATTTTTCGGGATAACCGCCGCTTGCAAGCATAACGCACACGGCGCTTTTGTCGCTCCATTCTATTTTAATATCCGAAAGCCTTTCGTCGATGACCGCCTCGAATATCTCCACAAGGTCGGATTTGAGCAATGGCAGCACCACCTGCGTTTCGGGGTCTCCGAAGCGGGCGTTGTATTCAATGACCTTTACGCCGTCGTCGGTGACGATAAGCCCGAAATACAAAACGCCTTTAAAGGGTCTGCCGAGGTCGTTCATTGCTCGCACGGTGGGAAGCATTATCTTTTCTTCCACTTCTTTTGCTATCTCTTTTGTATAGAAAGGCGACGGAGCAATCGTTCCCATGCCGCCCGTATTCAAGCCCTCGTCGTTGTCGTTCGCCCTTTTATGGTCGCAGCTGGGCACCATGGGATATATCGTCTTTGAATCGCAAAAGGACAGCACCGAAACTTCCTTGCCCGTCAAAAACTCCTCTATGACCACCTTTGATCCTGCCTTTCCGAAAACTCCCACGTTGAACATATCGTCGAGAGCCTTTTGCGCTTCGGCGTAGCTTTGGCAGATAATGACTCCCTTGCCCAACGCCAAGCCGTCCGCTTTTACGACAAGCGGATATTTTTGTCCTTTGGCGTAGTCGAGAGCGTTTTCATAGCTGTCGAACGTCTCGTATTTTGCGGTGGGGATACCGTATTTTTTCATCATATCCTTTGAAAATGCCTTCGACGCCTCGATAATTGCCGCAGCCTTGTTCGGTCCGAAAGCACGGTGTCCCCTCTTTTGAAGTTCGTCCACCAACCCCAAAGCGAGCGGGTCGTCGGGGGCAACGACTGTGAGAGCAATATTTTTGTTTTTATCGACAAAGTCGCAAATGCCCTCTATATCGCAAGGGTCGATATCCACAAGCGTGGCAATCTCGCCTATGCCCGCATTGCCTTTGGCGCAGTATAATTTACCGCACTTATCGGATTTTTTTAATGCGACGCATATTGCGTGTTCCCTGCCACCGTTTCCGACAACGAGTATATCCATATGTTCTCCTTATACCTTTTCCGTTTTACTTTGCGTATTTTATAAAAGGCAGGCTTATCCCGCCTTTTTACAATGTAGTTTGCATTCCGTTTGCAATTTTTTATAAGGCAAAGCCTGCAAAACCGCCTTTTTTTGCGCCACGTTCGCCGTCATATTAAATGCGAACGTTGTCTTAGCAAACTATCTGACTTCAAGTTTTATCGTTGAAATTTTGTTTTATCGTTAAAACCTGTTTTAATATTTTTTAATTTATAAGCACGGTTCGGTTTTGCTTTAGCCGCACTGCCTTTTAGTGTTTAAAGTGTCTTGTTCCGACAAATATCATTGCGATTCCCGCCTTGTCGCACGCCTCTATCGAAAGGTCGTCCTTTATGCTTCCGCCCGGCTGAATGATAGCCGTTATCCCTGCCTTTGCCGCCGCCTCAACGCAGTCGGGGAAGGGGAAGAAAGCGTCGGAAGCCATAACGCAGCCTTTTGCATTTTCGCCCGCATGCTCGATTGCCTGCTGTGCCGCCCATATTCTGTTTGTCTGACCTGCTCCTATGCCTGCCGTTTTGAAGTCCTTACCGATGACGATTGCATTAGATTTCGTATGCTTTACCACCTTCCAACAGAATTTGAGCTGTTCCATTTCCTCTTTGGTGGGAGCTTTTTTGGTGACGACTTTGACGTCTTTTTCATCGAACAGTTTATCGTCGCCCTGCTGCATGAGCATACCGCCGTAAACCTTTTTCATATCGATAAAGCCGTCTCTTTTGCCGTTGATGTTGGGCATTTCGAGAAGGCGAATGTTCTGCTTTTGCTCAAGCACCTTAAGAGCGTCTTCGTCAAAGCCCTTTGCAACGACGATTTCAACGAAAATCTTGTTTATCTCCTGAGCGGTGGCGAGGTCGACAATTCCGTTGATTGCGATAATGCCGCCGAATATCGAAATTTTGTCCGCTTCGTATGCGTTGATATAAGCTTCGTGTATCGTCTTGCCGAGTCCCACACCGCAGGGATTTGCGTGCTTTACCGCAACGACGGCGGGGGTATCGAATTCTCTTAAAAGCTCCAAAGCGCCGTTGGTGTCGTTGATGTTGTTATAGCTGAGTTCCTTTCCGTGAAGCTGACGAGCCTCGGTTATGGAAGTGGGCTTTCTTAATTCGTCGGCGTAGAAACAGGCGTTTTGATGCGGATTTTCGCCGTATCTCATATCCTGTTGTTTGGAATATGCAAGCGTTATCGTATCCGGGAAAGTTATGCCGAGCCTTTGCGCCATAAAGTTGGATATAAGGCTGTCGTAAACCGCCGTGTGGGCAAACACCTTATATTGAAGATATTTTTTAGTATCCAAAGAAACGCCGCCCGCTTTCATTTCGTCTATTGCCTTTTTGTAATCGGCAGGGTCGACGAGCACGACTACGTCCTGATAGTTTTTTGCCGCACTTCTTAGCATCGTAGGTCCGCCGATGTCTATGTTTTCCACCGCCTCGGCAAAATCGACGCCCTCTTTTTGTATCGTCTTTTTGAAAGGATAGAGGTTGACCACCACGACGTCGATTGTGTTTATGCCGAGCTTTTCAAGCTGAGCCATGTGGTCGGGGTTCGAGCGCATAGCCAAAAGTCCTGCGTGCACGTAAGGGTGCAAAGTCTTTACTCTTCCGTCAAGACATTCCGGGAAACCCGTTATGTCGCTTATACCTATGACCTTAAGACCTGCGTCTGCCAAAACCTTGTGCGTTCCGCCCGTGGATATTATTTCGTATCCCAAAGCGTCAAGTTCTTTTGCAAGTTCAACGATTCCCGTTTTATCCGAAACGCTGATGAGTGCTCTTTTTTTCATTTTATCCTCCATAAACTCCGTTTACTAAATTCTTAAGTGCAAGCGGTAACATTTCGTGTTCCGCTTTCAATACTCTCTGTTGCAGAGTTTCGGGCGTGTCGCCGTCAAGCACTTCCACCGCCCTCTGCATTAAAATTTTGCCCGTATCTGCGCCCTCGTCCACAAAGTGGATTGTTGCGCCCGTTATTTTGACGCCCCTGTCGAGCGCCGCTTTGTGCACTTTTAAACCGTAATAGCCCATTCCGCAAAAGGACGGAATGAGCGACGGGTGAATGTTTATTATTCTGTTTTTATATTCTCTGACAAAATCTTCGTCCAAAATGGAAAGGTATCCCGCCAAAACGATATAATCTATGCCGAGCTCTTTAAACATAGCGGATATATCTTTAAACATAGACTTTAAGTCGGGATAGTTTTTTTTGTCAAAAACTTCAAAACCTATGCCGTGCGCCTTTGCCCTGTCTATCGCTCCTATTCCCTCTTTTGAGGCAATCATCACCTTAAGATTGCAAAAACGCTCTTTTTCGTTGGCGTCGATTATCGATTGAAAATCCGTGCCGCCGCCGCTGCAAAATACGGCTACGTTTTTCATTTTAAAATCACTCCTTCGCCCTTTACCGTCTTGCCGATAACGTAAGCGTCCTCGCCGAGTTCTTTTAATGCGTCAAGAGTTTTTTGCTCGTCCTCTTTCGCCACCGCAACGACCATACCTATGCCCATATTGAAAGTGTTGTAAAGCTGTTCGCTGCCAAGCCCGGATTTTTCTTTGATTATTTCAAAGAGGGCGGGAAGCGGATAAGATTTTAAATCTATCTCGCAGCCTATGCCCTTGGGGAAAATACGAGGAATATTTTCGATAAAGCCGCCGCCCGTGATATGCGCCACGCCCTTTACGTTTACCTTTTGCATGAGCGACAGTATCGTCTTTACGTAAATTCTGGTCGGAGTCAAAAGAGCCTCGCCGTATGTTTTACCGAGTCTTGCGTCGAATACGTCCACTTCCGCTTTCGTTTCGCCGAAAAGTTTTCTGACAAGCGAAAAGCCGTTTGAGTGAACGCCGGACGAGGCAAGACCGATAAGGACGTCACCCTCTTTTATCGTGCTTCCGTTTATCACTTTCGATTTATCGACTATACCGACGGCAAAGCCTGCCATATCGTATTCGCCGTCGGGATAAAAGGACGGCATTTCCGCCGTTTCTCCGCCGATGAGCGCACAGCCGGACATCTTGCAACCTTCCGCCACGCCTTTTACGACGGTAGCGACTTTTTCGGGATCGAGTTTTCCCGTCGCAAAATAGTCGAGGAAGAAAAGCGGCCTTGCGCCTTGGCATACTATATCGTTGACGCACATTGCCACGGCGTCTATACCCACCGTGTCGTGCTTGTCGAGGACAAAGGCGTATTTGAGTTTCGTGCCCACGCCGTCCGTGCCTGCAACGAGAACGGGGTTTGAAATCTTTTCGCCGGAAATATCGTAAAATCCGCCGAACGAGCCGAGGTCGCCGAGCACGTTTTTGTCGTAAGTTTCCTTGACGTGTTTTTTCATGAGTTCGACAGCTTTATAACCTCTCGTTACGTCTACGCCGCTGTCGCTGTAAGAGATTGCCATATTATTCTCCTTTATTTATCAAGTAAAGATTTATCTTCTTTTTCTTTTTTATCCTCAACGATGTAAGGATATTCGCCGTTGAAACAGCCGAGGCAGAAATTCTTTTGATCGGAATGAACGGTTTCGCAAAGCTCGTCTATCGTAAGATAGTGAAGCGAATCGCAACCGATATAATCTCTTATTTCCTCTTCCGTTCTGAACGCTCCGACAAGCTGAGAATAATCGTTTGTATCGATGCCGAAATAGCACGGGTGCTTGGATATGGGCGAGCTTATCCTTAAATGCACTTCCTTGGCGCCTGCGTCACGCAGCATCTGAACGATTTTTTTGCTGGTGGTGCCTCTGACTATAGAGTCGTCTATCAAAATAATCCTCTTTCCGCATACGTTGCTGCGCAGCACGTTCATTTTGACCTTGACGGCGGTCTCTCTCATTCCTTGCTCGGGCTGAATGAAAGTCCTGCCCACGTATCGGTTTTTTGTCAGAGCCTCACCGTATGGAATACCCGAAACCTCGCTGTATCCCCTTGCCGCTACTACCGCACTGTCGGGGACGCCTGCCACGAGGTCTGCCTCGACGGGATATTTTCTGGCAAGAATTCTGCCCGATTCCTTTCGTGATGCATAGACGCTTATTCCGTCAATCTCGCTGTCGGGACGGGCGAAATATACGTATTCAAATATGCAATGCGCTTTCTTTTCGACGGGTTTGTCGATATGATAAAACTCTATGCCGCTTCCGTCGAACACGAGCACTTCGCCCGGCTCCACGTCACGGACAAAGGTAGCTCCGAGAGCGTCGAGAGCGCAGGTTTCGCTTGCCACTACGTATTTGTCACCTATCGTGCCAAAGCATAAAGGTCTTATGCCGTAAGGATCCCTGACGGCAATAAGTTTGTCGCTTGACATCAACACGAAAGAATATGAGCCTTTAAAATATTTGCAGGCTTCCAAAACTCCTTCCACCACGCTGTTGGTGCTGTATTTGTTGATGAGGAGCGCCATGACTTCGCTGTCTATCGATGTCTGAAAAACTCCGTTTTCGGCTATGAGCGCGTCACGAAGCTGTTTCGTATTTATAAGGTTGCCGTTGTGAGCAAGAGCCATTTTGCCCATTTTACCGATAAAGTATATGGGCTGAGCGTTGCACAGTTTGCTCGCTCCCGTCGTGGAATATCTGACGTGTCCTATGGCGATATTGCCCTCGGGAAGAGTTTCAAGCCTTGCGGAATTGAAGACCTCGGGCACCAAACCCATGTCTTTGTAGTATTCTATTCTCTTGCCGTTTCCAACCGCTATACCGCAGCTTTCCTGACCGCGGTGTTGAAGTGCAAACAAGCCGTAATACGCTGTGTTGGCGATGGAATACGTTTCCGGAGAAATAATTCCTATGACGCCGCATTCCTCGTTGAAACTGTCAAACGGCATTTTTTTTGTTCGCAAATACATATTCACCTCAAAAACTAAATCTTTTCACCCATAAGACGCATTAAGATTTCTTCGTACGCCTCCTCGACTCCTCCGAGGTCACGGCGGAATCTGTCCTTGTCGAGTTTCTGGTGAGTCGTGCTGTCCCAGAATCTGCAAGTGTCGGGAGAAATCTCGTCCGCCAAAATAATTCTGCCGTCATAGCGTCCGAATTCGAGTTTAAAGTCGACAAGTTCGATATTGAGATTTGCAAGGTATTTTGTCAGAAATTCGTTTACCTTGAGCGACATTTTGGTGATTTGCTCGAGTTCCTCTTTGGTGGCGAGTCCGATTGCCGCAATGTGGTAGTCGTTTATCATCGGGTCGCCGAGTTCGTCGTTTTTGTAGCAAAATTCCAAAACGGTGGATTTAAGTGGCGTTCCCTCTTCGAGACCGAGACGTTTGGCAAGGCTTCCTGCCGCTATGTTTCTGACGATAACTTCGATGGGGACGATTTCCACTTTTTTGACGAGCGTTTCTCTGTCCGAAAGTTGCTTAATGTAGTGAGTTTCAATGCCTTCCTTTTCAAGCATCTGCATCAAAAAGTTGGTTACTTTATTGTTTACGACGCCCTTATTTAAAATCGTGCCCTTTTTCAAACCGTTAAAAGCGGTGGCATCGTCTTTGTAGTCGACCAAAACTACCTTGGGATCGTCGGTTGCGTATACTTTTTTTGCTTTTCCTTCATAAAGCTGTTCTTTCTTTTCCATTTTGTATCTCCTTAAAATGATTTTAATTTATAAAACAATTTAAAAAGCCCTTTAAGACATTTTAGTCTTTAAGAGCTTCGTCGTCCTTTCTTATTTTATCCGCCATATTTTGTTTGTAGGCAGAAAACTTTTGTGCGAGCGCAGTATCCTCGATTGCGAGCATTTGAACCGCAAGCAAACCTGCGTTTAATCCGGCACCCACTCCCACGCTTGCCACGGGAACGCCTTGCGGCATTTGCACTATCGACAGCAGGCTGTCAAGACCGCCCATCATAGACGTCTGTATCGGCAATCCGATAACCGGAAGCGTCGTTCTCGCCGCCAAAACTCCGCCGAGGTGTGCGGCTTTTCCCGCCGCCGCTATAATGACGCCCAAGCCTCTGTCACGTGCCGTCGATGCATATTCGTCTGCCTCGTCGGGCGTGCGGTGCGCCGATATTATCCTCACTTCCGTTTCAACGCCGAAATCTTTTAGGACGTCAATCGCCTGTTTAACTACGTCGTAGTCGGATTTGCTACCCATCAAAATGCCTACTTTCTTCATAACTACCTCATAGATAATATATCAAATTTAAAAAATTTAGTAAAGCAAATTGAGCCGTGTCAGACTTTTTCTTTTATCTTTTTGATAAATTGCCTTATCTCGTCAAACGATTGCTTTGCACCTGCCGCACCCAATACGAACAAAAACAGTTTCGGGTCGTAGCTGAGTTTTTTGTCCGATACGGCAAGCGATTTGACCTGTTTAAATTCCTCTGATTTTTTCAAAACGAGTTCCTTTAAAAATTCAAACTTTTCGCCGTCGTCCCCCGAACATTCCGTTTTATCCTCGCCTATATTAAATAAAAATGCGAATTTGTTAAGCCGCAGGGCGATACTCTCCAAAACGAGGACGCTTTCGGCGGCATAGTCGTCGTCCTCTGCACAGTCGAGATTGTTGAGCGGCAGTCTTGTAAAGCCTAAAAGGGCGCATTCCTCGTTTAAATCTACGGGATACGCCGTTCCCTTTTTGTCGCAAACGGAAAGACAGTCCGCCCTCGAATAAAGGCCGAGGAGCCTGACGTAGTCCCTTATAAGCCCCAGCGCAAACGCCGAAACAACGTAGTTGGCAGGATAATCCTGTCCCTCGAAAAACACCGTTTCCTCCACGTCGGAAAAAGAGCATAACCGTTCAATCTGAGCGAGCACTTCGTCGGCAGTCTTTTTTAAACCTCTTAAAAAGAACAGCCTTTTTGCCGTCGAGGCGATCTCCGATTCCCCCGTTGCCGTATATGCTTTTTTGTAAAGCTTTGGGAGCCTTTTTTCAAGTTCGCAACTTAAATCGATATCTTCGCCTGCCGTGCCTCGGTTTATTTCAAACAGGATTTTTTGCAACGCTCCGACAATGTGCGAGACTTCCTCTTTGGTGATAACGTTTACTTTACCAAGCATAATGGTGTGCGAAAGCATCACGTTGATTTTTTCTTTTATATAACTTTTTCCCATAGTTTCCTCAGTCCTTAACACGATTTAAATTGCGCCTTAAATTAAAAGCACGGCAAGCCGTGCTCGGTTTTATTTTTTTTGGTCGTCTGCAAGCTTTATTCCCACTTCCTTTAACTGAAGCTCGGTAACTTCGCTCGGGGCGTTCATCAGAAGGTCTTGAGCGTTCTTGTTCATCGGGAAAGCGATAACCTCTCTTATGTTTGGCTCGCCTAGCAGCAACATGACCATTCTGTCCACTCCGGGAGCGATTCCTGCGTGAGGCGGAGCTCCGAATTTGAACGCAGAGAACAGTGCGTTGAATTTTTTCTCTATCGTTTCCACGCCGTAGCCGGCTATCTCGAACGCCTTTATCATAATTTGCGGATCGTGATTTCTGACTGCGCCCGACGAGAGTTCCACGCCGTTGCATACGAGGTCGTATTGATAAGCGTAAATATCGAGGGGGTTCATTTCCTCGAGCGCTTTCATACCGCCCTGCGGCATACTGAACGGATTGTGCGAAAACTCTATCTCGCCCGTCTCCTCGTTTTCCTCATACATATGGAAGTCGACTATCCAGCAAAATCTGAACACGTCTTTTTCGATTAGACCGAGAGCGGCGCCCATTTCGTTTCGCATAAGTCCCGCCACCTTGACGGCTACGTTTTTATCTTCCGCCACAAAGGCGACGAAATCGTTTTTGGTGAGAGCGAGAGCTTTTTTGACTTCCTCTTTTAAAGGCTGTATAAACTTTGCCGCACCGCCGACAATCTCTCCGTTTTCGTCCGTCTTAAACCAATAAAGGCTTGACGCACCGTTGAGTTTTGCCGTTTCGACAAAGCCGTCTATCTGTTTTCTCGTTCCGCCGAAGTTTTCCACCTTGATAGCCTTTATCGTCTTGCCCTCGGTGAAGGGAGCCGCCTTTTGAAGCATATCCGTCATATCTACGACTTTGAGAGGATTTCTGAGGTCGGGTTTATCCGAACAGTAGTCCCTCATTGCGTCGTCGAATTTTATGCGTTTGAAGGGAGCGGAATCGACTTGCCACTTTGAAAACTCTTTGAACACCTCGGGAATGACCGCTTCCATTTCGGTGAAGACGTCCTCCTGCGTGGCGAAAGCCATTTCCATATCCAGCTGATAAAACTCGCCGGGGGAACGATCCGCTCTTGCGTCCTCGTCCCTAAAACAAGGAGCGATTTGGAAGTATTTATCGAAACCGCTTGCCATCAAAAGCTGTTTGTATTGCTGAGGCGCCTGCGGAAGTGCGTAAAATTTGCCGGGGTGAAGCCTTGACGGAACGATAAAGTCCCTTGCGCCCTCCGGCGACGACGACGTCAGAATTGGCGTCGTGATTTCCAAAAAGCCTCTGTCGCTCATTCTCTTTCTGAGGCAGGATATAACATGACTTCTGAACGCTATCTTCTCTTTATTTACGGGATTTCTTAAATCGAGAAAACGGTATTTGAGACGGGTGTCCTCTCTCGACTGCGTTGAAGTGGAAATTTCAAACGGCAAAAGCTCCTCGCACTTTCCGAGAATCTCAATCGATGTGGGCTCGATTTCAATGTATCCCGTCTTGAGGTCGGGGTTGGGACTTTCCCTTTCGATGACCTTGCCGTCAATCATTATCGTGGACTCTCGGGGAATACTTCTTATCTGTTCTTTAAGTTCTTCCGTTTTGGCAACCGCCTGAGTCACTCCGTAAAAATCCCTGAGGACAAAAAAGACGACGGCGCCGAGGTCCCTGACCGAATGAAGCCAGCCGGAAAGCCTTACCGTTTCGCCGACGTTTTTTATTGTTAAATCGTTGCAAGTATGAGTTCTGAATGTCATTTCACACCTTATGTTTGCCTTTTGCGGCTTTTTGTTATGTATGCCTATACGGCTTGTCGTGTCGTTATTGTTGCTTTAAAAGCATTTGCCTGACTGCTGCGCCTTGACTTTGCGCCTTTGCCTTTTGCGCAAAACGCCGAGCGTTTTATAATATCCAAATGCCTGCGGCGTGGCAGACTTCCACCATTTCGTCCGGCCAGAGAGATACCTGCACCTCGCCGATATGCGCTTTTTGGAGCAACAGCATGCAAAGCCTTGACTGACCTATGCCGCCGCCTATCGTGAGCGGATATTTTCCCTGCAAGATACCCTTGTGATATTCGAGCGACAGCCTGTCCTCGCAATCCGCTATCTCAAGCTGAGAACGGAGAGCTGTGCCGTCTACCCTTATGCCCATAGAGCTTATCTCGATAGATTCGCCGAGCACCTTGTCCCAAAAGAGAATATCGCCGTTGAGTTTCCAATCGTCGTAGTCGGGCGCTCTGCTGTCGTGCTTTTCGCCGGATTTGAGCTCGCCGCCTATGCACATCAAAAACACCGTTTTATATTCCCTCGTGATGAGATTTTCTCTCTCTTTGGGGGTTTTGTCGGGATACATATCCTCGAGTTCCTGCGTCGTGATAAACTTTACGTCCCTTGAGAGTTTAAGGTCGATTTTGTCGAACGCCTTTTTCGTTTCGTCAAGAGTGTCGCAGATGGCATTGACTATTTTGACCACTATGCCCTTTAAAAACTCGACGTTGCGCTGTTCGGGCGTGATGACCATTTCCCAGTCCCATTGGTCGACGTAAATGGAATGTTGATTGTCGCAACGGTCGTCACGGCGGATAGCGTTCATATCCGTATAAATTCCCTCACCCGGGTTGAAGCCGTATTTTGCGAGCGCCACTCTCTTCCACTTGGCGAGAGAATGAACGATTTCCGCATTGATGTTTTCCTGTTCCTTTATGTCGAAACGAACGGCTCTTTCCACACCGTTGAGGTCGTCGTTGAGTCCCGTTCTGCTCTTGACAAAGAGCGGAGCGGAAATTCTTTCAAGACCGAGCGCCTCGATAAACTTTTTTTGGAAAGTATCTTTGACGAATTTGACTGCCCTTTCCGTTTCTCTTATGCTGAGTTTTGATTGATAATTTTGCGGTGTCTTTAATTTATACATATTTACTCCATTAAATCTTTTGCCGTTCTTGCGTAAAGCTGAACGTCCCTGATGTTGGGAATACCCGTAACGTACATCATAATGCGCTCGAGTCCGAGTCCGAAACCGCTGTGAGGAACGCTTCCGAATTTTCTGAGTTCCATATAACCTTTGTAGTCGGCAAGGTTCATATTCCTTTCCTTCATTGCCGTGAGGAGTTTATCGAAATCCGCCTCTCTCTCGCTACAGCCGATTATCTCGCCTACACCGGGCACTAAAAGGTCGGTGGCGGCAACCGTTTTGCCGTCGTCGTTTTGCTTCATGTAGAACGACTTTATCTTTTTGGGATAATTTATGACGAATACGGGTTTATTGAAAACCTGCTCGGTTATATATCTCTCGTGCTCCGTCTGAAGGTCAAGCCCCCATTCGACGGGATATTTGAACTGAACATCCGCTTTCTTGAGAAGCTCTATAGCGTCGGTATAATCTAAAATTTGAAAATCGCTGTTTACAACCTTGGTGAGCTTTTCGACGAGTCCTTTTTCAAAGTTGGCGTCAAAGAAAGCAAGCTCCTCTTTGCAGTTGTCGAGCACGTAGCCTATGATATACTTTATCATGTTTTCCGCTATCTCGATTATATCCATCAGTTTGGCAAACGCAACTTCAGGCTCAATCTGCCAAAACTCTGCGGCGTGGCGGGGCGTGTTCGAGTTTTCCGCTCTGAACGTGGGGCCGAACGTGTATATCTTGCCCATAGCCATTGCGGCGACTTCCCCTTCAAGCTGTCCCGACACCGTAAGACCCGCCCTTCTGCCGAAAAAGTCCGCTTTTAAATATTCTTCTTCCGTTTTAAAGGATTTGATTTTATCGAAGCTGAGGCTCGTAACTCTGAAAATCTCGCCCGCTCCCTCGCAGTCGCTTCCGGTAAAAATGGGAGTGTTGACGTAAACGAAGTTGTTTTTTTGGAAAAACTCGTGAATGGCAAAAGAAATTTTCGAGCGCACTCTGAGCATGGCGTTGAAAGTGTTCGTCCTCACTCTCAGATGAGGAATGGAACGGAGATACTCGAGCGTGTGATATTTCTTTTGCAAAGGATAATCGGCAGGACAATCGCCGAGCAAAGTGATTTTTGAGGCATTGACCTCAACGGAATCTTTTTGCACTGCGCCTTCCACCAAAACGCCCTCGACTTCTACGGAACAGCCTACGCTGAACGAATTCATGAAATTTTCGTCAAACTTGGTTTTGTCGATGACTATCTGCAAATGCTTCAAGGAGGTGCCGTCGTTGATTGCCATAAACGACATGGTCTTTGAATCCCTTATCGTCCTCGCCCAACCGCAAACGGTGACCGTTTTGGATAAATACTCTTTCGGGTTGCACAAGATGTCTTTGATATCCGTGTTTTTCATAATATCGAATGCCTCTTTTTATGATTTAAGTTAATTTATAACTTTTAAAATTTAATTTATATTTTTTAAATCTCTTTGCAAACGCTCTTTAAAGTCTGTTTTTAAAACTTTTTCTTTGCGCCGTGTATCATTGAAACACAAAATCGCATCGGCGGAGCGTTGACAGTCCGTTATTTAATAATTATATATTATCGGCATTAAGTTGTAAAGTTAAAAAAAATAATTGTCCGCTAAATTGCCGTGCTTTTTTACACGGACGGAAACGTCGCGTCCTTTTAAGGCAGAGAAAAACACTCGCTTTGTTTGCACAGCAAAAGCCTGCTTTGCTTGACCGCCGTTGCCGAAAGCCTTTTAATCCTTAGCGCATTACTATTTAACCGCCGTCTTAACGCACTGTGACAGTCGCTTTATGAGAGTGCGCCTTCTTACAGCTTTGTGAGAATGAGCCCGTCTTACAGCCTTGTGAAAGTGGCTCTGTCTTAAGCCTTATGGGAGCCGTCTTAAGCCTCATTAGAGTGCGCCGTCTTAAGCCTTATTAGAGTGTGCCTTCTTACAGCCTTATGAGAGTGGCTCCGTCTTAGCCTTTAAAAATGTCGGGATAGTTTATAAAAACAAAAAGGCATAACGTCCGTTATGCCCTCTCGTCTTATAGTAAAAAGTTTTTCGCTTTAAACTTTTTGTTTTACTTCCTCTAAAAATTCTTAGCTGTTGCCTTTACCTGAGCGTGGGAAGACCGTTTGCGATATTCCACGTCGATGAGCTGAACTTAAGATTGTTTTTGTAGAAAGATGCGCTCTTGATAACGGAATCGGTTGCCTTTGTTCCTGCGGTGCACTCGACGTCGGCAAGGTTGAGGCTCTGCGACGAAGCACGGTAGCTGTTGGAAACGGTACCTTCGTTTTGACCGACAAGACCGCCCGCCCATTCTTTGGTGATCCAATTATCTTTTGTGGACGTAACGGCACCCGTTGCGAGCGAATAGGAAACGGTGCCCTCGTTATATCCGACAAGACCGCCCACCTGCTGTTCTCCTCTCACTTTGCCTGAGGCATAGGTATAGCTGACTTTGCCGTAGTTTGCTCCGACAAGACCGCCCGTCTTTTCTTTACCGCTTACGGTCACGGTAGAATAACTGTTGTTTACCGTCGAATTGTTTACGCCGACAAGACCGCCGAGATTGGAGTTTGCCGTAACGCTGCCCGTCGAATAGCATTTAGAGATGGTGCCGTCGTTGACTGCAACGAGTCCGCCGACGAAATCGGTATCGAGCGTTTTATACGCTCTCGAGTGAGAACTGTAAATCGACGCTTTATTGTATGCCGCAAAGAAGCCTGCGCAAGAGTCGCACACGGAAACGGCGTTGGTTATCGACGATTCGATATAGCTGTTTGACGAGCAATCGGAGATAAGTCCGCTCATGTTTGCTCCGACAAAACCTCCGACGTAGAGATTGATGCGCACGTTGTTTGTTGTAGCATATACGTTTGCCAAAGTATCTGTGCCGTAAATTTTGCCGTAGTTTGCTCCGACTACGCCGCCGAAATAGCCGTTGTATTCCGAAACAAATACCGCATTTCCTTTCATGACCGCATTGACGTCGCCGTTTGTATAGCAACCGTTTATCACTCCGTTGTTTTTACCGACGAGTATGCCGCAATAGACGTCCTCTTCCAAAGAGTTCAAAGTGACGTCGGCATAAACCTTAAGGTCGTTTATCGTTCCGTTGTTGACGGCGATAAATCCGACAACGCTGTCCGTGCTGTCTATCGTGAAGTTTGAAATCTTTTTGCCGTTGCCCTCGATAATTCCGTTAAACTCACTGACGGGAGTCCACACTATACCGCCGAGGTCAATATCGTTCAAGAAGAAGTATTTGCCGTTTTTGGAAATCGACTTAATATCCGACGGAACGGAAACGTAGGTGTAGTCGCTATACGTCTTTTCCCAAACCGCCTCTACGGTAAACGTATCTATAGTGTTGAAGGGCATTGTGTAAACCTCGTTGCCCAAAAGCGTCGTGGTGGCTATCGTCTTGTTGCCCTGCTCGTCCACGAAATACCAACCTTTGAAGGTGTAGCCGAATTTTGTCGGCTCGTCCAAGGGATAGGATACGGTGTATTGAGTGGATATCGTCTTATAGAGTTTGCCGTCGACATACATTTCCAAAGAGGAAACGAGATTTTCGATGACAGGCTCCTCGGGCTGTATCACTTCTTCGTCGCCCGTTTCGGGAGTTTCAGGCTCGGTAACTTCTCCGTCACCGGTTTCCGGCTGTTCGGGAAGGACTTCGCCCACCTCGGGGTCGGTCGTTTCTCCCTGTTCCGGCTCCTCGGGCTGCGTCACTTCGCCGTCGCCTGTTTCGGGAGTCTCAGGCTCGGTAACTTCACCCGTTCCCTGTTCCGGCTCGTCCGTGCTTACCGTTTCGTCCTCTTCGGGAGCGACGTAGCCGTCGTCATAGTTTATCGTGATAACTTTTGAAATACTCTCGTCCGCCTTGAGCGTGACGGTTATTTCTTCGGTGAATTGATGAAGCGCCGTGGTGATATAGAACTGACCGTTGAAATAAGTGATATATCCGTTTTTAATATCGTAATTGCAATCGCTCTTTAAAAGCGTAACCTGTTCGATGCCGAACTCACTGACGACAAATTGATTGATTTGCAATCTCTTGCCGATATTGCCGTTTATGGTTTTTAAAGGCGTGGCGTTCATGACGGACGAATTTTCAACGAATCCCGTATAGATAGCGTCCGTACCGAAATCGAAAAGTTTAAGACGGTATTCGTCGCCTACTATATCAAAAGATACGAACACTTTGCCGTAGACCTGATAGCCGACAAAGAAACCGACTTCTCCGTAAACGACGCCTATCTTTTCGTCGCTGCCGTCAACGCCTGCGGTGATACCTTTGACGGTAAGATAAATTCCCGCATCGCCTTTAATGCCTATCCTTACGTTGTCGCTGAGTCCGACGATTGAAAAATATGCGTCTATCCTGACTCCCGTTTTTACTGTTGCCTCGCCCATGAGCATAAGGTCGGGGCTGGCGTCTTTAGATTTGACGTGATAGAATTCCTGGCTGTCTTTGCCGTCTTTGACGACGGAGCGGACGCCGAGCGTATCCGAGCTTGTCATTTCAACGTCGGTGAATATCTCGCCCTGAACCTCAACGCCGATTATCCACTTAAAGCCTACGTTTGCCGTTATCGGAGTGTTGGGAATGACGTAGGTAAAGTCTTCGCAGAGCGGAACTTCAAACGTCTTGCCAAACTCTTTGGCTTCGCCGAGCACTTTTGAGGGGATATTGTTTTTATCCGCCATAATGAGGCTTATCTCTTCGGCAAGCTCATCGTCGGAAGCTATAATGACGTCGTCGGAGGCGTCAAGCCATTGAACGGCAAGCGATATTTTGTGAGACGTGTTTGCCGTGATTGCAAAGTCGTAATCGACGTCGAAACCTTCCGCAACAATGCTTGCTTTGACGTCGTAGGAGATAACTCCGCTGTATTTCAATTCAACGTAAAGTTTGCCTACTTGGTCCCCTGCCGTATATCCGCCCTTGTAAGCTATGACTGCGTCGATGACTATGTTTTTGTCGTCGTTGACGGACGCTTTAAAAGATATTGTGAAATCGTCGAGATCGGGAAGACTGAGAGCGGGCGTCGCCTCGGAAACTCTCTCTATCGCAGAAGCAAAGGAAAGGAACATGTCCGATTGCTGAATTTCGGAAATGACGCTGTCGCTGTCGATAGAGTCGAGGTCGAGCAAGGAGCAATCGAATTTTTCGACGGAATAGATATCGAGTTTTTCATAGATTTCCTCGAGCGTGGGAGCAACCGTCACCAAGACGTTGCCTTCCGCCGAAGGTATGACCTCGCTGACTTTGAGATAGGCGTTGGTGCCGTCGGCGTATTTAACGTTTAAAATGCTGCCTGCGCCTATGTTGTCGTCAACCACCACGTTGCCGTCGGTCAAGGTATAGTCGTCAATACCGAGCTCGACTATGCCCTCTTTTTCCTCGAATACGGCGGTGGGCTGTTTATAAACGTTGAAGTTTAAAACTCTTTCGTCGCTGTCGGCAAAGGATACCGCTTCGTCAAGCAACGTTATGTAATATGTTTCGCCTGCCGTGTATTCCCCTTCCGCCTTGGAGATTTCGTAACAGTCGAGCCCCGTTTCGGCAACGGATATCGTCACCAAGTCGCCGTTGCGGTCGGTAACGGTAACGTATTGAGAAATATTTTCGCTGTTAAGATAAACAGACGAGAAAATCTCAAACGTGACGTCCGGTTCGCTTCCTATCACCTGCGACTGGTCAAAATACGTAACGTCGGATAAAATTTCGTCTGACGGTGAAGATATAGGCTCGTCTGTCGGCGCAGAAACCTTGTCGCCCGTATCTGTATTGCAAGCGACTAATGCGCCCACCAAAACTATAAATAAGAGCGCGACAACTAATATTTTAAAATTCTTATAAGGGTGTTTCATACTCTCCTCTTTTTATAAAAAAGGCCCTTTTTCTAGAATTGTTCTGTGGATTTTTGCCCGTAAAAAAAGTCGGTTAAATAGCTAAAAGAATGTTATACTTTATTTTAACCCCGCCAAAAGGCTTTGTCAATATGCGTTTTTAATTTATTTTTAAGCAAAAGGGCTAAAACGGCGCTCTTTTTCGGCACTGACGAAAGACTGCGACGTCAAAGTTATGGGAGAGGGCGGCCATATCAAATACGCTTTACTGTTAAACTGCGGTCATATCAAAAACCCTTTACTGTTAAACTGCGGTCATAACAAAAACCCTTTAATGTTAAACTCTTGACAGTCGGATATAAAAATTTTAATATGTATTTGTTGCAAAGTAATTTTATGGATACTTTGCAAATAAGGGAATAGAGCAGAAAAAAGTGTATGGGCGGCAAGGCTCATACACTTTAATCGTTATTTATCGGGATTATTGAGCTTATATCGCAGAACGGAGGCAATATCGACCTTATAAACGATATCTATTTCACG
>CALVKR010000005.1 GCA_944332995.1 uncultured Clostridia bacterium
ATAAATTTAAATTCACTATTGCTAAATAAAATCCGCAAAATCCTGATTTTGCGGAAAGCGAGGGAAGCGGTGGAAAGACGAAAAAACAAACGGAGTTTGTTTTGAGTAAACAGCCGACTTTCCGAGCCAAGCAGGCTTTCACGAATTTGTTCAATAGGATAAAATCAAAAGGCAACTTTGCTCCATTTTTTTGCGACCTTGAAAGTCCGCAAAAGTTACTTTTGCGGAAAGTCGAGGAAAAGGCTGTAAGTCAAAACATAATTTATTATGTTTTAGCAAAAGCCTATTTCCGAGACGGCTTGCTCCTTCGCTTTTCGCAAAAAGTCACGCAAGCTGAACTTTTTGCGAGTGCTCGCTTCGCTCGCATATTATAGGACAGTGCCTTTTAATTTCGTGCTAACCGTCATTGAAATATGTGACGCTCGTGGATTAAAACAAATGTTATAAAAAATATTGATTTTTTAATGGTCTTATGTTAATATGCCATTAGAGCGGATTGAATTATCCGTATTAAGTTTGCAGGGTATTAAAATGCTTTATTGATAGGTAAATCTGATAGAATTTTTGCAGGGCGCACTTAGGGTGAATTTGAGGTGCGATTTTGGTGTTATGTAAAATTCTTTCGGGGTTTACCTTTTTTACGGTTTTGGATATAAAACCGTATTTTATTTTTCAGGGATATAAAAATTTTAAATAAAAACAATGCCTTTAAAATTGGGGAATCATTTTAAATTCGTGATTTATATGGATTTTCAAATTTTTATGGCAAAAAAAGGAGAGAAAATAAAATGAGCATTTTTAAAGTTATCGGTTGGACCGATTATTCTAATAAAAAATACGCCGACTGCGATTTCTGTTATAGCATTTATTACGCTGTTGCGGACGAATTGTATGATAAGAAATACATTTTTGACGGAAGTGCGCATCAGAACGCAAAGTGGGGCTGTCCCGTCCTCAATAACGGCATGAAACTTTGTTTGTCAATGAGAGGCTGGGGCGGACTTATGGCGGAAGTTGTCAATAGGGACGGTTCAAACTACGATTATATGGATTTTTATATGGATATACCTCAGGAAATATACGAGGGCGACAAAAAAGATAAATCCAAAAAACTCGCTTTCCCAAAGCCTCGTGTTGACAAATCTCAAATATCGTCAAATTTGTCAAGAAGGAAGGTAGATACACTGAAAGTGGCGGGAGTGACTCTTTGCGAGATAGAAAAAGGTGGAATAACCGCCGCTGTATCGACAAACTACTATTTCGGGAATAAAAAAACAGAAGATTTGATTGAGTTTTTTTATTTCGAAGGCGAACAAGCCAAATATATTCTTACGGAAATTGTTTCGGTGAGCAAGTTTGAGACCTTTAAGGATTTTATGGAGTCGGATATTGCCAAAAAGACGGAATACGCTTCAATTCCGCTTGCAAAAGCACAAGCCGATTTTGTCAAGCGGTACAAATATAATCCTGAACCGCTAAAAGACGTCATGGCATTCGAGTTTAAAAAGTTTACCGAATAAGTATGCCTAAAAAAGGTTTCCGATAAATTTTATCCGTAAAAAGTTATAGCTTTTTATATTTTAACGGCATACCCTTATCGTATCGTTTAATCATTCAGCCGAATTATGCAATCATCAGTTTGGGATTGTTAGTTTAACAATGCCTTTTTTAGTCCGAACGGTTTTAAAGCCGTTTATCGTTTAAATTTTGGGAGGTAAATATGAAAAGAGAATATAGAGTAGAAAAAAAAATTTCAAAAAAGAGGATATAGAATATCTCGCTTTGTATTTTGACAACGCAGATATCGTTGGGATATTTAACGAGGATATAGAGGAATTTAAGCTGAAATTTTACGACAGGCTGATATTTGCCGAGCAAGGATATTGTCCTTTTGTCGAAAGCGGAGAGATAGTGCTTGACATAAAAGAGAGAATTTATTGCGAAGAAGACGACTCGGACGACGAATGGGACGAGGAATGGGACGAGGAATGGAACGACGACGAATGGGACGAGGACTCGGACGAAACGTCGGATAGCCCGTCCGATACCGAGGCAAGAAGTGGCGAAGAAAGCGCAGAAGACAGAGAGGAAGTCGAAGAAGATTTTAGCGAGGATTTTTGGTTTCCTCCAAGCTCATACAGATATGACGCAACGCAGGTAGGAGATATGGAAAGTTATTTGGCCGACAAGAGGGCATATATAAAAAAACGGCTTCTTTCGGCGGGCTCGATAGTAAAAATTTCGGTGAACTGTGACGATTTCCATTTGCTTGTGTTTGGCAACGTTTCGGCAGAAGAACGGAGCGAAAAAATAGTTTTGCGGTTTTTCCCTAAAGCTAAGTATGAGCCGAGCGACGGAGATGAGCATACCGTCGAGACGGAGGACGTTGAGCTTGAAGATTTGAGTCGCATCGGTCTCGTGTTTGAAAATTGCGATGATTTTACCGTGTATAATCATGAAATCGTCAATCTGAAACTGGAGATGAAAGACAGGCTTGTGCCGTATGCGGAGGAATATATCCGCATGGTCGATAGCGGATATATGACCGTAGAAGTCGATAATCACGGATTAAAAAGCAGGTATGGGATTGACAGCAGAGGGATCGATTTTGCGGGCAGATACATATCAAGGACATACAGGCAGATTTTAAAGGAGCGTCTGCTCGGGAATAGAAAAAAACAGGTGCACATCATATGTTATCTTGAATTGGGCTATTTTCAAAACGGAAAAGGCAGTGAGTATATAGCTATCGACGAAATAAAGTCGGACGAGGAAGTTGAGTATCTTATCGAAAAAGAAGATAACGATTGCCATCAACATTACTTTTTCGAGGGCGGCTATTGCGAAAATCTCGGCAAAGGCAGGATAGGCATATCGTTTGGGAAAGAGAAAGGACAAAACAAAAATTAGTGTTGCATATCGCCACGGGAGTTGTTATTATTTATATTGCCGAAAGGTATTAAGATATTTTTGAGGGTACGTATGAAAAAGTGCAGGATAACCGTTGTGAAAAAGGTGTGGCATAAGGATTTGTCCGTAAAATATGAAAATCCCAACTATGCCTGCGATATGGCAGAGGGGGAAGTGTTCGAGGTGACGGATTGCGTAAAGCCGAACGGGTTTTGCGACAGCGCCTGGGTAACGCTTTATCCTTACGTTTTCGCTCTCGCAAACGGAGCGGAAGACCTTTACGACGGCTGGATGATAAACAAACGTTCGGCAATGGTTTCGTGCAGCGACGGTTTCCGCCCCGTAAGTTTTTTGATTGAAGTAATTTGACGATTAAATAATGTCCAAAGAAAATCTTGTGATAATTTTAAGTCATAATAGATCACGCTGAACAAGCCGTCGGATTTTATGCTAAGGCTGTATCTCCGTCCGTCTTTATGATATTTCAATTTGAAAATGCGAAACCGTTTTGTGCCTAAGGAAAATGAAAAAGCATGAATAAAATATGGCGTGTTTTGAGAAATCTTTGTCAATAAGCGACGGCGGAATATCGATATATTGATTGCACTTGAAAAAACATTGTGATATAATCTTATAATAAATAAAAGAAAGAAGGTATCTTAATGGATAAGCATATATATCTTAGTTCGCCTCACATGGGCGGAGAAGAAATGAAATATATTCAAGAAGCATTTGATACTAACTGGGTGGCTCCGCTCGGAAAAAACGTTGAAATGTTTGAAAAGGAAATGTGCTCCTATATCGGCAGACCTTATGCCGTGGCACTTTCAAGCGGAACGGCGGCTATTCATCTCGGACTTATGTGTCTTGGCGTAAAAAGAGACGATATAGTTTTTTGCTCGTCATTTACTTTTAGCGGGTCTTGCAATCCTATAGCTTATATAGGAGCAAAGCCCGTTTTTATTGATAGCGATTATAAGAGTTTTAACATGTCGCCCGAAGCGTTAAGAAAGGCATATGAAAAGTACCCCGAGCCCGCTGCGATAGTTGTAGTCAACCTTTACGGACAACCTGCGGAATATGATGAAATTAAGGCGATTGCCAAAGAACATAACACTCCCATATTAGAAGATTCCGCCGAAAGTCTCGGGGCATCATATAAGGGAATACAGACGGGCAATTTTGGAGATATATCTATTTTTTCTTTTAACGGTAACAAAATTATTACGACGTCGGGCGGTGGCATGCTTATGTGCAACGACGAAGCCACTTATAAAAAAATTATGTTTTGGGCTACGCAGGCAAGAGAGCCTTTCCCATGGTATCAGCATAATGAGATAGGATATAATTACCGTATGAGTAATATTTGCGCAGGTATAGGCAGAGGACAATTAAAAGTATTGTCCGACAGAGTGGCGCAAAAGAGAAAAATTCATTCCATATATTTAGAATGTTTCAAAGACAATCCATTTATTGAGATAGAGCGCGAATATGAGGGTGCGGAGCCGAATTTCTGGCTTACTTTTGCCACTTTGACTAAAAATTGCAAAGCTACCTTTATGGATATTATTCAGACGTTAGCGGCAGAAAACGTTGAAAGCCGTCCCGCATGGAAACCCATGCATCTTCAGCCTGTTTTTGCCGACTGCGATTTTATAACTCAACTTGACGATAAACAGAAAAAAGAGACAGGCTACGAAAGCGTTTGCGAGGATATTTTCTCAAGAGGAGTATGCCTGCCAAGCGATACTAAAATGACGGAAGAAGAAGTCAGGGCGGTAGCGAAAATAGTAAACAAGGCAATATACGACAAGCAAAGTCAGAGGTAAAATATGTATAAGCACTTCCTTAAACCTATCGGAGATTTTATATTGAGCGGAATTGCAATAATTATATTTTTGCCTTTCTTCATATTGTTTACGCCGTTGGTAGCGATTGCTATGAAAGGGAATCCGTTTTTTGTTCAGAAGCGTCCCGGTAAAGGCGGCAAGATTTTTAAAATGATAAAATACCGCACTATGACAAATGCCAAAGATAAAGACGGCAATCTTTTGCCGGATGAGAAAAGGTTGACAAGTTTTGGTAAGATTATGAGAAAATTGTCGTTGGACGAGCTTCCCGAACTTTTCAATATATTTTTCGGCCAGATGAGCATAGTGGGTCCCAGACCTTTGCTTGTGCAATACTTGCCTTTATACAATGAGTTTCAGGCAAGACGCCATGAAGTAAGGCCGGGACTTACGGGACTTGCACAGGTCAGTGGAAGGAACGCTATATCCTGGGAAGAAAAATTTGAAAAGGACATATATTATGTAGACCATATAAGTTTGTGGCTGGATATCAAAATATTTTTCATGACCATAGGCAAAGTATTCAAACGTGACGGAATAAATCAGGAAGGTCAAGCCACAATGGAATTCTTTACAGGAAACGGCGAAACGCGGAAAAATGTTGATTCAGATATACCGGATGATGATGAAATGCTTCAAGCAGGAATCGAAGCTACTGAAATCGGGAAGGAGCCCGGCGATATCAATTCCCCGCAGGAGTTGACTTTAACGGAAAGCGAGAGTGCATCGGCGGAAGAAAATTTTAAGGAGAGAAGTTATGAATAAATCTGCCGACGGAGCGATTAACGTGCTCATACTCAGCGCCGGAAGGAGGGTAGAGCTTGTTAAACTTTTTAAAGAGACAAGGGACGCTCTAAAGATAAGCGGCGATGTCGTTGCCGTTGACATCTCGAAACTGGCGCCGGCATTATATTTTGCCGATAAATATGAAATTGTTCCCCGTATCACCTCGCCGGATTATGTTGATTCAGTGATATCCGTTTGCAAAAAACACGGCATAAAGTTGGTTATTCCCACAATTGATACGGAATTGCCCGTCCTTGCGGCGGAAAGGCAAAGGATAGAAAAGGAAACCGGGGCGATAGTCAATATATCCTCGCCTGAATGCGTGGATATTTGCAATGACAAAACTAAATCCGCCTGTTTTTTTAAGGAAAACGGATTTGGAGTTCCTTATACATATACCGATGAGGAGCTCGACGAAAAAAAATACAGTCTGCCTTTATTTGTCAAGCCCAGAGACGGAAGCTCAAGCATAGACGCATTTAAGGCTGAAACCGTATCGCAGTTGGAATTTTTCCGTTCATACGTAAAAAATCCGATAGTTCAAGAATGTGTTGAAGGCACGGAATATACAGTAGACGCTTTTATTGATTTCGACGGTGACATCGTCAGTATTGTCCCGAGGATAAGACTTGCGGTCAGAGGCGGAGAAATTTTGAAAGGTCAGATTGATATGAACAAAGAAATAATTTCGGACGTCGAAAAACTGATAAAAGCTTTAAAGCCTGTAGGTCACATCACTATACAGGGGTTTAAAGAAAAAGACGGAAAAATGAGATATATAGAAGTAAATCCGAGATTCGGCGGTGGCGCTCCTATGAGTATTCGTGCCGGTGCGAACAGCTGCGAATGGCTATACAGGATTGCGATGCAAGAGAAAATAAATCCCGAGCAGGTCAAAGTGGACGATAAAGCAGTGTATGTCCGTTTCGACGACAGTTTGAGGATAGAATGATAAAGGCAATCATTTTCGATTTGGACGATACGCTTTATCCCGAATACGAATACGTGAAATCGGGATTTCTGACCGTTTCTTCACTGTTAAAAGAAAAATTCGGCATAGAGGACGGTTATGAAAAACTGCTTGCCGCTTTTGCACATGATACAAAAAACGTGTTTGATGCCGTTCTCCAAGAAGAAAACGTCGCTTTTGACGATAAAGATATCTCGGAGCTTGTCGCAGCATACAGGCAGCATTATCCCCGAGACATAAGATTTTTCGACGGGACCGACGACGTGCTGAAAAAACTGAGAGCTGACGGAATAAAACTGGGTGTTATCACAGACGGAAGAACGGATACGCAAAAGCTAAAAATTGAGGCTTTAGAGGTTGAGTCATATGTTGATTGCGTTATAATTACCGATTCTTTGGGCGGAGAACAGTTTCGCAAACCGTCACCGGTAGCTTTTGAAAAGATGCTCGCCTGTTTCAAGATAAAACCGGAAAATGCCGTTTACGTCGGGGATAATCCCCGTAAAGATTTTGCGATAAAGCAGTATATGCCTATTAACACGGTGAGACTTAAAAAGGACGAGGGTTTATATCGTGACAGAGAATACAAATTCGGAATTAAGCCCGATATTATTATTGAGGATATAGGAGAAATTTTGAATTATGAAAGATTTTTCGGACGAGATTAAGCGGGAAATCAAGGACGTCCAGATAGAGATAGTAAAAGAAATAGACAGAATATGTTCTGAAAACGGTTTGCGCTATTATCTCGCTTACGGAACTCTATTGGGTGCCGTAAGACACGACGGTTTTATTCCTTGGGATGACGATGTGGACATTATGATGCCCTATGAAGATATGGTTAGGTTCGGCAAAATATTCAACGATAAAGCAGATACGAAAAGATTTTTCTATCAGTCGCCTGAAACCGATTCTGAATATTGTCTTACCATAAACAGAGTTTGCCGCAATGAATCCGTGATTTTGGAGCCGACTTTAAAAGAAAAAAACGTTCACCACGGATTGTTTGTGGATATATATCCGCTGTTCGGAATTAAGGAAGGCTTTTTTGCCCGTATATTCAGGATATTCAAGGCGATGAAGAGAGCTTTGTATCTTTACAACGAGCCGCCCAAGCATAAAGGTTTTATCATGACATTGGGAGCGAAAGTTTTTTTAGCATTAAAGAGCAAAAAGGGCAAAAGGAAGGCGTATGAAAAATATACTCGTGAATTTGCCCGAATAAGTTTCGATTCAAGTAAAAAAGTATGCGATTTATCCAGCGATATTAAGATGATGCGTGCGGAATTTCAACGTGAATGGTTCAACAACGGGATAAGACATAAATTCGAGGACCTTGAGCTTGTCATTCCCGAGAACGCGGATAAAATACTCACTCTTATGTACGGGGATTATATGAAGCTTCCGCCGCCGGAGAAAAGAGTTTTTCATCATAATTACTCATACATAAAGCTTCCCGACGGAAAGGAAGAAAAAATCGATTAAGTATAATATCGGTTTTAGCTAGATAGTTAAATAGAGGAAAAATATGAAAGTTTTGTTTTTGACTATAGGTCAGATAGGCAGTCTTAAAAATACCAGTGTGCATCTCGATATAATCAAGGCTTTAAAGGCGGCGGGACACTCTGTAAGCGTGTTGTGCACCTTAGAGAAACGTTTGGGACTGGATACTAAATTGACAGAGGAAGAGAAAGTCAAGATTCTTCGACTGAGGATAGGCAACATTACACGCTGTTCTATAATAGAGAAGGGTATAAGCACTATACGTATAGAAGGGCAGTTTAAAAGGGCGTTGAAGAAGTATTTTAAAAAGGACGACTTCGATTTGATTATCTACAATACTCCTCCCATCACTTTTGCGTCCGCTATTAAATATGCTAAGAAGAAATACGGTTGCAAATCCTATCTTATGTTAAAGGATATATTCCCTCAGAATGCCGTTGATTTAAACGTTTTGTCCAAGACGGGGCTTAAAGGATTATTGTATAAATATTTCAGGGAAAAAGAAAAGCAGCTCTATAAAGTATCCGACAGAATTGGTTGTATGAGTGAGGCCAATAAAAAATATCTCTTGAAAAACAACAAGTATATTTCTGAAAGTATCGTTGAAATTTTCCCGAATTCCGTTTATTCGTGCGAGGATAAAAAAACGGTCGGCGACAGGAGCGATGCCACGGAAATTTTAAAGAAGATGGGTATTGATTCTGAAAAGGTTACCTTTATTTACGGCGGAAATCTCGGGAAACCGCAAGGGCTTGATTTTTTGGCGAATGGTGTTATTGAGGCGGCAAAAATTTGGGATTTTAATTTTGTCATCATTGGAGACGGAACGGAAAAAAAGAGGATATTCGAAAAACTGAAAGGACAAAAAAACGTTTTTGCAATGGAAGCGCTTCCGTCTGATGAATACGATTTGCTTTGTTCTGCCTGCGATGTGGGAGTAATAGCTTTAGACTATAGATTTACCATTCCCAATTATCCGTCCAGAATATTGTCCTATATGAAAAATGCCAAACCTATTTTTGCCGTTACGGACAAATGCACCGACCTTAAAGAGCTTGTCGAAAGCGAGGCGAAGTGCGGGAAATGGTGTTACAGCGACGATTGTGCGGCGTTTGTCGATACGCTCGGTTGGTTTGTATCAAATCGGGATAAATTAGACGAAATGGGGAAAAACGGAAAACAATATTTAAAGGAACATTTTACTACGGATATAAACGTAGAATTGCTTGAAAAATTTGTTAATAACTAAGGAGTGGAGATATGGAAGAAAATAAAGGCTTGTTTGACGGAAAAACATTGTTAATAACAGGCGGAACGGGTAGTTTCGGAAACGCCGTTCTGAAAAGATTTCTGAATACCAAAATTAAGGAAATAAGAATATTCAGCCGTGACGAGAAAAAACAGGATGATATGCGCCACGAATATAATAACGATAAAATCAAGTATTATATCGGAAACGTGAGGGATATTCAGAGTTTAAAGGACGCCATGCACGGAGTGGATTTTATTTTTCATGCTGCCGCCTTAAAACAGGTGCCAAGTTGTGAATTTTTTCCTCTTGAAGCTGTAAGGACGAATTGTATAGGAACGGATAACGTGCTGACCGCGGCAATAGAAGCCAAGGTAAAAAAGGTGATATGTCTTTCCACCGATAAGGCGGCATATCCCGTAAACGCTATGGGAACGTCCAAGGCTATGATGGAAAAGATATTCGTCGCTAAGTCGAGGACGGTAAACGAAAGCGATACGATGATTTGCGGAACGAGATACGGCAACGTCATGTGCTCGAGAGGTTCGGTCATTCCTCTGTTTATTCAGCAGATAAAAGAGGGAAAACCTCTTACCGTTACCGAGCCGAATATGACGAGGTTTATCATGAGCCTTGAAGAGGCGGTCGAACTTGTTTTGTTCGCTTTTGAAAACGGACACAGCGGCGATATTTTTGTTCAGAAAGCACCTGCTTGCACCATAGAAAATCTCGCTAATGCGGTGAAAGGTCTTTTTAAAGCCGATAATGAAATAAAGCGTATAGGCATTAGACACGGCGAAAAAATGTATGAAACTCTTTTGACTAAAGAAGAAGCGGTAAAGGCGCAGGATATGGGTGGTTTTTACAGAGTGCCTGCCGATAACAGAGATTTGAATTATGATAATTTCTTCACCAACGGCAATGTGATGACGAGACTTACAAACGAATACAACTCCGATAACACGACGCAGCTTGACGTCGAACAGATTAAACAAAAACTTTTGACGCTCGAGTACATCAAAGGAGAGCTTGCCGAATGGGAAAAAAGGAATAAACAATGAGAGTGCTTGTAACAGGCTCTAAAGGCTTTATAGGGAAAAATCTCGTTTCAGAACTGAAGAACAGAAACGGATATGAAATTTTCGAATGTGATGTAGATACTTCTGACGTACAGCTTAAAGCGTTTGCCAAAGAGTGCGATTTCGTCTTTCATCTCGCAGGAATAAACCGTCCTGAGAAAGTGGAAGAGTTTATGGAGGGGAATTACGGTTTTACCACCAAACTGCTCGGATATCTTATCGAAAGCGGAAACAAAGCTCCCGTGCTTGTAAGCTCGTCTATCCAGGCGGTGCTTGACAATGATTATGGGAAAAGTAAAAAGGCGTGCGAAGACTATCTTATTGCATACGGAAAAGAGCAAGGCGTAAACACCTATGTCTTCAGGCTTCCCAACGTATACGGAAAATGGTGCCGTCCCAACTATAACAGTGCTATTGCAACTTTTTGCAATAATATAACGAGGGGGTTGGAAATAAAGGTTAACAACCGGGATACTCTTATGACTCTCGTATATATCGACGACGTGGTAAATGCATTTATCAATGCTTCAAACGGAATATGTTTTACGGACAACGGATATTGCAAGGTGCCCGTCGAGGATAAAATCACTTTGGGAGAGATAGTCGATTTGTTATATTCATTTAAAGAGTCGAGACAAACTCTCTCTCTTCCCGATATGAACAGGGGAGTCGTAAAGAAGTTATACAGCACCTATCTTAGCTATTTACCTGAGGACGATTTTTCATACGAGCTTAGAATGAACGTTGACCAAAGAGGTTCGTTTACGGAATTTCTCAGGACGGACGGGCAGGGTCAGGTTTCGGTAAACATCTCGAAACCCGGCATAGTCAAAGGGAATCATTGGCACCACACGAAGAATGAAAAATTTTTGGTTGTCAAAGGCGAGGGAATAATCCGTTTCAGAAAAGTGGGCGACGATAAGGTGATAGAATACAAAGTGAGCGGCTCTAAACTCGAGGTGGTGGATATTCCGTGCGGTTATACCCATAATATCGAGAATGTGGGTGACGACGATATGGTTACCGTTATGTGGGCAAACGAACCGTTCAATAAAGATTGCCCCGATACTTTTTACGAAGAGGTATAATATGGAAAAAATGAAAGTTATGACCATTTTGGGAACCCGTCCCGAAATTATAAGATTGTGCGAATGCATAAAAGCATGCGATAAATATTTTAATCATATTCTCGTGCATACGGGACAGAATTGGGACTACACTCTAAACGAAGTGTTTTTTAAGGACCTCGGTTTAAGGCAGCCGGATTATTTTTTAGACAGCGTAGGCAAAAATCTCGGCGAGACAATGGGTAATATTATTGCAAAATCATATGAGGTCATCGAAAAGGAAAAGCCGGACGCAGTGCTCATATTAGGAGATACGAACAGTGCTCTTTCCGCCATAAGTGCAAAGAGGTTGAAAGTGCCTATTTTCCATATGGAAGCCGGTAATCGTTGTTGGGACTGGAATGTGTCCGAGATGATTAACCGCAGAATAGTAGATGTCATTTCCGATATCAATATGCCGTATACCGAGCATAGCAGAAGATATTTGCTGTCTGAAGGAGCGGACGGGAAAACTATATTCGTAACGGGTTCGCCAATGAGAGAAGTGCTCGGCGTTTACGAAAAACAGATTGAAAACAGCAAAGTCCTTGAGGAGTTAAAGCTTAATCCGAGAGAATATATACTTCTTTCTTCCCACCGTGAGGAGAATATAGATAACGAAGAGCATTTTATGAGTCTTATGACGGCAATCAACAATATCGCCGAAAAATATCAGATGCCCGTCATTTACTCCACGCATCCGAGAAGCGCTAAATTCATTGAAAAGCGACAGTTCAAATTTCATCCGCTCGTAAAGAGTTTGAAACCTTTCGGATTTTTCGATTATAACAAGCTTCAGAAAAATGCTTACTGCGTATTATCCGACAGCGGAACTTTAAGCGAGGAGAGCGCTATGCTTGATTTTCCTGCGGTTCTCATAAGGACGAGCACCGAACGTCCGGAGGTTTTGGATAAAGGCAGCGTGGTTATAGGCGGTATTACCACAAAGGATATTTGTCAGGCGATGGATATGGCTGTGGAGATGTTTGAAAATCACGAGCCTTACGTTATGGCAGAAGATTATGCGGATACTAACGTTTCCGTAAAAGTAGTAAAACTAATTCAGTCGTATGCCAAGATAGTAAATATTACGACATGGAGAAAATAAATTCTGAGAGGTATATATGGCAGAGGTCAATATTGACAATGAAACCTTAAGAAAGCTTCAACTCACACAAAAAACAATTCTTGATGAGGTTGTGCGAGTTTGCGAAGAGAACGATATTACCTATTATCTGGCCTACGGCACGCTTTTGGGAGCGGTAAGACACAAAGGATTTATTCCGTGGGACGGAGATTTGGATATATGGATAAAAAGGGACGAATATGAAAAGTTTGTCAGAATAGCCCCTGAAAAGCTATTAGACGGATTTTGTTTCATAAATTGGGACAACCAAAAAGAATACGGTTTGTGCTTTGGAAAGGTCATGAAAAAGGGGACCATTTATACCGAGCAAAATGCTCCCGAAAACAACGGCTGGGGAATTTTTATCGATATCTTTCCGCTTGACGGCATAGGTGAAAAAGCCTTTAATAACAAGGCATTAACCAACAGATATTTTTTATTAAAGAGAATGCTTTTGGCAAAATGCGGTTATAGAGTGGCAAAAACGTTTAAGGCGAAATTGGTCATGGGCGTTGTTAAAATGCAATCTATGCTTTATACAAAGGCTTCTCTCATAAAGAAAATCAAAAAAGAAGAGGAAAGGTTATCATTGACGGGAAGCGAATATTTGACCACAATCTGCGGCAGTGCGATAGGCAGGACTTTCACAAAAAAAATGAAATCAGAATGGTTTGATTCCGTCGTTAAATTAGAATTTGAAGGTTCGATGTATTCTTGTCCGAAAAATTATAAGGAAGTTTTGACAGAGGAATACGGAGACTATATGCAGCTCCCGCCGGAGGAAAAACGTCACGACCACCACGGAATCACGCAACTCAAATTTTAGTTTCAGGAGATAAAATGATAAGTGTTATTGTGCCTGTCTATAATGCCCGGAAGACTCTCGATGAATGTGTCAATTCCATATTAAAACAAACTTACAGGGATTTTCAAATAATTCTTGTCAATGACGGCTCGACAGACGATTCGTTAAAAAAGTGTAACGAGTGGGCAAAATCGGACAGCAGAATCTTTGTGATAGATAAACAGAACGGGGGAGTAAGTTCCGCCCGAAACGCAGGAATTAAAGCGGCGGGCGGCGATATGATTTGTTTCGTCGATTCAGACGATATTGTTTTGCCGTCTTTTTTAGAAAAGCTTCATGCGCTTATAGAACAGAATGACGCCGATATGTCAATTTGTAAAATGGCTAAGCAGGCGGACGCTCAGGTTATAAACGGAAAAACAACTGTTTACTCATCGGCAGAATTGTTAAAAGCATTGCTTTACGGTAAAGTCACGATTGGCGTTTGCGGTATTATGGTAAAAAGTTCCGTTATAAAGGAAAACGGCCTGTTTTTCGCTGAGGGTTACCGCTACAGTGAAGACCTCCATATGTTATGGCGTTTGGCGCATTATTGCAAAAAGGTTGCTTATACGCCGGAAAAGCATTATGTATATCTTGATGTTGCGGGTTCCGCAATGTCGCAGTTCGGGAAAGACAGGACGGATAGTCTTGTACTGTTTGACGACTTATATGAGTTTTTTCTTGCCAACAGGCCTCATTTTGCAAAAAAATTTAAGAAATACGGTATATCGAAAAATAGGTGGTCACTTTTCTGGCAGGCGTCAATAAAATTAGCTAAAGCAGAATATATCTCTCTGTGCAAGGGACAACATTACCGTAGACACTTTTGCAATCTTTTGACTTACCCGTCGTTAAAAGTTTCGTTAAGTTCTTTGGTCGGATTGTTTTCTTTGTCGGGATTCAGACTTTTGGCTTTAAAATTTGCGAAAAGATACGTTCATTAATTTAATATACGGAGATTCAATGGAAAACAAAAAAGAGATTGTTATTTTTGCGGGAGATTATTTTCCCTTTCCGTCGCCCAACGGAGTATGTCTGAAGAATATAACTGATGTCATTAAAGACGAGTTCAAAATAACAATTATTGCTTACAATCAGGATAACGGTAAAAAAAACCGTTCAATAGACGGGGTGGACTATATATTCATAAGTTCTCCTTCTATGCGTCTTTATAATGTTTGCAGATTCAAAAAAGGTTTCTTGTATAAAGCCATTTCGGCTTTTTTAAGATTGATAAGGGGATTAAAAACAGCTTTTTTTTGGTTAAGATTTGATAGAAAATATTTTCTCAAATGTATAAGCGAAACAAAAAAGCTTTGTAAAACAAAAAAGATAGATGCAATTGTCGCCGCATGTTATCCTTTCAGCGCAATCTATGCCGCATATAAATGCAAAAAAAAGTTGGGTATAGATTATATTACCTATATTCTTGACGTTTACAGCGAGGCGAAAAACTTAAGAAAAGTCTGTCTGTTCAAGAAAGCATATAAAAAGAAAGACGCTAAAAAGGAAATGACCGTATTCGAAAACGCAAAAATGAATTTTTTGTCGGAGGGATTTTTAAAAGCTAAGGCGTTTGGGCAGATTAAAGAAAAAGGAATTCCTTATCAGATAATCGGATTTCCTCTTATCGGGGAGGAAAGGATTTTAGCGGAAAAAGAAAAAACAGATAAAGAGATAAGGCTTTTTTATGCGGGGACTTTCATAAAAGGGGTGAGGGAACCGAATGCGTTAATGAAGGTTTTCTCAATGAGCGAAACGGAAAAACTCAGACTTACCATATGTGCAGTCGGTGACTGTAATGACGAACTGGAGAAATGGGCGAAACCGCTACACAACGTCGATTTTAAGGGTTCGGTAGGACGTGAAGAGGCAAATGCGCTTGCCGAACAGGCAAATTTCCTGATTAACGTAGCAAATCTTAACGAGCATCAGATTCCCAGCAAAATTTTTGAGTATTTTCAAACAGGGAAACCGATAATCAATTTTTATAACGAAGAAAAACAAAACGAGATATTCGGCGGATACGGCGCTGTGTTTAATATTCCGCAGAAACAACCCGAAATGTATGCCAAAGCCCTTGTAGACTTTTGCGGAAAATACAAGGATAAAACAGTGCCGATTGAGACAGTAAAGAAAAATTATAGGCAATATACAATAAAACATATATCCGATTTGTTTAAAAAAGAATTAAATGACTGTAACGGAGAAAAATCATGAAGATAGTGCAGATAAATGCGTGCGATAACGGAAGTACGGGTAAAATACTTTTGGATATTTTTGACGGTATCGGCAAGGAAAATGAGAGAATCGCTTTTGTAAGCCGTAAGTGTTCTTCAAGAGACGAAGTGATAAAGATGCATTCAAGACTGCAATACAGAATTCATAAATTTTTATCGTCTTATCTCGGGTTAGATGAGTTCGGCTCATATTTTTCCACCAAAAAGACGATAAATCAGCTTAAAAAAATTAAACCGGATATTTTGCATTTGCATAACTTGCACGACCATACGATAAACTATGTCTTGTTGTTCAGATATATAAAAAAGTATAACGTAAAGACAATCTGGACTATGCACGACTGTTGGGCGTTTACTGGGGGATGTTTTTATTTCGAATTGAACGGTTGCGAGAAGTGGAAAACGGGATGCAGCCATTGCAAATATTTAAAATCTACAGGTATGGTAGCGAATATAGACCGCACAAAAAGACAGTATTATTTAAAAAAGAAATCTTTTCTTAACGTGAAGAATATGCTCATAGTTACTCCTAGCGAATGGCTTAAAAATCACGTAAAAAACTCCTTTTTAAAGGAATACGAAGTCAAGGTTATTTTGAACGGTATAAATCTCGATAATTTTTCTAGAACGGACAGGCATACTTTTGATAATATTATTGACAGGCATAAAAAGGTTTTGCTGGGAGTCGCCGCACCTTTTAACGAAAGAAAAGGATTTAGTGATTTCATTAAATTAGCAGATATGTTACAGCCCGAATTTCAGCTTGTAATGGTCGGACTTAATGACGAACAGTTTGCTACTTTGCCGGGCAAGATTGTGGGCATAAAGAGAACGAACAACCAAAAAGAGCTTGCCGAGTTATATAGCATGGCATATGCCTTTTTAAATTTGACTTATGAAGATACTTCTTCTACCGTTAACGTGGAGGCGCTTGCATGTGGTACGCCGGTGATTTGTTATAAATCGGGCGGTGCTACGGAAATGCTGGACAGCGGGAATTCCGTTGTGGTCGAGCAGGGTAATTTGGAAGGCATTTTAAAGGCTTTAGAAAAAGCTGAAATATTGAACGGGGCTCGTGACGATATTGAAAGACGTGCCAAAAAAGATTTTTCGTCGCAGAGAATGGCGGACGAATACGCTATGATTTATAAGGAAATGAATTCGAGGGGCAATTGAGAATTCTGTTTTTAAAACCTATTGAAAATGAGAAAAATTCGTTTGTCATTGATTTGATTGTAATGGCAGCGATGCTTGTTGCGTTTTTTTTGATTTTATTTAACAGCCTTCTTTTGCCGTCAAACACTTTCGGATGGATAATAGGACTTTATATTTCGGCGTTACCTTTGTTTCTTTTCGTTACTTTCTTCCTGGAAAACAGGAAGATGGACATATATACGATTTTTATTATTGTCGTTTTGGCATATCAATCTTTGACCGGACTCTTCGGAATTTTCAGCGGTGAGAATCCGAATGCTTTTTCCAATGCATCTCAGCTTGTTTCCTCTCTATCGCTAGAGGTGATATTGTATGTGTGCCGTTCTCATTCGTTTAGAAATGGAACATTAAACGTATTGTTGTGGGGCAATATCGCTTTATCGATTTTATTTATAATTATATATTTTACCGATTTGGCATACGTCTACGGAGACAGTTATCTTTCATGGCTTACCTTGAATATGGGCAACTCCAATGAAACGGCAATAATGCTCTTAGGCAATTTGTGTGTGTTAACGTTAACTTTTTTTTATTTCGAAAGCGCATCGGAAAAATTGTTTGTGTCAGCTCTTGCCTTAGTCGTGTTTATTATGCTGTTTGAGACTAACAGCAGACTTGGGCTAGCTCTCGCCGTGCTATTTTTGTTTGCCGTATTATTCAATTTTAAGGTTAGAAATTGGCACATTATAATCTGTTTGGTTTTGCCTTTCTTATTTTATATAATATACAATATCGCGGACCAGATAGTTATTTTTCAATCGCTTACCTTTTTGGATAAACCCGTATTTTCCGGCAGAGTGGAATTGTGGCGTGTGTTGTTTAATGAATTCTATGACGGAATCGGAACTTTATTATTCGGGAATTACAAAAATTTCCAATTGGAAAATTCGCACAACGGGTTTTTGTCCGTGTTGTTCAATTACGGTTTGTTGGGGATTTTGCTTTACTACATAAGCCTTTTTGTATTTATTTTCGAATTGAATGACGGAAACGATTCAAGACGTGCAAAAGTGGCAATGTATACTGTCCTGACATTTTTACTGATATCTTTTACCGAAAGTGCCGTGGTCATAACGGGAAGAAATTTTTGCGTGTTTTATATGGTTGCCGCCGTTGCTCTAAAAAACGAAAAGGATAAACGCAAACCGAAGCCGTTTTATAAACAATTCAATATGCTTGACAAACGCTGTTTTCTTTCCGATTTGGGAATCAAGTTTGTATAGAACGGTTAAATGAAGCTTTTATGCATGATAAATAGACGCATAGAAGTTGATAAATAATAAAAAATATAGTAATATTTATAAGTTAGTTAAAATTATAATATTATTTATAAATAATTATGTATACTTAAGCTAAAATCAACATAGGCACGACACGCTATAAAAACGGTATTGAAAATGCTCGTGTCCTTTTGAATAGTATACCGGAGCAAAATGGAGTCTCGCACTAAGAAATCGTTTAGAAATATAAGTTTCGGAGTAATAGGTCTTTTAGCCAATCTCGTCGTAACTTTTGTCGCCAAATCGATATTCATTCGCCTTTTGGGCGCAGAATATAACGGTGTAAACGGACTTTTCAGCAATATTCTCAATGTTTTAAACCTTGCCGAACTTGGTTTTTCCGCTTCAGTCGGTTATGCTCTATACCGCCCGTTAAAGGAAGGAGACGAGGAAACAACGGCAAGGCTCATGAATTATATCGCAAAGGTATACAGAATTATCGCCATCGTTGTTGCCGCGGCAGGTTGTTGCTGTATTCCTGCCTTACAATATCTCATTGCGGAAGATATTTCCACGCTTCCTTTTACTTTAAGTCAACTTAGAATATATTTTGCCATGTTTTTGGCGAATACCGTTTGCAGTTATCTGCTAGCCTACAAGCGCACGTTGATAAGCGCCGACCAGAATTCTTATATCATCACAAATACGGACAATATCTGCAATATTGTATTGAACGTAGTGCAAATTGTTCTCTTGCTGATATTTAAAAATTATTACGCATATCTTGTCGTTTTGATTTTAAAGACGGTTATAAACAATATCATTCTTCACATAATAGCGGGAAAAAAATATCCTTATCTGCGAAAGTATCGCAAACTGCAACCAGAGAAAACGGAAAAAAGTTCTATTTTTAAAAACGTTCAGGCAATGTTTTTAAATAAAATAGGCATTGTGGTCTTATACAGTACGACGTCGCTTATAATTTCCGCATTCGTCAGTTTGGTAGACGCAGGTAAATATAGTAATTATTTGATGATAACCTCAAATATTTACTCGTTTATAAATCTGATATTTAATTCAATGACGGCAAGCGTGGGCAATCTTTGTGTGGAAGGCGATGTCGAATACCAGTACAAAGTATTCAGGAAGGTGCAATATCTCGCCGATTTCTTTGCAGTGTTCTGCTTCGTCTGTTATCTCTGTTTGTTTAACGATTTTATCACTATATGGGTGGGAGAAAGTATGCTGTTCTCCTTGCCCGTTGTTATAGTTATCTCTCTTAACGCTATGATTTTGTATATAAGGCGTGCCACTATCGCTTTTCGTGACGCTCAGGCATTCTATAAAAAAGATTGGTATAAACCGATAATCGAGTCCGTCGGCGGAGTAGGTCTCGCCATCGGACTCAGCTATGCTTTGGGAACGCTCGGAGTTATACTCGGTTTTACGCTCGTTATGTTTTTCGTGTCGTTTATTATCGAAAATCACACCTTGTTTAAATACGGTTTTAAAAAGCGATTTTTCAGACAGATTGCCGAAACTGTGGGCGTTATGATTTTCGCATGCGGAGTGGGAGCATTGACTTATTATATAGGAACGTTTATTCCCGTAGGGGTAGGTTGGTTTGTTCTCAAGCTCATATTCTGCATGGTAATTTCATCAGGCTGTTTCTTCCTCGTGTCGTTCAGGACACCCGAATTCAAGTATTATTTTACTCTTACTAAAAACTATTTTAAGAGAATAGTCGCTAAAATCAAAAATCGGACAAAGAAGCCGTGTCCCGAGACAGCGAACTCAGGCGCGATGCCGAATTCGGATATATCGAATAATCCGTCTTCTGATAATTCGGTTAAAGCAACCGAGAATTTGTTTGAAGACGTATCTGTCGGAGAGGGTTCTACCGACAGCGAGGTAAAGCCATGTGTCGACACGAAAGAAAATCCGCTTGACTTAATGTCGAAAGAGGAAGAAAATAATAATATAATAGGCAACGACAAATGTCATTCGCTGTCCGAATTGTCGGAGGACAAAGTCGCAGTTAAAGAGCCAAAGACGGATAAAAGAAGTTCGTCCGATAATGAGCAGTATGCACCTAAAAGCGAAGACGCTTACTTAGGGGCAAAGAACAAAAAGGATGGCGATAAATAAATTGCTTTGTTGCATGTTTAAAAACAGTTAATTATATGCGGGCGGTGGGTTCCGTTTTCGCAAAAAGGAGAAGATATGCAGGCATTGATGTTAGCTGCCGGTATGGGCAAAAGATTGGGCAAATATACCGATAATAATACGAAATGCATGGTTCAGGTTGCAGGCAGGAAACTCGTTGACCGAGCTATTGACGCCGTGCTGAAAGCCGGTATTAAAAAGATGATTTTCGTAGTAGGTTACAAAGGTAAGGCACTTATCGATTATATCAATCAAAATTTTTCCCAAACAGATTTGGAATTTATCTTTATCGACAACAAAGATTATGCAACCAGCAATAATATATACTCGTTTTATCTCGCCAAAGATTACATTGTAAAAGAGGATACCATTTTAATGGAATCCGACCTAATCTATGATGATGCGCTCATTAAGAATCTTGTTGATTTGAAAAAAAAGAACGTTGCCGCTATTGCGAGATATAAAAGCTGGATGGACGGAACCGTCGTTACCTGCGATAAAAGCGGAAATATCACTCAGTTTATAGATAAAAAGGATATGAATTTCGATATCGCAGGCGATTATTATAAAACGGTTAACGTGTATAAACTCAGTAAGGAGTTTTGTAAAAATGTTTATATTCCCTTCCTTGAAGCGTATATGAAAGCATACGGGCTTAACAGTTATTATGAAACAACGCTTAAGGTTGTGGCCCATTTGTCCAAAACCCAGATTTACGGTTACGAGATAGGCGATATGCCTTGGTATGAAATCGATGACGCTCAAGACCTCGATATTGCCAACGTATTGTTCAGTAAGGGTAAAGAAAAGTATGACCTTGTTGTTTCAAAATTCGGAGGCTATTGGAGATACGATACCATGCTTGATTTCTGCTATCTGGTTAATCCCTATTTTCCGACAAAAGAGTTTACTCAAAAACTTCAGAGAGAATTTCCCGTTTTGCTCGGAGCATATCCTTCGGGGCTTAATATGCAGAACATGAATGCGGAAAGAATATTCGGAGTCGAGCAGGATTATATATTAGTCGGGAACGGCGCGTCCGAACTTATCAACGCCATGGGCGAGGTGATAAAAGGAAAAATAGCGGTTGGAGTTCCCACTTTTAACGAGTATGTGAGGTGCTTTAGAAACTGTGAAATTCACTATATCGATAATTCCGAGTGGGATTATTCCGTAAATTTAGAAGAATACAAAAAAGCGTGTGACGATGTCGATATGCTCTGCGTCGTCAGTCCTGACAATCCAAGCGGAGTGATGCTCACAAAAGAACAAGCTATTGAGCTTGCCGATTATGCCGCATCTAAAAACACGAGACTTTTGTTGGATGAATCGTTTATAGACTTCGCAGAAACGGATAAAAAGTATACAATGCTTGAAAACGATATTCTTGAAAAATATAAAAATCTTATTGTCGTAAAGAGCATAGGTAAATCTTACGGTGTGGCAGGCTTAAGACTCGGAGTTATATCTACTGCGGATACGGAGCTGCTTAAGGAAGTCAGAAAAAATATGCAGATATGGAATATCAACAGCTTTGCCGAATATTATCTTCAGACCTACAACCTTTACGCTTCCGACTATATTTCCGCTTGCGATAAGATAGCAAAGGAAAGGGCTCGTATGATATCCGCTATAAATGAAATAAAGGGAGTGAGGGCGTATGAGTCGCAGGCAAACTTTATAATGATTTCACTTGGTAACCGTTCTTCTTACGAGTTTTGCGTAAATTGTTTGGAAAAATATAATATCCTGATTAAAGATTTATCATCGAAAAATTATTTTTACGGCAAAAATTTTATCAGAGTAGCGGTAAAGGACGTCAACGAAAATAATGCCTTATTAAAGGCGATTAAGGAGGAGTTAGAGTGAGGATAATATCAGAAAGCGATATAAAAGGTCTTAACATATCTTCTGAAGATTGCGTACGCTGGGTGGATGCTGCACTTAGGATAAAGCGTAAATCTCTTTTGCCTCCTAAAACTTCCATTCATCAAGACGGACATAAATTTTTTAACGTTATGCCTTGTGTTATTCCGGATAAAAACATTGCAGGCGTGAAAGTCGTCACAAGATATCCTGAAAGAGAACCGAGTTTGAAAAGTCACATTTTGTTTTACGATAATTCCGACGGAAATTTAAAAGCGGTTATCGACGCCGATTTTATAACCACTCAGAGAACCGCTGCCGTTGCCGTTCATTCGGTCGGACTTTTGGCGAAAAAGGACTATAGGTCAATTGCTTTTATCGGTTTGGGAACGATTGGTCAAGCTACTTTGAAAATGTATATCGAAACGTTGAATGGCAAAATGGTGCAAATCAGATTATTTAACTATAAAAACCGTGCGGAAAACATTGTATCTATGTATAAATCGGTAAAAAACGTCTCTTTTTCCTTATTTGATTCTTACGAAAAAATGATTGATGGCTGCGACGTGATTGTGTCCGCAGTTACTTTTGCCGAACAGGATTTCTGTGACGCGAGTCTTTATAAAAAAGGGTGTCTTTTGGTGCCTATCCATACTCTTGGTTTTCAACAATGCGATTTGACTTTCGATAAAATTTTCGGCGATGATTACGAGCATATTGAAAATTTTAAATATTTTAATCGGTTTAAGTCTTTTAACGAAGTGTCCGATGTGTTAATAGGGAAATGTCCCGGCAGAGATAATAACGAGCAAAGAATTATCGCTTATAATATCGGTATAGCTTTGCATGACATTTTTTTCGCTTCTGAAATATATTCAAGACTGTCAAATCAGGTTTAATTATAGAAGTCGAAGCATATTGATTTAACTTCGTTGACAAAGTTTTCGGGCGGTGCTAAAATGACAGGGCAAACGAGGCAAGTTTATCTTTTAAATTTATACCGTTTGCCCGATATCGACAAAAAATGACAGTTCGCGACCATCCTGTCAATAAACAAAACTATGGAAAAAGATGGGCGCATTGTGCGCTTTTTTTATTTGGCGCACTTTAGGGTGTGTTATGATAAACAAACTTAAAAACGAGATTGTTGAATTCAAATTGCTCTTAAAGAGCGTTCCTACCGTTCTCACGGTGATTTTTGTGCTTAGCGTGTTCAGTATGAATCTTCTTGCAAACAAGTCGATAAATATTTCCACGCCGTATCTTGCGCTCGATTGCGGAATAATCGTGTCGTGGTTTGCTTTTTTGGCGATGGACATCATAACAAAGCATTTCGGGCCAAAGGCGGCGACTCAGCTGTCGCTCCTTGCCATTACGATAAACCTTTGTTTTTGCCTTATAACATACATAGCGAGCGTCATTCCCGGAGTGTGGAGCGCCTCGTTTGTCGAGGGAAGCGAGCAGGTCATTAACGGTGCGCTCGACAGCACCTTTGCAGGAACGTGGTACGTGCTTTTGGGCAGCACTCTCGCCTTTGCGGTGTCGAGCGTCGTCAACAACTTCTCCAACTACGGCATAGGAAAGCTGTTTAAAAAGAATCCCGACGGCTTCGGTGCATACGTCATGCGCTCTTATGTTTCCACGGCTTTGGGACAGTTTGTAGACAACCTGATATTCGCTTTTGCCGTGTCCTACGTCTTTTTCGGCTGGACACCCGTTCAGTGCATAACCTGCGCAGTGACGGGAATGCTTATAGAGCTTTTGTGCGAGGCGGTATTCTCGGGATTGGGATATGCAATTGTCGGCAGGTGGAAAAAAGACGGTCTCGGACTTGACTATATTTGCAGACAGAAACTTTACGAGGGAATTTAATGAAAGTTTTAATCACAGGCACAAGCCGAGGAATAGGCAAGGCGATTTGCGAAAAGTTTTTAAAGGAAGGGCACAGTGTCATAGGATTTGACGTTTTGCCTGCCTCTATAGATGACGAAAACTATCGCCATTATACCGTCGATATAACAAAAAATCTGCCCGACATTGACGGAGTGGAAATTTTGATAAACAACGCAGGAGTGCAAAACTTAAACGATATCGACGTAAATTTAAAGGGCACCGTTGCCGTGACGGAAAAATACGCATTTTGCGACAAAATCAAAAGCGTGTTGTTTATCGCGTCCGCCAGCGCAACGAGCGGTTCGGAATTTCCCGAATACGCCGCAAGCAAGGGCGGAGTGGTAGCATATATGAAAAACGTAGCTTTGCGCATAGCCAAATACGGCGCAACGGCAAACAGTCTTTCGCCGGGCGGAGTTTTGACCGAGTCGAACGACAGGGTTGTAAACGATAAAAAGTTGTGGGAAAAAATAATGTCGCTTACACTTTTGCCTAAATGGGCGACTGTCGGGGAAATTGCCGATTGGGCGTATTTTATGACTGTCGTAAATAAATCGATGACGGCGCAGGACGTGCTTGTCGATAACGGCGAGATAGCAAAAGCGCAGTTTGTGTGGTAGTGGTTTAGCCTGCCGCATGACGACAAAATTTGTTTAAAAATTAAAACCTGAAAGACAAAACGGCATACAGCCGTTTTTTGTGCGACGGTTTATTTGCCGTGCCCGGCAGTAAGTGTTTAATCATTTAAATTCGGCTTTGGGAAAAACTTTTAACTTTTGTTGCAGCTTTTAGTTTATGTTGCAGGCAAAATATTTGTCAAAAGGGGAATAAGTTAGCCATAGCGAACTTGTTGACAAAAACAGAGCGTATATATATAATGAACAGGAAAAGAGCGGTATAAACTTTGTGCGAACAACAGCTTTTATTTTAACAGCAGTATTTTAACGCTAAATTTATTGCAGAAGTTTAACGTCAAAAACGTCAATTTGAAGTTAAAGCAGACCGTTTATCGTATATCTGAGGCGCAGACGCTTAAATCGCAGTAGGCTTTAAACCGCAGCAGCATGACTTATAAAGGAAGCAATTCCTTTTTTAAATGAGTGTGCGTTCGTTATGGCGAACACGAAAAGGGTGCAACGCCTTTATTTTAGGAACATAGGTTCGCTGTAGCGAACGCGAAACGGAGAGGAATGTCGGCTAAAAATATAACAGATAAAGATATGGCAGACAGGGATATGGCAGATAAGGATATGACAAATAAGGATATGTCAGTTATGAATATGGCATGTAAAAATATGGCGTGAAATGAAACGACAGGTAAAGATATGGCAGGTAAAGAGATGACAGGTTCGGTATTGAATTATATTTTTGCGATAGAAACTCTCAGCTTAGAGAAAGCTTCCGTTCGCTCCGTCGACGTATCGAAAAAGACGGGCGTTGCACGTTCGAGCGTATGCAAAGCTATCGATAAACTTACCGATTTAGGTTATGCAAGGCGTGACGAAAAGGGTGAGATTAAACTGACGTCTCTCGGTGAAAGGGTTGTCGGGAAATATTCGATAGCGGTGAAGGCGATGGCAGACGTGTTTAAAGAAAAATTCAATCTTAATGAGGAAAGAGCAAAAGCCGAGGCGGTCAGGGCAGTCGGGGCGCTCAGCTGCGACACGGTAGATAAAATCGTCGACGCTAAGCAAAAGGAGGGGGTATGCCGATAGTCATTGCGCCGCTTTTTAAACCTCTCGTTATAGTCAGGCTTGCCGTTGACGACAAACTCAAAAGACATTTTGAAAATCTGGGCATAGGCATAAACTGCGAAACGGAGGTGCTGTCGCAAAGCGGAGGCAGTATCATCGTTCGGATTAAGGACGGGCGTCTTGCGCTCGATAAAAATTTAGGTGCAAAAATATTTGTAAAAATAAAGGAGGAGTAAATGACGAAACTACTTAGTGAGTTTAAAGTCGGCGAGCAGGGAAAAATCGTCTTGGTTACCGCCGAGGGAAGGATAAGACGCAGGCTTTTTGATATGGGCGTTACGGCAGGTGCGACGGTATTGCTCAGAAAAAAAGCGCCGCTCGGCGACCCTTACGAGATAAACATAAGGGGATACGAATTGACGCTCAGAAAATCGGAAGCGGCTTGCGTAGTTATGGAAGCGGACGAAAAGTGCGACGGACAAACAAGTGCAACAGACTGCCAAAGCTACAGCGAAAATTCAAACGACCAAACGGAAAAGGAATGCGCTACAGACAGCGCTGATAACGGCGGCAAAGAAAAAGCCGTTGCAGACGGCAAGGGAAATACCGCCGATTGCAAAAAATGCAGGAAAAACAATAAGGAGGTGCAACAGTGATAAAATTTGCGCTTGCAGGAAATCCCAATTCGGGAAAGACTACGCTGTTTAACTGTCTTACGGGGGCGACGGCGCATGTGGGGAACTGGCCGGGCGTTACGGTAGACAAAAAAGAGGGCGTCTATAAAAAATGTGCCGAGAACATTCAAATTGTAGACTTGCCGGGAATTTACTCTCTTTCGCCGTATACTCCCGAAGAAGTTATCGCCCGAAATTTCATTTTGGACGAAAAACCCGACCTGATAATCAATATCGTGGACGCTACAAATCTTGAGCGAAACCTTTATCTCACCACACAGCTACTCGAGATAGGCGTGCCTATCGTCGTAGCGCTCAATATGATGGACGCCGTCGAGAAAAAGGGTGACAAGATAAACGCAAAGACGCTTGAGGACGCTCTTGCCGTGCCCGTCGTGGAAATTTCCGCCCTAAAGGAAAAGGGCATAAAAGAGCTTATGGATAAAGCATATGCGGCTTCAAAGAGAAAGAGGGAAGCGGTAAGCGTTCTGGGCGGCTCGAAACTTTCGGAAGTCATTTCTGAGATAAAGACGGTTTTATACAATAAAAAGACGGATGAGCCGCTATTTCACGCAATAAAACTTGTGGAAAACGACGAGATTGAAATAAAAAATCACCCGAAAGAATATGAAACGGTCAAAGAATACCGCGATAAGATAAAGGACGAATCTTTCGGTGACGATTTCGAGGCGATGGTGGCGGATGAAAGATATAAATACATAACAAAGCATTTTGCCAAGGCTATAACCAAAAAAGACGGCGAAAAGAACTCTCTTTCAAAATCGGATAAGGCGGACAGGGTGCTCACCCACAGGATATGGGGAATACCTATCTTTTTGGCGATACTCTTTGCAGTCTTTCACCTGACTTTTTCGGAAAACTTTTTATATCTTGCCACGGCACTGCCTAAAGATTGGGTATCCCTTCAGGGAACGTGGGGAGAGGGGCTGTTCGGCTCGTCCGACGGAATTGCCTCGCCGGGCGTGATACTGTTCAATTTGCTTGACAAGATAACAGGCTCGATTTCCGACGCCGTGGCAGGCGGAATGGAAGGCGCAACGTCGGCGTGGGCGCAGGGTCTTGTGGTCGACGGAATACTTGGCGGACTGTTTGCCGTTATGTCGTTTTTGCCGCAGATACTCGTGCTGTTTATGTTCTTCTCCATACTCGAAGACAGCGGATATATGGCAAGGGTGGCGTTTATCCTCGACAGAATATTCAGAAGATTCGGACTTTCGGGCAGAGCGTTTATGCCGATGATTATGGGATTCGGCTGCTCCATTCCCGCTATGATAAACACGAGAACGCTTGCCGACGATAAAGAGCGTATGGCAACGATAAGAGTTATTCCTTTCTTCTCGTGCGGAGCAAAACTCCCGATTCTTACCGCAATCGCAGGCGGAATAGTTCAGTTTTTTGCCGTGTCGAATGCCGACGCAATAACCTACGGTATGTATATATTGGGAATCACCGTGGCGATACTTTCGGTTATCGTGATGCGTTCGACCACAATGAGAGGCGACACTCCGCCTTTTATAATGGAGCTTCCCGCATATCACGCACCTCAGGCAAAAGCGCTTTTCATTCACCTTTGGGATAAGTTAAAGCACTTTGTCAAAAAGGCGTTTACAATCATATTCGTTTCGACGATACTCATCTGGGTGCTCAGTCACTTCTCGTTCGGGTGGTCATATCTTGCCGACGAACAGATGGAAAGCAGTATACTCGCCGGGCTCGGAAAACTCGTTCAGCCGCTCTTCACTCCGCTCGGATTCGGCTCTCAGCTGGGAGCGACAGGTTGGGTGTTTGTCGTGGCGGCAATCACGGGACTCATTGCAAAAGAAAACGTCATAGCTACGTTCGGCGTGCTTGCGGCGTGCCTCGGATACGCCTACAACGGCGACGCCGACGCCGAGGGAATTATAGCGGCTTCCATAATGATAAGCGCAACGGGAATAACTATACCGGCACTCATATCCTTTATAGCCTTCAATATGACGACGATTCCGTGTTTTGCGGCGGTTGCCACGGCTAAGGCGGAATTGGGCTCTAAAAAGAGGTTTAACTATACGTTGATATTCTGGCTTGTAGTTTCCTATCTGACGGGAACGGTTGTGTATCTTGTCGGAAGCTGGTGGTGGACGGTGTTCATTATCCTCGCACTTGCGGCACTCGCCGTCGGATTGATAATTTTATACAATAAAAAAAAGGACGGCAAACTCAGACTTAAAAGGGAGGAGGAATAAATGACTAAAGCGGATATAGCAATAATCGTTGTATTGTGCATAATCGTTGCCGCCGTTGTTATAGCGATGATTGTCGCAAAAATAAAAGGGAAGGGAGGCTGCTCCTGTTGCGATAAAAACTGTTCGGCCTGTCAAAAGAACACACTTTTAAAAGAGTCAAAAAATGACGGAACGGAAAAAAATGAAGCGGAAGCTGCGATAAAAGATAGCCAATGCTGTGCTCCGTCAAAAGCGAATTCCGCATGTCAAGGCTGTCCGCTGAGTAAAAATAAAGCAGTTTGCAAAGCAAAATAAATCGGTTTATCCGTTTAATTTTAATAGCTTATTTCAACGCATATATCGTGAAGATATTGCATCACCTTCGGTGAAATATGTTTTCTCTTATGTGAAGTGCGGCAGTCTGCCGCGTTTTGCATTTCGGCTTTGTCATTGTATCGCGAGTGTTTGTAGTCTACGTCGCCGACGATTTTATGGTTAAAAGAGGGCATACCGTATCCCTTTTAATGGATATGCCGAGCGTTTATAATAATATTGACAGCAAAATATTTTTATGATATGATAAAATCAGTAAAATCTGATAAAAATAAAACGGAGGAAGTTAAATGAAAAAAAGATTGCTTTTCGTATTCTTACTTGCAATAATGATCGTTTCGGTTGCAATGGTCTTTGTAGCGTGTAACGGCACTACGCCGTCGGGGCCGTCCAACACCTATTCGGTAAATGTGCAATATGACGAACCGGAAGAGCGCATATGGATAAATTGGCTCTCGTCAGTTTATTCTGAAGCTGTTCCCGAAGGCTCTAATCTGAAATTTCACGTGCAGTTAAGAAACGACTGCGTTGCAAGTTCCGTTAAAATCTATGCAAACGGAAATCCTGTTACGCTCGACTTGTTAGAGGGAGCCGACGATTATGAATATATCGACGAAGGCATCAGAGACATCGGCGAGTTTACTCTTAAAAACGTAAAAGAGGATACCGTTATAACTTACGAGTATGAGGAAGTGCAGATTAAAATCAACCTCAACCTTGTTTCCGAAACCGACCCTTCTTATTCTAAGCCCACAGGCGAGCAAATGGAAATTTTTAACGGCTTATCCTTTGACGGCGACAACCATTCGCTTAGTTACTATACAAATTATAAAACTCCTTATTATACCACCTACTCTCAGATTAACGATGATTATACCTTAGACGGAAAACCGAAGACTTCCGGTTATCTTGCGGTAAAGAGTAACAATACGGTAAACGGAGCATACTATTGGGATAATTTCGATTTGGACCAAGGCCTTTCGAAAATCATCAAGGCGTTTATGTATATTCCCGGCGAGCCAGGCAATCTGTTTAACGACTGGTCCAGATGTTCAAACAACACCTTCTTTGTAGGTAATTTAAGGTATAAATATGAAGAGGGAGGCACAATTTACGATTCTAATTCTTATTACAGAGAAATGAACATAACCGTCAACCCCTCTGCCATCTTTGATAACCCAAAAGGTGGATTTGACAGTTTGGGTGGCGCATTCAAGCTTACAGATCCCGACCTTGCCTTCGGATATTTCGATCTTGGCAATAATCCTCTGGGAGGTATAACCTTTACCCTCGACCAAGTCGAAGGCGTAGATTACACTAACGCAGAGGTTTACGTTTGGGATACGAAGATAGAGCCTGAAGGCGGTGTATACACTATCGACCACGCTCCCATGTATTACGTAAGCAAGCCGGGCGATTTTGACCTCAGAACCGACTACAAGCTCTATTTGAAAAACGTCGATTACTCGCAAGCAAGCAATCTTTACGTCCTTGACATAGAAAACAACAATGCAAAAGTCCGGTTTGATAACATTGGGGGATATTATGATACTACGTATTATTTGGATGACTCCGTTTTGGTTATGAGGCCCGACAGTGCGGCGTCATCGGCATTGGGTATCACTTTCAGATATGAATTCGATAGCCCCGAAGACGTTATGAGCATAACGGGTGAGTATATGAATCTGCTTTTCAACGTGACGGTAGACGGAGAGGAGAAGCTGGCTTTCAATTTGGATAACTTCTTGCCCAACACTGAAAACGCTCAATACGATCAGAATCAAGGGCTAACCGTATGTAATACGGGAACGGACGTTGAAGTTTTGTATGCCGGTCCAAGTGAGGGAACAACTATTACCGATGAGTCGGGCACGGTCATAATGCGCACTTATCTATTTGACATAACCGTTTCGTTTAAAATAGCGGGCGGAAAAAACTCATTTGTGATTTCGGGTAACTAAAATTTGGCGAACAGTTTTAAACCCGAGGCATTGCCTCGGGTTTAATTTTTTTAGCACAATATTGTGTCTTGTGAAATTGCTGAATATCGCTATAGAAAGCTATACGCTTTTTTTAAATCAATTGTTTTTAAAAATTAAACTGAAACTTAAAAGTAAACGATAACCTTAAGTTATTTTCGTGCAAATGATAAAAAGCACGCTGTAGTTCAAATCTGATTAAATTATGTAATGTCGTTTAGCGAAAATGTTTGACAAGTATAACAGGTTATGATAATATAAAAGTATAAAATATAAACAAATCCCATTGAGGGAGTAGTCGGCACGATAGTGTTTCAAGTCAACATCCTGACCTTTGGTCTGGCTTGAATTAAATGACGAGACTCAAGCATGCGTATGCCATACTTGCAGTCCTTTTTATGCGTATGGCGCACGCCATACGTTTTTTATTTGTGGCTACGGAGGCTGTTATGTTTACGAAAAGCAAAGAGGAAGTTTTAAATTTTTTCGGAAGCGACAAAGAGAAAGGATTAAGTGCCGAACAGGTCGAAAAAAACCGTGAAAAATTTAAAGCCAACGTGCTTACCAAGCAAAAAGGCGATTCCCTTTTAAAGAGGATAATTGCAAGCGCTACCGAACCGATGGTTTTGATGCTCATTGCCGCAGGGCTTATCGCTCTCGGCGTCAACATATACCGAAGCGCAACGGGAGGCGAGGCGGATTTTTTGGAGTGCGCAGGCGTGTTTTTCGCCATTGCTCTTTCCGTTTGCATAAGCGTCGTTATGGAGGGCAGAAGTCAAAAAGCGTTTGAGGCGCTGAGCAAGATAGGCGACGATATCGTCGTCAAGGTCGTGCGGAACGGAGAAAGCATGACAATACCAAAAAGCGAGGTAGTGGCAGGCGATATCCTGATTTTGAGCACGGGCGATAAAATCCCTGCGGACGCCAGACTTTTAAGTTCGGAATCTATGTCGACGGACGAATCTGCGCTCACGGGCGAGAGTGTGCCTGTCGAAAAATCCTCCGAAGCGAATATCACGGATGAGAAAACTCCGCTTGCCGAACGATTGAACACGGTATATAGCGGAACGTATATAACGAGCGGATACGGCACAGCCGTCGTAACGGCGGTAGGCGACGATACGGAGTTCGGCAAGATAGCGGGCGAGCTGTCGGGCAAGACTAAAAACTCCACGCCGCTTCAGGAAAAGCTCAAGAAGATGGGAAAGATTATCACCATATTCGGAGTGCTCGCAGCCGCAATAGTCTTTATCGTCGAAGTCGTTTCCTTTGCTTTGCACGGCGAGGTGGACGTCACACACGTCATGGAAGCGTTTGTCACGAGCATAGTTCTGATTGTCGCCGCAGTGCCGGAGGGCTTGCCTACGATAGTCGCCGTGTCACTGTCTATAAATATCATTAAACTTTCAAAAAACAACGCTTTGGTCAAAAAGATGGTGGCGTCGGAAACGATAGGTTGTATAAACATTATCTGTTCGGACAAGACGGGAACGCTTACCGAAAACAAAATGACGGTCAGGGCTTTTTACGACGGAGTATGGCACGATAGCGCAGACGATGCCGCAAGCGAATATTTTTTCAAAAACATCTGCGTAAATTCCACCGCTCAGCTTGGCGAAAAGGGGGAGTTTATCGGAAATCCCACCGAGTGTGCGCTCCTTTCCTTTTACGAACGCACGGCAGGTTTTAAGGCGTCCGCCGATTATAAAGAGGTCAGAAAAGCGAATAAAATAGTCAAGGCGTTTCCTTTTAACTCGGATTTAAAACACATGACGACGGTGGTAAGGTCGGGCGAAAACAATACGGTGCTTGTCAAGGGCAGTCCCGAGTTTGTGATAGGAGCTTCGGCGCTTGACGAGGATAAAAAAGCGGAAATAAACGCCCTTATCGAAAATTGCCAAAAGAAGGCAATGAGGATAATTGCTTTTGCGCACAAGGTGATAGACAAGTCAACCGACGTCGAAAAAAATCACGACGAGATAGAATCGGAAATGATTTTCGACGGTTTTGCCGCCATATCGGACCCGCTCAGAAAAGAGGTTTACGATGCGGTCAAATCCTGTTTCAAGGCAGGTATATCGCTAAAAATTCTGACGGGCGACAATCTCATCACGGCAACCGCCATAGCAAACGAGTTGGGGCTCTTATCCGACGGCGGCGAGGCTGTCGAGGCGTCCGCTCTTGCAGAGATTTCCGATGAAGAACTTTTGGACAGGCTCAAAAATATAAGAGTTATAGCGAGAAGCACGCCTGCCGTTAAAATGAGGGTGGTAAAACTTCTTAAGGGTGCAGGCAACGTCGTGGCGGTAACGGGCGACGGTATAAACGACGCTCCCGCTCTCAAGAACGCCGACGTGGGCATAGCTATGGGTATATCGGGAACGGAAGTTTCAAAAGAGGCAAGCGACGTGGTTTTGCTTGACGACTCGTTTGCCACAATCGTCAAGGCGGTGGAATGGGGCAGAAATATTTACGAAAACTTCAAAAGATTCATCTCCTTTCAGCTTACCGTCAATCTGTCTTCCGTCATAGTGGTGGTTATGTCGATACTCCTCGGCTTTAAAGCGCCTTTCAGCGCTTTGCAGCTGCTTTGGATAAACCTTATCATGGACGGACCTCCTGCGCTGACTTTAGGACTCGAGCCAAACTATAAAGATTTAATGAACCGTCCGCCGACAAAGAGAGGGGAGAGTATTATCACAAAGAATATGTTTATAAGGATATTCGTCACGGGTATTCTGATGTCGGTCGTGTTTTTGTGTCAATACGCTTTCAACTTCCTCGGCGTTCCGCCCGAACAGGAACTTACGGTGCTGTTTACGATGTTCGTTCTCTTTCAGCTGTTCAACTCGTTCAACTGCCGTGAATTGCACCTCGAGAGTATATTCAAACACTTCTTTAAAAACAAACTTATGCTCATAGCGGTGGCGATAACATTTATATTGCAAGTGGTGATAATCCAATTTGCAGGCGCATTTTTCGGAACTGTGCCGCTGAGCGTCGAAACGTGGCTCATTCTCGTGGCTATAGGCCTTGCCGTCGTTGTTATATCCGAAATAGTAAAACTTGCAGCAAAACTTGTCTTAAAGATAAAAAACAGATAATTGAAAAGGCGCTGTATGGCGCCTTTTTAATTTAAGTTCTTTGACTAAAAAATAACAATTTTAATGTGATATCGATTGACAAATTTCCGTTTGGAGAATATTATAATTTACAAGATGTTCGCTATGGCGAACAAAAGCAAAACAACGGTTTAAAAATTAAGAGCGGTAAATTTGCAAAAAGGTTATGGGAAAGATAAACAAAAGCGTTAAAGGCTCAGCCGAAACAAAAGAGAATAAAAAAGCCGAAAGCGGTCAGCTCACTCTCAAAAGTCTGAAAGAGGGGCAGAGCGCTCTTGTTACCGTTGTCGGCGGCAAGGGAGCACTCAGGCAACATTTCCTCGATATGGGAATAGTGCCCGGTGTCGAGATAACCTTGGAAAAGTTTGCTCCTATGGGCGACCCCATGGAACTGAGGATAAGAGGCTATCAGCTCACTTTGAGGCTTGACGACGCAAAGCAGATTTTAATATCCGAGCCTTACGAGAAAAAGGCAGAGGAAAAACAGAACGCAAAAAGGGATAACTCGCTCATAAGGGATATGGAACACTTAGGCTTGGGCGAGGGCGGAAAGTATCATAAAAAGGACGACGGCGAAAGACTGCCCAAAGGGACGGTTTTGACTTTTGCCCTGGCGGGAAATCAGAACTGCGGAAAGACTACTCTGTTTAATCAGCTTACGGGCTCGAGCCAGCACGTCGGAAACTTCCCCGGCGTGACCGTTGACCAAAAAAGCGGAAAAATCAAAGGAAGGGAAAACACGCTCGTCACCGATTTGCCCGGAATTTATTCCCTTTCGCCATACACCAACGAGGAAATCGTTTCGAGAAAATTTATTTTGGAGGAAAAGCCAAAAGGCATTATAAATATAGTGGACGCCACCAATATCGAGCGTAACCTGTATCTTACCATGCAGCTTATGGAACTCGGTATCCCCATGGTGCTTGCCGTCAATATGATGGACGAGTTAAAGGGCAACGGAGGCTCTATCGACATAAACGCTATGGAAGCGTTGCTCGGTATCCCCGTCGTGCCCATATCGGCGTTAAAAAACGAGGGCGTCGACGAGCTTGTCAGTCACGCCGTGCACGTTGCCGAATATCAGGAACCGCCTTGCGTTCAGGACTACTGCGACCCTACCGAACACGGCGGTGCGGTGCACAGAGCGCTTCACGGCATAATGCATCTTATCGAAGACCACGCCAAAGAGGCGCAAATTCCCGTCAGGTTTGCCGCAAGCAAGATAATAGAGGGGGATAAGTCGGTTTTGGACGCTTTAAGGCTTGACCAAAACGAGGTGGAGCTTGTCGAGCACGTCATAGTGCAGATGGAAGAGGAAAGAGGGCTCGACCGTGCCGCCACGATTGCCGATATGCGTTTTTCGTTTATCCGGAAACTTTGCGACGCATGCGTGATAAAGCCGAAAGAGAGCAAAGAATATATTTTAAGCCGAAAAATAGATAAAGTTTTGACAGGAAAATATACGGCAATCCCGATGTTTATACTCATTATGGCTGCGGTGTTTTTGCTTACTTTCAACGTTATTGGCTATTGGCTTCAATATCTTCTCGAGTGGGGAATATCCGCATTGAGCGACGCTTTGGACGTGGCGTTCGTCGATTGGGGGGTAAACAGCGTTTTACATTCTTTAATTATCGACGGAATAATCGGCGGCGTAGGAACGGTCATAACTTTCGTACCTATAATCATTACTTTGTTTTTCTTCCTTTCCATTTTGGAAGACAGCGGATATATGGCGAGAGTCGCTTTCGTCATGGATAAAATATTGAGAAAGATAGGACTTTCGGGAAAGAGTATCGTGCCCATGCTCATAGGTTTCGGTTGCACCGTGCCCGGCGTTATGGCGACGAGGACGCTCTCCTCCGAGCGTGACAGAAAAATGACGGTCATGCTTACGCCTTATATGAGCTGTTCGGCAAAACTGCCCGTATACAGCTTTATAGCTTCGGTGTTCTTCCCGAAAATTGCCTGGCTCGTCATGGTAGGACTTTATTTCATAGGTATATTGGTATCCGTCGTGATTGCTTTGATAGCAAAAAAGACGGCGTTTAAAGGCGAGGCAATTCCCTTTGTCATGGAGCTGCCAAACTACCGCTTGCCTGCCATTAAAAACGTGTTGCACCTGCTTTGGGATAAGACTAAAGACTATATAAAAAGAGCGTTTACAGTCATTCTTATCGCAACGATATGCATTTGGTTTTTGCAGACGTTCGATTTTCGCATGCGTCTTGTCGAAGACCCTTCGACGAGCATGCTCGCCACTATCGCAGGCTATCTGTCGTATCTGTTCTATCCGTTGGGCTTTGGCGATTACCGAATAACAACCGCACTCATCACGGGCTTTTTGGCAAAGGAGAGTTTTGTTTCAACGGCTTCCGTGCTGTTCGGTTCGGGTGCGGCGATGACGGCAGTCATTACCCCTGCCGCCGCATTCTCGCTCTTGGTGTTCTGTTTGCTCTATACGCCGTGCGTTGCGGCAATAGCTTCCATACGAAAGGAACTCGGCATTAAATGGGCGCTTGCCACAATGGGCGGTCAATGCCTTATCGCTTGGATAGTTTCGGGAGTTATAAGCCTTATAAGTTTTGCGGCGGGGGCGCTGTTTATATGATAGCTACGATTGTATTGTCGGTATTGCTTGCCGTAGCGGTTATAATCGCTATAATCGTCATAGTAAAAGACAGAAAAAAAGGAAAGTGTTGCGGCGGCTGTTCCTCGTGCGAGGGGTGCCCTTATAACAGGCAAAACTGTCAAAGGAAAAATTTCAATACAAAGTCTGATTTAAAGGCGGACGAAACGGAGTGTTCGGGTCTTTCAAAAGCGGATAAAGAAGGGGACGACATAAAACAAAATATAAAAGATAACACGGAAAAAAAGAATTGAATTAAAAAATTCTCAAAAGCGGATTAAAACAATCGCCGTGAGGCAAACTAAAATGCGGTATTGAAACCGCATTTTTTTTGTGATAAAATAAAACAAAAAGGAGTGCAAGAATATGGGTATAGAAAATAAAACGGTTTTGGTGACGGGAGCCTCGTCGGGAATGGGTAAAGCCATTGTCGAAAGATTTGTAGCCGAGGGCGCAAACGTCGTCGCCGTGGCTAGGCGCAAAGAGAGGCTTGAAGAGCTTGCAAAATCGCTTGAAGGCAAAAAGGGGAAAGCGGCTGTGTTTGTCGGCGACGTGTCCGACCCTATAACCTGCGACGGTATGATAGACTTTGCCGTCAAAACTTTCGGGCGGCTCGACGTGCTCATAAACAACGCCGGTATCATGGACGATATGTCTGCGGCAGGCGACTATTCCGACGAGAAGCTTGACAAGGTTTTTGCCGTAAACGTATACGGACCTTTGCGTGCCATGCGAAAGGCGATAAATGTGTTTAAGGCGCAGGGTGGAGGAGGAAACATAATAAACGTGGCGTCCATCGGCGGAATAAGAACGGTTGCAGGCGTGGTATACTGCGCTTCTAAAGCCGCTCTAATCTCTATGACCAAAAATACGGCGTATATGTATATGCCCGATAAAATCAGGTGCAACTGTATTGCCCCGGGCGGAATAGAAACGGAAATCGCTCAAAGTATGGGTATGCCAAACGTGGCAGGATATTCGAGGATAAAACCCATGCTCGATATTGCGCCTCCCATGGGCAGGGCGGAAGACATTGCATCGGCGGCTCTGTATTTGGCAAGCGACGAATCGAGTTACGTTTCGGGCGACGTGCTCGTCGTGGACGGCGGTTGGATAAGCGTATGACACGAATGGCAAAAACCGTGCCAAAACAAAATTGACACACTTGCCGTTTTGGCAGGACTTAACTTAAATACCTTAAAAAAAAGGGAAAATCCCGGAAGAGAAACATTTAAAATTTAAAAGGGAATTAAAGATTGCTTTAATTCCCTTTAATTTTTAGGCATTTTATCATAAAGACTTTAATGATATAACCGCTTGAGTTTACAAATCGAAATTTGTGCGTTTCGAGTTTATAAATCAAATTTTTTGTGTTTCGAGGTTGTAAATTAAATATTGTGGTTTAAAGAGTCTTTTTTATCACTATGTCTTTGTCGTCGTCGCCCTGCTTGGGTATGCGGTATACCGTCTTTGTCCTTTTGGAGAATTTTTCCACCGATTCTGCCACGTTAAGAAGGTGGTCGCCCACTCTTTCCGCATCGGAGGCTAGCGACAGATAGAGGGCGCCTGCGTCAACCGAGCATTTTTTCTCGTTCATGCGCCTTATGTGGTTGTTGCTCATCTTTTTGGTTATCTCGTCCGTTCCGTCTTCCAAAGCTCTTGCGCTGTCTATTCTTTCTCCTGCGCCGTCTACGTACATTCCCATCGTAACGTTGTATAGCTCGTTTATCTTTGTTTTGAGCTCGTTGAGCTCGGATATAGCTTCGTCGCTGAAAGAATAATCGTTTTCGACCAGTTTTTCGGCATATTCAAAAATGTTTTCGCTGTAATCGCCGATGCGTTCGATATCGGTAACGGTATGGTGAACGGTTCCTAAATACGTTCTGTCTGCCTCGCTTATCTCTAACGACGTGAGCTCTATGACAAATTTGATTATCTCTCGGTTGCGGAAGTTTATGAAATCTTCACGTTTGGCAAAATCTTTTTTTGCGGAGATATCTCTGTTTAAAACGCTGTCGACGGCAAGATTGAAATTTTCTATCGAGTCGGACGCCATGTCCAGAATTTCCTTTTTTACTTGCTCAACGGCGATAGGGGGAGATTGCAGGATATGTTCTTCAAGGTAGGTAAGTTTGGGTCCGTTTTTGTCTTTGGGTTTTTCTCTTATGATTTTTTCCGTCATTTTTACCAAGAGGTTGGTGAACGGCAAAATCAAAATGACAGTTATGACGTTAAAAATCGTATGCATCATGGCGAGCTGAGTAGTGGGGACGCCGGGGAACATTATCTCTAAAAGCTTGCCGAAACTCGTTCCGCCGAGGCGCATAAAGAGACCTATGAACATAAAAATCACGACGCCTATGAAGTTAAAGAAAAAGTGTATAAACGCCGCCCGTTTGGCATTGGTGCCCGTTCCTATACAGGCTATGAGTGCGACGATACACGTTCCTATATTCGAGCCGAGAGCCATATAAACGCCCTGGTCAATCGTGATAAGACCGCCGTATAGCATTGTGATGATTATGCTCGTCATTGTGGAAGAACTTTGAATAAGGGCGGTAACCAAACAGCCGATTATAACCAAAAGAATGGGATTTTGCAGTGTGGCAAGAAAGTTTATAAGTTTTTCCGATTCGGTAAATACCGTCATAGAGTCGCTCATGAGCATAAGTCCCACAAACAGCATACCGAAGCCCGCTATGAGGCCGCCCACTTTTTTTACCGTTTCGTTTTTGGTGAAAAGCATTATGAACGCACCTATGCCGGCAAGCGTTCCGAATATGACGTTCATCGAAATCGACGACGTGCCCAGCATACCCAGCGCCACTATCTGCGCAGTGACAGTCGTTCCTATGTTGGCTCCGAATATTATCGTCGCCGCCTGAGTAAGACTCATAAGAGAGGCGTTTACGAAGCCTATAACCATAACGGTAACCGCACCGGAACTCTGTATTATGGCGGTGGTTGCGGTTCCTATTCCGACTCCGGCCAGTTTGCTCTTGCCGAGTTTGTTGAACATTTTTTTAAGTTTGTTTCCCGCAAGCGTTTCGATGTTCTGCGTCATCAGATTCATTGACAGCAACAATACTCCGAGTCCCGCAATAAGTGACAGACAAGCTATGGCTATATTCATATGTGCTCCTTTTATTGTCTTAATTTATTTTACCTTATTTAAAACTTTTAAGTCAAACGTTTGACGGGCGTGGGCTCTATCCTTTGTAAAATACGTAGCGCTTTTTGTCGTTTTTATCTATCCAAACGGCGTTAAATGTAAACTTGAAGGAAACTTATTGTGAGAATAATTCCGATATTTGCCAAAAAAATATCGGTATTGACATATATATAATTATTTTATAAAATTATATAAAGGAGTTATATCCTGACAAAAAAGGAGGAAAATTAAATGAACAAAAAAAGGATTGTAGCAATTGTGGCAATCATTGCGCTCATTGCCGTTATGGCTGTAGTGTTTGCGGCGTGTAACGCCGATACCTATAAAAAGAGATTGGAGAAGGCAGGATATGAAGTGGAAATAATGAGTGTCGACGATTTCGATTCCGCCGAAATCGAATGGGGATTATCCGCATGGAATCCCAAAACCGACGACATAGTTATAGTCGTTAAATATAAGAGCATCTCTAAAGCTAAAGATGCAGAGGCGGAATATAAAAAATTGGATGAATACGTGGAACGCTCGAGTGCGGTGCTCTTTGTCGGAACAGAGCAGGGAGTAGCCGACGCAAAATAACAGACGGTTTAAAATTTTTAAATCAAGTTATTTATCGCAAACAAAAAAACGCCGAAATTCGGCGTTTTTTTATAGAGTTACAATAAAGTTTAAATAACGTTTCAGTAAGATAAACAGTTTGTCGGAACGAGTTTAGATAATCAAAACGAGTTTAACGTTCAAAATAAGTTTGATATTTAAAAGGCTTAAATTGCAATTTGATTGCAATTAAATTTTAAAGACAAACCGCTTTAAATTATTTTACTTTTTGTCAGTCGGATTTTTTCTCGTTATCCTTTTTGCGTATATCCACTCTCTTTATCTTGCCGCTCGTAGTTTTGGGCAGCTCATCGACGAATTCGATGATTCTCGGATATTTATACGGAGCGGTGAGGTTTTTGACGTGCGTTTGCAAATCTTTAATGAGCTCGTCGGACGGTGTATAACCCTTTGCCAAAACTATCGTGGCTTTTACGACTTGACCTCTTATCGGATCGGGAGCGCCGGTTATGGCACATTCCAAAACGGAGGGGTGTTCCATCAGTGCACTTTCCACTTCAAAAGGTCCTATACGGTAGCCGCTCGATTTTATGATATCGTCCTTTCTGCCGACAAACCAAAAATATCCGTTTGAGTCTTTCACCGCAAGGTCACCCGTGTGATAATACTTTCCGCCACGCAGAAGTTGTGTCCTTTCTTCGTCGCCTTTATATGAAGAAACGAGACCGCAGTAGACGGTGGAATTTAAAATGGCTATTTCGCCTTCCGTGCCCTCGGGAACGACTTCTTCGTTGTCGTCGATAAGCTCGATATCGTATATCGGGCTGGGCTTACCGAGGCTTCCGATGACAGGTTCTTCAAAATAGAAGGAGCCCAAAAGTATGGTGGATTCCGTCTGTCCGAAACCTTCGTAAATCTTTTGTCCCGTGGCGTCGTAAAACTGTTTGAAAATTTCAGGGTTTAACGCTTCGCCTGCCGTCGAACAATGCGACAGTGAGGAAAAGTTGTAGCAGCTAAGGTCCTCTTTGACCAAAAAGCGGTATATCGTGGGCGGTGCGCAGAAGGTGGTAATTTGATATTTTTCGATGAGGGGGAGAATATCGGTGGGGGTAAATCTGCCGTTGTAGTCGTAGGCGAAAATTGCCGTGCCGCTTAGCCATTGACCGTATATCTTGCCCCAGCTGGCTTTTGCCCAGCCTGTTTCCGCCATGGTGAAGTGCAGACCGTCGTCGACGACTTTTTGCCAGAATCTCGCCGTGATAATGTGCCCTATGGGGTAGTAAAAATTGTGCTCGACCATTTTGGGCTGTCCCGTAGTGCCGGAAGTGAAGTAGCAGAGCATTGCTCCGTCAGAATCGGGGCGAGGGTAGCTTAGCTCGTCGCTCTGATTTTCCATTGCCTCGGATATGGTTTCAAAGCCTTCGGTGGGAAGCGTGAAATAACACTTTTTAACGCTGTCGCATTTCGGAAGCGCAAGTATAGTATGTTCCACCACGTCAAGCTCGGTGGTGGCAAACAGCATTTTAACGTTTGCGGATTGAATACGGTAAATAATATCCTTTGCCGTCAGAAGGTGCGTGGCAGGAATGAGCACGATGCCCGTTTTGTGGCAGGCTATCGCAAGCACCCAATACTCCCATCTGCGGTTTAACATACTCATGACGTAGTCGCCGCATTTAAGACCTTGCGAAAGCATAAGATTTGCCAGCTTATTGGAAAGACGGGACATTTCGCCGAAAGTGATTATTTTTTCGTCCCCGTCCGAGTTGCACCATACGAGCGCTCTTTTATCGGGAACGGCTTTGGCGTATTTATCCACGACGTCGTATCCGAAGTTGAATCCCTCGGGAACGTTGAGTTTAAGAGATTTAAACTCGTCGTAAGTAGTAAATTCCGTTTTGGTCAGGAAGTCAGCTAATAAATTCATATAAATCCTTCAAATCTCTTATATTTCTTTTTATTTTTATAAATTTTAGCACAAATAGTTTAATTCGTAAAACGAATTTTTTGATTTTATAGCAATTTTCAATAAAAAAATTTTATTTAAACAAAATAATTTTTAAAGATTATTAAAGATATTTATAAGTAAAATAAACGCAAAAAATATTGCTTTAAAGGGGGCGGTGTGATATACTTTATTCAAATAAAACGCTTTTGGAGTTCAATATGGTTGATGAAAAAAACAATGAAGTTTTAAAGGCGCTCGTCGCTCTTTGCAAGGATACCGATTCATTTAAAATTCTCGACGCCGAGGAAATTATTTCTCAATGCAACGGAGTCGACAAAGATTCGCTTTCGGTAGCCATAAAGGAAATCAGCGATAGGGAAATGATTAAAATCAAATACGCCAACAAAGACGAATATTGCCTTGCAATTCTGCCTAAAGCTAAAATCGAGGACGACGCTATAGTCGCCGTCGAGGGTGTGGCGCAAAAAAAAGGCGTGGCAGGCAAATTCGGACAGAATTGGTCGCTCAAAAAAGCGGTTTTCGTTTCCGCTCTGTCCGGTTCTTTTTTGGGCGGTCTCATTGTAGCGATAATCAATCTTGCCATTCAGTTTATTTAATTAAATCGCTAAGAGGTATTTATGGCGCTTGAAAAAGAAGCTACGCTAACCAAAAAAGAAAAAGCGGTAATGCGCTACGTCTATAACGCCGCAACCAAAAACAAGGGAATGTGTCTTGTGCGTCCGTGCGATATACTGTCAAACATAAGCTATGACCTTGAATTCGGCGCCGGCGAGCTTGCTCCCACTTTGAAGAATCTTGAGCTTGACGACTATTTCGAGCTCACAGAGACTGATAAAAAGGGAGAGCTTTACTATTGCATCAATTTAAGAAAAAGAGGGCTTGCCTACGCCCGTGCGGAAGCAAGTTTTAAAAAGAAACTTATATTCAAAATCGCAATCACGGTTATATGCGCAGTCATCACGGGTATCGTGGGTTGGGTTATCAAATATTTGCTTACGACTTTCGTTTGATTGATTTTTGCGCCGTTTTGAATTTTTAAAATTCCTGCCCGTGTCCAAAAATGCTTTTGAGCGGTAAAAACAATTTTTAGGTTGGCAAAACGCCGTAATCCGTTTTAAAATTTTTCGGCAGGGCAAAACTTAAAGTGCGGCAAATGGAAGAAAAGTTTAAAATCGTATCTAAATTTTCCCCTTGCGGCGATCAGCCGCAGGCTATCGAAGAACTTGTGGAAGGACTGAACGACGGTCTGAGAACACAAGTTCTTTTAGGCGTTACGGGAAGCGGCAAAACTTTTACCATGGCAAACATTATCGAAAGGGTGCAACGTCCCGCCTTGGTCATAGCGCACAACAAAACTCTTGCCGCACAGCTTTGTAACGAGCTGAGGGAATTTTTTCCGCACAACAGGGTAGAATTTTTCGTTTCCTACTACGACTATTTTCAGCCGGAGGCTTATATCCCGAGAAGCGACACCTATATTGAAAAGGACCTCGCCATAAACGACGAGATAGACAAACTCCGCCACAGCGCTACGGCGTCGCTTTGCGAAAGACGGGACACCATTGTCGTGGCGTCCGTTTCGTGCATATACGGCTTGGGCGCACCAAAAGAATATTATTCGCAGGCGGTATCCCTGCGAGAGGGGGAAACCTACGACCGTGACGAGCTGATAGATAAACTCATTGCCATTCAATATCGCCGAAGCGACGATTTTATCCGTTCTACTTTTCGTGTAAAGGGCGACGTCGTGGACGTATACCCTGCGGCGAATACCGATATTGCAATAAGGATAGAATTTTTCGGCGACGAGATAGAGAGAATTTCTCAAATAGACGCTTTGACGGCAAAAACTCTGAGCGAATTAAAACACGTTATGATTTTCCCGGCAAGCCACTACGTCGTAGGCGGCGACAAAGAGGAAATTTTAAAGACGATTTTAAAAGATAAAGCCGAACGGGTAAAATACTTCGAGGAACGCAACAAACTCATAGAAGCGCAAAGGATAGACGAAAGAGTAAACTACGACGTTGAAATGATTAGAGAAATTGGGTATTGCTCGGGTATAGAAAATTATAGCCGATATTTTGACGGGCGCGCGATAGGACAGCCTCCGTATACGCTCATGGACTTTTTCGATAAAGACTTTGTCTGCTTTATCGATGAAAGCCACATGACCATTCCGCAGATAAGGGCGATGTATAACGGGGACAAGTCGAGAAAGACAAACCTCGTGGATTACGGATTCAGGCTCCCTGCGGCATACGACAACCGTCCGCTCACTTTCGGGGAATTCGATAAAAAGATAACGCAGCTCATTTGCGTTTCGGCGACGCCTGCCGAATACGAACTTTCGCAAGCGGATAAGGTGACCGAGCAGCTCATTCGTCCGACGGGACTCGTTGACCCGCCTATCGAGATAAGACCGACGAAAAATCAGATTGACGACCTTATCTCGGAGATAAACACATCTGTCGCCACGGGAGGCAGGGTGCTCGTTACGACGCTTACCAAAAAGATGGCGGAAAGTCTCACGGAATATTTAAGAGAGGCAGGCATAAAGGTCAAGTATATGCACAGCGATATAGATACCTTGGAGCGAATAGAAATAGTCAAGGGCTTGAGGCTCGGCGAATTCGATACGCTTGTAGGCATAAACCTTTTGAGAGAGGGACTCGATATCCCTGAAGTTAAACTCGTCGCCATACTCGACGCAGACAAAGAGGGATTTTTAAGAAGCGAAACCTCGCTCGTGCAGACTGTGGGCAGAGCGGCGAGAAACAGCGAATCGAGAGTTATTCTCTATGCCGACACCGTAACGGGAAGTATGCAGAGAGCTATCGACGAAACCAACCGACGCCGTAAAAAGCAGACGGAATACAACGAGTTGAACCATATCACGCCCAAAACTATCGTCAAGCCGATAACGAATACGCTCAACATAACCAAGGCAAAGACGAACAAGAAGATGAGCATTGCCGAAATAAAATCGGAAATCGAAAGACTCGGCCACAAGATGAGACAGGCGGCAGATATCCTCGACTTCGAGGCGGCAATAAAGCTGCGTGAGGAGATTTCCTCGCTAAAGAGGCAGTTGAGACATTAAATTTAAATATCAAACGATAAAAACAAAGCAAAACGCATATACGGAAATTTCAATGCAAACTGTTTAACGCAAACGAGATATCATACGCAGTTAAAACCTTTAAAATCGGCAATGCGGCTTTAGTCGCTAGGGTATAAAGGGCAAAAAGATAAAACGGATAAAAGATAAAACGGACACAGGCGATAAAATGAACGAGATAATAATAAAAGGCGCAAAAGAGAATAATTTGCAAAACTTGGACCTCACAATTCCCCGTGACAAACTCATCGTTTTTACGGGGCTTTCGGGCAGCGGAAAATCAAGTCTTGCTTTCGATACGATTTTTGCCGAGGGACAGAGAAGGTATATAGAGAGTTTATCGAGTTACGCCAGACAGTTTTTGGGACAGATGCAAAAGCCCGACGTCGAGTATATCGAGGGGCTTTCTCCCGCCGTCGCTATCGACCAGAAGACCACGTCAAAAAATCCTCGCTCCACCGTGGGAACGGTGACGGAAATATACGACTATCTGAGGCTTTTATACGCAAGAGTGGGCACGCCTCACTGTCCCGAATGCGGAAAGGAAATTCGCTCGCAGTCGGTAGATGAGATAGTCGACAAGGTGATAGAGAGGGGAGGCAAGGTGCAGATAGCCGCACCCATTGTCAGGGGCAAGAGCGGCGAGTTTAAAAAGGAGTTTGAAAATCTCAAAAAGAGCGGTTTTCTGAGAGTCAAGGTTGACGGCGAAAATTATACGCTCGACGAGCCGATAGAACTTGAAAAGACAAAGAAGCACACGGTCAGCGTTATCGTGGACAGAATCGCGGTAAAAGAGGGAGTAAACAAAAGACTCACCGACGCAGTGGAAATCGCACTCAATCTTGCCGACGGGCTTGTCGTATGCGACTTCGACGGCGAGGAAGTTTTGTTTTCGACTAAATACAGCTGTCCCGATTGCGGAATAAGCATAGCAGAACTCGAGCCGAGGCTGTTTTCTTTCAACAGTCCATACGGCGCATGTCCGCACTGTTTAGGTCTCGGATTTTATAACAGCGTAAATTTAGATATGCTCATCGTGGACGAAAATCTGTCTCTCAACCGGGGCGCCATAAAGGCGAGCGGCTGGAATATGGAAAACGGTCAGGTGATAAAAATGCAGCTGAGAGCGCTTTCAAAAAGCTACGGATTTTCTCTCGATACGCCGTATAAGGATTTGCCCGAAAAGATAAAACATATTATATTTTTCGGCAACGACGGCGAGTATATCGAAATGGAATACAATTCGAGAACTTACAGCGGCAGATTTATGTCGAGATTCGAGGGCATTGCAAACAATTTGCGCCGCCGCTACGAAGACGCCAAAAACGAATGGGCGAAGACGGAACTTTCCAAGTATTTTACCGAAACGCCGTGCCCGTATTGCAACGGAAAGCGTCTTAAAAAGGAAGCGCTTGCCGTGACGGTGGGCGGTCTCAATATTTACGAGCTTTGCAACAAGTCGATAACTGAAATCGACAGTTTTTTGAGTGATTTAAAGCTCAGTAAAACAAAAACTTTGATTGCCGAGCGAATTTTAAAGGAAATTCACGCAAGACTGAGATTTTTAATTGACGTGGGACTCAGCTACCTGACGTTAAACCGTTCGGCAGGCACACTGTCCGGCGGAGAGTCGCAGAGGATAAGGCTTGCCACGCAGATAGGAAGCGGACTTGCCGGCGTTTTGTATATCCTTGACGAGCCGAGCATAGGGCTTCACCAGAGCGACAATCAAAAACTTCTCGATTCACTAAAAAAACTCAGAGACCTCGGCAATACGCTTATTGTGGTAGAGCACGACGAGGAAACGATGCTGAGCGCCGATTATATAGTCGATATAGGTCCGGGAGCAGGCGTCCACGGCGGCAAGGTAGTGGCGCAGGGAAGCGTCGAGGATATAATCGCCGCAAAGGACTCGATAACGGGAAAATACCTTTCGGGTGAGTGGAAGATAGAAATCCCGAGCGAAAGGCTGTCACCCAAAGGCTTTTTTACCATACACGGCGCAAAGCAGAACAATTTAAAAAATATCGACGTAGCCTTTCCCGTCGGCGTAATGACTGCGGTGACGGGAGTGAGCGGAAGCGGAAAGTCGAGCCTTGTCAACGAGATTCTCTATCCGGCTGCGGCAGAGAAGCTCGGAGCGGTCAAGGCGGTGCAGGGTAAATACGACTATATAGAAGGACTTGAGTTTTTTGACAAGGTTATAGACATAGACCAACGCCCGATAGGCAGGACGCCGAGGTCTAACCCCGTGACGTATACGGGTGTGTTTTCGGCAATCCGTGACCTGTTCGCATCGCTCCCCGAAGCAAAGGCGAGGGGATACAAGAGCGGAAGATTTTCCTTTAACGTGCACGGAGGCAGGTGCGAGCACTGCGAGGGCGACGGTATGCTCAAGATTGAAATGCACTTTCTTCCCGATATTTACGTTCCGTGCGAGGTGTGCCACGGCAAGAGATATAACAGAGAAACGCTCGAGGTCAAGTATAAGGGCAAGTCAATAGCGGACGTTTTGGATATGACGATAGAGGAAGCGTGCGTGTTTTTTGAAAACATTCCTTCAATCAAAAAGAAACTTCAGACTTTAAACGAGGTCGGGCTTTCATATATCAAACTCGGTCAGTCGTCCACCACGCTGTCGGGCGGAGAGGCGCAGAGGGTAAAACTTGCCACCGAGCTTTCTAAAAAGGTGACGGGCAAAACGCTTTACGTTTTAGACGAGCCTACGACGGGACTTCATACCCACGACGTCGCCAAGATAACGAAAATACTTCGCCGTCTTACCGAAAACGGCAACACGGTAGTGGTCATTGAGCATAATCTCGACGTCATCAAATCGGCGGACTACGTCATAGACTTAGGCCCAGAAGGCGGTGACAAGGGCGGATACGTCATTGCCAAAGGCACGGTGGAAGAGGTGGCAAACTGCCCCGAGTCGCTTACGGGACAGTATCTGAAAAAGATTTTAAACGTTCAAAAAAGCTAAACGCCAAAAGGATTAAATAAAACTTAACGGTTGCTAAAGTCAAGACAAACGTGTTTGCGATAAAACGGAGCGATACAGCGTTTGCGCAGGGTAAATTTACCTTCGGTTCACATTCGGTTTTAGGCTATGTTTTCAGCTTTTTTAAAGGTGAGGACTGTTTAAATAGAAGCTGTTAACTTTCAGGGAACTGCGGAGGTTTAAAATCATTGATTTATAAATGCAAATCGGGTATAATGAAGCTATCAAGGAAAGGAAAAGAATATGAGTAAAGCAGATAAGATTTTTATTGACACCTGCCGTGACATTTTGGACAACGGCGTTTGGGATACCGAGTTTGACGTTCGCCCCGTCTGGGCAGACGGCGAAAAGGCGCATACGATAAAAAAATTCGGCGTCGTCAACAGGTATAATCTCGAGGAAGAATTTCCGATAATCACGCTAAGGCAGACCTATTATAAATCGGCGATAGACGAACTTTTGTGGATATGGCAGAAAAAATCAAACAATGTGCACGACTTGAAAAGTCATATCTGGGACAGCTGGGCGGACGAAAACGGCTCGATAGGCAAGGCTTACGGCTATCAGCTCGGCGTCAAACACAAGTATAAAGAGGGTATGTTCGACCAAGTGGACAGAGTTTTATACGACCTTAAAAACAATCCGTCGTCAAGGCGCATTATGACCAACATTTACACTTTTGCCGACCTCAGCGAGATGAACCTTTATCCGTGCGCATATTCCGTCACGTTTAACGTAGCCAACGGCAGACTCAACGCCATACTCAATCAGCGTTCGCAGGATACCCTCACGGCAAACAACTGGAACGTGGTGCAATACGCTATACTCGTGCATATGTTCGCCCAGGTTTCGGGACTTAAAGCGGGAGAGCTGGTGCACGTCATTGCCGACGCTCACATATACGACAGACATATTCCGTTGGTTGAAGAAATACTCAAAAATCCGCAATACGACGCTCCGAAACTGAAGATAAACCCCGACGTCAAAAACTTTTACGATTTTACCGTCGACGACTTTGTTTTGGAAGACTATAAATTTACTCCTTTCAATAAAAAAATCGAGGTGGCAATTTAATGAAAGCTATTGTTTGCGTGGATAAAAATTGGGGGATAGGTAAAAACAACGACCTGCTCTTTCACTTCAAAGAGGATATGCGCCACTTTAAGGAGCATACTTTGGGCAACGTCGTCGTTATGGGCTCGAATACGCTCATTTCCTTTCCCGACTCCAAACCGCTTCCCGACAGGACAAATGTAGTCTTGTGGCCGGGCGGAAGCAGAAAAGACGTCGTGTTATGTCAAAGCCTCGATGAAATTTTTGATACGTTAAAAAATTATGACGATGAAAAAATCTACATAGTGGGCGGTGCGATGTTTTATAAAACAATGCTTGACTATTGCTCTGAAGTTATAGTCACCAAAGTCGATGCCGACGGAGAGGCACAGGTTTTCTTTGAAAATCTCGATAAAAAAGAGGATTGGGCAGTGTCGGACGAGAGCGAGCCCATGACAGCCGAGTGCGGATTAAACTACCGTTTTATCACATATAAAAACTCGCTCGTCAAAAATATGCCGTAAAGCCTGACGTTTTGCATGTCGCACCGAGGGGAATTTAATGCATGCAGGAAAAAGGTTTGAGCAAAACGGATTGGGTATAAGTAAAATAAGATACAGTAGATAAGATATAAATCAATAAGTTGCAAATCAATAAGATATAAGTCGATAAGATACAAATCGGTAAGATACAAATCGGTAAGATACAAATCGGTAAGATACAAATCAACAAGTTGTAAATCAATAAGATATAAGTCGATAAGATATAAGTCAATAGGATATAAGCCTTAAAGACAAATAAAAAAGCCATCTTGCGATGGCTTTTTGTTTTGCCTTTAAGGCTTTATTTTCCGTAAACGGGATATCAATACATATCTGAGCCACCCATACCTTGCGGCATTTGAGGCGCAGGTTCGGGGATATCCGTGACCAAAGCCTCGGTGGTAAGCAACGTGCCTGCTACCGACGCCGCATTCTGAAGTGCGGACCTTGTGACTTTCGTCGGGTCGAGGATACCTTTTTTGATCATATCGCCGTATTCGTTGGCAAGAGCGTCATAGCCGTAGCTGGCGTTCTTGTTTTTGGAAATCTCGTTGATGACAACGCCGCCGTCAACGCCTGCGTTGAGAGCAATTTGTCTGATGGGGGCTTCCAAAGCCTTGATGACTACGTTTGCGCCCGTCTTTACGTCACCGTCGAGAGATGCAGTCGCTTCTTTGAGTTTTTCGATAATCGACAAAAGCGCTACGCCGCCTCCCGGGACAACGCCTTCTTCGACAGCGGCTCTCGTTGCGGCGAGGGCGTCTTCGATACGGAGTTTGCGTTCCTTCATTTCCACTTCTGTTGCGGCACCTACGCCGATAACGGCTACGCCGCCTGCAAGTTTTGCAAGTCTTTCCTGCAATTTTTCACGGTCGTAATCGGAAGTCGTTTCCTTAATCTGAGCTTTGATTGCATCCACTCTTGCGGCGATGTTTTTAGGATTGCCCGCTCCGCCCACGATAGTGGTATTGTCTTTGTCGACTTTTACGAGTTTCGCCTTGCCGAGCATATCGAGGGTGGTGTTTTTGAGTTCTAAGCCAAGGTCGGAAGATACAACGGTAGCGCCCGTCAAAATTGCGATATCTTCAAGCATAGCCTTTCTTCTGTCACCGAATCCCGGGGCTTTTACCGCCACGCAGTTGAACACGCCTTTAAGTTTGTTTACGATAATGGTGGTGAGCGCTTCGCCTTCGATGTCGTCCGCTATGATGAGGAGTTTAAGTCCGTTTTTGAGGACTTCCTCGAGCACGGGGAGAATTTCCTGAATGTTTGAAATTTTCTTATCAGTAACCAAAATAACGGGGTTATCGAGTTCCGCCTGCATCTTGTCGGTGTTGGTGACAAGGTAAGGGGAGGCGTAGCCTCTGTCGAATTGCATACCTTCGACGACGTTGAGTTCGGTTGTCATTGTCTTTCCTTCGTCGATGGTGATGACGCCGTCTTTGCCTACCTTTTCCATGGCGTCGGAGATGAGTTCGCCGATTGTTTCGTCGCCTGCCGAAACGGAAGCAACCTGAGCGATAGACGTTTTATTTTCAATCGGCTTGGAAATTGCCTTGAGTTCTTCAACGGCTTTATCGGTTGCGATTTGAATACCCTTCTTCAAAATCATCGGGTTGGCGCCTGCCGCCACGTTTTTAAGACCTTCTTTTATGATTGCCTGAGCAAGCACTGCCGCCGTGGTGGTGCCGTCGCCTGCAATATCGTTTGTCTTTGTCGAAACTTCTTTGATTATCTGTGCACCCATATTTTCAAAAGGGTCGGAAAGTTCGATTTCTTTAGCAATAGTAACGCCGTCGTTGGTGACGAGCGGAGTTCCGAATTTTTTATCCAAAACAACGTTTCTGCCCTTAGGACCGAGCGTAACTTTTACCGTGTTTGCGAGGGTGTCGACGCCTTTTTCGAGAGCTTTTTGAGCGTCCTCGCCGTATTTGAATTGTTTAGCCATAATTATTGCGCCTCCTTATTCAACGATTGCCAAAATGTCGCTTTGGCGAACGATGGTAACTTGTTGGTCGTCGATTTTAAAATCGCTTCCCGAATATTTAGAGTAGAGGATTTTGTCTCCTACTTTAACTTGCATCTTTGTTTCAATGCCGTCGACGTTACCGCCGGGACCTACGGCTATAACTTCGGCAAGCTGGGGTTTCTCCTGTGCCGCCGAGGGTAAAACAATGCCGCTCGCCGTTTTTTCGGCGCTGTCGATTGCTTTTAAAACAACTCTGTCAAAAAGTGGTTTGATTGTCATTTTTTTGCCTCCATAGCTTTTATTAACGATAATGATTATATCCGCATTGCTAATTTTTGTCAACACTTTTGCGACAAAAAATATATAAATTTTTGCTCAAATTTTGACATTTTTTTCAATATGCGAAACTTTTGAGGCTGAGAGGCGGTGTGACAAACTTTTGACTTGAAAAAATCGTTTTTTGTGCTATAATTGATTTAACAATCAAAGAGGTTTTACTTTATGGATAAATGGGATAAGAGATTTATGGAAGTCGCCAACCTTGTTTCCACCTGGTCGAGCTGTTACAGAAGCGGCAGGCAGGTGGGCGCAGTCATCGTAAAAGATAAGCGCATTCTTACAACGGGATATAACGGCGCTCCGTCCGGCGTTTTTAACTGCCGAGACAAGCAAGAGTGTTTAAGAGACGTGCTAAAGATAGAATCCGGCACGAGGGCAGAGCTTTGCTATGCCGTGCACGCCGAACAAAACGCTATCGTTCAGGCGGCAAAACTTGGAATAAGCGTCGACGGCGCAACTATTTACGTTACGCATCAACCTTGCTCTATCTGCACCAAGCTCATTATAAATTCGGGAATAAAAAGGATAGTCTATCTGCACCCGTATCCCGATGAATTTTCTTTAAAGCTTATCGATGAAGCAAAGATATCGCTTGAGCAGTTTGAGGAGTAAAAGAGGAGCGGAAAGCGAATAAGATTAAAGCTTTGCACTTTCGGTCATATCGTTTTTTATTTTTTTAAGCCCTGACCGGGCTTTTTAATTTTTAGGCATTTTTCCCTTTTGGAATTTTCTGTTTCAGGGCGTAATAAGTTTACTGAAGGGTTTAAATTGCGCCCGGATTTTATCCTGAATATTTATATGATTTTTCTTTCGCTTTTTCGGCTTTAAAGCCTGAATAAAAAGATTTTGGCGTTTGACTCATTCGACATATTTGCATATATAAATATGGCAATGTTTTTATATGTGAAAGCGTCGATTTTAGAATAGTTATATACTTTTTTTACAAAAAACGACAAAACAGCGCATTTTTTTCGGACGGATAAAATAAGCTATACCATGAAAAAAAATAAAAAGGGGATTATCGGCGTTATCGTCATAGCGCTTTGTTTTATAGTGACCGTTTCCGTGGTGGTGCTATACGGCGGAAAGGTTTCTGCGAGCGGACTGTGGAATACGACTTCGTATTATCTGCTTTCAATGGAATCGTTTGACAATCTATCGCTTGCCCGTGAAGCCGCATTCGTAAATAGGGATATGGGCGGCGCAGGATACGTTTTGAAATATGGAGATAAATATAAACTTATCGCCGCCGTATACGACAGTAAAGCGGACGCCGAAAAGGTGGCAGGCAAGCAGGAGAACGGGTGCGAGATAATAGAGACGAGAGTGCAGTCTTTTTCCGGACTTAAAGATTGGCACTCCGACGGCTTTAAAGCACTAAGTATTGTTTCGGAAAGCTATGCAAAACTCGCCGAGGCGATAGAGGATATAGTTTCGGAAAAACTGACAAATGAAGCAAAATACAAACAGGCAATGCTTGCGCTCGGCAATGCGGCTGCGATAAAACAGGATTTTGCCCCTTCAGACGAGGAAAGCGAGGCGTTTTACGGAAAACTGACCGCAGCCGTGGCGTATCTTTCAAATCTTACGGAAAGCGAGCTGACCGTTGCGGATTTCCGTTTTGCCCAAGTGGCGGTGGTGACTTTGTTTTGTGCGTGATTTTCTTGATTTTGTTTAATTTTTGAATTATAATAATGCCATGGCTTATACATCGCTTTACAGAAGATTCCGTCCGGATACATTCGATAAGGTCATCGGACAGGAACACATAGTCAAGACGTTAAAAAATCAGATAATCAATCACGCCGTGTCGCACGCCTATCTCTTTTGCGGAACGAGAGGAACGGGTAAAACCTCCGTTGCCAAGATTTTGGCGAGAGCGGTAAACTGTCTTGAACCTGTCGGCGGTTCGCCGTGCGGAAAATGCGAAAGCTGTATGGAGATGAAGCTGTCCACAAATTTTGACGTGCTCGAAATCGACGCCGCATCAAACAACAGCGTGGACCAGATAAGAGAATTGACGGAAAAAGTTCAGTTTGCGCCTACAAGGGAAAACGGATATAAAGTTTATATAATAGACGAAGTGCATATGCTCTCCAAAAGCGCATTCAACGCACTTTTAAAAACTTTGGAAGAGCCTCCGCTTCATGCGATATTCATTTTATGCACGACGGAAGTGCATCAGATTCCGCAGACTATTCTGTCAAGGTGTTTGCGTTTCGATTTCAGACTTATTCCCACAAAAAAACTCGTAGACCATTTAAAGAGCGTATATAAAGCCGTCGGAGCAAAATACGAGGAAGACGCCTTGATGCTCATCGCTCAGGCAGGGGCAGGCAGCGTCAGAGATACGTTGAGTATTGCCGATATGTGCCTTAGCTATTGCTCGGACAACGTGACATACAGCGGCGTGCTCGAGGTTTTGGGGCAGAGCGACCCTAAGAGCATTCTGTCGCTTACCGGTGATATCTTGACGCAGAACACTGCCTCCGCTTTAGAGAAGGTAGCCAAAATCTGCGACAGCGGAAAGAGCGTGCAGGTTCTCGCCTCAAACATAGCGGAAAATATCAGAAACCTGCTTTTCATAAAAAAATGCCCCACCGCAAATAAGTATATCGGTATGCCTGCCGATATTTTCGAGGAAGCGGATAAATTGCAAAAGAAGATAGATACCGCAAAGCTGCTTGCCGCACTCGAGATATTCACCTCGCTCGAGGGAGAATTCAGATACACGTCGCAGGCAAGAATCATTTTTGAAGCGGCAGTCGTTAAAGCGGCTTTGACGGAAGCGGAGCAAAACGCTCCCGCACCTCAGAAGAATCTTTCTGTGCCCAAAGTCGCACCCAAAGAGACGGCAAAGGTGGAGGGCGTCATAGAGCCCAAGCCTAAAGCTCAGGTCAAAAAAGAGGACGCACCCAAGCCCGACGCAAGAGCGCTAAAAATCTGGAGCGACGTTATTGCCGCCGTGGCGAACGACAGCGAAATGAGCCTGAAAGGGGAATACGACAGCTTTTTAAAGTTTGCCGTATCCGACGGCGAACCGTTTGTCGAAAACGATAAACTCGTAGTATATTTTGCAGACGGTCAGCCGTTTATCATTGTCGATAAGCCGGAGAACAAGGCTTTGATAAAGAAAATAGTGTCGGATCTTTCAGGGCTCGAATTTGTCGCCAAAAAGAAGCTGGTGCTGGGCGACGACAATACAAAGAGTTATCTCATATCTTTGTTTGACAGCGATTTAAAAATAAAATAGTAAAGTGCCTAAGTCAAGGCGTTTTATTTTGACGGCTTGTTTATATAGAATATATCGGGCAATAATAATACCGTTTTACGGTCGTTTTAGAGAGATAAACGAAAGCAATATTAGTAAAGTCGATATAAATAAAATCGATATAAATAATATAAACGAAATCGATATATAAAAGTGATATATAAAAGTTATACAAATAAAATCAATTTATAAAAGCGATATATATAAAAGCGATATAAAAGGAATCGATATATAAAAGCGATATGGAAAAGCTATACAAATAAAATCGATAATAAAGAAATTGAAATATATAAAGCAATATATAAAATTCAAATAAAATCAAAATTTAAAAACCGAATTACGGTATAACCGATAAACGGTAAAGGAGAATTGTATGGGAAACTTTGGTGGATTCGGCGGCGGTAACATGGGTCAGCTTATGAAGCAGGCGCAGGCTATGCAAAGACAGTTGAAGGAAGCGCAGCAAAAGCTTGCCGAGGAAGAAGTGGTCGGCACCGCAGGCGGCGGTATGGTCGAAGTTACTATGAAGGGCAACAAAACTTTGGTGGGAATTTCAATTAAACCCGAAGCGGTCGATCCCGAGGACGTCGAAATGCTCGAAGATTTAGTCGTTGCGGCATTCAACGAGGCTATTGCCAAAGCGGAAGAACTTTCAAACACGCTCTTAGGACCTATGGCGGGAGCGGCAGGCGGATTGTTTTAATTTATGAATTACGTTAAACCTTTATCTAAACTTATCGCCGAACTTACCAAGCTCCCGGGTGTGGGCGAAAAGACGGCGGCAAGATACGCATATTCCATTTTAAACTATTCCGACGAGGACGTCACGGCGCTCGTTTCGGCTATAGAGGACGTCAAAAAGAGCGTGCATTTTTGCAAAATCTGCGGAAACTTTACCGAAAACGAGGTCTGCGATATCTGCCTTACGAGGGACAAAAAGACTATATGCGTGGTAAAAGAGCCGAAAGACGTTCTTGCGCTCGAAAAAGTAAAAGGGTATAAGGGAGTTTATCACATTCTTCACGGAGTTATCTCGCCTATGGACCATATAGGCCCTAACGACATAAGGATAAAGGAACTTTTGTCAAGGCTCGACGGCGTGCAGGAAGTGATACTTGCCACAAACCCCGACGTGGAGGGCGAGGCGACGGCAATGTATATAGCGTCGCTCATAAAGCCACTCGGCATAAAATGCACGAGGATAGCGAGAGGTCTTCCCGAAGGCAGCGTCATAGAGTATGCCGACGAGAACACTCTTTCACAAGCCTTGAAACTGAGGGTGGAACTTTAGTTTTTACTGCGGTTTAGTGTAGTTTATATTAGACTAAGCACAACTCAAATAAGGCAAATTGTAAAAGCAATCGGCTATATATTGTAAAAAAACGTTGTAAAAAAATGGCTGACCGTTTCGGTCAGCCGTTTTATTTGTCCAACGTGCGAGCATATATAGCAAAACTTTATTTGCATTATTTGTCGCTTTATTCCGTTTCCACCTTTTTGCGGAGCTTTAACTTTTCCTTTATGACGTATGCAAGGATAAGTCCCGCTATAATCACCGCAAGCACTATAAGAGTATAGACAAGCGACATGGGAATACCGCCTCCGGCTTTTGCTCTTTCCCACATGGCGACGACGGTGTCGTTGGCTTTGCCGAAGTCGTGCATAACTCCGAACGTTTCGTCGACTGTAGGATAACGTCTTTCGTCGCCGAAGAAGTCGTCCGGTTCGTATTCGTTGTCAATCAGTATAGCGAGGGCGTCCTCGTCGTTTTGAAGAATATCCTTTGCCACCGCCGAGGTATAGCCGATTGCCATAGAGTTGAGCATTGCGCTGTCGGGACGGTTGATATAGTCGACAAACATCATTGCGGCGAGGGGATTGGGGGCTACCGTGGGTATTGCCCAGCCGTCAAACCAGACGTTGGCTCCGATTTCGGGCGTGAAGTAGTCGAGCGTCATACCTATAGCTTCCGCTTCCTCTATTGCCCAAAGGGCGTCGCCCGACCAGGCAAGGTCTACGTAGGCGATTTCGTTTATCATATCGTCTTTACCGAAGTCCACTTCGTATCCCGAAAGAACTTCACGCTGTTTGGTGAGAACTTCTTCCGCCGCTTCGAGCATTTCGCTGTCGGTGCAGTTGATGAGGTCCTGAACGGAATAGTCTTCATAGCCGTCAGGCAAAAGTCCGTATTCGTACATATACAGTACGGCGACGCAGTAAGTATCTCTTACCGAGTCTTTAATCAAAATTTTGCCGTTGAGCTTGGGATTGTTTTTCTCGTTCCAAAGGAGCCCGTATCCCGCCGAAAGGTCTTCTTCCGTGACGTATTTGGGATTATACAAAATGCCGAGTGTTCCCCACATATAGGGCACCATGTAGTCGTTCATGCTCATAGTCTTGTTGCCGTATTTGACAGAGGAAAACTCCGAGCCAATCTTTTCGTGGACAAGCGGCTCGATATTGTCAAAGCTGTCGAAAGTCAGATTGTATTGAGGATATTTTTCCTTGAGCGACGAGGCAAGCTCCGTCATATTCTGAAGCAAGCCGTGAGTCATAAGTCTTTCGATGGCGTAGTCGCTGGGGCAGATGAGGTCTACCACGGCGTCGCCCTGAAGCATTTTTGTCATCATCGTTTCGTTGGTGTCGAACGTGGTGTAGACGATTTCGAGGTCTATGCCGGTGACGGACTTATAATATGCTTTAAATGATTCTAAAATTTCAGGTTCGATATAGTCCTCCCAGTTGTATATAACAAGCCTGTTTGTCGTTGCTTCGTTGTTGTTGCAACCGGCAAAACATACTACGGTAAAGGCGACAAGCAAAACTATGCAGAGTATCAAAGCGATTTTTTTCATAACTCGCCTCCTTTGAGCATCTTCTTTTGCTTTCTGACCTTATAGAGGTTTATGGTGAGCACCAAGGCGACTACTATTACTATGATGATAGAGAATATCGCATACCAGAACGGCTCTAAGCCCTGAACTCTTGCGTCGGAGTAGATATAGGTGGAAAGAGTGTTTATTCCCGTTGCCGCACCTTTGTTTATCTGCGTTATGATAAAGTCGTCAAGAGAGAGGGTAAAGGCAAGGACGAATCCGGAAATAATTCCCGGGGCGATATAGGGAATCTCCACCTTAAAGAGTGCCTGAGTTCTCGTTGCTCCGAGGTCAAGCGCAGCTTCGTAAATGTTCGGGTCCATGCTCTCGAGTTTGGGGAGAATGGAAAGCACTACGTAGGGAGTGCAGAAGGTGATGTGCGCTATGATAAGTCTTAAATAACCTTCGGGGAAAGCGAACGTCGAGAAGAACACCATAAATGATACCGCTACGACTATTTCCGAGTTGATTATCGGAAATTGGTTTACGTCGAGCACCGCTCTTTTGAAACGGCGCCTGAAGGCATAAATACCTATCGTGGAGAAGGTGCCGAGTATGGTGGCGACGACCGACGAGACTATCGCTATAAAGAGCGAATTTAAGATGGCGTCAAGCAGGGCGCTTGATTTCGAGCTGGTGAATATTGATTTATACGCCTCGAAAGTGAAGCCTTCCGCAAAGGAGAAGTTTGAGCTGTTAGAGAATGAATATACGATTATCACGATAATCGGAAGATATAAAAGCGCAAGGATAATGAAGATATACGCCTTTTCCAAAATCTTTTTTACCATATCGTCCTCCTTTGCATATTGTTGCTAAACTTATTCATGAGGAAGTTTGATATCAAAACGAATATGAGCATGACTATCGACATGATTGAGCCTACGCCGTAAAGTCCTTGCTCGAATTTCATTTGAATGGAATCTCCAAACAAGAATATCGTTCCGTTTGAAAGCAACTGAGATATTGCATACGTCGATATCGTCGGGATAAACACCATCGTTATGCCCGAGATTATGCCGGATACGGAAAGGGGAAGTATCGTCTTTAAAAACACGTTTGATTTATCCGCTCCGAGATCTTCCGCCGCTTCGATGTAGCTTTTGTCGATAGACGATATCACCGTGTGCAAAGGAAGTATCATAAACGGCAGATAGTTGTATACCATGCCGAATATAACCGTGCCCATACCGAGTTCCACTCCCATTGCCACGAAAACCGCTTTTGTGGCAAGCGTGCGAATGAGAAAGTTTACCCACATCGGCAGGATAAAAAGCAAAACGAGTATCTTGCCCGAGCTGTATTTAGATAGAATATACGCCACGGGATAGCCGATAAGCAGGCAGATGACCGTGGTGATGAGCCCCACAAGCAGGGAGTTGCCCAAGACGACAAGACTTGATTTTTCCGTAAAGAAAGTCTTGAAGTTTTCCAAGGTAAGGTAGCCGTCGGTATCCAAAAACGCATTGACAAGTATAAGCACTAAAGGCATGATGACGAAAATGAGCATGAACAGTACGTAAGGATAACCGAACACCTTTTTGGAGAGAAAAAACGGTTTAATTTTCTTCATTTTTTTCTTCCTTTTCGTCGCTTACTTCTTCTTCGAGTTTTTCAACGATGATTTTGTCTTTAGCTATGTTGATACCGACTCTGTCGCCCTTGAGCCAATCGTCGTCCGTGTCGACAAAGAAGTCGTATTGGTCGTCGGTTTTTATTATGCACTGATAGTAGTTGCCCTTGTATATGCTGTTGATAACGACGCCTGCGATTTTACCGTCTTCTGCGTCATCGGTGACTTCTACGTCGTCAAAGTCGACTTTAACCAAAACTTTGGTGCCTTGGGGAAGGTCGCTGTTGCACTCGAACTGTCCGCCGCAGATGTTGACGAGCCCTTCGGATACCATTTCCGTTTTGAGTTCGTTTATAATCCTTGCCTTGCGCATTATGTGCAAATCAAACGGCTTGATATAAAGACCTATCGTGTCGCCCTTTTTCTGTGCGAGCGTATCGTTGACGATGAGCTCGTTGTCGTTTGCGATGACGGTTATCTGATAGTGATCGCCTTTGAAAACGCAACTGTCGACGACTGCGGTGAGCAGGGCGTCTTTTGAATCGGGCTTGACGATTTTGAAATCCTCGGGACGTATGATGACGTCGATGGGTTCTTTTTTCTTGAAGCCTTTGTCGACGCATTCAAAAACGGTGTCGCAAAATTCGACTTTGTAGTCTTCGAGCATAACGCCGGACAGAATGTTGGATTCTCCGATAAAGTCGGCGACGAAAGCGTTTGCGGGCTCGTCGTAGATTTGCTCGGGGGTGGCTATCTGCTGAATTTCGCCGTTTCTCATGACGACGACTTTATCGCTCATCGTGAGCGCTTCTTCCTGGTCGTGAGTGACGTAAATGAAGGTGATGCCAAGCCTGCGGTGCATATTTTTGAGCTCTATTTGCATATCCTTTCTCATTTTGAGGTCGAGTGCGCCGAGGGGCTCGTCGAGGAGCAAAACTTCCGGTTCGTTGACAAGCGCTCTCGCTATTGCCACTCTCTGTTGCTGACCGCCCGAAAGAGAGGCTACGTTTCTGTGTCCGTAGTCTTCGAGATCCACCATTTTGAGGACGGCGTCAACCTTTCTTTTGATTTCCTCTTTAGTGTATTTACGGAATTTCGTTACCGTTCTGCCTTTTTTATCGACAAACGGCTCCATTGCCACCTTTTGGAGCTTGAGTCCGAACGCTATGTTGTTGAAAACGTTGAGGTGCGGAAAAAGCGCGTATTTCTGGAATACGGTATTAACCTTTCTCAGATACGGGGGAGTGTCCGTTATATCCTCGCCGTTGAAATAGATTCTGCCGCTAGTCGGCGTTTCAAATCCCGCTATCATGCGCAGGGTGGTGGTTTTGCCGCAGCCGGACGGGCCGAGCAAAGTGACGAATTCGCCTTTTTGAATGTTAAGGCTGCTTTTTTTGACCGCTTCTTTGCCGTCATAGACTTTGCAGACGTTTTTAAGCTCGATTATATTGTCGCTTTTGACAACGTCTTTTTTGTCGGGTGTTGTTTCGACGGGCTTTGGTTGAGTGTTTTCTTTCATAGCTGCTCCTTAAAAAGTCGGCGGGCTTGATACCCATATTATTTTTGCCGTTTTTTCCGAATTGTTTTCGATATAGTGAATTTTGTTGCTCTCAAAATAAAAAGATTCGTTTTGCTTTACAAGGTATGATTTTTTGCCAATTGTGAGCAAAATCTCGCCTTCTAAAACAAATCCGAATTCCTCTCCTTCGTGGGGCATATCGTCCTGAGTCTTGGCGTGAGGCTCGAGATTGACGACTATAGGCTCCATTTCGTTTTTTTGCGCATTGGGCACGAGCCACTCGATTTTCTGTCCTTCCGTTATCTTTTCGATGTAATCTGATTCGGTAAAAACTACCTGCTCGTTTTTTTCATCGCTGAAAAATTCTGAAGGACTGCTGCCTAACGCCGAGAGTATGTCGCAGAGCGTGGCGATGGACGGGGAAGTGAGTTCGTTTTCAAGCTGTGAGATATATCCCTTCGTCAATTCGCAACGGTCGGCAAGTTCCTCTTGCGTAAGCCCGCACTTTTGGCGCATATCCTTGATTTTGACTCCTATTTCCATTAAAATCCGCTCCTTTGTCGGTTTAGTATTTTTAAACTTGGCATTTAATCAAACAAAGTAAAACTAAATTTTAAGTTTAGTAAAACTAAACCTCACTTGTCGAATTATATCAAATTGAAAAATATTGTCAAACGTATAGGGGCGGTTTTTTAAAGAAAGTTAAAATAATATTAAAAAATATTTTAAAAAGCGAATTTTGAAAGATTTTATATATAAATAAAGCAAAAAAAGAGAGCGTAGGCTCTCTTTTAATGCGCTTTGATTAACTTTTGATTTTAGTTTTATCTTCAGGTTTAAGCGTTGTCTTCAGGCTTTTTTACTTATCGCTTTTGTTTTGCCTTAAAATTTGTCAAGCCCGTTTTAAAACGCTATGCCATAAAGCTGAAGTTTTGTTGTTTTATTAAAGACGATTTTTATTTTGCGCTATTATTCTATTTGTGTTTATAGCTTTATATATCGGCTTACATACGGCATATACGGTGTAGGACGTATACCGACTTATATTATAGATTATATATTGTTTGGTTATTGAAGTTATACCTTATATATTGGTCTTTGGCAAGTCTATAAAAGCCTTTATATACTTTCGGTATAGCTTCTCCTTTATATCAGCGTTGCCTATGTTATCGATTAAGCTATAAATCCGATTGACCTGAGGTTTAACCTCTCGAAACGGGGGTGTAGTTTACGGTAATCGATTTTGCCGTTTCCGCCGCCGAGATAAATTTTCTGACGGTAGAGATATTGAGGGCAAATCCCATATTGTCCACCGACGCATCCGCCACTTTGCTTTCGACTACGCCGACAAGCACGCTGTTTTTATCGAACACCGGTCCGCCGCTGTTGCCTGAGTTGACCGCCGCGTCTATCATGACGTATTCCGCTTCGGGATTATCCGAAAAGATAATGTCTTTGCAGGATATGACGCCCGTAGTGATGGAAAGACCTATGTTTTTGGGATTTCCGATGATGGCTATTTCCTCGCCGAGGTCGGCAAAATCGGAGTTTGCTATTCTGACGGCGGGATGGGTGCTGTCGCTAGGATAGGAATATTTGAAGGTCAACAGCGCAAGATCGAGGTCGGCATCGGAATACACCACTTCGACGGGATAGGAATTTGATTCGCCGTAAAACTTGACGGATATGTTTGAATGCAAATAGGTTTTGGTGGTAAAGCCCGTTTCCACTTCGTAAGTCACGACGTGGTGGTTTGTGAGCATATACCTTTCAGTGCCGTTTGTTATCAAAAACGCAGTGGCAGTGCTTCCCTTAGTGCCTGACGAACAGCTTATGACCGCAACGGACGACATACAGTTTTTCTTTACCGATTCGCCTATAGACGTTTCGAGCTTAGACAGTGCGCTGTCGGTAGCGGCGTCGGTTATATCGGATACTATGTCTTTATCGGACAAAGAGTCACTTATCGCGTTTGAATATTCGTCCCTTACCGAATCGGCAATCGCGCTTCCGTATTGTGTGGCAATAGTGTCTTTGAGCGTCGCCAAAACTATGACGTTGACAATCAGCGCCAATGCCAAAACTACGGCAATGACAATGAGCGCTATGTTCGTCCTCTTAAGTTTTACCGTAGACGAGCTGTCCTGCGGTTCGGAAGGCGGCGTCTGATTTGAGTTTGAATCGTAAAAATTGTAAAAATCGTCCATATCATACCTCTTTAATTGATATACATATTATATTATTATCTATTAAAATAATCTTAAATATAAAAAATCGATTGGTTCTGTCATAGCTCGCTTTTTAATGCCGTATATTGCCGGTTTCGGTTCAAGGCAGTCTATGTTGCTTTTGCGATTTTCGCCGAGGGACGCTAAACGCTTAGGTTTGGCAGGTTTTAAATTTTTTATGAGGCGGCCGAGGGGATAACGGGAGCAATAACAGGGTGTCCATTATGTAAAACAGAGTGCCGTCTTAATAATAATTATATTTTAAAGCGTCGGAGTTTATTTGAGATATTCGACAAAAGTCGGCTTTTTTATTAAATTTTACCATTTGTGCAAAATAATTTAATCGGACAGGTCATATAAGAGGGTCGTTAAAGCGTTATATACGGCAAATAGATAAAAAAAAGATTGAATATTGAAAAATTTATGATATAATCTTAACTATGAAAACAGATATAGAAATAGCGGAATCCATAACTCCGCAAAATATCAGGGAAATTGCAAAAAAGCTGTCGATTGCCGAGGAAGATTTGTTTTGCTACGGCAATTATATTGCGAAAGTCAAACCGAAAAACTCTGCCGAAAAGGGTAAGCTCGTTTTGGTGACGGCTATCAACCCCACTCCGCAGGGAGAGGGAAAAACGACTGTCGCCATAGGTCTTGCCGACGGACTTTCAAAAATCGGAGTGAAAACGGCGCTCGCCTTGAGAGAACCGTCACTCGGTCCCGTGTTCGGCGTAAAAGGCGGAGCGGCAGGCGGCGGATACAGTCAGGTGTATCCCATGGCGGAGATAAACCTGCATTTTACGGGGGATTTGCACGCCATAACGGCAGCCAATAATCTGCTCGCCGCTATGGTGGACAATCACATATTCCAAGGCAACGTGCTCGGAATAGACCCCAACAATATCGTGTTTAAAAGATGTCTTGACGTAAACGACAGAGTGTTGAGGGATACTTACATTCAATCCACGCCTCAGCAATCGCACAAGGCGGATTTCGTCATAACCGCAGCAAGCGAGATAATGGCTATCTTCTGCCTCGCCAGAAATACGGACGACCTCATCTCGAGGCTGGGCAATATTTTGGTTGCCTATACCTTTGACGGCAGACCTATCTACGCTAAACAGCTTAAAGCGGAAAGCGCAATGGCTATCCTTTTAAAGGACGCCTTCAAGCCAAATCTCGTGCAAACTTTAGAGGGAACGCCCGCATTTATTCACGGCGGACCTTTTGCCAACGTTGCCCATGGCTGTAACAGTATTCAGGCGACGTATACCGCCATGTCGTATGCCGATTTCACCGTTACGGAAGCGGGATTCGGAGCCGACCTCGGTGCGGAAAAGTTTTTGGATATTAAGTGCCGTGAGGCAGGTATCGCACCCAACGTCGTCGTTTTGGTGGCGTCGATAAGAGCGCTCAAACTCAACGGCGGTATGGAAAAGGAACAGCTTGCCGAACCCGGCGAGGAATATTTGCTCAAAGGCTGCGAAAATCTCGAAGGACACATAGAAAATCTCAAAAAGTTCGGAGTGCCCGTCATCGTCGCATTAAACCGTTTCGGCACGGATACGACGGAGGAAATGCTCATCGTCAAACAGCTTTGCGACGCACTCGGCGTAAAGTTCAGCGTTTGCGACAGCTTTGAAAAAGGCGGTTGGGGAGCGGCTGCGCTTGCCAAAGAGGTAAAGGCTTTAGCGGAAGAAAACCCCGAGCCGAAGATAAATTATCTTTACGACCTTCAAGACGACTTTAAAGACAAAATCACCAAAATTGCCGTTGATTATTACGGCGCTTCAAAAGTGGAGTTTTCCAAGCAGGCTATAAAGAGATTAAAGCAGGTGGAAAAACTCATCGAAGGGCTTCCCGTATGTATGGCGAAAACTCAGTATTCGTTCAGCGACGATCCCGCTTTGCTCGGCAGACCCACAGACTTTGTCTTTCACATAAGCGATATCGAATACCGTGCCGGCGCTAAGTTTGTCGTTGTCATTTCAAAGAGTATTTTGCTTATGTTCGGACTTCCCAAAGTGCCAAACGCCTGCAAGATGACAATTGACTCTAAGGGCAGGATAGAGGGACTTTACTGAGCCGATTCAGCTTTTTTGAGGCTTTATATTTAACGAGAAATAAGCAAAAAATCGTAGCGTCATAACACGGCGCAAAAAAAATCAAGTTTGCCGATACAGGCAAAAGCGATAAAGCAAAATTTTAAAATGGAGGATATTATGGCAGTATTATTTTGCGATACCGATTGCGAGCTTTGGTATACCACAGCCGAAGAAATGAATTTAAAGGTCATCAAAATGCCCTATACCATCGACGGTAAAGAGTATATGTACGACCTCGGAAAGGAAACGGATTTTAAAGGATTTTTCGATAAAATGAGAAACGGTGCGTCGGCGATTACGTCTGCGCTCAACGAACAGGATTATCTCGATTATTTCGAGCCGTATTTCAAAAAGGGCGAGGATATTTTATACATAGCCTTTTCAAGCAAGATGAGCGGCACTTTCAATCAGATGGAAAAAGCCGTCGAGCAACTCAAGGCAAAATATCCCAAGACCAAGTTTTATAAATTCGACACGCTCAACATATGCCTCGGCGCAGGCTTCCTCGTATATATGGGAGCAAAATTTTTCAACGCCAACGGCGGCGATATAGAAAAAACCATCGCCTATCTCGATTCGATAGTAAACAAGGTCTGCGTTCTCTTTGCCGTGGACGACCTTAAATATCTCGCAAGGGGCGGACGCCTCTCGCCGTCCAAAGCGGTCATGGGCAATATGTTTAAAGTTAAACCAATTCTGACTGTCAACGAGGCAGGCGAAATTGACGTTCTCTGCAAACAGAGCGGAAGCAAAAAGGCGATATCGTTTATGCTCAATCAGTTCTTTGAAAATTATTCGCCCTACGACGACGCTCCCATCTATTTGCTCGACGCCGATTGTCCCGACGTTGCGGAAGATATGAAGGCAAAAATTCTCGAAAGATTCCCCGACGTCAATATCGTAAGACAGCCCATAGGTCCCGTTATAGGCGCACATTGCGGTCCGGATACGGTGGGCATTATCTTCCCGTCGACTAAGAGGTAAACCTCCGCTGTATGAAAAAACTTTTTATCGTTTTTTTGTTAGCATTATCTATTGTCTTGTTTTGTGCTTGCAACCAAACAGGACAATATTTAATATTCGGAACTTTTGCCGAAGTCGATTTGAGCGGTTCGGGCTCGGGCGACGCTGTCGACGAAATAGAAAAAGTTTTAGCTAAAGTCGAAAATTTGATGTCGACAGCCAAAGAGGGTAGCGACGTATACAGGATAAACGAAGCCGAGGCAGGCGAAAGCGTCAAGGTGGACAAGATGACGATGGAAGTTTTACTCGAGTGCAAGACCGCCCGAGAACTTTCGGGAGGGACGTTTGACCTGACGGTTTATCCGCTTGTGAAACTGTGGCAGTTTGCCGCAGACAATTATATAGGCGAGATATCTTCGCTTCCGACAGAGACGGAGATTGCCGAAGCGCTCTCTCACGTCGGATTTGACAAAATTATTCTGGACGAGGAAAACCTCACCGTCACCAAGACGGATTCGCTTACTATGATAGACCTGGGCGGTGTGGCAAAAGGCTATGCTTTAAAAAAATGCTATCAAATCTCCTCCTCATTAAAGGGGGTCATTAACGTGGGCGGAAACATTGCCGCCGTCGGGAAGGATTTGACGATAGGCGTTAAAAACCCGAGGGGTAGCGGATACGTGGGCACGTTCACCTTAAAGAGCGGATATTCCGTTTCGACAAGCGGAGATTATGAAAGATATTACGAATATAACGGCGTGAGGTATTGCCATATCATATCTCCTCTCAGCGGTATGGCGCTGTCGGCAAACAGCGGACAGGAGCTATGTTCCGTTTCGATAATATCGAATAGTTTTGCTCTTTGCGACGCATTGTCGACGGCAGTTATGTTGCTCGGAAAAGATGCGGGCATAGAGCTTATCAAAAAAACGGGAGTGGGCGCGGTGCTGATAGATTTAAATCAAGAGGTCACCGCCGTAAATTTAAGTTTTTCTTTAAAATAGGAGATAAAATAATTGGTAAAGTTTGAAAAAACAAGCCGATTTTTAATAAGCCGTGTTTTAAAATTCGTGTTTTAAAATCCGTAGGGCAAGCCGTAAAGAATTACGGTTAAATTTGACAAAAAGGCGATTGCTCCAATCGGGCGGGAGGAAGGGGACGGAAACCCGAAAAATCCGTGCAATTAAAAGTCTTTTTCGGATTGATTAAAAGACTGCTCTAAAATATTTAAAACGGTAAAAAGGAAAACAGGACTAAAACAAAAACATCGGCAAAGGATAAAACTCGGCAAAGGGATAAAACCTTGCTAACGCACAAAACCTGCGGTATTTTTGAATAATTCAAATTGCGTTTTATAAGTGAGAAATACCGTCGGCTAAAATAATTTTTTACTTAAAAAACAGTAGGGCGTTTCTCTTGTATAGGAAAAGCTACAGGGGATAAAAGATTGAAAAAGGACGGTTTAAACGGAAAGATTTTTAAAATCGGCGATTTAATCGTGCTTGCGGTATTTATAATCGCAGCGGCTTTGGCAATCTATTTTATGACCAAGCCGACAGGAAGCGAGGTTTATATTTATAAAGACGGTAAACTTTTGGAGGCCGTTTTACTGAGCGTCGAAAAGACGGTAAAGATTGACGAACACATAACCGTTAAAATAAGCGGCGGCGCAGCATACGTTTTAAAAAGCGACTGCAAAGGGCAGGACTGCGTCAAGGCGGGCAAGATTTCCAAGGTCGGCGAAATGATAGTGTGTCTGCCCAATAAAGTGGTGATAAAAATCGTCGGAGACGGCGAAGTGGATTATATAACGGGATGAAAAGGATTGACACTCGAAAAATAGCGAGAAGCGCATTACTGCTTGCGGCGTCGCTCATTATCTCGCTCATAGAAAACGCATTGCCGCCTTTGGTGCCCGCGTTGCCTTATGCCAAGCTCGGACTGTCAAACGTGGTGCTTTTGGCGTGCTTTCTGACGGTAGGATTTAAAGAGGGCTTTATCGTGCTCGTTTTGCGATGTCTTTTAACGGCGGTGTTTTCGGGAAACTATTCCGCTCTTTTGTGGTCGGTTCCCGCCGCACTCGCTTCGTATATACTTATGGCGTTTATGATACGCCTTAAAATATTTTCGGTTGCGGCGACGTCGGCGGCGGGCGGAATGACGCACAACCTCGTGCAGATACTCGTGGCGGCGGCAATTATAGGCGACAGCGTGTTTTTATATATGCCGTATATGCTCGTCATCGGCTTTTTTGCAGGTCTGTTTACCGGTGTGTGCTGTCATTTTTGTCTGGCGACTGCGGACAGATTAAACGAAAAGAAAATGACGGATTTTGGTGGCGAAGTCGGCAAAGACTGTGATATAATAGAAAACGCCGAAGATAAATCGGACGCAGGAGAGTCTAAAACGGACGACGGCAATGACAGCCGTTCGGAGGATAAGCATTAGAGGGGCATTGCAAAAAACGACGATATAAATGCAAGCACAGGTCAAAAGGCAAGAAAAAACAGAAGCAAACACTTAGTCGATGAATAATGCTTGGGCAACTCGGACGAAATTGGGCGCAAAGGGCAAACGCAAGACGGTAAATTCGGATGAAGCCAAAAACACGGTAATCGTTTAGAGGATAACTATTTAAACGATAATATATATACGACAAACGGCAAAAAAAACGAAAAAGGCAAACAAAGTCAGATAATAAGCAGCTCGAAAAAAAGGCGGCTAAGCACATATACAGCTTAGCACACAACCGAGCACAGATACAGTTAAACGCAGGCGATGAAAATTTATCTTAGAAAAAAGCGAATAAGAATTATTATAGCCGTGATATTCGTTGCGGTCGCTTTGGTATTGATTTTCGGCAACGTTTACGGACATTGGTGGAAGGAGGCTTACCGTATTCTGAAAACGTGGGGATTTGACAGCGAAAATAAAAACGTTTTATACGGGCAAGTCGTTTTTGTGGGCGACAGTATAACCGACTACTGCGACCTTGAAAGATACTACCCCGACTTTTTGGCGTATAACAGAGGGATAGCCTCGGATACGACGGACGGGCTTTTAAAACGAATGAATCAAAGTATTTTTGACCTTAAACCCTCCGTTATCGTGTTGCTGATAGGGATAAACGATTTCGTTTTCTGCGACGGCGGTGTCGAGCACATCGAAACAAACTACAACGAGATACTCATGCAGATAAAGAAAAAACTTCCGGACGCTACAGTCGTTGTTCAGTCGTGCTATCCCGTAACGAGCGGACAGTATCCCAATCACTATAAAGCCAACGCCTTGGTGCCTGTTTTAAACGAAAAGATTCAGGCGCTTGCCGACAGTTACGGATATATTTACGTTGACGTCTATTCCTCTCTGGTGACGGAAAGAGGAACGCTGAATCCTCAATACACCGACGACGGGCTTCACCCTAACGACAACGGTTATAAGGTGATAAGCTCTGTTTTAAATCCCGTCATAAAGGGAATTTTGGGAATTTAATTTATAAAAACCGCCGTTGGGCGGTTTGTTTTTTGAAGCTTGGAGAATATATTCTATATTTAATTTTTATAATAATTTGCAATAAGGTTTCTATAAATAAGCAAATAATTATATGTCTAATATATGACTAAGCGAAAGCATTTGTAAATCCCTGCGAACATAAACCTAAGCCAAAATATTTGTATAACTCCTAAAAGCGATTTATATAGCCGAGCAAAACAATTCGACGGGGATTGTATATTAAGTTTTTGCAGTGCGCTATGATATGGACTGATTTAACGTTTGAGGCGTTATCCGCTTATAGTGTTAGTCACCGTGTCGCAAGCGAGGCTGGCGCTTTTGATATATTCCAAAATTTTCGGAAGCGCCTCGAGGGTGTGGGCGGTAGGGTGCATTAACACAAGGTCGCCTGCTTTTAAGTTTTTGGTTGCACGGCTATATACCGTATCGGCATTTTTATCCCGCCAATCTATCGTGTCGGTAGTCCACATTATCACTTTATATCCTTCCGTCTTTGCCACCTTAAAGAGGGAGTCCGACAAATCTCCCGACGGAGGGGCAAACAGCTTTACCGCAGAGCCGGTATAGGACGAGATAAGTTTTTCCGTTATGATGATTTCCTCTCTTATTCTCTCGGCGGAAAGCGACGAGCAGTCTTTATGAAGATATCCGTGATTTGCCACTTCAAACCCGTTATTTGCCATATCCTTTATGAGGTCTCCGTGCTTTTCCGCCCAGATACCGCCCACGAAAAAGGTGGCGGAATATCCGTAGTCGGAAAGCGTTTTCATGATATCGGGGATATATTCTTCCCCCTGATACACGTTGAACATAAGCGAAACCTTGCCGCTTTCTCTGTTTCCGTAGTATACGGCGTCGTTTGCCTGTTTAAACGCCGACGTCGAAGTGGTGAACACGGTAGTGACAAAAAGCACCCCGAGTATCGTTATTATGGCAAAATTTGTAACTGCGGTAGTAAAATGTCGTCTTTTCATATAACTAAAATATGTTTGCCTTAGTATAAAAATGTGCTATAATCACTATATGAATAAATTTTTTAAATTTCCAAACGGACTTACTTTATGCTACTCAAAAAACGACTCCGTCCGTTCCGTTTCAGTCGGCGTGTACGTGCGTGCCGGCTGTCTTTACGAAAACGAGAAAAACAACGGAGTTTCGCATTTTGTGGAACATATGTTCTTTAAGGGCACTAAAACCCGTTCCGCTTTCGATATCGTGGCGGAAGTAGACTCGCTCGGGGCAAGGATAAACGCCGCAACGAGCAAGCTGTTTACTTATTACTATACAATCTCGCTTGCGGAAGATTTTGATAAGTGCCTCGAGATACTGTCGGATTTGTATTTCAATTCCACTTTCCCGACAGAGGAATTTGAAAGGGAAAGAAAGGTTATTTTGGAAGAACTCGCCGAAAGCGAGGACACTCCCGACGACGTATGCATCGAGAGGGCGGCTTCTGCCTCGCTCGGTTCGCATCCGCTCGCCAAAACGATTTTGGGGACGAAAGAGTCGCTCACCAAAATGACAAGGGAAGATTTGTTCGCCTACGTCGCAGAGCGTTACGTGGCGTGCAATACCGTCGTGTCCGTGGCAGGAGACCTCGATTTCGATGCCGTCCAAAAGGCGGTGGAAAAATATTTCGCCTCAAACTTCGAGCAAAAAGAGTTTGCCGAAAAGGAAATTTTGCCCTGTCCGCTCAGCGAAGAAACGATTGTGGTGGATAAAAAGATAGAACAGGTGCATATAGTCGAGGCATACGAGGGCGTCGATATGTTTGACGACAGAGAATGTCATGCAATAGCGCTGCTCACCGAGATATTCTGCTCGAGTATGTCGTCAAGACTTTTTCAGACAATAAGGGAAAAGCTCGGGCTGTGCTATTCGATATACGGCTATCCTTCTTTTCTCAAGACGACAAAAGGCAGGTTTTATATCTGCACTTCCACAAATGCCGCAAGCGTGTCGCTCGCCGTGGAAAAGATAGACGAGGAGATAAATTTGCTTTTAAAGGACGGAGTAACCGAAGCCGAGCTGGAAAGAGCGAAAAAACAGGCGGTAACTTCGACTGTCTTGGGACAGGAATCGACGTCGGCTGTGATGAGAGCGTTGGGCAGACAGGCAATTTTAAAAGACGAGCTTTACGATATCGACGCAGAACTCAAGCTCATCGAAAGCGTAACTTGCGACGAGGTAGTTGCCGTGGCGAAAAAAGTGTTCGGCGGCTTAAGGCGCACCGTATGCTTCGTAGGCGATACGTCGGACAAGAATCTCAAAAAGATTGCAAAGACGGTAAAACATTAGTCTTATTTTACAATAATAATATTGCAAATTGACAATAATTGTGCTACAATAAAATTTACCTTATAGTGGATATTTATGCGGAATAAAAGGTGCGTTTTAGTTTAAAGCTTAAGTATCAGACGAAAACCGCTTCAAGGACGGAAGGCGGCTAAAAACTTATTTTTAGCGCATTTTCGCATTATAACGGAAGTCTTTTGACGGTTTAACCAAATATAATTAAAAAACGGGGGAGTATGCGCTCAGGCAACAGCGAAAACTTAATAAACAGGATAGCAATCGGAGTTCTTATAGCGCTGATTGCCGTTTTTTGCTGTCTTAGTCTTTTCGGCGCACTCGGGGGCGTCGGCGATATGGTATCCTCCTTCCTTTTGGGAGCGTTCGGATATGCCGCATACGCATACGCTTTAGTCGGGGTTTTAATTGCCGTTGCCGTTATTTTCAATTTTAAGGTTACGCTTGAGGCAAGGAAAATCGTAAGGATTTCTTTGCTCATAGCGGCGGGAATATGGGCGCTTCACGTATATACGTCGAGCCCTTATGCGGTGAATACGTCATACGGCGACTACCTCAACGCCTGTTACGTAAACGGAAATACCGCAGGAGGAGGCCTTTACGGAGTTATCTCTTATCCCTTCCAAAGATTTTTCACAAACGTGGGCGCACTCGTTTTCGTCTGCGTATTGTTCTTTATTTTGATATTCGTTGCGGTTTATCCGTTCATAAAATCAGGCTCGGCAGGCAAGACGGGCAGAATGAAAGCGCCCAAACTCGGTAAGGGACAAAAAATAACCGTTCCCAAATCTCCCACGATTACCGCTTTCAATCGTAACAAGCCTACCGAATTTTATACGGTCGAACCGGGCGCAGACGAGGAGGAATCCAAAAAACCGCACGGAACGGAAGGATACGATTTTATCTTTCCCAATAAACAGGGACACTTAGGGGACGAACAAAAAAATGACGAAAGAGGAGCAGCATTTGCTTTAGGTGGCGACGACATGAGGACAGGAGATTCAAGATACTTCAGAAAAAACGACCAAAACGATACGGTCAGAGATTTGCTTTTCAACAAAAAACTCGACAGGGATAAATACAGGGAATACCGCCGCTCGCTCGAAACGGACAGGGCGTCTTCAGGCAACGATACCTTAGAGCGTCTAGACGAGGCGTATCAGAAGACCATTTCAAGAGAGCAAGCCTCGGTGGATATCGACAGCCTTACGCCTGACAGGATAAGGACGGTTTTGAATGAGGCGGAACAAAAACACAAGGAATCTTTAAAATCCAATCAACAGCAGGGCGGAGTCCACGATATCAGCGGCTCGAGTTCGCTTTTGCGCAATCAATCGGAATGGGGAAAGAAAGAGGAAAGCCCTATTATAGAATTTGAAAAACTGAAAGAGGAACAGCGTGAGCTTTTAAAAAGACAATCCGCTATTCCGAACAATCCTTATATTTCGAGGACTTATTCAAACGGTCAAAAGACAAATCAATCTTCCGTGACAGGGGGCAGTTACGGCTTGCCTTCGCAGAGGAACGCCTCTGCCGTTTCCCGTCCCGCCACTCCTGCGCAGGGGACCTATTCGCCCTCGGGCAATCAGGCGAATGCGGATCAAAGCAATGCGACCGCATCGCAACCGCTCAAGATTTATCCCGACCCGTCGGGAAAAGTGTTGCCCAATATCAACGACGGATATGAAAATAAAGACGTCAGCGTTTTCGACCTTTTACGCCATAGCTCGGACAGGAAGGATATGAATCCTCCTGCAAGCACCGCCTACGGTCAGGAGAAAAAGACCTGGAACGAGATAGCCGCTTCTTCCGCTCAATCGGAAAACAAATCCTATGTTCAGGGGGCGAACGCTCTCGCCGCTTCCTCGCCCTCTAGCGTAAAGGAGGCGAGCGCAAATCAAACGGGCGCAAATCGTGGCGGTTATCAGTCGGCTTCGGAAAGAGTTCAGATATATCCGCCAAGACGCCCGGAGAGCGATTCTTCCGCCGTAAATATGCAAAACAATTCCGCTTCGGCTAACGGCTATATTAACAGCGGAACTCAATACAGCTACGTAACGCAAAAACAATCCGAGGGAATAAAAGAACAAGAACAGCCCTCTGCGGTATATCCCCGTCAGGACAGACAGCCTGACGTAATCTCTCAGGGAACTCAAAACGTTCAGTATGTTCCCGTGAATATGGGCGGTATGTATCCGTATACCTATGCCGTTCCTCAAGGCTATATTCCTCAGGGATACGTTCCGCAGGGTTATATCCCTCAAGGATATGCGCCTTACTATCCGACGGCATATCCGCCGCACGGATTTGTACCTGCGCCTTATCCCACAAACGGTTATCCGCCTTATCAGTCGGGACAGGCTCAACAGCCTTTCCAGCCTAAAGCGGATTCCGTGCAACCGATGCAATCGCCGTCATTCAATCAAGACCCGACGACGGGCGTTTATCGCAATCCCAATTTGACAGAACAGCCGAGCGTCAAGCCGACGACCTACGCTCCCGACCTCGAAAGAGGAAAACAACTAAGCGATATGGCAGAGCAACGCAAGACGGAAGACGAAACGAGAAAAGCCAGGCTTCAGAGAATGGAAGAGCTTAAACGCCGTCAGCAAGAAAGGCTTGCGCAAAAGGCTCAAGAGGAAACTCAAAGGGCAGAACGTGAAAAGGAAGCTCAGCTCAAAGCGGAGGACACTTATGTCGCCGATATCGAAAGAGCGAGAGAGAGAGCCAACGAATTGAAGCCAAATTCCATGCTCGACCATCCATCTCCGACGGAAGCGGAAATCAAACCCTCGTCCACAAGACCGAGCGGATATTCCTTCTTCGGAAAGGTGGGTAGCTTCTCTTCCGAAAACGTCAGTTTTGAAAACGACGGCGGTCAACCGAAGGGCGTCGTTTACGGCTCTGCTGAAATGACCGACGAAGAAAGGGGTATACTGTCGGGCGAGATTGAAACTCCCGACGACGAAACGGACGCCGCAGAACTTCAAAGAAAGAGGTTTTTGGAAAGACACAGGGCAAAAAAGAAAGCCCGTTTTGATGCGGAGGAAAATAAGGTCAGAACGGCACAAATCACCATCGACGAGTCTATCGAAAACACAGTGCCGAGAAAGCCTTACGTTGCACCGCCGCTCGACCTTCTCATTCCTCCGGATATAAACGAGGGACCTTCCGAGGATATGGAAGAAAAGAAGGAAGCGCTCATCAACGTGCTCGCTTACTTCAACGTAAAAGCGGAAGTCATAGAAGTCATCTGCGGTCCGGCGTTCTCGCTTTTCAGAATTAAGATTTTGGAAATGCCGAGAGGTAAGACGATAACGTGGCTTCAGACTTTGGAAAACGACCTCGCCATGAAGATGGCGGAAGTCAGCGTCAAAGTTCTTGCGCCTATCCCGGGTGAAAATGCCGTAGGCGTTGAGGTGTCAAACAAGAAACGCCGTTTGGTCAGAATAAGCAGTCTTTTGCAAAGCAGAGAGTTTTTAGAATCCAAGACAAACCTTTCGTTTGCTCTCGGCGAGGACCTTTACGGAAAGAATTACGTTTGCGCAATAAAATCGCTGCCGCACCTTCTCATAGCAGGTCAGACGGGCGCAGGAAAGAGCTGTTGTATCAATACGTTGATTGTCAGCTTATTATATCACGCCTCACCCGACGAGCTGCGCTTTATAATGATAGACCCCAAGCGTCTCGAGCTTTCGGTATATAAGGGTATTCCGCATCTGTTGCTTGACGATATCATTTACGACGCCGATAAGGCAATCAAGTCGCTTCAATGGTGTATCGACGAGATGCAAAGGCGTCTTGACTTCTTCAACAAAAACGGTTACAGAGATATCGAGGAATACAACGCCTGCAAGCTGCAAGACGATTTCGTGCCGATGCCCCGTATAGTCATAATAATAGACGAGCTCGCCGAGCTTATGGACAGGGGAAGCAAGACGGTTGAAAAATGCATAGACAACCTCGCAAGACTTGCCCGTGCCGTGGGTATTCACATTATCTGCGCCACGCAAAGGCCGTCTGTAGACGTCATTTCGGGAACAATCAAAAACAACCTGCCGTCACGTATCGCTTTCAGAGTGCCCACAGTCAACGACAGCAGAACGATTTTGAACGGCGGTGGGGCGGAAAATCTTCTCGGCGACGGCGATTTGCTGTATATGAATCCGAAGTTCAGCAAAACGGTTAGAGTTCAGGGCGGATTTATTTCCACCGAAGAAGTCAAAGCTGTTGTCGACTTCCTTAAGAAGAACAACGAAAGCCACTACGACGATAAGATAAAGGAAACCATCTACAAAGAGGAAGCAAAAGAGGAAGCGTCCGACGACAAAGAGAAAAAGTCGAGCGCCATATCGCCCAAAGTTTTGGAGGCTTTAAAACTCGGTATGGAAGGCTCGCTTGTATCGATTTCCATGTTGCAAAGAAAACTCGGAGTAGGATACCCAAGAGCCGGCGCAATTTACGACCAAATCGAAAGAATGGGATATCTCGGTCCGCCTCAGAAACCCAACAACGCCAGACCTGTCACAATCACTCAGGAAGAATACGACGCTTTGGTGGAAGAGTGCGAAGAAGACGAATAATAAAATTAAAAGAGCGCTTGCCGCTCTTTTTCTTTTGCAACTAAAAAACAAGTTGCTTTCAAACAAAATCAAAAGTATGAGATTTATTATATAAAAAAGTATATGATTTAATATATAAATTTGATTGAAAAAAATCACATATATGGTATATTATTTACTATGCGTGGCAACGGCATATCTGCCTGCCGTTTGGCTGTGGCATTGCGGCGAATTGTTGTCGGCAGTAAATGAGAACATAAACCGCGCAGGCTATATCGGCTCAGGATATAAACAACGGCGCAGGCTATATCGGCTCAGGATATAAACAACGGCGCAAGCTATATCGACGCAGGCTATATCGGCGCAGGGTATAAACAGAGAGGATTCTATAGACGGACGATATCCGAAGTTGCGGTATTTTCCCTTCGCCGCCGACGGTAAAACGGAATGATAAAAACCGGTTTTATAATTCTGTCGTATATATGCTTCGCCGACGTGCCCGATGAAGTTTTCAGATTGGCAAATATGGCTCGTTAAATAAAGGTAGAGAGAAACTTAATAAATAAAGTTTAAAGAGAAAAATGAAAATTGGCGTTATATCTTTAGGTTGCGATAAAAACAGGGTGGACTCTGAAAAGATGCTCTTCCGCTTGTCGGAGAAGGGGCATACTTTCACGTCCGACGAAAACGAAGCCGAAGTTATTGTCATAAACACCTGCGGATTTATTGAAAGCGCAAAAACGGAAGCTATCGACGAGATTTTAAATGCTCTCGAATACAAATCGAAAAACGGAGCAAAAGTCATAGTGACGGGCTGTCTGTCGCAGAGGTATCAAAACGAGCTCGCCTCGTCATTGCCCGAGGTGGATATGTTTTTCGGGACGGGCGACTACGATATGCTCTGCGATTATCTCGACAGCGGCAATGCCGACGAAAAGGAAGTGTTTAAATGCCGTGATAAATTTGTATCCGGCAGAGTGCTTACCACTCCGTATCATTACGCATATCTCAAGATTGCGGACGGTTGTTCGAATAAATGCACTTACTGCGCCATACCCAATATCAGGGGCGCATACCGCTCGGAAAAAATCGAGGACTTGACATCAGAGGCAAAAAAACTTGCCGACGACGGCGTCAAGGAACTTATCCTCGTGGCGCAGGATACGACGAGATACGGCATTGACCTTTACGGAGAAAAAAGGCTTATCGGACTTTTGGACGAGTTGTCAAAACTCGATTTTAAAATAATAAGGCTTATGTATTTAGAGCCTGAAATGCTGGACGACGAGCTTATCGACTATATCGCTTCAAACGAAAAGATAGCCAAATACTGCGACGTGCCGCTTCAGCATATTAGCGACAGGTTGCTTAAAATGATGAACCGCCACACGACGAAGGCGTCGACTTTGGAACTTATCGAAAAACTAAAACGGCGCTCGATAAAAATAAGAAGCTCGTTTATAGTGGGATTCCCCACCGAAACGGAAGAAGATTTCAAAGAGCTTTACCGCTTTATCGAAACGAGCAAGCTCGATTTTGCCGGCTTTTTTGAATATTCCGCAGAGGAGGGCACTCCTGCCGAGAAGATAAAGGACAAGGTAAAACCGTCGGTGATTGCAAGGCGGTGCAGGGCGCTTAAAAAACTTCAGGAGAAAGTTTTGGCGGAAAAATGCAAATCGTACGTGGGGCAGACCTTAAACGTCGTATACGACGGCATCGATTACGACAGGCAATGTTTTTACGGCAGGACGTCCTTTCAGATGCCTGACATAGACAATCTGGTATATTTCGAGTCGTCCGTGCCTCTGTCCGTCGGTGAGTTTTACGACGTGGAAATAACGGATACGGATTCAATAGATTTAATCGGGAGGGTAAAATGAATTTAGCTACAAAAGTTACGGTGGCAAGGATTATGCTGATTATTCCTACCGCAGTTTTATACATTTTGGCTTTTTGTCTTCCGCTTTATCAATACGGACTGCTCATTGTAGCCTGCGTGACTTTTTCTGTTCTTTGCGCCACCGATTTTATCGACGGCACTATTGCGAGAAAAACGCACACTGTATCCAATCTCGGAAAATTTCTCGACCCGCTTGCAGATAAGGTGATAGTCGTTATCATGCTCTTTTTGATGATATGGCGTGCGGACGAAACTGCCGGCGGTTTGTATCCCTATGCCTCGTTAGTGTTTACTTTGCTTTCGGGACTTGTTGTTTCAAGAGAACTTATCATAGGAATATTCCGCACCCTTGCCGTTCAAAAGAAGATAGTGCTTGCCGCAGACGTGTTCGGCAAAATAAAAACGGTGTTTTTGGATGTTGCAATCGCCGTATCTATATGCGCCGCAATAAGGCCGCTTTACGCTTGGGCAGGACAAATTTTCTTTTATATCGGAGCCGCGCTTGCGATAGGTTCGGGATTAAATTATATCTTTAAAAATAAAATCGTGTTTTCCGAAATTAAAGAGGACCTCGACAATTTAAAGGCTGCGAACCAAGACGGAGAGTATCCGCCCAAGTTTTTCGAGGTTTTGCGCTACGGCGTGGAAAACGGAGAACTCAGTCAAAAGAGCGTGCAGAAAAAATTTAAAATCGGCGCCATAACCACGCAAAAGATTTTCGATAAAATCGACAGCCTGGGATATATGGGCGACAGCACCGACAGCGGAGTGAAAATAAATCTCGACCAAAACGGCTATGACGAGTTGGTGTCAAAGCTCGCCGCACAGGGTGAAAAATGAGCGTTTTAAGACTTTGCGGATTGACTAAAGCCGAGATAGAGAGCGGGCTTCAAAAATACGTCGAAAGGGGGCTCGGCGTCACGGTTGACGAAAGTTATCTCGACGCAAGAGTGGAGTTTTCCATTTACGACGGAAGTCAAAACAGGCTCGCCATGACGACGAGTTATATCGCCAACGAGTTTAAAGACTATCTATATTCGACGACGGACGAGTCGCTCGAACAGATGTGCTTAAAACTTTTAAAACACAACAACCTCGTTTTGTCCACCGCTGAAAGCCTTACGGGCGGTATGGTGTCATCAAGAATCACTTCCGTCCCCGGAGCGAGCGATTGCTTTTTCGAGGGGATAGTCTGCTACGATACTTTGGCAAAAGTGGTCAGATGCAGGGTGAGCCGTCAAACGATAGACAGGGTGGGCGCCGTTTCAAAACAGACGGCATACGAGATGGTAAGAGGTCTGCTTGTCGGTAAGACGACGATTGCTCTTTCCACCACGGGAGTTGCAGGACCCTCTCCGAGCGAGGGCAAAAAAGTTGGGCTTGTGTATATCGGAGTGGGCAGGGATAATTTTATCCCGGTTTTCGAGCACAATTTCACGGGCGACCGCAACGAGATAAGAGAAAAGACGACCAACATGGCGCTGTTTTATCTTGTGAGATATTTGCAGGGAAACATTTTGCTTCTCTAATTTGCTTTGTCAAGGTGTGCAATAGGGCGTTTCAAGTTGTTAAAACACCGCCCGCAAAAGCGACTTTCAGTGGGGTGCGAGACGGAAATGCGAAAGGACTGAAAGTATAAATTTGCAGCCGAAACGGCGTTTGAATTAAAAATATTTGATTTAAATAAAGATATATGTTATAATTTTTCAAAAGGAGTTATTATGGCAAATACCGATGACAGAAGTTTAGCCTTAAAAGAGGCATTATCCAAAATAGAAAAGGACTTCGGCAAGGGCGCTATCATGCGCCTCGGCGACAGTGCGGAGCAGAATATCGAGGTCATCTCGACCGGCTGTCTTACGCTTGACCTCGCTTTGGGAATAGGCGGAATTCCGAAGGGAAGAATTATCGAAATATACGGTCCCGAATCTTCGGGTAAAACGACGGTTGCACTTCACGTCGTGGCAGAAGTGCAGAAAAACGGCGGAACGGCGGCGTTTATCGACGCAGAGCACGCTCTCGACCCTTCATACGCTCAAAGGCTGGGAGTAAACATCGGCGACCTCTACGTTTCTCAGCCGGACAACGGAGAACAGGCACTCGAAATCACCGAAACCCTCGTCCGCTCGGGAGCGGTTGACCTTATCGTTGTCGACTCGGTTGCCGCACTCACTCCGCAGGCGGAAATAGACGGCGAGATGGGCGATTCGCATATGGGCTTGCAGGCAAGGCTTATGAGTCAGGCGCTCAGAAAACTCACTGCCACGACAGGCAAAAACAAGGCTACCATTATATTTATCAATCAGCTTCGTGAAAAGGTGGGCGTCATATACGGCAGTAACGAAACGACAACCGGCGGTAAAGCACTCAAGTTTTACGCTTCCGTTCGTATCGACGTTCGCCGCACCGAAAGTCTTAAAGACGGCGGAGATTTCGTAGGAAATCACGTCAAGGCAAAAATTGTCAAAAACAAAGTCGCTCCTCCTTTCAAAACGGCGGAATTCGACATTATGTACGGGACGGGAATTTCTCAGCTCGGCTGTATTTTGGACCTTGCCGTTCAGCTCGGATTCATTCAAAAGAGCGGAAGCTGGTTTTCCTATAACGACGAGAAAATCGGACAGGGCAGAGATAAGGTTATGGAATACTTAAAACAAAATCCCGAACTTGCCTCATCGCTCGAGGCCGAGATAAAAGAAAAACTTAAAACGCAAAACTGATAAAAGGGTTTCACCGTTTGAGGCATTCCTTTATTCAGGCTTAAAATTTTGCGTTTGGATGAAACATTCAAACAAAAAGGCTTAAGCGGATATGCGAAAATTAAAAAAGATTTTAGCAGGGCTTAAGCGGATATGCGAAAATCAAACCGAAAGACAGGATATGCCGTCCTGTCTTTTATTTTGCAAAGGCGAAAATTCGGCGTTTTTGCCAAGCGTCAAGGGACTGAATATATAATCGAAAATAAAGCAAGACAGGCGTTTAAAAACGCAATATGTAGTATATTTATTAAATAATAACGCATATTTTGATAAATCTTTTTTTCCTTCGCTGTTGACTATTTACTATTTTTCGTTTATACTTATACATAGTGTTTATACTTATTTCCATTTATGGTATGGCATAATATATATTTTTTTGGAGGATGCAAACTTGACAAGCATATTTTATAGTGCGTTTGCGTCTCTCAGCCCGGGTGCGATTGCAGGAATAGTAGGTGCGGTTACACTGATTGTCGGTGTTCTCGCAGGTCTGTTTGGATATAGATTATATTCGCAAAACAAAGTCGGCTTAGCTAAGAGAGAAGCAGAGCGCATAGTTGAAGAAGCAAAATTAGAAGCAAAAGACATCAGAAAGGACGGACTCATCGAAGCTAAGGAACAGCTTCAGAAAATGCGTTCGGAATTCGATAAAGAAACTCACGACCGCAGAGCGGAATTGCAACGTTCGGAAAACAGAATCGTTCAGAAAGAGGCCGCTCTCGACAAAAAAGAGGAAACGCTAGACAGAAAACAGGCGGAACTCGAACAGGCAAACAAACAGGTTGAAGCCACAAAGGCTAAACTTAAGGAAATAGAAGACGAATTGTCCCTCTCGCAGGAAAAAATGGAGCGAGAGCTCGAAAGAGTGTCGCAGCTCACAAAAGAGGAAGCGGCGGCTCAGCTCAAGGCGGGACTTTTGGAATCCGTCAAGCGCGACAGCGCCTTAGAGGCTAAAGAGATTGAAGCGCAGGCAAAAGAGCAGGCGGAAAAGAAAGCTAAAAACATTATCTCGCTTGCCATTCAAAGATGCGCCGCCGACCACGCCGCAGACAGCACGGTCAGCGTTGTGGCACTTCCCAGCGACGAAATGAAGGGCAGAATTATAGGCAGAGTGGGAAGAAATATCAGAGCGCTTGAATCGGCAACGGGCGTCGACGTAATTATCGACGATACTCCCGACGTGGTAACGCTTTCGAGCTTTGACCCGGTAAGACGGGAGATAGCTCGTATCACCCTTGAAAAACTCGTTGCGGACGGACGTATTCATCCTGCCAGAATAGAGGAAATGGTCGACAAAGTCAAAAAGGAAGTAGACCAATCTATAAAGGAAGCCGGCGAAGAAGCCGTATTCGACGCAGGCGTGCACGGGCTTCACCCCGAACTCGTCAGACTTTTGGGCAGACTCAGATACCGCACGAGCTACGGTCAGAACGTGCTTAAGCATTCGCTCGAAGTTGCTTTCCTTGCGGCTATCATGGCGTCGGAACTGGGCGTGGACGCAAAACTTGCCAAACGTGCGGGACTTTTGCACGACATAGGCAAGGCAATAGACCACGAGACGGAAGGAACGCATATTCAGATAGGCGTGGACATCGCCAAAAAATATAAAGAGAGCCCTGCCGTCATCAACGCCATTGCCGCTCACCACGGCGACTGCGAACCTCAGACGGTGGAAGCGGTGCTCATTCAGGCGGCAGACGCAATATCGGGTGCAAGACCCGGTGCGAGAAGAGAGTCGCTTGAAAACTACGTCAAACGTATCGAGAAACTCGAAACTTTGGCAAACTCGTTTGACGGCGTCGAGCAATCTTACGCAATTCAGGCAGGAAGGGAAATCAGAGTTATCGTCAAACCGGAAAAGGTCAACGACGCAGGCACGGTATTTTTGGCAAAGGAAATCGCCAACAAATACGAATCCGAACTCGAATATCCCGGACAGATTAAAGTCAGCGTCATAAGAGAAGTAAGAAGCGTGGACTATGCAAAATAGGATAATCAAAACCGAGGAAGAATTATCGAATATCATAAAGAGTGCTTCAATTACCGATAAAGTGTTTGACCTCGTTTTGGAAAATATCAAAATCGGTATGACGGAAGTGGAAGTCGCAAACTTTATCGAGCAAAGTTTTATAAGGCTCGGAGGCGAGAAACTTTCGTTTGATACAATCGTGGCGTTCGGTGAAAACGGAGCCGAGCCGCATCACGTTCCTTGCGACAGGAGGCTGAGCGGTGCGGAATTTGTCACGATAGATATGGGCACGGTGGTAGGCGGATACTGTTCCGACTTTACGAGGACGTTTGCCGTGGGCGGTGCGACAAGGGAAATGCTTGACGTTTACGAAGCCGTCCGTGAAGCGGAAAAAATCGGAGCGGACGCCTTGAAAGACGGAGCAAAGTGCTTTGACGTCGATAAGGCGGTAAGAGATTATCTGACCGAAAAAGGATACGGCGATAAATTCATTCACGGCACGGGACACGGAGTAGGACTGGAAATTCACGAAGCGCCCACGCTCAATACAAAGAGCGACGAGGTATTAAAAGACAATATGGTCGTAACCGTTGAACCCGGCGTTTATATCGAGGGATGTCTCGGCGTAAGAATCGAAAATCTTTATATCGTGGGAAGAGCAGAGCCTCTTTCGAGACACGATACAAAACTTATAATTATCGGCTAAACGCAGTTTAGCTTAAATATTTTAAACAGGAGGACGCTTTTAAAGCGAAAGAAACTATGGCTCAGATACTTGCAGGCGATTTCAGAAAAGGCATCACCTTTCAGATGGACAACAACATAATGGTTATTGTCGATTTCCAACACGTTAAACCGGGTAAAGGTGCCGCTTTTGTAAGAACCAAAATCAAAAACGTCATTACGGGTAGCGTTTTGGAAAAAACTTTCAACCCCACGGAAAAATTTGAACTTGCTCACATCGAGAGGAGAACGATGGAGTATTTATACAACGACGGCGAACTTTACTACTTCATGGACACCGAAAACTACGAGCAGATTCCGCTCAACAAGTCGCAGGTTGAGGACGCTCTCAACTTTGTAAAAGAAAATATGACCGTCGATATGAAATTCTTTAACGGTCAGCCTTTCAGCGTCGAGCCCCCGAACTTCGTCGAACTCAAGATAACCTTCTGCGAGCCGGGCGTCAGAGGCGATACAGCCACTCCGGGAACTAAACCCGCCACGCTCGAGACGGGATACGTCATTCAGGTGCCTTTCTTCGTCAACGAGGGGGATACCATAAGAGTGGATACGAGAACCGGCGAATATATGTCGAGAGTATAATCAAATTATTTTATCAGTTAATATTAAAGACCTTGATTTACGCAAGGTCTTTTTTATTTTGTTTTGCGGTGTAAAGTCAAAAATTCAATTTACATTTGCATTTAAGTTTTCCGCTTGTTGCGCACAATGCAAAAGCGAATACGGGTGCATTGCCAAGTTTATAAAGCTAATATATCGGTAGCTTTTTCAATTTTATAAAGTGAAGGTTTTAGCAGGATTTTCAAGTTTATAAAGCGTAAATTTAGGTAGTATTTTTTATAAAGTTTTAAAGAAATACTCTTTAAAGCAACAATTTAACCTTTTAATTTTTTACTATCGTCTCTTTTGCGAAAATTGTATCATTTTGTCTTCCCATTATAACGCCGTCGGTTTTTTCATAGCTTATAGTGTGAAATTGTTTACGGGCGTTCTCGCTTTGTATATATCGAAATATTCATATGACGAGCTCTATGAAATAAGGCTCAGGTTAAACCGACCCGCAGTGCTCAAGACGAAGTCGGGCACCGTCAAACTGAGGCACGACAGCGGAAGGTATTATATCGTGACGAAAGAGGATATCGACAGAGTGGTGGGAGTGTCGAGCGGATTTTCCGTATACTCGGTGACGGAAGAACTTGTTTCGGGATATTTAAGGTATGAAAAGGGAGTGAGGATAGGCGCTGTCGGAGAAGGCGTCGTAGAGGGCGGCAGACTCATTTCTCTAAAGAGCGTTTCAAGCCTGCTTATAAGACTCCCTCACGAGATAAAGGGGATAGGCGACAGGGTAAAAGCGCAGGCAAAAGGCGCAAAAAACATTTTGGTGATATCTCCGCCCGGTTGCGGAAAGACGACGCTTCTGCGTGACCTTGCGAGGGCGTATTCAAAGGAGTGTCAGACGTTGATTATCGACGAAAGAGGGGAACTTGCCGCTTTATCCGACGGAGTGCCGTGTCTTGACGTAGGAGAGTGCGACGTGGTTGCCAACGTGCCTAAGATAATTGCCTACGAAAACTGCGTCAGGGCAATGTCACCCGAGCTTATCGTGACGGACGAGATTTTCAAAAGAGGGGAAATAGAGGCGGTAAAAGATATTGTGAGGGCGGGAGTCAGAGTTTTCGCTTCCGTTCATGCAAGCGGCGCAGACGATTTGACGGGGGATTTTAAATTGCTTAAAGAAACCTTTGACTGCCACGTCGTTTTGTCGGATAAGCCCTCGGTCGGGCATATCGAAAAGATAGATTTAAGAGGTGAAAATTGATAAGTCTTGTGGCAGGCGGATTGATTGCCGTAGCTTTTACGCTTGTGGGTATGTCTATCAACAGGCGGTATAAACTGCGAAAGGAAGCGTTTCAAACGCTTTACGATTTTTCCGTAAAGCTGAAAGGGGATATATCCTACCTTAAGACGAATTTGCCTACCGTCATAAAAAACTATTTTGACGACGGCAAATCTCCCCTCGGGCAGGCGATGCTCAAATACGCCGAAAGTCCGTCGGAAAACTTTGTGCCGGATATAAGTTTTTTTAAGGACAAAGAGAAAAAGGAAGTGACTAAATATCTTTACGCTATCGGTTCTCTGCCTTATTCGGAAAGTCTTAATATGACGGACAGAATGATTGAAAATTATAAACAGCTCAAAGAAAAAAGCGAAATCGAAGCTAAAAAACTCGGCTCTATGTATTTTAAACTGCTCGTGTTGCTCGGGTTCGCCATAATGCTGATTGTGTCTTAGAGGTTGAAATGAATATAAGTATTTTAATAAAAATCGCAGGCATCGGTCTTTTGACGGCGATAGTTGCAATTATTCTCAAAAAGAGCGATAAAGACGAAATTGCCACCTTTGCGACGCTGGCAGGACTCATTATCGTCATATTTTTGATAGTCGATATGCTCGGCGGACTGTTCGATACGGTCAAATCGATATTTGCCTTGTGAGCATAGTAAAACTTATCGGAATTGCCGTGCTCGGCGTCATAATCGTGCAGTTGCTCCGCTCGTCAAAGCCGGAGTTTGCCACTCTTGCCACGATAGCCACGGGCGTCGTTATGCTTATCGTGCTCGTCAATTCGCTCAGCTCGGTCATCGTCGCATTTCAGGGTATTATCGACAAAAGCGGATTGCCGAATTCGCTGTTCACCCTCGTTTTGAAAATCATAGGCATAGGGTATCTGACGGAATATTCCGCTTCGATATGCGAGGACGCCGGGTGCGCTTCGCTCGGCTCTAAAATACAGCTTGGCGGCAAACTCGTCATTTTCGGATTGAGTATAGGGATAATAACCAATCTTATCGACGTCGTGTCGAAAATATCGATAGGGTAATGGTTTTTCGTAGCGATAAAATCGCAACGGAGAGGCTCGGAACTCTCGGGGTGCTAAGAAGGTATGCGTTTGGCAATAAAATTAAAGGCAAGGTCCTTTAGAAATTTGAGCAATATTCAAAAGAGAACCGTTATATTTTCGCTTGCCATGTGCGTTGCCGTTTTGGCAATGTGTCTTGCGCCAACCGTCGCATACGCCGATTTTACCGACAGAGCGGACGACGTGGATTTTTCTTCATTTGAAGATTATATCAAAACGTTGGAAAAGGAACAGCAGGACGCTTTAAATTTCACGTCGGTAAAAGAGCTTGTGAAAAAACTTTTAAGCGGTGAAAGCGACGATTTTTTCTCGGGATTCTATTCCGCTTTTTCAAACGCCGCTTTAAACTATTTCTTTTCTTTTTTGCCGTCTTTTCTGGCGATAGTGACTATTTCCGTATTTACGGCAATACTGACGCAAGCCGTATCCGGGTTTAAAAAGAAGGAAACGGAAGAGGTGGTCAGGTTTGTAACTTTTGCCGCAATATCCACCATTTTGCTTGTGATAATATCAAACATTGCCACTATGTGCGTGACGCTTCTGGGCAATCTCGGAAAGATATCCGCATTTTTGTTTCCGCCGCTACTTACGATAGTCAGCGGACTTGGCGGTCACGCCACGGTCGCCACGCTTCAGCCGATGATGGCGGTAATGTCAAGCGGAATAATCGCACTGATAAACTCGCTCATTCTGCCTTTGTTTTTATCCACGACGGTGCTGTCAATTGTCGGCAATCTGTCAAGCAGGGTGAGCCTGGATAAACTCTCGGGCAGTTTTAAGACCTTTGGCACTTTCGTCATAGGCGGCGTATTTTCGCTGTTTATCACGTTTATAACCTTTCAGGGGATAACTACTTCCTCTTTCGATTCGATAAGTTTTAACGCCTCCAAATATATGGTGTCAAGCTACGTCCCTATATTGGGCGGCTACGTTTCCGAGGGATTCGACCTTGCCGTGGCAGGCGTGGTGCTGTTAAAAAACTCGATAGGATACGTCGGAATGCTGTTGTTGCTTGCCACGATTTTGTTTCCGCTTGTGAAAGTTTTGATATTCGTGCTGTGTCTTAAATTCTGTTCTGCCGTCGTAGAGCCTATCGGTGAAAAGAGGATAGCGAATATGCTATCTCAGCTGTCTAAAAACTCGATGCTGTTAGTTACGGCGATAATAGGCGTGACGTTCATGTTTTTGGTGCTTATCATGCTCGTCATAACGTCTTGCAATATGGGGGTAATATGAGCGGTTGGGTATTATCCGTCACGGCGGTAGTTTGTCTTACCGTGCTTTTAGATATCATCATGCCGGACGGACAAATGAAAAAATACGTCAAAGGTATAGTGTCGATAATCGTTATATTCGTCATCGTGACGCCGCTCGCTTCCCTCGCCGTGGGCAAATTCGATTTGACAAAAGGGAATATAACCATTGATTCCGATATGTTGGAGAGTTTGGAAAGCACGTCCGACAGATACAGGGAAATTCAGCTTGAGAGTATGCTGTCCGACGACGGCATAACCGCCGACGTCAAAATAGTAAGCGAGAACGGCAAGAAAAAAGTTGAGGTAATTATTAAAAATGAAGTTCTTAGCGAGAACGAAATGAATATACTTAAGCAGAAAGTATCTAAGACTGTCGCCGAGTTTTTGGACATAGACGATAGCGACGTCAGCGTCGAGGTGAGCGATGGAAGTTGAGGTTGTCAAAAAGACGTCTAAGGGTATTAAAGCGAAAATCGCACCTTGGATTGCCAAACTGAAAAAGATAAAAAATATCGAGTTTATCCTCTGTCTTTTCATAATCGCCATCGCGCTTTTGCTGTATAACGGTCTGACCAAAGAGAATAACGACGAGTCGATAGCGGTGAGCACCGAAACGGTGGTAAGCAGTGAGGAAGCTCGCCTTGCGGAAATTTTATCGAATATTGAGGGGGCAGGCGAGGTCAGCGTAATGATAACTCACTCGGGCGACGAGATAAACGGCGTGCTCGTAGTGGCAAGCGGAGCCAAGGACATTGCCGTGAGGCTCAGGCTTTTAGAAGCAACAAAGGTGGCTTTAAACGTTGAAGCGGATATTGTATCCGTTTACGCAAGCAATAAAGTTTAACGGGAAAGGGAGGTATTATGGAATTTTTAAAGAAAAACAAGAAAAAGATTTTGGTGTTGTCCATCATGGTGATTCTTCTTGTTGCGACGGGCGTGCTAAACTGGGCACTCAGCACGGACGCAATCGGGTCAACGTCGACGACGACGAGCACGGAACCGAGCACTCAGACGTTTTTTAACGCTTACCGCTCGGACAGAACGGCGTTAAGGCAAGAAGAACTGTTGGAACTCGAAGCAATAATCGCCTCGTCCGACACTTCCGCCACGGCTAAACAGGCGGCTGAGGAAATGAAGCTCGAGCTTGTCGAAAGAATGGATAAAGAACTTTATATCGAGGGGTTGATAAAAGGTCAGGGCTTTGAGGACGCTATCGTGACGCTCGGCGGAACTACCGCAAACGTGGTAGTCGTGGCAAACGAGCTTCCCCCAAACGACGTTGCAAAGATTGTCGACCTTGTGGTGGGCGAAACGAGCTACAACGAAAAACAGGTCAACGTAATCCCTTATTCATAAAAATGATTGAGTTTTTCGCTCCGTTGTGTTATACTCAAGTCGTGGAGGCAGAACGGTGGCAAAAATTGATAACTATGAAGTTTATACCGACGTCGTTAAATCGCTCGTTACCGAGGCGGCAAACAACGTGGAGGGCATCGAGGTAATCGACGAGAGCAAAAACGTCAAAGGAAGAAGTTTTCGCGGTCAGGGCGTCAGCGTCTATCTGATGCGCGACGACAAGGCGACTATTGATATATTTGCAAACATATATCTCGGCTACAACGTTCCCGACGTCGTCGCCATGGTGCAGGAAGCCGCAAAAAAAGCGGTTGAAGCGGCGACGAGATATACGGTAACAAGCATCAACGTGCAGGTAGTCAGCGTAATATTTCCGCCTAACAACTAAGACGGAAATATTTTATTTTCGGACGGCATCTTGCCGTTTGTTTTATTATCTATACTATGAGCAGAAGAACAGCAAGAGAAACAGTTTTTAAATTGGCATTTGAATACAGCTTCAACCGTGAGTTTAACTCGGATACGTTGGAGCTTATGACCATGGACGCAACCATGACGGCCGACGACAGAAATTTTGTCGAGTCGACCTATAAAGGAGTGATAAATTTCTACGACGAGTTAAAGTCGCTTATCGAAAAAAACATAAGCGGATATAGTATCGACAGAATTTATCGTTCCGATTTTATCGTGCTGATGGTTGCTTGTTATGAACTTAAATACACGGATACGCCTTTTGCCGTCGTCATTAACGAAGCGGTGGAACTCGCCAAAAAATACGGCGAGGAAAAATCCGGCAAGTTTGTAAACGGCGTTTTAAAGGGCGTTATAAGCGAGGGATAAAATGGCTAAAATTATCGACGGAAAACAAATAGCGGCACAAGTAAAGGCACAGCTTAAAACGGAAGTTGAACAGTTAAAGGAAAAGGGAGTCGTTCCGGCACTTGCCGTAATACTTGCAGGCGACAATCCGGCAAGTCAGATTTACGTTAAAAACAAAATCAAGTCGTGCGAGGAAGTGGGCATAAAGTCGCTTTCTTTCACCTTTGACTCATCTGTCACCGAACAGCAACTCATCGAAACGATAGAGGCGTTAAACGACGACAAGACGGTGGACGGCATTTTGGTGCAGCTTCCTCTGCCAAAGGGTTTAAGCGAGGAAAAAGTGTTAAAACACATATCCGATTTAAAAGACGTCGACGGATTTTCGCCGGCAAACGTGGGTGCGCTTACGCTCGGCAGAGATTGCTTTAAGGCGTGCACGCCGTCCGGCTGTATGAAGCTCATTCACTCCACGGGGGTGGATATAAAGGGTAAAAACGCCGTTGTCATCGGCAGAAGCAATATAGTGGGCAAACCTATGGCGCTCATGCTTTTGGCTGAGGACGCAACGGTTACTGTTTGCCATTCCAAAACGGAAAACCTTGCCGAGATAACGAAGAAGGCGGATATCTTGGTCGCCGCAGTCGGCCGTGACAGAATGGTTAAGGCGGATATGGTCAAACAGGGAGCAATTGTCATTGACGTAGGCATGAACCGCACGAGCGAGGGACTTTTCGGCGACGTGGATTTTGAAAGCGTAAAAGAAGTTGCGTCGTATATAACTCCCGTTCCCGGCGGCGTCGGACCCATGACGATTGCCATGCTCATGGAAAATACGGTAAAATCCGCAAAAAACAGATTGAATAAATAGGGTAGACAATGTCTTTGATTTCCGTAACGGAACTTAATCTCGCCATAAAAAAATCTTTGGACGGCTCCGAGTTCAGAGCGCTCGAGGTGGTCGGCGAAGTGTCGGGTTATAAGATAAGCGGTCCGCACGCCTATTTCACCGTAAAGGACGAGCAATCCGCCATAAGCTGCGCAAGTTTTTATTGCGCCAAAAAATATCAGCCTAAAGACGGCGAACAGGTCATAATCAAGGGCGGTCTGGACTTCTGGACGAAAAGAGGCTCCGTCAATCTTGTAGCCGACGAAATCCAGCCCTACGGCAACGGACTTTTGGCGCTCAAATTTGAAGAGCTCAAAAAAAAGCTGGAAGCGGAGGGATTGTTCAATCCCGAACATAAAAAACCTATAAAGAAATTCAATAAAAACGTGCTCATCCTAACTAGCAAGACGGGCGCAGTTATAAGAGATATCAAAACGACGATAAGAAATAAAAATCCGTATATGGATATTGTCGTAAAGGACGTCAGAGTGCAGGGCGACGGCGCAGGCGAGCAGATAGCCAAGGCGCTTAAAAACTGCGATAAGCTCGGCTACGACGTCATTGTCATAGCTCGAGGGGGAGGCTCGCTCGAAGACCTCGCTCCTTTTTATGACGAAACTTTGGCTCGGGCGGTTTACGACGCCGTCACTCCCGTCGTTTCGGCGGTGGGACACGAAACGGATTTTTCGCTTATTGACTTTGTTGCAGACAGGCGTGCCGCCACTCCGACGGCTGCCGCAGAACTCGTGGCGTTCGACTATTACGAGCTTTTGAGCAATATTTCCGCTTTGATGGAATATTCTCAAAGAGCGTTATCGAGGAAGTTTTCAAACAAACTCAGAGCGTTTGAACTTTGTCAGGCAAAATTTTCAAGGTCGGGCGAAACCTTTTACGCCTCAAAGCAGGCAAAACTCGTCGCTTCTTTCACAAAGCTTTCGCAAAACGTCAGACGGGTGCTCAATCAAAAAATAATCAAAGTTAAAGAACTCAATTTAAAAATGCTCGCTTTGCTTTCCGCTTCCGTTCAGTCGGCAGAGGAAAGGTCGGGCAGGGCGTTTGCAAAACTCGACGGCTTAAGCCCTCTTAAGGTGCTCAGCAGAGGTTACTTTAAAGTGAGTGTGGGCGGCACGGAACTCAGCTCCGTCAAACCGATAAAAAAAGGCGACAGCGTTAAAGCGGTGGGCAGTGACGGAAGTTTTGAAGCGCAGGTTACAAAAGTAGATTTGAGAAAGGAGTAAACTATGGATTTTGAAAAAACTTTATCCGAACTTGAAAATATCAATTTAAAGCTCGAAGGGGATACCAAACTTGACGAGGCTATCGAACTTTTTAAAAAGGGAATCGAGCTTAGCAAGACTTGCATAAAGGAGCTCAAAGAGCAAAAAGGCAAAATTTCCGAGCTTACGGACGAAATGAAAAATCTTACCGAGGAATTGCAAATTGATTAGTTTAGAAGAATTTATCCCACGTTTTGACGAGGCATTAAATAAAGCCGTGTCGGCGTTTAAACCGTCTGTCGTCCGTGATGCGGCTCAGTATTCGCTTTTCACCGGGGGCAAGAGACTTCGCCCCTATGCGGCGTATCTCGGTGCATGTTTTTCGCTTGGTGAAGAACTTACCGGCGGACAGCTGGACGACGTTATAGACTACGGAGTGTCCGTCGAATGTCTGCATACCTATTCGCTTATCCACGACGATTTGCCGTGCATGGACAACGACGATTTGAGAAGAGGTCAGCCCACCGCTCACAAAAAATACGGCGAATGGACGGCGCTTTTGGCAGGCGATGCTCTTTTGACTTTCGCTCTTTCGAGAGGTTACGGCAAGGGGCAGGATAAGGCGTATTCGCTTTTGGGACAGTGTGCAGGCGAGGGCAGTATGATTTTGGGACAGGCTTTGGATATGCAAGCTCCGAAGTCGCTTTCGGAACTTCTGAATATGGATATCCTGAAAACCTCACGGCTTTTTATGGCGTCTTTCGTGGGTGGTGCGTATATTGTAAAGGGAGAAAATATCGATTGTCTTTCCCGCTACGCTTTAAACCTCGGAGTCGCATTTCAGATAGCAGACGACCTTTTAGAGGATAAAGAGGAAGAGCAAAGCGTGCTTAAATTCTCAAACCGCAATGAAGCGCAGGATATGCTTTCAAAATTCACCAAAAAGGCAAAAGAGGCAGTAAGCAAAAAAGCGTTAGGCGAGTGTCTTGAAAATTTTGCCGATATGCTCCTTTGTCGCAAGAAATAAAAAAGTGTATCAAAACAGTTGCATTGTCTCTCTTTTTTTGATAATATATAAAGGCTTTATGGCACCATAGCCAAGTGGTAAGGCAGAGGTCTGCAAAACCTTCACCCCCAGTTCAAATCTGGGTGGTGCCTCCAAAAAAGCAAAAAGACGCTATGCGTCTTTTTAATTAAGCCGGGATGGCGGAACAGGCAGACGCAAGGGACTTAAAATCCCTCGGTAGCAATATCGTATCGGTTCAAGTCCGATTCTCGGCACCAGGCGGGTGGCTCGCCTATAGTCACAAATAAAAAAAGCACTTATAGTGCTTTTTTTATTTGTTTTTTTGCATCGCCACCCGCCGTGCCTAAACATTGGACAGTTTGAACGTGTGACGCTCGATTACATCTCGCTACTGAGTCGCTTCGCTCCTTACAAGCCCGATTCTCGGCACCATGGCGGCAAAACGCCGCCTAATTTTTTAGAAAACGGCATAGCCGTTTTCTTTTATTTATGGCGGGTTTTGCCGCTTTTCGTGAAAGCAGGCTTTCACGAATTTTTTAATAAATGTTATTGATTAAAGTTATTTTTTATGTTCAACTGCCGTGCCTAAACCTTGGACAGCGTATATGTTATCCAGCTTTTTTATAATATATTTTTTGTTGCTCTATGGCGGTTATACAAGGATAAAAAATCCGCAAAATTTTGATTTTGCGGAAAGCGAGGAAAGAGGCGGAAAGACGCAAAAACAAACGGAGTTTGTTTTGAGTATAAGCCTGCTTTCCGAGCAAGTGACGCTCGATTGCATCTCGCTACTGAGTCGCTTTGCTCCTTACAAGTCCGATTCTCGGCACCATGGCACGTCGCCACAAGGCGACATTTAACACGACAAGCGCATACGCTTGTCGTTTATTTTTACGCCTGTGGCTCCTTCTCCTCAAAAGCTACCGCTTTTTCGGGGTTGCGCCTGCGGCGCTTATACATGGATGAAATAAAATTATCAAAATACGTTTTGTGTAAAAACAATTGAATATGCCGCTTTTCGTGAAAGTAGGCTTTCACGAATTTTTTTAATACAGGTTAACTTTTAAGAATATTTTTTATGTGTTCAACCGCCGTGCCTAAACATTGGACAGCGTATATGTTATCCAGCTTTTTATAATATATTTTTTGATTGCTCCTATGGCGGTTATACAAGGATAAAAAATCCGAAAAATCTTGATTTTGCGGAAAGCGAGGAAAGAGGCGAAAAAACGAAAAAACAAACGGAGTTTGTTGGATAAAATGCCGTTTTTTATTTAAGACAATAAAAACCTTGCAAAAATTTATAGTTGAGTCAGGATTTTTACAAAATGATTAGTAGAATTTATAGCAAAAGGTCGCTTATTGAAATTTCAAAGTAAGACGAAATCTGAATAAGGTTGAGTGTGGAAGGAACGGTGCCTTTTTTCCACCTTAAAAGGTTATCCTTTGAATAATTTAACTCCTTGCAAAAAATCCTGCCCGACATATTTTTGGATTTTAAAATTTTAGTTAAATTGAGATAAAATCTCTCGCTGTCAAAAGTATAATCTTCTTTAAAATCGTTTTCATCGCTAAGTTCTAAAAGGTAGTCGGGAGTAACCTTAAGATAATTGGAAATTTTAAGCAATGTAGTAACGGTAGGGTATCTGTGGCGATATTTGTAAAAAGTATCCTTTGAGATAATATTGTCGTTAAATAAATCCGCAGTCGTTTTGTTTTGTTCCGCTAAAACGCTGTTGACAAAGTTTATAAAATCATTCATTTTTTTATTCCTGAAAAAATTTTTAAATATTATTGCCTATTTTGATGACAAAATACTTGCTCCTGCCTATTTTGATGACATATAATCGTTTTGTAAAAAAAATGGGTTTGAGATGAGAATGAAGATAATCGGTTTTATAGGACATAGAATGCTTTGCGACGATTTAATACAGAACTTGCGTTTAGTGATAGAAAAACAAATATTGATGGGCAACAAAACATTTATTTTGGGAAATCATGGAGATTTTGATGAAATGGTATTGAAGGTTTTGAGAGAAATGCGTAAAAAATACAACGACATAAAAGTCCAAGTCGTTATTACAGGGTTTAGCCAATTATTCAGAAGAACGGGAAGAAATACAATAGAAAGGGAAGAGCTTTATAAAGATGAAGAAACTATAATGTTTGAAATAGAAGAAGAGTATTTTAAAAGGAGAATAACAAGAAGTAACGAGTTGATGATAGACAAATCCGATATTTTAATATGCTATGTCGACGAGTCAAGGACAAGGAGCGGTGCCAAAATCTCTTTAAAATATGCCGTAAATAAAGGTGTGGAAATAATAAATTTGTATTTTAAATAAAAAACTGTTATAAAAAAGAGAGCCTGTCGCTCTCTTTATTTGTTTTAATAATACAATTTTGAAATTGTTGCGTTGTATTTCGGCTTACGAATCAGGTTGAAGTAAAATTAAAAGTCCGCAAAACTTGAAGCCGGTCAGATTTCGCCTTTGACTGCCGAGATATCGCTGAGGGTGTAGACGACGTCGCCTTCGACTATTTTGACGATGGGGCGAACGATGCTTCTTACCGCACTGCCGTTAATCGAGGTAACGGATGAGGTCGCATAGTAGACGGTGTAGTTTATGCCAGCGACGGTGGTGCTTCTGGTGACGGTGGTTTTATAGCATGAAACTTTGCCGTCTTTAAAAGCCTTTTCGGGAGCGGAAAGCGTTTCGGTTGAAGTGCACGACGCCGAAAGGGTGGCGACGGCAATTTCGTTTGGAGCGACAATGGCTACGCCGTAGCTCATGGAAAATGCGGTGCCCATTGTCGAGGCGCCTCTGAGCATGGTGTAGAACTCGGTGTTGTCGTAGAACGGACTGCTGATTTCCAGGGTGCCCGTCTTTTTTGCTTTGCCGTTTTCGGAAAGCGTATATTTTGCTCCGCTCGAGGTGTAGTTGATTTGGACACGGTAAGATTCCGTTCCGTCAACGATCACCTTGCGGAAACTCGACCTTGGGACGTAAAAGCTGTTTGACGACACGTTGACAAAGAAACAGGAGCTTTCGATTTGCGTTCCGTCGATGTCGAGATATGAATTGATAATATGTCCCGACGGTTGATTTTTGACGAGCACGTCGCCGACGGTGATATCTCCTCCGTCAAACTGTTCGATTTCTATCGAATACGTGCCGTTTATGACTCCGTCGTCGGTGGTGTGCGCCACGTCGTAGACGAATTTTTCATAGGGGGCAAAGTAGTTGCCGAGTTGTCCCTGAGGAGTGCTGGAATTGCATGCGGTCAAAGAGAAACAGGCGACAACCATGAGCATAATAACAATAATTAAAGCTGATTTTTTCATAATTACCTCTAAAGCATTTTAGCATAAAAAGCGGCTTATGCAAAGTAAATAAACGTTAAAAAAAATAAATAGGTTTTAAACGGGCAATAAACCCTTAATAGTATTGCTTAATTTGTCTAAGTTTGTTAAAATTTGTTTATGGATCTTATTTTATCTAATACCAATTACGGCGCTATCGAGGGGGTTGTCGAACGCTTTAAAAGCCGATTCGACGACGGCGAGCACATATTTATCGTGCCTGACAGATTTTCGATGTCGATGGAAAAACGGCTTTTGGAAAGCCTGAATCTGACGTCGAGTTTTAACGTGGAAGTCGTGACTTTCAATCGCCTTGCAAAAAAGATAATGGGGGTAAGGGCGGACAGATGTTTGACGCCCGAGGGCTCCGTTTTGCTTTTGGAAAAAGTCGTCATGGAGAGGGAGGACAACCTGAAATATTTTAAAAATTTTGCCAGTCGGGTGAGTTTTGCCCGTGACCTATATGCCACTCTCACCGAACTGAGGAACAGCGCCGTTACTGCCGACGACCTGTATAAAAGCTCGGAAAAAATGCCGGACGGCATGAAGGATAAAATCAGAGATACGGCGTATCTGCTTGACGGATACGAAAAGGCGCTGTCGCAAAACACGTTCGATTCGACCACAAGACTTAACGCATTGGCGGACGAGATTGAGCATCAGACGCTGTCGCAAAGTTTTTACGTTTGCGGTTTTTCTTCATTTAAAGCGCCGGAACTCAGGATTGTCGAGATTTTAAACAAAGCGGCAAGTTATCTCTGCGTAGGCGCCGTAAGCGGAGCGGGCAACGCAAATGCGAGGATATATCCCCATTCGCTCGTGGCAAGGCTCAGACGATTTGAGGGAGTGAGCGAGTCGAGATATAATTTTAAACTCGGCAAGCCGTTTGAGATAATTTCAAAAAATCTTTTTTCGTATGAAAGAGTCAAACCTATATCTGCCGACGGCAAGGTGAAAGTAAAAGAGTTTTACAGTCCGTTTGAGGAAACAGGCTTCGTTGCAAAACATATTGCAAAGGCGGTAAGAGAAGGGAAGAGATATAAAGATTTCACCGTGGCTGTCTGCGACGGCAGTTATGCTCCGATAATAAAAAGCGTGTTCGGCAGATACGGTATCCCTTATTTTATCGATAAAGGCTACCTCGTATCCCAGACTGTGCCTGCAAAATATATCCTTTCGCTCATGAAGGCGGTTATAGATAACTATTCGCTTGACAGCGTGCTCGACTTTATGAAAAATCCTCTGTTTAAAGAGGAATGTTTCGACTTTGAAAACTACTGTCTTAAGTATTCCGTCGACTTCGTCACCCGTCCTTTTAAATTCGGGGAATACGATGAGCCGGAAAAGCTGAGGCAAAAGTTTGAAAAGCTCGCCAAAACGATTCCCGAAAGAGGGACTGCGCAAGAGTTTTCAAAGTCGATGCAAAAGCTGTTGCAAAATGCGATAGACGAAAAAAAAGAGGGGTTAGCTCCGTCCGACCTTTTTACCCGTCTGACGGACGGTGCGGCAAAAAAGATTTATACCGTGCTTGACGAGGCGGCGGCAATTATGGGGGACGAGTTATTTGACCTCGACGAGTTTTACCGCACTTTCTCGGCGGCTATAGCCAAGCTCGAGGTTTCCGTTTTGCCAATGTACTCCGATTGCGTTATCGTAGGCGAGGCGGATTCCGCCAAGTTTTACGACACGAAAAATCTGTTTGTGACGGGCGCAAACGAAGGATATCTGCCAAGGCTTTCCGACGGCGGTATTTTGCTCAATCACAGGGCGGAGGATATGCTCTCCAAAAACGGCATAACCTTGCTTTCGTCCGCCGAAATAAACAACGTCAAGGCGATGCTGTCGGCGGTGGACATGCTGATATCTCCGTCCGATACGCTTACGGTGAGTTACAGCGTAAAAGGCGCAAGCGAGCAGACGCTCACTCCTGCCAACGTGGCAACGGAACTGAAAAGCTATTTCACCGACTGTGAAGACGAGGAACCTAAAGAGGATTTGACGGATTATTGCACGCCGAAAAACTGTTTTTTCAAGGTTATGGAAAGTTTGTCGAATCCGTCGGACGAAAGCCGAAAAAAACTGACTGACGCGGCGTATTCTCTTTTGAGCGACGACCAAAAACAAAAAATCGAAAGACTTGCCGCAAGGCAAGATTATCTCGAATGTAATACGCAAAAAATCAAGTCGACAAGTGTGTCGAGGCTGGAAAAGTTTTACGGCTGTCCGTATTCTTATTATTTTGCCTATATGCTCGGGCTTAAAAAGAGGGAAGAAACTTCTATATTGTCCACCGAAACAGGCACGATTATTCACGCCGTGCTCGAGGCGTTTTTCGGCAACGAAAAGGAAGTTAAAAATATAAACTCGTTTGTGGAAGAAAAGTTTGCGGAAATTTTTAAAGACGAAAGGCTAAAATCGAAACTTGAAAAGAGCGGTGACAATTCGCAGATAATGCGTCTTAAGGAAGAATGCAAAAAAATCGTTGCAGACCTATATGATCTTTCAAAGAGAAGCAAGTTTAAACCGATATTCGTCGAGGCGGAATTTGCCGACACAAGGGACGGGTTCGGAGCTATAAAACTTGGCACCAAATACGGCGAAGTGGAACTCAGAGGTAAAATAGACAGGGTGGACGCTTATGACGGATATTGCCTGATTATAGATTATAAATCCTTCAAAAGCGCATCGCTCAGCCTTTCCGACGTCTATTTCGGAAAAAAACTTCAGCTTTATATATATCTTTCCGCTTTGGTGGGCGCAAAGAATTTTAAACCGGCAGGCGCATTTTATCTGCCTCTGTTTAACGCCTATACTGACGGCAAGAGATATTCTCTTAAAGGACAGGCGCTTTTGGATAAAGATATTCTGTTTGCGATAGACAGCGAATGCTCGAACAAAGACGAGTCGCTTTTGGATATTTCTTTTGACGGCAATATGGACGTGAAGTCTACGCAAAGCAAGGAAAACAAAGTTTTGACGTCGGACGAATTTAACACAGTCATGGGATACGCTCTCAAGGTGGCGGCTAAAGGTGCGGAGCTCATCTCCGACGGATTCATCAAAGCCTCTCCTGCCAAGGGGAATTGCGACGTTTGCGACTTTAGCGAGATTTGCTCGCAAAGGGATAAAAATCCGAGAACGTCGAGCGCAGGAAGAAGCGGCGAGATAATAGAAAAAATGGATAGGGTGGTCAAATGAAGGAAAAGGAAGAAAAAAAACTTACTCCGGAGCAGGAGAACGCCATAACGGTTGAGGGTAACGTGCTGGTATCCGCTTCGGCAGGCAGCGGAAAGACTACCGTGCTTGTGGACAGGATAATGCACTTTATAGGCTTGGGCATAGGCATAGACCGTATGCTCGTTTTGGTATACAACAAACAAGCCGCCACCCAGCTGAAAAACAAGATTGCGGAAAAACTTCTCGAAAAGATTTACGAGGGCAAAAGCGAGTATCAAAAACAGCTTGATTATCTTCCCTTTGCGAGGATAGGCACGCTCGATTCCTTTTGCTTTAACGCCGTGAGGGAAAATTTTGACTTTTTCCCCATAGCCTCCGATTTCTCTATCGCTTCCGACGACGAGATGCAAAACTATTATACGAGGGCTTTTAAAGCTATGCTTAAAGATTATTATGCGGCGTTGGACAAAGAGGATTCAAAGGGCGACGGTATCTCGCTTATAGATATGATGGTGGAAATTTTCAGCACCCGTCGTTCGGACGAAGGTTTGATGAACGTCATCATAAAGCTGTACGAGATAAAGGAAACCATGCCTGACGGCGACGAGTTTTTGAAATCGCTTTCAAACGACTTTAAGGATTTTAACGACAATAAATATCTGAGCCTGATTTTGGACGAGGTTCAAAAGACTATAAAGGAGCCGCTTGAAAAACTGAAATTAAAAGCCGCTCTATTGGATAAAGAGACGGATATAAAGCACATTGAAAACGTTACCGGCGTTTGTTATTATGCGGACGAGATATTGAAAGCAAAATCGGCAGACGAGCTTATAGCCGCTCTATCAAAAGCGGAATTCGACAGGTGGCTGCCGCCGACAAAGGCGCAGGATAAAGTGTTTATCGGCGAGCTGAAAAATCTGAGAGACGAGATAAATGACAAAGTAAAATATTTTCGTTCAAACCTCGGCACTCGGAAAGAGTCGGAATTTAGCTTTATGCAAAACCGTGCCATTCTTCTCGAGCTCGTCGAAGCCGTGTTCGCTTTCGAGAAAAAACTAAACGAAATCAAAAGAAAGAATATGAAATTTTCATATTCCGATATAGAACAGATGACGTTGAAACTTACCGACTCGGAAAGGGGTAAGGCGATAAAAGATTCGCTTTCGCTTGTATACATAGACGAATATCAGGACATCAACCGCTTGCAGGAAACGCTTATCACTCGTCTTGCGCCCGTCGATTCCTGTTTTATGGTGGGCGACGTCAAACAGAGTATCTACGGCTTCAGGCTTGTCGATTCGGATATATTTATAGACAAGTTTATGCGCTATAAAAGCGGAGAGGGAAACGCTTTGGAACTTACGGCGAATTTCCGCAGTAAAGACGAGATACTCGAGTTTGTAAACAAGCTGTTTTGCAAGATAATGACGGTGGACACCTCGAAGATAGATTATGCCTCGGCAATATTTCAGCTGGGGAAGAAAAAAGACCCCAAAGGTGGCAGGGTGGAAATTCACACGTTTTCTAAGCCGCAGAAAACCGCAAAGGCGGTGGAGGGGCTTTACGATATTACAGAGGACGACGCCGAAGAGGAAGAACTCGACAGCGCCGCAAGCGAAGGCAAATTTATCGCAGACAAGATAAAGGAATTGCTATCTGGCGGAGAGTTTAAAAACTATAAGGATTTTGCCGTTATAGCAAGGTCGAGGAATGCCAAAACGAGAACCGTTTGTCAAACGCTGATATCCGAGGGAATACCCGTCAGCGGCAAGGATTTTATAGAGTCGGACGATGAGGCGATAAGGGATATCATTCTGCTTTTAAAGGCGATAGACAATCCCAAAAACGAAATTCCGTTTGCAGGATTTTTGCTTGGCTACTTCGGCGGTTATTCGGAGGAGGAGCTCATAGAGCTTAAACGCTCCTATCCTGCGCCGACGCTCTACGATTCCCTTTCGGCGGCTGCCAACGGCGGTAGTTTAAAAGGCAAGGCCAAGGCTACTTTAGATGCGCTCGCGCGATACAGGTCCGAGGCGGCGGTTTCCACTGTTTCGGAATTTGTAAGGGAACTTATGTTCGGCACAGATTACAACAGCTATTCTTTGGCAAAGGGGGACGGCCTGTATGAAATAGAACGGCTTTTATGCTCGGTTGAAAATACCGAGGCAGACCTTTCCGTTTCGAGATTTTTGCAATATTACGGCAGCAGAGAAGAAGAAAAAATCCAGAACGTGCCAAGGGATAACATGGTATCGTTTTTGACGGTGCATGCATCTAAAGGACTTGAGTTTCCCGTAGTGTTTGTCGTCAACTGTTCCGAAAAGTTTTCCACCAAGACGGAGTCGGGCGAATTGCTTATCGAAAAGGACGGCTATATAGGAATTAAAGGTTACGACACGGAGAAGAAGGAAAAGAAAAAGTCGCTCAGCCATTTTGCAACGAAAATAAAGATTCGGCGCAGAGAGTTCGCCGAAAATATCAGGCTTTTTTACGTCGCCGCAACAAGGGCCATGAAGTATATGTTCCTGACGGGCGAGGACGGCTCTTTAAACGACGACAGGTCTTTTATGGCGCTCGTCAATTCCGTATATTCATCAAAGATAATAAGGCATGATTCGGCTTGGACGGCAAAAGGAAAACAGGAAGTGCGTGCAGAGTTTGACAAGCCGGATAAAAAAACGGTAGAAAGCATAATAAAGGCGCAAAGTTTCGTATATCCCTATGCCGAGGCGACTGCCGTTCCGCAAAAGCAATCCGTTTCGTCCATTGTCGAAAGCGATTCGGATGCATTTGCCGTAACGCCGTTTGCGGAGGAAAATATGCAAAAGGGAACGGCGTATCACGCAGTAATGCAAAATATTGACTTTGCCGAAACCGACGTCGAAGGATTTATCCGCTCGCTCGTCAAAGGCGGAATACTGTCCGAAAAGGATGCGGCAAGTGTGGATTCAAAGGAAATTGAGGCTTGCCTCAATTCGGACATAATCAAATATGCCGTCGGGAAAAAGTGCGAAAGAGAGCGTCCCTTTACCATGCTTTGCGAAAGCGGCGGCGAAAAGGTGCTGGTGCAGGGTATCATCGACCTTATGATATACGACAACGGAGAAGTCGTGCTCGTCGATTATAAAAACTCCTCAAAAAGCGATAGAGAGCTTATAGAAACTTATTCAAAACAGCTCGAATATTATAAAAAGGCGATAGAGGGAAAGTATAAAGTTAAAGCCTCGGTCATATATTCTTTTCCGAGAGGAAAAGCGGTTTTGGTTGAGGGTAAGTTTTAAACGGCGACATCTGCGCTGTGCCGAACGAAAAATTTTTCAGCCCTTCTTTTTTGCTTTTTTAAAATAAAAAGGGACATAATAACATAGGAATATTATAAATACGTCGCTAAATTTTCAGCGCAATATGCCAAGGTAAAGAAATTTAAGGCTATCTATTGATTTTTTTTGCGTGTATGGTATAATTAAGTGTATTTATAATGTTATTTACACTCAGGAGAAAAAGATGGCAGATTTCAACGATGATATTTTTGACAAGGATAAATACGTTGACGGCACCGATTTAGGAGAGAGCGGATATAAACCGCCTTTTACGAAAAAAGCGGATTTGGAATCTCTCGACGAGGCGGAAAAAATTCTCGAGGAAGAAATAGATATCAATCCCTATTTCACCGAACTCAGTTCTATCGTCATCTCGAAACCGGCACCCGCTTCCTTGCATGAGGACGACGTTGAGGTTTTCGACGACGATACCATCGCCGCTCTCAACAACTCACCCGAGGGCAGACGCAGCAACGATAAGCTCCGCAAAGAACAGGAAGAAATCGAAAGAGCCAAAAACGTTAAAAAAGACAGAGTGTTCAGACATTTAAAAGACGAAGAAGAGGCGGCTAAACAAAAGAAAGAGAAAAAACAAAAACCCGTAGTTGAAAAGCCCTCTAAAAAAGAAAGGAAAAAAGCTAAAGCCATTTTGGCAATGAGCTCTTACGACAGCCATTTCAGAATGGACGAGAATAAAAAGAAATCCAAAAAAGAACTTAAAGCCGAAGAAAAGCAAAGGCAGGAAGAAATGAAACGTTCTTTAAAAGAAAACAAACAAAAAACGCAGACCTTTACCGAGTCTCCCGACCGTGCAGAAAAGGACGAAAAAATCAGGGAAGAAGTGCTCGGTATCGCACCGGTCAGAGCTAAAGCCGAAGACGTCGCAAACGAAACGCAAGAACAGTCCTCGGCAGGTTTTGATTTTGCGCCCGTATATAAGCCGAAAGATGAGCCTCAAACCGCCTCTTACGACGAACGAGTCCGAGAGGTGGAACAAAACCCCGTCGGCTCGGGAACGGCTATGGAACTTAACGGCGAAAGTTTAGAGGACCTTGCATATAACAATATGTTTGTGCCTGCCGAGATTGTATACGACGAAATGGGAAATCCCGACGTCGTGCAAACTCTCAACGTTGCCGTGTTTGACAGGGGCGGCGAGGGAGTAGCGCTCGGCGAGATAGATATGAACGCCAAAATAGTCCACCGTGACGAAAACGGAGTGCCTTACGAGGAAGTGGAAGCAAACGAAGATAAGACGGAACAACAGTCTAATGACGAGCCAAGCGTCGAAACGCTTCAGGCACTTTCCGAGGATAAAGACGTTCAAAACGAAGATGACGTTTTGCCTGTCGAAGAAAGCGCCATCGAAACAGTCGGTGAAGACGCAGCCGTTCACGATGAACAACCCAAACAGGAAGCTGACGACGGCGAACCTTTTGTTTCGTTGTCGGACGACGACAGCGTCGATTTTATTCCTCTGTCGGACGAGCCTGTCGAAGAACTCGTTACAACCACGGTAAACGAAACGGAAGCGGAGCGTTCCGAAGGTGAAAGCGGTAAGACGGCAATCGCTGGGGAGCAGACCTTTAACACCGCACCGTCCGAAAACAGAGTTCAGACCGCAACAGAAGAAGCGCAAACCGAACTCGGCGTTGAACGTGTAAGCGAAGAAGAAAAAACGGAAGACGTTTCGGTCGAGCCTGTCGGAGCGGAGGAAACGGTAAAAGATATTCAACCTCAAACGGCCCACGAGGTTTTGACCGCAACCGAAGAAGTCAAAGATGAAGAAGCGGACGGCGCATCTGCCGGCGAATATGTTGCCGACAACGCCGAGCAAACCGTCAGTGCAGTTGAGGGCGGCTCGGATTTGAACCCGACCGCAAAAGAACAGAGAGTCAATTATGCCGAGGCTTTCGCCGTGCACTCCGACGAGGGAGCCGAAGCGCACGACGACGTGTTGGCGTCGTTCAGGGACGAGGTGGAAGGCTATAACGATAAGTTTAAAGATATAAACAAAGACACTCAACAAAACGCTCAACAGACGGCGGATGACGAGAATACGTTAAGCGCCGCCGCAAATCCTGATACTTATGCAGTAGAGCAGGAAGTGGAAAAAGAGAGGGATACGTCAAACGTTACCTCGGGCATATCCTCATACGATTATGAACCGATAGAAAAACCGAGCGAGAAAAAGGACGTCAGAGAAATTTATCTCGACGATTCAAAGCACGTTCCTACCACGAGCGAAGCGAGCGAACATATCGAAAGACTTATCGCTCAGGAAGACGACGGAACGAATTGGGCAAACGTCGGCGACAAGGTTGACGAAAACGGCATAGTGCAAGCTCCTACGCTCGCTAAACTTGCAAAGTTGCCTTTGATTATCGACTACTTTATATCGCTTAAGCTCAAGAGGGAAAGTTACGTCAAGATAGCAAACTTCCTCACCATGGCGCATAAAAAGTTTGAAAACTCGCCCGAGAATTTGCAATATGTCAATATATGCATCAAAAAGATAATTCCCTGCCTTATGGTCAAATAGGCAAGGAAGCTTATACGGCATTTAGTTTAAAATACGGCATAAAAAATGAGTAGAAGCCGACGTAGAAAATAAGCATAAAGAAACCGCCTTAGGGCGGTTTGTTTTTACTCTTTTTTGCTATAAGCAGTTTTGGCTTTTTTATTTGAAAAAATATTGTTGAGTCAAAATTAATTTAAAATGCGGTATAGAAAATTCGGAAAAATTGGGGTCATTTTCGTCTGTTGTTGCGGTTTTTGGTGATGAGGATAATTCCCGTTACGGTGCAAATGGCAAGACAGATTGCAATCACTATCCAAAAGCCCATAGGTTCTCCTTCCCACGGGACGCCGGTGTTCATACCCCAAAACGCCGCTATCATTGACGGAATAGCGATTAAAATGGTGATAACGGTGAGCGTTTTCATGACTATGTTGAGGTTGTTGTTGATGATGCTGGCGTATGCGTCCATCGTGCCGGACAAAATGTTGGAATAAATGTTGCTCATTTCAAGCGCCTGGTTTGTTTCGACTATGACGTCTTCGAGCAGCTCGTTGTCCTCTTCGTAGAAGTCGGCAAAGCGGGGAAGACGCTCCAAAACCGTTTTGTTGGAGTGAAGCGAAGTGCTGATATACACCAAGGATTTCTGAAGATTTAAAAGCTCGATGAGCTCTTTATTCTTCATAGATTTTTCAAGCTCCGTCTTAATACGCTGGCTCGCTTTGTCTATCTGTTTGAGGTATTGCAGGTATTTTGTGGATACACGGTATAAAAACTGAAGCAAAAATCTCGTCTTTTTTTTGACCGACACGTTTTTGACACGTCCGTATATAAAGTCGTTGACGAGCGTCGTATCGTTAAGACATACCGTGATGATGGTATTTTTAGTCAAAATGAAACCGAAAGGCAGGGTAGTATAGGTATAGTTGTCGTCGTCCTCCTCGATTGCCGGGATATCGCAGATAATGAGTGCGGTATCTTTTTCCTTTTCCGCACGGGCGGTTTCCTCCTCGTCGAGGGCGGCTTTTATCATCTCTTCGGGGACAGCACAAGACGAGGCGATAAGCTCTATCTCCTTGTCGGTGGGGTTGGACATATGAACCCATTTGTCCGAAAAATCAAACCCTTCTGTAATTTGTTCGGCTGAAATCAGTGAAAGCTGTTTTTCTTTGTCGCTGCAAACAACTTGAATCATAAATAGCCTCCTTGGCGTGATAGATAAACACGCTCAAGGAAACCTCAAAAAGCGTGTTTAATCGATGTAGATACTGTTATAAGGGTCTGCATCCATAAGTTTTAACACCTCTAAAATTTTTCATATTTATAATATCAAAATATTTTTATTTTGGCAATAATTTTGTTGCAAAACAAGTAGTTTTTTGTTAAAATCATTTTAGTCAAAATTGAAGATTTTTAGGAGGACTTCTTTTTATGAAGAAATTTGTTTATCTGTTCACAGAAGGTAACGCTTCCATGCGTGAACTTCTCGGCGGTAAAGGCGCAAACCTTGCCGAGATGACCAACATCGGCTTGCCCGTTCCTCAAGGCTTCACCATCACAACCGAAGCATGTACTCAGTACTATGAAGACGGCAGGAAGATCAACGATGACATCCAAAAAGAAATTTTGGAAAACATCAAAAAACTTGAAAAAATCGCAGGTAAGAAATTCGGCGACAAAGAAAATCCGCTTCTCGTTTCCGTTCGTTCCGGCGCAAGAGCTTCTATGCCCGGTATGATGGACACCATCTTGAACCTCGGTCTTAACGACGAAGTCGTCAAGGTCTTGGCGGAAAAATCCGGAAACGCAAGATGGGCTTACGACTGCTACCGCAGATTTATTCAGATGTATTCCGACGTCGTTATGGAAGTCGGCAAAAAATACTTTGAAGAGCTCATCGACGAAATGAAAGAGAAAAAGGGCGTAAAGCAAGACGTCGACCTTACCGCTGACGACCTTAAAGAGCTCGCAGAGCAATTTAAGGCGGAATATAAAGCCAAAATCGGTAAAGACTTCCCCGCAGACCCCGTCGAACAGCTTATGGGCGCTGTCAAAGCCGTTTTCCGTAGCTGGGATAACCCCCGTGCTAACGTCTATCGTATGGATCACGACATTCCTTACAGCTGGGGTACCGCTGTCAACGTTCAGATGATGGCTTTCGGTAACATGGGCGACGATTGCGGCACCGGTGTTGCCTTTACCCGTAACCCCGCTACCGGCGAACCCGGTCTTATGGGTGAATTTTTGATGAATGCTCAAGGCGAAGACGTTGTCGCAGGCGTTCGTACTCCTATGCCTATTTCTAAAATGGCAGAAGTCCTTCCTGACGTATATAAGCAATTCCTCGACGTCTGCAAAACTCTTGAAAATCACTATAGAGATATGCAGGATATGGAATTCACTATCGAAAGAGGCAAACTCTATATGCTTCAAACAAGAAACGGCAAGAGAACCGCAGCTGCCGCTATCCGTATCGCCTGCGATTTGATTGACGAAAAAATGATTTCCGAACAGGAAGCGTTGCTCCAAATCGACGCTAAGACTCTCGATATGTTGCTCCACCCGCAATTCGACGCTGCCGCTTTGAAGAAAGCCGACAAAGAAAACGTCGTAGGTAAGGGTATTGCAGCTTCTCCCGGCGCTGCCGCTGGTACCGTTGTATTCACTTCCGAAGACGCTGTCAAAGAAGGCAAGGCAGGCAAGAAAGTCGTTCTCGTTCGTTTGGAAACCTCTCCTGAAGATATCGAAGGTATGAAATACTCTCAAGGTATTTTGACCGTTCGTGGCGGACAAACCTCTCACGCAGCCGTCGTCGCTCGCGGTATGGGTACCTGCTGCGTTTCCGGTTGCGGCGACATCAAGATGCACGAGGACGAAAAATGGTTCGAGCTCGGCGGTAAAGTATTTAAAGAGGGTAGCGAAATCTCTCTCGACGGCTCCACCGGTAACATCTACTCCGTTGCAATCAAAACCGTTCCCGCAGACCCCAACAGCGGTTATTTCGGCAGAATCATGCAACTTGCCGATAAATATAAGGCTCTCGGCGTAAGAACCAATGCCGATACTCCTCAAGACGCAGAGCGTGCCGCCGAACTCGGTGCACAGGGCATCGGTCTTTGCAGAACCGAGCATATGTTCTTCGGTCCGGGCAGAATCGAGAAATTCCGTGAGATGATCTGCGCAGACACTCAAGAAGCTCGTATCAAGGCTTTGGACGCTATCGAGCCCATGCAACAGGCAGACTTTGAAGGTCTTATGGAAGCCCTTAAAGGTTGCCCCGTTACCATTCGTTTCTTGGATCCGCCGCTTCACGAGTTCGTTCCCACCGAGGAAAAGGATATCGAAGCGCTCGCCAAGGTTCAAGGTAAAACCGTTGACGAAATCAAACAATATATCAGCGCTCTCCACGAGTTCAACCCGATGATGGGTCACCGTGGTTGCCGTCTTGCGGTTACCTATCCTGAAATCGCAGCAATGCAGACAAAGGCTATCATTAAAGCGGCTATCGCTGTTCAAAAACGTCACAAGGATTGGAAGGTAGTTCCCGAAATCATGATTCCGCTCGTCGGCGAAGTCAAGGAACTTAAGTTCTGCAAGAAGACGGTTGTCGAAACCGCTGACGCAGTTATCAAAGAGGCCGGCGTCGACCTCAAATACGAAGTCGGTACCATGATCGAAATTCCGAGAGCCTGCCTTACCGCTGACGCTATCGCAAAAGAAGCTGACTTCTTCTGCTTCGGAACAAACGACCTCACTCAGATGACTTTCGGTTTCAGCCGTGACGATGCAGGTAAATTCTTGCCCAGCTACTATGCTTCCAAGATTTACGAATCCGATCCGTTCGCAAGACTCGATACAGTCGGCGTTGGTAAACTCATGAAGATGGCTGTCGAACTCGGACACGAAAACAACAAGTCCATTCACTGCGGTATCTGCGGTGAGCACGGTGGCGATCCTTCTTCAATCGAGTTCTGCCACTCCATCGGCCTTGACTACGTTTCCTGCTCGCCCTTCAGAGTACCTATCGCAAGACTTGCGGCGGCTCAGGCTAACATCAAGAACCCCAGAAAGTAATTTAAAACAATTGCAAAACGAAAGCGTGTAGCTACAGCTACACGCTTTTTCATTTTGTTAAAATCGAAAAACAAAATAAAAGGTTAGAATAACAAAAATTAAAACACTTCAATAGTCTGAGCCGTATCGAAGCGAAGCGGCGGCCCAGGCTAATATCCGTAATCCGAGGGGCTAAGATTTAGCACCAAAAAGCGGTAAAAATTCAATTTTTAATTAAAAAATTAAGTTTTAGTAGTCATTCTTTTCGAAGAATGACTACTTTTTTTTCTCTTAAAAATCTCTTGCAAAGTCAAAAATTGGTCAAAAAAACGGGGTGGTTCCTCAAATTGAACACTTTTCTGTATCTACCGCTATGGGTAAAAAAGGGCGATAAAATAAGAGAAAATTATGTCAAAATACAAATTAATCATTGAATATTACGAAAAAGGCAATAAACAAGAGCAAATCGCTACCCTTTGCAGTTGTTCTTGAATGACTGTTTTTACTGTGCTAAAGCGTTTTCGTGCTTTAGAACTTAATTTTGACGATATAAAGTCAATGAGTGAAGTAGAATTTTCGCATTTATTGTTCCCCGAAAGGACGAAAGCAGGGGAAGGATATCTAATTCCCGATTTTAAGTGGGAAGAATTTCAAATGTGTAGACATCAATCTTCTATAAGGTTATGTTGGCGTAGGTATTGCAAACGTGCAGCAAAACAAAATTTAATGGCATATAGTTGGAAATGCTTTATAACTTTATATAATGCTTATCGAAGACCGAAGATTGTCGTAGAAGACCCCAATGACAAGATTCGCAACAAACTAAAAGATTTTAACTTTTTATTATCGCGTTACCCACGTGGAAGTATAATCTATCAAGTAATCCAACGTAAAAAGGAAGAGTGGCTAAAGTCCTTAAAACTCGAAGAAGATAAAATCTTGGATAGCGACGAAGAGTAAATGCCTATAAAAAAACAAGTTTCTCGTAAAAACCAATAATATTTACGAGAAACTTTCTGTATAATAAAAGCCGTTTTAAAACAAAAATTCAAA
>CALVKR010000006.1 GCA_944332995.1 uncultured Clostridia bacterium
ATTTTATTTAGCAATAGTGAATTTAAATTTATCCTTATTTTGGCGAACGAAGTGAGCACCTCGCAAAAAGCCTGCTTGGCTCGTGAAGTCGGCTGTTTGCTCAAAACAAACTCCGTTTGTTTTTTCGCCTTTCCACCGCTTCCCTCGCTTTCCGCAAAATCAGGATTTTGCGGATTTTTATGCGGTTGTTATAAAACGAACAAAGAAAGCACTTATAAGGTTTAACTAATATTTTTAAATTTGCCCTTTTCTTTGCGAGCGATAGCGAGCATATCGCAAAAAGTTCAGCTTGCGTGACTTTTTGCGAAAAAGGAAAAACCTGCCGTAAAGTAAGAAAACGCATATTGCGTTTTCGCAAATAATCGGCAGAGTTTTTCCGCCACACGCCATAAATAAAAGAAAACGGCTTTAGCCGTTTTCTGATAAAAAAGGCGATGTCGTAAAAATGCGAACGAAGTGAGCACCTCGCAAAAAGCCTGCTTTTTGCGAAAAGCGAAGGAGCAAGGCATAAAGCGGAATTTTTTTGCAAAAAAAATGGAGCAAATTTGCCTTTGCTCCTTCGCGTGGTCTGGGTGACAAGAATTGAACTTGCGACCTCTAGAACCCCATTCTAGCGCGCTACCAAACTGCGCCACACCCAGTCGCTTTATTTGACTTACTTCATTATACCCGAAATTTTAAAAATTTCAATCGTTTAACATATCTTTTTAATTATTTTTATTTTTTATTTTAAAAGCCGTTACTGTTTTTATATTCAGACACTTTTGAAATTTACCTTATTTTAAAAGATTAGCTTTTTCAATTTCCGTTTTGTATTATTTAATTTATCGAAGATTTTCGCATATCCCCCCCCCACATTATAGAATCGACAAGATATATCATTTTTTGTAATTATTTTTTAAATTTACTATTGACATTTATTATATAATGTATATTATATAATTATGATTATATAATTTATATAAAGTCTGACGGTAAACTGACGGCTTATTGTGCAGGCTTTATTATATAAAAGTCGTTTGGGATATAAAGCCTGAAATTGACAACAATAAATAAAAGGCTTTCGGGCGATGCGTGTATTTAAGAGGTAAAAGATGGGGCCTAAGGTAAAAATTCAAAAAGAACAGATAACCAATGCGGCATTTGAAATCGTGCGCAAAGGCGGAATGGATTCGCTGACCGCAAAATCGCTTGCGGCAAAACTGAAGTGTTCGACGCAGCCTATTTTTTGCCACTATAAATCGATGGCGGATTTAAAGAGCGTCGTCGGGCAAAAAGCGGAAGACTATTTCAGAGAGTGTTTGAGCAAGCCCATCGATGGTATAAGCTCGTTTAAGGCGGTGGGACTAAACTATATCGCTTTTGCCGCCCGTGAAAAGGGGTTGTTTAAAACGCTGTATATGCACAAGCGTTTAGGCGACGTTTTCCGTGACGAAAAGAACGAGGAATACGTTTTAAAAGTTATGGACGATAATCCGCTTTTAACAAAGGAAGAGGCCGAGAGGGTGTTTAAAGAGCTGTGGATTTTTTCGCACGGGATAGGCACCATGCTTGCGACGGAAACGGCGACGTTTAGCGAAAACGAATTGCAGACTATGTTGACGGACGTCTATAGGGGCGTAATTAAAATGTTTGAAAAATAAAAATTATAAATTTTAAGGAGGTAAATATGGACAAATACGATGCAGTGGTTATCGGTGGCGGAAACGGCGGACTTGTAGCGGCAATACGGTTGCTTCAAGGCGGAGCAAAAGTATTGCTTGTCGAAAAGCACAATCTCCCCGGCGGTTTTGCCACGAGTTTCAAAAGAGGCAGATTTGAATTTGAAGCCTCTTTGCACGAGCTGAACGACTTTGGCACAAAGGACAATGCCGGAGACGTAAGAGACCTTTTTGACGCACTCGGCGTTACCGACAAAATCGATTGGACGGAAATTCCCGAGGCTTACAGAGTCATATCGAGGGAAGAGAAAATCGACGCTACCATGCCGTTTGGCATAAAAGCGTTTATCGACAAAATGGAGTCATACGTTCCCGGAAGCAGACGCTCGATGGAAAAGTTTTTCGAGCTTGCCAAGACGATACATGCGGCGCAGGCATATTCTAACTCGGTAAACGGCGCAACGGATAAAAAGGTCATGCTGTCGAAATACGCCAATTTTGTCAGAGTGGGCTCATACTCCGTAAACGAGGTTTTAGACGCATTAAAGATGCCTAAAAAGGCAAAGGACATTTTAAACGCATATTGGTGTTACCTTGGCGCACACTGCGACGACCTCAGCTTTATACACTACGCTTCGATGGTTTACAGATATATCACCAAAGGTGCGTCGATGCCCAAAATGCGCTCGCACGAGATATCCCTCGCCCTTGTCGAAAGGATAAGAGAGCTGGGCGGCGACGTGTGGTTTAACACGGAAGCGGTTAAAATTCTGACCGGCAACGACGGAATAGAGGGCGTCGTTTTGAACGGCGGCAAGACGATACAGACAAGACACGTCATAGCCAACTGCGCTCCGCACCTCGTATACGGCAAAATGATAGACAACGTCCCCGAACGTATCGTAAAGGCGACAAACGCAAGAAAGTTTGCAGGCAGAGGTCTTACCATGTTCTTGGGGCTCAACAAGAGTGCAGACGAGCTGGGTATCGAGAATCACAACTATTTCTTATACGACACGATGGATTCTAAAAAGCAATACGAGCTCATGAAAAAGATTTCCACAAACAAGGTTCAGGCGACGGTATGCCTAAACAGAGCGTATCCCGAATGCTCGCCTAAGGGCACGTGTATGATGTATTTTACCACGCTGTTTATGGAAGACGATTGGGGCAACGTTTCGGCAAAAGACTATTTCAAGGTGAAAGACGAATACGTAAAAGTGATGATTGACCGTTTTGAAAAAGATACGGGCTCGAAGATTTCCGACTCTATCGAGGAAATTTCTCTTGCTACGCCCATGACCTACGCTCACTACTGCGGACACCCCGAAGGCGACATATACGGATACGAGTCGCAATATTGGGACGGACTCACTCCCCGTCTTTTGATGATGAACGAAGATTATCAAAACGGTATACGAGGCTTAAGATTTGCAGGCGGATATTCGATGAGACTTTCGGGATATTCGAGCGCATATTTCTCGGGCGACATTTCAGGCCGACAGACTGTCGGTGATATAAAGAGGGAGGGTTAAACTATGGCATTCCGTTTTAAAAAACAGATATTCGGTTTTATGGATCTGATAAGGTTTACCAAATTGGTAGACAAAAGACGCGCAAAACTTGAAAATGCGCCTGCCACTCCTTTGCCTGTCACTTACAGAGTAAACGAAACGGCAAAGATTTTGCACCCTGCTCCCCTTACGGTAAAACTTGTCGGGATAGTCAAAGACTCCCCGGATACCAAGACGTATACGTTTGAGCTTCCTCAAAAAGCATTCTTCAGAGCGGGACAATACGCAGTGCTCAGAGCAAAAATCGGCGACAGCCTCGTGTCGAGACCTTACGCCATATCCTCATCGCCGTATACGGCATTGAACGACGGTAAGGTATCGCTTACCATCAAAAAGTCGGGATATTTCAGCTCGTATATGTTCGATAAGGCAAAAGAGGGCGACGAGTTTACGCTTAGTCTGCCGTTCGGAAACTTTTTCTATGAATCGGTAAAGGATTGTCCGCATATCGTCGGCATTGCAGGCGGAAGCGGAATAACTCCCTTCTACTCAATGATAAAGGGTATAGAGGAAGGCAGCGAAGATTTTAAACTTACCCTGTTCTACGGAGCAAAGACGGCAAACGACCTCGTCTTCAAAGACGAGCTCGACAAGGTATCGAACGACAAAATCAAAATCGTTTACGTATTGAGCGACGAAAAGAGCGACGGTTACGAAAACGGCTTTATAAGTGCGGATATAATCAAAAAATACGTTGACGGCGACTTTACCGCCATGCTTTGCGGACCAAACGCCATGTATAACTTTGTCGACGCCGAACTCGCCAAAATGGGCGTAAGCGGTAAATTTGTCAAACACGAGGCAAACTGCACTGCGTCGAGAGACGTCAAGCCCAAGACGTATAAACTTACCGTCCACATTCAGGACGAGGTTTACACCGTCGAAGCGGATGCGGCGGACACCATCCTCACCTCTATGGAAAGGGCGGGACTTTCCGTCCCGGCAAGATGCCGTGCCGGCGGCTGCGGTTTTTGCCACAGCAAACTCGTCAGCGGAAAGTTTTCGATAGCCGGAGCGGATAAACGCCGTCTTGCCGATTCCAAGTTCGGATATATCCACCCCTGCTGCTCCTATCCCGATTCGGATATGGAACTTATCGTGCCGAGAGGTTAGATAGCGTTTCAGCGCAAAAACAGTGACGCATGCGCTATATCCTTTGTAAAAAAGCCAAGTCTTTAAAATAGACGGCGAAGTCGCAAAACAAAAAGCGGATAAGAAAACTTATCCGCTTTTTTATGTTTTGTCAATATTGTTAAAACCGTTTTTTGCTTTTTAAACGTTTTTAAGTCGTTTTTACTTTTTAAACGTTTTAAGTCTTTTACTTTTTAAACGTTGTTAAGTCTTTTTTGCTTTTTAAACCTTGTTAAGTCTGTTTAAGCCGTTGTTGTTTTTTACCGCATATCCGATAAAAAGGAAATGCCTTACATCATGAGCTTACAGCGGAATTCCTATAATTCCGTTTACGGCGTTTATGACAACGAACAGAGTAGTGGCGACGGTAGACATCATCTTTATGAAGATATCGAGCGCAACGCCCACGACGTCCTTTCTCGTATCCCCCACCGTATCGCCGGTAACGGAAGCCTTGTGCGCAGCCGAGCCTTTGCCGTGTCCTTTAAGTCCGCCGCTTTCGATAAACTTTTTGGCGTTGTCGAACGCTCCGCCCGAGTTGCCCATAAATATGGCTCTGGGGATAGCCACTATCGTGGCGCCGAGCAATATGCCGAGGACAAAGTCGACGCCGAAGAATATTCCGCCGACAAACGGCACGGCTAAGGCGATTATCGACGGCAGGAGCATACGCCTTAGCGCCGATTTAGTCGCAAGCGAAACCAGCTCGTTGTAGTCGGGCGTCTTTTTGCCGCTTAGCACGTCGGGGTCTCTCAGCTGTCTGTCACCGACGTCGGCGAGCTCTTTCGCCGATTTGATGGTGTTGTCGGTAAGCAAAGCGCAGAAAAATTCGATGAGCGCACCGCCGATTATGCAACCTGCTATGACTATAAAACTTGAAACGGTCGGAGTTTCGAGATTGAATCCGGAATAATTTCCGACGTATGCCACTATGAGCGATACCGTGGCAAACGCCGCCGAGCCTATGGCGAATCCTTTGCCTATCGCCGCCGTCGTGTTGCCGACGGAGTCGAGTTTATCCGTTATCACCCTGACCTCGGGGTCGAGGTGGCAGGACTCGGCAAGTCCTCCTGCGTTGTCCGCAATCGGTCCGAAAGCGTCAATCGAAACCGTCGTTCCGACAAACGAAAGCATACCGAGCGCCGCTATCGCTATTCCGTACGTTCCGCAGACGTATCCTGAAATCAAAAGAGAAATGCCGATTATCAAAATGGGCAAAAGACAGGATTTAGAGCCTACGGCGTCGCCTTTGGTTACGACGAACGCCTCGCCCTCGGTAGCGTATTCCGCAATCTGACGGGTGGGCTTGTGGTCGGCGCTCGTGTAGTATTCCGTAATCATTCCTATCGCAACACCGCTGATAATGCCGAGTATGGCGCATATCCACGGGGACGCCCAGCTTGCCTTAAAGCCTGCCGCCGCAAGCACGTCGGGAGATATTCCCCTGCCGAACGCAAGATAAGACGCCACGCCGCCAAGGCCTATCGAAAGCGCCGCCGAAACGTAGGTCGCTATATCGAGTTCTTTGGACGGATTTTGCGACATCTTTTTGAGTGCGACAAACCCGAGACCTATAATACAGCCGATAAGGCCGCCGCCCGCAATGATAAGCGGATAAATATAACTTGAGGTGAAGAAAGCCGCCGTAAGAGTCGAGCCGTTTTGAGTGAGAAGCGAAACGGCAACGATAATACTTGCCGTCATCGTTGCAACGAAACTTTCCAAAAGGTCGGAACAGTTTCCCGCTATGTCGTTGACGTTGTCGCCGATAAAATCTGCTATGACGTTGGGGACTCTGCTGTCGTCCTCGGGCAGGTCGTTTCTGATTTTGCCGAGGATATCAGCCGATATATCCGCCGCCTTGGTATAGTTTCCGCCCGCCACTCTGTTGAACATGGCAACGGTGGAACAGCCGAGCGAATAGGTCGTAACTCTCATGACCGACGTATTAGTCATGAGTGCGGCAAAGTCGATAATGCCGTTTCCGTTGAACGCAGGCAGGTCTTTGAGCCCCACTCCCGTCAACGTGTCGACGCTTTGCGGACCGACGCCTGCGGCAAGCACGATAATCAGCAATCCCAAAATGCCGAACGCCTGAACGCTCAGCCCCGATATACTGCCTCCCGTAAGAGCCGTCTTTACCGTCGCTCCTACGCTTAGCGTTTCCCTTGCCGTGTTTGCCGTCCTCACGTTGGCGATCGTTGCGCTTTTCATACCCAACACGCAGACGGCGCTTGACATTGCCGCCCCGAGTATGTAAGTGAGACCGCTCCACTTTTCAATGAACAGCGAAAACAGCACGGCGAGCAAAGCCACGACTATGCCTATCGTGGTAAACTCTTTTCTGATAAATACGTTGGCACCCGAGCGGATTATCTTGCTCATATAGCGCATCTGCGCAGTACCCTCGCTGAGACGGTTGATTTTTATAAAACAGCCTACGACGTAAAGTATCGCAAAGGCGCATACTCCAATCAAACCGTATAACCAAACGTTTCCCATTTCCCACCTTTAAAAGTTTTGATTGCTTTAATTATACCACCGTGAAAAAATATTTCAATAGGCATTTTAGTTTTGCGCTTTTTGGGAGTAAATAACGGCGCTTTAGGGTAAATTAAATTTTGTTGCTATAAGTTGATTTTAAATTGCAATAAATTTATATTGAATTTTTTTGTTAAATTTTAATTTTTATCTGAATTTCAATTGCGCTATGCAATTGCAATAAGCTATAAATGCGGCTTTATCGCTATAAGACCATAAGCGCTTTTTAAGCGTAAAAAAACCGCTTACAAAGCGGTGCGTTTTTTGCGGATATAATAAATCCTTTTGGGAATAAAATATAAAATCAAAGGCTTTATGCAGATAAGAAAGCCTCCCTTTTTTTCCTTAAAGTTTTGCCTGACCTCGGCAAGGACCTCTTTAAACTTCTTTTTCCGTCCCAAAAACAATATCGGCAGATAATTCGCCTTTTTGCCCTGTTCGAGCAAATAGGCAAAATAGATACCCGTAAGCCTTTCGGTGATAAACATTCTTTCGGTGGGGTGCTTGGTCTGTTTTTCGTATTTTTCAAGCACGGTAAACATAAAATTGCAATAATCGAAAAACTCCTGTTTTTTGAAGATAAAAGCGTTGTAAAAAAACGTCGTTTTACCCTTTGCGTAGTCGGTGGCTGTCCTCGTCATAAACGGGAAGTCCTCGTTGATTATTTTGAGCACCAAATTGAAGTCGTCGGCGTGATGGGTAAACTTGTAGTTGTTGTAAACGGACGAACGCACGTTCGGCATCGGTGCGACAAAATCGACGCCTTCTAAAACCTTGTCGACGTTTTCCGGGGAATAATTGAGTTTTTCAAAAATGCCGTCTGCCGAATCGGTATCGTAAAAGGCGTATTTTCTCTTTTCAAAAATGAAAAAGCGTCTGTAATGGTTTAAACCGATATAATCGGGATTGCCTATCTTGTCGTAGTTTTTCCACGCCCAATAGACGGCGGTAAACTCGTTGTAGGTGGAATTTTTTTGGGATATATTGTCGCCGGTATCGTCGCCAATCATCTGCGTGGCGAGATAGTCGTAGTCGTCGCCTTGCCCTAAGTGAATAGGCAAAAACACCTCGTTTTCGACGACGGGTGATTTTTTATGGTATGCGACTAAAATCTTTAAGTTTGCCATTTAATATTATCCTTTGTCAGACAGCCCTCATTTAACCTGTGCTTTAACTTGAACTAAACGGGCTTATATTATCTTTTGCAAAAGTTTGAACATTATTGCCGACGAGCGATTATTTTAGAAAATCGATTTCTATTTATAAACCGAAAAATATTGCCGAAATCGCTGTCGTTATCCGTGTCGTTATCTGCATTATCGCCAAGGTATCTTTTATCTTTTAATAATATCGCCGCACTTTGCGCTGTGATTGACGCTTTGTGGCGCTGTGATTTCTGATATTTGTCGTTGATATATTATTGATATATGTATTGACATACAGGGTTGATATGTTATTTATACACAGTTTTGATAATTTATTGTTATATAGTGTTTTTTTATTGTTATATAGTGTTTTTCTATCGTTATATAGTGTTGATATTTTATTGTTATTTAGTTGTTGATATATTATTGATATATAACATATATAATATATTTATATTATATATTAAAAATCGACGCTTTTAAAGGCTTTTGCAAAACATTTTTATTTTTCGGGCGATAAATCTGCGCTAAGGTCAAATATCTTTTCCCATGCCTTCGGACTTGTCATATCCGCTTTTAAATATTTTCTCTTTACGCCGTTAAAGCCGAATAGCAAAGCAAGCGACGCTCCCGTCATTTTGAAGAATGCGGCAATATCGGAAAATATACTCTTTTTGGTGATAAACCCGGATTTGGTATGCCTGTTGTATTGCAACGCTTTTTTGACTTTGTATAAGTGTTTCGGACGGCACTTTGTCATATCCACACAGACAAAGCGTCTTTTGGCACCGTAAAATACCGAAGGGATAAGATGCCCGTTAAATGTCAATGCGGCAAGTTTTCGGCTGTATTTTTTCGGCTCGTAAAAGGTTATGTTGTCGACATCGTATCCTAATTGCTTTAACTCGTCGGCGCCAAGCTGTTTTACGCTCTTTTCCCTTAAACTCATATGAAGTTTATCGGCGGGCGTTTCAAGCAAAAACTTCGGCCCCTTTAAAAAGTCCTTTACGCCCATAACGGCAAAATCGACGGCAAAGTATCTTAGTTGCACAACCGACTTGGCTATCATACGGATAAGTTTTTTTATTGCAAAAAACACACTGCCCTTTTTATGACGGCAATATGTTATCAATTCGTTTCGCAGCCAATAATAGTCGAGCTCGGGGACGTATTTGTTTTCAAAACGCTCGTGCCACACTCCTATGCCGTTGACGAGCATGATTTCGCTTAGCGTCCTCATTCCGTATTCGACGTCGTCGCCCTTTATAAAGTATGGCATGGGCAAGCCGTGTTTTTCCGCTTTAGAGAGGGGCGTGCAAAGATACCACCAACCGCAATAGAGCACGTCGAGTTCCTTTTCGTTAAGAAGCAAATCGAAGGGGGAGCAGAGATTGTAAAATCTGCCGAAGGGCGCCTGCACCACTCCGTCGGCATATGCGCCAGATTCGTATTGCATCGTTTTATTGTCAAGACAGAGCATCTGTCCGCCCACCGAAAGCTCGGACGGAGAAGCGGCATAACACAATATCTTAAAGGTTTTATAAAATACTCGCTCGTCAAACAACAAGTCGTCGTCCATCAACAGAAAGTGAGTAAAGCCGCCTCGTTCCGTAAGGTGTAATATGCCTTTGGCAAATCCGCCCGCTCCGCCCAAGTTTTTGTTTGTTAAAAGCGTTATGCCCTCGCCCGATATATTCTCTAAAGTACCGGCGTTATCTACGACGACCGCCTCGAACGCCTTTTTCGTTTCGTCATTCGTCGCAAAAAATTTCTGAAGTTTTTTTACGTTGTTTAAAACGTAGCTCTCTCTTTTATAGGTGCATATGACTATCCCTATTTTCGGATTTGCCGTCGTGCCGCTCTGAGTAAAGTATCCGCCGCCGAACAGCTTCCCCGACTCGGACAGCGATGTCAGTCTGACGTAAAAAAATCCGTCGCCGGCTAAATCTCTTATGTCGACTGTCAGTTCGCAGCCGTCCTCGGCAGTCAGCGAACAGAGTGTTTCGTTGCCGATGATAATCTCTTTTGCCGCATCCGCAAGAATCTTTTGAAGTTCCGCTTCCTGAGCATAGTTTTTTTTCGCCTTGACCTTTTTTTCGGCAAGCTGAGCAAGTTTTTTATCCTCTGTAGGCTCTATGACGGATTTTATCAATTCCGCACGAAACTTGCCCTCGAATTCGAGGCGCACCGTAACGTCTTTTATGACGGTATGCTTTTTGATTTTGGAATAGGAAAAACAGTTGAAATAGGTATCAAACGATACCGTGTCGCCCTTTTTAAAACAAAGACAGCCGTCCGACAGCTTAGCGTCTCCTTTAAAATAAAGCCCAAACGTCGAGCGGTCGCTTCCGTCGGGAAGGGCGATCGAAAAAAGTTTATCCATTTAACTCCCTGCCCGCAGTGTCGAGCGCAAAGGCAATCACTTTATCCATATCGAAATATTTATAAGCGCCCAACCTGCCGCCGAATATGACGTCGGGACGGTTTTTGGCAAGCGCCGTATATTTTTCGTATAAGGCGTTGTTCGTGTCGTTGTTGACGGGATAATACGGCTCGTCGCCCTTTTTCCATTCTTTGGAATACTCTTTGGATATGACGGTTTTGGGCTGAGTGCCGAATTCAAAATGCTTGTGTTCTATAATTCTCGTATACGGCACCTTTGCGTCCGTATAATTGACGACGGCGTTGCCCTGATAGTTGTCCGTATCTATAACTTCCGTTTCAAACCGAACCGAGCGGTATTCGAGCGTGCCGAGGCTGTAATCGAAAAAGCGGTCTATCATTCCCGAAAATACAGTCTTTGAAGCTATATCGGGATTATCTTTTATAAAATCGAAATAGTCTGTGTTTAACAAAACCTTGGTTCCGTCGAGCATCTTTTCCACCATCGAGGTGTATCCGCCCTCTGCAACGCCCTGATAGCGGTCGTTGAAATAGTTGTTGTCATATATAAATCTGAGCGGAAGCCTTTTTATGATAAACGCCGGAAGCTCGCTGCACTGTCTGCCCCACTGCTTTTCCGTGTAGCCCTTGATGAGTTTTTCGTAAACGTCCCTGCCGACAAGGCTGAGCGCCTGCTCTTCGAGATTTTGAGGATTTGTTATATTTAAATCGGCAATCTGATCCGCTATTTTCTTTTTCGCCTCGGCGGGAGTTTTTATCCCCCACATTTTCGAGAACGTATTCATATTGAACGGCAGATTGTAAAGCTCGTCGCCGTATATCGCCACGGGGGAATTTATATAGTTGTTAAACTTGGCGAAACGGTTTACATACTCCCACACCCTCTCGTCGGACGTGTGAAAGATGTGAGCTCCGTAAACGTGCACGTTTACGCCCTCAACGCTTTTGGTATAAACGTTGCCGGCTATATGGTCTCTCTTTTCGATGACAAGACACTTTTTGCCTTTTTGTTTTGCCTCATGGGCGAACACCGCTCCGAAAAGCCCCGCCCCTACTATCAGATAATCGTATTTTTCCATTTGTTTTCCGTTTTCTCTTTAATTGTTTTACTTCTTTAATTGTATTACTTTTTTAATTGTATTACTTCTTTATATAATCGGTTTATCCGAAACTTTGTTCTTTTTCTTTTATAGCTTTTTTGCCTTACTTCGTATTAAATTGTATTTTTGCTTTACTTTACGCTTCACTTTGCTTTAGCGTTTTTTCGTTAGAAGTTTAATTATTATGTTTTATTTTTCGGTACCGCTTGCTTGAGCTTACCTAATATAGGCGTATGACTTTCATTTGCTCAACAAAAACTTAAGTGCGCTGCGGATTTTGCTGACAGTCTAAGGTGTAGGCGTCTGCGACTTCCTTTACCTCGCCCTCCATAAATATGCGTCCGTCTTTTAGCCATATCGCCTTTTCGCAGAGTTCCTTTACCGATTGCATCGAGTGCGAAACAACGATAAACGTAACGCCGGAGGCTTTAAGCTCCGATATCTTTTTGGCGCACTTCTGTCTGAACGGTGCGTCGCCCACGCTGAGTATCTCGTCTACCAAAAGAATATCCGGGTTGACGTCCACGGCAATGGAAAAGCCCAGACGTGCCAGCATACCTGCCGAATAGTTTTTGAGCGGAACGCTCATAAACTTTTCAAGCTCGGAAAAGGCGACTATGCTGTCGTATTTTTTGTCCATTTCCTTTTTGGTGAATCCGAGCATCGCTCCGTTGAGGTATACGTTTTCTTTGCCCGTTGCGTCCATATCGAAGCCTGCGCCGAGTTTTAACAGCGGCACCATATTGCCCTGAGTCAAAATCTTGCCCTCGGTAGGCTCGAATATGCCTGAAATCATTTTAAGCAAAGTGCTCTTGCCCGCTCCGTTTCTGCCTATAAGCGCAACGCTTTCGCCTTTGTAGACTTTGAGCGAAACTTCCTTTACCGCCCAGAAATCCTCGTGCCTTATCTTGCCCTTTAACAGCTTAATGAAATACTCTTTCATATTGTCTATCTTTTCCGTCAAAATGCGGAATTTCATAGACACGTTTCTCGCATCGACGAGAACGTTTTCTTCGAGGACATTTCCCGTTCCTTCCGCCCTATTGCGGCATAAGTCGCAAATTCTCCGACGTTTGGAAACAGATTCCGTTTTATCGCCGTTGCCCGTATCGGATGGCGATTTTTCATTTTCGACCAAAATTTCCTTTTCTTCCGACATAAGCACCTAAATGTAAAGTATGAATTTTTTGCGCTGCCATCTGAATATAAGATAACCTATTAAAAACGCAGCTATTCCCACGCCGTAACATATTAAATGTTCCTGCCACGAGGGAACTATACCCAAAAGCAAATCTCTGAAATAGTCGAGATAATGCATCATAGGGTTGAATTTGAGCACACTCTGAACATAATCGGGCAAAATCACGGTGGAATAGAATATCGGCGTCAGATACATCCATAAAGTCAGAAACACGTTGTAAAGATGCGCTACGTCTCGAAATCTGACGTATAGCGTGCAAAGCAAAAACGACAGCCCGAGGCTGAACAAAAATATCGACGGAAGCCACGGAATAAAAATCATAAGCATTGTAGGATGAAAAGTTACTCCGTTGGGTATTCTTATTAGCATAACGATAATCAGAGCGATTAAAGAAAATCCGAAATTGACGACGGATGACAGCACGCTTGACGTCGGAAAAACGTAATAAGGCACTCTCGTTTTGGTGAGCAGGTCATAGTTGTTTACCATGCACGGAAGCGCCTGCGCCGTTCCCATACGCATAAGAGAAAAGACGATAGTTCCCGACAAAACGTAGACGGGATAATCCATATCTATTCCATGTCTGCCGAAAATCTGAGAAAAAACGAACGCCATGACGAGCATGGTAAGAAGCGGATTTAAAACCGTCCACAAGACTCCCAAAAAAGAGCGGCGATATTGTCGTTTTATATTTTTTTTGACCATCGTCCACATTATGACGACGGATTTTTTAAATACCAATGCGTTGGCTTTTGACTTTTCGTGATTTATCATTTTATCCTACCGAACAAGACGCCGTTGCATCGTCTTGCCTGACGCTTAATAAAGCCTGTTTATTTTATCATAGTGCGGCTTTAATGTCAAACGTATGCAATCTTAAAAACCCCTCTTTAATATTGTTGACAAAAGGGCGGACAAATTTTGCGATAATTTATAAATTTATTTATACGGCGCTAAATTTTTGCATTCTTTTTATATTCTTTTTTTTACATTCTTTTTTTACATTCTTTTTTAATTTCATTTTCGTTTAATGCTAAGTTGATATATTCGGGGTGCGATAAAGTTAGCACAAATTTTCCTTCCCCCCTTTTGCGGCAAAAGATAAACGTTGTTTGTCTTTTGCCGCGACTTTTATAAGGAAATACAGACTCTTAAAAACATACCGTTTATCGCTCGCCTTATCCGAAAAGCGATACATACGGGTTTTACGCAAGCGATAAAACGCTAACGGGAAAATTTAAAATAAGGCTTTACGGCTCCGTGGCGTATTTATTTTGCACATTGGATAAAGCTAAAGTCAATATCCTTGCCTTTTTTCCGCTTTTTTGTTAAAATTCGGCTATAATAGTTATGAGGAAACAAAATTGAACACTTCCGCTACAAGAGAAAAAATTCAAAACGGACTCAATAAAATTCCGAACAAAATAAAAGACTTCTTTTATTCCGACGTTTATATTTTAGCGGTGGCTTTGATATCCTATATCGCATGGGTAAGCGGCGTCATGGCTTTGGGATTTATCCTCATAGTTTTGATTGCGTCCTTTGCTTTGGTGGTCGTCGACGACGCACAACCTATGTTTCCGCTTTTGTTTTTCGTTCCTTTTTGCATTTCCGACACAAAGAATATAGCGCAGTATTATCCCCTGCTTCCGTTTTTGGCGATACTTATTGCGGCGCTCATTTTCCACTTTATCTTTTATCGCCCCAAAAAGTTCACAGCGGGAGAGGGCTTCTATTCGCAAATTGCCGTTTCCGTCGCCCTTATCTTGGGTGGCTGCACTTCCGTTTTGGCAAACAGATATCTCGGCGCGCTGTCTTACACCCTGTTGCTCGGAGTGGGAGTGCTTTTTGTGTATACCGTTTTCAGAAACTACATTAAAAACTCAAAGATAGATTCATACGACTATATGGCGAAAACCTTAATGTATATGGGGCTCGTCATGGTGCTTCAGATTTTCACCTACTACGCCCGCTACCGTTTCGGCACGGATATCTCGACGTGGAACGCCTACGAGTGGATAAACCTCGGCTGGGGTATAGATAACAATGCGGCTACTTTGCTTTTAATCGCCGCCCCTGCAACCTTTTATCTTTCGACAAAATCTCACCGCCCCTTCCCGTTTTTGCTTTTGGGCTTCGTGCAATACGCCGCCATAATACTCTCGTTTTCGAGGGGCTCAATTTTGGTGGCGCTCGTCACTGCGCCTTTTGTCGTGCTTTTGACATTGTGGAAAGCGGAAAACAAGTGGGAAACGTTTGCCGTTTGTGCGGCTGCGGTCATGTTCGTTTTCGTTGCAATATTGGCGCTGTATAAACAGATAAACGCCATGACGGCGCAGATTTTTGTCGACGGAATATCTTCTAACAGCCGAGTGGCGCTGTATCTCGAGGCGCTCGAGTGCTTTAAAAATCATCCGCTTTTCGGAGTGGGCGGAGGATACAGCGGAACAAACTACGAAAATCACGTTGCCGAGGTCGTGTTCTATTGGTTCCATTCCACCCCATTTGAAATTATAGGCGGCTACGGACTTTTGGGCATAGCGGCATACGGATACAATTATTATAAAAGGATAAAAGTTACCACAAAGGATATGTTTAAAGATTCCTTCACGCAGTTTATTATCCTTTCCGTCATCGGCTTCGAGCTGTATTCGCTTGTCGATACCGGCACGTTTGTCCCGATACCCAACATGTTTATAATATTCGCCCTTATGGCTCTTATGGAATTCGTTCAGCAAAACGACAAATCGCTAAACAGATTTTTAAGCCTTAGCGTCCATGACTCGCTTGGCCGTATGGCACGAATAAGGGCAGATTTTCGCAAAGCCGTATAGTGCTTAAAACCGCCAAACTATATCGGCAAAAAAACCGCCATTTTCCTTTCTCCGGGAGGCAAAAACTTAGGGCGTCAAAACAAAAAACACAAGATACCACCGTCAAATTCGTTGTTTTCGTCTTCGTTTTGCGGTAAAATGAACTTATGATAATAATATACAGATTTTTAAAATCTTTACTCGACAAAATTTTTGCGCTTATCGGCATAATTATTTTTATGCCGCTTATTATCATACTTTCAATCGCAGTAGCCATAGACAGCAAGGGCCCCGCCATTTTCCTGCAAGAGAGAGTGGGCAAAGGCGGTAAACTTTTTAAAATGGTCAAATTCCGCACCATGCGCACAACGGGTATTCCGTTTGACATAAACAATCCCGTTATCGAAGACGACAATCAAAACCTCACCAAAGTGGGCAGATTTATAAGACGCTTTAAGCTCGACGAGTTTTTGCAACTGTTTAACGTGCTCAAAGGGGATATGAACTTTATCGGACCTCGCCCTCTGCTTCCGGTATATATGGAACAGTATCAGCCTTGGGAAAAGGAAAAGTTTAAACTTAAGCCCGGCATGAGCGGCCTTGCGCAGGTCAACGGCAACGGACACCTTTTAGGCGTGGAAAGAAGCTATTATGACGTCTTATATATCAAAAAGGAAAATCCTTTTACCGATTTGGGTATTGTTTTAAAAACGGTCGCCGTCGTTTTCGGCGGAGAGGAAAAATATATCAAAAGAGTAGACGACGCTCAGCTTGACGAAGTGCGGACGGAATTTGAATTGACGGGCAAGATTTCAAGGAAAAAATTTAAAATGCCGAGCAATGCCGGCGTCAATACCGAAAACGTCGATAAAGGCGCAAACGGCTTACAAAAAACCGACGGCAATGTCGTCGGGCAAAACGCCGAAAATAATGCGGACGGCTCAAAGAGTGCGGAAGGCGAATGATTTTTGCTTTTAAATTAAATTTGCTTTTAAATTATATGTGCTTCTGAATTATATGTGCTTCTGAATTATTTTCCATTCTGAATTATTTTTGCTTTTAAATTATATTTCCTTTTAAATTGTATTTGTTTTTGATTCTGTTTCCTTTTGAAATATATCTATTTTTATGATGGAACTTATCTTTATTCCTATCTTTTAATATCCTACCCTTTGATGTCCTGCCCTTTTCCCTTGGTTTTTTTGCCAAAAACAGGAAAAAATTTTTTTAAATTATTTTTGTTTTTTGCTTTTAATTATGGCGAAAGTGATATACAATAGTAGTAACATACGGAGGGGTATATGATAGCGACGACTGATATTCAAACAATGCGCAACGAATTGAAGCAAAAAAGCGAAAATCTTTTTAACGCACTTATCGATTCCACCTCGCAAGAAGAATTTGAAGATTTGCGCTCCGCATATATCGAAACGGTAAAGCAGCTCGAGGCGCTTGACGACACTATCCCGAAGCGTAACTGACAAAAAAACAAAACAACGCAATGCGTTGTTTTTTTATTGCCTTTTAAACTTTGCCGTCTGTCTTTATACCTGCATTGGCTTCCGTTTTGGCTTTTTTCTGTTCTGCCGACTTTCCGGTTGAGCTAAGGCTTTTGCCTATTGTGTTTTAAGTTATATTCTATCCTTTGGCTGTCCGTCCGATTGCGGCACTTTAATACTGTTTTAAAATTTCCGACAGCATATCCTTAAATTGGTCTGCCACGCTCTGCGGCGAAACAATTTTAAGCCTGGTTTTAAAAGTGGCGCACCATGCAAAAAAGGTGGGGCTTATCTGCACGTTTACCGTTACGTCAAACTTTTTATCGTCAAACGCCGTCATCTTTACCTTTTCGCCGAAGCGGTCGACGATAATGGTTGCCATGGAGTTGTCGCACCTTAGCGTCACCTTTTCGCTCTCGCCGAAAAACATTGAAAAACTCTGCTTGGGGTGCTTGGAATAATTGAAGCCCTTTACGCATTCCGACGGTTTGATATCCTCGTCGGTGACGGTAACGTCGTCCGTTTTGTCTATGCGGTAGCTTGCAAGCTCGTCGTGATTGTCGCTGTATGCCACAAGGTAATAGTTGTCCTCGCTTATCACCAAAGCGACGGGATTAAGTATATATTTTGCGCCGCCCTTGCGGTATACCTTTTCGCCGTCTACGTTGAAGTCAAAATATTTAAACGAAACCTTTTTCTTTAAACTTATGCCGTCCAAAAGCGTGTCGACGCTGTAAAACACTTTGTCGTTGGAATGCTTTACCGCATCGAAACAAACGACTCCTCTTTTTAACAGCTCGCCCTTATAAGGTCCTGCCTTTTGCGCTATCTTTTCGGCAAGGCTGTCCGTCTTTTTAGCCGAAATAAACCTCGCCGCTTCCACGGCGTCAAGCAAAATTTTAAGCTCGGCTACGTCAAAGTCGGAATTGACGAGATAATATCCGCTGCTGTATCCCATTCTGACCTTGACCAGGTCGTATCCGTTTTCCGCCAAAACTTTAAAATCGTCATAGAGAGCCTTTCGCTCCGCCTCTATCCCCTCGGCATAGAGAGCCTCGGATATATCGGACAGCGTGAGCGGATGTGACTCGTCGCTTTTTGTTTTGAGTATTTCTATAAGTTTTAAAATTCGCTCTTTTGCCATACCTTTTTTAATATAGCATAAAATCGGTAAAATAAAAAGGCAAACAAGTCATTTTGTCCGCCTTTTTACGCTCTGCGCCCGATAAGGAGAATACTGTCATAGACGCAAAAGCCTTTTGTTTGTATGACAAATTTTAAACTCATCTCACTGCTTGCAAAAATTTCCCTTTTACCTTAAATTGGGCTGGATATCCTTTTGCCTTTATCAGGCACGCCTACCCGCATCTTTACTCAAATGAACTCGGCATAAGGCGAAACTCTTTCAATCTCCATTCGGCTCATTATGCTTTTTAGTTTCCCGGGCATATAGCCCTTCTTGAAAAAAGGGTCGTTTGCGTTTACCGCCACGAGATAATCGTAGCTGTCACGGTCTATTTCCGTAACGGATATAATGGGATTTTTAAGCTCTTTATTGACGTGCGCTTCCTGTTTCGCTATTTCAACCGCCTCTTTCATGTTGGGCGCTTTAACGGCAAAACTTATGGGGACGTAAGCGTTCTTTTTAAAATTTCCGCATTTAGCAATAACTCTGAAAAACATATTTCATTCCTCCTCGTCTTTCAAATTACGGCTTAATTTTATAGCGGATATTCAAAAAGTCTGTCCGAATTTTCGGACACCAAATTTTTTGTTATTCTTGTTGTCCTCTCTCTTTTGCGCCGTATGCCTAAGTTTGGGAGGCTATGCGTATGCAATAAAAACGGGATTATATAAGAGGACAAAACACGGCATAAAGTAGGCAGTAAAATGCGCCGAGCATATATTTAAAATAAATTTTAAGGCTAACATTTTTTGGGCTGTTTTAAACTATCGTTTTAGAATATTATTTATAAGCGGTGGCAAAATAAAATAGTCGAAAGACAAATCAACACAATTTAAAACGGAGGAAAAAATGAAAAAGATTTTCAAGACGGGTCAAAAACCCGGCAAGGGCGTTTACGATTGCACCAACTGCCACACAAAAGTCGAGCTTGAAGAATCGTCCAAAATGCCGCCTTGCCCTAAGTGCACCAACAACGAATTTACCAAGCAACGCTAAACTTTACTTTTTATCGGCTATCCGCCGTATATCGCAAGATTTTTGCGATAAACTTATTTGCGGCATATAGCGTAAAGGTAAACTGCGACGGATAAGCAACGATGCTTTCATCTTTTTGCTTTTCCGTCTAAAATAAAGAAGGGGGTGTCCCCTTCTTTATTTATCTTTTAAATTGACGTCGGACACGGCGTGAAATTTTGTCTTTCCGCCCTCTGCCTTTCAATCGGCTTTTTGGCGCTCCAATACTTTTGAAGCCATAGACGGGTTATCCGTTATTATGCCGTCCGCTCTTGCGTTTATTAGCGAGCGCATCTCCTCAGCGTCGTTTATCGTCCAATATTGCACGGCAAGATTGTAGTAGTGGCAATAATCCACAAACGCCGCACCGCCCGTCTTAAAAAATTCCACGTTGGGAATTTGCAACACTTTAAACTTTAAATCGTAGTTTTTTAAATTGACGTTAAACAAAAAGCGATAATAGGTCAATAGCGCCTCGGCAGGCGAAGCCGAGCGGATGACCGTTGGATATTTTTCGTCGATATATTGCAAGATATCCGATTTAAACGAACCTACAATCACCCTGTCTGTCAATCCCCTTTGCGACAGTATCTCATATAGCCTGTCCGTTGCCCTTTTCCCGAGGCTCGAGCCGTCTTTGATTTCTATAATGTATCTCAGGTCGCTTCTTTGCGATTCGCAATAGTCGAGTATCTCGTTTAAATTGGGTATCTTCACTTCGTTCGGAATACCGTCCCCCCTTAAACCTCTATACGGCATAGACCCGTCCTCGGCTGTAAAGTTTTCGCCCATGTTGAGTTGTTTTAATTCCGCTAAGGTTTTCTCGCTTGGCTTGACCTTTTCCTGTCCGAAAAATTCGACTGCGTTGCTCGTCCTGTCAAGCGTTTCGTCGTGAAGCAAAACGAGCTCGCCGTCCTTTGTCAGCCTTAAATCGAATTCTAAAATATCCACCTTATAATCGCCGTTTTCAAGACAGTTTTTAAATGCGCTAAGCGTATTTTCGGGAGCGAGCGCTCCGCCTGCCCTGTGCGCCGATATCAGCGCACGCTCGTCGAACACTATAAACGGATTGTCCCCGTCATAATTGAGCACGGGGCCTACCCTCGGCAAAGACGCCGTGGCAATAGGGATATAAAGCAATAGAAATATGGCAAGATACACGCAAAATATGACGCCTAAAATTTTAAACGCCTTTTTTGTCCTGTATATATGTCCGAAATTTTTTCGGATTTTGCTCTCCTGCAAAAATTCCATATTTACATTTTACCACCATATGCCGCCCCTTTCAACTTCTGTTTTTTACGGCGCCATAAGGCGGTTTGTGAACGAGCTGTATAAAATATAACCCTCTGCCGGATATATACCTCTGCCTCTCGGTCAAATGCGGTTTAACCTGTTTTGCCGTTAAATCGGCAAGCGCATTAAAAGCCGCCTTAAAAAGCGGTCATAGCGAAAGAGAGTTGCGCTCTGCATTGCCTTAGCAAAGTGAAAAGTTTAAACTCTGCCCTTTATTGAGCGAAAAAGGCGTAAACTTCGCCGCCCTTTATTGAGCGTAATGGCGTGCGGCCGCCTTGCCTTGGCGCAGACAAATTTCTGTTTAAGCCGATTATAAAATTAAACTGTAATAAAAAATTAAAAATCGGAAAAACGGGCAAAAATAGCAAAAAAAAAGAAAGGCAAAAGCCTTTCTCAGCAGACGCCCTCCAAGAGCATTTTGTCGGCAACGAGAGCGATAAACTCGCCGTTTGTCGGTTTTTCGTTTGCCGAATAAACCTTAATGCCGAATATGTTGTTGATGTTTTCGATTTTACCTCTGTTCCAGCTCACCTCGATAGCGTGTCTTATTGCCCTTTCCACCTTAGACGGAGTGGTTTGAAATCTTTCCGCAATCGTGGGATAAAGCCTTTTGGTGATAGAGTTTATAATATCGGGCTCGAATATCGCCATCTTTATCGCCTCTCTCAAAAACTGATAGCCTTTGATGTGAGCAGGTATTCCCACCGAAATAAAAATATAGGCAATCCTCTCGTCAAGCGCCTTGGAATAGGGCTTTTCGGGACGCACCGTCTTTTCACCTCTTGACGACTCGTTCATAAATCTGAGCAGAGTGTCAAACGAAAAAGGCTTGGCAAGATAATAGTGCGCACCGTATCTTATAGATTTTGATACGAATCCGTCGGCGGAAAGCTGCGACATCATAATGATTGTCGGCTCCGTCTCCAGCGCCGCCATGTTTATGCTTTGCAATACGCCGAAGCCGTCAAGCTCGGGCATGACGATATCTATCAAAGCAAAATTGGGGCTGAGTTTTTCGATAGCCGTTACGGCTTCTCGACCGTCTGAAGCAATCCCTACTATTTCATAGTCATTCGTCTTGTCGAAGTAGTCTTTCAGCTGTTCAACGAAAGCTGTATTGTCATCTGCAATAACTATTGTTTTTTTCATGCTTCTCCTCCTAAAATTTAAAAAACAGCATTTTAATCAAATATTTTTAGCGTCGTAAGGAGTATTTTAATTAAGTTTGTCGAAGGGTAACGGTAATTTCATAAAAAAATAAAAATTTGCCTTTCTGCGTATTATTATATCACCATTTTTTCGCTATGGCAATTTTTTGAAGAATATTTTCACCCTTTTTTCACTTTTTTTTCACCTATTTTTCACCATTTTTCGTCAAAATTTTCCTTATTTCGTCAATTTTTTTATTTTCTCGGTTTAGGTATATTTTCCGCCGATTGAGCCACCATAATATTGAACGAAAGTTCAAAGGAGAAAAATATGGCAAACACGAGTAAATCTGTTAAGTCACAAAGAAGCCCCAAAAACTGCGGCAGCAAGTCTGTGAAAAACTGCAAAAGCGGTTGCGGCTGCGACAAGGCTTCAAAATAATTAAGGCATAGGCTTTAATTGGATAAATATCCGTCGGATAAAACTTATCCGTCGGATATTTTTTATAGTCTTGCTTTTAAAATTTTTACGGCGCTTGCCTTAGCCGCTTTCGGCATAGTCGCAGGAAGCCATATCGGCTCTTTCGCCGTTTTGTTTTAATTTAATATCTGGCACGTATATCCGCTATCTTTTGCAATGGCAATCTCTTCGTTGACTATTTTTTTTAGCGGAATTATAATAATTTATATAGAAAATTTGTTGAGAGGCGTTATGGAAGAATTTGAAAAAATGAAATCGGGATTATTGTATAATCCGGCAGAAAGCGGTATAGCCGCAAAACACAACAATATAATGGCGCTGTGCGAAAAATTGAACCGAGTTACGATAAAAAATCAACCTCGCCGAAAAAAAATTTTGAAAAAGATTATCCCGTCTATGGGCGACGGAGCTTTTATCGTTTCACCGTTCAACTGTGAATACGGCTCTAACATTAAAATAGGCAAAAACTTCTTTTCAAATTTTAACTGCATAATTTTGGACGTCGCACCCGTTACGATAGGCGACAACGCCATGTTCGGCCCGCACGTCACGCTTGCCACGCCCATGCATCCGCTTGTCGCTTCCGAGCGTGCGGTGCAAGACTACGGCGACGGAATATACGACCTCGAATACGCACGCCCCATAACAATCGGCAACGGCGTATGGCTTGCCTCTAACGTTACCATCGTGGGCGGCGTTACGATTGGCGACGAATGCGTCGTCGGCGCAGGCTCCGTTGTCACGAGAGATTTGCCGAGCGGCTATCTTTGTATGGGAACGCCTTGCAAGCCGATAAGAAAAATTACCGACGCCGACAGACTGTTTGTCAAAGAAACTTACGACGCTTGCCGTCCGCTAAAATAACGCACGTTTGCCATTTTAGACAATTTAAAAAGGAACTTTACTGCAAAGTAGAGTTCCTTTTCGGTTTATTTAATAACGGTTGAGCTTAGTGCTCTTTGGGCGCTTCCGATTGCCTGTATGCGCATTTTGCTTTTAATTGTTTTCTTCGCTCGTTTGCGTCCGTTTTATTCGCTTGTTTTATTAAATTTTCAATCGGCTTTTTTGCCGTGTATTTAAGTTTTAGTCCGTTATTGCTCTATTTTTATGCCCTTTATGAGCTTATAATTTGTCAGCCGACGTGGCTGATAAGTCCTATACTTCCCGGAAGAACGCCGGATATGCCGATAGTCGCTCCGCCCGTTATGATGCAGTTTTCGTCGGCAGTTGCCGTTCCTACCTTGCCGAGGTTATATATCATATCGGATACAGCTCCGGATATTCTTTGGTTTATCACAGCCGTGGATTCGCCGCCGCTGCCTATCTCGGCGGAAAGCATCTTGAGAATGGCTTCGGACGCCGTCGTATCGGTATCGTTTATCTTGAGCGAGGCGGGAGATAGCGCAAGTCTGCCGTCCGCTTCGACGCCGGTTATCTTGAGATACGACACGATATATACCTTTGACGGAATTTTGACAAAACTCTTTACCACGGATATGGCGTCCTCGATTGCCGTTTTAAATGACGAGATATCCGCTTCGAGCACCACCCTTATCGACTTGCCGCTCGAATTTGAGTTGACGGTAAACTCTTTGACTGTGGCGTTCATATCCTTAATCGCTTTGAGGTCGGGATAAGATTCGGTGGCCGTCGAAACCGCTTTTGCAAACAAAAACGCCAGCGTCTTGTCATCGTAAACGTGATAATATTCCTTGCCGTAAATAATTTTGCCCGTGTATAGAGAGGAATAATCTATAACTCCGCCTCCCGATATCGCATCGGAATTGGCAAGCTGTGTTTTGGCGTTATCCGCTTCCGTCGAGCTGTCGTATCTGTTTTTGACAATCTTTTGTTCGTCGGGCGAGTAAATCACCTTAAACGCCTTTGCTATGTCGATAAGTTTCGTATCGCCAAGTCCTAAACTCTGCATACTCTCGCCCTCTAAAATCGCCTTGTCGCCAAAGCCCAGCTGATTGGGCGTAAGATTGATGACAATCAATATCGCAAGTCCGATAAGAAGGATAATTGCCAAAATAACGCAGAGTGCGATAACAAGTTTTTTTAATCCGTGTGCCGCAGCCATTTGTTTCTCCTTTTCTTCCTTTTCGTTATCATTTTTTACAGCTGATATTTTACAGCATAAAACGGTTTTTTCAAAATCTTTTGTTCCGTTTTTTTTATTTTATCTCATATTTTTCGCTATGTCAACAACGTAGTGAAAAATATTCGCATTTTTGTAAATTTTAACTCTTACCCTGCCGGCTCTTTTTCCCTGCTCCTCAGCAATTATGTGCGCCTGTCGCAACCGAGCGGTAAAATTTATCCTTTCGGTTACGTTGAAATTTTCTATACGTTGCTTCGGCAAAGCTATCGTAACAGCTTTTGCCTTTTATTTTTATCCGTTCAAGTCTTTATTTTGTTTCGGCAAATAAAAAAGCCCTATACGGGCTTTTTTTGTTTATTCGTTATCCGAGCCGTCTGCTAAATCGCCGTTTAAACCGTCCCCTCTTTGAAGATCTTCGTCATCTTCGTCGTTTTGCGGAATATCTTTACCGTCGCATTGAGTGCCGTTGTTTTGCGGATTGTCTTTACCGTCACTCTCCGCTCCGTTTGATGAATCCTTGTCGGATATATTCTCGTTCACGTCTTTTTCCGCAGAAGAATTCATTCCGTCCACGTCTTTTTGCGCCGTCGGTTTTTTATCACTTCCGGGTTTTTTATCTTCAAGGTATTTCTTGCCGCCTTCGGTTATTTCCCTGCCTGCGCTCGTCACGTTGATATATCCGAGGTATATGAGATAAGGCTCAATCTGTTGCTCGACGATATTTCTTCCCTCGCCTATCGCACTGCATAGGGTGTCTATACCGACAGGGCCACCGTCGAATTTATAGAGTATCGTGCCAAGATAGTTTTTGTCCGTTTCGTCAAGTCCCGACTCGTCCACCCCAAGCTGCTTGAAGCACGAGGCGGTAACTTCCTTGCCTATCATTGAAATGCCTATAAGCTGGGCTTTATCCCTTATTCTCTTGACAAATCTGTTGCATATTCTCGGAACGCCTCTCGAGCGCCTCGCTATATCGAGCGCCCCCTCGTCGTCGAGAATGTAACCGAGTTTGCTCATAGAGGCCTTTGCAAGAGCCGCGAGTTCCGACTCGGTATACGGTTCGAGCTTAAACTGCAACGGGAAACGATCCCTCATAGGCTTAGATAAAAGTCCGCTGTGCGTCGTCGCTCCTATAAGCGTAAACGGAGGCAGGCTGAGCGTCACGTTTTTGGCGTCCCTTCCTCTCTGTTTGTCGAGATAGCTGAGCTCGAAATCTTCCATTGCCGTATATATCGCCTCTGCCGCCGACGGACTTATACGGTGTATCTCGTCGATAAACACCACGTCGCCCTTTTTGACGTTTTTTATTACGTCGACAAAGTCTTCGGCGTCTTTTATCGTCGGACCGCTCATAACGATACAGTTTCCGCCCATCTCGTTGGCTATTATTTTGGCAAGCGTCGTTTTGCCGAGACCCGCCGAGCCGAACATCAAAATATGCTCTAAAGCCTCGCCCCTCTTTTTGGCTGCGAGTATAGCCTCTTTAAGACGGGGTTTTAACTGCTCCTGTCCCACGTAGTCCGCCAAAGTCATAACTCTTAGCGGATTGTTAGTGTTTGCAAAACTGCCCCGTCCTCTCTCGGCAACGTCGTCGTCGAATAGTTCTTCGCCGTCAACTGCCGAGGCGTCTAATGCGCTTTCCGACTGCTCTGACGCACCGCTTAAAGATTTATCCGCCCCTTCCGACGGTTGCTCTTTCTTTTCTTCCACTTCGCTTACCCACTGCTCGAAATCGTCAAGCGCTTTCGGAGCACCGGCTCCCTTTGGCGTTACGACGAGCTTGCGCCCCGTAAGCTCGAAATAGACGTCCGCCACCGCTTCCTGCGACGTAAGTTTTCGCACCATTTCCACCAAACGGAAACCTCGGGCGTTGCACTTGGTGCGCTCGTTAAAATCCATTTTGGCATATTCGTCAAGTTTTGCGGCACACTCTAAAAGCGCAAGTTTTATATACTTTACGCTTTTACCTCTCTCCATAGCCTCAATGGCTTCGTTATATATCTTATTGATTTCATTATGATATCTTGCGTTCATAATTCACTCCTTTTGTTGATTATAACACACAATATTTGTAAATTCAATACCCTGACGAAAAAAAAATTAAATTTTTTAAAAAACAGCCCGCTTCCGTGCGGCGGGCTTAAATTATTTTCTTTGTTTATAATAAGTCGCAAGTCCGCCCTCGCTCGTTTCTCTGTAACGGCTGGATAAATCCTTGCCCGTCTGATACATCGTGTTGACGACGGTATCAAAAGAAACCTTCCTGGTTACCGTAAGGAAATTGGCAAAATTGAAGGCGGTAAGCGCCATCATTGCCGCAACGGCGTTTCGCTCTATGCAAGGTATCTGCACAAGTCCTGCCACGGGGTCGCAGGTAAGACCGAGGTGGTGCTCCATACCCACTTCTGCGGCATATTCGATTTGCTCTATGTCCATGCCGAAAAGCTGGCATAGCCCTGCCGCCGCCATCGAACACGCACTGCCTATCTCCGCCTGACAGCCGCATTCCGCTCCGCTTATCGAAGCGTTTTGTTTGATAAGGTTTCCTATAAGCCCTGCAACCGCCAAGGCGTCGACTATCTGCTCGTTTGAAAATCCCTGTTTGTCCTGCATATACTTGAGCACGCTCGGCACTACTCCGCAGCTTCCGCAAGTGGGAGCGGTAACTATCATACCGCCTGCCGCATTTTCTTCCGCCGCGGCAAAAGCGTAGGAGCACACTATCCTGCTCTGCCTCGTTTCGGGGGATTCGTCGATATGCTTTTGTCTGAAAAAGTTTCTCGCCTTTCTCTGTACGTCGAGACCGCCCTCCAAAACGCCGCTTGCCTTGAGCCCGTTTTTGATTTCCGTTTTCATCGCTTCCCACATTTCCTCTAAATAAGGTTTAATGTCTGGTTCGCATTTGTAAATATAGTCGAGCAAGGTAATATCGTTTTCCTCGCAGTATGCCTTTATGTCGTCAAATTTGTTGAGGTCGTATACGTCAACGGCGAGCTCTTCTGCCTTGCCGTTTATCATAATGGCTCCGCCCCCTATGCTGAGCACTTCCCAAAAACCTATTTCCTCGCTTTGCTTATACGCCCAAAAGCGCATAGTATTGGGGTGAGACAGATTCATATCGTTAAGGTCAAATTCCACCTTGGCTCTTTCGCCCAAAACTTCCAAAATAGCTTTATCCGTTTGGTGTCCCTTCCCCGTAAGGGCAAGTGAGCCGTAAAGTTTTACGAGATAGCTGTCCGCATCGGGAAACTCTTTCAAAAATAGAGTTGCCGCTTTGTTGGGGCCTATCGTGTGCGATGAGGACGGACCTCTGCCTAATTTATACAGTTCTTTAAGAGATTTCATAACAACCTACCGAAAATCTTTTCCGAAATTGATTTTAGCATATATTGCAAAAAGTAGCAATATCAAAAATTTTATTTTTCGCTTCAGGCACGATTATCTTTTAATAAACGCCGGGCATAAGATTAAAGACAAAAATTCCGCTCTGGCAAAATTGCTTTATTTCCTCTTTGTTGCATCTTAAGATACCATAGCCGTTTTAAAGCAATGTTTTTTCCTTTTGCGTAAAAAGAAATGCGGAGCCTAAGCCCCGCATTAAATTGCGTCATATCGTTATTTCGTTTATTCCGCTTTTTTGGCAGATTTTCTGCCGCCCTTTTTGGGAGCTTGCGCTTCCGCTTCTTCAGCTTCCGCCTTTTGCTCTTCGGGTTGCGCTTGCGCCACGTCATCCGTTTTGACTTCGGTGTTTTCCTCTTCGGATTTTACTTCTGCCTCATCGGTTTTGACTTCGACAGCTTCGCCCTCGACGGTTTCTCCTTCAACGGTTTCGCCCTCAACAGCTTCACCCTCTTTAGCTTTCTTAGACTTTTTGGTGTTCCAATTTCTCATAATGAAGAATTTGTTTGCAAGGAAGCAAAGAACGAGAGCCGTAATACCGCCTACAAGCATACCGGTTATCGTGATGAGGAAGCTGATAAAGCCTGTCGGGTCTGCGCCTGCGTTTGCCGCTTTGTAAGCGTCGGTGCAAGCCGTGGAAACGACGCCTCCGAGATACGTTTGCAAAATGATTATGAGTATCGCCGTTATTGCGTAAGCTATTGCGGCTATAACTACGTTGTTGGTCGCCTTAAACGTCTTTTTGCGGTTTAGGACAAAGGTCATCACCTGTCCTATGATAGCTCCGAGCAAGAATCCGATAAAGTCGCCCGTTGACGGGTGGTTAAAAACAAACCAATGGAAGGGATAATCCGTGCCAAGTTCGGGAACGGCTTCGAGCGCATATTTGAACACCATATTGGTGACAAACTGCGACGCTCCGCAAATGAGACTGAACAGGAAAAAGAGCACCATTTGGCGCAAATCCTCGTGCGCCTGTATGTAGGCAATCATTGCCTTGATACCTTTTTTCTTGGGTTTGTCGGTTGCTTCTTCGCCAGCCTCATCCGTTTTGGCTTCGGCTTCGACTACTGCCGTGTCGCCTTCTGCCGCTACGCTCTGTTCGTCTGCGGTTTCGGATTTAACGGCATCTTCGACGTCGGTTTTGACTTCGGCGTCTTGCTCTTTGGCGTTTAATTCGTCCATAATTTTCTCCTTTTCGTTTATGACCTTAATATTATAACCTTTGTAAACCGTTTAGTCAATAACCAATTTCTGCCGAGCATAAACTTGTTCGCAAAGTAGCGCACCAAGGTTTATTTTTTCTTGCCCTTGCCTTTTGTCTTGCCCTTTGACGGAGCTTTTTTCACAGCCGAGCTCTTTGTCTTTTTGCCGCTCTTTGGCGTTTCGCTTCTTACGCTTTTCGAATATCCCGAGCTCTTTGACGTAAAATGCGCCGCATCGCTTTTTTCAAAATATATTTTGCGGCCTCTCGTTTCGTAGTTGTCGCTCACGGTCGCAGGCGTATCGCTATGCCTTGCGCCGCCGCCTTTGACGTCTGCCGAGCGTAAATTTTTCGCCTTGTCCGGCACTTTGGGCATTGCTCCCTTTTTGGCGTCTCCCCTTGACGAGCGTCCTTTGCCGTCAAAGAGAGGCTTTAAACTGTCCTGTCTGCCCTTGACCTGCTTTTTTGAGTTACCCGTAGCGCTTTGCCTCTTGTGCGATGTCGCATTTTTTGCTTTCTTTACCGAAGGCTTTGAGTTTTTGTTCTTTGCCGAGAGCTCGGCGCCCTCCGACGCCCTATCCTTGGCTTGTTCAAAATGCACGAATCTGCCGTTCAGTTTGATACCGCCTACGGCTTGCACTTTGCTTGCGTTTTCCTCGCTAACCTCGAAAAAGGAATAGACCTCAGCCATTTTGACGTTGTATATTTCAAAGACGGGGATAGAAAACTTTTGAGACAGCAGTTTTTTAAAATCGCCTTCGGAAAACCCGTCCATACTGCCTATGCCGCAGAATATCTTCTTTTTTTGAGGGGTATCGGAATTTTTTTTCTCTTTTACGGCAAAGTTTTCGCTGAGAGAATCTATGCTCATTTCCTCTATGGGTGTGTTGGTAAGTTTTTCATAGAGATTGAGGCGGTATATATCCCTTTTGGTGGCAAAGGAAAAAGCCTCGCCCGTGCGGTTTGCCCTTGCCGTCCTGCCTATGCGGTGAACGTAAAACTCCTCGTCGAGAGGCAGGTCGTAGTTGAACACCGCTTCCACACAGTCGACGTCAATGCCTCTGGCGGCAACGTCGGTTGCGACGAGCACGTTGAGTTTTTTATCTCTATACGCTCTCATCGTTTTATCTCTTAGCCTTTGTTTTAAATCGCCGTGGATTTTGTCGCACAGATACCCGTCTTTGTCGAGTCTTTCGTAGAGGGCGTCCACCCTTGACTTGGTATTGCAAAACACGAGCGACAGTTTGAAATCTTTATCCTTTAAAATGCGCTTTAGCGCCTCGTATTTGTTTTCCTCTTTGAGCTTTATATAATACTGTTTAATGTCGGGCACGTCGAGGTCGCCCACCGTAGTTTTGACAAACACGGGGTCGTTTTGAAATTCGGCGGATATCTTTTTTATCTCGTCGGACAAAGTTGCGCTGAACAGCGCCGTCTGTCTTATCTTGGGCATAGCCTTGACAATCAGTTTGATATCCGGCAAAAAGCCCATGTCGAGCATTTCGTCCGCTTCGTCGAGCACCAAAGTTTTTATGCCGTGAAGTTTTAGCGTTTTTCTTCGTATATGGTCGATAACTCTGCCGGGAGTACCGACGACAATCTGCGGTTTTTTCCTTAAATCCGCCATTTGTTTTTCCACGCTCTGACCGCCAAAAAGCGCCGTTATCTTTATTGCCGTAACAGCCGCTATCCGCTTTAGCTCTCGTTCTATCTGCATGGCAAGCTCTCTTGTCGGGCATAGCACAAGCGTCTGAACAAGCGGATTCGATTCGTCTGCGCCGTCTATTGTCGGAACGCCGAAAGCACAGGTCTTGCCTGTGCCCGTGGGAGCCTGAACGAGGCAGTCGAACCCGTCAAGCATCAAGGGGATAACTTTTTCCTGCACGGGCGTGGGCGAGGTAAAGCCCATTATCGACAGTGCGGATTTGATTTCCCCTTTTATATTAAGTAAATCGAACGATTCTATTTTTAATACCTAAATGCTCATCCAGCTGCCGTCGGAAGGATCGGAACGGAATTTAACAAGCATTTCTTTTTCCTTTTCATTGATATAGCCCGTCTCTAGTGCAACTTCGACGACTGCGTCGAAATTTGAAACGGAATGGTTTACGACGGAAGCTGCCTTTAATTTTTCGATACCCTTTTTGAGCCCGTACGTAAACACGGAAACTATTCCCAAAACGGTGGCGCCGGCTTCCCTGAGTGCGTTTACAACGTCGATGGACGAACCGCCCGTCGAGATGAGGTCCTCGACGACGACTACTTTTTTTCCGCTCGGATTGGCTCCCTCGATTTTGTTTTCTCTGCCGTGCGTCTTTTCGCTCGAACGGACGTAGCCCATGGGCAGAGAGAGTATTTCGCTCATTATGGCGGCGTGAGGAATACCTGCCGTAGACGTGCCGAAAAGAGCTTCGCATTCGGGATATTCTTTTTTGACTATATCCGCAAGAGCGTTTTCGATAAATCTTCTTTCTTCGGGGTATGCAAGGGTAAGACGGTTGTCGCAGTATATGGGCGATTTAATTCCGCTTGCCCAAGTAAACGGCTGAGTAGGTCTTAAAAACACTGCCTTGACTTTGAGTAATATTTTTGCAACTTCTTTTTGTGTATCCATAATTTCACCTTGTATTCGATTTTGTTTTTAGCGTATAGTGTAGCGTGCCCTTTTGTCTTGCTCGCCTTATCCGCCTTTCCTTCCTGTTTGCCTTGGACGAGGGCGTTAAAACTATTTTGTTTTAAATTGTTACGAGTTAAACTATTATGCTTTTTAGCCAAAACGGCGTTTAAACGGCAATATTTCAACGTTTAAACAATCATTTCCGAAATTTAACCTATAAACTGTTTTAAACACTCGTTATATGCCTTGAGCGGATCTTGCGCTCCGGTTATCGAACGGCCTACGACGATATAGTCGCTGCCCTGCTCCTTTGCAAACGCAGGCGTCGCCACTCTCTTTTGGTCGCCCTTGCCGTCGCCCTCGAGCCTTATTCCCGGGGTGACGGATATAAGCCCTATGCTTTTTGCCAAAGGCGCTTCGTAGGGAGAACAGACTATTCCGTCAAGCCCTGCCGCCTTTGCGTTTTCGGCATACTTTTTGACCGCCTCGGAAGCGGTGAGATTTATCTTCAATTCGTCGCTAAGAGTTTTGTCGTCAAGCGACGTCAAAATGGTGACGGCAATAAGTTTGGTTTTGCCGCCCGCCTCGTCGAGAGCTCTTTTTGCCCACTTCATCATCTCGATACCTCCGCCTGCGTGCACGTTGGTGATATCCACGCCGAGCAAGGCAAGATTTTTCATTGCCTTGTAGACGGTATTGGGTATATCGTGAAGTTTGAGGTCAAGAAAGATTTTATATCCTCTCTCTTTAAGCTCCTTTACCATGGGGGCTCCCTCTTTGTAGAACAGTTCCATACCTATTTTCAGAAAAGGCTTAGCGTCGCCCATCTTGGTCAAAAAATTTTCAAGTGCGTCTTTGTCGGCAAAGTCGCACGCTATCATAACGTCTTTCATTGTGCCCTCCCGATTATATCGGATATTTTTTCCGTTTTAATTTTATTCAATACGGCAGGAAGCGTTTCTATTATTTCTTTGCAGGCATAGGGGTTAATAAGATTTTGCGTGCCCACCATTACGGCGGTGGCGCCTGCCATCATCATCTCCACTGCGTCCTTTGCAGAGGAGACGCCGCCCATTCCCACCACGGGGATAGATACCGCCTTTTTGACGTCGTATATCATTTTGAGCGCCACGGGAAAAACGCCTTTGCCGCTGTAACCGCCGCTGCCTGTGGCAAGAATCGGCTTTGCCGTAGCTATATCTATCCTCATTCCCACAAGCGTATTTATAAGGCTGATTGCGTCCGCCCCCGCTCCTTCTACGGCTTTCGCCATTTCGGATATGCTTGTGACGTTGGGGCTCAGCTTTACCATGATAGGCTTTTTCACCCTCTTTTTGATTTTCGCCACAAGATTCGAAGCGACGGTCGGGTCAACTCCGAACGCCATTCCTCCACCCTTGACGTTGGGGCAGGAAATGTTCAGTTCTATGGCGAACACCTTGTCGCAGCCGTCGAATTTTTCGCAGACGGAGATATATTCTTCCTCGCTGTGTCCGCCGACGTTGGCGATGACCTTATCGGAATATACCGCCTTTAATTTTTCTATCTCCTCGGATATTACCTTGTCGACGCCCTTGTTCTGAAGCCCTATGGCGTTGAGCATACCCGAGGAACATTCCGCCACTCTCGGCAGAGGATTTCCGTAACGCTCGGACAGAGTCGTGCCTTTGAGCGAGATGGACCCGAGACAGTTTATATCGTACCACTCGGCGAATTCGTATCCGAATCCGAACGTCCCGCTTGCAGGGATTATCGGATTTTTTAAGGTGTGCCCTAAAAGGGAAACTTTTAAATCAGTCAAAGATAACCTCCTTTACGTCGAATATGGGTCCGTCTTTGCAAACTCTCTTGGTGCCCGACGCCGTGTGAATGGAACAGCCCATACAAGCGCCGAAACCGCAAGCCATTCTCGCTTCCATGGATATATATCCCCTGTCGGAAAAAGACGGCAGACTCTTTAACATATTTACCGAGCCGCAGGCATAAAAGCGGTCGAAATCTAAAGACAGATTTTTTAATCCGTCCACGATAGTTCCTTTAAATCCTTCGCTTCCGTCATCGGTGGAAGTATAGACTTTGAAATCTTTAAAGTCGCTCAAAAAGCAAAGCTCCGACGCCGTTTTGGCTCCGAGGAACAATACAGGCTCTATGCCCTTCTCTCTAAAGCACTTGGCAAGATAGAGCAAGGGAGCGGCTCCCAAACCGCCGCCGATAAGCAAAGGCTTGGAGGATTTTTCAATATCGAAACCGTTGCCGAGTCCCGTGAGGACGTCCGCCTTTTGTCCGCTTTGCATTTTGGACATTGCCTTCGTGCCCTCGCCCAGCACTTTATACAGCACCGTCATGTTTTTGCCGTCGTAGTCGTATACACAAAACGGTCGGCGCAGAGTGAAGCCGTCCACGGCAATTTCCACAAACTGTCCCGGGATAGGTTTTTCGCACTCGCCCAGCGTCATTTTATACACGTCCGAGGCGAGCGCAATATTTGATTTTACCGTTAAAATTTCCTGTTTCATTAAATGCAGCTTATTCCCATTGTAGTTTCTTCGAGCACGTCGAGCAATACGCTGACCGTATCCAAAGAAGTGAAGACGGGCACGTTGTTTTCGACAGCCGTTCTTCTGATTTTGAGTCCGTCCTTTCTTTGAGTCATCTCGCTTTCGCTTATCGTGTTGACGACGTAGGTGACGTAGCCTTTTCTGAGTGAGTCGAGAATTTCCTCACTGCCCTGCGACAGCTTCTTTTTAACTCTCGTCCTTATGCCGTGCTTTTTGAGGAAGTCCGCCGTTCCCGACGTGGCTTCGATATTAAAACCAAGGTCGTAAAAACGCTTTAAGAGCGGAAGTGCCGCTTCCTTATCTTTATCCGCAATAGTGGCGAGCACCGTGCCGTAGTTGGAAACTTTAAGTCCCGACGCCTTGATTGATTTATAAACCGCGCGGTTTAAAGATTTATCATATCCGATTGCTTCGCCCGTCGATTTCATCTCGGGTGAGAGCACCGTGTCAAGTCCCGTGAGTTTGGAGAAGCTGAACACGGGCGACTTGACGTACCATCTGTCCTTTTTGGGAAGCACGCCCGTATATCCTTGCTCTTTAAGACTCTTGCCCAGCATAACCTTTGTGGCTATCTTTGCAACGGGAACGCCCGTCGACTTTGCCATAAACGGAACCGTCCTCGACGAACGGGGGTTGACTTCTATGATATACACCTTGCCCGTCGTCTTTTCGACGATAAACTGAATGTTGAAAGGCCCTAAAATGTGAAGTGCAATTCCCACTCTGTTAGCGTAATCTATGATTGTTTCTTCAACTTCTTTGGAAAGGGTGCGAGTGGGATATACGCTCATCGAGTCGCCGGAGTGGACGCCCGCCTTTTCGATGTGTTCCATAATGCCGGGGATAAACACCTCTTTGCCGTCGCATACTGCGTCGACTTCGCATTCCGTTCCCACAATATATTTATCGATGAGCACGGGGTGCTTTTTGTTGAGTTTGACCGCTTCCGACAAAAATCCGCTGAGCGCTTTTTCGTCGTAGACTATATGCATCATTCTGCCGCCAAGAACGTAGCTGGGACGGACGAGCACGGGATAGCCTATCTCCTTTGCAGCCTTCAAGCCGTCTTCGATGTTGAACACCGCTTTGCCCTGAGGCATGGGGATATTTAAGCTGTTTAAAACTTCGATAAACTTATCTCTGTCCTCGGCGAGCGCTATTGCCTCGCTGTCGCTTCCGATAAGTTTTACTCCTGCTTCGGTGAGGTCGTCGGCAAGGTTGATTGCCGTCTGACCGCCGAGCGCCACGATGACGCCTTCCGGTTTTTCGAGGTCGATTATGTTCATGACGTCCTCGAACGTGAGCGGCTCGAAATAGAGTTTGTCTGACAGCGTGTAATCCGTCGAAACGGTTTCGGGGTTGTTGTTTATTATGATAGCCTCGTAGCCCTCTTCCTTTATCGCCCATACTGCGTGCACGGTAGAATAGTCGAATTCGACGCCCTGACCGATACGGATAGGTCCGCTTCCCAAAACGATTATCTTTTTATCCTTTGTGACCACCGATTCGTTCTCGTCGCCGTAGGTTGAATAAAGATAGGGTATATAAGATTTAAACTCACCCGCACAAGTGTCTATTGACTTATATACCGGCATTATTCCCTCTTGCTTTCTCATCTTGAAAACTTCGAGCGGAGTCATCGCCCACACCGAGCCGATATATTCGTCCGAGAAGCCGTATTTTTTGGCTTTTGCCAAAACCTGAACGTCTTTTCCCTTTTTGATTTCCTTTTCAAGCTCGACGATATTGAGTATCTTGTCGAGGAAGAAACGGTCTATCTTGGTTATCGAATAGATATACGAAACGGGCACTCCCTTTCTGAACGCCTCGGCAATGGCGAATATGCGGTCGTCTTTGTTGGCGATTATCTCGTCGACAAGGTCGTGTGCGGACATATCCTTAAACTTTTGCATTTCGAGGTGGCATACGCCTATCTCCAAAGAGCGGACGCTCTTTAACAGACATTCCTCAATGTTTCTGCCTATCGCCATAACCTCGCCCGTCGCTTTCATCTGCGTGGTGAGCGTGCGGTCGGCTTCGGTGAATTTGTCGAACGGGAAACGGGGCACCTTGCACACGACGTAGTCGAGCGACGGCTCGAAACACGCCTTGGTGTTGGCTATATCTATCTCGTCCAAAGTGAGTCCGCAGGCTATCTTTGCCGAAACTCTCGCTATGGGGTATCCGCTTGCCTTACTTGCGAGCGCCGACGAACGGCTGACTCTCGGGTTGACCTCTATGACGTAGTATTGGAAAGAGAAGGGGTCGAGCGAAAACTGTATGTTGCAACCGCCCTCTATCTTTAATGCCCTTATTATCTTCAGAGCGGCGTTGCGGAGCATCTGATGCTCTTTGAGCGTGAGCGTCTGCGACGGCGCCACGACTATGCTGTCGCCTGTGTGGATACCGACGGGGTCGACGTTCTCCATGGTACATACGGCGATAGCGGTATCGTTTTTATCCCTTAAAACCTCGAATTCTATCTCTTTAAAGCCCTTTATCGATTTTTCGACGAGCACCTGAGATACGGGCGATATCTTGAGTGCGTTTTTGACTATGAGCGTCAGCTCCTCGTCGTTTTCGGCAAAGCCGCCGCCCGTTCCGCCCAAGGTGAACGCAGGACGGATTATGACAGGGTAGCCTATGGTGTGAGCGCTCTCGAGCGCCTCGTCGAGAGTGGTTGCCGTGTGCGACTCTATGCTCGGCTCGCCTATCTCTTCGCAGACGTCTTTAAAAAGCTGTCTGTCCTCCGCTTTTGCTATTGCCTCGTAGCTCGTTCCCAAAAGCTCTACCTGACACTCGTCCAAAATTCCTTTGGTGTAAAGCTGCATACCGAGGTTAAGACCGGTTTGACCGCCTATCGAGCATAAAAGTCCGTCCGGTCTCTCGTATCTGATTATTTTGGCGACGTGCTCGAGGTCGAGGGGCTCCATATAGACTTTGTCGGCGATGAGTGTATCCGTCATTATCGTCGCAGGGTTGGAGTTCACCAAGACAACTTCATATCCTTCCTCTTTGAGCGCAAGACAAGCCTGAGTGCCGCCGTAGTCAAATTCGGCAGCCTGTCCTATGACGATAGGACCGCTTCCTATAACCATAATTTTTTTAATATCTGTTCTTCTCGGCATTAGACTTACCTCCCGCAAACTTTTTAATGTTTTCTAAAAACTTTTGATATACCGCATGATTATATCCCGGCTCGGCGCAGTTTTCAGGCTGATAGGCAACGGCAAAAATTCCGTTTTTTAAATCTTCCACGCCCTCGACGTCGCCGTCTATCACGTTTATCTTGGTGACTTCGAGCCCGGAATTTTTTAGCGACGATGCGTCTACCGTATAGAGGTGATGCTGCGACGTGATTTCTATCTCTTTTGTCTTAACGTCTTTGACGGGCAGATTTGAGCCGCTGTGTCCCTTTTTCATTTTAAACGTCTTTGCGCCGTAAGCTCTCGCCACTATCTGAAGCCCGAGCCCTATTGCGAAAACGGGAAGTTTTCCCTTGAGCTTTTTGACAAGCTCTACCGTTTCGGGAACGTCTGACGGGTCACCCGGTCCGTTGGGTATGAACACGCCGTCCGGCTTTTGATTCATGACTTCTTCAAACGTAGAGTTGTACGGCAAAATCGCAAGGTTTATGCCACAGTCGTTCATCTTCCTGAGGCTCACGTTTCTTATTCCGCAATCTATGACCACGACGGAATATTTGGGATTTCTCGTCGGGCAATGTCTGACGTTATTTCTTGAAACTCTCTTTACCTCGTTGCCCTCTTTTTTATAGGCTTTTATTTCCTTGACGCACTCGGCTATATCCGCACCCTCGTCGCATATCATAGCCTTCATAGTGCCTTCGTCTCTTATAATGCGGGTGAGCTTTCTCGTATCTACTCCGCTTATGCCGACGACGTTGTTTTCGCACATAGACTCGTTTAAAGTCATCGTCGTCCTGAAGTTGGACGGCAAGTCGTTGTATTCGCTGACAATAAAGCCCGCCAAAAAAACGCCCTTTGAATCGAAGTCCTCGTCCGTGAGCCCGTAGTTGCCTATCAACGGATAGGTCATAACGACAAATTGGTCGAGATAGGCAGGGTCGGAAAATATTTCCTGATATCCCACCATAGACGTGTTGAACACCACTTCTGCGATTTTGCTTTCACCGCTTCCGAAACCTTCGCCTTTAAAGACTGTTCCGTTTTCTAAAATCAAAATTTTGTTTGGCATAGTGCCTCCGTATCTATATATTTTATTTTTCCGTTTATAACGCTAAGTAAATTGAAGCCGTAAAGGTCCATACCTATATACGGGCTGTTTTTGCCCATCGATAAAATTTCCGATTTTTTGTAAGGGCGTTTGTTTTGGATATCCAAAGCGCAGAACGTTGCCGCCTCGCCCTCTTTTATCTCTCCCGTCTGTATTCCGAAACGGTTTTTTGCGCCTATCCTCGTAAACCTCACCAAAGACTCGAGCGAGATATAACCCGTCTTGTAAAGAGAGGTTATCACGACGGGATACAGCGTTTCAAAACCGATTATTCCGTAGGGCGCCTTATCCCACGGCAGGGATTTTTCGTATTCCGTATGCGGCGCATGGTCGGTGGCTATCATATCCGCCGTGCCGTCCAAAAGCGCCACTCTTGCCGCCTCGACGTCCTTTTTCTGCCTTAGCGGAGGATTCATTTTAAAGTTGGCATCCGTCTTGTCCGACGCCGAAAGTGATATATGATGAGGGGTAACCTCGCACGTTACGTCCAAGCCGTCCGCTTTGGCTCCCCTTACAAGGTCGAAACTCTCGGCGGTCGACAAGTGGCAAAAGTGATATTTTACCTTGCTCTTTTTGACGAGGTTCAATTCCCTTTCCACGGCTAAATATTCCGCCTGCTCACTGTCGCCGTATCCTGCCGCCTCGGCGTGGGAACATATTATCTTTCCCGTCTTTTTGACTTCCTGCATCGCCTCGAGCAAAAGCCCCGTGTCGTTGACGCACCTGCCGTCGTCGGAAAAAGCCACCACCTTGTCCGCTATCGACGCAATATCCGCAAGCTGCCTGCCCTGCTGACCTTTCGTCACCGCTCCGAACGGCAAGACGGTTATCTCGGCGTCTTTTTTTATAAGCTCGATTTCCTTTTGAAGATTTTCCTCACTGTCGGGAACGGGATTTAAATTGGGCATCGCAAACGCCGTGAAAACTCCGCCCTTTGCCGCACTGAGGCTGCCCGTCTTTATCGTTTCCTTTGCCTCGTATCCCGGCTGGCGGAAATGCGCATGCGGGTCAACCGCTCCGCCCGTGACGAATGCTCCCTTCAAGTCGTATCCCTCGCCCGAGAGATTTTCGCCTATTTTTACTATTTTTTGTCCGTCCGTTTGAATATCCGCTATTTTGGTTTTGCCGTCGGACAGTATCATAGCGTTTTTAAAAATCACAGCTGACCCTCCAATACCATAGATAAAACCGCCATACGGACAAAAACGCCGTTTTGCATCTGTTTTAAAATTCTGCTTTTAGGGCACTCAGCCACTTCGTCGGCTATCTCTATACCCCTGTTTATAGGAGCGGGGTGAATTATTATCGCACCCTCTTTCATTCTCTCGGCCCTATCACTCGTCATTCCGTAAAGGGCGTGATATTTTGCCTCGTCAAACGCAAGCGAGTCTTTATGCCTTTCAAACTGCACTCTCAAAAGATTTATCACGTCACATTCCGCAATAGCTTTGTCTACCGTCGTTTGGGGAGCGGTGTCGTCAAGCCAGATATCGGGACCCGCAACGGATACGCTCATGCCCAGCCGCTTCATTATCTCCGCATTGCCGTGCGCCACTCTGCTGTGCTTTATGTCGCCGACTATGCACACTTTAAGTCCGTCGAACCTGCCGAACTCCTCGTATATCGTCATAAGGTCGAGAAGCGTTTGCGTCGGGTGATCGCTCGCCCCGTCGCCCGCATTAAAAACAGGGATTTGGACAGATTCCAAATCCCTATAATAGCCGTCTTTGCTGTGGCGAATAATAACTCCGTCGACGCCGAGCGCCTCGAACGTTTTGACCGTATCGTAAAGGCTTTCCCCTTTAGCGAGCGAGGAAGCGTTCGCATTAAATGAAACGGGAGTGATGCCGAGTTTTATCATCGCCATCTGAAAGCTGTATTGCGTCCTGGTGGAATTTTCAAAGAACAACGTAGCCATCGTTTTTCCCGAATAGCTGACCGTCTTGCCGTTTTTAAAGCGAACGGCCTCATCGATGATATCTTGAATTTTGTCCGTTGATAACCTGTTTAAAGTGAGTAACCCTTTCATTTAAACTTCCTTTTATTTTTTTTATTTTATCATAAATCCCCTTTTTTAGCAATTAAAAAGAGGTCGGTTGAGCATAATGCCTTTTTTATTTTGCCCTTAGATTTTTGCGTTACGCTTTCTGCCTTTGGTATTTTCGGGCGATACGGCAATATATTTTATTATTGCTTTGGCTTTGCCTTTTGTATTTTGCGTTTTGTCCTTCGGTTTTGCGCTTTAGCTTTTTGCGCTTTGACTTTGCTTTTCGCCCTTTTCGTCCGCAGAGCCGTTACAAAAAAAATAAAAGCCCGAAGGCTTTTATTTTAATTCGTTATCTTTAATATAGAAATATTGCTCACGGTCGGGACCGACGGAAACAACGGAGATGGGAGCGTTTAATCCCTTTTGCAAAAATCTGAGATAATCCTTCGCCTTTTCGGGAAGAGCTTCAAACGACTTGCAAGAGGATATATCGCACTTCCAGCCGTCGAGATATTCGACGATAGGTTTGCAATCGTCGAGAATGTCGGGATAAGGAAATTCGTCCAAACGTTTACCCTCGAATTCGTAAGCGACGCAAACGGGGATTTTGTCGAGTGCGGAAAGCACGTCGATTTTGGTGATTGCAATCTTAGTGGCGTTTTGCATTTCGATGCCGTATCTCGTAGCGGGAAAGTCGAAACCGCCCACACGTCTCGGCCTGCCCGTAGCTGCGCCGTATTCGCCGCCCGCTTCTCTCAAAAAGTCGCCCTCTGCGCCGAAAAGCTCGGAAACGAAAGGTCCCTCGCCGACGGCACTCGAATAGGCTTTAACTATTCCCAAAACCTCGTCAATCTTTATCGACGGACAGCCGCAGCCGATGGGAGCGTATGCCGCTATGACGTTTGACGACGAGGTATAGGGATTGATGCCGAAATCGATGTCTTTGAGCGCACCGAGCTGAGCTTCAAACATTATGTTTTTCTTTTGCTTTTGCGCCTCAATCAAAAACTTGTTGGTATCGCGTATATACGGAACAAATTCCTTGCCGTAAACCTTTAAATAGTCTATCATCTCGTCGGCGTTGATTTCCTCGCCGTAACCTTTAAAGAGAAGATTTTTCCACTCCACCAAATCTCTGACTTTTTCCTCGAGCTTGGTCGAATATATAAGGTCGCCGGTGTGAACGACTTTTTTCATATATTTATCCGAATAGATAGGTCCTATGCCCCTTCTCGTCGAGCCGAATTTTTTGCCCTGCAATCTGTCTTCTTCGAGGCAGTCCTGCCTGACGTTATACGGCATGCACACGACAGCCCTGTCGGAAATGACGAGGTTTCTCGGCGAGATGTTTATGCCGCCCTCTCTGAGTCTTTTGACTTCCTCGGAAAGGTGCTTTAAATCGATGACCATACCTGCGCCCATGACGCAGACGACGTTTTCCCTTAAAATTCCCGACGGCAAAAGGTTGAGTATAAACTTGCCCTTGTCGTTGATGACGGTGTGTCCGGCGTTGTTTCCGCCCTGATAACGCACTACTATATCGAAGTTGTCGGAAAGAAGGTCAACCATTCTTCCCTTGCCTTCGTCGCCCCAATTTATACCTACTATCGCAGTGTTCATTTTTCCTCCTTTTCAAGCGAGGGCAAAACCTCGTCCAAAACGTATTCCGACGTCTGAACGCTCGCCCTGCCTATATAAAGACTTGCGTCCGTCGATTTGTCTATAATAGAGCCGAACTTTTTGAAAGCCTCGCTTTTTTTGAGCCTTTCGAGAAGGTCGTTGTCACCGCCGTTGACTTTGACGTTTTGAGCGGCTTCCATGCTGCATTCCCTTATTGCCTCGTGAAGCGCCTGTCTGTCGCCGCCCGCCTTTACGCAGTCCATGAGTATGTTTTCCGTTGCCATAAAGGGGAGCTCCTCGTTTACGTGACGGGCTATCATCTTGTCGTAGACTACCATGTTTTTTGTCACCTTATCCATCAAAAGCAGAATGGAATCGGCGGTCAGGAACGCTTCGCTGTTTGCAAGACGTCTGTTGGCGCTATCGTCGAGCGTCCTTTCAAACCACTGAGTGGAAGCGGTCATCGCAGGATTTTGCGGCAAAGATATCAAAAATCTCGACAGAGCGCAAATTCTTTCGCTGAGCATCGGATTGCGCTTATATGCCATTGCCGAGCTGCCCACCTGTTTTTTGCCGAAAGGCTCCTCCACCTCTTTTTTGCTCTGCAAAATTCTGAGGTCGCCTGCAAACTTTGACGCACTCTGGGCAATGCCCGAAAGAGCGGATAAAATTTCAAAATCGTATTTACGGGTATAGGTCTGTCCGGATACGGAAAACCATTTGTTAAAGCCCATTTCGCTTACAACGAGCTCGTTGAGTTTTTTGACCTTTTCGTGGTCGCCCTCGAACAGCTCCAAAAAGCTCGCTTGCGTTCCCGTCGTACCCTTAATGCCTCTCAGTTTGAACGTGTCGATAATCCTCGATACGTTTTCGAGATCCATCATAAAGTCCTGAACGTAAAGAGTCGCCCTCTTTCCCACGGTAGTGAGCTGAGCGGGCTGAAGATGAGTAAACCCGAGCGTGGGCAAATCCTTATATTTGAGCGCAAAATCGCAAAGATTTTTTATGACGACAACAAGCCTCTGCTTTAAAACTTTAAGCGCCCTGAACATCTGAATGAGCTCGCTGTTGTCGGTAACAAAGCAGCTGGTGGCGCCGAGGTGGATTATCGGCTTTGCCTTGGGGCATTGAAGTCCCAAAGCGTAGATATGGCTCATGACGTCGTGGTGAACTTCCTTTTCACGGGCGAGCGCCTCGTCGTAGTTGATATCGTCGAGGTGTTTTTCAAGTTCGGATATCTGCTCGTCGGTTATGTCGAGCCCCAACGCCTTTTCCGATTTTGCGAGCGCGAGCCAAAGTCTTCTCCAAAGTCCGAAACGGGTGTCGTCGCTGAAAATCTGTTGCATTTCGACCGAAGAATAGCGTGTCGCGAGCGGATTTTCGTAAAACGGTTTCATATTATCTCCTTACAAAATAAAATACGCCACAAGGTGTCCTCGATTGGCGTATTGCTGATTGTCTTTGTAACGTTTTTCACTCACTGATTATACCTTTTATCCCGTATAATGTCAAACGATTTACAATCCTAAAAAAGCCTTGGCGTTTAAATAGAGAATTTTTTCGTTGTCGCCGTCGGAGAGTTTTAAGTTGTAAAAGGATTGCAATTCGGAATCGTGTTCCCACATGGGGTAGTCGCTGCCGAACATAAATTTTTCGACGCCCATGGTATTGATTATGTTTTTCGCCTTTTCCGGAGCGAGTTTGAAAAGCGTGCTCGAGGTGTCGAAAAACATATTTTCAAGACCTTTATATACGCCCACCTCGTCCCATCTGCTGTATCCGCCGAAGTGTGCGCCGATAGATATCAGTTTGGGGTGGCGCCTTGCCACTCTCGCCATTCTGAGCGGTGTGGAATAGTCATACCTTGCGTCGCCCGTGTGAAAGAGAATGGGCATTTTGCCCTCGACCGCTCTGTAAATTTTTTCTGCCCTATCCTCGTCAATGAAAAACTTTTGGAAATCGGGGTGAAGTTTGATACCGTGCAAGCCTAAAGACAGCACTCTTTCCACCTCTTTTTCTATTTCCTCTTCTTCCATATCCGGATGCAGAGTGGCGAAACCTATAAACTCGGGGTGCTTTTCGCACTCGCCGTGGATAAAGTCGTTTATCGACTCCACCTGAGACGGCTTGGTTGCCGTCGAGTGCACGACGTATCTTTCAACACCTATTTTACCGCCGCTCGCCAAAAGTCCTTCGCTTGTTCCGTTGCCTCCCGACATATGAATATCGTAAAAAGAGCCTATCGAATCGACTGCCTTTTGCGCTATTTTCTGCGGATATATATGTGCGTGCGTGTCAATAATTTTATCCATGATCCGTCCTTTAACTATCCTTTAGGCATTTTATTCCTTTCGACAAAATTAGTCAATCGTTTAAAAATATTTTTTTTGGCTTTTTAAAACCTGTCTGAGGCGCCGTAAAACCGAAACGGCAAAACAAATTTTTGCGTTTGCTCGCCGTATATTTTCCGCCGTATGACAAAAGATAAAGTTAAGGACAATATGAAAGTAGAAATCGAAAAGGACCTGAACACTTTAAAACGGCTTTTGTGCGACAGCGACGACGTTACCTTTAAGACGTTTGAAACCTCTATGGGTAAATCGGCGGTAGCTTATATCGACGGTTTCGTCGATAAGCAGTCGCTGTATTTCGCCGTATTAAAGTGCCTTTACGACGCCCCTCTTTCCGTTCCCGTATATGAAAAACTTTGTCGGCTTCCGATACCCGAAAGCGTGGATATGTTTGAGGATTTAAACGAGGTGCTGTCTAAAGTTTTGAGCGGTAACATTGTCCTTTTGATAGACGGAGCAGAGGGTTATTTTTGTATGTCTTTGAAAAAGACTTCCATGCGAGCCATTTCCGAGCCTCCTACGGAGAGCGTCATAAGAGGGCCGAGAGAAGGGTTTATCGAAGACTATAAAACAAATATAACCCTTCTTCGTCGCAGAATTAAAAACGGCAATCTCATAGTAAGCGAAACGACGGTCGGCAAGCAGACGAATACTTCCGTTGCCGTTTGCTATATAAAAGGAATAGCGGACGAAAAGGTCGTCGAGGAAGTGAAAATGAGAATTTCAAAAATAAAAATCGACGGCGTTCCCGACAGCTATTATATCGAGCAATACCTTTCCGAGTCAAAGTATTCGCTTTTCAACCAGGTGGGAATATCGGAAAAACCGGACGTTATTTCCGCAAAACTTTTAGAAGGCAGAGTGGCAGTCATCGTGGACGGCTCGCCGTCCGTGCTCACCGTGCCGTTTTTGTTGTTTGAATCGGTGCAGGATTCATACGACTATTACAGCAACGATTGGCGTGCGTCGCTTATAAGAATATTCAGGATAATAGGAATGGTGCTCACCATTTTCCTGCCTGCCGTATACGTTGCCATGGAAACCTATCACTCTCATTTGCTGCCGTTGAAATTTTTGATATCCCTTCTCGGCGCAACGAGCGGAATACCCTTTCCGCCGCAGATTGAAATGCTTTTGGTGCTTTTGCTTTTCGAGATACTCAATCAGGCGTCTATACGTATGCCGAGGTTTTTGGGCATATCCCTTTCTATCGTGGGAGCGATAGTCCTCGGCGAGACTGCGGTAAAGGCAGGGCTTATCTCCTCGCCTGCCGTTTTGATAATCGCTCTGTCGAGCATAGGAATATTCTGCGTGCCTTTGCAGCTCAATTCTGTTTCCACCTTGAGAGTGCTTTTCGTGTGCGTCGCGTCGGTAACGGGATTATACGGCGTTATAATCGGTGCGATAATAACGGTGGGATATCTCGTTTCGATAAACTGTTACGGCTCGCCGTTTACTGCGCCGTTTGCGCCCGTCGTAACGCCTGACCTTGGCGACGGATTTTTGAAAGCGGAAAACTTCAATCAGACGACACGCCCGTTTTCCATACCGAATACGAACAGGAGAAGAAAATGACTTCATACGGAATACCTCATACGCAAAACGAAATATTGCCCTCGCAGAACGCCGTGATGATTTTTTTGACGTCCTTTTTTTTGAAGCTGTCGTCGTTGCCCGCCCTCATTGCAAAAGAGCTTGACACTTCGGCATTCATAGTCATTGTTTTCTTTTGTCTTTTTGAGCTTATCCTCTGCGCCGTCGTCTATTTTTTACAGCTTGACGGCGCAAAAGACGCCATAGACAAATCAAGGCTCAAATATCCGCTTTACGCACTGATGTGCCTTTATTTTTGCGCCAAACTTTTTTTCGCTCTCGGGTTTATAGTAAACTTTGTGACAAACTTTTTGTTTGAATCGATACCTCTTTACGTTGTAATTTTAACGTTTATGCTTCCCGTGGTATATCTCGGATATAAGGGAATAAAGACGATAGGAAGAACGGCTCAGTTTTTCTTTGCCGTAACGGTTATCTGCCTGTTTTTACTTTTGGCGTTTTTAAAGATAAACCTTGACATGGGCAGACTTTTGCCGATATTTTCCAAACCGCCGCAAACGGTGTTTGAATCGATGTTCGGCTACGGGCTGTGGTTAGGCGACTCTCTGCCGCTCGTGTTGTGCAAAATAAAACGTCCCAAAAAGTTTTTGATGCCCCTCTCCTGCGCCGCCTCTTATGGACTCATTGTCGTAGTGTCGATGATTTCGGTGGCCGCATTCGGCTCGGCGCTGTATATAAATCATAATCTGTTTGTAAACCTCTCTGTTTTCAATCAACTCTCAAGCGTGCTGGGCAGACTTCAATATCTCAGCATTATACCTTGGATGGTCGCCTCAATCATCTCAAGCAGTATTCTGTTTTGGTCGGCTTCGACGTGTGCGCAAGCCTTTATCAAAAATGATATTGCATCAAAAGCGGCAGTTGCGCTCATTATCGTTGTCGCTTTTTTAGCCATAGGTCACAGCGACGTGCTTATAGACCATTCCGTGGGATATTTAGGATACGTTATGACGGGCGCCATTGTTGTGATTGCGCTCAGCGTGCTTATAATAAACGCCGTAAGGAGGAAGAAAGATGCGAAAACTGTATAAGGCAAAATGGCTTATCCTTTTGATATTCATCTGCCTTTTCACCTTTTTGGGCAGAGTGATAGACAGCTTTTCCGTATCTCAGCTTACGGTTGCGGTGATAATAGGAATAGACCGTAACGAAAGCGGATATTCCGTCACGGCGCAGACGGTTTCGGCAAGTTCGCAAAGCTCGGGACAAAGCAACGTAACCTACGTCACCGTGACGTCGGAGGGCAAGACGGTATCCGACGCAATATCTAAGCTAAGCAAGAAAGCCGGCGGCTTTTTGTCGCTCGCCCATTGCAACGTCGTCGTGATGAGCGAAAACGCCCTGCTTAAAAATCCCGACGCCGTGCTTTTAAGCCTTGTCAATTCGCATATGCTTCCGCTTAACGCCGTGATAATTTCAACCTTGGACTCGCCTGCCGAAACAATCAAGGCAAAAATCCCTACGGGAAGCTCCGCCTCGCTTTATCTTCAGGGACTTACGCTGACAGAGGAAAAAAATTCGATAACCAAAAACAAGATAAACGAATTTCTGACCGACTATACTTCAAAATCCGCATCGTCGCTTTTTGCGCTCTCAACAACGGAAGAAGTTTCAGACGAGGATATTATATCGCAGTCGCCTGCCGAGGGCACGTCCACTTTGAATCTCGACTCAAACCTCGCCGTAACGGCGGACGGTAAATCCCTCGTTTTGGACGGCGAAGCGTCGAAAGGCGCTATCCTCATCAGGTCTAAACTTAAATACGTGCCCTTCACCCTCGAGTTTAAAGGGTTGCCGCTCACCTATGAAATTTTAAAATCGGAATGCGATTTAAAATGCGAAAACAAAAAGGCCTCTGCTAAACTTAAGGTGTCGGCGGCGATAACGGAAGTTCATTCGGAAAAATTCAGCGAGTATCTGCTCGACTCCGATTTTAAAATCGCTCTGAAGGCAGAAATAGAAAAGCAACTCAAAGAATATATGCAAAACGCTTTTGAAATTTCAAAGGAAAACGACGTCGACTTTTTAATGATAAAAAACAAAGCGTATCAAAAAGAGGGTTTAAACTTTGTCGATAAAAACTTTTTGAGCTCTATAAGTTTTTCGCCGTCGGTGGAATTAAAACTCGAAATGAGCTAAAGCGGTCAAACGCTGTCTTTAACCGCTTTTAGCTTGCCGTCTCACTTTTGCCCGGTTTTCTTTTTATCATGCCGGGAGCTGTACCCTTGCTCTTTTTTGTCTTTAATCACGCAGTCAAGGGCGAAGCCTTTCGCCCTTTCGACAATAGCTTTATCCTTTTGCCTGCCTCACCGAGCCGCTCAAAGCGTTTTACCGCCTGCGGTTTGACAAAAACATTATGTATAAAAGCATGGACGGCAAGGCAAGCGACTTTCTCTCGAGCGTTGGCACGCTCTTAGTTTCGAGATTATCCCCTGCGCCGTTTTCGGGGGCTTGGCTGTCTGCGCTTTTTGGTACTTGGCTATTGCCTTCCGCTGAAACGTCGGCTGTTTGTTCCGCCTCGTCCCTTTGAGCGTAATCCGACCTGAAACCGCCGAGATTTGCCTTTTCTATTTCCGAATTTAACGCCTTGACCTTTTGCTTGATTTTTTCATACTCTAACGCCATTTTTTCCATAGTAGCTTCATCGGGTAATAAAAAATCCATATTTAGCCTCCGTTTATAATATTCGCATAAGGCTTTTTTCGTGAAAAAAATAAAAAATAGTTAAATGCGGTATAAATTGACTATATCGAACCGTTGTTGTATAATTTTTGATATGGAACACAAATTTATGACTCCCATTCAAATGTGGGAGGGATACAATCCCGTCAAAGATCCGCTTGAAACCTACATTCAGAAGTGTAACGTTTTAAACGATATTGCCGAAACGGAAATGTATTTTACCGCAGAATCGTTAAAGGACGGTAAGATAAGAGTTTACTCTAAAATGTATGCCCATAAAGATTGGGACACGTCGCACCCTGCCGTTCTGTTTTTGAGCGACCTGAGCACGAGCTCGAACTACGTTGAAATTTCCGAGATGCTCGTCGAACAGGGATACGTGGTTTTTGTCGTCGATTATGCAGGCTTTATGCCCGACGTGGAAAATCCCACGTCCTTTCCCGACTCGCTCAAATACGCCTCTTTCGAGGAGGCGAAACACAACCTCAAATATATGGGAGAGAGCGCAAGGCAAACGCCCTGGTTTGTTTGGGCAAAAATTGCAAGGCGTGCCATAACTTTAATGGAAGAGCAAAAGATAATCGACAACGAAAAAATAAACGTCGTCGGTTTTATCCACGGAGCGCAGCTTGCCTGGATAGTCGCCGCTATGGACGGTCGGGTTAATGCCACCGTCCCCGTCATGGGTTGCGGACACAACAGCTACGGAGCAAAAGAGGTTTCGGTGCTCGAATCGGAAGAGGAATGTTGCTGGGTATCCGGTATTTGTCCGGAAACATACGCAAGATTTGTGGGTTGCCCCATTTTATACGCCACGAGCACGAACAGTCTGTTTGCGAACCTCGACAAGGCAGGCGAGATTATGGCGAGCGTTCCGTCTAAAAACAAATGTCTTGTCGTTGCCCCGAGGACGAATTATCAGCTTACCAAAGAATCTCTCGACAGCATATTGCTGTGGGCTCAAAGCGCCTTTAAAGCCGAATGTCTATCCGTCCCCTCGCCTAAGGCTTCCTTTAAAATGTCCGACGGCAGGCTTTTGTATTCTCTCGACACCGAGCTCGAGCCTATGGAAATCGAAACGTTTATTTCCTTCGACAACGTGCTCCCGCCTATCCGAGATTGGTTTACTCTGCCCAATCCTTACGTGGGACAAAAGGTAAACTATATCGTCACCCCCTACGACAACACGGAAAAGATTTTCGCCTTTTCAAACGTGAAATATAAAAACGGTCTTATCGTTTCCACCTCGCCCGTATCCATATCCAAAGACGGCTTCGAGGGCGTCGAAAAAGCGCCTGCCGTAGTGGAAAACAACCGCATAGTTTATACCAATAAGTCGGGGCTGGGAAGTTTTTCGATTGAATCCTATTCCCTGATTGTAGACGACGCACAGTTAAAACTCAAAACGGGACCGTTTGGTATAAAGGGAGTTTCGGCGGAAAGCGGATACCTCAGGACGAACAAACTGACAAAGTCAAGTTATGCCGCCGAAAAAACGAGCATACTAAAGATAGATTTTTATTCCAAAGAGCCCAGAGATATAAGGATTCAGCTTTTCTCGTTCAACACAAACAAAGCCTATGTCGCCAAGTGCTTTTTAAAGGGCGGAGAGAGATGGCAAAAAGTTTTGCTCACTCCGCAGGACTTTAAATCGGACGACGGCAAGCCTTTGACTCTGTTTTCCGATACGCAGATAACTCTGTTTAAAAACGTAGCTTCGGTTATAATTAACAATATCATTTGGATATAATTATCTTATGGACGAATTTAAGCACGACAACCTGCCGCAAAATCTCGATTTAGACGATTTTTCGCAAAACGGTCCTAAGTCGGATAAAAAGAAAAAAACGGTCACCGTTCTAACAGCGGTGGGACTATCCCTTCTCGTTGCCGTCATAATTGCGATAATCGTTATTGCGGTCGTTTGCGACACCTTTGTGGTGGACGGGTCAAGCATGTACCCCACGCTACAAGGCGGTAAAGACAACGTGTATACCGACGGCGACAAGGTAGTCGTAAATAAATATAAAACTCCCGACGTCGGAGATATCGTCGTAGTCCACCCCGAGGGGCAATCTACGATGATAAAAAGGGTTGTCGCCACAGCCGGCGACAGAGTTAAAGTCGTGGGCGGCGTGCTTTACGTCAACGGGGTAAAGAGCGACACGTCATATCTTAGCGAGCAAAACAAACTGATGTATGCTTCCTATCCCGACACGCTTCTGGATATGGCGGAGTTTACGGTAAAGGAAGGACACGTTTGGGTGCTGGGCGACAACCGCCTTGTTTCGCACGACAGCCGAGACCCGGAAATCGGTCAGATATCGCCAGACGACGTTTTGGGCACGGTGTTTTTGATAATAACAGAAGATAATAAATTAAAGTGGATTTAACTTGCGTTAAATCCTTTTTTTTTCCGTTCTTTTTATTCGGTTTTATAGCTGTTAGCGTATTTTCGGAAATAAGTGTTTTTATATTTACATTTACTTATTATTTTGGCTTTACTTTTGTTAAACAAAGCTTTCCTTATTTTCTGACTGTATATTCTTGCGTTAGCTTTCTATTCTGTTTTATTATTAAACTTCTTACCCGCTGTCTTTATTTTTTTACCCTCCCTTTCCTTCGCTTTTATTCTATTGCCCTTCCCTTACGCTTTCTTATTTGCCATTTTTTCTTTTAATGCTGCGATGCTCACCTTTTTCTTTTTTTTCAGTTTCCTTTTTCATTTTCGTCAACAAGCAAGACAATGTCGGAGTGTCCTTAAAAAATATTTTTATTTTTTTAAAAAAAGGCTTGACATTCATTTGACTAAGTTGTATATTGCTAATAGGAATTATTATCAATAATGAGAAATACGAAACAAAAGGAAATCATTTATAAATCGGTCACCACAAGGTGCGACCACCCGACGGCGGAAATGGTATACTCCGAGGTCAAAGGCGTTTTACCTCAGATAAGCCTTGCCACCGTCTACCGCAATCTTTCGCAGCTTGCCGAGCAAGGCAAGATAAAGAGGATTGCAGTGCCGTCCGCCCCCGACCGTTTCGATAAAACTATAAGCGAACATTCGCACTTTTTCTGCTCTGAGTGCAACTCCGTTTTTGACCTCGATTTTGAGGAAGTGGATTCCTTCGTCAAATCGACGGCAAAAAATCACGATTGCAGAATAGACAAAATTGACATATTGTTTGCAGGTAAATGCAAAGAATGTATAAACAAAAACAATTAAATTTAAAAGGAGAAAACTAAAATGGCAAAATTCGTATGTTCGGTATGTGGTTACGTTTATGAAGGAGACGAGGCTCCGGCAAGCTGCCCTCAGTGCAAAGCCCCCAAAGAAAAATTCGTAAAACAATCGGGTGAAATGTCCTGGGCGGCAGAGCACGTCGTAGGCGTTGCAAAAGGCGCAAGAGAAGATATAATCAAAGACCTCAAAGCAAACTTTGACGGCGAATGCTGCGAAGTGGGTATGTATCTCGCCATGGCAAGAGTAGCTCACCGTGAGGGATATCCCGAGATAGGTCTTTATTGGGAAAAGGCGGCTTATGAAGAAGCCGAGCACGCCGCTAAATTCGCCGAGCTTTTGGGCGAAGTCATCACCGACTCTACAAAGAAGAATCTTGAGATGAGAATCGAAGCGGAAAACGGCGCAACGATGGGTAAAACCGATCTCGCCAAGAGAGCAAAAGAGCTCGGACTTGACGCTATCCACGACACCGTCCACGAGATGGCTCGTGACGAGGCTCGTCACGGAAAGGCTTTCCAAGGCTTATACAACAGATATTTCAAATAACCAATACAAATTTTCCTTCTATGAAAAAAAGAGGAGCCGCATGGTTCCTCTTTTTTTTGTTCGTTTTTATCCGACGCTTTTCGGCAACGCTGTAAGCCAAAGCGTTGCATTTCCCCGTAAGCCGTGCAAAGCGGCAGGAATAAATTTTGCGAGCCTTGCACTTTGCGTATGGCGTCAATTTATGTTGCAGATGCTTTGACACAAAATCTATTCGCCCTTGTTTTCGCCGGATGAGCTTTCGTCTTTTGTTTCGCCTGAATTATCAGATGCGGAAACGTTGTCGAAATTCCTTTCAAAAACGGTGGTATGCTCGCCCGTTTTGTTGATTATCATTTCGTTTTCAAATTTGCCAGGCGACAGGATATCCTCGCTGTGATCCTCTACGCTGTCCTGTCCCGACGAAAGGACTATCTCGCCGGAGCCGTCAAGGAACTGCGCCTCACTCTTTCTCGTCTTGCCGTAAAGCAGTTTTAAAAAGAGCGGTGTAAGTAGCGAGGTTGCGATAATGAGTATCAAGACAAACGGCATAATGGCAGGATCTATCATATTGTAGTCTATACCCTTTTGGGCGCATACCAAAACGACTTCCGCCCTGCCCATCATTGCCACTCCGACGACAAGAGAATCTTTTGCTTTATACTTACAAATAAGCGCGCCTGTTCCGCAGCCTATGACTTTGCCCAACATACCCGCAATCACATAGCATACGCCGAACAGCGCAATCGTCGCCGTTATTCCGCTAAAGTCTGTGTTTATTCCTATATTCGCAAAAAATACGGGGGCAAATATAAGGTAAGAGCTTATATCCGTTTTTCGGTCGACGTATGGAGACTCGCTCAAGCCGGAGAGCATAAGCCCTGCCATAAACGCACCGGTTATATCGGCTACACCAAACCACTTTTCTGCGGCGTAGGCGTAGAAAAAGCAAACGGCAAAGGACCAGATAGCCACTCTGCGGTTGTGCGGATAGCGGCGTTCGAGCTTTTTGAAAAGCCATCTGAGCAGAAGTCCGATACCTATCGCCGCCACAAAGAACAGCACCGTATAAAGGATAACCATACCCGTTGACGAACCACCGTCACCCTGCGACAATCCTATAATGAGCGACAAAAGTATAACGCCTATTATGTCGTCCAAAATAGCCGCCGAAACGATTGCCGTTCCCACTTTCGTCTGAAGCTTGCCCAACTCTTTGAGCGTTGCCACCGTTACCGAAACCGACGTTGCGGTGAGAATAACTCCGTAAAACAAATTTGTATAGATTGTCTCTTCCGACCAATCTGCAAATCCGCCGTTGAAACCGCAGGCGACGACAAAGCCCAAGCCCATAGGAACGATAACTCCGAGCATCGTTATTACGGTAGCCGAAAATCCGGTGGCTTTAACTTGTTTAATGTCCGTGCCAAGCCCTGCGCTGAACATAATGAGCACTACGCCGATTTTGGCAAGGAAAGAAAGTCCCTCGAGCGTAAAAGAAGTAAAAATCTGTTGTCCGGGAATAAGCTTTATAAGTCCGAGCAATATGCCCACGATAAGCATACCGACAACCTGCGGCAACCCTATCTTTTTGCTTCCTATGCTCAGTAGTTTGGAAAAAAACAATATCATTGCAAGAGGCAATAAAATCGAAAAGTATTCCATAAACAGTTCGTCCTCCTAAATTTTCTCGCAATTTGCAATAGTTATAGCACACTATTAAATGCCTGTCAAATTAATATTTAAACAAAAATTTATTTTTTTCGTGTAAAATTTTACCTAAATTTACAATAATAACACGCTTTCAGATTTGATTTTGACAGTTTTACCGTCTTTTTTTCTTTAATATATTTACGCTAAGTGTATAAATTTTGCGATAAACAGCCACAAATATTAGGAAAATAAAAAAAGACAATAAATATATAAAACGGTTGCAAAAAAAACGGTTATGCTATATAATGCTTCTTGCGGTGGAGTATGGTGTAGTGGTAGCACGAAGGCCTCTGACTCCTTCGGTGTAGGTTCGATTCCTACTACTCCTGCCAGATAAAAATTAAAGCCTTGCGTCGCAAGGCTTTTTATTTTGTTTATATTTTTTAAATTTTTTTCGATTTTAAACGCACACAGTTACAATAATTTAGCTTTTTTAATTCTGCCGATTTATATCACTACGGTTTGCCGCTGTTTGGGATATTTGACGTTTTCAGTCTATCTTTTACGGTATTGCTTTTACCTTCTTCGAAATATTGTCTTAAACTTTTGCAAACTGACTGTTGTACAGTGCGGCATAAAAACCGCCCTCGGCAATGAGGGAATCGTGAGTGCCTTGCTCGACAATCGTTCCGTTTTTCATAACGAGTATTTTATCCGCAGATTTTATCGTCGAAAGACGGTGCGCCACTATAAAGCTCGTTTTGTTTTGCGTGAGCTTTTGAAAAGCGCTTTGTATCAGCATTTCCGTCCTCGTATCGATAGAGGAAGTCGCTTCGTCCAGAATGAGCATTGGGGGAAGTGCGAGCATAACTCTCGTTATACAGAGAAGCTGTTTTTGTCCCTGCGAGAGCGTGAGCCCGTCCTCGCCTATCACGGTATCGTAGCCGTCGGGCATCTGCATTATAAAGCCGTGCGAGTGCGCCGCCTTTGCCGCTTCGATTATCTCCTCGTCCGTTGCGCCCGGCTTGCCCATAGAGATGTTTTCCTTTACCGTGCCGTGCTTTAGCCAGGTTTCTTGCAATACCATTCCGTTTTTTTTTCTGAGGCTGTGGCGTTTTAAATCTTTGACGTTGTTTCCGTCCACCTCGACCGAACCGCCGTTGACGTCGTAAAACCGCATGAGCAGGTTTATCAGCGTCGTCTTGCCGCAGCCTGTCGGTCCCACGATTGCCACCCTCTGTCCCGCCTTTACCGATACGTTGAGATTTTCAATCAGCGGCTTTGACTTTACGTAGGAAAAATCTATGTCTTTCAATTCGACGTTGCCTTCCACCGCTTCTATTTCTTTTGTTCCGTCGTCCTCGGATTCTTCTTCGATGAGCTCAAACACTCTCGAGGCGCAGGCAAGCGCATTTTGAAATTCCGTCACTACCTCGGATATTTCGTTAAACGGCTTGGTATATTGATTGGTATACGCCAAAAGCGTGACAAGCTGTCCGACCGTCAGCGCGACTATCGCACCGTCCGCCGATATACAGGCAAACGCTCCGACAAGTGCGACTATGGCGTAAATGACCGAGTTGACAAAGCGTGTAGTCGGATTTGTCAGCGACGAGAAAAACACAGCTTTTAAAGAATGTTTGTAGAGTATATCGTTTGTCCTTTTGAAATCGTCGAGCGCCTCGTCCTCATGCGAAAACGCCTTGACCACCTTTTCGTTGGAAATCATTTCCTCGACGAAAGCGGTTTGATTTGCCCTCGACTCCGACTGAAGGTGAAACATTTTATATGAGTTTTTGGCTATAAACTTGGCTATGAAAAGCGACAGCGGAGTAAGCAGTGCCACCGCAAGTCCGATTATCCAATTTATGGAAATCATAAAAGCGAAGGTTGCGACAATGGTAACCACTCCCGTGAACAGCTGAGTGAAGCCTAAAAGCAATCCGTCGGCGAATTGCTCGACGTCGGATATGACTTTGTTTACCGTTTCGCCGTGGGCGTGCGAGTCGATATAGGATAACGGAAGTTTTGTTATCTTTCTTATCGCCCTCGCCCTGATATCTTTCGTGACGCTGTATGTGACTTTGTTGTTGATGACGTTCATGCACCACTGCAATATGCTGACGCCTGCCACCGCCGTCGCCACGATGATGATTATCTTTTTTATCAACGCAAAATTGACGTCGCCTTTTCCCACAATCCCGTCAATGGCGTCGCCCACCAATACGGGAATTAAAAGCGTGAGTCCGACCACTCCGAGCGCCAAAAGCGTGGAGAGTGCGACAAGCCATTTATATCTGCCGACATAGCGCAAAACTTTTTTTATGGTAGAGGCTTTGGCTCCTTTAGTTTTTATCTTTTTTTCCTTTCCCATTTAAGCCCCCGTTTGCGAATTGTAAATCTGCCTGTAAACCTCGCAGGTTTCCAAAAGTTTTTCGTGTTTACCCATGCCCACGACTTTTCCGCCGTCGAGCACTATGATTTTGTCGGCATACATTATAGACGACGTCCTCTGCGATACTATAAAGGTAGTGAGCCCCTTTAACTCTTTTAGTGCGCTCCTGAGTTTAAAATCCGTTCTGTAATCGAGAGCGGAAGCGGAATCGTCGAGTATTAAAATTTTGGGGTTTAAAACGAGTGCTCTTGCTATGGTAAGGCGCTGTTTTTGTCCGCCCGACAGATTTTGTCCGTTTTGCTCCACCATAAAGTCAAGGCCGCCCTTTAGCCTTACTACCTCGTCCGCCTGCGCTACCTTGAGTGCTTTTTCTATTTCCTCGTCGCTCGCCTTTTTGCCGAAACACATATTGTCCCTTATAGTGCCCTTAAACAGAACCGCCTTCTGAGGCACGACGCCTATGCTTTGACGGAGTTGTTCAAAATTTATATCGTTTACGTTTTCGCCGCCAATTAACACCTCGCCTTTTGTAGCCTCGTAAAATCTCGGCAACAAATTGACAAGGCTCGTTTTGCCGGAGCCTGTTCCGCCTATAACGCCTATTGTTTCGCCGCCCTTTGCTTTGAAGTTTACGTCCGCTACGGCATATCCGCCGCCGTTTTCGTAACGAAGGGATACGTTTTTAAACTCTATATCGAAGTTTTCGGGGAAGTCCCTTTCCCCCTTTTGTTCGTCGGGAACGATATCTAACACCGCCTGTATTCTGTGAGCGGAAGCGACCGCCTTGTTTAAACTGACTATAAGATTGGCGCATTTGATGAGCTCAATCAAAATCTGCGACATATAGTTGTATAGCGCAACGACCTCGCCCTGCGAAAGTGCGCCGTCGTATACCTTTATACCGCCCACGTATATAATGCAAATTATCGCCACGTTTATGACGGCAAACGTGAGCGGATTTAAAAGAGCGGATATCCTGCCCACCCTCTTTTGCATATTCGTCAGTTTTTCGTTTTTGGCGTCAAAGGTTTCTATCTCTTTATCCTCAAGACAAAACGCCCTGAGAACCCTTGCGCCCGTCAGGTTTTCCCTTGTGGATAATAGGACGTCGTCGACGTTTTTTTGCACCTTTTTATACATGGGAACGGAAAAGAACATTATCAAAAATATGACAAGCGACAGCACGGGAACGGCGGCAAGGAAAATATATCCCGATTGCACGTCTATCAAAAACGCCGCTATCATTGCGCCGAACACAACAAACGGCGAACGGAGCAAAAGCCTTAGCGTCAGGTTGATACCCGTCTGCACCTGGTTGGAATCGCTCGTCATTCTCGTTATCAGCGTTGCCGTGCCTATCGTGTCAAGCTGCGAATAGGAAAGTCTGCCTATGTGCCTGAACATCTCATAGCGCATACCCTTTGAAAATCCGACGGCGGCTTTTGCCGCAAAGTATTGCCCGAGCAGAGAAAACACAAGCCCCAAAACTCCGAAAGCGACAATGATGAGGCAGGCGTAAACGACGTAGGTTCTGTCGCCCGAGGGGATACCGACGTCGATAATTCTTGCAACGACCAACGGAACGATAAGCTCCATTATCGCCTCAAGCATTTTAAGTATCGGGCTTGCCGCCGCCTGCGCTCTATAACCTTTAATAAATGAAGAAAGTTTCACGTTTCACCGCTTCGTTTGATTTTTTATATCATAACCTTAAATTGAAAAAAAGTAAAATCAAAACGGTCACTTTTAAAAAGCATATGTTTCATTTTTACCGTGTTTTTATCCGTCATTTTATCCTTCATAAAAATTATTTCCTTTTAAATGAAATTTAGAGTGTTGTTATGCCGATTTTATCCGTTATTTTATTAAAATGCGTTGATAAAACTGTTTTATAACAAATAAAATTTATCTTGCGCTTTTCCTTTGTCTTGTATTCCGATTGCGTTGTAATTGCGATTGCTTTGCTTTTGACAGCCTTGCGCCTTTGTAAGGCGTTTGCACACGATTGCTTTAATCCGCTTTGCCATAAAAAAGCATATAAAGGAAATTTTTTCTCTTTAAAGGTTTCTAATTCAAAATTTTTACGACTATAGCCTGTTTTATTTTATTTTCCCTTTAATTTATAAAACTTTTTTGAAATTTTATGATATAATCTTTTGCGAAATAAAATCATTTTTGGAGATACGTATGAATATAACCGATATGCTCGAAACCTTCGCCCGCCTCGCAGACGAGGGAATGAACGCAAAAAACACAGTTAAAGTTTTTAAAATGATAGGCATTGACGGCTATGACGAAAAGGCGATTGACTCTTTCGTTTTGTGGTCGGACTGCCTGCCCGTCTCGGACGATATGCCCTATACCCCCGAGCAGAGGAATTTGCATATCCTTTGGGAAAGCATCGACAGAGTGCCGCTCGGTATCAACGTGGCGTTTGCCATACCTTTCAGACAGATAATAGCAAAACACCTGTTCAAAAAATGCGGCGACGGATTTATAGCAAACGAGGGTTGCCGTTTTAACTACGGACACAATATCGAGGTGGGCAAGAACGTGGCGTGGAATCACTGTTGCTACTTTGACGCCAAATGCTCAATCAAATTCGAGGACTATTCCATGATAACGGAATACACCAAAATATTTACCCATTCGCACTCGGAATCCGATCACACCGTCCGCTCGTATGCGCCCGTCGTTATCGGCGAGCACGCCAAGGTATATACCAACTGCACCGTCCTGCCGGGCGTAACGATAGGCAAAGGCGCCATAGTCGCCACGGGCAGCGTCGTATCAAAGAGCGTGGACGATTTCGCGCTCGTTGCCGGTATCCCTGCCAAACCGATAAGAGAGAGAAAAACGGAAGGCAAAGAGTTTTTTAACCACTACATGCTCAAAAACAATATGTTTCAAGTTTAAATATGCTGCTATCCTCGCTCAGATTTGAAAAACTCTCGCCTCGCCACCGTTCCGAGGTCATAGACATATACAATTACTACGTTTTGAACGACACGTCGGCGTTTAACGCCTCGGTGCTGTCGGACGGCGATTACGACTTGTTTATGCAAAGAAGCAAGACGGCGTATGCCATACTCTTAAACGACAAGACGATAGGTTTTTGCACTCTCGGCAATTTCCTCGGATTTTCCGCATTCGATAAAACGGCTACACTGTCGCTGTATATCGATCCCGTTTACACGGCAAAGGGTTACGGTTCGATAGCACTTGACAAGCTCGAGTGCGACGCAAGACGGCTTGGGATAAACTCGCTCGTTTCAATCGTGTCCTCGGACAACGAGGCGAGCTTAAACTTTCACCTCAAAAACGGATTTGCCGAAAGCGGCTATCTTGACGGCGTGGGCGAAAAATTCGGAAAAAGTTTCGGGCTTGTATATATGCAAAAAGTGCTTTAAATCAAAATCAAATTCCGCTAAAAATATTTAAATTCTTAAAAGAGCAAAAATTTTTCTCAATTATCCTTTTGTATATCTATAAACCTCATATTCAAAACGGAAAAGACAATTTAACCGCATAAAAAAAATGAAGCGACAGCTTCATTTTTTTTCTATGATTTTATTGTTGCCCAAAACTTATCTCTGATATGTCATCGATACTGTTTCAAATCAAAGCTTAATTATGACGTCAATATCGCTTGGCAGATTAAGTTTATAAACCCGACTTTATGCCTTTTCCACTACGGCGCCGTCTTTGGTGTCCTTGACGGTATAGCCGAGCTTTAAAATTTCATCTCTTATCCTGTCCGCTTCCGCCCAATTCTTTTCCGCTTTGGCTTGCTTTCTTTTTTCGACAAGCTCGAATACTTCGGCAGGAATTTCCTCTTTTGACTCGTCTTTCAAGACCGCCGACGGCTCGTCTTTAAAGAGTCCCAAAAGCGAATAGGTATTTTTTATCTGATTTAAAATCGCCGCCGCTTCGTCGATATTTCCGTTTAATGCCGCTTTGGCACTCTTGAAATATTTAAACAGATTTGAAAGCGCCTTTGCCGTGTTGAAGTCGTCGTCCATCGCCTCGTTGAATTCGTCGTCGATAGATTTATATTCGCCCCTTAAAGCCGCGCCCTTGTCGGCAAGCGATTTATACACGCCGTAAAAATCCGAAACGTGCTTTTGCGCTTCGGAAAACAGCTCGTCGGTAAGATTTATATCATTGCGGTAGTTGGTTTCCAAAAGGGCGAATTTTATGACCTCACGGTGATATTTGGCGATTAAGTCCGCACCCAACAGCGAATTGCCGAGCGACTTTGACATCTTCTGCCCGTTGACTTTTATGAGCCCGTTGTGTATCCAATATTTGGCGAACTGCTTGCCCGTCAACGCTTCCGTCTGAGCAATCTCGTTTTCGTGGTGCGGAAAGATAAGATCTCTGCCGCCGCCGTGAATATCTATCTGCTCGCCGAAAGCCTCCATGTTCATAGCGGAGCACTCGATATGCCAACCCGGTCTGCCGTCGCCCCACGGGCTTTTCCAGAATATCTCGCCCTCTTTTGCGCTTTTCCACAGGGCGAAGTCGAGAGCGTTTTTCTTTTGCTCGTCGTTTTCCACTCTGACGCCGTTTAAAGCGTCCTCGAGATTGCGGTGCGACAGTTTGCCGTAACCGCCGAAGGAATCGACGGCAAAATACACGTCGCCTTTCGGCGTGACGTAAGCGTGATTTTTTTCTATGAGTTTTTTGATAAACTCGATAATGTTTCCTATATTGCAGGTAGCTTTAAGCCAGACGTTTGGCTCGTCTATCTGATATTCCTTCATTAAGGCGTCGATTTTTTCTATCATTTCGGCGGCGTATGCGTCCGCTTTGACGTGAAGCTCGTTTGCCTTGTTGATTATCTTATCGTCGACGTCGGTATAGTTTCTGGCGTATGTAACGTCGTAGCCGCTCTTTACGAGATATTTTCTTATAATATCGTAGATGAGCGCCTGATAGATATGTCCGACGTGAGCGTCACCCGAAACGGTGATACCGCAGGCGTACATTTTGACTTTGTTGCCGTCCATCGGCTTGAATTCTTCTTTTCTTCCCGAAAGCGTGTTGTAGATTTTAAGCATTTATTTTTCCTCTTTGCCGATAGGCTTTTCCGCTTCGGCGAAAAATTCCTTTGAGTCGGATTGCACGGACACGGTTTTTATGCCGCACTTTTTCTCGAGTTCGACAATCCTGGAGTTTAAACGTCTGAATTCTTCCAAAATGGGGTCGGGAAGCAAAATCTGATTCATATCCGAAACCCTCTCGCCGTCCTGTTTGACTATCCTGCCCGGGACTCCTACGACGGTGCAATAAGGCGGAACGGATTTGAGCACAACGCTGCCCGAACCTATCTTGCTGCCCTTGCCTATCGTGAGCGGACCCAAAACCTTTGCGCCGCAAGAAATCATGACGTCGTCCTCGATGGTGGGGTGACGCTTTCCGACGTCCTTTCCCGTACCGCCCAAGGTAACGCCCTGATAAATGACTACGTTGTTGCCTATCTCGCAGGTTTCGCCTATTACCACTCCGCTGCCGTGGTCGATAAACACGCCGTATCCTATTTTGGCGGCAGGGTGAATTTCGATACCCGTTTTGCGTCTTGCCTTAGCCGATATGTAACGAGCCATGCATTTCATGCCCCTTTCGTAATACCAATGGGCATAGCGGTAAGCCTTTATCGCCTTATATCCGCTGTAATAACGTTTGACGCAATAAATGCTCGTAGCGGCAGGGTCTTTCTCCATTGCCGCTTTGAGGTCGAGCTTTAACATCTCTTTTATTGACATTTTATTCTTTTGGCTCATTATCCTTATCTGCCTTCTTTTCCGCCTTTTTTTGCTTGGGCTTTTCCTCTTTGCTTTCGCCCTCGGCGATATCCGACGCACTCTCTGCCGAACTGTCGATGTCCGTCTTGACGATATCCGCCTTATCTTCCTGTGCCTTGCCCTCGCCGAAAAGCTCGTCCACTTCGTTTGCGAAAATGGTTTCCTTTTCAAAGAGAATCTTTACCATTTTGTCGAGAATATCTCTGTTTTCTTTCAAAATGGTTATCGCCCTTTCGTGTGCCTCGTCAAGTATGGCCTTGATTTCCGCATCGATTTTTGCGGCAACGGCGTCGGAATAGTTTACCTGAGTCTGAAAGTCTCTGCCGATAAACACTTCCTGCGACGAGCCGAGATGCATGGTTCCGATATTTTTGGACATACCCCATTCCGTCACCATTTTACGGGCGATAGAGGTTGCCCTTTGAATATCGTTTGATGCGCCCGTAGTAACGTCTTTTATGACGAGCTCTTCTGCGGCTCGTCCGCCGAGCATCATGGCGATTGTGTCGCACAGTTTATTATACGTCATATGCATATCGTCTGTTTCCGGCAATGTGATGGTATAACCTGCCGCCATACCTCTCGGTATGATTGAGACTTCGTGCACGTCGTCGCAATATTTAAGTCTTTTGGCGCAGATAGCGTGTCCCGACTCGTGATAGGCGGTGATACGCTTGTCAAACTGAGTGACGACTCTGCTCTTTTTGGCAGGACCTGCTATGACCTTGTTTATCGCCTCGTTGATATCTGCCATTTCAATGACTTTTCTGTCTGCGCGGGCAGCAAGGATTGCAGCCTCGTTCAATAGGTTTTCGATATCGGCACCCGTAAAGCCTACGGTAAGGCGGGCGATAGCTTTGAAGTCGATTTCGGGAGAGAGAGGCTTGTTGCGTGAGTGGACTTTAAAGATTTCCTCTCTGCCCTTGACGTCGGGAGTGTTGACGAAAATCTGTCTGTCAAATCTGCCCGGCCTCATGAGAGCGGGGTCGAGTATATCGGCACGGTTGGTTGCCGCCATAACAATTATCGAATCGTTCGACTCGAAGCCGTCCATCTGAACGAGAAGCTGGTTGAGCGTTTGCTCCCTTTCGTCGTTTCCGCCGCCGAGACCTGCGCCTCTCTGACGTCCGACTGCGTCGATTTCGTCAATGAATATGATACACGGCATATTCTTTTTGGCTTGGTCGAAAAGGTCTCTTACTCTCGAAGCACCGACGCCTACGAACATTTCGACAAAATCGGAACCGCTGAGCGAGAAGAACGGCACGTTGGCTTCGCCTGCTACCGCCTTGGCAAACAGAGTTTTACCCGTTCCCGGAGGTCCTACGAGCAATACGCCCTTGGGCACTCTTGCGCCTATTTCTCTGAACTTTTTGCTGTCTCTTAAAAAGTCGACAATTTCTTTTAATTCCTCTTTTTCTTCCTCGGCTCCGGCTACGTCGGTAAAGCGAACTTTGACGTTTTGCGCCATGTTGGCTTTAGTCTTTCCGAAGCTGAACGCCTTATTGCCCGCTCCGCCCGATTGCTTAAACAGCATGATGAAAAACACGATAAGCAGCACAAGTGCTATCGCAGGAACGATAAGCGAAAAAATCGTGCTCGAGGTGGACGGATTGTCGTAGACAATGACCGCTTTTACGGCAGGCGGCGTGTCCGATTCGTATACGGATTTATACACCTCGTAAAACTGACTTCTTGAATCTATATAGCAATACGCATTCTTTTTGTTGGAATCAACGTATTCGATATCGACTCTGTAATTTCCCGAGAGCGTCAACGTCTTTACCTCGCCCGCTTTCATGCTTGCTATCAAGCTGTTTTCCTTTCCGTCGAAACTTATTTCGTTTCTGTTGGTCAAGGTAACGGACAAAATGATTGCAACGACAATTAAAACCGCCGCAATCGTGATTATCAACGCCCTTCTTCCTGTTGCGTTCATTATTCCTCCTTAGCCTTTAGGGGGCAAAGTTATAAACTTTAAATCAAATAGGTATTATATCAATATTCGTGCAATTCGTCAACTTATTCACATTCTTTGGCAAAAGCCCGCTTTTGAGCAAAAATAAAAGATGTGTAAATCGCTTTGGCGATCCTTTCGGACATATCGCAGACGAGATTGAAATCTGCGCTCAAAAGATTAGTAAGAGTGTCGCCGTCACGAGGAGCGACTATCCCCAAAATTCCTATATCTCCATAAGATTCGGCAGTATTGTCGAGAGCGGCTTTTGGTCGGACGCTCTCTTTTATCACTATCTTGCCCACGTCCTCGCTTTTGCCGACGCAGGCGTCCACGGCAATGACGATACTGCCTTGATGAACGGAACGTATCATCTCGAGCGTGGAGTTTATTTTTTTTGCGTTTATTTCGTCGTTTAAATCGCCGTAAACGAATGTCTTTATATCGTATTTTTCCTTGAGAGCGGTCCCCACCATGGGTGCTAACGAATCGCCCGTAACTTCGCTCGTGCCGAAACAAACAATAACTATTTCCATATTTTCCTCCGCATACATTATTGCCAAAGGAAAATTTTTCAATCACGCCAAAAAGAGTTTATAAAAATATTTGCACGGCGGTCAAACGTAACCGCAACGAAAAAGCAATCGGTTTGATTGCCGTTACGCCGGTTGGCTCATAAGTTTAATGTGATAAATTATAGCTTAAACGATTAAAAACAGCTTAAATAATACTCCTTTTGCGATTTTTTTCAAATTATTTACAATATCTGTAAATGTTTTTGCTTCTCGCATATTGATTTTGCGGCAATTATGTTATATTATATAAACGTATATTTGTATTCAACAAAGGAGAAAAATGCTTTATTCCGTTTCGGCGTTCAATTTTGCGGACGGCGCCGTTTTATTGGTGCTCGCCATCGCTTTTATAAGGGGCTTGAGAAAGGGGCTAAGCGATTCGCTCAGCGGATTCGTTTTTAACCTGCTTTTGCTTGTCTCCGCCCTGTATCTTGCGAGCGTCTGCACAAATCCGCTGCTTGACACGCCGACGGGACAAAAGCTTTACGAAGCGGTTTACGGTTGGTCGGAAAGCTGGGGAACGGAATTCACTTCTCCTGTGTTTTTCAACAACGGAACTCCGTTTATCTACAATGAAGCGGGCGAGTCGATAGAGCTGAGAGCCGCCGCCTCGAACAGCATTTTGGGAATGATTCTCGGCTTTTTGGCGCCCAAACTTTTGCCTGCCGAGGGCGGAGCGTCACTTGCGGACGCCATAGTCCCAAACTTTGTGGCAATAGTTTTCGCATTGGGACTCTTTATCGTGTTTTTCATAATTTTGAAGATTATCTTCAAAATTATAGAAAAACTTGCCGAAAAATTCGAGGACGCGCCAAAACTCAAGTGGCTTGACAAGCTTTTGGGCGTTATCGTATCGGTGATTTTGGGATATGCCTTTGCCCTCTTCGTGTTCGGATTTTTGGGCATATTCGAAAACTTTTCGTTTATGGCGTCGGCGGTAAGTTATATCGAAAATTCGGCATTTGCTTCCGCTATATGGACAAACAACCCCATACGGTTGCTGTTTATCAATATGTTCGGCGCACTGGGCGCTTAAATCCAAACGGCTGATTTGCACATCAGAAAGGGGTACGGCTTATGGATAGTAAAAAAACAAAAACTAAAAACGAAAAGCCTGAAAAAGAGAAAAAAAAGAAAAAGGAAAAAAGAGGCTGCAAAGGCTGTCTTAAAGATATGTTTGTGCTCATCGTCGGAATGATAACGGGCATAATCGTTTTTGTCGCGGCGATTGTGGGAACCGTTTACGTTGCCCTTACGGCGGTTTCGGTAAAAGATTTGCAACAGACTTTCGGCGTAGAGCTTGTCCCCGAAGACAATGCCGAACTTTTAAATAAAAATATGCTTCAGCTTGTCCAGGAAGTTATCGGTATGGCGTCCGACATATCGAACGTTTCGATAGACGACATTCTCGATACTTTCAATCTTCCCATACCCAACGAAATAGAGGGCATAGATATAACCCCCCTGTTCAAATATCCGATTTTTGAAATTCCCAATCACGTTTCGGAAGTTACGAGCAACATAACAATAGACACGATAGCGAGACTTGCCAACGTCGATTTGGCTTCATACGATATTCCCCTGCTGTTAAAGCTCGAGGACGAAACGGTGGAAAATGCCGTAGATGCTTTGCTCAAAAAGATGAACGGCAATATATCCTTGAGATTGCTTGAAGACGATTTCGGCATAGAGATTTCGGGAGAGAATTCCGTTTTGGAAAACGTGCAGGACGTCATAATCGGCGAACTCGGCGGAGTGCTCGACTATTTGACGTTATCGGACATAATCGATATAGATTCTGATAAATTTATTTCTATCGAAGATACCGCCCTCTATTACTACGTGGGCGATAAAACGCAGTCGTATATGCAAATAGACAATCTTTCACAGTCGAACCCCTATTCCGAAACTTCGGTGTTTAAAGCGGACGAAGCAAGCGGCGTTTTGGACAGGCGCGAAGTTTTGTATATCCGCCAAAAAGACAGTGACGGTGCATACGTGCTTGACGAATACGGACACTACGTATATACCGTCGCAAACGATTTCTACTTCATAGACCAATCGACTCAAACGCAATTCGGAGCATACGTCAAAAACGAATCCGGCGAATTTGTTTTGGACGAAACCTTGGACGGAGAAATTTATTATCGCCATATCGAATACGTCCCGTGCGACCTCGTTGCGGATATGCCGGAGTTTTCGTCAATCGACGTTAAATACGTAAAAGCTTATATTAACCATTTTACTTTGCAAAACGGAAATTATCTTCCCGAAGCTTTCGGATATTTTGAAGTTTACAGAGGGGGCTTCCTCATAGGAACGAGCACGACAGGCTCGCTGCCGTCCTCTGCGTCGGAATTTGTTCCGATAAACTCTCTTGCCGAACTTAGCTCGGGCGGTAAATATTTTTACAGCGACTTTACCACGCTGTCATACCGAGAACTCACTTCTTACGGCGTCGATTACGGCACCGCTTCCGAACCTGTCGTTCCCGACGAAAACAGCTCGCTTATCGAAGGCAAAAGCGGATACCTGCTTGCCCATACGGGCACAAGCAACAAAACTTTGCAAGCGGTCTCGAGAATACAAATAAAAAATCTGTCCGATATCATTGACAAGGTTAAAACGTTAAAAGTGGGCGAACTCATTGACGTATACGAAACGGCGACTCCCGAACACGAAAAAAGTCCGCAGTTTTTGATTGAACTGAAAGACACTCCGCTCTCCGATTTATCGCAGGCAATAAACGGACTGACTCTGTCCGCTTTCATTGAGATAGATTCAACAAGCCCCAAACTTTTGCAGGCTCTTAAAGACAGCTCGCTTTCTACGATATCGACGGATATACAAGGCATATGCCTTGCCGACGTCATTGACGTTGATTCTTCCTCGCACGCCCTGCTCAAAAAAATAGCTTATGCCACGATAACGGATATGAGCGACGCAATAAACGGACTTTTCAGCGACTTGGTTTTAAATGACGTTGTAAATTTGAATCTTTATTCCGCTTTCGTTTCCGATGCGGCGGGAGAATACGCTTTACTTGAACTCAAAAACAAATTTATTCCTTTCGACAGAGGCGACTACGTTTTGGTCGACGGAGAATATGTCTACTACGATTCTTCAAATCCCGCACACACCTCGCTTCAGCGTTATGAGAGAGGTTATGCCTATATACCGTCAGACAGCGGAAACTACGTCTACAACGTATACGACGAAACGGGCAATCCATACGTTTTTTACGACCTTAACAATTCCTCGATGCCATCGGTTGCCGAAGCGATAGAGGCGGGAAATATGTATTATTTAAACGTTTCGGATTCGTCTTCCACCTATACTCAGATAACTTCGATAGACGATTATAATACAATATCTAAACTCTATCCGAAAGCTCTTAAAGGATATACCGGTTTTATCAAAAAACCGTCGGGATATTCGGGAAGCTCAATTAGTTTTACAAAGGTTTATGCCGACGACGTGCTCTTGGCTACCTCGACTGCAAGCGGAACCTACGTCATAAAATATAACGAGCTTACAAATATAGGCACGGTTAAAGACGCCGACAGTATAAATTATATTCCCGTTCGTTATTACGACAAAGCGGAACTTAAAGACACGCTTTATTATTCTCAGAACGGCACGGATTTTGTCGTTTACAGCGAAGCCGAGCACGGCGCAATGAGCACCGTGTTTGACAGGCTATATATCTGTCCGTCAAGCGTGAACGGACTATACACCTTTGACTCAGTAGTATATAGCGAATATTTCGGCGATAAAACGGCGCAAAATCTTTTCGTGTTCGTAAAAGATTCTGCCGCTTTCAACTCTTACACAGGAGATTATTTCGTAAGATTTTCAGGTGCGGTGCTCGATGAGGACGGCTCTATGCCGGGACAGCATTATCAAAAAATTTATGCGGCTACCGTCGATTCGTCCGTCGCTGCCATGATTCAGGCGGCTTCGGCAACCTATCCCGATATCGTCGACGACGCAAACATAAATTCGATTAAAACCGTTTCCTACCAAACGGACGAAAACGGCGTTATAGAAAAAAGCCAAAACATATTGATTGCTTTAAACAATAAACCGCTTTCGTCTCTTAACGAGGCGTTCAAAAATATGACGCTCGGTGATTTGATTTCCGAATCGCCTGACACTTTCTTCAGCGGAGCTATAATGAACTCCACTTTAAGCGACCTCGGAACCGTATTGACGGAAAAACTGTCTTCCGCAACGATGGGAGATATCATCACCTGGTCCGGGCTTTCAGTTGAGCCCGCAATCGAACTCGCCCTGAACGACATAACCTTGGTTGACTTTTTCGATAGACTGACCATAACCGTCGTAAACGGCAAACCTTTTATAGGCTTTGAGCTATAGGCTGACGTTTAAAACGTATGGCTCTATCCTGCCGCTAAATATGCGGTTTCGTTTCTCTTGCGTTGCTTGCCGTATGAGATATGTCTTATCAGATATATCTTATCAGACATGCCTTATCAAATATGCCTTATCAGATATGCCGAATGAGATATACAATATGCGATATTCCGTGCGTTATATAGAGCGTGCCATATAACGTGCGATATAAAATGTCCGATTTTGCGTGTATTACAACCTTATAATTTACCCTGTCCGGCACCGTGTTTGATATGGCTATATTAAATGACTTATTAAATACGGCTTTAATAAAGCGTTTAATAGGACGTTTCGATATGCGTTATATCCTTATATCATATGCCGTTTATTATGACAGCTTATGATTGGCGAAAAAATTTTACCGTATGACCTCTGTCGCATTATTTTAAGTATCAAATATCTTTAAGGTTTATTTTATATCCGCAATTAAACTTTAAAGAAAATACAAAACCAAAAATATTTTTATAAACAACCGCTCAGGTTTTAAACCTCGGTTTAAAGTGTTGAAAATGCAGATAAGAAAATATAAAGATTCCGATTTTGAAAAAGTAAGGCAGATTTGTTTTGAAACGGCAAGAGGTAAACAATTTCAAACTAACAAGGAACTCGTTTGCACTCTCTTTTGCGATTATTATCTGACTTATGAAAAAGATAACTGTTTTATCATTTCCGCAGAAAACGATGAAGCGGTGGGATACGTTTTCTGCGCCGAAAATTTTGACGACTATATAAATAAGTATTTCGAGGTCTATTTTTCAAAAGTAAAATCTTTATCTAAAAAAGAAGCGTTTATAAAGCGATGCGAAAAGATATTTTACAGAAAAATCGCCAAAACATATCCTGCTCACCTGCATATCGATATTTTGGAAGAATACAGAGGAAAAGGCAACGGTAAAGGTCTTATAAGAAAACTTTTGGACAGTTTAAAATCAAAAGTCGTCAAAGGCATATACCTCACCGTAGATACGCAAAATCAAAAAGCCATAAAGTTTTACTATAAGCTCGGTTTTAAAAAACTGCGCTCTATTTTTGGCAAGGCACTTATAATGTGTAAAAAAATCTGAACGTCTTTTTTATCTTTAAATTTTACTTTTTAATATCTTAATTTAAAAAATACTTGCCTTAACAAGGCAAGTATTTTATTTTTCTTTTTTTGTCGTATTTTTTTGTCGTATCTTTTCTTTTACATTATTTATATTATATATATTTACACTGTATATATTAAATACAGTATAATTAGAGACAATATATAACAATCTATATAATACTCTATAGTTAAAATTTTAAATTTTAAGATAGCTGATACGTTTTATTAGGTTATTTTATGTATTAAGATAATCTATTTATCATCAAATATAATCTATAATTTTAAACCTTGCTTAAATTTTAAACATTGCTTAATTTATAATCTGCTATCTTATATCCACTATATAATATCCTTACTTATTAGACATAACTCTAAGCGGCAAAATGAGATAGAGCCAATTTTTGTCCTGACCTTTTATTATTCCGGGTGCGGACGGAGTGGTAAAACTTAAAGTTATATATTGATCGGAAATTGCTCTCATGGCGTCGGTTATATACTTGCTGTTGAATGCTATCATCATATCCTTGCCTTTAAGGGAAATCTGAACCTTTTCGTTTACCTCACCCATGCTCGATTCTGCCTTTAATAAAATGACGTCTTCTTTAATTTCCATTTTAACGTAGCTCTTTTTATCGTTTCTTGAAATTAAAGATACCCTTTCGATAGCGTTTTCAAACTGTTTTTTATCGACGACGACTTCGGTTGTAACCTCTTCGGGAATGATTTTCTCGTATGGCAAGAAAGAGTCGTTTATAAGACTCGTTACTATTTTCGTTCCGCTCAGTTCCAACATGAGGAAATTTTTTTCAAAAGTCAAAGTTATCGTTTCTTCAGTATCGTCAATGAGCCTGCTCATCTCGAGCAATGATTTTGCCGGCACTACTATCTTTTCTTTTTCAACGGTGTTTTCCATGGGAATCTGAGCGAGCGCAAGTCTGTATCCGTCCGTGGCAACTCCTTCTAAAACATCTCCTTTTATATTTAAACAACAACCTTTCAGAGGAGGTCTGCTATCGTCGGTAGCGACGTTGAAAATGATTTTGTTTATCAAATCTTTAAACGCAAGTTTATCTATTTTTATAGATTTTTCCTGACTTACCGATTGAAGTTCTAAATATCCCTCTGCATCGTAGCAGGAAAAGGATACGTCGCTGTCGAGATATTTTATTTTAAGTTTACTTTTACTCGTTCCGTCAAGTTCTATTTTTTCTTCCTCTATCTTTTTGCAGTATTCGGCAAAAATTTTACCGGGAACGACTATTTCTCCTTCTATCAAAACCTCGGCTTTTATTTTCTTTTCGATCCAGAGTTCGAGGTCGGTTGCTAAAAGCGTGAGTTCATCGCCTTTGGCACTTAGTTTAACACAGTCGAAAACTTGATTCATTCTCTTTAAAGGCAATGCCTTTATAACTTTTGAAACCGCATCGCTGAGTTCTATTCCCTCGCATTTGATTTTCATTTTCGCTCTCCTTTGTAGTTTTTATATTTTTAAAATATCACTACTATAATTAGCCCTGTTTATAAGTGGATAATTTTTTTATATCACAATATTTAGAATTTAACAACGGTAAACTTCAAAATATTGTGTTTTTTTATCAATTTAAGTGTTGATAACTTTTTTTCGTTTTCCACAAAATATCAACAAAATAAAAAGTTTTCAACATTACTTGTTTAAAAGCGAATTTTTTATATCCGTAACTATGATTCTCATACGCGGATTTTTTTTGATTTCTTCCGTTATTTTGTCTCGTGCGTGCATAACGGTTGTATGGTCTCTGCCCCCGAAAATTTTTCCTATCGATACCAAAGGGACTCCGAGCATATTGTCCATGAGATACATGGCTATCATTCTCGGCTCGACGATAGACTTTGTCCTGCTGCTGCCCGTTATATCCTGATTTGTTATGTTGAAATAATTGCAAACGGCGCTTATTATGTCGCTTTCCTCTATTTTTTCTTTTTTATCCTCAATAAAATCGGAAAGTGCCTCTTTTGCTATATCCACCGTATCGACGGTATGATTTGTCAAAGAGCTGTAAAATATAATTTTGTTTAAAAGACCTTCCATTTCTCTTATGTTAGAAGTGGATTTTTCTGCAATATAAACAGCGACGTCGTCTGAAAGATTGAATTTTTCTCTTACCGCTTTATTTTTTAATATGGCGATTTTTGTTTCCATATTTGGTGGTTGAATATCCACGGTAAGACCCCATGAAAATCTTGTGCGTAATCTGTCGTTGAGCTTTTGAAGGTCGCTCGGCGAGCAATCTGCGGTTAAGACTATCTGTTTTTGGTTTTGGTAAAGGTCGTTGAATATATGGAAGAACGCTTCCTGACTTCCTTCCTTTCCGGAGATAAACTGTATATCGTCTATCATGAGTAAATCCACTTTGCGGTATTTTTCTCTGAAATCGTTTGAAAAATGAGTAGAGTTTTTATTTTCGTTTGAAGACCTTATCGAATTTATAAGCTCGTTTATAAACGTTTCGGAATTGACGTATAAAATTTTCGCTCTTTGGTTTGTTTTGCTTATGTGATTTCCTATGGCGTGCAAAAGGTGAGTTTTACCCAGACCTGCCGAGGAATAGATAAACAAAGGATTATATTTTCCGCCGAGGTCGTCGCATATTGCTTTTGCCGCTTCGAGCGCAAATTCGTTGCTTTTGCCTTTTACGAAATTGTCGAAAGTATATCTTTCTAAAAATTTCATACTTTCCAAATCGTCGTCCGATTGACCTTTGACAATCAATCCTTCGTCCTCGATGAAACTGTCCTGCTTTTTTATATATTCGTCCTTGTCCGTGTCGAGAATAATTTCAACGTTGGTTATCATAGGATTTAAAGACGTTACCGTCTTTTTTATAGTTTTAAGGTATTGATTTTCGATAGTCTTTTTGGACATATTTGAAATGGTAGACAAAATGAGCGAGTTTTTGACAAAGCAAACGGGCTCGAGTTTGTCTATCCAAACGTCAAAACTTATTGAGTTTAAAACTTTGGACAATTCCGACTTGGCGTCGTTCCAAAAAGAATCGATATTTATCATAGATTATATTATAACTAAACAAACCGAATTTTTCAACGAATATCGTATTATTTTTATTTTTTTAAAATTATCGGCTTTTTAAATTTTTCCTTTTAAAAGATAAAAACTATATTCGTTTGTATTATTTAAACTTTTAATATATAATTTGAGTATGCAAATCAAAAAACTTTACCTGAAAAACTTCAGAAATTATACCGAGGAAAAGGTGGAATTTTCCGACGGGCTCAACGTTTTATACGGAGCAAACGCCGCCGGAAAAACTAATATGCTTGAGGCGGTATATCTTACGAGTATCGCCAAGACGCCCAGGACGACAAAAGAAAAGGAACTCGTTTTGGAAGGCGAAAAATATGCCGTGGTAAAGGTTTTGGTGGAAAACAATTTCCGCAGTCATAAGGTGGAAATAATCATAGACGATAAAGGTAAAAAGAGAATTTTGGTAGATTCATTGCCTATCAACAGAGCGGGCGAGCTTATAGGTATTGTCGCCGTCGTATTTTTCTCGCCGGACGAAATGAAGCTCGTTAAAGAATCTCCCGACTACCGCCGCCGTTTTTTGGATATATCCCTGTCACAGCAACAAAAAGAATATTTTAACGCCCTTGTCAGATATAACAAAATTTTAAAACAGCGCAACAATCTTTTAAAGAGCGATTATGAAGATACCGACGCAATGCTCGACGTTTACGACGCTCAGCTTTCTGACGTAGGACTTGTTATCGTGGAAAAAAGAAAAGAATTTGTCGAAACTCTCAAGGAATACGCTTTAAAAACTCACAAGTTTCTGAGCGACAACGGCGAGACGTTGGAAGTGGAATACGAAACGGAACTTACAAGAGATAATTTTTTGAAACTTTTGAAGAAAAACAGAGAAAAGGATAAAAAACTGTCTTTTACCACCGTCGGACCTCACCGTGACGATTTAAAACTTATCGTAAACGGAAAGGACGCCAGAAAATTTGCGTCGCAAGGTCAGCAAAGAAGCATCGCTCTCTCTTTAAAATTTGCCGAATTAGAGCTGTATAAAATAGAGACGGGCGAAAAGGCTGTTTTGCTTTTAGACGACGTCCTAAGCGAACTTGACGTAAAGCGCAGAACTCAGCTTTTAGAACTTTCAAAGGAATATCAAACGATTCTCACTTGCACCGAATTTGACAGCTATGAAAAAGCTGTAAAGTTTAAAATTGAAAACGGAAAGATAATAAAAAGAGAATATTAAAATTTTTAAAACAGCTTATTAAAGCTTATTAAATTTTTGACGGATTATATTGACGGATTATATTATTTTTAAAATCCGCCTTAACAAAAAAAAGCCTGATGAGGATTTTATGAGGCTTTTTGTTTTTTTAAATTTCAGACAAAAAATTTTAAACAAAGTCAACGTTTAATTAAACGATAACAGCTATTTTCCATCCGTTTGTTTTTTATTTAGATATTCCAAAAACGCCTTACAGCCCTTTAAGATATCGTCGTATGCCCTGTCAAAATTTCCTGTATACCAGGGGTCGGCGACGTCACGGTTTTCTCCGGCAAATTCGAGAAGCCTGAAAACTTTGTTTTTAGGATCGCCGTTTAGACGTATGACGGCGTTTGTAAAGTTTTCCGTATCCATGACGAGAAAGTAATCGGAGTTATCGTAGTCGGAAGCATTTAACAAAGTGGCGGTATGTTTGGCAAACGGTATTCCCTCTTTAGTCAGCTTGACTTTTGCCGGATAATACATATCGCTGCCCAACTCGTCGGTGTGCGTTGCCTTAGAATCCGTTTCTATTTTTGGTTCCAAACTTTTTAAAATAAACTGTGCCATAGGCGAACGGCAGATATTGCCGTGACAAACAAACGTAACTTTCATTTTTCTTCCTCTTTTATGACCTATACATTTTAGCATAAAATAAAATTCATTTCAATTTTTGCAATCAAAATAATAATTTTTGTTAAAAAATTCAAATCTGCCGTTTTTGACTGTTTATATTTAACGCAGTCTTTTAAAATAAGGTTTTAACAAATTTCCGTTTAGCAAAAAGCCGCACTTTGGTTATGGCATTTAATATAAATTCATATATGGCAATATCGGCCTTAATATATGCGAAAAAAACTTGTTTTAAATTTCACTTTTAAAATTTTTATACTTTATTTTTCAAATATGGTTTGAAATTTAACGGCAAGCATTTATAATAATATTATGAAGCGTGAAAAGAAGCAAAAAAAATCACCCTCGGAAACACTGAAGGAAATTTTCAATTTCAAGGGTATCAAATGGTACAACTTCATTTTGTTGACCGTAGCCGGCATTGTCAACGCAGTGGGCGTGACAATGTTTTTAGTTCCTGCCAATCTCTATGACGGCGGACTTTCCGGTACTTCCTTTTTGCTTTCTCACGTTACCCCCCTTTCCCTTTCTGTATGGCTTATCATTTTAAACGTTCCGTTCTTTTTGGTTGCGCTCAAAAAGGCAGGAATTAAATATATAATTTATTCCCTTTGGGCAATCGGAATGTATTCGCTTTTTTCCTATCTCTTTCAAAACGTATTCGGAATCGATTTTTCAAACGGCTCGCCCATTGCAGGACAGGACGTTTTGCTCTGTTGTCTTTTCGGCGGTCTGATAAGCGGCGTCGGAAGCGGTCTTACCATTCGTTCAGGCGGTGCGCTCGACGGAGTGGAAGTCGCCGCCACTTTCTGCGCAAAAAAGATAGGTCTTTCCGTCGGCACGTTCGTTATGATTTACAACGTTATAGTTTATACCGTCGCAGGTATCGTTTTCAGGGCTTTTTCCATTCCGCTCTATTCCGTCATTGCCTATGCCATAGGACTTAAAGCCGTTGACTTTATCGTTGACGGTTTCGATAAAGGCAAAGCGGTTTTCGTTATAACCGACAAAAGCCAGACGGTTGCCGCCGCACTTTCGGAAGAATTCGGCAGAGGTCTTACCGTTATCAACGCAAAGGGTTTTTATTCTCAAACGGAAAAGATTGTGCTATACTGCGTTGTCAACCGTTTTGAGCTTTCAAAGCTGAAATCTATCGTCGAGCAGACTGACTCTCAGGCGTTTATCGCTGTCAGCGAGGTTACAGATACGCTCGGCTCCGATTTAAAATTCAGCCTTTTTAAACGCAAGAGCAATCTCGAAAAAATTATAAATCAATCGCAGGCAGAGGATTCTTGCGAGGTTTCACACGTCGTAACGGATGAAGGGCAGGATATTTTAAACGATATCCCCGACGGCAAATCGGATAACGGAAACGAAAACAATAAAGTGTAAAAATGTCTTTAAATGTGTTGACAAATCCGTTTTTTGCAATTATTATATTAAAGCAATTAAAAATGCTTGTTTAGCTCAGTCGGTAGAGCATGCGGCTGTTAACCGCAGTGTCGGGGGTTCAAGTCCCTCAACAAGCGCCAATAAAAAATTAGCACCTGTTATTAAACAGGTGTTTTTATTATATTCCCCCAACACTGCGGTGCCCTCCGTGGACGCTTTTTCTGCGAAACGCTATTACGGCGCGAGCGCCTACGGGGGTTACAAGTCCTTGGCAAGCGCCAATAAATATATGGCACCTGTTAACAAACAGGTGTTTTTCTTTTTATCACCCCGCCACTGCGCTATCGGCAAAGCACGATTTTTGGCTGACCCGCTTTGCGGCTCGCAAATACAATCGGCTTTGCCTCTTTGCCGAAAAGCAGGCTTTTCGGCAGTGAAAGGATATTTTGCGAAACGCTATTACGGCGCGAGCGCCTACGGGGGTTACAAGTCCTTGGCAAGCGCCAACAAAAATTAGCACCTGTTGATAACAGGTGTTTTTCTTTTTATCACCCCAACACTGCGGTGCCCTCCGTGGACGCTTTTTCTTCGAAACGCTATTACGGCGTAGACGCCTACGGGGGTTACAAGTCCTTGGCAAGCGCCAATAAAAAATTAGCACCTGTTGATAACAGGTGTTTTTCTTTTTATCACCCCAACACTGCGCTATCGGCAAAGCACGATTTTTGGCTGACCCGCTTTGCGGGTCGCAAATACAATCGGCTTTGCCTCTTTGCCGAAAAGCAGGCTTTTCGGCAGTGAAAGGTATTCTGCGAAACGCTATTACGGCTCGAGCGCCTACGGGGGTTCAAGTCCTTGGCAAGCGCCAATAAAAAATTAGCACCTGTTGATAAACAGGTGTTTTTCTTTTTATCACCCCGCCACTGCGCTATCGGCAAAGCACGATTTTTGGCTGACCCGCTTTGCGGCTCGCAAATACAATCGGCTTTGCCTCTTTGCCGAAAAGCAGGCTTTTCGGCAGTGAAAGGATATTTTGCGAAACGCTATTACGGCTTGGGCGCCTACGGGGGTTACAAGTCCTTGGCAAGTGCCAATAAAAAATAGCATCTGTTATTAAACAGGTGTTTTTATTTTATCTTTTGCATACCGCACGTCGAAGGCGGACGGGGTGCAGTTTTGGGTTGAATTTGCTAAACGGGATAATTGCGAATTGCGTTTTTGACAGGCAAATTTTTTGACCGTTTGCGACAAAATCTTTAAAAAAGTTTTAAAAGAGGAGCTTTTTTTGTATAAAATCTGCTAAATTAGGACAAAATACCAAATTTTATTTTAAAACTCTTGTGTATATTCGTTTTATATTATATTATAGATATATTAAATATAGTTAATTTTTAAACAATTCTCGGAGGCAAAATTATGTCATTCGCAAAAACAGTGTTTGTTGCAATCGACCATTTGTTCAATAAAACTCAGAACAGAACCAAAATGTTAAGACAGACCCGTCACGTCAAATGCGATGCGGATATAGCATACGGTGATGAGCCGGAATGCAAGCTCGATCTTTACTACGTTCCCAAAGAGAGCGGAAAGTATCCCGTTATTTTTGAAATCCACGGAGGCGGCTTTGTCGCCGGCGATAAAAAATACCGCCGCGGACTTTCGAGATGGTATGCGGCAAATACGGGAGCGATGGTTGTCAACGTCAACTACGGTTTAGCGCCTGAAATTATTTTTCCCACTCCGCTTCAACAGCTTGTCAAGGCGGCAAATTGGGTAAAGGAAAATGCCGAAAAATATAATCTCGATTTGACCAAGTTTGTGGCAACGGGCGACAGCGCAGGCGGTTATTATGCGGCGATGCTTTGCGTTATTCAGGACAGCGAAGTGTTGCAGGAGCAATACGGCAAGATGGACGCTAAGTTCACCGGTTGCGCATTAAACTGCGGTATATACGACCTTGAAACCGCACTAAAGACAAAAATTTTGTTTAACCTCACAGGCAAGATTTGGAAGGACTATACGGGCGAGAGCATGAAGGATATTCAAAATTATAAATACTTAAATTATCTCTCCCCCTCGCATTATATTACCGAGAAATTCCCGAAAGCGTTTTTCGTTTATGCCAAAAAAGATTTCTTCTGTGGCGGTCAGGGCGAAGCGTTAAAAGAACAGCTTGACAGTCTCGGAGTTTATAACGAAAGTTACGGCTCGACGAAATTTATGGACAATCACACCTTCCCCATTATGTGGACGTCAAAAGCCGCTAAGGAAGCAAACGCTATGCTTTTGTCCTTCCTCAACAGATTCTTTGCGGGGGAGATTTAGTTTTTAGGCTTATCCGTTTATTGTTTTATTAAAAATTAAAAAGAGCAAGCATTGCTTGCTCTTTTAGTTTATTCTTTTTAGCCATGCTGCCCTAAAAGGCTTGCCGGCATATTGCGATGTTTGCGATAAAATCTTATTTTGTCAATTCGTAAACGAATGCTTCATAAGGCAAAACTTTCGTGTTTTGCAAAACTGTAGGCGTTGATGGATAGTTTGAAATGACAAGATTCGATTTAAGCTCTTTAAACTCGTCGGGAATTTTAAAGGTAGCGCATTTTGAACTGTAGTTGCACACGACGAGATATTTTTTATCGTCGAGCTCACGGGTGTAGACAAAAAGTTTTTTGTTGTCGTGCATAAGCTCGGTATAGCCGCCTTCTTTGATTATCTTATTGCCCAATCTCAATTTGTTTATTTTCTTGTAGAAATTCAAAATTGAGTCTTCATCGGCGAGCGATTCCTCAACGTTTATCTTTTTATAGTTGGGGTTTACCATCATCCAAGGAGTGCCCGTCGTAAAGCCGGCATTTTCTTGAGCGTTCCATTGCATGGGAACTCTTGCGTGGTCTCTCGCTCTCTTTTGAAGCGCCCACACGACGACGGGAATGAGCGGCGGGAAGAACTTGGCAATTTTGTATATGTTTTTGGAAACGATATCCACGTAGTCTTTCGGTTTAAATCCCGCAATGTTGGTCATACCGATTTCCTGTCCCTGATAGATATAAGGCGTGCCCTTCATGAAGTTTATGCAGATAGCAAGCATTTTAGCGACGTATTTGCGGTATTCGAGTTTGCCGTATCTCGGGAGCGAGCGCGGATAATCGTGGTTTTCGATAAACAGACTGTTCCAGCAATTGTCGGGAAGAGCCTGCCAGCTGCTGAAAATGGATTTCCATTTTTTGAGGTTAAACTTTTTGGGAATAACCGTCATAAATGCGTCGGCTTCTTGGTGCTCGAACGTGAAAATACAGTCGAGTTCTTCACGGTCTTCGGCAACGATTGACTCGGCGTTGGAAACGGTTATGCCCTGTCCTTCGCCCACCGTCATCGAATCGTATTTAGAAAACGCCCTCTGATTTAGCTCGTGCATATATTCGTGATAATGCGGTCCGATGACAAATTTTTCGTCGCCGCAGATTATCGGATTGAATTTACCGTCGGGAAGTCCTTCCGTTTTGGAAATATAGGTTATGACGTCGCATCTGAATCCGTCCACCCCGAGTTCAAACCAATAGTTGCAGATGTCCGCCACTTCCTGCCTTACTTTGGGATTGTCCCAGTTGAGGTCGGGCTGCTTTTTGCTGAACAGGTGCAGATAAAATTCGTTTGTCGTTTCGTCGTATTCCCAAGCGCTGCCGGAGAATCTTGACGTCCAATTGTTGGGCGGCTTCTTTCCGTTTTTGCCCCTGCCCGGTCTCCAGATATAATAATCTCTATAAGGATTATCCTTTGACGAGCGGGATTGCTTAAACCATTCGTGTTCGTCCGACGTGTGATTGACGACTAAGTCCATGACGAGTTTGATTCCTCTTTGGTGCATGCCGTCTATCATCTGCTTCCAGTCGTCGAGAGTGCCGAACTCGTCCATAATGTCTCGGTAGTTTGAAATGTCGTAGCCGTTGTCGTCGTTGGGCGATTTATAGCACGGAGAAAGCCACACGGCGGTTATGCCGAGGTCTTTGAGGTAGTCGAGTTTAGATATGATACCTTGAATGTCGCCTATTCCGTCTCCGTTGGAGTCGCAAAAACTTCTCGGGTAAATCTGATAGAATACGGCGTCTTTATACCATCTTGTTTTTACGTCTTTAGTCATATTTCCCCCACTTAAATGTTATCTTTTTTGAGCGACTCTACAAGTTGATAAATTCTTTGCAGGTCGTCCGCCGAAAAATAGTCGATGGAAAATCTTCCTTTTTCGGGAGTGCCGACAAGTTTAACTCTCGTGCCGAAAACTCTTTTCATATCGCTGACAAGCTCTTTAAGCTCAAGACTGAGCGGCGGAGTTTTTCTCGGACCCGACGGAATATTTTTTCTTGTTTCAAAAAGTCTTACTCTGTTTTCCACATCCCTGACAGTCATTTTATATTGGACTATCTGTTTAGCAAGGTTTATCAAAAATTCTTTATTGTCTATGGTGACCAGCGCTCTTGCGTGTCCCGAGGAAATTTTTCCGCTTTTTACCATTTCAAGCACTTCTTCGGGGAGAGTTAAAAGTCGGAGCAGGTTTGTGACGTAGGGACGGCTTTTGCCTATGCGGTCTGCGACAGCTTCCTGGGTCAGACTGTGGTTTGTCATAAGCTCTTTTATGCCTTCCGCAGCTTCGATTGCGTTTAAATCCTCCCTTTGAATATTTTCGATAAGGGATATAGCTTTGATTTCCTCGACGGGCAAATCTTTGATTATCGCAGGCACCGTTGTGAGGTTTGCTTTCATTGCCGCACGGTAACGTCTTTCACCGGCGACTATCTGATAGCGTCCGTTGGGAAGTTTCGTGACAAGGAGCGGTTGCAAAACTCCGTAAAGTTTCATGGAGTTTGCCATTTCCTTTAACGTATCCTCGTCGAAAGTTTTACGGGCTTGTTCGGGGTTGCGGTCGAGCATCGTGATATCGAGCTGTTGAATTGCGCCTTCACCCTCTACTTTAACTTCTCTGTTGTCGGTATAGTCTGCAAATAATGCGCCTATGCCTTTGCCTAATCCTCTCTGTTGTGCCATAATTTTTTCCTTTATTTATTATTTACTCTGTTTAAAAATTCGTTTTTCAAATCGGTGTATGCTTTACTTCCGAGGCAGTGCTTGTCGTATAAAATGACGGGCTTGCCAAAGCTCGGCGCTTCCGCAAGACGCACGTTTCTCGGGATAATTGTTTTGAATACCTTTTCGCAGAAATATTTTTTTATTTCTTCCGATACCTGTTGGCTGAGGTTTGCTCTCGAATCGTATAGCGTAAGCACTACGCCTTCCACCTCGAGTTTGGGATTGAGATATTTTTTGACGAGCATAACCGTGTTCATCATCTGCGTTACGCCCTCCAAGGCATAATATTCGCACTGAATGGGCACGATTATTCCGTCCGAAGCCGTCAATGCGTTGACCGTAAGAAGTCCGAGCGACGGAGGACAGTCGAGGAATATAAAATCGAAATTATCGCTCGCCTCGCTTATTTTTTCCGAAAGAATTTTTTCTCTTGCAATCACAACCTGTGCCATTTCCAGCTCCGCTCCTGCCAGGTCCATACAGCTCGGCATAAGTTTGAGAGTGGGGATATCCGTATCCACAACTGCGTCGTTTGCGTTCATCGAACCGCAGAGTACGGAATACGACGATTTCTCGCTTTTGCGGTCGCTGAACCCGAGCCCCGACGATGCGTTGCCCTGAGGGTCGAGGTCTACGACAAGCACCTTATATCCGTCAGAGGCGAGGCACGCCGCAAGATTTATGCATGTCGTCGTCTTTCCTACGCCGCCTTTTTGGTTGGAAAAAGCAATTATTTTAGCCATATATTACCTTCTTATTTTTCTTCAATCGTATTTTGAATTTTATTTTTTAGCTATTTCGTTGTTAGTATAGCAAAAGTTTTATGTGAGGACAAGGGAAAAAGAAAAAATTTTTATAATTTAGTATATTTATTATATAAACTTATTTTAGATATTATATAGATTTTTAGCTGCTATATTATTAAAACTCTGTTTTTGCCTGTTTTTCCGTTGCCAAAATCTGATAATTCCTTTTTTGGCATACGCTTTTAGTTGCAATTCCGTTTTTGCGTCGGCGCATTTTGCGTTTTTTCGGTGTCGGTTTTGCCTTTGGCAAAAAAGCGCTTCAGCGATGCAATCCGTTAGCTTTGCGCAAGCTATTCAAATTGCCAAAGCGGAGATTTTTTTATGGCGTTGTATTGTCTTGGATACGCCGTCGGAGTTGCGGCGATTTTTTCGATGACTATTATCACCCTTTCGTCGCCGTTTGGGAGCGTATAGTTTTTTATTTCGCTTAATGCGCAGTTTATTTTTTTTAACGCCTGTTCGGAGTTTTTCAATTCCTTATCGCTTGACTTATACAAAAGCATTTTTCCGCCCGTCTTCAGCATGGGTGCGATAAGCTCAACGAGTATCGGCAAAGCGGCAACCGCTCTTGCCGTGGCGAAGTCGAATTTCTCTTTAAGCGCTCCTCTGCCGGCGTCTTCCGCTCTTGCGGTAACGGCGGTAAGATTTTTAAGATTTAAATTTTTGGCAGCCTCGTCGATAAAGTTGATTTTTTTTGCCGTGCTGTCCAATGCCGTTATTTTGACGGACGGCAGAACTATCGCAAGCGGAACGGACGGGAAACCGCCCCCTGCTCCTATATCTGCAAGCGAGCTGTTTTGCTCTATCAATTCAAGGGCGCAAAGACTGTCGATAGTGTGCTTTATCTCAAATTCTTCCTCATCGGTTATGGCGGTAAGATTCATAACCTTGTTTTTTTCCAAAACGAGTTTCATGAACAAGTCAAGTTTTTCGGCTATGTTTTCGTTTAAATTTTTCCCCTTTAAAAATGATTCGAGAAGCGTTCCCATTTTTTATTTTGTTTTATCCTTTTTGCAAATTTTGCCCTTTTTTGCCGAGCTGTTTTTTTTGCGCCGTTTTAATGCGTTTAATTATTTTCTGCTTTTTTTTCGTATAAATGATAACATTTTCCATTTTTTTTTGCAACTTTTGCTTTATTATGTTTTCAATTTAAAATTTTTATGCTAATATCTTTAATCGAGGTGCAATATGAAAATCGCAATCATAACGGCAATGGAAAAGGAAAGCGACCCTATCTATAAACGCTTAGGTTCGGTCATAGGAAGCGAAAACGCCGGCGGAATGACTATTTACCGTTTCGCCGTGGGCGACAACGACGTGTTTTTGCTCTCTTGCGGCATAGGCGAAATTCAGGCTTCGGCGGCAACCCAGCTTGTCGTTGACCGTTACGACGTCGAGCTTATCATAAATCTCGGTTTTGTCGGCAGTCTTGTCCCCGAACTCAAAGCCGGCGACGTCTGTTTCGTTGAAAGAGTCGTTCATCATCAATTCGATATCTCGGGTATCGACGGCGTCAAACGAGGACAGCTCAATAAACATTCCGACATCTACTTTTATCTCGACAGGCAAAAGGTTTTGGCGCTTCAGTCCAAACTGCCGGAAAAACTCCCCTTTGTCACTCTGGCGAGCGGCGACGAATTTATCTGCGACCGCAAAAAGAAGGATAAACTTGTCAAGGAGTTTTCTGCGCAGATATGCGATATGGAGCTGGCAGGTATCGCCATAACGGCAAAAAAGAACGGCGTTTCCGTTTTGTCAATCAAACTCGTTTCGGATAATGCCGACGAGGAAGCCGCGACGTCTTATAACGACTTTATAAAAGAAGGACTTCTCAAAATGGAAGGAGCAATAGGTATCTTGCTCGGTATTCTCCATTGAAAAAGATTGCCTCTTTTGAAATAGACCACGACGTGCTCGAGAGAGGTTTTTATTTTTCGAGAGTAGACCGTGACGTGTTCACTTATGACCTTCGCTTTAAAAAGCCTAACGGCGGAGATTATCTTGACATCAAGGCGATGCACTCGATTGAACATATGATGGCCACCGTGGCAAGAAATTCCGACTTTTCGGACAAAGTGGTATATTTTGGACCTATGGGCTGTCGAACGGGATTTTATCTTCTGCTTTTCGGCATGGAATATGACGAGGCAAAAGCGTTCGCTATCGATTGCCTCAAAAAATGTCTTGAATTTACTTCCGTTCCCGGAAGCGAGAGGATAGAGTGCGGAAATTATCTCGAGCATGACCTTGACGGCGCAATTAAAGAGATAAAAGCCTACGTTGCCATGTTCGATTAAATATTTATAGCTATTTTCGTTTAATTGTCATTTTTAGGTGAAAATACATTTCGTTTTATCGAAACGGTTAAACGAATGAATTTTTCAGGCTATATTCTGACAGGCAACTAATATAGCGTTTAAAATTTATCCGTCTTTTCAAATTAAATTTTGTGCCGCTGCATATCGTTTAAAAATTTCTCAAGCGTTTTGCTTGAGTTTTTTATTGTGCAAGGCTTTTCGTTGCCCGATGCCAAAGACCGCTTTATCAATTTTTAAAATCTTTCTGTTTTGCAGTTGCTCGGCTGTTTGAACACTTCACTTTTTTTTACGTTCATTATTGCAATTGCGCCAATTTATGCAATTCACACTTTTAAGGCAATTTTGTTTTTCTCTTTACAACTTTTCGCAAAATCACCAAAATTTATTGAAATAAGTTCAAAAGTGAACGAATTTATGCAAAAAACCGTCCTCTACAAGCGATTTTGGCGCAAATTTTGAACGGTGATTCGTCAAAAGGCTAAATCGCCGTATTTTGGCTTACACGCCTTCATACGGCTTGCCGTTTTTGAAAACTTCAAAAAAACGCCTTTTATGGCTTTAAAACCGCTCTTTGGCAAATTTTCTCCGTTTACTTTGTAAACGGTCGCTTTCTTCGCTCTCTTTTTCGTTTTTATCTTTTTTCCGATTTTTCTTCATCTCAATTTCAAGTTCCGCTCACTGTTGCACCGTGGCATTTTGCCGTTTTGCCGTGGTGTCTGTCCGTCTGCCGTTACTCAACGCCTTGCAATGCTCGTTTTTTGTTAATCATTTTCCTTGGATTTCTGTGCGATATATAGCGTTTTCTTCTGCCGTTAGTTATATGGTTTTCGTTTTTTGAACGCATAAACCGTTTTTTGTTTTTATCCCTAAGCGTGCGATAGGTTGATTCACATTGTAAATTTTCCCCCTTATCCTTTTTGATTATCGGCTGCCATTATTTTTATCTTCTTACAGAGTATACTGCAATTTTTTTTCGCCAGATATAGTTAAATAATTGACTATATCTAACTATAATCGCCTTTTTGACTTAATTTTTTGGCAAATTTCTCCTGTTTTTTACAAATTTTTCGGCTTAAATAGATAGACAAAGCGGCGGTTCCGTTTGGTTTTTTCTTTTAAAATTGCTTTTTTTTGCTTTAAACAGCCTGGGCAAAGGCGTATTTGATGTTTATTTTGCCGATATTTTTGTTTTCTTGCTTGTTTTATTTTTTAGTATTGTTTTCGTATAATTCGGCATATAAGCTCTTTATTTCGGGCAGTATTTTGTCCGATTTAGTGTTCGATTTTGTGAAGCAAAGCGTTTTTTTATGTAAATGCCTCTGGTTTTTCCCTTTAATTTATCTCTTTTCCGGCGAATTTATTTACATTGAGTTATATAGTGTGTGCCGTTTATCCTGCCAATTTTATGCGTCTTCTTCTTAGTTTTACTCTTGATTTGACCGTTTTTTGCCGATTTTGCCCTTAATTTTTTGCTTTTTATTTTAATTTCGGGCAATTTATGAGTTTTTGCTTTATTCGCCATTTTTCGTTTTAATTTTTGTGGATAAACAGGCATATTTTGTGGAAAAGCCTGTGGATAAGGCATATTTTACCGCTTTTTGAACGCTATGAAACATTAGTTTTTTGCCGCAGTTTCCCCCTCTTTTTTGAGCCTTTTCCACTTCTTTTTCCCCCTTAGGGACCTTTGATTTTATCGCATTTACTTATGTTTCACGTGAAACAATCCGATTGGCATTTTACACGGTGATTGTTTCATGTGAAACGGAAAAAGCCGTATTTTCTGCCTTTTTGGGGTGTTTTTTGCTTAAAAATCCCCTGTTTTACTTAGAAAATGAGGGGTTTTTGCTCCTTCGACTGCCGACCCCCGCTATTCAGCCGAAAGGGAAAAAATGCCGTGAAGCGGCGAGGGAAAATGAGCCGAAGCTTGGCGTTTCGGCTACGCCGGTTTAAGTAAAGCGGCTTTGGAATTATTTTTGCGAAACATGACCGTTTTTGAATGGATATCCACACTCTTTTTGGCTTTGTGGATAAGCGGTAAATTTTAGGTATATTTTGTGCTGTTCTGCCCAAAATAATTTAACTGTACCGTGTTTGCTTTCCTATATCGCTTCCTTGTTGCATTGCAGATTTAGGATATGCGTATGATGTTGTTAGCGTTTGATTTAGGCGGACGGATTTTACAGTCGCAAAGTTTTTTTGCCGATACTTCAGATCCGATTTTCGTGCGAAGCGTTTTCGGTATTCGGCGTCGATATACATAAAACTGCCGTTATGGCTTTAAGCTATATCGGCTATAAAAATTTAAAGGAGTTTGATATGAAGTGTTCTGAATGCGGAAGAGAAATGAACGGCGACGAAGCCTTTTACTGTCCGAAATGCGGCGCTACCGTTTGCATGACTTGCAACGACTTAAACGAAAACGTATGCCCTTATTGCAGCAAATCCAATTTGTATATGTATAACTGAGATTTTGATGACGCTGTAGGCATTAAAATATATCCGCAAATCAAGTCGCCGTAAAGGGCAACGGTATTTTCGACGGTGCGGCAAAATGTCCGTTTGCGATGTCGAGCGGATAAATGCTTATGCAATCGGCAAGCGTATTTTGGTAAATTGCAATAAATAAAATACGACGGACATGATTATCGGCGCTATGCGTTGAGGGGCGCCGACAATGAAAATGCCTCAACCTCTGGCGTATGCCGTTTGTCCGAAGTCGGATATTTGCGATTAAAAGTGAATATTGCAGATAAACGAGCATTAAACTTAAATAATGCCGTGCTTGTCGCAGTGAAACGGTTATAAAGAGCTATTTATCAAAGGCGAGCTTGAAATAGCAAGCCGAGCTTTATAATGCGGAAAAGAAAAAGGCAGAAAGTCACGGCTCGACGGAGAAAAACGCAAATCGTTTCACGTGAAACAATTTGCGTTTTCTATTGAAAACCGCTTGAGTCTTGTGCAATTCTGTCAGAACTTGAGTGTTCAGGGCTTGAGTGTAATTATGTTTGTTTTTTATTTCATAGCGGCTTGTTTTGTATTGCAAACCGTTTGGCGCTTAGTTGCGGCTATATTCGCAGAGCGAAATGCGAGGTATCGTAAGCATAACAACACGGTTTAAAAAGAGTTAAAAGTGGATATGAAAAAAGAATCGGGCTTGGAAACATGATATAGGGTAAGAAATAAGGAATTTTGACAAATTTTCTCGGGTTGGCAATTCGCTCGGGCTTAAAATACTAAATGTAAAACGAAAATAGCAAAAAATTATAAAAAAAGGAAGGGAAAAGGAAGGGAAGCGGACAAGCTCGGCTATCACGCCAATCAGGCAAAAAGTAAAAAGGAAAATCATAGGGCAATGGGGAAATAAGCCGATAGCGAGAAAGCGAAAGAGGAGAGAAAGTCGCAAGAGAATAAAAGGCAAAAGAAAAAAATCGGAAAAGCCTTTCGGCTATGAATCAAAGACGGATAACGGCAAAACGGGACAAAATGCAATTTGGACAGGCCGGACATTCTGAGGCGGCAAAGGGCAAATAAAAGAGAAACTATGGCAAAAACAAATTGACGGATGGCAAAAATAAATTTACGGAAAACAGAGGATAAAACGGCAAGCGCTCCTCGGACAAATGCGACGGAAAAACGGCAAACGAAAGCGGCGGCAAAAAGCGGAATACGGCTTAGAGAGCCGCCATAATTCTATAAAGGCAGTTCAAAGGGAAAAGGTTGAAAAATAAACCGAAACGCTGTCAAATTTATCGCACTCAGAAATAGTTTACTTGTAAATAGAAAATGAAAAAATAGGTAGTTAAAAAGGCATTTTAAAAAAAAAAGAAAGGGATAAACTGCGCCGCTTAAATGTGAAATACGGCGTAGAACGCAATATTCAGCGCCGTAGCGGCGAGTTTGATAATTTATACGGTCGATAAATTAAGCCTTGAAAAAGGCGTTTTACGGCGTGACCGAAATTTGCGCAGGGTCGGAGTTCAGGTATCCGTCCTTGACCTGCACGACGGAAATGACGTCGCCCTCGGACGGCATAAACGCCGAAAGGGAAAGACTTAAGCCGTCTTCCACGACGGCAATGCGGACGGAATTGAGGTAAACGTAAAATGTCGAGTCTGTTTCGGACGAGCTCCAAGAGAGGATACCGTCAACGATATTGAGGTCGGAAGGCGGAGCAAGTTTTGCGGAAACAAAATAATTTAACGTGACGGCATCGGAATAGTCTGCGCCGATGCCGAGGGAAACGGAAATCAGATTTTCGCCGACTCTCAGCATATCCGTCACGTTTGCGTAGATACAAACTTGCATTTTGCCGTCCCGTTCGGAAAAGGTTTTGCCTATTGAGTCGCAGTCGAAGATATCCGTTTCGGTGATAGACGAAAGGTCTGATTCGTACGCCGTCAAGCCGTTCACGCTAGCCAGCACCGAGGAATGTTCCGCCGTTGCATAAAATAGAATGAAAACCTCGCCGTCCAAAGTGACGAAGGCGACGTCTTCGGGAGGGTCGACGGTAGCCGTATCCGGCTCGTCCGTGCCGTCGGGAAGGGGCGAGAAAACGGCGGACATAACGGTTTCCGTTTGAAAGGAATTGTTTTTGGCGACGATTTTAATCGTATATAAAACGCCGTCCGTGACAAAATCGGAAATATCGAACGACAAATCCGGAGTGGCGGCTACTAAGTCGCCGTTTAGATACAGCTCGTATAACAGTGCACCGTCCGAGGTTGTCCAAGATACAATTTTACCGTCCAGGGAGCAGGAGAAATCGGACGGGCGTGTTTCGTAGCGAGCGTGTATTTCCGTATCTGCGGTCGGGGTAAACACAAAAGATTTTAAAGCACTCAGCAACGTATCGCCGTCATACCAGCCGATAAAGGCGCAATCGGCGTTTTCGTTTGCGGTGAGGGTAAGAGAACCTGAAACGTTAAAGGTGCCGTGGGTGGATAGGGCGGGAAAGTCGGACAGCACGTTTACCGTATATCCTGCGAGGCAGGCGGTTATTATGAGATAGGAGTCCGAGCCGTCAGCCGTTACCGAGCTCGGAGCAAAGGAGTAGCCGTCTTTAAAGAAGGTTATCACGTCGCCCTTTTCAAGCGGCCCGAGATAAAAGGTTCCGTCGCCGTCGGTGGAAAATACTATCAAACCGTTGACCGAAACGTCGGTATCCGGAAGCGGCATTCCGTTGAACAGAATCTTGCCTGAAAGATATACGCCGTCAAACGGAACGGTATCTTCGCTATCGCCATTAGCAGAACAGCCGACGAAAATGCACAAAAGAGTAAGAACAACAAATAAAAAGACAAAACGTTTCATAAATCACCTTTTAAAGCTCTAAGGAGCCCAAAAACAGAGGATAGGCATAGGCCGTATATTTTATCGCAAAAAAAACGTTAAATGTCAATATGCCCCGATAGGGGCATATTGCAACAAACAGAAAATTAAGTGGGCGCCGTCCACTCCGAAGTTGCGGAAAGATAGCCATCGGCATAGGCGGTGACGGTAAAGCTGTCGACTTTTCCGTCGTAAAGCAGGTAGTTTTGCGTCAAATGGAAAGATTCGCTATTTCCGCCATACGACACGGTGACGATGTAGCCTTGCGCTTTATCCGTTTTCGACCACGACAGTATACAGCCGTTAAGATAGGCTACGCTCAGGTTTAGAGGAGAACTTAGCGACGGAGAGTGGGAAACGTTGATGTAGGAGGGCATTGAATAACCGTTTTGACAGCCGGATACGACGCTGACGGAATAGACGCCTGCCGTCAAAAGGCAAGCCGATAAATCGTAGGACGAAGCACAAGTCTGCCCGACCAATACGTTGTCTGCGTAAATCAAATGAAACTGTGACGATTCGTCCGCAGAAAAGTGCAGCGAACCGTTTAAAAAATAGAGTTTTGAGGGTGGCTGTAAAGAAACCGTATAGATAAATGAAAAAATTTCGACGGAGTTTGCGACAACCGTTATAAGGTTTTCGCCGTCTAAGAGATAGGAATGAACGTCCGCCGATTTAACGGACGAGTCGAATTGCAGGGTATGCGTTTCGGTGTTTGAAATAAGCACTGTATAATCGCAATCGAGGTTGACGTTTAACACGTATCTGCCGTCCGAAACGGAAATGGCAACGCTTTGTTCCGAGGCTCGGACTGTGGATAACGGCACGGAAAAACAGAGCAAAAAGGAAATTAACACAGCAAGGAAAAACACAAATTTTTTAAAACTTACCCGTTTCATTGGAAAATTATAACAAAATTCGACAAAAAATGGCAATACTTCTAAATAATAAAAATTTTTTTAAAAAGTTATCCACATTTAGTTGTGAATATATAAATTATAATATATAATAATAATACTTTTTTATATTATATATATACAATATAAATATATAAAAATCACCTATAAAAATGGCAAAATAAGCTCGGGCAAGTAGCGTAAAGATTATAAACAAAACCGCACGTGCGGGCGGTTGCCGAAACCAAAAGGCACAAACAAAAGTCGTTCAACGGCAGGCGAAAGGTCTGCCTGTCGATAAAATCACTTATACGGAGGCATACATGAGCGTTCAACACAGTTATAACGAATCGGACATTCAGGTATTAGAGGGTCTTGAACCTGTCAGGAAAAGGCCGGGAATGTATATCGGCTCGACCGATTCGAGGGGATTGCACCATCTCGTCACCGAAGTTGTCGATAACTCTATCGACGAGGCTTTGGCAGGTTTTTGCACGGATATCGACGTGGAGATAACCAAAGACGGCGCAATAAAAGTTAAAGACAACGGCAGAGGTATCCCGACGGGTATTATCCCGAGCGAGGGTAAATCGGCGGTTGAAGTAGTTTTGACAAAACTTCACGCAGGCGGTAAATTCGGCAGCGGAGGTTATAAAGTTTCAGGCGGTCTGCACGGCGTAGGCGTATCCTGCGTCAACGCACTCAGCGAGTGGCTCGAAGTGGAAGTAAGGCAAAACGGAAGGGTTTACAAACAGATTTTCAACAGGGGCGTTCCTCAGCGTGACCTTGCCGTTGTGGGAGAATCGGACGAGACGGGCACGACAATAACGTTTTATCCCGACGACACGATTTTTGAAACGCTTGAGTTTAACTACGACACCTTAAAGGCGAGGCTAAGAGAGCTTGCCTACTTAAACAAAGGTCTTAAAATAAGGATTACCGATTCGAGAGTGGACCCGATAAAGAGCGAGCTTTTCTGTTATGAGGGCGGTATAGTTTCCTTTGTCGAAAGCCTCAACAAGAGCAAGGAAACTGTTTTCCCCGAAGTCATCTATTTTGACAAAAATTACACCGAAACGGTCAAAAACGTTACCGACACCTACGAAGCGGAAATAGCTTTCCAATATAACGACAGCTACAGCGAAACTATACTCAGTTTTGCCAACAACATAAACACGGAGGAGGGCGGAACGCACCTCGAGGGCTTCAAATTTGCCATATCAAAATGTATCAACGACTACGGCAAAAAACAGGGGCTCATAAAAGACTCCGAAAAACTCAGCGGAGAGGATACGAGAGAAGGGCTCACCGCCGTCATATCCGTCAAGCTGGGCAATCCGCAGTTTGAGGGACAGACTAAAACGAAGCTGGGCAACAGCGTGGTGAGAAGCATTGTTTCAAAGGCGATTGTAGACGGTTTCGGAACGTATCTCGAGGAGCACCCCAAAGAGGCAAAAGAGCTTATTATGAAAACGCTCACCGCACAGAGGGCGAGAGAGGCGGCAAGAAACGCCAGAGAACTTGCAAGAAGAAAAAGTCCGCTCGAGACGACCACTCTTCCCGGAAAACTTGCCGACTGCACGGACAAAGAAGCGAAATACTGCGAGATATACCTCGTTGAGGGCGACAGCGCAGGCGGCACGGCAAAACAGGGCAGAGACAGACGCTTTCAGGCTATATTGCCGCTAAGAGGCAAAATTTTAAACGTCGAAAAGGCAAGGCTTCACAGAGTGCTCGAAAACGAAGAAATCAAAGCGATGATAACGGCTTTCGGCTGCGGAATACATCAAGACTACGACGAATCCAAGCTCCGCTACGACAGAATCATATGTATGACGGATGCCGACGTCGACGGCTCGCACATCAGAATACTTATGCTCACCTTCTTCTTCAGATATATGCGTCCGCTCATCGAAAACGGACACGTCTATATCGCACAGCCGCCGCTGTATAAGGTCAAGACGGGCAAGAAGGAAGAATATTTCTACGACGACGAATCGTTAAACGCCTATCTCGACTCGCTCGACCGCAAAGGCTATGAAATTCAGAGATATAAAGGTCTCGGAGAAATGAACGCAGAACAGCTGTGGGAAACGACAATGGACCCGGCAAGAAGAACTCTGCTTAAGGTGACGATGGAAGACGCCATCGAAGCGGATTCGATAATCAGCACGCTTATGGGCGAGGATGCGGAACTGAGACGTCAATTTATTGAAGAGAACGCAAAACTCGTCGAAGAGCTCGACGTATAAGGAGAAAGTATGGCAAAGCAGGAAAAAGAAAGAAACTACATAGAAGACTTATCCAAATCGACGGTCAAACCCGTCGAGGTCAACAGCGAGCTCAAAAAGTCGTTTATCGCATACGCCATGGCGGTCAACGTATCGAGAGCTATCCCGGACGTCAGGGACGGACTTAAACCCGTTCACCGCCGTATACTCTATTCTATGAACGAATTGAACCTCGCCTCGGACAGACCGTACCGTAAGTGTGCGCTTATCGTCGGCGACGTTTTGGGTAAATATCACCCCCACGGCGACAGCTCCGTTTACGACGCCCTCGTCAGGCTTGCGCAGGACTTTTCTATCGGCTGTCCGCTCATTGACGGACACGGAAACTTCGGTTCGGTGGACGGAGACCCGCCTGCCGCATACCGTTATACGGAAGCGAGAATGAGCAAGATTGCCGCCGAAATGATAAGGGATATCGACAAAAAGACGGTTGATTTTTATCCCAACTTCGACGACACGAGAATGCAACCCACCGTATTGCCGGCACGTTATCCCAATCTTTTGGTAAACGGCTCGGACGGAATTGCCGTCGGTATGGCGACGAGCATACCCCCTCACAATCTCGGAGAGGTTATCGACGCCACGATAGCGCTCATCAAAAATCCCGAAATGACGGTGGACGAGCTCATCGAATATATCCCTGCTCCCGATTTCCCGACCGGCGCAATCGTGCTCGGCAGGGGCGGAATAAGGCAGGCATACCGCACGGGCAAGGGCTCGGCGATAATAAGGGCAAAGACGGATATTGAGGAGCTCCCCAGCGGAAAGAGCAGAATAGTCATAACGGAAATACCCTATCAGGTAAACAAGGCGAAACTCATCGAAACGATTGCCGACCAGGTAAGGGACAAGAGAATAGAGGGCATTGCCGACGTTGCCGAGGAAACGGACAGAACGGGTATGCGAATTGTCGTCGAGACAAAAAAGGACGCCAACGCTCAGGTGGTGCTCAATACTCTGTTTAAACAGACTCAGCTTCAGACCAACTTTTCCATTATCCTTTTGGCTTTGGTGGACGGCGTGCCCAAGATACTCAACCTCAAAGAGATACTCACCGCCTATATCGCTCACCAAGAGGACGTCATTATAAGAAGAACGAAATTCGACCTCGAAAAGGCGGAAGAGAGGGCGCACATCTTAGAGGGACTTGCCATAGCGCTCGCCAACATCGACGAAGTGGTGGACACCCTCAAAAAGTCGAAAGAGAGAACGGACGCCATGCAAAAACTCATGGAAAGATTTTTGCTTTCCGAAAAACAGGCGAACGCCGTGCTCGAAATGAAACTCCAGCGTCTTACCTCTCTCGAAGTGGAAAAGATAAACGAGGAACTCGAGGAAAAACACAAAGAGATAGCCGAATACAAGAGAATTCTCGGCTCAATGGACGCCGTAAAGGAAATAATCGTAGAGGAAATGAGCGAGATAAAGGATAAATTCGCTCAGCCGAGAAAATCGGAGATAAGCTACGACTATTCCGATATAGATATAGCCGACCTCATCGAAAAAGAGGACGTCGTCATCACCATGACTCACGAAGGCTACGTCAAGCGTTTGCCCGTTGCGGAATACAGAAGTCAGCACAGGGGCGGCACCGGCATAACGGCGCACAAGGCAAAGGAAGAAGACTTCATCGAGGAAATGTTCACCTGCTCGTCGCACGACGATTTGCTCTTCTTCACCAATCTCGGCAAGGTGTTCGGGCTTAAAGCGTATGAAATTCCCGAAGCGCAGAGGACGGCAAGGGGCAGAGCAATGGTCAACCTTTTGCAACTTACCCCCGGCGAAAAGGTCACAAACGTGCTTCCCTTCTACGAAACGCAAAAGGGCTATCTTGTGCTTGCCACCAAAAACGGACTAATCAAAAAGACGGACGTCAGCGAATATGTGTCGATAAAGAAAAACGGCAAGATTGCAATTACGTTCAACGAAAACGACGAACTCATCGCAGCATACTTCAGTAGCGGCGAGGACGAAATAATTGTCGGCGCGACGAACGGAAACTGTATTCGTTTCAGCGAAAAGGACGTCCGTCCCACAAGCAGAACGGCAATGGGCGTAAAGAGCATAGAGCTTCCCGAGGGCGCGGAAGTCGTCGATATGGCTGTGCTCAAAGAGGGCTCCGAGATTCTGACGATAACGGAAAAGGGCTTTGGCAAACGCAGCGAATATCCCGACTATCCCAAACAGGGCAGAGCGGGCAAAGGCGTAAAGGCAGGCGTGTTCAATTCAAAGACGGGCAGACTCGTAGCGCTCAAAGTTCTGCCGCCCGAAATGGACGTCATGATAATCACCAACGGCGGGATAATCATTCGTATGGTGGCGGACGAAATTTCCAAATTCGGCAGAGATACGCAGGGCGTCAAAGTCATGAGACTTAAAGCGGACGAGCTTATCTCGAGCGTAACGCTCACGCCTCACGAGGAAGAAGAGGAACAGACGGACGGCGAGGACTTTATCTCCACGCCCGAAGAAGTGGACGTCTCGCAGGATTCTATCCCCACCGAAACCCCTTCCACTCCGCAGACGGACAAACCGCAGGAGGACGAAGAGTAAATTAAAATAAAAAAAGCTCTGCCGTGCAGAGCTTTTTATTTTTACCGACTTTGCATAATACGATAAAAACGAACGGTTAAAATGCGGTATCTATGAGCTATAAAAGGAAGCATTTAAGCAATTTAAATAGAAGCAAAAAAATGCGTCTGAATTAAGGAAACGTCACCACACGCCCTTTATCTCGAGCACGAAAAGCGTTACCGAAAGCAGAAAGGTGTAACAGGAAAAGGGAAAAAGAGATTTATTTTTTATCAGCTTTATCATAAACTTTATCGCCACAAGTCCGCTTATAAAAGCTACCGCCATACCTATTAGCGTGGGCGCCGCATCGAAAACGACATTGCTGTTTGCCAGCTCTATCCCCTCCCATACCGCCGATGCGATGATAATCGGCACGGAAAGCAAAAAGGAAAACTCCGTCGCTTTGTCTTTATCCGCTCCGGTGAGAAGCAAAGAGGATATCGTCATTCCGCTTCTCGATATGGCAGGCAGGACGGCTATGCCCTGCATCAATCCGCAAAAAGCCGCTTTGGGAAAAGTGATTTCCTTTTGTCTCGGCTTTATTATCACGGTGGCGAAAAGCACGACGGCGGTTACCATAAATCCAAAGGGCAGAAAGGCGCCCTCGAGTGCGTCGGGAAGCAGAAATTTAAAAAGCACGGCAAGGGCGCAGGTAGGAATAGTGGCAACTACGAGTTTTAAAGTCTTTTTTGAAAACGGGTGTCGGATAATTTCAAACAGCTGTTTGCGGTAGCATATAAACACGGCAAACAGCGTTCCGACGTGAAGCAGGACGTTGAAAAGCAAATTCGGCTCGTCCCCCAAAATTTTTTCAAACAGTATAAGGTGTCCGCTTGAGGACACGGGCAAAAACTCGGTCAGTCCCTGAATGAGTCCGTAAATGATTCCGTCAAAAACACTCATTTTTATTTACTTAATCCTTTAAATAATATATAATACTTTATGCTTTAAAAAATCGGTTATGAATAAACTTTGAAGCCATATAATAGTCGCAGTAAAGCGGCTTAAGATAAGAATTAAAAATATAAACCCAAAACAGGTGAGGTATTATGAAACTTGGCGTTGTAGGATTGCCCAACGTGGGCAAAAGCACGTTGTTTAACGCAATAACAAAGGCTGGAGCGCAGGCGGCAAACTATCCGTTCTGCACGATAGAACCCAACGTGGGAGTGGTTGCCGTTCCCGACGAAAGACTGACGAAGCTGGCTGAGCTGTTCAACTCTAAAAAGATAACTCCCACCACCTTAGAATTTGTCGACATAGCGGGGCTTGTCAAGGGAGCGTCCAAAGGCGAGGGGCTCGGCAACAAATTTTTGTCGCACATAAGAGAGGTAGACGCCATAGTCCATACCGTCCGCTGTTTCGACGACGAAAACATAACGCACGTGGACGGAAGCGTAAATCCTTTAAGGGATATTGAAACGATAAACTTAGAGCTCATTTTTTCGGATATGGAAATGATAGAGCGCAGGCTCCAAAAGGCGAGAGTGGCGGTAAAGGGCGATAAAAAATATCAGGAAGAGATAGACTTTTTGGAAAAACTCTACAAATTTTTGGAAGAGGGCAAACCTGCGAGAAATTACCCTGCCACCGACGAGGAAAAAGAGATTTTAAAAACTCTGTTTTTGCTCACGTCAAAACCGGTCATATACGCCGCCAACGTATCCGAGGACGACGTCGCCACCGAAAACGACTATGTAAAGCAGGTCAAGGAATACGCAAAGGCGGAGGGCAGCGAGGTCATCGTATTGTCCGCAAAACTCGAAGAGGACCTTGCCGATATGTCGGACGACGAAAAGGCGATATTTTTTGCCGAGCTCGGCATTGATAAATCGGGACTCGACAAACTCGTTACCGCATGCTATAAACTTTTAAATCTTATCAGCTACCTCACCGCAGGCGAAAAGGAAACGAGAGCGTGGACGATTGTCAAAGGCACTAAAGCTCCTCAGGCGGCGGGCAAGATTCACAGCGATTTTGAAAGAGGCTTCATAAGAGCGGAAGTGGTGGACTATCAAACCCTTCTCGATTGCAAGGGATATGCAGGCGCAAAGGAAAAGGGCAAGATACGCTCGGAAGGCAAAGACTACGTCATGCAGGATAACGACGTGGTGACCTTCCGCTTTAACGTATAAAATTATATGGGTATGAGGGAAATCCTGTAGGACGGCAAAAAACGGATAAATTTAAACACTTAAAAACGGTGAATATATGTTTGAAAAAGAAATAGCGAAAAATATTAAAATCGAAGGTATGACCGCCGCCGACATAGAGAATATGTTCGAGACGCCCAAAGACGAAAGCATGGGCGACGTCGCTCTGCCTTGCTTTAAACTTTCCAAAGTGCTCAGAAAGTCGCCTGCGGCTATTGCCGAGGAGCTTAAAAACTCCTTTACTCCGTGCGAAGAGGTGCAAGAGGTAAACGCCGTGTCCGGCTATCTCAATTTCAAAATATCGCCTAAAGCATATTTAAAACATCTTATCCCTATAGTCGGGCAAGGCGAAGCGACAGGCTCGTCCGATGAGGGCAACGGCAAAACTATATGTATAGATTACAGCTCGGTAAACATCGCCAAGCCCTTTCATATAGGTCACCTTTCCACCACGGTGATAGGCGGCGCGCTATACAGAATTTTTGCACATCTCGGATACAGAGTGGTGGGCATAAATCACCTGGGCGATTGGGGAACTCAGTTCGGAAAAATGATTGTCGCATACCTCAAATGGGGCGACAGGACGGAAGTGGAAAAGGGCGGAGTTTTAGAGCTTAACCGCCTTTATGTCAAATTCCACAAAGAGGCGGAAGAAAATCCCGCACTTGACGACGAGGCGAGAGCGTGGTTTAAAAAGATAGAGGACGGCGACAAGCAGGCGACCGAACTGTTTTTATGGTTTAAAGAGATAACGCTTGCCGAAGTTTCCAAAGTTTACGACCGTCTTAAAATAAAATTCGACAGTTACGCAGGAGAGAGTTTTTACAACGACAAAATGCAACCCGTGCTCGATATGCTTGACAAAAAGGGATTGCTTGAGGTCAGCGACGGCGCCAAGGTGGTAAATCTCGACGCCTACGATATGCCCCCGTGCCTTTTGGTAAAGGGCGACGGAGCGACGCTTTACGCCACCCGTGATTTGGCGGCGGCTTATTACAGGGCAAAGACGTATGATTTTTATAAATGTCTTTACGTAGTGGCATATCAGCAAAATCTTCATTTTAAACAGCTGTTCAAGGTGCTCGAGCTTGCGGGCTTTGAAAAAGCGGCGGATATGGAGCATATAGCTTTCGGTATGGTATCGCTTGAGGACGGCGCAATGAAGACGAGGCTGGGCAGAGTGGTATGGCTCAGCGACGTTCTGGATAAGGCGGTGGAAAAGGCAAAATCCATTATCGCCGAAAAGAAGACGGAGGGCATAGACGTGGACAAAGTGTCCGAAGCGATCGGCGTGGGAGCCGTGGTGTTCAGCGCACTCTGGAACAACAGGATAAAGGATATAGTTTTCTCGTTCGATAAGGTGCTCAATTTCGACGGCGAGACGGCGCCTTACGTTCAATACACGCACGCAAGGTGCTGCTCATTGCTCAAAAAGGGCGGAACGGTAAATTTGGACGACCTCAATCTCGATTCCGTGGCAAACGATGAGGGCATAGCGGTGATAAAGAGTCTTATTTCCTTTGCCGATTCCGTCAAAAAAGCGGCTACTCTCCGTGAGCCGTGCTATGTTTCAAGACACGTTGTCGACCTTGCCGAGAAATTCAACAGATTTTATATCGCCCACAAGATAGCAAGCGCAGAAGAAGGCAGGAAAAACGCAAGGCTCATTCTCACCTTAGCGGTCAAAAACACGATAAAGACGGGGCTTTCCCTTCTCGGTATCGACGCCCCCGAGGCGATGTAAAACGCTTGACTTAACCTCATATTTTTTATATAATAGGCAAGCGGCATTATAAACGCCGCGATTTTAGATAATAATGATAATAATCTCTTTTGGAGGAATATAAAATGAAACAAACCTATCAACCTAAAAAGCGTACCGCCAAAAAAGTTCACGGCTTCAGAGAAAGAATGAGCACCAAAAACGGCCAAAACGTATTGTCGAGAAGAAGGGCTAAGGGCAGAGCGAAATTGTCTGCATAAGCGATGCAACGCATTTATCGATTAAAATCGAACGGCGCGTTTCATTATATATACAAAAAGGGCGAAAGAGTAAAGGGCAAAAATCTCGTTTTATATTTTGCTAAATCCAATAAAGGTTTAAAGGCAGGTTTTTCGGTAAGCAAACACGTTGGAAATTCCGTGACGAGAAACAGAGTTAAAAGGCATTTAAGGGAGAATTTCAGACTGCTTTTAAACGATATAGACCACGGATATTCGTTTGTCGTGGTGGCGGGGGAAAAGACCGCCGATATGAATCATTATCAGATAGGCGACGAACTTAAATTCGTGCTTAAAAAGGCGAATTTGATTAAATGAAATATCTTTGTTTTTTGCTTTTAAAATTTTATAAAGCGTTTATTTCACCTATCACGGGCAACAACTGCAAATTTACGCCGACATGCTCAATGTATATGTATGAAGCAATTTCAAAACACGGAGCTTTTAAGGGGATTGCCTTAGGCACGGCAAGACTTTTAAGATGCAATCCGTTCAGTCGAGGCGGCTACGACCCCGTTCCCGAAAATTATAAAGGAAAGTGCAAATGGCTCATTTAAGTTATGCGCGAAAGACAAAAACAAAAATTTATCTTATTGCGGCTATGATTATATGCCTTCTTATGGTGCTGTCCGCCTGTAATGCGGATTCCGCTACCATAAACATGGCAAATTCCGTTCAGGAGCCTACCCATTTCATAGCCAAGTTTTTGATAATTTTAAACGAGGGCATAGGCGACTTCGGTTGGACGGTCGTCGTTTTCACCATTATTTTAAAATTGATTGTCACGCCTTTCGACTTCTGGCAAAAATTCGTAATGCGCAAAAACGCAAAGATTATGGAGAGGATAAAGCCTCGCCTTGACGAACTTGCCGATAAATACAAAGACGACAAACAGCGCTATCAGCAAGAGCAGATGGCAATTTATAAAAGAGAAAAATATTCCATGCTCGGCGCTTGTCTTCCTACCATAATCACGCTTGTCGTGTTCTTTATCGTTTTCTCCGGTTTCAGACAGATGGTGTCTTACCAAAACGCTCTCGTTTACGAAGAAGCGAGGACGGTATACAATCAGACCTACGACGAGGACTACAGTGCGCTTTATACCGCGGCTATGGCAGAGGCAGGACTCGACCCCGAAGTAATCGCCGGATACAAAGAGCTTGAAACACTCACCGACGAGCAAAAAGCGGCTCTGGTCAAGGAAGCGGCAATCGACGCCGAAGCCCATAAATCGGCGGTGGACTCAGCGCAGACGGCAGTCAAAGACAACTATAGAATGCCCAAGTTTTTGTGGATATACAATATATTCGCCCAAGACAGCTGGGTAGAAGCCGTGCCCGACTATCTTACGTTCAGCGGTCAATCGGGATTTGCCAACGCCAAAATAGAGGGCGTTATGGTCACCGAATATCAGACGGTAATGAAAAAGGTATTAGGCACAGGCGGCTACGGCGAGGGCGGAACGTGGAACGGTCTTTTGATTTTCCCGATTTTGTCCATTGCGCTAAATATCGGCTCTCAGCTTCTCATGAACAAAGCGCAGGGCAAACAGCCTAAGGCGGCGGAAGGTATGGGCGGAGCCTCCACTAAAATGATGCAGTGGATAATGCCCGTGCTCATGGGTGTGTTCGCTCTTTTGTATTCCGCGGCGTTCACAATCTACATTTTCGTGTCAACACTATATTCCATTCTGTTCCAGCTCTTGTTCAATTTAGGCGGCAAGTTAGTCGACATATCGAGAGAGAAGAAACAGTTGAAGGGCACCAGATAAGGAGATAAAATGAAAAAATCCATAGAAGTAAAGGCCCAATCGGTTGACCTTGCAATCGAGGAAGGGCTCAGTCAGTTAAATACGACAAAGGACAGAGTAGACGTTGAGGTGCTTTCCGAGGGCGGACTCTTTTCAAAGGCGCAGGTAAGGCTCACCTTAAAGCCTACGGCGGCGGAAGTGGTTGAAGATTTTTGCAACAACCTTCTCGAAAAAATGCACATCAAAGCAGAGGCGGTTGTCACAGAGGAAGACTCGGTCATCAAAATCGACATAATGGGCGACGAGGCGTCGCACGCAATAGGCTACAGAGGCGAAACGCTCGACGCCATACAGTATCTCGCCCTTACCGTTTTAAATCAGGGGCATCAATTCAAAAAGGTGGTAGTCAATACCGGTTGCTACCGTGAAAAGAGAGAACAAACCCTCATATCGCTTGCCAACCGTCTTGCAGACAAGGCGTATCGCACGGGAAAGAAAGTGGTGCTCGAACCGATGAATCCGTTTGAAAGACGCATCATTCACACTGCTATCCAGGACAGCGCCAAAGCGACGACCGCGAGCGAGGGCGAGGAACCTCTCCGTCACGTCGTCATTATTCCCAAGAGCGGCGGAACGCCCAAAAACGGCGACACTGTCAAGAAAAAGAGAACGGGTATGCCCAAATTCAAGAGTTTCGGTTATAAGAGAGGCTTTTAATCCGATTAAATGAAAACCATCGTAGCAATTTCAACGCCGTCGGGAAAGGGCGGTATAGGTATAGTCAGACTTAGCGGTGACGACGCTTTAGCGATAGCAAAGAGCGTGTTTACGGTTAAGTCTTTTTCTATTGAGCCGAATTATATGTATTTCGGCACTTTTTCGGGCAAAGATTTTTCCGATAACGGGTATCTCGTATATTTCAAAGCGCCCCGCTCGTTCACGGGCGAGGACGTAGTCGAGCTTCAGCTCCACGGCGGAAACCGTATTTTAGAGGGCGCCGTAGAGGAGTGTATAGCCAAAGGCGCCACCGCCGCCGACAGAGGAGAGTTTACCAAGAGGGCGTATCTCAACGGCAAACTTGCCTTAGCGGACGCCGAGGCGGTCATAGATATGATAAACGCCGAAAGCGCCGCCGCAGTTAGGGCAGGCTTCAGGCAAATGCAGGGCTACCTCGCAAGAGAGGTAAAACATTTCGAGGATATGCTTTTAAACCTCATATCCGCTTTAGAGGCGTCGCTCGACTATCCCGACGAAATGGAGGACGAGGTGCTGCCGTCCATTCCCGAAGTTACCGAAAAGGTAAAGGAAAACTTAAGCCGTCTTATATCTTCCGCAAGGGAAGGCAGGCTCGTCAAATCTGGCGTAAACGTTGCGCTTATCGGTGAAACGAACGTGGGAAAATCTTCCCTTTTAAACAGGCTTGTCGGCTGCGACAGGGCAATCGTCACGGATATAGCAGGCACGACGAGGGATACGATAGAGGCGGCGATAGAGCATAACGGCGTAAAGATAAACTTTATCGACACGGCAGGAATCCGTCAAAGCGACGATATGATAGAAATGGCGGGCGTAGAGCGCTCGAAAGTCACGGCGGAAGGAGCGGACGTGGTCATAAACGTGGTGGATTCCACAAAGGACGAAAAACCGCTTTACACCTCGGACGAAAAGACTGTGTTTAACGTATACAACAAATGCGACCTCAGCAAAAAGGACGTCAAACGGCAGGGCAACGACTTTTTCGTATCCGCAAAATACGACAAGGGCGTTTCGCTTATCCTCGACGCAATAGCGGATATCTGCCTGAGCGGTGAAACGGAAAACGGCTCCACAGTGACGAGTGCAAGGCATCTTTCCGCCCTTTTAAGAGCGAAAAATTCTTTGCAATCGGTGGATATATCCGCTCCCGTCGATTGCATACTTATCGATTTAAAAGCGGCGCTTTCGGCGCTCGGCGAGATAACGGGCTCGAGTGCGAGCGAAGAAGTGGTTGACGCCATATTCAAAAACTTTTGTGTGGGAAAATAATATGCGCTATGACGTTATAGTGGTGGGCGGCGGCCATGCCGGGATAGAGGCGGCGCTCGCTTCCGCAAGATTGAAACTTAATACTTTAATGCTTGCCATAAGCAAAGACGGAATAGGGCTTATGCCGTGCAATCCCGCTATCGGCGGAACGGCAAAAGGACATCTTGTCAGGGAAGTGGACGCACTCGGCGGCGGTATGGGTATCGTTGCAGACAAGTCGCTTCTTCAGATAAAAATGCTGAACCGTGCAAAAGGTCCTGCCGTCTTTTCTCTTAGAGGACAGGCGGATAAGGCGCTGTATCACGAAAATATGTTAAAATATCTGCTCGGGCAGGAAAACCTCACCGTTTCGGAAGGCGAGGCGGACGAGCTTATTTTGGACGGCGACACGGTTGTCGGCGTAGTCTGCAAAGGAGAAAAGATATATTCAAAGGCGGTCGTGCTTTGCACGGGCGTCTATATGAAGGGCAGGATAATCACGGGCGACTATATTTTGGAGAGCGGACCGTGGGGCTATGCGCCGTCGGAAAAACTGAGCGACAGCCTCAGGGCGGCAGGGCTCGAACTTGTCCGCTTTAAGACGGGCACTCCCGCAAGGATTTACCGTGACAGTATCGATTTTGATAAAACGGAAATTCAGAACGGCGAAGACGTCCCCCCTTTCAGTTTTATGACGGAGGGCAAAATAGAAAACGTCGAACCGTGCTATCTTACCTACACCAACGAAAAAACGCACAAGATTATCATGGACAACATAGACCGCTCGCCCCTCTACAACGGCTCTATATCGGGTATAGGTCCGAGATACTGCCCGTCGATAGAAACCAAGGTCATGCGGTTTGCCGACAAAGAAAGGCATCAGATATTTATTGAGCCGGAAGGATATAAAAGCGATGAAATGTATATCCAGGGTATGTCGTCGTCGCTTCCGCACGACGTGCAGGAAAAAATGTATCGCACGATAAAGGGGCTCGAACACTGCCGTTTTGCAAGATACGCCTATGCCATCGAATACGACTGTCTGAATCCTTTGCAACTCGACAGCTCGCTAAAAGTCAAAAAATTAAACGGACTTTACTGCGGCGGTCAGATAAACGGAAGCAGCGGCTATGAAGAGGCGGCGGCGCAGGGACTTGTCGCGGGAGCAAACGCTGCGCTTTGGGTGTTAGGAAAGCAGCCGCTCGTCTTAAGACGGGACGAGGCGTATATAGGCGTGCTTATCGACGACCTCGTCACTAAGGGCACAAACGAGCCATACAGAATGATGACGGCAAGAGCGGAGCACCGCATTTATCTGAGGCAGGACAACGCCGACGTCCGTCTTACCCCGATAGGCGAAAAATTCGGGCTCGTCACTCCCGAAAGAGTGAAAAAACTAAACGAAAAGCTAAGGCAGATGTCCGAGCTTGAAAAGGTCATGGATAAACCCTTGCCCAAAGCACCTCTTGGCGCAATATGCGAAAAGATAGGCGACAAGACGGCATTGACTTTGCACGACCTTGTAAAACGCCCCGATTTCAAGTCGGAATATTTAAAACAAAACGGTCTGTTTGAAGAATACTCCGACGAGGTGCTCGAAGCGTTTGCCGTGGAAAAGAAATACGAGGGATATTTAAAGAAACAGCAAAAGGCTATAGCGGAACAAAAACGGCTCGAAGATAAGCTCCTGCCCGAAGATATCGATTATCTCAAAATAGGAGGGCTCAGGCTCGAGGCGAGGCAAAAACTCGACGAGATCCGACCCAAAAACCTAGGGCAGGCAAGCAGAATATCAGGCGTGTCCCCTGCGGACATTTCCGTGCTCATCGTCCACCTTGCAAGCCTGAAAAAATAGAAAATAAAAATTAAAGCGACTTTGAAAGTCGCTTTTTTAATGTTATAGACTGCGGACGGGATAGGGAACATAAAACGCATTGCGTTAAGGATATGAATACACAAAACAATAAAGTCAATCGGTATAAAGGTCAATCGGTATAAATACAGACAATCGGTATAAAGGTCAATCGGTATATTGTCGCAGAGATAATTTTTCAGAAAAAAAACGGAAAATAAAAACCCGTATAAAACGAAACGACACAATATAAATCGTGTCGTTTCGTCTTTATGATAAGGGGGAAAATTATGAGCAATTTATGCTGTATCAATCGCTATCAGCTCTTGATTACGCTATGATAATAGCACCATATATTTCTATTGTCAACAAAAAAAACAAAATTTTTTTAAAAAATTTTAAAAAATGACAAAATAACGCAAAATAATGCAAAAATAGTTAAAATTTTAACAAATTTAAGATATATAATAAAAATTTTTGTCACTTTTGTTGAAAAACGGTGTTTTTTATTTCTTATGAGGGTATGATGATTTCCCAAACTTAAAAAAACGTAAAATAAAAACCGCAAAAAGCGGTTTCAATTTATCTTGAGTTTTAGTTTATATATTTTAAATTTTAAATATTCACTTTAAATATTCTTTATAATTTCTGTTTGAATATTTCATTTTAAATATTTTTTTATATCTTTTTTTTATATTCCTATTTATACGTTTTTTGGGATATTCCGTTTTAAATATTCCGTGCCGATTGTTATATTCGGCTTTTTAAAACTTTTCGGCTTAATATGTTCTATATCAAATCACGCAAGAAGAATATCGCTCGGCACGGCAAGCTGTTGTGACGTTTTGTCTTTAAATAGAATACAACTATTTCAAGCCGTTTTCCGTTAGATATTTTATAGCGCTGTTTGCCGCAATCGCTCCGTCGGAGGCGGCGGTAACGACTTGCCTTAACGGCTTTTGTCTTAAATCGCCTGCCGCAAAAACTCCCTCGAAAGCCGTTGACATATCCTCTTTTGTTATGACGTAGCCCTGTGCGTCAAGCTCGAGCCAGTCAAAAGCCTTCGACTCGGGAACCTGTCCCACCGCCACGAAAAGTCCGTCAACTTGCAAAGAGGAAAGCTCGCCCGTTTTTACGTTTTTCAAGGTGAGCGATTCTACGCTGTCGTCTCCGTTGATATTTTCGACGACGCTGTCCCAAATTATTTTCACTCCGCTCTTAAGCAGGGCGTCGGCAAGCGTCTTTTCCGCTCTTAAAGCGTCTCTGCGGTGAATAAGGTAAACCTCGCTTGCAAAATTCTTGAGGTAGAGTGCGTCTTCCACCGCCGTATTGCCGCCGCCGTTGACGGCGACTTTCTTGCCTTTAAAAAACGCTCCGTCGCAGGTGGCGCAATATGAAACGCCCTTGCCCGTCAATCTCGCTTCCGCCTCGAGGTTAAGTTTTCTCGGATACGCCCCCGTCGCTATTATAAGAGCGCCGTAAGATATCTCGTCCGAGGCAAGTTTGACTTTTTTGTTTTTGACGTCGACGCTTTGCACCTCGTCGAAAATAAACTGAGCGCCAAATCCCTCGGCTTGGTTCATCATTTTCATGGCAAGCTCATAGCCGCTTTCTTTATCCACGCCGGGATAGTTTTCGATTTCGGACGTCAAAACTATCTGACCGCCCGGAGCCTGTTTTTCAATGACGGCGGTGGTAAGTCCGCCTCTCGTTCCGTAGATTGCGGCACTAAGTCCGGCAGGACCGCCGCCGATGATGACCAAATCGAAGTTCATAATCCTTCCTTTAATTCCCGAACTGCCGAGTTGTTATTCCGGACGGCGAAAAGGGGAATTCGGTAAATTTTTTTATATATTATAGTATAATACAAATACGGTCACATATTTTTATGGACACTCTATTTGATTAGATGTTTTTGGTTGAATGCGTAACAAAAAATAAGCCGTGAAAATAATTCTATCTTGGCATTACTTTAATTTTTACGCTCGTGCCATTTTGGACAAGCCGAAGTCATAGCGGGGTTAATATTACCTTTCCCTCGAGCCCCGATTTTACAAACGTGACTTGTATTATCATACTCAATAATGCTTCCCTTTAAGGTAGCCTTTCCACCAAAATATTGGCAAGTGCAACAATATTTGCTTGTTTTTGAAATTGAACTCATATTATTCCTCGCTTAAATTATTTTTCAATCAAATCATAAAATTTGAATTGAGAAGTTTTTAATTTGTTTTGCGCCCAATTAACCACATAGTTACGATCACCGATTACAGTTTCGGTAAAAGCAGGGCTACCTGTTTTATATGTCCCCTCATTAAGATAATATCTAATTAACAATTGTTTTGTCATATAAAATTCTTCTAAATTCTTATATCCATATAATACTATAATTTTTATTCATATATGGGACGAAGAGAGTGCTAAAAATTCATCTGTTCAACGATTGTCTTGGCTTTTGCAAGATCCATTTTGATATCCTCGAAAACCATCTCATATCTGCTGTTTTCTTTAGTCAGATTATAATATTGGTAAACAAATATATAATCATTGCTCCCTTCTCCATAACTATCAAATAATTTTTTCATAGAGGTCATCCTGCCGAATATTGTGCGCTCCTTGTGCTTGCAATTAAAATTCGCATCAAACCAACATCCCTTAAATTTTTCAAAAATTTCCTTACCGTGGTGCGTTCCATTTTGTTGTACTAAAAGTCTATACTGATTTCCTTCAATTTGTATACCAATCGTGAGGTATTCGTGAAATTTATCCTGCCAATTCGTGAACCTTATGTCAAGCGTTGCTTTCCCGTTATTGAAACTTTGCCCGATTTCAAGCCGAAACCCAACAGGGCATAATCTTTCGAGTTGTTCTTTTTTCGAATCAAGGTAATGAATAAAGCGAGAGCCTTGCAATTTGATATACATATCTTCGATGCGTAAATCACGCAATTTCTCGTTAAAATCATCGGCATCGTTGTCTCCCCAATACCAAACAACCTCCCTGTTTTTCGCTAAGGCTTCATATAATACGCCATACATTGCATTGATTATGTTACAATACTCCTCAATTTGCGGCAAATGTTTTTTGATAATATCGCTTGCGCTTTGTCTGGCAAACTCCATTATTTTTTTCGATATCGTCGCATAATCGATGAAACTCCAAACGACCTTCTTTGTATTGCTTCGATTTTCAAGTTTTATTTGATCCTCTCCAAGGTTGTTTTCAATTCCCGTGATCACGCCTTGCAGCATGGTGTTTTCCCATAAATTTTCCGTATAATCTTCTAACTGTTCTTTCCGTTGCAGTGATTTGATTTTATTTTCAATGACATAATAATATTTTTCTTTTTTATCGGTATAACCGATTTTTTGCAGCCAAATAATAACGTCGCGATGCCGGCATTCTCTACTGACTCCAAGCACTTTAAAAGTATCCTGTTGAAAATGAGGAAAAAACACCTTTACAAAGTTGTGGTCGTTTTCAATAAGCCATGCCCATACATTTGAATGATAAAGCTCTTTGGAACCCAATGACATTTGGAAAAGCAATGAGCTTTTCAAAAAGTTCACGTTTGTTCCCGTAAACACATTATTCTCGGAACGCCAGCGCATGCAAACATTTTCTTCCAAAGTTTTTCCGTCTTGTATGATTGTTGCTAAATAACATTGTTCAGTTCGCTCAATGTTTATGGAAGTATGAATGCTTTCGGCAAGTTCGTTTTTACCTCTGATGCAATCGGGGATAATGATATAAATATGAAACTTGTACGCATTTTCAAATGCTTCTTTAACGGCAGCAAAATCCAAGCCGCTGTCATTTAATACGTCTTCGGAAAGAGGTCCGCAGTAACCCTCAAAGATATACAATCTCGGATGCTTTGCTAAATATTCCTTATATTCTCCGAATGAGTATATGTAACCGGAATATTTGCGTTCATCTTCCGTCATTCCCGACAGCTTAATAAGCGTATTCTTGACTGAGTTATAGTAATGCAAAAGATCATATATTGCAACGCAAGGATCGGTGATATATTCATGAGCAAAAGGTATATCATTAAAGCTCCAACTATAACAGCTACCCACACAACTGACGCATAAGAAGTATTTTTGGCGCAGTATCTGTTCCCTTGCTTTAAGCATACTGAAAAGAGATGTGTTGCAAACGGAACTTATGCCAGTCGTGCCATACATGGCGATACTTTTAGCCTTTACCAAATCAAGATATAATAGCTCATTGTTATGCTTGCCGACATATACGGGTAATTCCATATCGGAAGGAGCAGAGGTTATTATTTTTTCATATTCTTCTTTTGAAATGGGCTCGTTCATTTG
>CALVKR010000007.1 GCA_944332995.1 uncultured Clostridia bacterium
GCTCTCGGCGGTACTGCGTGCCGCCTTCCTGCACTTTAATTGGGCTTACCTTTCAAAAAATTTACGCAAGCGTTTTTCCTCTTTAGCCTTTATGTCCTCTGCGTGCCTTGCCCGCTCGGACGGCTTTTCGTGCTTTCGGCGGTACTGCGTGCCGCCTTCCTGCACTTTAATTGGGCTTACCTTTCAAAAAATTTACGCAGGCGTTTTTCCTTAATTCCCCAAATTGTCCTTCCGTGCTCCGCCCAAGGACATTTGGGGCAATACTTTCGGCGGGACTGCGTGCCGCCTTCCTGCACTTTAATTGGGCTTACCTTTCAAAAAATTTACGCTGTGCGTTTTTCCTTTATTCCCCAAATTGTCCTTCCGTGCTCCGCCCAAGGACATTTGGGGCAATGCGTTCGGCGGTACTGCGTGCCGCCTTCCTGCACTTTAATTAGGCTTACCTTTCAAAAAATTTACGCAAGCGTTTTTCCTTAATTCCCCAAATTGTCCTTCCGTGCTCCGCCCAAGGACATTTGGGGCAATGCGTTCGGCGGTACTGCGTGCCGCCTTCCTGCACTTTAATTAGGCTTACCTTTCAAAAAATTTACGCAAGCGTTTTTCCTTAATTCCCCAAATTGTCCTTCCGTGCTCCGCCCAAGGACATTTGGGGAATTAAGGACAATCCCAAGGGATTAAATTTTTTGAAAGGTGCGTGCCTTAAAGTTTGGTAGCGGCGGTCGGAGTCGAACCAACGACCTGCCGGGTATGAACCGGCCGCTCTAACCAACTAAGCTACGCCGCCATTATGGTTGCGGGGGAAGGATTTGAACCAACGACCTTCGGGTTATGAGCCCGACGAGCTACCAGCTGCTCTACCCCGCGACGCTCAATGCTTAACTATGATATAGGATAACCTATAAATTGTCAAGCATTTTTATAAGGTATGAATAATAAATTTGGATAAAACAGGCATGCATTTTTATATTTTAGAATATATAATCCCATTTAGCTCTAGATTTTTACAATTCAAACTATTTAAAAATTCCCTGCAAATCCGCAATCGTATAAATCGCACTTGCATTTACTCCACGTTGCCTTATAGTCTTCTTTCTGCCTTCTATTACCGAATCCGCTGTGTCAATAATCAAAACAGCGTCACAGTCGGTAGCATTCGCAGTTTTGTAATCATACAGCTTTATTGAATTGCTTAAAAGCTGTTTTAAAGTCGATCCAAAATTGGATTGTCCTGAAATATACAATTTTTCAACACCTTTTGCCGAAAAAAAACTTGTCAGCACTTGTGACGGATTATCCGTTTGCAAAAGTTTCAGGCAAATTTCATAACAACGGTTTACGGCATTATATTGTTCTTTTGAAACAGTGGTTGAAATATTCCAAGCATAATTTTTTTCCGCCCTTTCAACGTCATTTGGATACTTTTCAAGTATCATTTGATATAAAGGCTTAAAAAATGCCTCGCCGTGTGGCTCGTGGAAACGATGGACCGTCCAATATATATATTGAAAATGATTTTTCCTATAAGCTTCTATATCGAAAACGTCTTTAAAAAAGTCAAGTTTGTCATAATAATCCAGCACAATCAGTGAGCGAAGACATTTTCCGCACCACGGTTTTGTACAATTCATTTTTCCGTCACTATGGCAGGGATGCAGTGTTTTTTGCGCTAAAGGATAATCCATAAGCATTCGCATCTTATCTGCCCTATCATACTGTGCCCCACCGCTGAAACAGAAAAAGTCGGGCACTGTCAGCGTTTCCATTAACAACAGTTCACAATATGCGGCGTCTTCGGTCATATTACCATTTAAATTGAAATAGGTAAAATCATACGTACTTGAAAAATAATAAGTTTTCCACAATTTTTTTAACGACAATACCGTAGCCATTGTTATATAAGTATGAACATACAAATGATGATAAATTGCCCAATCCCTCTTATATACTTTTGAACAAACATAATGGAAATAATTTGAGTAAATCTTTACCAACGGTAACCCTGTATAATCACAAACTTCGTTATATCTTTCAAACTGCGTTTTGTGTTCACTTTCCCAATGGTACATATCGGAATTAACCGTATTCCACAATTCAGCATTAGCCGATGCAATGACAAGATGGCTAAGCTCCATATCGGGATATAAACCACGAGTATATTCTTGAACAGTATGTAATGAATCCACACCGCAAGATATACCCGTTCCAACACCTTTGCCCCCTATTTTAAAGCTCTCGGTTTTGGCATAAACCTTAATCTTCTTTATTCTCTTATCTCCTAATGCCAAATGAGGAATAAGTATCTCATTGATATTATGCAAAAACATTTCCGTTACGGGAGATTCGCAATGTATATCGTATCCTTCTCTCAAAGCAACAGGCAAAACCAAAAACAATACCGAATCGGCACGTTCAGTAGTTAAATATTTCGCCCACTTTTTCTCGACCTCGACAAAAACTTTCCTCTCTTCGCCGTTTTCGATGATAGGCGTAACCATTCTAACAAGGTTCCCGTTTTTTTCAATTATGGATTTTTTTAGAATTAATTTATTTTTTAATTCTTCCATCATACTTGTTTTTTTAATGCAGCATTGATAGCTGAACTATAACCTTCCTTATTTATTTTATTATAAAACTCTTCTCTTTTTATATTATTTGGCCAATTACGGTTTTCCTGAAAAGCACATACATTATATTTTTTTATTTGCTCTAACGGTTCAGGTTTTAAAACCTCTATATCACCATTTGGAACGGCATTCAAAAAATCTTCACCTTTTTCATTGTTAACTAAAATGGCCGAGACTCCGTATGCCGGGTTTATTGAACTATCATAATTTTGTATTCCCCAACAATCCCCTATGGTGATATCGCCTAACCTAGTTACGCCTTGATATTTGCACTTTTTACAATGAGACGGTGTTAATATCAAAGGATTTCTGTAATAATCAGAATCTTGCATTCTTACGAGCTTTTTTTCACCTTTAAGGTCAATACTCTCATAAGTATACGCATCCCAAATTTTGTCTTCTTGTCTTTTTGCTCTAAACTGAAAACCTTTTAAATTTTTGCCGAATTTATCGTTTCGATATTTATCAAAGAACATTTGACTCGGGCATACGGCACAGAGCAAATCTATACAAATTAGGTTCGAATAATTTTTCCCAAGATATTTTTTTAATCCTGCAATCTGACAAGGACATCCCGTGAATAAAACAAATCGACCACTGTCCAAGTCAGTTTTAACATTTTTGAATGTTGTGCCTAGATAACTTTGAAGATATTTTGATTTTTGCAATTTTACGATGTCTTCTTCTTTGTCGATGGCTATATGCTTCACAACAAATTCTTCTGTCCAAGCCGCCCCATAAACAATGCCGCCTCTTCTGATTGCCTCTTTTGCCATTACAGGAAATGCGCCTCCGCTTGCACTACCCATAAGAATATTTTTATCTTTACACACAAAAGCATATGTTAAAGGGACTTTTGCATTAAGATTGTAAGGCAATTCAAACGCCGCACATTTGTTTAAGCAAACCCCGCAATCGATACACTTATCCGCATTGAGTGTTACACGGTAATATCCGTATTCATCACTTTTAAGCGACAAGGCATCTTTCGGGCAAGACGAAACACAGGCCCCGCAACCTACGCACAAATTTTTATCGAGACGGTCAACAATGTTTTTTGCCAATACAACTTTTTGAATGTTGTTGCCGGTTATGGCGTTTTTAAGCCAATTCACCGAACGAATACGCTCTGATAAAAGCACCTGATTTGCTTTTGTATAATCAACCGTTTTTAAAAACTTTTCATCATGGGGAATGGCTTTATCGTCTACAAGCCTATCCATAAGACCGAGTTTCCCAAGCAGTGTTTGAAACCTGCTAATACCCCTTTGCTTATTCGTTATGCTGATAAATGGTTTGTTAAATACAATGGAAAATGCCGTTCCGTGAAATGAGTCGGATATTACAAATGAGGCACCTGTCATAAATTTCAGCAAGTCATAACATGTAATATTCGGCAATGTGTTAGGCAAATTGAGCTTTGCTTTATTGTCTGCATATTTCCCTGAAAAGCCATCTAGAATATTTATTGCTTTAATTCCTAATTTTTCAGAATAAAATTTTATCGCACTGGTTTTCTCTGGAGTCGGGTCAAGGATATAAGTCAATAAATAAGGCTCTTGCTCATCAGGAAATTCGGAATTTAGAGCAAGCTTCTTCCATACCTCCACATCAATGTCCAATACAGGTTCCATAACCTGCGTGGCTTTAACGCCGTAATATTTTTTACATATTTCCACGCCTATATCTTCTCTTACTGAAATAGCAGAATAACGACCAAGAAGCGAACTACGGATTTTGCCCACTTCTTCATTGACAGGAGCCACTCCGCTACCGAACGATGTTGCAAAACTGATTTTGCGTTTGCTGTCGTCAGCAAAATCAAGATGGAAATACTTGCTATATGGCAAGGAAGTCGAATTGTTCCATATTTGGTCCGAACCCGTTACGAACGCATCGCAAATTTTATTATATTCAGTTACTCTGTCAAATGGTAAAACCTCAGAAATAGCCTCTGCAGGATAAGCTACGCCAAAAAATTTTTTTGCATGAGGCTCAAATCCGTTATTAGGAGTAACTATGTTCAGCACTTTTAATCCAAAAGAAGTTAAAATACTGTACGTGGCATAACCGTTTAAGAGACTTCCGTAATTACCCCAATACCAACAGCCAACTACTCCCACGTCATAGTGTTTATCCATATGCCTATTTCTCCTTCCTCATAAATAATTTTTTAGCTATCTTGCGGCGTAATGAGCCTTTAGGAAATAGCTTATTAAGCCTGTTAATAATACGTTCGTTATCTCTGTTAATATCAATTTGTCTGCGAGCCTCTGCAAGTTCTTTTCGCAAGCTATGAACATCTTTTGCCATACTACCGTCGATAACGGCATTTTCCTTTAAAAACTGATTTTCCAGCAAAAGGAAGGAATAATCTTGCATGGATATTTGCAAAGGGGCGGGAGAAGCGTTTAATCCATAAAAAGGCAATAATTGCTCAATATGCTTATCCATTGTCGTAAGCCCGTGATGTTCTTCCCAATATTTATCCAATGCTTTAGGGTGGTCGACAAAATATTTAATTTTTTTGAGAAGGTCGGAAGAATTTCCTCCCTCAAAACGAAATAGTTGACTGTCAGTAAGCTCGGAAGCACCGCCAAAACTACTTGCCAACACAGGGACTCCATATGCTACCGATTCAATGGCTATTTGAGGTAAATTATCTTCCCACAATACGGGAACAATACTTAAGTTGCAACCTTTAAAAATATTTTCAAGGTCATTATGCGTATAGCCGCAAATCACATTAACAGAACGGAATTTCTTTAACTGTTGGTAAATTTCGTTGTGCTGTTTGTCCTTTACCGTTAAGACAATATCAATTTTAGATGAATACTCGTTCTCAAGCTGAGCTAAAGTCTTTAAAAGGAAAGGATAGCCCTTTTCTTCATAAGTTAAACTATTGCCCAAAAAAACAATTTTAAGTCCGTCAGTCGGACGATAGAGTGATTTTTTTACTTGTCTCTTTGCGACCTCGGTTCCGATATATGAAACGTGCAACTTCTTTTTGTCCAAGCCGTTTTCCACCGCTATGTCGTAAACCTTTTTTGAAACGGCAAGCATGCTGTCACAATTTTCATTGAGTTTTTTCGTCGCTGTTTTTGCGAAATCCAAAACGTGAGTTTCTTTGACGTCTTTGTCAAGCTGAGCAAATCCGAATGCTTTTATCCACTTATCTTTTGGTAGACATTTTTCCTTATCTACGGCAAATTGAGAACTCTTATACAATTCGTCCGAAATGTTTCTTTTTAATGCCGTTCGGGTACACAACATGCAATCATGAGCAGTATGAGCATTATTGCAGTTGCAGTGATTGTGCCTTTGATAATAAAATCCAGTAACACAAATAGGCACGTAATTGTGCATAGAATAAATAAATTTTGTTTCGGAAAAATCCTTCTTTAAATCGAGTACGTCAAGAGATATACCCTCTATATTGTTAAAATGAATGGCGGTAAAAGGACCGTGTTTTTCAATGAAACTTTTAAAAATTTGCTTTAAGTTGGCATTGTTTAAAGCGATTGTCGGATTTACCATCAATTTGTCTTGTGCCGCGGGAACGGGCGAATTAACTATTTCGTATTGTTTACATCTATCTCCGTACAAACTTCCTATTCTTCTGATAAACGTTTCGGAACGCTCCGCAGAATATGCAAAGCCCGACGACAGAAAATAGATTTGAGCAAAAGGATACTTTTTTATTATTGTTTTAATAAGGTTGTTACAGTAAATCGTTACGCCACCGCCGAATTTCCAATAGTTATCATAAGGGACCCAGTTATAAATAAGTATTTTTGGAAATTTATCCGCAATAGACTTAATCGGAGAAGCAAACTCAAAGTATTGCGAGCAATCTCGCACATTAAAATATTTGAGGAAAATCTCTTCATCACAACGCTGCATTAAATTTTTTGCCTTTTCGTCTATAAGAGCATAATTTCTTTCATAATCACATTCTTTAATAGCCCCGTTTGTATACATTAAAGCTCTTGAATAAAGATATTTGAGAGTTACTTCGTCTGTAAACCCGTTTCTTTCTACTACGCTGAGATTATCGTTCATTCTGTCAAAGGGGAGATTTGGATTTACAATACCTGTCGATGACGAATTCTCACTTGTTTTTCTATAAAAATATAAAGGCCGACTTGTCCATTTTATTTTTTCGGCTTTGCAAAGCGTTTCAAAAAAGAATGGATTATCAACCCAACCGCCACCTTTGACCTCTTCAAAAACTATATTGTTGCTTAAAAGAAAATCCCTTTTGTAAATTGCGCTCCATACAGAAGGATGTCCCCACAAAATCTGCGGAACTTGTCTTATATTGAAACTGTCTGAAATTTTCGGCATTTCACGGCGTTCGTTATTTTCCACAAATGAAACAGAACCGTCTGAACATTCATAAAAATCGTAAAAATTCCCTTTAACAATGTCAACTTCACCGTTTTCGGATAAATCATATAGTGTTTTAAACATTTCTTTTGCAATGTAATCGTCTGTTTCGACAATTCCTATATATTGCCCAGTGGCTTTTTTTAAGCCGTGGTTTACCGAATTCCCATATCCGGTATTAACCTTATCTATAACTTTTATTCTATCGTCCTTATCTGCATATCCTTTTACTATTTCAAGGGAAGAATCTGTGGAACCGTCATTAATTACTATTATCTCTAAATTCTTTAATGTCTGATTTATTACGCTTTCAAGACATTGTCTTATATATTTTTCCTGATTATACATTGGCATAACAACTGAAATTAAAGGTGCCTTTTTATTCTCTGCCATTTTTTCCTCCGCTACAAGCTTTTTTTTGTAAAAAATTTATAATTATTCTATCAAACATTTATGTCAATTGCAATAATTCACAATAGAAAATATTAACTTGTGTAACCTGTTAACCCCTTTTTTCGCAACATATTGCTATTAACAGACAGAATTTAGCTTTTACCTTAGAATATAATAATTTTAACTTTGAAAAGATTTTAATTTTATTATTATCATACTATACAAATAAAATGCAGCGAAAAATTTTTTATAAACAAAAAATGGGATTCCCCGTTTCAAAAAATCAACTCTTATCCGTTAGCAAAAACATTTTGATGAGTTTTTGCACTTCGGATATCTCTCTGTCGCAGAGGTTGTAGCTTTTGAGCCTGAACGACACGCCCAGCCACACCGCTTTAATCATTAGGCTGTCGCATGCCATAAGTGCGCTGTCAAGCCCGTCGAGCATACATATAAGCTCAAGTTTTGTCTCGTCGCTCTGTTTTGAAAGTTTTACCGCCTCTCTCATTTTGGCGACGTAGTATGCCGTCTGTTTTGCAAGACCGCCGGAAACGAAGTCGATTTCCCTTTCACGCTCTGCCACCTGTTCGGGATTTTCCGTACCTATCTCGTCAAGCATGGTCAAAAAGGCGAACTTGAACGGCTTTATCACGTTTTCGCAAAAAGTGGAAAAAGATTTAGCCACGTCCCTCGACGGGAAGAACTGCGAAACGAAATCGACAAAATCGAGCCTGCCTGCGTCCACCTCAACGAAAAGGGCGAGCACGAACGCCACCGCATTTTTGTTTTGAGACGGCATTTTGAAAGTCCAACCGCTCTGAGTGTGAATAAGCGAGGCAGACGCCACGACGTCGAATTCAAACCCTGCCCTCGCCCTGTCGACTACGGCACGGAGTTCGTCGTAATAGGCAATACAGCGCAGCAGCGACCTTATCTTTTTCGACTGCAGCACTATGATAGAGCTTGCCATATCTTCAATCGTGGTAATAAAAGCCTCTCTCGCTTCCGACTGAATTTCTTCCATACAGTCATTATACTAAACGGCGGACAATATTTCAAGTAAACTGCCTTAAAATAAATATTTAAATTAGATATTGAAAAAACTCCTTCGATATAGTATAATTTACCTATATTTGGCAAGCTAAACAATCAAAATTTGTTAAGGAGGAATGATTATGGCAAAAGATTTTGACGAGCAAGAGTTATACAATATCCTGTTGCAAAAGGGAGAAGCGGCGCAGCTTGACGCATTTATGGCATTTTATGAAAAATATAAAAACGTCATTTTTTTAGAGGGAAACATTCAGGACGTATACGATTTCGTATATAACAAGTGCGCAAGAAACGAAAGAATAAAAATATTTTTCGACGTGCAAAGCGAAGAGGCTATGAACGGAAAATAAAATAAAATGCTAAAAAGCTCCGCAAAGCGGAGCTTTTTTTTGGTTGTTTTTTATCCTATTTTCTTATGCGAGTTAAATTTTAGCACTGCCTTATGGCAAAAGATTTAATGCTTATTATACTATCGCAAAAGCGAAAATGCTCATTGCAATCAAAAACTGTGCAATATAATAGGTGGCGTGATTGACTATAACGAGCGACGGGGTCATGGCTTTGGGGCGCTCGATAACTTCCTCACCGTTTTCGTTTGTCTTTTTGACCACAAAGAAATATTGCTGACTGAGTATGAGGTCGGAAACGACAAACATAACCGCACCCACGAACATGATAATCCAAAGCGGATTCAATCCCTGCGTGACGATTAAAGCCGCACCCGTGGCACACATCATGAATGCGAGCAAAAATGCGTAGATGAGCGACGGTGCGGTAAACTTTCCGTATTTGAGCTTCATGAGCGGACCGCCGAGCACTGCAAGCAACGCAAACACTACGGCTATCGCCATGGGCACGAGCAATACGATGAGGTTTGCCTCAATAGAAATTATCTTGGCAAGCTCGAGGTAGATTGCCGTGAGATAGCAGATATGACCGAGCGCAAACGACGCCATACCCGAAAAAAGGTATATATCGCCGTCGGCAGGATATACGACTTTGAGGTCGAGCACTATATCGCCGATAAGTCCGAACACAAGACCCATTATGACGAGCGAACCGAATTCTGCCGATACCGCTTCCTTTTTGGCTATAAAGGAAAATACCGCCGTCAGAATGAAAAATACGCTTGCGAGCGTTTTTGTCAAAACGCCTTTAACGCCGCCGTGCTTGACTCTTACGTATAGAAAAAACACCGTGGCTATGACGCCGAGCGCAAGCGTAACGTAAACTAAATAATCCATAAATCCTCCAATATCTTATATTTTGCCGCCCCTAAATAGTGCGGACGAACCGCCGAGGCGGCAAAATTTATGCAACCCTAAAGGGCCGCTTACCATTTATTATGTACCCTTTCGGCAAAACCTATCATTTTTTCCACTTTTATTTTTTTGCCGTCGTCGAGCACAACCTCGCCCGTGAAATATCCGAACACCTGATGCGGGAGCATGGCGAGAATCTTAAGGTCAAGCGGAGCCTGTCTGTCAAGGATAGGCTCGAACTGCATTTCAAATCTGCCGTCATCGGACGTGAAAGTCCACGGTTGCATATAAAGATAATTTCCCTTTTTGTCACGGGGAATGTTGAAAGTGACCTGACTTAGCTTGTGTGCCACACCGTCGACGAACAGCATATTTTCGCTTGCCGCAGAAGTGTCGCCGAAGCCGTATCCTATATTCCACCCCAGCTTTGTGCCGGACGGCAAGACAGCCTGAAACGAGCCCCAATACCATGTATTGTCATACGTCCAGACGCCTCTGCCCCAATCGAGAGTGCCAAGCGAATCCGACGGGTCGAAAACGTATTCTTTGTCTCCGTATTTAAAGCTGCCGCTTGCGGTCATACAGTTTATCTTTTGATTGTAGTAAAAATGCTTCTTCTTTTTAAAGGGCGTGGCTATGACCATGCTGTCTTTGGGGAAGTCGGTCAATGTAACGTCAAACGACAAATCCTCTTTATTCTTTCCGAATTTAGGATAAACTCCGCTAAGACGGCGGGTTTTTCCGTCGTTTTTAAAAGAGAAAAACACGTCCTTGTTTTTCCACTCAACGTCGCCGATTTCGCTTGTGGCAGGAAAATTCATTTTGCCCATCGGGAAAAAGTTAATGGCGGTGTTGGTATGGTCAAACGGCACGGTATAGTCTATGACCGAAGCGCTTATCGCCCCTACGTATCCCTCGTCGCCGAGAGTGAGCGCCAGGGCGTATTTTTGATTTGTGATTATATAATAATCCCATTCTTTGATTCTTATCTTTTTGGCTTTGATATCCGCACGGTCGTATTGCCACACAAGCGAGGTGGAATATCCCGGCTCTGCGATGTTGCCCTTGCCGTTTAAAAGTTTTTGTTTTTCCGTTACTTTGTGCTGTTCCATATCTGCCCCCTTTTTGTCTCTATGCAATAATTTTAGTTTAACGGTGCTGATTTGTCAATACGCACGTTTGCACGCCGCAACTGCTCTCGCCCCTAAAAGTTTATACCAAACGGCGTAGTCGACGCTGAATTGCCCGATTGTGATTATATAAAACTCTTTTTGGCAAAAATGAATATATGTACAGTTATCACGGCAGGATAAGACAGCGCATAAAAAACGGCGAGCTGAAGGATATAATAAAAGGCGACGGCGAGTTTGCCGTGATACTTATTTTCGACACCTACCCTTTCACACGCCCGATAAGGGAAAGGGCGCTCTACCGTTACAGAGAGGAACTTGAAAAATATCCCGAAGTTTTAAGCGACCTTGATCGACACGAACACTAAAACGCCATAGCCGATTGCCGACAGCCGTCTGCTATCAAATTGGCTATACACGGACAGGCTTAAAAAAGGCGCTTTTTTAATTGGACGAAATACGCCAAACCTGTAAAAAATCCGACAAAAACCTCGACTTATTCGACAAAGAATTTGCCTTGACCTTTTACGAGTGGACGTCAAAGGAAAAAATGCCGATATCGCCAAAAACCTAAAAAACAGACTGCCAAAATTTGCAGTTAAATTGACAGTTTTTGATAATTGTGCTATGTTGTGAATATGAATACGAAATACTTTATCACGTCTGACTCTACGACGGATATTCCCGAAAACCTTTGCCCAAAGGGATACGATACCATTAAGATGACCTACGTTTTAGACGGAGTGTTATACGACGGCGAAACGAACGATTTTCTGACTCCCGAGGCTTTTTACGAACAGCTCAGGGCGGGAGCCGTCGTTTCTACTTCGCTTGTGCCGGAACAGACCGCACTCGAATTTTTCGAGAGCAAGCTGAAGGCAGGATACGACGTATTGCATATAGGCTTTTCGTCGGGGCTTAGCGGAACCTTCGATAACTACGTAAAGGCAAAAGAAAAACTCGAGAAAAAATATCCCGAAAGAAAAATAGCTCTTATAGATTCTAAATCCGCATCCGGCGGTGAGGGGCTTTTGGTGTTGAAGGCAATTAAAAATCGGGATAACGGAATGGATATCCTCTCTAACGCCTCAGACGTCGGCTCGGCGGTGGACAACGTCATACACCTGTTTACAGTGGACGACTTGATGCACCTCTACCGTGGCGGCAGACTTTCTAAATCCAAGGCGATAATGGGAACGCTTGCGCATATCAAACCGGTGCTTATCATCAACATAGAGGGTAAGCTCGAGCAATTTATGAAAGTTTCCGGCAATAATCTCTGCATAAAGACGATTGCCGAAAACCTCGCTCACAGAGCAAAGGGCTTTGAAAACGACGTGTGCTTCATCACCCATACAATGGCGCTTGGCAACGCCGAAAAACTTAAAGCCAAAATCACTGAGCTTACCGGCGTAGAAAACGTTTACGTCATGCCCTGCTCGCCCATCATCGGAGCGCACCTCGGCTACGGCGCAGTAACCATCGAAATGTTCGGCTCGCCTAAAAACCCGAAATAATCCGCTTGACAATATCCGACAAACGGCTTGCCGACAAACCAAAAATAATCGACTAAAAATTATAAGTTTTTACCAAAATAGTAAAATATCCACGGCTAAAGAAATTTCTTTTCGATAATGCCGTGGTATTTTTTTGCCATGAAAGCTAAAGCCTTAAAACCACCCGTATACCATAAGCGCCGTAAGCTGAGAGCGGATAAGATAAATCTTTCGCAAATTGCGAGATACGCCCTTTCGTTTATAGCGTTTTTGTGCCTGTCGCACGCTACCGTGTTCGACAGCTTCTCGCCGTTCGCCTTAGGACTGTTCGTCGGGCTCGTGTATGCAAGACAGAACATACTCGTTTTGACTCCTCTGTATATCCTCGCCGCCCTGACGGTAGATTTCAGCCTTTATGCCTTTATATATACGATAACTCCCGCCGTCGTGCTTACGGTGTGTTATTATCTGTGCTATAAAGCGTCGAAAACGGTAACTCTTGTAATGCTCGCCGTTTGCACGCTCATAGGTTCGATACCTTACATAGCGATAAGTTGCGTAAATACCGCCGCCTATTTCGAGATATTCTTCACCGCTCTGCTTGCCGTCGTTTTTGCGCTTGTTTGCGAGATAGGCTGCTATGCCCTCGTGCTAAGGGGACTCAACTATCATTTGTCGGCGGACGAGAGGATATGTCTTGCCGTCATGCTTGCCGCACTGTCGTTCGGCGTTTACCGACTTCCTCTCGGCGGATTTAATATCTTTTATATCTTGGCGGCGTTTGCCTCGATGTTTTTTATTATGAACTTTTCAAAGGACGTAGCGCTCATTGTAGGCATAGCCATGGGTGCGGGAGCGTATCTCGGCGGCGGAAATATAGGCGTCGCTTCCCTCGTCGCACTGTGGACGGCGCTCGCCCTGCCCTTTAAAGGACTGACAAAATTTTCCGTGGCGGCGGCAATAGCGGTGGTAAACACTCTTATAGAACTTTACGTCGACGGACTTTCTTTTGATTATCTCGAACTTATCGCCGTATTGACAGGACTTATACTGTATCTGATAATCCCAAAAAAAATAGCGGAAGCGGCGGCTCAGTCTATGGGCGGACTGTCGCAGAAGGCGGCGTCGAGAAATATAGTCAATCAAAACAGAAAAGAAATGTCGGTAAAACTCGGTTGCGTTTCAAGCGTGTTTTACTCTATGCAAAATATGCTCTCGTCTTCTCCGCCCGTTCAGGTAGACGCCTATACCGTGGCGGATTCGATAATCAAAACCTACTGCGCAAAATGTCCGTCTTATAACAACTGTGTTCAATCCAACCTGCCCTTTCATATCGCTCAGCTTGTCGAGGCAGGAATGACAAAAGGCAAAATAACCGTTTTGGATACCACCTCTCAGCTTTCGTCAAACTGCAAAAATTTGACTTCGCTCACCGCCTACACTCTTTCGGCGTGCGAAACGACAAGGCAAAAACTCAAATCCGCAAACGAGGCGGACGGCTGTAAAAAACTGCTTGCCGAACAATTCGGCTCCGTCGCTTCCGTCATAGGAGAACTCGGACAGGATATGAAAAAGAGAGTTTCCTATTCGCTCGAGCGTGAAAACTCGATAATAGCCGAGCTCGGACGACACAACGTTATAGCAGAAGAGGCAATCGTTTACGGCGAAAATCCGCACCTTTCCGTCACGCTTGCCGTGAGGGAATCCGACTACGACAAGGCGATAATCGAAAAAATAGTTTCCAAAGTTTTAAGGTGCAAAATGGAAAGAGCGTCATTGATCGATAAACCGTCGGGAAACGGTTGGAAGACGGTATATTTAAACAGCGCTCCCCGTTACGGCGTGGCGTTCGGAATGAGCAGAGCGGCAATAAATCCCGAGTGCGGCGACAGCCTTTCCGTCACCAAACTCGACGACGGAAAAATAATCATAGGTCTGTCCGACGGTATGGGCACGGGTGCGACGGCAAAAGAGGAAAGCCAAAACACGATAACGCTAATTGAAAACCTATACAAGGCAGGGCTTAAAAGCTCGCTTATCCTTCCGCTGGTAAACAAACTGTTGTGCCTCAACAATTTTGAAACTTATTCCACGCTCGACATAGGGATACTCGACCGTGACAGCGGCGTGCTCGACGCCATAAAGCTCGGAGCGGTGGCGACTTATATCACGGACGGACAGAGCGTAAGGCAGATAAATTCGCACGCCCTGCCCATGGGTATACTCGACACGGTAACGCCGTCGGTGGAATCGGTAAAACTTTCGACTTCCGATATGGTGATAATGCTTTCCGACGGAGTTATCGACACTATGGGCGAAGATGAGTTTTTAACCCTTATCACCTATGAAAAAAGCTTTAATCCTCAAACCGTTTGCGACAGAATAATCTCTAAGTGCAATCCGCCAAAAGACGATTGCTCGGTAGTCGCTTTCCGTCTTTCAAACAACCTTTAACGGACAATACGTTATAAACTAAAATTAAATCTTTTATAAACGAAACAGTTATAAAAAAATTATTCGTAAGCAAAAAATTATTAACAAGCAAAATCGGTTTATAAAATCTTGATAAAAACGCCGTATTTTTACGGCGTTTTTATCTGCCGAAATAAAGCTTTGTTTAAAGCTATTATGCGAATTATATAAAATTTGCCATAAGCAGATTTGTATATTGACGGACAAAACTCGGTTTAAAATCGTTTTGTCTTTTTATGATTTTGATATATAATATTTTTATGGAATTAAATCTCGGATTTGACGACAAAAAAGTAGCGCTTGCCGTCAGCGGAGGCGCCGACAGCATGGTAATGCTTTACCTCTTTATAAAAGAATATAAAGGGGAATTTTTCGTCGTCAACGTCGACCACTCGATAAGGGGAACATCTTCCGTTTCCGATTCCGATTTCGTAGAGGACTACTGCAAAAAAAACGGCGTAAAAATAAAAAGGTTTAAAGTGGACGCACTCGGCTATGCAAAGGAAAAGAGAATATCGACCGAGCTTTCTGCCAGAATCCTGCGCCGTGAAATTTTTGAGAGTTTAGACTGCGACTATATCGCCACCGCCCACCACAAAGGCGACAAAGCCGAAACCGTGCTCTACCGCATTGCGAGAGGCACGGGGCTGTCGGGGCTGAAAGGCATAGAAAGACAGACGGAAAAATTTATCCGTCCGCTTTTAGATTTTTCCAAAGAGGAAATTTTAGACTTTGCCTCAAAAAACAATATCCCCTACGTCACGGACGAAACAAATTTTTCCGACGAGGCGGACAGAAACTTTTTAAGGCTTAACGTGCTTCCCCTGTTAAAGGAGAGGTTCCCCTCTTTTGAAAACAGCGTTTTGCGGCTCGCCCTTGCCGCTGTAGAGGCGGACGACTATTTAAACGGCGTAATTTCGAAGCCTGTCAAAACGGAGGGCGGTTATATGATAAAAAAGCCGTTTAAACATCCGTTTTTGCTTAAAAAAGAGATACTTTCGTGCTTTAAACTTTTGGGCGTAGAGCACGACGTGGAGGAGCGTCATTTAAATGCCATAGTAAAGCTGACGAAAAACTCAAACTCAAAACGGCTCGATATGCCATACCTTGTCACGGTATATCTTGAAAAGGACGGGCTGGTATTCACCAAAGAGGGATACGGCGACAGACCTCTTTTATGCGGCGTAGATTTTAAAGAGGGTATAAACTTGTCCGAGGCACTGAAAAACGGAAAATTAAAAGAGGAGCTGTCTATAAAAGTTTTATCTTCTGACGAATTTAAATCGGAATTTAAAAACGGAAAACCAAAAGGCTTTCTCTATTGCGACTTAGATAAATTCCCGAGCGGCACCGTCCTGCGTTTCAGGCGTGACGGCGACTCGTTTGAAAAATTCGGGGGCGGCACGAAAAGCCTGGGCGACTTTTTGACGGATAAAAAAATTCCCGCTAGGCTGAGAGATAATTTGCTTGTGTTTGCCGCAGGAAATGATATACTTTTAATAAAGGATATAGAGATATCCGAAAAAATCAAAACAGACTTTAAGACAACACGGATTTTAGTCGTCGGAGGAAAAAATGTATAATTCTGATATTGAAAAGATTTTGGTTTCAAATGCCGAGATAGCGAAAAGAGCCGAAGAAATCGCCGCTCAAATCAACGCCGATTATAAAGGCAAGCCCATACTCGTTGTGGGCATATTGAGAGGTGCGTCAATATTTTTGGCGGATATATTCAAAAGGCTCGAGGGCGACGTCGAGCTCGACTTCATGTCCCTTTCAAGCTACGGAAGCGGAACGAATTCCTCAGGCGAAGTCAAAATGATAAAGGACCTTTCCGAACCCGTCGACGGCAAAAACGTGCTCATTATCGAGGATATTATCGATACGGGCATCACGCTTTCCTACCTCATCAAAGTCCTTGAGGCGAGAAATCCGGAATCGATAAAACTCTGCGCCCTGCTTGACAAACCGTCGAGGAGAAAGGTGGAGCTAAAAGGCGACTATATAGGATTTGAAATACCCGACGAATATGTTGTGGGATACGGTCTCGACTATGCCGAAAAATACCGCAACCTGCCCGACGTGTGCGTGCTTTCAAAAACGGTGTATGAAAAATAAGCTGCCTAAGGCGCTAAATGAACTTGCCGATTTTCTCGGCAAAGACGCTACGCTTTACGCCGTGGGCGGAAGCGTGAGAAATTTTCTGCTCGGGCTGGATTTTGACGATATCGATATAACGAGCTCACTTCCCCCGTCCGTGCTTATCGAAAAGCTGAAAGGCTCGAAGTTTAAAGTTGCCGATTCAAATCTCAGAGTCGGCACGGTGATTGTTACAAGCTGTGATTTTAAAGCGGAATACACCTGCTTTCGGCAGGACAGCTACCCCGTGGGCGGTGCGCATACGCCTGCCAAAGTGGAGTTTTGCACGGATATAGCGCTTGACGCCAAAAGGCGGGATTTTAAAGCCAACGCCGTATACTACGACATATCAAAAGGCATATTCGTTGACCCGCTCGGCGGTATGGAAGATATAAAAAACAAAATTCTTTCCGCTACGGTCACGCCTCAAAAGGTGTTTTCGGAAGACGGACTGAGGATTTTAAGGCTGTGCCGCTTTGCCGCCGAACTCGGTTTCGGTATCGAGGACGAAACTATGGAGTGGGCGATAAAAATGTCGGATAACGTGCTCGACATCTCCAAAGAACGGATAGCGACAGAGCTTAAAAAGATACTTTCCGCCGACGTCCGCTATCCTTCGCTAAACAATAAATACGCCCAATACAGAGGGCTTAAACTGCTCGACCAAACTACGGTTTTGACAAAGCTTTTTCCCGTCCTTAAGGAAGGAAAGGGCGTGGCGCAAAATCCCAAATACCACGACTACGACGTTTTCGAGCATATAATGCAAACGGTAAAATTTGCTCCGCCGTCCGTCAGGCTTGCCGCCCTGTTCCACGACGTGGCAAAGCCTATGTGCCTTGCCCGTGACGGCAATATGTATAATCACCCGCTAGAGAGTGCGGCGATAGCAAGGCGCGAGCTCGGAGCGACGGGACTTAAACTATCAAACGCCGAAGTGGACTTCACCTGCCGTTTGATAGAAAATCATATGTATAACCTTTTAAACGAAACAAAGACGCCCAAGCTGAAATGGTTTTTGGCAAAAAATCACGATATAGCCCCTGCCCTCATATCTCTTATAAGAGCGGACGCCATGGCGGCAAAAGGAGTTACCTCGCCGTCTGCGGACAGAATGGAATCGCTTTTTAACGATATGCTGAAAGCCGGCGTTCCTCTATGCGTAAAAGATCTCAAAATAAAAGGAGAAGACGTCCTTGACGTCCGGCCAAAAACACGCTCAGAGATATTAAACAAGGTTTGGGAAAAATCGGTAAAATACGACCTTTTAACTTACGAGCAACAGTTAAAGGCTCTTGGCGACATAAAACGACAGATAATAAAGGAGAAAAAATGACAGCACTTTACATTCTTTTGGCGGTGGCTATCGCCCTGCTTATAACGCTCATCGTTATAGCCGTCGTAAAAAAGACAAAAATAGATTCGTCCGCTTTCGATTCGACGAAAAACGAGATAAACACCACGCTCAGAATGAACAACGAAATGACGGCTAAAACCTTTGAGCTGTCGTCGAAAAACGTCGAAGACAAACTCTCCGCCTTAAAGGACACCAACAACGCCATAGAACAGCGCATGGTGGCGTTTATGCAAAACGTCGATTCTAAACTCGACGCAATGCGCCAAGAAAACGAAAAAAATTTAAACGAGGTCAGACGGGACAACGAAACTCAGCTCACCAAAATGAGAGAGACGGTAGACGAAAAACTGTCCTCCACCTTGGACGAAAGGTTTAATCAGTCGTTTAAAATAATAAGCGACAGACTTAGCGAGATAAACAAAGGGTTTATGGAAATGCAATCTTTGCAGACGGGAGTAAACGACCTCAAAAAGATTTTCACCAACGTCAAGCAAAGAGGAACGTGGGGCGAGATTGCGCTCGACAATCTGCTGAGCCAGATACTTACCCCCGAGCAATATTCCAAAAACGTCAACATAACCAAAAACGAAAACGAGCGAGTGGATTTCGTCATCAATCTGCCCGGCAAAAACGAGGAAACGGTTTTTCTTCCCATTGACGCCAAATTTCCCATAGAGGACTACCTCAGGCTTGTAGAGGCCTCCGAAAAAGGCAACGTAGCGCAGATTGAAGAAGAGGGCAAAAATCTCGAGAAGCGCATAAAGGCGGAAGCGCAGTCGATAAGGGATAAATACGTCCACCCTCCCAAGACTTGCGACTTTGCCATTTTGTATCTGCCCGTCGAGGGATTATACGCCGAAGTGGTCAGACGCCCTAACCTTATCGAAGACCTTCAGACAAGGCTCAGAGTCGTCGTGTGCGGACCTACCACCCTTGCCGCCCTGTTGAACAGCCTGCAAATGGGATTCCGCACCGTGGCAATAGAAAAGCGCAGCACGGAGATTGGCAAACTGCTCGAACAGTTCCGAAAGGACTTCACTCAGTTTTCCGACCTTTTGGGACAGACGAAAAAGAAACTCGAAAGCGTTCAAAACACTATCGACAACGCCGAGAAGCGCACTCAGTTGATAGGAAAGAGATTGCAATCCGTCTCGGCAATCACGGGAGAAAAAACTTCGCTTTTAGAGGCGGCTTCAACCTTTGTCGATTTAGATAGCGACGACGGCGAAAACTGATATACCAAGGCAAAAAAAGAGGAGATATGAGTCTTATTTATGCGGATATGCACAATCATACCACTTTCAGCGACGGACAGCTTACACCCGAGCAGGTTTTGACGCGCCTCAAAAAGCTGGGAGCAAAAGCGTGCGCCATATCCGACCACGACACGGTGGACGCCCTGCCCGAAGCGGTAGAGACGGCAAAGGCGATAGGCATTCTCTTTGTCCCTGCCATAGAAATTTCTACCTATGCGTCAAAAGACGTCCACATTTTGGGCTATGGCATAGACTACCGCTCGACAGAGTTTTTGGACACGCTCAGCACGGTAAAGGAATACCGCAAGGCAAGAAACATAAGGCTTTACGAAAAATTGCAAAGTATGGGCATTAAAATCGATTTGGACCCTGCCGCAAAGGGAGTCGGCAGAGTGCATTTTGCCCTCGCCATGGTTAAGGCAGGATATTGCCAAAGCGTAAACGAGGCTTTCGACCGCTATCTCGGCACGGGAAAGCCGGCATATATTCAAGCCACCAAGCTGACCCCGCTCGCCGCAGTAAAGGCAATATCCGAGGCCGGCGGCATACCCTGTCTTGCTCACCCCAAAGCCTATCTTGCCGACAAGAGCGCAGAGCTTATCGTTTCGGGACTTGTAAAATACGGACTTAAAGCGCTCGAGGTTTCATATCCCTCGCACAACGAGACGGAAGAAAAAACGCTAAAGGCGCTTGCGACAAAATACCGCCTTATACCGACGGCGGGCAGCGATTTTCACTATGAATCATCAGATAGCTACAACGCCTCGTTTGTTCCCAAAATGGAAGAAGCGGACGTCATGAAACTGCTTAAACAAAATAAAACATATTAAACGGCATTTATTTTTCCGATATAATTCCCCTTTTTGTATTCATAGTCTTTGTTTTATCTTTTCTTTGTTTTATCTTCCCTTTGTTTTCCGTTTTTTCGCCTTTTTTTCTTTTTCCCTCTTTGTCATTTAATGTTCTTTCGTCTTTTTCTTTTTCCCTCTTTGTCATTTAACGTTCTTTCGTCTTTTTATTTTTTCGACTTTTTATTTTGCGATTCACGCCCTTTAAAACACCGCTTTACGGCCTTTATTTTGCGCCCGGCCGATAAATTTTGCCGCCATAATTTACCGAGTTTTAGCCACCTTTTTTTGATTAAAAATCCGCCCTTTCGACAAACTAAATATATGAAAAAGCCGAAAACTTTTCTTTTTCGTCAAAATCTTATTTTTGTTTTGATAATGTTGCTCACCCTTTTTCAAGCGGCGATTTTTTCGGCAGCGATTTTTTCTCGTCAGGATTACCTCGTCGCGTTTGCTTTGGCAAATAATTCGGATAACGGTATAATCGACGCAAAAAATACTTTCGCGCTCAATGTGGAGATAAAAGGCGAAACGATTCCGTTCGAGGCGATTTTCAACGAATCGGCCGCCAAAACGACAAAACGTTTCGGATATTTAAACACCTACAAAGCGGCTTTAAAGTTTGCCGACTGCGACAAAGCGGCGAATTTTATGTTTTTAAATTTGACGGCGTTTGCCGACGAGCTGAAAAAAAGCTACTGCTTGGAATATATTCCCACGTCCTACACTTTTAAATACGGCAACATAAGCTATATAAAAGGACGGGACGGCTTTAATTTTTCAAAATGCGACTTTTACGAATCTGTTTGCAAGGCGATAGACGCCGGGGCGGATATGGTAAAGATAGATATCGTCGAAAAAAAAGCGGAAGATATTTTATCTTTTAAAAAGAGCCACTGTGTAAAAGGTAAATTTTCGACGGCGTTTTATACGAGCTCAAACGAGAGGGCGCACAACATATCGCTTGCCGCAAAAAAGATTGACGGGTACGTCATACTGCCCGGCGAAACGTTTTCCTTTAACGAGGTTGTGGGAAAGCGCACGAGAGAAAACGGATTTAAAGACGCCAAAGTAATTTTAAACGGCGAATTTACCGACGGCGTGGGCGGAGGAACATGTCAGGTTTCAACGACGCTTTATAACTGCGCTCTTCTTTCCGATATGCAGATAATCACTGTAAATCAGCATTCGTTGCCCGTATCATACGTTGCCCCGTCGTTCGACGCTATGGTGTCCGACAGCGCCGATTTAAAATTTACAAACACCTCCGATTTCCCCGTGACGGTGCATAGCTTTATCAAAGACAGAAATCTGTATTTTTATATGATAGGCGTTAAAGGCAGAGATATAAAACTCGTATCCGAAACGCTTGACGTCATACCGTATAAAACGCAGACAGTAACATCCGACGAGGTGACGGAGAATACGGTAAAGCGAAAGGGAAAAAACGGGCTGATATCGCAAGGGTATATCGAAGTTTCTGAGGGTGGAAAGGCTAAAAAAATCAAGATAAGAAAAAACACGTATAAGGCGCTCGACGAAATAATCTTGACCCCCAAACAAGATTTGCTTATTGACTATCTCCCATAAAATGGTATAATTATTTTATACTAAATGATAGCGGAGGAACTTATGTCATATCTCGATACTTATCAAAATTTTTTAGAAAGCCCTGAGCTTACCGAAGAAGAAAAGGCAAGGCTTTCGGAACTTACCGAAGAAGAAAAGAAAGAAATGTTTGCAATTCCGCTTGCATTCGGAACGGCGGGAATGAGGGGCGTGCTCGACCAGGGCACGAACCGCATGAACCGCTTTACCGTGCGCAGAGCGACGGAGGGACTTGCAAACTATATAGAAACTTTAGGAGAACAGGCAAAACAGCAAGGCATCGTCATTTCATACGACACGAGGCGTATGTCGACGGAATTTGCCATCTTGGCGGCAAAGGTTTTGGACGCACACAACATAAAAGTGTTTTTGTTTGAAAACGTCCGTCCCGTGCCCGTTTGCTCGTTTGCCATAAGGCATTTGAATGCGATAGCCGGTATTATGATTACCGCTTCGCACAATCCCAAAATTTACAACGGATACAAAGTATACGGCGAGGACGGCGCTCAAATGTCGCCCGAAGCCACTGCGAAAGTCGTTGAGTTTATCGACAAGCTCGACTATTTCGGAATTGCCGAAGCCGACGTCAAACTCGACAAGGAAAGCATTGTCGGCAAGGACAATTTAAAGGTGGACGCAAACGTCACGATAATAGGAAAATCGGTCGACAACGCCTATTTCAAGGAGATACAAAAACTTTGCCTCTCCCCCGACGCCGTAAAGAAAGCGGGCAAAAACATTAAGATAGTTTATACCCCCATTCACGGAAGCGGATATATGCCTGTCACGACGATACTCGATATCATGAATATCCCCGTGACCGTCGTGCCCGAACAGGCAAAGCCGGACACGGAGTTTTCCACCGTCAAGGTGCCCAACCCCGAGGAGAGCGACGCCCTTAAGATGGCAATTGAACTTGCCGACAAGATAGGAAGCGATATCTGCATAGGCACCGATCCCGACTGCGACAGAATGGGCGTGGCGATAAGAAACAGAGAGGGCAAATTCGTGCTTTTAAACGGCAACCAGATAGGTGCGCTCCTTTGCGACTATATCCTGCTCCGCCACAAGCAAAACGGCACCCTGCCCGCTAACGCCGCTATCGTCAAGACGATAGTTACCACCAATCTCGCAAACGAAATTGCCTCGTCATACGGAGTCAAAACTTTCGACGTATTGACAGGATTTAAGTTTATCGGCGAAAAAATCAAGGAATGGGAAAAGACGGGCGAATATACGTTTATGTTCGGCTACGAGGAAAGCTACGGCTATCTGAGCGGCACGCACGCCAGAGATAAAGACGCCGTCGTCGCCTCTATGCTGTTTGCCGAAATGGCGTGCTTCTATGAGGCGAAAGGCTCGTCGGTGTTCGACCGCCTTATGGAGATTTTCGACACGTTCGGATATTATATCGAAAAATCCGTTTCTATCTTCTACGAAGGACTTGACGGAATGGAAAAAATGAGCGCAATCATGGATAAGGCAAGAAGCACTGCGCTCGAAAAGATAGACGAAAAGAAAGTGCTTTCGACAAGCGACCTTTTAAATCAGATAACAATAAACGCTGACGGCTCGAAAGAGGATACGCACCTGCCCAAGACAAACGCCATAAAGTGGAAACTTTCAGACGGCGATTGGGTATGCGTCCGCCCCTCCGGCACGGAACCAAAACTCAAAATTTACGTTGCCACCAAAGCAACCTCGTCGGATAAGGCAAACGCTTTAGCGGAAAAATACGTGGCGTTCATGAAAGCGTTTTTATCTTAACGCAGGGTGTGACCGCTTTTTGCAAAATTGAATACCGCCGTCAAAACGGCAAAAAGTAAAATAAAAAAGCGCCAAAAGGCGCTTTTTTAAATGCTAAATTAAATTTTGCGGTTTTGCTTTTATCGCTTTTTCCGATTTTATTTTACCGCCTGTTTTTACTGCCTCTCTTTACTTTTTTTCAGACGCTTGTTTTATATTTATTTTTCCACCGCTTCCGACTCGAATGCTTTTACCTCGTCGGGAACGGAAGTCAATGCGCTTTTGTTTACATTTTTGATGAGGAGCGAATAGTCTTTAACCGTCTTGCCGTCCTCTATAAAATGAAACATAACGCCGAAGCTATCGTCTTCGATGATAAGTTCCGCAGTGGTGCCTTTCATGGTCTTCGGGACAATTTTGCCCTCTTCATAGAAAAGATAATCGTAGATATACATATAAAAAAGATTATTCGACTTTATCTTATACGAAGCGAACTCGTTAAAACTCTCGTTGCCGAGAAGTCCCAAAGTAAACTCTATAGGCTTCGTGGGGGCTTTCTTCTCCGCCGATTTAAGCACAAAATTTCCGCTTTCGTTCTTTATAGGCGCACCGTTTTCACCGATTGTATAATTATTAAGCGAAATAAGATATTCGACAGAATCGCTCTGATAAATATATTCTTTCATAGTATAGGTTTCGCCGTCTTTTGTGTTTATTGTTTCTGCATAGGTTATGTCGGTTTCGTTGTCGACAACTATCGAAAGCACTTGCGACCACACAACGGGGCTGTCAGGATTGGAAACGTCGTAATCTTTTTCCTCGGTGACTATCGTATAGTTTTTAGCGGAATCGATAACTCCGTAAAGATAGTCGAAAGTCATGTCTTCGTAAAAGGTTTTTTCAGTCGTGTCCGCACCTCCCTTGTCGGGATTCGTGCCGCCCGGTACGTTATCGCAGGCAACGAAAATAACTGCGGTCAAAGAGACGACCAAAACGACCGATAATAAAAATAAAAATTTCTTCTTCATTTTTATCTCCTTACAAGTTTTATGTACTCATTTTACACTAAACAGCCAAAAAGGCAACCTTTTGAGTATATTTAGATTGCCTTTGTTTTGCCTGCCCTTTCGGTTGACAGTCGGATTATGCTTTCAGCTTAGCCGATTATGTATTCAGATTAAAGTCGAAACGAAATCATTCCGCATCGATAGTGGAAACGTTCATCGTTATTTCCTCGAGCACGTCAAGCAAAACTCTTACCGTATCGAGCGACGTGAACACCGTCACGTTGTTTTCGACGGCGCATTGCCTTATCTGAGAGCCGTCCGAAAGCCTGTGTTCCGAACGGACGTCTCTTGTGTTTATGACGTACGTGACGTATCCCTGCCGTATCGAGTCGAGCATATCGGTAGAGCCTTCGCTTATCTTTTTTCTTATCCTCGTTTTAATGCCGTTGCTCTTTAAAAACTTTGCCGTTCCCTCGGTGGCTTCTATGTTGAAGCCGAGATTGTAAAAACGCCTGATCAGAGGAAGCGCTTCCGGTTTGTCGTCGTCGGCGATGGTGATGAGCACCGTTCCGTAGTTTTGCACCTTTACGCCTGCCGCCGCAAGCGCTTTATACAGCGCTCTCGTCAACGTCTTGTCGTATCCTATCGCCTCGCCCGTCGATTTCATTTCGGGTGAGAGATGCGAATCCATTCCCCTCAGTTTTGCAAACGAGAAGGCGGGCACTTTGACGTACCAACGCTTTTTCTCGTCGGGATAAATTTTGTCGAATCCCTGCTCCTTCAAGCTCTTGCCCAAAATAACGAGCGTGGCAATATCCGCAATGGGATAACCCGTCGCCTTCGACAAAAACGGAACGGTCCTCGACGAACGTGGATTGACTTCGATTATGAACACCTTTTCGTCTTTATCGACGATAAACTGAATGTTGTAAAGTCCCTTAATGCCTATGCCTCTGCCAAGTTTCAAGGTGTAGTCCAAAATGGTATCTTTTACCTTTTGAGATATGCTGAAAGTGGGATAAACGCTTATCGAGTCGCCCGAATGTACGCCCGTCCTTTCCACAAGCTCCATAATGCCGGGGACGAAGACGTCCTTGCCGTCGCATACGGCGTCAACCTCCACTTCCTTTCCGCTGATATATTTATCCACCAAAACGGGTTTATCCTCATCGATTTCAACCGCCGTTTTGAGATAATGGCGAAGCTGCTGTTCGTTTGCTACAATACGCATTGCCCTGCCGCCCAAAACAAAGCTCGGACGTACGAGCACGGGATAACCTATCTCGCCTGCCGCCTTTATACCTTCTTCTATATCGGTGACGGCTCTGCCCTTAGGCTGCGGAATTTTGAGCGACACCAAAAGTTTTTCAAAGGCGTCGCGGTTTTCCGCCTTTTCGATTGCGGCGCAGTCGGTGCCTATGATATTGACGCCCCTGTCGGTAAGCGGCTGAGCAAGATTTATAGCCGTCTGACCGCCAAGCGAAGCTATTACTCCTTCAGGCTTTTCAAATTCAATCACGTTCATGACATCCTCTACGCAGAGAGGCTCGAAATAAAGTTTGTCGGACGTGGTATAATCCGTCGAAACGGTTTCGGGGTTGTTGTTTACGATTATCGCTTCGTAGCCTGCCGCCTTGATGGTCTTTACCGCATGAACGGTGGAGTAGTCAAATTCGACGCCCTGACCTATACGGATAGGTCCGCTTCCCAAAACGACTATTTTTTTGTTGCCTGAAACAACCGATTCGTTTTGCTTTTCGTAAGTGGAATAAAAATAAGGGATATAGCTGTCAAACTCGGAAGCACAGCTGTCAATCATTTTGTATACGGGACGTATTCCCTCTTTTTTGCGGAAATTATAAACGCTAAGCTCGTCCGTCTGCCAAAGTCTTGCCACCGCCCTGTCCGAAAAGCCAAACGACTTTGCTTCCCGTAAAAGCCGGGTATCCCATTTACCCGAGGCAAGTTTTTCCTCTATCTCGATGATATGCGCTATTTTCCCTATGAAAAACACGTCGATTTTTGTAGCTAAAGCAATCTCTTTCGGCGACGCTTTAAGCCTTAAAAGCCTTGCTATGGCATATATGCGGTCGTCCGTGCCTCTTTCGATATATTCAAACAGTTCCGCTTTCGACATAGAATCGAATTTTGCCATATACACGTGGTCTACGCCTATCTCAAGGGAGCGGACGGCTTTTAAAAGGCTTTCCTCTATCGTTCTGCCCACGCTCATGACCTCGCCCGTGGCTTTCATCTGAGTGCCGAGGCGATTGTTTGCGTCCTCGAATTTGTCAAACGGAAAACGCGGCATTTTGGTTACCACATAGTCGAGGGAGGGCTCGAAAGAAGCGGGAGTATTGGCAAGCATTATCTCGTCGAGGTTCATTCCTATACCAATCTTTGCCGATACTCTTGCAATGGGATATCCGCTGGCTTTACTCGCAAGCGCAGAAGAACGGCTGACCCTCGGATTGACTTCTATAAGGTAGTATTGAAAGGATTTCGGATCTAAAGCAAACTGAACGTTGCAACCGCCCTTTATCTTTAACGCTCTGATTATCTTGAGCGCCGACGACCTTAGCATCTGATATTCTCTGTTGGTGAGCGTCTGCGACGGACAAAACACAATCGAATCCCCGGTATGAATTCCCACAGGGTCGAAGTTTTCCATATTACATATGGCGATTGCCGTGTCGTTGGCGTCTCGCATGACCTCGTATTCAATCTCCTTAAAGCCCTTTATCGATTTTTCGACGAGCACCTGGTGAGTGGGCGACAGATACAAAGCGTTTTTGATTATCTCCAAAAATTCCGTTTCGTTGTCGGCAAAACCGCCGCCCGTGCCGCCCAAAGTAAAGGCAGGTCTTAAAACGACGGGATATCCTATCTTCTTTACCGCCTCCAAGCCTTCCTCGACGGAATTTGCGATTTCCGACGGCAAAACGGGTTCGCCCAGTCTTTGGCAAAGCTCTTTGAACAGTTCCCTGTCCTCCGCCATTTCTATGCTTTCGCTGCTCGTTCCCAAAAGCTCCACTCGGCATTCTTTGAGTATACCCTTCTTTTCAAGCTGCATGGCAATATTGAGCCCCGTCTGTCCGCCGATGCCGGGGATTATGGCGTCCGGTCTTTCGTATCTGATTATTCTTGCGACGTATTCGAGCGTCAACGGCTCCATATAAACTTTATCCGCTATCGAAGTGTCCGTCATTATGGTGGCAGGGTTCGAGTTGCAAAGCACAACCTCATAGCCCTCCTCTTTCAAGGCAAGACACGCCTGCGTCCCCGCATAGTCGAATTCCGCCGCCTGACCTATAACGATAGGTCCGCTGCCTATAACAAGTATCTTTTTTAAGTCTTCTCTTTTGGGCATTTATCTTTTCTCCTTCATTGAAAGGATGAATTTATCAAACAAATATGAGCTGTCGCAAGGACCGGGACAGCTTTCGGGGTGATATTGCACGCTGAAAACGTTGTCCTCTTTACACTCTACGCCCTCCACCGTGTTGTCGAGAATGTTGACGTGCGTTACTGTGAGCGGCGTGCCCTCTAAGCTCTTGGCGTCAACGGCATAAGAGTGGTTTTGCGACGTAACCTCAACCTTTGAGTTTTCGAGATTGCGGACGGGGTGGTTGCCTCCCCTGTGTCCGAATTTGAGTTTATACGTCTTTGCGCCGTATGCGAGCGATATGAGCTGATGACCGAGGCAAATTCCGAAAACGGGATACTTTCCCTTTATTTTTTTAATTAGCTCGATGACGGGCACGACGTCGGTAGGGTCGCCGGGGCCGTTTGAAAAAAACACGCCGTCGGGTTTAATTTTAGCAATCTCCTCCGCCGTCGTGTTCCAAGGAACGACAATGACGTCGCACTCTCTTTCGTTTAAAGAGCGGACGATATTAAGTTTGATTCCGCAATCGACAGCCACCACTTTATACTTTGCTCCCTTGACTTTCGATTCCCACGACTTTTTACAGCTTACGCGGCTGACAGCGTCGGTTTTGAGCGGAGTGTTTTTTAAAATTTCCAACGCCTTATCTATAGGCGTATCCGCACTCGTGATGAGCACCTTTCTGCTTCCGAAATCTCTTATCGAACGGGTGAGCTGACGGGTGTCTATTCCGCTTATGCCGGCAACGTTATATTTTTTCATAACGTGGTCGAGGGTCGCAACGCTTCCGAAATTCGACGGCTCGTCGTTGTACTCTTTGACCACGAGGCCTCCAATCGTCGGCGTTTTCGTTTCGTAGTCCCACTCCGTCATTCCGTAGTTGCCTATAAGCGGATAAGTCATAACAACCGTCTGATAAGTATAAGAAGGGTCGGATACAATTTCTTGATATCCAACCATAGAAGTGTTAAAAACTATTTCCGTTACCTTTTCGCTTTTGGCGCCGAAATAATAGCCGAAGTATTCGCTTTTGTCCTCAAAAACAAGTTTTGCGTCAAATTTTTTCATTGTGACCTCTTTTGTCTTATATCCAATCCCGCACTCAGAAACGCTTTAAAAAGCGGATGCGGTTTGTTTGGTCTGCTTTTAAATTCCGGGTGAAACTGCACGCCCAGATAAAACGGCATGTCGCTTATTTCCACCGCTTCCACAAGACGGTTGTCGGGCGACGTTCCGCACACGGTGAGCCCCGCATTTTCAAATTGCTGTCTATAATCGTTGTTAAACTCGTAGCGGTGGCGGTGTCTTTCGTCTATCTTATCCGAGCCGTAACATTTTCTCATGACCGTTTTTGAAACTATATCGCAAGGATAGCTGCCAAGCCTCAGCGTTCCGCCCTTGCCTATCTCGTCGCTCTGTCCCGGCATAAAATCGATTACCTTGTGAGCGCAATCTTTGTCAAATTCACCCGAGTTTGCGTCTAAAAATCCCAAAACGTCCCTTGCGTATTCGATGACGGCGATTTGCATTCCTAAGCATATTCCGAAATACGGAACGCCGTTTTCTCTTGCATATTTTGCGGCAAGAATCATTCCCTCTATTCCTCTTTGACCAAATCCGCCGGGAACGATTATTGCGTCCACTCCGCCGAGCGCCAACTCGACAGTTTCGTCGGTGAGCGTTTCGGAATCTATCCACTTTATCTCCACGTCGGAATCGAGCGAATACGCCGCATGCTTCAACGCTTCCGATACGGACAGATAGGCGTCGTGCAAACGCACGTATTTACCTACCAATCCCACCGTTATATTTTGCTTCCTGTTTTTTATCTTGTCAATCATTTGACGCCATTCTTTGAGGTTTGGTTCTTTAGTTTTTATCGCAAGCTCACGGCAGACTATTCCCGAAAAGTTTTGCTTTTCCAGCATTAGCGGCGCCTCGTATAAAACGGGGATAGTCATATTTTCAAAAACGCAGTCCGGCTTGACGTTGCAAAAGAGGGATATCTTGTCGAATATGCTCTTTTCCAAAGGCTCGTCGCACCTGAGCACTATTATATCGGGATTTATACCCATGCCCAAAAGCTCCTTTACCGAGTGCTGTGTGGGCTTGGATTTATGCTCGTCGCTTCCCCTAAGATAGGGAACGAGCGTAACGTGAATAAACAAACTGTTTTCCCTGCCCACCTCGAGGGATATCTGCCTTACCGCCTCTATGAAGGGCTGCGACTCTATATCGCCTATCGTTCCGCCGATTTCCGTGATGACTACGTCTGCGTCCGTCTTTTTGGCGACGGCGTAAACAAACTGTTTTATCTCGTCCGTGACGTGAGGAATAACCTGAATGGTAGAGCCTAAATATTCTCCACGCCTTTCTTTGTTTAAAACGTTCCAATAAATCTTGCCCGTCGTAAGGTTGGAATATTTATTGAGATTCTCGTCTATAAACCTTTCGTAGTGTCCGAGGTCGAGATCCGTTTCCGCCCCGTCCTCGGTGACGAACACCTCGCCGTGTTGATACGGGCTCATCGTGCCCGGGTCAACGTTGATATATGGGTCGAGTTTCTGTGCCGCAACCTTCAAACCTCTCGCCTTTAAAAGTCTGCCCAGCGATGCCGCCGTTATACCTTTGCCGAGTCCCGAAACGACTCCCCCCGTCACAAATATATATTTTGTCATATCCTCTCCTTTTCCGTAACTTGCGGAACGCTTTAACTTTTCTTTCAGATTTATCTTTGTCGTTTATATCGTTTGCTTTATTTTTCTATATTGTTTGTTCTGTCTTTGTTCTTTTAGCTATATATTGCTTGTCTGATTTTCTTGTAGCGCTTTTATGTCCAAGCCGTTTGCTTCGCCTGTTTTATATTTTATATCGTCTTTCAGATATTTTTATCTTGTTTTCCATTTATTGAGTTTTCGTCTTCCGATTGCCCTTTTTTACGCTTTGATAAAGGTGCATTTGCGTTTTTGCCCGCAAAATGCCGCTTTACTCTTTGGGCGCATGCCGACTTTACACTCCGCTGTCGCCGTAGTTTGAAAGTACTCTTGCGGACGGGTCGTTGACTTTGCAACCGGGCCAGCTTTCGTTGGGCATCCAGAATGCGGGAATCATCTGCGCCTGTTCGGGATAATACTTTTCAAATATTTCACGGTAAAGAAGCGACTCTTTCGATATGGGCATAACGTGAGCGTATTTTTTTCTCTTTTCTTCAAATTCCGCATCGGTATATTTCCCGTTTGCGTATTCTTTTAGATAGTCCACCATAGAATGTCCCACGGCGTCGGAAAAAGCCGCTTTTTCTCTCATGAGAATATCGTAAGGCAGATAGCTTCCGTCCTCGAAAGCGTGGCGCAAAAGATATTTGCCCTTGCCGTATACGTTCATCTTCTTTTGAGGGTCTATCGCCATGACGTAGCTTGCAAAATCGAGGTCACCGAAGGGAACTCGTGCCTCTATCGAGTTTACCGATATGCACCTGTCCGCCCTTAAAACGTCGTAATAGTGAAGCTCTTTTATCCTCTTTTGCGACTCCTTTTGAAATTCTTCCGCCGACGGCGCAAAATCGGTGTATTTATATCCGAAAAGCTCGTCGGATATCTCGCCCGTGAGCAACACTCTGATATCCGTGTGCTCGTGTATGTATTTGCAAACGAGATACATTCCCATGCTTGCTCTGATGGTCGTTATATCGTAAGTAGCCAAAAGCTCTATCACCCTTTCGAGAGAATCGATAACCTGCTCTTTGGTCATTATGACCTCGGTATGGTCGGAATGAATGTACCTTGCCACCTGCTTTGCGTATTTAAGGTCTATGGCGTCCCCTTCCATTCCTATGGCAAAAGTCTTTATAGGCGCCGATTGTTCTTTTGCCGCAATGGCGCACACGAGCGACGAATCAAGACCGCCCGACAGCAAAAATCCCACTTTTGCGTCGGACACAAGCCTCTTTTTAACGCCTGCCACAAGTTTTTCTTTAATGTTTCGGCAAACAGTTTCAAGGTCGTCCGATACCGTTTTATCAACCGCCGTCATGTCCCTGTAGCATATGAATTTGCCGTCCTCGTAATAATGTCCCGGCGGAAAGGGAAAGATTTTATCCACAAGTCCGACAAGGCATTTAGGTTCTGAAGCAAACATTATTTTTTGCGATGCGCTGTAACCGTAGTAGAGCGGTCGTATGCCGATAGGGTCCCGTGCCGCAATAAACTTCCCTTTTTTGCCGTCGTATATGACGAGCGCAAATTCCGAATCGAGCATTTTAAACATTTCCACGGAATATTTTTCATAGAGCGGAAGAAGTATCTCGCAATCGCTGTCGCTTTTAAAGCTGTATTCGCTTTTGAGTTGTTCTTTTATCTTCCGATAGCCGTAAATCTCTCCGTTGCAAACGACGCTGTTTCCGTTCAAAGTAAAAGGCTGCATACCGTCCGAGGTAAGCCCCATAATCGAGAGCCTGCCAAAGCCCATTATTCCGTCTTTCAATTCAACTACTTTCATATCGTCGGGGCCTCTCGAGTGCGTCTTATACAATGCCTCTTTTATGTCCTCGCACTCTATATCCCTTCCCGTATAACACATTATCGTACACATTTTTTACCTCTCAAAAATTTCTTTGCCGTTTGCTTGGTTTGTCGGTTTTTTTTCCTCATTTGCTTTTAACGCCCACACGGTAACCCGCCCACGCTTTCACGTCCTCACGGCTTAAAGCACTTGCGCTTGTCTTTCGGTTGAGTTTTTCGTTTTAGCCTAAATACACCGCTTTAAACTTTCTTTTTACACGATAAACAACACTTTTTGCCCTAATTTTTATTTTGGGATACGGTGTTGTTTTTCGTCCTTTTATCTTTTAAATTTTTCTGCGTTTAAATTTGCCGTTTAATCTGCATTTCCCTCCCGGCAAATGCCGAGAGGGAATTTTGTTTTATTTTGAGTCCTGCAAGGCGTCATAGCCTTCTTCGCCTGTCCTCACTTTTACTACGTTTTCCACGTCGTAAACGAATATCTTTCCGTCGCCTATCTCGCCTGTATACAGTGCGGATTTTGCCGCCTCGATAACGTCCTTTACCGGCACCTTGGATACGACGATATCCACCTGCACTTTAGGCAACAGATTTACGGTAACGGGAACGCCTCTGTAAAATTCCTTTTTGCCCTTCTGCTGTCCGTAACCCATGACGTGGGATACCGTCATACCGGTTATGCCTATCTCCGTCAGAGCCGCATTGAGCTTTTGCAATCTTTCCTCTTTGCAAATTATCTGCACCTTTGTAAACTTTTTGGGAGCTAAGCCTCTCTCGGTTGCCGTCTTTAAAGGCTCGTAAGTGGACGCTGTTGCCGATGCATCCTCGCTTATCACTCTGCCACTTACGTCAAACTCGCCCTTTAAGCCTTCCGCTCCTTCGTAAGCCAAAGCATAGCTTGCAACGTTGGGAGCAAAATCGGCGTATGCGTTGATGAGTCCGTGTTCGGAAACGTCAAGTCCTTTGAGTTCTTCTTCCGGCTTGACTCTCAGTCCTATCGTCTTTTTTATGATAAAGAAGAACAAAGTCATAAGCGCCGCAGTATAAAGGCATACGGTTACCACACCCAAAACCTGAACGCCGAGCTGATACCAATCGCCGGTGTAGAAAAGTCCTTTAACTCCGGCAGGTGCGTTGGGGTTTGCCAAAAGACCTACCGCAATCGTTCCCCATATTCCGTTTGCGAGGTGCACTCCGACTGCACCGACAGGGTCGTCAACGTGAAGTTTTAAATCTATAAATTCTATCACGAGCACGATGAGGAATCCGGAAACGAGTCCCACCACGATAGAGCCTATCGCATCGAACGCCGCACAGCCCGCCGTCACGCCTACGAGTCCTGCCAGACAGGCGTTGATACACATCGACACGTCAGGCTTTTTGTTTTTTACCCATGTGAATATGAGCGTCGTGCACGTCGCCACCGCAGGAGCAATCGTCGTGTTTAAAAAGATTGTCGCAAGTTCGGATACGCTTGTCGCCGCCGCACCGTTGAAGCCGTACCAGCCAAACCAGAGTATGAATGCTCCGAGTGCGCCGAGCGGTATGGAATGTCCCATGATTGCATTTACTTTGATGACCTTTCCGTTTTCGTCACGTTCGTATTTACCGATTCTCGGACCTACCATTATTGCGCCTATCAAAGCGGTTATACCGCCCACCATATGTATCGCCGTCGAGCCTGCATAATCGTGGAATCCCATCTGTGCAAGCCAGCCGCCTCCCCATATCCAGTGCGCCTCGATAGGATATACGACAAGCGAGATTATAGCCGAGTAAATGCAATATGCCGAAAACTTCGTTCTTTCCGCCATAGAGCCGGAAACGATTGTCGCCGCAGTCGCACAGAACACAAGGTTGAACACAAACTTGGACGCCTCCGTCAAGCCTTCCTCGGGTGAGGCGATAAACTCCGTAAACTTACCGAACAAATCCAGGTTCGGTATGCCCACAAGTCCTGCCAAGGCGTCCTCGCCCATCATAAGTCCGTAACCTAAAAGCATAAAGACGACGGTGCCTATACAAAAGTCCATAAGGTTTTTCATTATAATGTTGCCTGCGTTTTTTGCTCGGGCAAAGCCTGTTTCCACCATGGCAAATCCCGCCTGCATAAAAAATACCAACGCCGCTCCGATTAAATACCAATATTCCGTAGTCATAAAATACTCCTTTTGAGCTTATACTCCGAAAAGCAGCTCACCGTACGTCGGGAACGGCCAACATTCTTTTGAACATACCGTTTCCGCTTCGTCCGCCAAAAGACGCAGACGAGTCATTAAGGGAAGCACGCTGTCGCGTATCTTTGCCGATTCTGCAATGACGTCGCTTCCGTCCTTTGTCTTGATGACCTCGCCTTCGAGCTCGCCCGTCATATCGAACATGGCGTCCGACAGAGTCGAGAGCTTGGATACCGTTTTTGTTTCAAACATACATTCCGCATTTTGAGATACTGATTTCTTTTTGATAACCGTATCGCAAAGTTTGTCAACGTATTTGGATATTGCCGGCAATATTTGTTTTTTCACCATATCCGTCATCGTGTTAGCTTCGATAATGACCGTCTTGCAATAGTTTTCAAGCATTATCTCGCATCTCGACTCAAGCTCTTCCTTTGTGAAGATTCCGTGGGATATGAGCATATCCGCATTCTTTTTATCGAGAAGATGCGGCATACAGTCCGCCGTCGTCTTATAGTTTGAAAGTCCTCGTCTTTCGGCTTCGGCTATCCATTCGTCGTCATAGCCGTTGCCGTTGAATATGATTCTCTTGTGGTCCTTTATCGTCTTTTTGATGACTTCTTGCAATTTCGTTTTGAAGTCTGCCGCACCCTCAAGCTTGTCGGCGTATTGCTTTAAAGATTCCGCAACGGCGGCGTTAAGCATCATGTTGGCGCAGGCTATACTGTTTGACGAGCCGAGCATTCTGAACTCAAATTTGTTTCCGGTAAAGGCAAACGGCGACGTCCTGTTGCGGTCGGTCGTGTCTTTGACGAATTTAGGCAATACGTCGACGCCGAGCTTCATTTGCTTTTTCTCTTTTGCGCTGTATGGCTTATCCGTTTCGATAGCCTCGAGTACGGCGCTGAGTTCCTCGCCCAAAAACATCGATATGACCGCAGGCGGAGCTTCGTTTGCTCCGAGACGGTGGTCGTTGCCCGCCGTAGCAACGGACAGTCTCAGCAAATCCTGATAGTCGTCAACCGCTTTTATCACGGCGCAAAGGAATATCAAAAACTGAGCGTTTTCATAAGGCGTTTCGCCGGGGGTGAGCAGGTTTACGCCTGTATCCGTCGTCATTGACCAGTTGTTGTGCTTACCGCTGCCGTTTACGCCTGCAAACGGTTTTTCGTGCAACAGACAGACGAGGTCGTGGCGTTTTGCAACCTTTTGCATGATTTCCATCGTAAGTTGGTTTTGGTCGGTTGCAATGTTCGTGGTCGAATATATCGGCGCAAGCTCGTGCTGTGCGGGAGCAACCTCGTTGTGCTGAGTTTTGGCAAGAATGCCGAGTTTCCAAAGCTCGTCGTTGAGGTCGTGCATAAAGTCAAGCACTCTCGGTTTAATGACTCCGAAATAGTGGTCGTCCATCTCCTGACCCTTGGGAGGTTTTGCTCCGAACAGCGTTCTGCCCGTGTAAATCAAATCCGGTCTTTGGTCATACAGTTTTTTGTCTACCAAAAAATATTCTTGCTCAGGTCCGACGCTCGTTTTAACGCATTTTGCCGTATCGTTTCCGAACAGCTTTAAAATCCTGAGCGCTTGTTTGTTTAACGCTTCCATCGAACGCAGAAGCGGAGTTTTTTTGTCGAGCGCCTCGCCGCCGTAAGAGCAGAAGGCTGTGGGTATGCAAAGAGTTTTATCCTTGATAAACGCATAACTTGTAGGGTCCCACGCCGTATATCCTCTTGCTTCAAACGTTGCCCTGAGTCCGCCCGACGGGAAACTCGAGGCGTCGGGCTCGCCCTTGATAAGTTCTTTTCCCGAAAACTCCATTATCACTCTGCCGTCGGGAGCGGGACTGATAAATCCGTCGTGTTTTTCCGCCGTGATACCCGTCAAAGGTTGAAACCAGTGCGTGTAGTGCGTCGCACCCTTTTGAACCGCCCAATCTTTCATTGCCGTTGCAACGGCGTTAGCGACCGATAGGTCGAGGGTTGCGCCCTCGTCGATAGTTTTTCTCAGCGAATTGTATACGTCCGCAGAGAGCATAGAGCGCATAACTCTGTCGTCAAAAACCATACTTGAAAAATAATCCGATACCGTTTGCATAAATTTTTCTCCTTTTAAATTTTTTCGGCAATGCCTGTATCACGGCATAAAAAAAAGCGTCTTCGAGACTAAGTCTCAAAGACGCCTTTGCCTTTTTCGCTTGCATTATACAAAAGGTTTTTTTTGTTGTCAACGATTTTTTTTAATTTTTTTTCTCTTTTTTTTAGTTTGTACCTTTCTCTTTTCTCTTTTTTCGGCGCATATAAATATATATATAAAAGAGAGTATCATACCCTATCCTATTATTTTTTTTTCGCTGAATTGTACTCATTTTATTCTGCCGCCAAAGATTGCCTTCCGCTGTTAAATCAAATGCGACTATCCTTTTAAAATTCATACGGTTAAAAGGCAAAATCTTTGCCTTTTTTTACCGCAATTTTAAGACAAATTTTTTTTTGCTCGGTTGTTGACAACCTTAAAATACTGTGCTATAATCTCGCTGAAAGTGAGCAAAGACGTTCATTTCAGAGTTTTGACGACTCTGAAACGGGCGTCTTTTTTTATTTGCAAAAATAACAGTGAGAGGTCAGATATGGATTTGAAAGAAGGGCAAATAAGAATTCCGTCGGGCTGCGCCGTGAGCGCCGTTATTTCACGGCAAGGCAACGCCGTAAACGGAGAAAAGATTGTCAAAAGCATGATACCCATGCACGAGAGATCCAACGGACTCGGAGGCGGTTTTGCCGCATACGGAATATATCCCGAATACGCCGAGTTTTACGCATTTCATATGTTTTTCGACTCGAGGCAGGCGAAAATCGATTTTGAAACGTATATCAAAGAATTTTTTGAAATCGTCAAATCGGAAATCATTCCGACGAAAAAGATAAGGGCGATAGTAAACGAGCCTTTGATAATGCGCTACTTTCTTGCCCCTATGAAATCCCGTCTTGCCGACGCTCAGCTTGACGAACGTGAATTCGTGGCGAGAACGGTCATGCGTATAAACTGCAAAATAGAGGGCGCTTGCGTCGTTTCGAGCGGTAAGAATATGGGCGTATTCAAGGCAGTCGGATACCCCGAGGACGTCGGCGAATTTTACAGTCTGAGCGAATACGACGCATATCTTTGGACGGCGCACGGCAGATATCCTACAAACACTCCCGGCTGGTGGGGAGGCGCTCATCCTTTCGGGCTTTTGGATTATACGGTGGTGCACAACGGCGAAATATCGTCATACGACGCAAACAGACGTTTTATAGAAATGTTCGGTTATAAATGCACTCTGCAAACGGATACCGAGGTCATAACCTACATAGCGGATTTTCTTTTGCGCAGACAAAAGCTGACGCTTGAAGAAACGGCGTTAGTTATCGCCGCCCCGTTTTGGAGCACGATTGCAAAGTGCGATAAAGAAAAAAAGGACAAGCTGACCTATCTGAGATACGTATTTTCTTCCCTGCTCATCACCGGTCCGTTTTCGATAATACTCGGCTTTGACGGCGGCGTTATGGCGCTCAACGACAGATTGAAACTTCGTTCAATGGTGACGGGAGAAAAAAAAGATTTGTTTTTTATAGCGAGCGAGGAAGCCGCTATAAGAGCTATGGAGCCGGAAGCGGAAAACATATATTCGCCCGACGGTGGCGAGCCGATTATCGTAAAGGTTGAAAAGGAGGCGCAAAAGTGAAAGCAGATTATCTTTATCCTGAATTTGAAATAATACGAAACGAGGCGCTTTGCACAAAATGCCGCCTTTGCGAAAAGGAATGTTCAAACGGCGTGCATGCGTTTCTTCCCGAAAAAGGTATCCTAATTGCGGATTCGGCAAAATGCGTAAACTGTATGCGTTGCGTTGCAACCTGCCCCGTGCACGCCATTAAAATCGTAAAGAGCGGAGCGGATTTTACCTACAACGCCAACTGGACTTCGGACGTGATAAGAGAGATTTTCAAGCAATCGGCAACGGGCGGAGTTTTGCTTTCGTCTATGGGCAATCCCAAACCCCTGCCCGTCTATTGGGACAAGATACTCATCAACGCCTCTCAAGTGACTAACCCGTCCATCGATCCGCTCAGAGAGCCGATGGAAACAAAAGTTTTTTTAGGCAAAAAGCCGTCGACCGTCATGCGCGACGAAAAGGGCAAAATGATTTTAAACACACCCCCGTCGCTTGAGCTTTCCCTGCCCGTTATGTTTGCCGCAATGAGCTACGGCTCTATAAGCTACAACGCTCACGAGTGTCTTGCAAGAGCGGCAACGGAGCTCGGCACTTTTTACAATACCGGCGAGGGCGGTTTGCATCAAAACTTTTATAAATACGGTTCAAGCACGATTGTGCAGGTAGCGTCGGGAAGATTTGGAGTGCACAAAGATTATCTCGAAGCGGGAGCGGCAGTCGAAATTAAGATGGGGCAAGGCGCAAAGCCCGGTATAGGAGGTCACCTGCCCGGCTCGAAAATCGTTGACGACGTTTCAAAAACGAGAATGATTCCGATTGGCTCGGACGCCATATCCCCCGCCCCTCATCACGATATCTATTCGATAGAAGATTTAAGACAGCTCGTCTTTTCCCTTAAAGAGGCGACGGATTATAAAAAACCTGTCTTTGTCAAAGTGGCGGCTGTTCACAATATAGCGGCAATAGCAAGCGGTATTGCCCGAAGCGGCGCAGACGCAATCGTCATAGACGGATTCAGAGGCGGCACGGGCGCAGCCCCGACGAGAATAAGGGATAACGTGGGTATCCCCGTGGAGCTCGCCCTTGCGGCTGTGGACGAAAGGCTAAGACAAGAAGGAATACGAAACGACGTTTCGCTCATAGTGAGCGGAAGCATAAGAAGCTCCGCCGACGTTATCAAGGCAATCGCTTTAGGCGCAGACGCTTGCTATATCGCCACCGCCGCTCTCGTTTCTCTCGGCTGTCACCTTTGCAGAAACTGCCAAAGCGGAAAATGCAATTGGGGTATCGCCACTCAACGTCCCGAACTTGTCGCAAGGCTCGACCCCGACGAAGGCAGCGAAAGACTTGTCAAATTGCTCACCGCTTGGAAAAGGGAAATCAAAGAGTTTATGGGAGCCATGGGCATCAACTCTATCGAAGCTCTTAAAGGCAACCGTCTTATGCTCAGAGGTATAGGCCTTAGCGAAACGGAACTCAAAGTGCTCGGCATCAAGCACGCAGGCGAATAATTGCAAAAGGAGATAAAATTATGATAACCATAAATGCTTCTACACACGACAACGCATCTTTATGCGAAATGATAAAACAGGCAAAAGATGACGTGAAAATATCTCACTGCCTCGGCGAAAGATTTTTGGGCGTCGGACTTAAAGACAGATATATCGAAATCGACGGCACTCCGGGAAATGCGCTCGGCGCCTACCTCAACGGAGGAAGCGTAAAAGTAAACGGCAACGCTCAGGACGCCGTGGGCGACACTATGAATGCGGGAACGATAGTAATTTACGGCAATGCAGGCGACGCTGTAGGATACGCCATGCGAGGCGGAAAGATATACATTAAAGGCAACGCAGGCTACCGTGCGGGGATACACATAAAGGCATACAAGGAAAAATTCCCCGTCATCGTGATAGGTGGCCGCTGCGGAAGTTTTTTGGGCGAGTATCAGGCAGGCGGCTTGATTATCGTTTTGGGACTTTGTAAATCAGAAAAGAACGTGACCGGCAATTTCCCTTGCACGGGTATGCACGGAGGCAGAGTGCTCATAAGAGGCGACGTCAGCAAGATAACCTTTCCCGAGCAGGTCAGCGTTGGCGAGGCTACAGAAGAAGATATGAACACGGCCATGCCATATATAAAAGAATTTTGCTCGTTGTTCGGCTACGAGCTGTCCGAAGTGCTCGGCTCTGCCTTTACCGCCGTAAAACCGAACAGCGCCAATCCTTATAAACAAATGTACGTTGAAAACTGACCGACGCAAAATAACTGCCAAACTTAAAAATGCTCCGTCGACCGTTTTATACGATAAAACGCAAAGCTAATTCAGCTAAAATTTTATTTTGTATTGACACGGCGACGGCGTTTATTTATTATTATATTGTTTATATCTATATAAGTATTTATATAATCTAATTATAAGACTGTAAAACCGTTTGTATATTTAAACAGTAAAACGTTGAAATTGCAAAATTTAAAATGCAAAATTTTAAAAGTTTATAAACCAAAACAAAACTTATAAGTCGATATTTTAAAAAGGTGAGAAAATGAGTTATACACAAAAAGAAGTTATGCAATACTGCGCCGAGGAAGACGTAAAATTCATACGTCTTGCGTTTTGCGACGTTTTCGGAGTGCAAAAAAATATTTCCGTTATGCCGAGCCAGCTACCCAAGGTATTCAAGCACGGCATCGCCGTCGACGCTTCCGCTATCGACGGTTTCGGCAGGGAGGGACGCTCGGATTTGTTTTTATATCCCGACCCTTCCACCCTCACCGTCCTGCCCTGGCGACCGGAGCACGGCAGAGTCGTAAGAATGTTTTGTAAAATCTGCAATCCCGACGGAAGCGTTTTCATAAACGATACGAGAAGTATTTTGATTAAGGCCGTTGCCGACGCAAAAGAAGCGGGATACACTTTCAATTTCGGCTCCGAGCTCGAATTTTATCTGTTCAAACTCGACGAAAAGGGAAACCGCACCTATATTCCGCACGACGAAGCGGGCTATATGGATATCGCCCCCGATGACAGAGGCGAAAACGTAAGGCGTGAAATTTGCCTGACGTTGGAACAAATGGAAATAATCCCCGAGGGTTCGCACCACGAAGAAGGACCGGGACAAAACGAGATAGATTTTGAATATTCCGATCCACTGACTGCGGCGGACAGAGCTGTAACCTTTAAATCGGTGGTCAAAACGATTGCGGCAAGAAACGGGCTTTACGCCGATTTCTCGCCCAAGCCGCTTGCCGACCAGCCCGGCTCGGGATTTCACGTCAATATATCCGTCGGCGACGGAAAAAACGGCGAGCTTATGCCTTATCTGATTTCGGGCATTATGGATAAAATAAGAGATATCTCTCTGTTTTTAAATCCCGTTCAAAATTCATACGAGCGTCTCGGTTGCTTTAAAGCGCCCAAATACGTTTCGTGGTCAATCGAAAATCGCTCGCAGCTTATCAGAATACCTGCGGCTGTCGAAAACTTCAAACGTCTCGAGCTCCGCTCCCCCGACCCGGCTTGCAATCCTTATATAGGCTTTGCGTTGCTCATTTACGCCTGCATAGAGGGACTTGACGGACACCTTCCGCTCCCCGAGCCTGCGGATATCAATTTCTATACCGCAAGTGAAGATATTCTGTGCCGTTTCAAAACTCTGCCTCTTAGCCTCGACGAGGCAAAAAAGACAACCTTGGCAAGCGACTTTGTAAATAAGCACTTGCCGTCATCTTTAATCGACGCCTACCTCAACAGATAATCGGAGAAAGATATGTCGCTTCAGGAAAAGGTTTACAGCGTTTTAGTCGTTTCTTCATCGGACAAATTTTTAGCGTCCGTATCTCCCCTTTTGCCCGAAGCGTCCTTTTCTCCCGTGGACAAAGCCGACAGCGTATCTAAAGCCAAAAGACGGCTGGTTGACAAAAGCTACGATATCTTGCTCATCAATTCCCCTCTGCCCGACGAGGACGGTTGCAAGCTCGCAATAGATTTCTGTGGCGTGTCAAACGGAGTAGCGCTGTTGTTTGTATCAAGAGAACTCTATCACGATTTCTATGCCAAGACCGTCGACTTCGGCGTTATGACCGTTCCCACGCCCACAAGCGTGCAAGTGGTGGCGCAATCGCTCGATTATCTGAGAGCGGTGATAGAACGTCTTAAGAAATTCAACCGCACCGTCAGCACCGTTCAGGAAAAAATGAAGGAAATCAGGATAGTCAACCGTGCTAAATGGGTGCTTATCGAAGTTTTAAAAATGACCGAAGAAGACGCACACCGATATATCGAAAAACAGGCAATGGACAGGTGCATTTCAAAAACGGCGGTAGCGGAAAATATAATAAACACTTATAAATAAAAAGACGGAAAATTTTTCCGTCCTTTTTTATCTTGTTTTTACCCCTTTGACCTAATAAAAATCTTTGATTTAATAAAACACTTTTGAACCGATAAAATCTTTTGTCCGGATAAATAAAAACGCCCGAAATTGTCGGGCGTTTATTCAATCTTTAACGAATGCCTTGATAATTTCAAACAGTTCGTCGGAGACGACGTGCTCTATCCTGCACGCATTTTCTTCCGCCATGGCGGAATTCGCGCCTATCTTTTCAAGCGCCCTTGTGAGTACCTCGTGTCTTTCGTAAATCTTTTCCGCCCTCTCCTTTCCCTCGGCGGTAAAATCGATATCGCCGCTTACTCGGTCAAGCGTTATATATCCCTTTTTAACCAACAAGTTTACCGCTTTCGATACGCTCGACTTTGCGTAGTTTAACGTATCCACAATATCCACCGAACGCACGTTGGCCTTTTTCTTTTTCAAAAGGAAAATCGTTTCAAGATACATTTCCTCGGATTCTCTTGTCCGCATATCTGCCTCCGAATCTATTTTACTCCATTTAATATTTTTTGTAAAGAACTCATAATTATTAGTGAAATCTCAGAAATATAATAAATTTGATGTATTATAAAAATCTATTTAAGTATACTTAAGGATAATAATATAACCATAACTATTGCAAAAATTATCAGCAAAATTCCAATGCCCATAAAAATCATAGGAAGTATTTTCTCTCTACTTGAATATGACTTTATTCCATTCTTTGTATTATATCTATACTCACTATCAAATAAATTTACAGGTAAAATTTTTTCAATTGCATTTATGACCGCAAATTTTCCTTGATTATTCATTTCATACGCTTTTAAACAAGCTCGCCAATTATTAGCTAAAAATATAAAAACTATCCCGACTCCCAAAGATATATATCCCACAGCCCACCAATTATCAAAAGCGAACGATGCACCGACAGCCGCAACCAAGGCAGCGCATAACGTCATGTATAAATTGCTTGTATTATGACGTCTTTCCATTAGTTTTTCAGACGTATCCACCATTATTTTATATTCGTTTAATAAAAGCTCATAATACTCTTTTTCCGATAATTTTGTTTTATCAAAGTCTTTGCTGATAACATCATCTTCGATATTCCATTTTACCTCAGACTCTAAAATGCCGTAAAAATCGTTTTCGTGAAAAATTTTATATTTTGCGATATTTAATAATTCTTCAGAGTAGTCAGTACCAAATATATCTTTGGCAAATTTATTCATTGTGCTACTATTAAGTTGAGAACCGATATCGCAAATGTATATTCGTTTCTTTAAACTATTGGCTAAATTTAATTCCCATTTTACATTTTTTGTCTTGCGACTTTGCTCGTCACTATAAAAATAAACAACTAAATTGCTTTTTATCATCTTCTCTTTTGCTTTCCTATGCCAAAATGATTTGCTATGGTCTTTATTAAACATAAAAAAATTTAATGCATGTGTGCTGTCTTTTCTCTTATATTCATTTAGCAAGCTGTTTACTTTTTCCGAATCGTTAAATTTATAAATGACATATACGTTCATACAATTCCTCTCTTTTTTTCAATAATAACAAATTTTTTTATTAAAATCAATATCGTCTTTTAACGATTTATGTGTATGCCCTATATGCTTTATTAAATATCCTTCAATTTTCTTATTCGTCATTCAGCATATAAAAAAGTCTGCTTTTACACAGACTTTTAATTTGTTGACAGAACAATTCATTTAAATTTGTTTAATTTTATATCGGACAACCATAAATAAACATTGAATCTAATTAATTTTTTGCATTACTTTGTTTTCTGATTCCAAAGAAAGACATTCGACAAGTTCCTCGGCTAAGACCTTGGCTTTGGAGTTTTTGTTCCTCACCGCCGATGTAAGGATATATTCTATCTCGGAATTGAGCGAGCGGAAATCGTCGGCAGCCATTTTATTTAATTCCTCCCACAGCACAGGCGATATTCTGAGCACAAGTTGTTTTTTTTCAGTCATAGGCGCCTCAATACAGACTTCCGCTGTTGACCACAGGTTGAGCGTCTTTATTGGCACAGAGGACGACCATAAGATTTGACACCATTTGCGCTTTCCTTTCGTCGTCAAGCTCGACAAGTCCCGTGCTCGAGAGTTTTTCGAGAGCAAGCTCCACCATTCCTACCGCTCCTTCGACGATTGTCGTTCTTGCGTCCACAACCGCCTTTGCCTGCTGTCTTTGGAGCATAGCGGCGGCTATTTCCTGAGCGTATGCAAGATGCGCTATCCTTGCCTCGACCACTTCTATTCCCGCTATCTCCACTCTCTGCTGAAGTTCCTCGCAAAGCGTCTGAGCAATTTCCTGGGCACTGCCTCTGAGCGACTTTTCATCGCCGTCGTCGCTTATGTCATAGGGATATTGCCTTGCGATATTTCTTATTGCGGCGTCACTCTGTATTGATATAAAGTTGACGTAGTTATCGACGTTAAACACCGCCTTTGCGGTATCTTTTATCCTCCAGATAACTACGACGCCTATCTCGATAGGATTACCCTCGGCGTCATTGACCTTTTGTTTGTCGTTGTTAAGCGTCATCGCCTTGAGGGATACGTAGTTGCGCCTTGCCATATTGGGAACGGCGGCAGGATTAAATTTTTTGCAAAGCGGATTATAAAGATAAAATCCTTCCTGTTTTATCGTACCGCTGTATTTACCGAAAAGCACAAGCACCAAAGCCTCGTTGGGTGAAACGACGGCAAATCCGCCCGCCATTACGATACAGACGGGTATAAGCAGATATCCTATGACGAACACCGCCACAAGAGAATGCATATGTCCCAGCACTATCATTGCCGTAGAGCCGGCGGCTATCACGAGGAAAAGCAACAAACCGATATAGCCGTTTAACGGTTTAAGTATCTTTTCGGTATAGTCGCCTTTAACCTTAGCCATAGCCTCGCTATTCAAATTTTTGTTTTCCTTTTCCATAATTACCTCCGTATGACTTTTTGTTTTCTTTTTCGTTTTCTTTTGTTTGTCTTTTAGTTTTCTTTTTGTTTTTTTGTTTTTATTGTTTGATTTCCTTTTTATGATATATGACTATTTTGTTTTATGCCCTAACTTTTGTCCGTCTTATCTTTTGCAACCGTTTTGTTTTAGCGAGGCTTTATATACGGCAAACAATATTTTCCGTCTTTTCGCCGCTGCCGTGCCTTTCGATTTCCACCAGCCTACTAAACCTTAACCGTTTAAAACTCCTTTTTCTTTTAGGACGCTTTCTATTTTTTCCTTTGCCTCGTCAATATCCGTTGCATATCTGATTTTTATCGTTTTGTAGTCGGTGATCAAAAACACGTCGCCGTAAGGATAAGCCTTGCCGTATTTGTTTTTAAAATGCGACACTTTAACCTCTATTACAGACTTGACAGCGATTGCCTGTCTGTTGAAAAAATCGAAAAAGTTTTCCGAATCGGTTTTTACGAGCAGACTGTCGGGAAGATTTAAATACTTTATGTGTGATATTACGCCCAAAATCAAAGGCACGGCAAACAATGCGCCTATTGCGACAAATATGTATCTTATGAATAAGACATCCTCGTCCAGCGGCAGTAAAAAAGCCGCCAAAAACATTGCCAGCACGCATAGTCCGAAAAATACTTCCATAAATATAAATTCGCTTTTATGCTTATATTCTTTTCTTACCAGCACTTCTCCCATTTCTTCCCTCCTTTTTATATGATATTAAAATGATATCATCTTCATATCTTTTTGTCAATACTCAAATCGGCAGAAATATGGAATAACAATAAAGCTAAATTTTTCAAATTATTTTTCTATAAGGTCGCAAAAAAATGGAGCAAAGTTACCTTTCAATTTTATCCTATTGAACAAATTCGTGAAAGCCTGCTTGGCTCGGAAAGTCGGCTGTTTGCTCAAAACAAACTCCTTTTGTTTTTTCGCCTTACCACCGCTTCCCTCGCTTTCCGCAAAATCAGAATTTTGCGGATTTTATGAGGTAACCAAAATACAATGATAACTATATTCTTTAAATAAACGTATTTAAAACAAATAAAACAAGTTTTCCAAAAAAAAGCTGTTGTTACATTTATATCCTTATTATTGCGAGTGAAGCGAGCAACTCGCAAAAAGTTCAGCTTGCGTGACTTTTTGCGAAAAGCGAAGGAGCAAGCCGTCTCGGAAACAGGCTTTTGCTAAAACATAATAAATTATGTTTTGCCTTACAGCCTTTTCCTCGACTTTCCGCAAAATCAGGATTTTGCGGACTTTCAAGGTCGCAAAAAAATGGAGCAAAGTTGCCTTTTAATTTTATCCTATTGAACAAATTCGTGAAAGCCTGCTTGGCTCGGAAAGTCGGCTGTTTGCTCAAAACAAACTCCGTTTGTTTTGAGCCTTTCCACCGCTTCCCTCGCTTTCCGCAAAATCAGGATTTTGCGGATTTTATGAGGTAACCAAAATACCAAGATACTATCTTCTTTAAATATAAGCTATTTCGAATATATAGAATGAATAACCTGAAATAACCTGTTGTTTCATTTATATCCTAATTTTGCGAGCGATAGCGAGCATATCGCAAAAAGTTCAGCTTGCGTGACTTTTTGCGAATAAGGAAAAACCTGCCGTAAAAAAAGAACACGCCTAAAGCGTTTTCGATAACAAACAGCAGAGTTTTTCCGCCGTGACAAGATTTGTAAGGAGCGTAGCGACGGAATAGCGAGCATTTTGCGATCGTCACCGGCTCGGGAAGTCGGCTGTTTGCTCAAAACAAACTCCGTTAGTTTTTTCGCCTTTCCACCGCTCCCCTCGCTTTCCGCAAAATTAGGATTTTGCGGATTTTATGAGGTAACCAAAATACCAAGATACTATCTTCTTTAAATATAAACTATTTCGAATATATAGAATGAACAACCTGAAATAACTTTTTGTTTCATTTATATCCTAATTTTGCGAACGAAGTGAGCAACTCGCAAAAAGTTCAGCTTGCGTGACTTTTTGCGAAAAAGGAAAAACCTGCCGTAAAGTAAGAAAACGCCCATTGCGTTTTCGCAAATAATCGGCAGAGTTTTTCCGCTACACGCCAAAAATAAAAGAAAACGGCTTTAGCCGTTTTCTAATAAAAAAGGCGGTGTCATAAAAATGCGAACGAAGTGAGCACTCGCAAAAAGTTCAGCTTGCGTGACTTTTTGCGAAAAGCGAAGGAGCAAGGTATCAAGCGAAATTTTTTTGCAAAAAAAATGGAGCAAAGTTACCTTTGCTCCTTCGCTTGGTCGAGGTGACAAGATTTGAACTTGCGACCTTTCGGTCCCGAACCGAACGCACTACCAAGCTGTGCCACACCTCGATGCCTTAATATAATAACAATGCTTTTTGATTTTGTCAAACATACATGATTATTTAATTATTTTTTAGTTTATTTTACTTGTAAATTAAATTTTAATTGGGTATTGACTTTTATACTCTTTACGGCTATAATGTGTATACACCAAAGAATACTAAAGGGGGGCAAATAAAATGGAGTATCCTAATCACAGAAAATGTTGCGGAACTTGCGCTAACTGGAAAGAGCCCAAAAGGGTTATCAGTACGGATAGAACAAAGGTTACTACGGAAGTCCAAAAAGCTGTATGTCAAGTTATCAACTCTGCCGGACAGGAAATGGGCGGTGGATGCAGTGCTTGCGCAAAATACAGAAAATTGCCAATGTTAAGATAATTTGTGCAAACAAAAAGCCGATTCTGACGAATCGGTCTTTTTTTGTCCTCACCCGCCTACACCCTTTTCTCATTTGACGGCAAAGATAAACGGACATATTCAGGACTTTGCCAAAATTACAAAGATGCCTTTTCGCCGTCGCTCCGTCGTTTATAAAATATAAAAATCTATTTTATCCGCCCGGGAATTTGTTTAATAGTTTATTAGACAAAAAAATCAAATAATGATATAATTTTCCCATGAAAACTTGTGACCTGTTCAAACAAAAAGAGCTTGTGCTTTCCGCCGAGGTATTCCCCCCTAAAAAGACGGGAAATCTCGAGGGCGTGATAAGAGCGTTAAAGAGCATAAAGTCGGTAGGCCCCGACTTTGTTTCCGTGACTTACGGCGCAGGCGGAGAGGGCGCAGATACCACCGCAGACGTGGCGTCTATTGCGATTGACGCTTTCGGCATAAACACGGTGGCGCATATGACCGCCGTCAACATGACCGTGGGAAAACTCGAGTCGCAAGTGGAAATGCTAAACCGCAAAGGGATAGAAAATATCCTGGTGCTCAGAGGCGACGTTTGCCCAACCTCCAGGTTTTTCGATTTTCATCATGCGAGCGACCTTGCAGAATACTTAAGCACCCGTCATCCGGAATTCAATCTTATCGGAGCGTGCTATCCCGAAAAGCACCCGGAGGCAAAAACGCTTGAAGAGGATATCGACAATTTAAAGAGAAAGATAGATTGCGGAATCACTCACCTTATCACTCAGCTGTTTTTGGATAACGACAAGTTTTTCCGCTTTTTGGAGCTTACCGCTAAAAAGGGAATCACCGTTCCCATCGAGGCAGGCATAATGCCCATGTTTTCGGCAAAGACGCTCGAACACAGCGTTTCGCTTTCCGACGCATCGGTGCCTGCCGAATTTAGAAAACTCAAAGAGGAAAACCCCGACGAAAAAGAGTTTTTTGAAAGAGGAATCGAGCTTGCCGTAGAGCAGATAAATGCGCTCATCAAAGGCGGTGCAAGAGGCATACACCTGTATACAATGAATAAAGGCGAGATAGCCGAACGCATACTTCCTAAATTTAAAAAATGATATCTAAAAACGCTTTGTTACTTTTTATGGGCAACGAACGCCCTGTTTTTTATAACGACGAAACGCTGTCTAAGGCGGTGGCACTCGCAAACGCCTGCGCCGCCGAAAGGAGCGTTGTAAAACTTGCCGACGTCGAAACTGTCCCCGACGGCGTTTATTTTAACGGGGAATTTTTTAAAGGCTCCAAACTTTCCGCACATCTTGACGGCTGCAAAAGAGCGGCGTTGTTTTGCGCCACGCTCGGCGACGAGTTCGACAGAGAAATAGAACGCTCAAAATACGAAAGCCTCGAGCTTGCATATCTTATCGACTATGCGGGGCTTGTAATGATTGAACAGCTTTGCGACGAGATAAACTGTGAAATCGCAAAAGAATATAAAGGTAAAATAACCGCAAGATATTCGATAGGATTTGACGATACATCGATAAAAGACCAACAAAAATTTTTGGATTTAATTTCGGCAACAAAAAAAATCGGCGTTATGACGACTAAGGGCGATATGATGTGCCCGACAAAGAGCGTAACCGCCATAGTGGGTATTTATGATTGATTTTAACCAAGACTTGATTTTAGACGGCGGAATGGGAAGCTCCCTTTTGGAAAGAGGGTATATCGGCTTGCCCGAAAAGCTCAACCTCACCTCGCCCGAGGTTATAGAAGATATTCACATTAGTTACGTCAAAAGCGGAGCGGACGTAGTTTACACAAACACGTTCGGCGCAAACCGCTTTAAATACGGCGACGAGCTCGATAAAATAATAAGCGCCGCCATATCGATAGCCAAACGAAGCGGAGCGAGGTATACCGCCCTGGATATAGGTCCGCTCGGCAAAATTGTCGGCGAAGGCGGAATATCCTTTGACGAAGCATACGACGAGTTTAAAAGGATAATCCTTTCGGCAGGCGACAAGACGGATTATATAGCGATAGAGACCATGACGTCGCTGACCGAAGCGAGAGCGGCTGTCCTTGCGGCAAAAGAAAACAGCACTCTCCCCGTTTGCGTCACGATGTCTTTTGAAAAAAATCTCAGGACTTTTTTCGGCGTGGATATACACTCGTTCGTTCTGACAATGGAAGCTATGGGGGTGAATGCGCTGGGCGCAAACTGTTCTGTGGGACCCGTGCAAATGGAAGAGATTGCAAAAAAACTTTTGGAGTGCGCTTCCGTTCCCGTAGTCATAAAACCAAACGCAGGTATGCCGTCCGTCAAAAACGGAAAGACGGTTTACGACGTGGACGAAAAGTCCTTTGCTGAAAATATGGCAAAAATCAAAGGCATGGGCGCAAATATCCTCGGCGGCTGCTGCGGAACGACGCCTGCCCACATCGCCCTGACCGCCGAACGGACAAAGGCTATAGAGGCAAAGCATGAAAAGGCAAAAGGCGTTTGGGTGTGCTCGGCGTATAAAGCCGTATCTATCGACGGTCACACGGTAGTCGGCGAAAGGATAAACCCGACGGGCAAGAAAAAAGTTCAGGCGGCGCTGAGAGCGGACGATTATGACTTTTTGGTGTCCGAGGGCATAAAACAGGAAAAACAAAACGCCGCCGTTTTGGATGTCAACGTGGGCGTTAGCGGAATAGACGAAACAAAGGCGATGCTCGAAATGATAAAGAGGCTGTCAAAGGCAACCACCCTGCCGCTTCAGATCGACTCGTCAAAACCCGAGGTCATAGAAAAAGCGCTGAGGTATTATGACGGAGTCGCCATAGTAAACAGCGTGAACGGCTCTAATAATTCACTTTGTTCAATCTTGCCGCTCGTAAAAAAATACGGCGCCGCAGTTATAGGTCTTACCATGGACGAAAACGGTATTCCCGATACGGTGGAAGGCAGGCTCAAAATTGCCGATAAAATTATTAAAACCGCAGAAAATTTCGGCATAGACCGCTCTAAAGTTATCATCGACGCCCTGACCATGGCAGAGTCTTCCGCACCCGGAACGGCGCTCGTGACGCTCGGCACCGTCGAGGCTTTGACAAAAGCCGGTATAAAGACGGCGCTCGGCGTATCCAACGTGTCTTTCGGCATGCCGTCCCGTGAGATAATAAATGCGTCCTTTTACGATATGGCAAAGTCGAAAGGGCTGACGCTCGCCATCATCAATCCTGCCATGAGTATGCTGTCGGGCAGCGACGACGCTGTAAACTTTTTGCTTGCAAAGCCGGATTCCGCCGGTATATATATCGAAAACACCACTCCTCTTTCCATGCCCGTTTCGGAATCAAAGGGCGACCTTGCCGACCTTATCGTTACGGGACAAGCCGACAGCGCAAGAGAGGAAACGGCTGTGTTGCTCAATTCGCTAAAGCCAATGGAAGTTGCGGAAAAATACGTTATGCCCGCCCTGAACGAAATAGGCAAACTTTACGAAGACGGCAAAGTTTTCCTGCCTCAGCTTATCGCATCAAGCGACGCAGCCAAAGCCGCTTTTGAAGTGATAGAAGAAGCGCTCGGAGATAAAAAGGAAGAAGGCGGCGTAAAGACTTTTGTCATTGCAACCGTCAAGGGCGACATACACGATATAGGCAAAAACATAGTAAAGGCGATAACTTCAAACTACGGTTACAAAGTTATCGACCTCGGGCGTGACGTCGATTATCAGACGGTAGTCGAAGCCGTAAAAAGAAATTATCCCTGCGTTTTGGGACTTTCCGCACTCATGACCACTACGGCGGAGAATATGGCAACGCAGATAAAACTCGTAAAAGAGAAATTTGACATTCCCGTATTTTGCGGCGGCGCCGTGCTCACCCCCGAATATGCCGAACAGATAGGCGGCATATACTGCAAGGACGCCCAAGACACGGTAATGAAACTTAGCGACTTTTTCGCCCGCAATCCTGCGTTTGTAAAACAGGCTTGATTAAAAGGCTGTTTGAATGAGTTTTAACGGCTGTTTGAAAACTGTTTACCGATTAAACGGCAGAAACTGTAACTGTTTTACGGATATTTAAAAGGCAGAATTTAATAGCTTTAAACTAAAACTCGGTTTAACCCGTTAAGGCTTTTATAGGCCTACAGTTTAAAAGAGTAAATTATACAAAGCGCATTAGCTATATTGCTATAAAGGATAATCCCTGCCGATTACTTCATAGCTATATTAAACGCAAGCTAAACCGTTTAAATTTATTAGCCGCCCCAAAGGGCGGTTTTCGCTTTTCTTTTTCGCCCTCTTGTGCTAAAATTATATCGCATAAGACGTCAGGGAAGTTGGTGAAAATCCGACACAGCCCCCGCTACTGTTATAAGCCAAGTTGCCATACGTCACCGAGAGGGAAGACGGCAAAGAATTTTTAGTTAAGATAAACTAAAACTCTCTTAAAGTCAGGATACCGGTCTATGCGAAAATAATTTCTTTTACGGAGGGTAAAATGAAAAGACACGTTTTATCTATTGTGGCGGTGGTTTTTATCGTCACGGCACTTTCACTTGTTTTCGTCGCTTGCGACAATCCCCTTGCCCCGAATACGGGCGACGATTCACAAAAGACCGTATCGGTTTATCTTTTGGCGCCCGATTGCAACTCATCTCCCGACGTGCTGAAAAGTTTTGAAGTTACCACTACGGCGGCAAACGTGCACGATTTGCTTTTGCAGTTAAAGGGCGAAAAGAAAATATCTTACGCTTTTTCCGAAAGCAGTTACGGCGCATATATCACCTCGCTCGGATACTACGATGGCGAAACGCTGACTGATATGAGCTATAATGCGTCTACGCAGTTTATCGCCGTTTACCACTCGATAGACCGTGCCGACCTTATCGACTACGGACAGTCGTCAAACTTTTTCGACTTGGCTACTTTTAATTTTAAATCGTCGTATGCAGGCATATCCTCGCTTCCCGTCGAAAACGGAGAGGCTTATGCTTTTATGGTAAACACTTTCTCGTGGTAGATTGATTATTTTTTAAATGCAAAAGATAGAGAGCGGACAAAACAAAAGTGCGTCGGTCAACCTGACCTACGTCGCCGTCATGGCGGCGTCGCTTACCGTGCTAAAACTCGCTTTGAGCTTTATACCCAACGTCGAGGTAGTAACGCTTTTAATACTATGTTACGCCTCGGCTTTCGGGGCAAGGCGAACGATGACCGCCACAATGATTTTTTGCACGGTGGAAATTTTGCTCTACGGCTTCAATTCGTGGGTGCTGCTTTATTATATATATTGGAACGCCCTTGCCTTTACCGCCTCGCTGTGTCTTAAAAAGCCGTCGCTTATTGTCGCCGTCGTCATTGCGGTGCTGTTTACCGCTTTTTTCGGTGTGCTTTCCACCGCCATCGACGTAATGTTTGCCGGCATAAACGGCGTGCCCGAAAGCGAACTCGGCTACCTGTTTACCGCCTATTACGTAAGAGGCGCATGGTTTTATATCATACACGTCATCTCAAACTTTTTCATCGTGGGCGTTTTATATATCCCTCTTACCGTCACGCTTTATAAAATACTCGGCAAAGACGTATCCTATATAATATCTCGGTTTAAAAGGATAAAGCCTTATAGGGTAAGGAAAAAAGCCAATGCCAACACAGATAAGGAGAACAAAGCGGAAAGATAAACTAAATACTGTTCAGTCCCGTCCGCTTTTACCTTTTTTTGGAACTCGGCGTCGACAAAAGGCGGTCAAAGTAGCACTGTCCTCAATTCTTTTCCCGCTTCTATTCCGTTTCTATTCCGTTTCTATTCCGCTTCAAAAATTCCCCGATAAACAAAAAAACGCCCCGACAGAGTTGTTTGGCGTTTTTTTTTGCTTTATTTGAGCGTATTTTCATTATTTGGAAACTGTTTTTTTCGCTGTATTATTGACAATAGTTGTGAATTGGTTTAATATTTACTATGTATCTTAGTCTTTAATTAACATAGGAGGAAAGCAATGTTTACGAGATGCCCAAGCTGCCATACGGAAATCAGCTTCGACGCACCTAAAAATGCGCCGGCAGGATATAAACATCGTATCAAATGCCCAAACCCGAATTGCGGCGTTACAATAAGCGTGGTCATTCCGCCCAGGCAAAATGCGGTCAATCAGCAACCTACCCAGGCGGCAAGCACTTACAGCCAACAGCCTGTGGGAGGAGTGGGACAGCAATATCCGCCCTATCCGCCTCAGTATCCGCCATACGGATATGCGCCGTATAACGGATATACGCCTCAGCCCTATCCGCAAAATCCGCCCTATCCTTATCCTCAGCAACCTGCTCAGTCTGAACAGCAAGAGGAGGAAGTTACTTCGGGAAAGCTGTCGGGAAGCGTGGTAAAAAGCCTTGTGTTGCTTTTTATCGGTTTAGGCGTAGTTCTTTTCCACGTCCTCGGATATCTCGTTGCGACGGGAACGCTTGCCCTGCCCAACAGCGCCGGTCTTGAGCTCTTTACGGGAATCTCGTATCTCGACCTGCTCATCTCCATGGGCGCAGACGCATTGAGAGGAACAAGCATTATATCGTCAGTGTTCAATCTTTTGTGCGTGGTGCAATTCTTCCTCGCCTGCATAATGATTATATTCAATCTGTTTATAGCAATATTCAAAGCATACGGCAAAGGTGCGGGAATAACTAACATCGTTTTCTCGGCATTGGTTTTGCTCCTGTTTATCGCAAGCGCCATAGCGCCTTATATCGATACGCTTTTAACGCTTCAGATTCAAATTGACTTTGGCTCATACTTCAAGATGATAGCGACCGTCGATATGTGTTGCCTGCTCGTGGGCGTGGCGTTGGGGCTTTTAATGTTCGTCCTTTCGATAGTGTTCTTCTTCTTGAAGGCACACCCCATTCCGGATAAAACGGAAGAGACGGAAAACGCCGACCCGTTCAACCCCGCGGCTGCGGACGCGCAAAACTCAGAAGAAGGCGGCAAGAAACAGAAAAAGGCTAAAAAGGAAAAAAAGAAAAAGTCTAAAGACGAAAAAGGCAACGCCGAGCCTGTAGATACGGCGCAATAATAAAAAACAAAAAGAAGCGGACTGCCGCTTCTTTTTTATTGCTACACTGCCGATTTTACCTTTAACCGTTAGCTTTGCAGGTGTAGTTCAGTGTTTAAGTTTCGGTTGTCAAGACTTAATTTAATTTTGCTTAAACAGATTTATAACACAAGCTGTCCCGCATCCGAATTGACAACGTATAAAATGTTGAGTTCTTCTCCCGTGGCGCAATCGATATAGACAAAGTATTCGCCGCCGTTTATTTCGCCGTTCAATTCATAGCAAAGTCTTTCGCTCTTTTCGCCGTAAGGAATGACGGCAAGTCGGACGTTTTTGATTTGCATTCTCTCGTCCGCTTTTGCTACCGCATCCGATTCGGATATGGCGATTGCGCCATAACTTCTCGTCTTATGATTTTTTGCGTAATGACTTGCCTCGACGCCGAGCACTTTGAGGTCGTCAAGCGCCACTTTAAATTTTACGATATCGGGATAAATGACGACGCCGTTTTCCTTTACCGCCGTATTGACGTAGGCATAACCGTCCGTTTTTTCCACCCACACGGCTATGAGATTTTCAAAGCCGAGCTCTTTTGAATACTCAAGCGTAGCATTTATTATCTCGTCGTTTGAATAGTCTTTAGGAGCGTCAACCCTTTTTGTCACTGTAAAGCCTAAGAGTTCTGCGTCCGATTTTGTCACGTTGACGTACGTTTCGCTTCCGTCTATTTCCGTTTTAAAGCAATACATATCGTCCGTCTCCGCCACAAGCTCCACTGCCGTGTTATCGCCAAGCGAGAAGATATCTTTCACTCTCTTTTGCGCTTTTTCAACGGAAATCAAAGTCGTTTTGTCCGAAACGGATTTTTCGTCGCCGTCCGAGAAAGGACCGTCGTATATGAGCGTCGGGTAATCGACGTCAGGCTCGACAAAGTTTTCAAACATATCGGGAAGCGACTTTAACACGCCGTCCGAACCTAAAAAGGATTTACCGCTTTTAAGCTCGTCCTGAATTGCAGAAAGATTGTCGGATACCACCTCGAGCATCTGCCCTATCTGAAACAGATTTTGTTTTTCATTTTCGCTGAGCGGATTGCCTTCGCTTGTCTTTTTCGCAAGGTAATAGGCGTAGTCCTGCACCTGATTTATAAACTTTTTGAGTTTTTCACCGCCCTCACCGCTTGCGTCGAAACTTGACAGATTTGCGGCGGCACCCTGTCCGGCGTTCCATACCTCATAAAGATATTCCTGCTCCGTCTTGCCCGACGTAGCGGCATCGATTTTCTTTAAGTCGACCGACATATCGTTGACCTCAGCTACGAGGTTATAATACGCCCTTTGATAGGTCCCCTCAAGCATATTCTGCGCCTCTACCGTGGGCGACGTCGGATTGAACAACACGGCAAAGGCAACTACTGCGGCTATCAGTAAAAGCGATATCACTATAATTGTGGCGATGAGCGCTTTTATTGTTTTGTCTTTTTTATCTACGTTGGTTTTTTCCATATCTCCTCCTTACACCGCAAAATTGTGACTGCCTATCGACAGCCTGACCTGCCTTGACCAAATCCAGCTGCTTGTCGCCGTGGACGGGTTGTAATAATAAATGCAACCGTTCGTAGGGTCCCAGCCGTTCATTGCGTCGAGCGCAGCCTGACGCGCCGTGCTGTTGGGCGTAAGATTTATCTGCCCGTCGTTGACGCAGGTAAAGGCATACGGCTCGTATATAACTCCTGCAATCGTGTTGGGAAATGACGAGCTCTTGACTCTGTTCAATACTACCGCCGCTACGGCAACCTGTCCCGTATAAGGCTCGCCCCGAGCCTCGGCATAAACGAGCTTTGCCAAAAGGTTAATATCCGAATTGCTGTATCCACCGCCGGTGCTGCTTGAGGTATTGCTGAGCGTCATACCGAGAGCCGCAGCTGTTTTCGCTCCCACTATACCGTCGGCTACAAGTCCGTTTTTGCGCTGAAAATATAAAACGCCGTTTAATGTTTTCGGGCCGAAAATGCCGTCAACGGAACCTGTCATATATCCCCAATTTATAAGTTTGGTTTGCAAAGTCCTGACTTGCGTTCCCTGAGACCCTTGTTTTAAAACGGCGGCTTCGGCTACGTCGGCGTCCGAAGTGAATATCACTCCCACCGAAAGACACACCGCCAAAGCCATACATAAAAACAATGTTATCTTTTTCATAAATCCTCCGCTTTTATTTTTCGCCTAAACAAAATTTGTATGCCCTGCTTTTTTGCCAATAAAAAGCAAAAACCGCCCGTCTTGCGACGAACGGCTCATTGCTCGGATTTTGTATCGGGTTTTTAAATTTTGACTTTAATACTTTGTCTTTATTTGAAATTTTAAACGCATTATGTTTTGACTTGACGGATAGGCTCGCTCGGTTTGAGCGTCTTGCAGATACGCTTTAGCCGAACAGACTGTCGAGTTTTTCCTTGACCCACGATTTATATACTACTTCGCCTTCGGGGACAAAGCACAGCGGTGGGAAAGCCACGCACCACCAATTATCTCCCTCGCCCGTGCCGAGATTCAAAATAAGGCTGTCGTATTCTCCTGCGGGGAAAGTGTATTCGCCGTAAACTCTTTCGGGAAATGTTTCCTTGCCGATATATATGTTAGCTTTGTAGTCAAATCCGTTTTGCGCCAATACCTCGTTTGCGATTTTCGTGATTTGAGCCTTTGATGCGTCGAGCGTTTCAAGCGCCTGCGCTTTAGAGTTTACTCCCTCCAGCCTTTCAGTGAGATATTCCGTAACGCTGTCACGCACCCTGAGTTTTACCTCTTGGTCAATATCCGAATTGCTGTTTGCTCTGATATGTATCCTGACAACCTCTTGCGTAAGGTCGGGCTCATCGCAAGCGGAAAGGGCGAGCACGCAAAACAAGACGGCTAAAAGCAACCCTGTAAACACTATTCCCTTTTTAAATTTCAATTCCCTTGTTTTCATATCCTGATTGTCGACAGATTTATTTTTTTTATACTTGCCCTGCCGATATATTTGTGATAATCTTTAGATATGGAAAAAACGGTAAACAAAAACTATGTGTATCAAGGTCGCATAATAAAGGTGCGCAATGACGACGCCTTAGCCGAAAACGGCAATCCTTGCAAACGTGAAATCGTGGAGCACAGAGGCGGAGCGGCAATCCTTGCCGTGGAAGACAAAAAATTCGTGTATCTCGTAAAGCAATATCGCTATGCCTACGAAAAAGAATTGCTTGAGATACCGGCAGGAAAAATAGAGGAAAACGAAAACCCCTATGACACCGCCATAAGAGAGCTTGAAGAGGAACTCGGACTCAAAGCGGACAGGATTGAGCCTTTCGGCGAAGTTTATCCCACACCCGGTTACTGCAACGAAATCATAAGGCTGTATCTTGCCGAAAAATTCGTCCCCACCCACACACACTTTGACGACGACGAATATTTAGTCCAGATAAAAGTTACCCTTGACGAGGCAATAAAAATGATTATGGACGGGACGATTAAAGATTCAAAGACAATAGTCGCACTGTTAAAATATAAAGAAATGCAAAACAAATAATTTTGTTTTACCTGCATTTTGCCGATTCGCTTATCAAAGCCGCATTGGCACAGGCTGTCTTTTCTTCTTTGACGTCCTTTGGTTTAAACGGTATTTAATACGGCGTTTTAAATATACCGTCGCACTTTAAAATATTATAGAGTATTTTAAAGTTTGACGGTTTTGTTTTGCGATTAAATTTAGGCAATGCTTTCCCCTTTTGATTTATCGGATACATATTTTTAAGTTTATATGCAACACTAATACCGAGGTGAAACTATGAAAATTTACGAAGAAATATTAAAAAACGCCGACCTCGGCATTGAGGCTATCGAGGCGGTCAAATGCAGAGTGCAGGACGAAAGATTTTTAAACGAGCTTGCCAAAGAAAAGAGAGCCTACGTTTCATACAGATGCGAGATGGAAAGAGAGCTATCCGATTCGCAGCTCAAAGACGCAGTGGCGTCAAAATTTCAAAAGGCAATGATGAAATTCGGCACAAAAATGAACACCGTTTTCGACAGCTCGAACACCAATATAGCCGAGATGATGATAGAGGGCACGAACATGGGCATTAACGACATTCAAAAGGAAATCAACCGCATGAACGCCGACAAAGAGGACGTTCCGCCCGTAGCATATGAGTATATCGAAATGATGCAACAAAACGTCGACGAGCTGAGAAATTATCTTTAAACTAAAAAGCCGCTTAAAGCGGCTTTTTTAATTGAAGTATCTTTATTTTTACTTATGGCTTTTAAACCGATAACGCATCGAATTTTTCCTGTTCTATGCCTAAAAGGCTTATAGATATCTTTGCGTATATGCTCTTTTATCGTTTGTTTATAACGAGGTGATACCGACGCACGGCAAGCTAAGCCACCGTCGCCTTAATGAGCCACACACCGTCCGCCCCGACTCCGAATTCGTAACTTATGCCGTCTATGGCGATAAGATTTAAAGCGTTGCGCATATATGTGCCGTTAACGTTCGTTCCGTCTATAAAGGCATAGCTACCCACCTTGACCGCCACGAAAGTATCCTCGCCGTTAAGTTGCGAAAGATTATAGCTGTATATGAGCGCAAGCGCAAGCTCGGTGGCGCTGTCAATCTCCCCGTCGCCTATGACGTAGTCGCCTTTGACTAGGGTTTGGTCATAGCTTTCTTTAAGATAAGTTTTTGCAACCTTAAAATCGAGAATGTCGAAAACGTTTATACTGACGTCCGCCGCCGTCGGATAGAGTTCTATCTCAACCGCTTTTATCTCGGAATCCGCTCCCGGGAAAGCATAGCTTATTCCCCTTTCTATATGCGCACCGTCGCCCTCGCCCGTTATATCCGCCTCTGAAAGGAAGAGGTAGTCAAACAGATACACTTCCGTTCCCGAAGTGGCTGTTTCGGGGCATTTGACGTTTGCCCAGGTAAGGTCAAAACCGTACCACTCTTTTACTCCGTCTTCGTCGGCGTCAACCAAGGCCTTGTTCCAGGCGTGGTCGCCGCCGTTTGCCGTACCGACGACTCTGACGCACGGGATATTTTCAAATCCGCACAAAAGACAGAACAGCTTTGAAATTCCGTCGCAGACGGCAAGACCGTCGAGCGCACCTTCTATATAATAGCAAGAAAGAGTCAGCGCTTTTTCCGCGGTGTATCCGGCTCCTGCCGCGGCATAATCGTAGACGACGTTGTTTGCGATATATCCGCTTATTGCGAGAAGTTTTTCGACGTCCGTCATATTATCGTCTATGATTGAAAGCGCTATCTCCCTCGCCTCGTTGTAGGCAATTTCCGCATTTGAATTAGCGCCTTCAAATATCGGACGGTAACCGTATGATACCGCTCGGTAAAGAGCGTCCGTCGTTTTGACTAAATACGTCTTTTCGTTGGAATCGATAGGCAGCGACGTCCTCTTTTCCGACGACGTGTTATATCTGCCGTCGATAAGCGGAGCGTTGACGTAGTCGTATGCTATTCCCTCTTCGACGCTTGAGGAAGTGGGAGCTTTAATTCCTTTTTCGTTATTGTATTTCAGCATTAAAATGTTATCCGAAATGCTGTAATTTAATGGCATCGAACCGCCGCTGTAATACTGCGCCCATATATTTGAAAATACGTCGCCGAAATTGAATTCTGCATATCCAAGCTCGGAATTGAACATAAAATTCTGATTTGTCGTAAGATAGTTTACCTGCACATAGCTGAAAGCCACGCAGGCGTCAAGATGCGTTTCGAGATAATAATTGTAGGTATCCCCTTCCCACTCAAAAGTCTTTTCAACGTAGCTTTTTACCGAATTCCACTCCGTTGCCGTAAAGCAATAGACCCTCGTTATGTTTGACTTGACGTTTCCTATCATCGCATAGATATTATTTTCGCCGTGCGACGGAGTAAACGTCAGAGTATCCAAGTTTTGGTCGACGCTGTAACCTTGCACGTCGTTGACCAACACGTCGTTGACATACCAATACACGGGAAGCGTGGCGTTATAGTCTTTTGTCGGCTCGACAACGTTTGCCGTTACCGTAACGGAAGAATACGAGCCCGTCACCTGATTTGCTTGACCGGACGTAAGAGAAGTTGCCACCTTATCGACGGGCGAATAACTGTCGGAAACGACAAGAGTATATTCCGCCTCCTTATAGGTCGATGACGACTTGGCGTCGTAAACTCTGACCTTAAAGACGTTCGTACCGATATCCGCCATGGTGGGCGTATATGTATATGTATCGGCGGATCGGTCGGACGAATAAGAACCCTCTTTTTTAACCGCTCCGTTTAGATACCACACGACGTATTCCGTGCCGTTAGTGCTCGACTTGTTCCAATCGGCAAAAAGATAAACGTCGTCGCCGTCGTCAAATTTAATTTGTGCGCTCTCTCTGCCCTCTCTGTCCGTCAATGTGAGATTGTTGACCAAAGCGCTCGACGCTTTGAAATAGATATTAGAGCTGCAAAGAGTACCGTCGCAATACGCTTTAAAGACATAATAATTTTTGTCGGGTGCGGTGAAGTTTAAAATGTAATCGCTGTCGCCGTCATATAAGGTCCAACGTGCGTCGTCGGTAGACGGAGCCGACGCAAACGGCGTATCCGAAGATATATAATACCAATACGTTTCGGGATACGGATTATAGTTTGGATATCCGCTCGCCATTTTAATATACACCTTGACTTCCTCGCCCGACGGAGCGATATAGTAGTCGATATTATTTTCCCTTTGGGTAAGAAAATCCGTCGTGCCCGTTTCAAAACCGTCTAAAGGTTTGGGCGCAATCGTCTTAGGGGAATATCTGTCGAAATATCCGAAAAACACCTCGGGCGACGTGAAAGTATATCCGTCGTAGGCAATCGTCGCATAAACCGTGGCATAATAGCCTTTGGCGCTAGGAGTGAAGGTTGCCGTATTTTTATTTGAGAGCTCATCGATTTTCACAAATTCCGCAGTCTGTCCGCTTGTCGGTTTTTCTTTTATATACCAAACCGTTTTAGCATAAGACGGCAAAACGACTTCGCCGTAGTTGAGCGTAAGTCTTATCGATTCGACGGCGTCATACTGCAAAAGCGCGCCCGTGCAATCTATCGAAAGAGATTCTATAGGTTTGTTTTTGGCTGTAACGGTGACGGAATCGGAGAGCCTGCCGTCGTCCGTTTTAACGGTTATGTTTGCGCTGCCGGCGAGATGCGCTTTAACGACTCCTTTTTCGTCAACTGAAATCTTTTCGGGATTGTCCGAAATAAATTTAAGCGTTTCCGTGGCGCTTGATGGAACTTTTTCCACCTCGAGCGTTAAAGACTCGCCCACGAACATGGAAATCTCGTCCGCCCCCGATATGGTGAGCGAATTGAGCCTGAATTCCCAAAGTCCGCACCCTGCAAAGGCGCCGACCAAGAGTCCCAACATCAATATTATTAAAAATAATTTAAACCGTTTCATCTTCCCTCTTTTAATATTCATTCATTTTAATACTTAAGCGGCAACCTACAGCTTAAAACTCGCTTTTTGGCGTTTAAACCTTAAATTGCCTGCATTGCGCAACTTTAATCCCCTTAAGGCAAGTTTGTTTGCGGCAATTTAACGCACTCGGATTTGCCATAGTACCGATACCCTTTTGTTTTAAAGCGGTATACCGTCGGGCGGTATAATAAATAAATATATATAATAATAAATATCAATATATAGCCGTCATATATTTTATATCATTTTGAAATTGTTGTCAATACGGGCAATATGTGGTAAAATTCGCTTGATGGATTGCATATTTGAAATTTCTCAAAAGCTCACCGAGGAAGAAGCCTTAAAACTCCCCCCTTTATCGCTTGCTTTTATAGGCGACAGCGTGCAATCGCTATACGAGCGCTCGCTCGTCACGATAGGAAGCTCCGACCCGACGGGAAAACTTCACAGCCTCGTCACCGAAAAGGTAAAGGCGGTATCGCAGGCGGACAAGGTAAAGGGGCTGATTGAAACAATGACCGAAACGGAGCAGGATTTATTCCGAAGGGCAAGAAACGCAAAAATTCACACGTCGGCAAAACACGCCGAGATAGGCGAATACCGCTACGCCAGCGGTTTCGAGGCGGTGATAGGCTTTTTGTATCTGACCGGACAGACTCAAAGGCTTAAACTGTTTTTAAGCTGACAATATCGCCTCTGCCGCTGAAGCTAAAGACAATAACTCCCGCCTTAAATTTCGGAATTTAGCGATAAATTATACTGTCCATATAGGCTCAGCTGAATATTTAATTTAAATTTAAATACACAAAATAAACGCAGGAAGATATGATAGTTTACGGAAAAAACGCCGTCAGAGAAGCGCTTAGCGGCGACGACGTCATCGAGAAAGTTTTAATAGAAAAAGGGAACTTTGACAAAGCCTTAAACGATATTGTAAAACTCGCCAAAGAAAGGCGGGCAGTTTTGCAATTTGTCGACAAAGGCGCCCTCACCCAAAAGGCAGGTACCTCAAACCATCAGGGAGCCGTTTTGATAAAGGGCGAATTTGACTACTGCTCGCTTGACGATATATTGGAGCTTGCCCGGTCAAAAGGCGAAAGGGCGCTCGTGGTGATATGCGATTCTATTTGCGATCCGCACAACCTCGGCGCAATCCTGAGAAGTGCGGAATGTTTCGGAGCGCACGGCGTAGTCATTTCTAAACACAGAAGCTGTCCCGTAAACGGCACCGTCATAAAAGCGAGCGCAGGCGCTGCCGAGCATATCCTCGTTGCCAAAGTCACCAACGTAAACGACGCCATAAGAGAACTTAAAGAGCGTAGCGTCTGGGTTTATGCCACCGACTTCGACGGCGACGATATATCCAAGTGCGACCTGACGGGCGACGTTGCCATAGTCATAGGCAATGAGGGGGACGGAATAAAAAGACTCACTAAAGAGCTTTGCGACGCAACCGTCACGATAAAACAATACGGCAAGGTAAATTCGCTCAACGCCTCGGTAGCGTGCGGCGTTGCCCTTTACGAAATAACACGGCAAAGGAATAAATGATGGATTATTCAAAAATGTCCGACGAAGAACTTTTATCTCTTTTAAACTCGGGAGATAAAGAAGCCACCGACGTCTTTTACAAACGTTTCGGTCCTCTCGTCACGGGGATAGCCAGAAAGTTTTACCTTTACGGCGCAGACATCGCCGACCTCACTCAAGAGGGCATGATTGGCATTTTTAAAGGAGTCAAATCCTACGACTCGTCTAAGGGAAAACTTAAAAGTTATCTTGCCGCCTGCGTAAAAAATCAAATTTTGGACGCCGTGCGTTCCGCAAACGCCAAGGGAAACAGCCCTCTCAATTCCGCCCTGTCGCTCAGCGTGTGGGTGGACGGCGAGGAAATCGGCGACAACCTCGAATCGGACGAGCTCACTCCCCTCGATACTTTGATAGAAAACGAAGGCAGGCTCGACTTTCTGACTCTGCTCAATTCCAAACTGACCGAAACGGAAATAGAAATATTAAAAGGCTTTTTGGGAGGCGACAGCTATAAGGTCATTGCCTCAAATTGCGGCGTTTCCGAAAAAAAAGTGGATAATACCATAAGCAAAATAAAAAAACTTGCAAAAAAGGTAAACGCATAAGAGCTTTTTGCTTTACAAAACTCTTTTTTTGTTAGATAATATTAAAGCCTTTAAGGCAGGCGAAAGCCAAATCCTTGCTCGCAAGAGCCACAGACCATAAGGAGGTATTAAAATGAATAAGTACGAAATTCTCTACATTATTCAGAACGGCATCGACGATGACCAGAAGTCTTCAACAGTGGAAAAGTATTCCAAACTCGTTGAAACGTTAAACGGCAAAGTTGAGTCAGTCGACAAGTGGGGCACCAAAAAATACGCCTATCCTATCGACTACAAAAACGAAGGCTACTACGTTTTGATGAATTTTGAAGCCGACGACACTGTCCCGGCGGAAATCAGAAGACAAATGGGCAACGACGAAAACGTCGTCAGAGAAATGATTATCAGAAAATAAGGGGGATAATATGAATAAAGTATTCTTAATCGGAAACTTAACAAGAGACCCTGAACTTTCATCCACCACGAGCGGAATAAGCTATTGCAGATTTACCCTTGCCGTTTCGCGTAACTTTGCTTCTAAAGACGGAAAAAGGGAAACCGATTTTATCAACATCAGAGTTTGGAGAGCTCTCGCCGATAACTGCGCTAAATACCTTAAAAAAGGTTCCAAAGCCGCCGTTTCGGGCAGTATCCAGACGAGCAGCTATGACGGCAATGACGGTCAAAAGAAATATGTCACCGAAGTAGTCGCGGATGAAGTTCAATTTTTATCAACGAGAAACGAAACCGAGTCAAGGGATGATTCGTCTGACTTTGCCGATTTGAAACCGGTCAGCGACGACGAACTTCCGTTCTAAAAGGAGTTTAAAATGGACGAAAAAACTATACGCCCCGCAAAAAGGGTTCAAAAGAAAAAGGCTTGCGCTTTCTGCGTGGAACATGCCGCGGATATCGATTATAAAGACGTTGCAAAACTCAAAAAGTATATCACGGAAAAAGGCAAAATCGTTCCCCGTCGTGCCAGCGGCGTTTGCTCAAAGCATCAACGTCTCCTTGCCACCGCTATCAAGCGCGCAAGACAGATGGCTTTGCTTCCTTATAAAGCAGACTGATAAAAGAGGCGAAAGCCTCTTTTTTGGTTGCAAAAATTTTTCTTTTCGTTTATATTAAAGATAACTTATATTAAAGGAGTCGTCATGAAACTGCCCGACGGTTACGATTTATACAGCGTAATAGATTTAAAGACAAACAAAAAAGACAATCTTTTCGTCACGATAGGAAGCGTGGTGATTATGGCGGTTATGTTTATCGCCGCATACTTCACCAAGGGCGTATATATTCTCGCCTCCATAGGCTGGGTAAAAATAATCATAAATATCGTCATAGCGTTTGTCGGCTCCGTCGTATATATCTTTCTGCACGAGGCTACGCACGCCGCATTTTTTAAGATATTCGACACAAAATGCAGGCTGCGCTTCGGATTTAAAGCGGCTATGGCATACTGTGCGTCGGACGGCTATTATAAAAAAGCCCCCTACCTCGTCATCGGTCTTTCTCCTCTTATAATCTGGACGCCGATTTTGCTAATTCCCTGCCTTTTGGTTCCGTCCGTCTATTTCTGGGGCGTGTTCTTCATACAGATTTTCAACATATCGGGTGCGGCGGGCGATTTATATGTCACGGTGAAAATTCTGACGGCTCCCAAAAAAGCTCTCATTCTGGACAACGGCACGGATATGGAAATATACGCCACCGACCTGACCAAAAAGGAAAAAGCCGAGGCGGTAGCCTTAGGTGCCGTAAACGAAAATGCCGACGCTCCTCAAAATACCGATAATCAAAGCGAGCGAAAGGAAGATATGCAACCGAGCGACGGCTACGCAAGCGAGGCTTTCGTAAATTGTGACGGCAAAGCCGAAAACGGCAAAATATCCGACGGCGCGGACAGCGAAATTGCAAACGGCGACGCAGAAATGTCTTCAGATAACGAAGGCGAAAAATGAGCCTTTCGGAAAACATTTTAATTTGTCAGTCGACTGATTTAAGACAGCCTATAGCTTAAACCTATATGGCTTGTCGTCTGAATTAAACAATAAAATTAAAATGCCTGAAAAATTTAAAAAGACGCAAATGCGTCTTTTTTTGTTTCCTTTTACATTTTGAGGCAAAAGCGATATGAGTTAAAACGAAAGGCTCGTCATAGCTTTGTCACCAATCCTCTCTGTGAGATATCTTGACGTCGTCGTAATACTCGAAATATCTTTTTTTGAAAGCCTCTGTTTCTCTTTGCTTTCTCTTTTTTTCCGCTTCCTCGGCTTTAGTCAGTTCCTTTTTGACGGGAGCTTCCTTTGCCCTGTCAAGCGGTTCCCAAAGCGGCAGATAATCAGTTTCTTTTTTTGTCATACTTCACCTTATTTCCCTTTTCGTCAACAATATATACGTTTTCAAGCTGCGCTCTTAAATTGCCCGTCACGCTGTCGATATATTCTCTCCTGAGTTTCGCCTGTTCGGCTTTTTCCTCATCGGTCAGACCTTCCGTTTTTGCCTTTTTTGCAAGAAAATTTATCCTTTCGATATCCATAAACTTGACCTTTTAAATAGTTTTTCAAAACTTCTTTGTGGCTATGCAAAACAAAAGCATTATATAAAGCGTGCTTTGCCGTGTTTTGACTTATTTACCAAATTCAACTAAATTTATTTTTAACTTTAAATATACGGTTTTGACTAAAACTCGATATGCTTTATATCCTCTCTTTTCGAGCGGCGATATAAAATTATCTTGTTGCCGACGGCGGCGATAGGCTCGGCGCCGAGTTTTTCCGCCAAATCGGAAAGTATATCCTTTGCGCTCTTTTCCGAGTTTTGCAACACGGAAATTTTTATGAGCTCGTATTTTTCGAGCGCATCGCCAAGGTCTGATATCATGTTGTCGTTCAAACCGCCCTTGCCTATCTGAAATATCGGCTTTAATCCGTTTGCCATGGATTTTATTGCGGCTCTCTGTTTACTTGTCATACGTCTGTCCTCCAATCGACGGGCTCAAGCCCCGCCTTAACTAAAAAATCGTTGGTGCGGGAAAAAGGCTTAGAGCCGAAAAAGCCGTTATAAGCCGAAAGCGGCGACGGATGAGCGGATTCAATAATGAGATGTGCGTCACCCTTTATAAGACTCTTTTTCGACCTTGCGTTTGTGCCCCAAAGTATGAATACCACGGGCGTAGTTTTCTCGCTTATCTTTTCTATGATTTTGTCGGTCAATATCTCCCAGCCTCTGCCCTTATGCGAATTCGGCTGTCCTGCCCTGACCGTGAGCGAGGTATTCAAAAGCAACACGCCCTGTTTTGCCCACGAGGTTAAATCGGGCGAAGTGTTTTTAACGTGCACGTCGCTTTCCATTTCCTTGAAAATGTTGACGAGCGACGGCGGCGCATCGATATCTTTCGGCACGGAAAAACACAGACCCATCGCCTGTCCCCTGCCGTGGTATGGGTCCTGCCCCAAAATGACTACCTTTACGTCTTCGTAAGGAGTAAGTTTTAAGGCGTTGAAAATATCGCCCATGGGCGGATACACCGTGGCGGAGAAATATTCCTTTTTCAAAAACTCTCTGAGCGTAAGATAATAATCGGATTTAAACTCGTCTTTTAATATCTCGTCCCAGCTGTTGCCTATACATACCATTATTTCATTTTCTGCTGTTTGACCTTTTTGTCAACAACGTGTCTTTTTTCAAGTTCTGCTATGACGTCTTTGGGGGTTATCTTCATTTCCACCATTAAAACGAGAAGGTGATAGCAAAGGTCGGCAATTTCGAAGAGCGCTTCCTCTCTGCTGTTTTTTGCGCCGATTATGACCTCGGTGCACTCCTCGCCCACCTTTTTCAATATCTTTTCGATGCCCTGCTCGAAAAGATATGTGGTATAGCTTCCCTCTTTGGGACTTGTCTTTCTGCCCTCGAGTTCTTTATATAAAAGCTCGATGGAAAACTCTTTAAGCTGTTCGCTGAGATACACCTCGTCGGCAAAACAGCTTTCACGGTTGAGGTGGCAGGCAAACCCGTCCTTTATGACGTCGCAGACGAGCGCATCGTAGTCGCAGTCTGTGCGAATCGAAACTATGTGCTGATAGTTTTTGGACGTTTCGCCTTTAAGCCAAAGCTGCTTTCTCGACCTGCTCCAAAAACAAGTGAGTCCCTTTTCCATTGATATCTTAAGGCTCTCTTTGTTCATATAGGCAAGCGTTAAAACTTCTTTGGTGTAGTGGTCTTGCACTATGCACGGGATAAGCCCGTTTTCGTCAAATTTTAAATCGTCTATCGTAATCATATTAAATGCGTATCGAAACGCCCTCCTTTGATAATCTTTGTTTAAGTTCGGATATACTCACTTCTTTAAAGTGGAATATCGAAGCGGCGAGCCCTGCGTCCACTTTGGGCAGAGTTTTAAATAAGGTGACAAAATCGTCTATACAGCCTGCGCCGCCCGAAGCAATGACGGGGACGTTGGTAACCGAACAAATTTTGTCAAGCATCTCAAGGTCAAAGCCTTGCTTCACGCCGTCGGTATCTATACTGTTTAAAACTATTTCGCCTGCGCCGTCGCCCACGCCCTTTTTAGCCCATTCTATAGCGTCTATCCCCGTATTCTCTCTGCCGCCTTTGGCGAACACGGTAAACTTTCCGTCCACCCTCTTTACGTCCATGGACAGCACGACGCACTGGTCGCCGTATCTTTTTGCCGCCTCGGATATGAGTTTGGGATTTTTTATTGCGCCGCTGTTTACGCTGACTTTATCCGCTCCGCACTTTAAAACTCTGTCAAAATCGTCGACGGTGTTTATCCCTCCGCCAACGGTGAGCGGAATGAATATCTGCCTTGCGACGTCGAGCAATATGTCGGTAAACAGCGCCCTGCCCTCTGCCGATGCGGTTATGTCGTAAAATACGAGTTCATCCGCCCCCGATTCGTTGTAAAACTTGGCAAGTTCCACGGGGCTTTCGACGTCTTTGACGCCTAAAAAATTTACGCCTTTTACCACTCTGCCATCCTTAATGTCGAGGCAAGGTATAATTCTTTTAGCGAGCATTATTCTTCCTCCTTTACCGCCTCGGCAAGGCAGAGTTTCTTTTCATAAAGCGCCTTTCCCAAAATGGCGCCCCATATCCCCATCTGTTTCAACTGCCTTATCTCATCTACGCTCGAGATACCGCCCGACGCCGTGACTTTGAGTCCCTTTATCTCGGACAGTCTTTTAAAAGCGGAAAGATTTGTTCCCTTCAACATTCCGTCGGTGGCTATGTCTGTGTATATGACGCTCGTAACGCCTGCGTCATACAGTTTTTTGCAAAACTCGAAACTGTCTGTATCCGACACTTCCTGCCAGCCGTGCGTTGCCACCCTTTCGTTTTTGGCGTCCACACCCACGGCTATCATATCTTTGAACTCTTTTACCGCCTCGACAACAAAGTCAAAGTTTTTTATCGCTACCGTGCCCAGAATAACTCTGTCGACGCCGATTTTTTGATAAGCCTCTATCTTTTGCATATCCCTTATGCCGCCTCCCACTTCGACGAACATATCGAGGCTTTTGAGGTTTTTTATCACCTCAAAATTTACCGGACTGCCCGCCTTAGCTCCGTCGAGGTCGACAACGTGAAGGTGCGTCGCTCCGTCGGCGATAAACGAGCGTGCGACGGACAACGGATCGTCGGAATACAAAGTCTTTTTGGAATAATCGCCCTGAGAGAGCCTGACCACCTTTTTATCTATAAGGTCTATCGCAGGAAATATTTTCATACTTTCACCTCGCTGAACGCCTGTAAAATTTTAAGTCCCGTCTTTCCGCTCTTTTCCGGGTGAAACTGCGTGCCGAACACGCTTTCGTTTTGCACCACCGCAGTGACGGGCGTTCCGTAATCGGTATAGGCGACAAGCGACTTATCGCACTCTTTAGCGTAAAAGCTGTGCACGAAATATACGAAGTCGCCTTCCGAAACGTATTTTAAAATGGGGCTGTCCTTTACAATTTTAAGGCTGTTCCAACCCATTTGAGGCACTTTAAGATGCGACGGAATATCGCCCGACAGCGGACAGACTTTTCCGCCTACGAGTTTTAAACCTTCCGTTTTTCCGTATTCGAGGCTATAATCGAAAAGCAGCTGCATACCGAGGCATATCCCCAAAAACGGCTTGCCCTCTTTGGCGAGAGTTATAAGCGGCTCGGTAAGCTCCATAGCGTCAAGTTTGTCCTTTGCGTCCTTGAACGCCCCGACTCCCGGCAGAATTATTTTTTCGCAGTCCTTTATTTTGTTTATGTCCGACGTGACGGTGCTGTCTATCCCTAAATACTTAAGCGACGAAGCAAGCGAAAACAGATTCCCGACACCGTAGTCCACTATAGCAATCATAAAGCTCCTTTGCTCGACGGCACTTTGCCCTTTAAGCTCTCGTCTATTTTTACCGCAGCTCTGAGCGCACGGGCAAACGCTTTAAAAACACATTCTATTATGTGGTGCGTATTTTTTCCCGCAAGCTGAATAAAATCGAGCGTAACTTCCGCTTTGCGGCAAAATCCCCAGAAGAATTCTTCCACCAGCTCCGTATCGAAATCGCCCACTTTCGCCTGTTTTAAAATAAGGTCGTATAAAAGATAGCACCTGCCCGAGATATCCACGGCGCACATAACAAGCGACTCGTCCATAGGAATGGTGACGTCGGCATAACGGCAGATACCTCCCTTGTCGCCGAGCGCCTTTTTAAACGCCTCGCCGAACGCTATGCCGATATCTTCTACCGTGTGGTGATAATCCACTTTGGTATCGCCTTTGCATTTGACGGCAAGGTCAAACCTCGAATGCGCAGACACAAGCTCGAGCATGTGATCCAAAAATCCGCAGCCCGTATCTATGTCGCAAACGCCGTCGCCGTCTAAATTGAGGCTGAGCGAAATATCCGTTTCGTTTGTCTTTCTTTCTATTTTTGCTTCTCTCATAAAATCTCCTTCACGGCGGCGATAAACGCTTGCATTTCCTGCGCCGAGCCGATTGTGATTCTGATAAAATCTTTTATTCTCTCATCGCCCAGGTATCTGACGAGTATACCCTTTTCCTTTAAGGCGAGGTATAAATTTTTGCCCTGCATTTTGTCCGTCCTCGCCAAAAGAAAATTGGCGCTGCTGTTTAATACTTCAAAACCGAGGCTAATGAGCTCTTTTTTTGTGTATTCCCTTGCTTCGACGACTTTTTTTGTGCATTGCTCGAAATACGCAACGTCTTTCATTGCCTCAACGCCTGCCTCAATCGGCAAAGTCCCGAGGTTGTAGGGATTAAAACTGAATTTAACCGTTTCGAGATCGCAGACTAGCTTGCCGTTCGCTATGGCATAACCTATTCTTCCTCCTGCGAGATTTCTCGACTTGGAGAAAGTGGAAACCAAAATCAAATTGTCGTATTTTTTTACAAGCTCTATGCAGCTTTTGCCGCCAAAGTCGCAATACGCCTCGTCCACTATGACCACCCTGTCAGCTTTCGCCCTGACGAGCGATTCGATATCTTCAAGACTTTCAAATATCCCCGTCTGAGCGTTTGGGTTGGCGATAATCACGTTGCCCTGCGTCTTTTTCAACCCGTCGAAATCGGCGGTAAAATCTTCTTTTAAAGCAACTACCTCCGACTTTATATTGAAAAGCTCGGCATACACCTTGTAAAATCCGTAGGTCACGTCAAAGTATGCCATAGGCGTTTTGCCGTCGCAGAACGCCATAAAGCAAAACGCCAAAATCTCGTCCGAGCCGTTTGACACTGTCACCATGTCCTCGTCCACGCCGTAGCGGTTTGCTATTGCCTGCTTTAAACTCAGTGCCGTCGGGTCGCTATATAAATTTAAAAGGTTTGCTTTGCTCTGTATTGCTTCAACGACTTTGGGCGACGGGGCAAAAGGCGACTCGTTCGTATTCAGCTTTATATACTTCCTGTCACGTGGCTGTTCGCCGGGCGTGTAGGGAGTTAAATTGTCGTGTGTTTTAGAAAAAAATCTGCTCATTTTTCCTCCGAAAAACGAATGGCAACGCTGTTTGCGTGCGCCGTAAGCCCCTCAGATTGCGCAAAAGAAATAACGTCGTCTTTTACCTGTCTTAAAGCGTCCTCGCTATAATAAATATACGACGAGCGTTTTACATAGTCAAGTGCGTTGAGCGGCGAGGAAAATTTTGCCGTTCCCGACGTGGGAAGGGTGTGATTGGGTCCTGCATAGTAGTCGCCGAGCGGTTCGGGCGTGTTGTATCCCATAAATATCGAGCCTGCGTGTTTGACTTCACAAAGATAATCGAACGGATTTGCCACCATGAGCTCGAGGTGTTCGGGCGCAATTTCGTTTGCTATCTCCACGCCTTTCTTTAAATCGCTCACCACTATTATTTTGCTCATATTGTCAACCGAAGCCCTCGCTATCTCTTTTCTTGACAGTTTGTTTAACTGAACCTCGATTTGAGATTGCACGCTCTTGGCAAGGTTGGGACTGTCCGTTATAAGCACGGCGCTGGCAAGACGGTCGTGTTCTGCCTGCGACAGAAGGTCTGCCGCCACCACCTCCGGTTTTGCGCCGCTGTCGGCTATTACCAAAATCTCGCTCGGTCCCGCTATCATATCTATAGCGACTTTACCGTAAACCATCTTCTTTGCCGTTGCAACGTATATGTTGCCGGGGCCCGTGATTTTATCGACGGCGGGCACGCTCTCCGTTCCGTAAGCAAGGGCGGCCACCGCACCTGCTCCGCCGATTTTGAATATTCTGTCGACGCCTGCCACCTTGGCTGCGTATAACACTTCGGGAAGTATCGTCTTGTCCTTTCTCGGAGGCGTGACCATTATTATCTCGCCGACGCCGGCTATCTTGGCAGGAACGGCGTTCATGAGCACCGTGGACGGATAGCAAGCCGTGCCACCGGGAACGTAAATTCCCACCCTGTCGAGCGGGGTGACTTTTTGTCCCAACACTATGCCGTTTCCCTTTTTTATCTCAAATCCCTTTTCAAGTTGTCTCGAGTGGAATTCCGCTATATTTTCAGCCGCCTGTTTTATCGTCTTTTTCAGCTTAGTGTCGACAAGTTTTTCCGCCTCGTCCATTTCCTCGGCGGTAACCTCTAAGGTGTCGAGTTTCACGTTGTCGAATTTTTCGGCAAACTCGAAAAGCGCCTTATCCTTTTCTTTGATGACTTTATCTATTATCTGCGATACCGTCTTTTCATATTCGCTCGTGTCGCAAAGCGGACGGTCGAATACGTTTGCGGTGTCCTTTTCGTCAAAAATCTTTATCATTTCAATCTCTCCTTAATCGTGTCTACCTCGTCCTTTTTAAACTTATAACTTGCCTTGTTGGCTATAAGACGGGTGGATATATAGCAGATATCCGCTATGACCGAAAGGTCGTTTTCTTTTAAAGTTTTGCCCGTTTCGACGATATCCACTATCACGTCGCTCATTCCGAGTATGGGCGCAAGCTCTATCGAGCCGTGCAGTTTGATAAGCTCTATCTGCCTGTTCTGTTTTTCGTAGTAGTCTTTTGCAATGTTTATAAACTTTGTCGCCACTTTGAGAGTTGACGATTTATCGTCGACGTATCCGTTTTTGGCGGCAACCGCCATTTTGCATTTACCCATATCGAGGTCGAGGATTTCGTAAACGTCGGGCTTGTATTCAAGCAGGATATCCTTTCCCACGACGCCGATGTCGGCGGCTCCCTTTTCGACGTATATCGCCACGTCTGACGGCTTTACCCAGAAATAGGAAACGGAGCCGTCGTCGGACGTGAAAACGAGTTTTCTCGTATCGGACAGAATATCCTTTGAAGCATACCCTGCCGAGGCAAGTCTTTGATATACCTTTTCGCCCAGCCTGCCTTTAGGCAACGCTATGTTAATCATTTTTCACCTCCGTAAGTTTGCCGTCGTCATAGCGGTAAATCTTGTCTATGGCTACGTCTTTAGGCATGTTTCTCGCTATGCGGACTCTCTCGCCCTTTGCCCTCAATTTCTGCGCCGCTCCGAACACGCCCTTGGTATCGCCGTCGGAAAGTATGACGGTTATAGCCTTGGGAGCAGAATGCCTCACGTTTGCGGCGTCTCCGACGTAAACGGCAAAACCGAGTGCGCCTATATCTTTTTTCATTTTATAAGCCAAAGCGTCATAGCGGCCGCCTTTTAAAACCGCCTTGGGCATTTCGGCAATGTATCCGCAAAACACGATATCGGTATAATAATTAAAATCGCTTTCCACCGAAAAGTCAATCCTTATCTTTTCGATATCTTTTCCGCCCTTTAGCACGTCAAACAGTTCGCTCATTTCCTCGTATGCCTTTTGCATTTCGTCGGTTACGATAAGTTTTTTCATTTTTTCGAGTGCCGCTACCGGTTTGTCGCTTATCGATATAAGCGTTTTAAACGCCGAGGCAAATTCGTCGCTTATCATATTTTGCGAAACGAGGTTGTCAACCTCATGCAAATTTTTGTCCTTTAAAAATTTTGTGAGCGTGCGCCTTAAGCTCATATCTATGCCGTAGCCGTCAAACATTCCCTTGACAAACGAAATATTTGATATATCCAACACAAAATCGTCCGAAAGCGCAGAGAGCGAATTGAGTGCCATGACGACGATTTCCGCTATCGACGCCCTGTCGACGTTGCCGAGCATCTCGACGCCTGCCTGGCTTATCTCTTTAAAGGATTTCGTTTCCTTATCGTAGCGGTAAACCTTTTCGATATAAAACACCTTTTCGCTGTTGATTTTGGTGGCGTTTGTGTTTTTGAGTATACTGAGCGTTACGTCGGGACGAAGCGCAAGCATTTTGCCGTCGCCCGACAAAAAGGTGATAACGTTGCCGTTAGACAAAAAATCCTTGTTTTCGCCGTATAAGCTGTATTCCTCAAATTTAGTCATGTTATATCTGACGTATCCGAAACTTTGAAAAAGCTCACCCAAAATGACGGATATTTTTTCTTCGCTGGTTAAACTGTCCGTTTTAATCGTTTGCATTGCCGTCTCCTCTCTTAACAAATTTTGCGTAACCGCCGCTTCCGTGGCTTACGCATCTCGATACTCTCGATAAAGTCGCAGACGATATTTCCGTTTGGGAAATAATCTGCGAATACGTATGCCCTTCAAGCAGAAGTCTTGCCGCCTTTACTCTCCCTGCCATTTGCTCGATTTCGTTGAACGTGCAAAGGTCGGAAAGCAAAAGCCGACAGTCCTCTTTAGTTTTTAACCTCAAAAGACATTCATAAAGTTCGTCGCACGTTTCGCTATGCTTTTCCATACTACCTCCGTATTACCTCTATATAATACTTTATCACGCTAAAGTTGTAAAGCATTTTTTAACATTTTCTTTAAATAATTTCGCTAAACGGATTTGCCTGCCTATACACCTATGCAAATTAAAAAGCCCGACAGCGAAAAAAATTTTCACCGGGGCTGTTTTGTGCTTTATGCGCGGGGCAGAGCGCACACGGCATAACTTACAATATTTTATCCGAAAAATCAAGCGTTTAAATCCTTGCCCGTTTTAAACTCGGTAACGACAAACACGAGCTCGTCCTCTCCTCCGTCGTTTATCCTTTCTATCTTAAGACAGAGGTTTAACGAGGTATCGACAAAGTAGCGCATATAATCCGTTTCAAACACGCTTACGCTCCTGCCTGCCACGGTATCTTGGCGGACGAAGAACAACATCTCGCCCGTGTTGCGGTGTGCGGAAAATCTCTCGGAAAAATCGGGCATTTCAAAGCTGTCGTAAATCGGGCTGGCGCAGTATCCGTCCTTGCCGTCGATTTTGACTATAGCTCCGTTCTGCCACAGACTGAACACCCAATCGTCACCCTTTGCCGTATACGGATATGCTCCGCTCTTGGCATAGTCGATAAAAGTTATCTGATAATCGTTATTGGAGTTTTCCACCGCCTGAGAGTCTATCGACGGCGATATCCTCTCGAGCGTGACTTTGAGCTGCGTGCCGTCAAAAGCAAATTCGCCTAAGATAAGTTTGAATCTCAGATATGCGGTGAAGGTGTCGTTAGATTTTATATCCTGCCACACCGGCATCGCCGTGCCGTCGATATACAGAGTATCCTGCCACCTCGAGATTGCCTGCGAACTGACCAGCGAATTGATATAGCTTACCGCCTGCGACTTGGTAATATCCGAAAACACTATCTCGCAAACGGTGGCGTAGTCGCTCGAGCTCAAAGAATAGTTATCCGAAACTCTGTAGGAATACGAAACGTTCATGCCCGACGGTTTGGCGAGTAAGTCTTCGTAGCCTGCCAGCTTCAGGTATGCGCCTATCCAATCGTATTCGCCCACGTTGAATTTCACGGGCGAAAGTATATTCTTTTGATAATCGAGCCCCGTTGCGCTTGAAACAAACTGTTTCCATGCGGTTTCGCTTCCGAATCTGTCCACCTTATACCTGACGGTATAATGATTATCCGCCTCGGCGTTCGTTTCAATGACGACGTTTAAAAGCCCGTAAGACTTGCCCACGTCGTATTTATTGAGCTCTATATATCTGTCAAAAGCGTTTCTCTGCTCATAGGTCGTTTCAAAATAGTCTATCGATATTGTGACTACCGTGTTTGCAGTATAAGTCGTATCCGACGTCACCTTGGGCGCATTGAACGCCTTGCCGTCAAACAGAGGCGCATTCCACAGCGACGTGGGCAGATTTGTGACGGTGTATTCGTAAGGAATGCTGATAAAAAGCGAACTGCCGTCCGACGAGCTGCTTTGTCTGAGTTTGATTTCCGTATCGTCTTTCGTATATACGGTTTCCGCTCCGCTTGCCGTCCTTTCGTATCCCTTTTCGTAAAGGTCGTCGCCCAGCCTCGTCTTTTCTTTGCCCGCCGCCGTCATTTCGTCAAACGTAAATTCAAATTTTCTGTATCCGTCGGCATAGCTGTCGGACACCTTGAGATAATCCTGCGGCTCGAGAAGGTCTGTCGGCAACTGCGACATGGGATATTTGAGCGTGGGAGTTTTTCCCCCGTCCGTGCCCGATTCGTTGCAGGCGGAAAGCGCAAAAAGCGACGCCGCCGTCAAAACTATTAAAAATACCAAAATTATTTTATTTCTTTTCATTCTCTTAAGTTTTATTCCCTCGAGGAGTGATTTTTATTCCCTTTGAGCGTTTCGGATATGCTCTTATAATACCGCATTTTAATTAACAAAGCGTTAAATTTTGACCGCACTTTATAGGAGAGCATATGATTTTGCGTTCACTCTCTTTCGTGTTTTCTCTTTTTGTGCGTTTCAATCTTTATTTGCCCGTCTCCCAAGCTTATATATCTTCGCCGTTTTCTTTCGTGTGCGTAGCGCACTCGGCGCTTACATTCTCCCCGGAGTTTTCTTTAAAGGCGTTCGCACTCACGTCATGGCTTTCGTCCGAGCCCTTCTCCGTCGATGCTGAAACGCCTTCCGCTCTGCCTGCGTCCGATTTCATATCTTCCGAACAGGAGTTATTTAGACTATCCGCTCTAACCTTGTTTTTATATTTTTTCTTTTTAGGACGTTTGATGCCAAACATCTCTCTTGCATTTTCCACACCCATATCGGCGGCTTCCTTATAGGTATAGTTTTTGCACAGATACTCCATTTCCTTTTTAGTCTGTTCTATATCGTATACGAGCGCCTTGACGATATAAGTCTGTCCCGCCCTTATAACTCGGTCGCCTGCCTTATCCGTTGAATATACCTCGTTGCCGCCGTCGTCCGTTTTAATGACCGCCGAGATAGTGCAGCCGTATGGCCACAAAATATCCTTGACCTGCCTGCCCTCGACAAATGAACCTTTTTCGACAATAGTGTTAAACTCGTATACCTGCTTATGTCCTTTGTCTTTATTGACATCTTTGTAGGCGTCATGCAATGCCTTTTCGTATAACGGCTCGATTTTGAGCATCTCAACAATCAGATAAGCAATTAAAACGCTTATTGCCGTCGCCAGAAATCCACTTGAAAAATGGCCTGTCATCTCAACAATCAACAGTATTGCGGTTATCGGAGCTCGCATAACCGCACCCATAAAAGCGGTCATGGTTATCAAGACGACAGTCTGATAATAATCGGCAGGCAGCCCCATTTCAATGGACATCTTGCCCAAAAGTCCGCCGAGCAACGCTCCTATCGTAAGGACGGGAACAAACATTCCGCCCATCGCTCCGGAGTTCGCCGTCAGAATGAGCATCACTATCCTTACGAAAAACAATATCAACAGTATCTGCCACGTGAAATCGAGTTCGAGTACCTTGTCGATTATCGCATTACCTCCGCCGATTGCGTCCACCATAAGCAAGCCGACTACGCCCGTGAGTAAAAATATAAAAAGTATCCTCACCACCGTCGGAAGCTTTTTGAGCTTCTCCGACCTGAACTTAGTCGCAAGCGCAAACAGCTTGTTGAACAGTGCTGCGATAAGTCCAGATATAACACCCATGATAAGCAGCACCCAATAGTTTTCAAAGGGCAAAAAGACGCTTTCGACTCCACTGAAGAAAAATTGTGCATTGCCTACCGCAGAATCCAAAAGCCCGCTGACTACGCTCGCAAAAATAACGCTTGACAGTGCCGTCATCAAAAGCATCGGAGATATCCTTTTGTGCGCTTCCTCAAGCGTATAAATAATTCCCGACAGCGGAGCTCCGAACGCTACCGCAAATCCTGCCGCCGCTCCGCCAGTAATGTTGTATCTTTTCCATGCGGGACTGCTGCTGTCTAAAAAGTGCCCTAAGTCGTTGGTAGCCTGACCTATCGCTCCGCCCAGTTGCACGGACGGTCCTTCCGCTCCGAAAGTCAATCCTCCGAGATAGGAAACAAAACTGCTTGCAACCGTGCCGAATATCGTGCGAGGCCATTTGTATTTGAGCATTCCGCGCATTGCACCCTCGGCGTTGGATATGCTGTTGGTCCTCAGCTCCGGGATAAATTTGTTCATCAGCGCCGAAAGAAGCGCAAGCACGATAAGTCCGCAAAACAGCAACGGTATGAACGTGGGATTCGCCCTAAACCAGCTGTATATGCTTGACGATTCCCCCTCGATATACGAGGCGCACCATTTAAAGCCCCACACCACTACACCCGTTATTATGCCCGTTATCGAACCGAACACAAGAATGGGCAATAACGTCGTGCGAATATACGTTTTTGTTAAACTGTCTTTGCTCTTTAACGTTTTCGTAAGCCCACCTTCTTGTTTTATACTGCGTATTTTATTTTTATTTATGCCCTGTCCAAAACGCCTTTTATCTGCCGTTTTAAATAAGGTATTTTCAGCGTTATAGTTTATCGCTCGATTTACAAGGTTTTGCTTCCCCCCTCGCCCTCAATTGTTCTTTATGTTTAGTCGCTTTAGCTCTAAAACGCATTGCATTCAGTGCAACAATCCCCAAACCGTGCATTAAGCGAATTGCTTACCCTCGGCTCTGGCAAGACAGTTATCACCGCCTCCGTCCGCTCGCTCTGCCCCTCACCATTTAGCGTGTCTTTATGTTTAGTCGCTTTAGCTCTAAAACGCTTTACATTCAGTGCAACAATCCTCAAACCGTGCATTAAGCGAATTGCTTACCCTCGGCTCGGGCAAGACAGTTATCACCGCCTCCGTCCGCTCGCTCTGCCCTCGCCATTTAGCGTGTCTTTATGCTTAAAATTCATTCGTTAAGCCATATTATATAATAGGTTATATAGATATATCTATTTATAATATATTATATAAAATAAGCCTATTTTCCGTTTTAGTCAAGCGTTTGCCCCGATTGACGCCCCTTTAAAAGCCCAAAAAAATATCCCCTCTTATAGCGCTTGACACCGATTTTATTTCGTGCTATCATAACAAAGTCAAAAATATAAACGCTAAATTCAGCAAGGAGAAATACCCAAGTGGCTGAAGGGGCTCCCCTGCTAAGGGAGTAGTACGGGTTGACCGTAGCTCGGGTTCAAATCCCGATTTCTCCGCCAGACAAATCCTAAATCGAACACCTGAATTCGGTTTAGGATTTTTTCTTACCTCCAATACGGTATTTTGCTTAAAAACAAGCAGTTTTGAGCCGATTTTACACTTTTGACGGGGGTTCGAATAAAAGCGGTAAAATCCTGTCCAAAAGGTTGCGCTTCGAAACCGCCTAAAACAATAACGGATTACTCTTCTCCCCTATTATCTTTAGATTATCCGGTCAAATTTTTTGTTAGCCATTCCTTAGCCATTGCTTACCTTTTCCATTATCTTTTACCTCCGAAATTTGATTGCCTTTCGGCAGGCAAAAGGGAGCATATGACGGTAAAAGGAATGTGTCTTTATTATTTGTATGGGAAAGTCAGCGGGCAAAAGAAAAATCCTTGCTTTTTTGTCTTTTAATTCGGACGTTTACGCAAGGATTTTACGACCGTTTACTTTCCCGAGGAGTATGCGAGAATATGCCCACGAATGGCAATGTTCGGAGAATAACAAGCACAATACCGTATGACAAAATGTAAAAAGGCTGTATTAAGGAAAACTACGAGAGAGCGAAAAAGCGGAAGATTTCGCAAGCGGTTCAGCGCGAAACTCCGCTTCGCTCTCGCTTTCCGTTCAGCCTTTTAGTTTGTGTTACGGCGTGTGCTTGTCTGGCGGAGCGAAGCGACGCCACTTGTCTATGACAAGCACACGCCACAGTGCCAAATTACAATTAGTACAAAAAAAATCATTGTGTTTTTAGGTTGCATACGTTATAATATTTTCACAACATAGTTTAATATTTGCTCGAAACTAGGCATTTATTTTTATGAAAATGTATGCCATTCATCCACTGCGATAAGTATAAACAGTTTTGCTGTTGCGGGTTAATATTTTCGCATTATCCACGAACAAATTATTTTACGAGGTAAAAATCATGAAAAAGATCCTATTTTTGTTACTTTTTTTAACTAGCATTTTTGGTTGCCTTTTATTTGTATCTGCTTGTGATAATAATTCAACTAGCGAAAATGATGATAATAAAGATAATTCTAAATCAACCTATGTGATAGATTTTTATATTAATAATGAAAAGCAAGAAGAAAGCCTCAATATTATAAATGGCGTGGATTATGAATTACCTCGCCCTAACGATATTACAAAAGACAGCTCAAGTAATGTTTATTTCGTAGGTTGGTGTTTAGATGAACAATGTCGGAATATTTTACCGACTGATTATGTATTTACTGCTGACACAAAACTATACGCAAAATTTGAAAATGTAAATATTGAGGCTTATAAATACTCCATTGATAAAGGACAAGCAACCATAACAGGATATAATTTGAATGATACTACTTTTTTAGTTGTTCCGAATTTCATTAATACTTTCCCCGTAATTAATATTGCAGATTTTGCTTTTTCTTCAAAAAAAACCATTAGAACAGTCATAATATTAGACGGCATTGAAAACATAGGCGGATATGCATTTGGAAATTGTAATTCTATTGAAAATATTTCCTTACCTTCAACTCTAAAAAAAATGAGCAATAGCTTTGAAAAATGTAGTTTGTTAAAGTCGATAAGCATACCCGAAAGCGTAAATGAGATGTCTAAAAACGCCTTTAGTGGATGTATAAACTTAGAGAGCATTAATGTTGATGAAAATAATGCAACTTATCATTCTTCCGGAAACTGTTTAATAGAAACAACAAGTAAAACATTAATTAAGGGTTGCAAAAATAGCATTATACCAAACGATGGTAGTATTACTAATATACATAGTTCGGCATTTAGTGGAAGTAATATAGAAAGTATTTCAATACCTAATGGAATAAAAGAAATACCCAATGGGTTATTTGATGATTGCTGGCTTTTGAAGGAGGTAAAACTGCCAAGCACTCTCTTAGAAATAGGTAGTAATGCTTTTTCCAATTGTGTTTCACTGTCAGCTATTGAAATTCCTAATGGCGTAACTACAATAAAATTTGGAGCATTCGCTGGTTGTTCTAGTCTAAAAACTCTTAGTATACCAAATACGGTATCGATAATTGAAGATAATGTTTTTTATAACTGTAATAATTTGCACTACAATGTTTATGATAATTGCAATTATATCGGAAATGAGCAAAATCCATACCTTTTACTTGTAAGCATAATCAATTTGGACATTGAGAGTTGTAATATCAATAGTATGACTAAGATAATCGGTTATAAAGCATTTAAAAACTGTACTTCATTATTATCTATTTCGATTCCAAGTTCTGTTAGCACTATTTCAAATAGCGCTTTTTATGGTTGTAGTAAATTGGAAACTTTAAATCTTTCAAATGGACTACTAAATATTGGCAATGAAAGCTTTAATGGTTGTTCAAATCTTTTGGGAATAAGTATCCCTGATACTGTTGTTGATATAGGAGAAAGAGCATTTAAGGATTGTCAAAATTTAACACAAATTTCCATTGGTAGTGGCTTAACTAAACTAAGCAATTCAATTTTTGTTAATTGCCCAAAAGTTAAGAATTTAATTATTTCGAATTCTATAGTAGATGTAGATGATAATCTTTTTGGATATTACGCAGGATACACTATCTTTTATTATGGAACAGAGGACGAATATTTAAATAATAAAGTCTATGAGCACAATGCACATTTTGCCAATTTAGGTAACTGTTTCTTTTATAGTGCAAATCAACCAGATTCAAGTGGTAATTATTGGCATTACGATTTGGATAATCAGACACCCATAAAGTGGTAGATCTGTTTTTCATTCATACGCAACAATATTCGACTCAAATAGCTCTCGCCCATTGCATAACAAAATTGAGCACAAGTTGAAAAGAAAGAAACTTGCAGTTAAAAAACAAACGGCCTCTGAAATTAAGAGGTCGTTTTTCGTTATATTCAGACTGCTTATTATATTTTTATAGACTGTCCATTTTTGTTATTCTACCCCTCGAGCATACTTTCCAGAATGATCGCTTCGGGCGAATCGGGAATATACTCCGTAGCGGAAATAACTTTCACGCCGTTGTCTTTCAGCGTTTTCTTGTGTACCGCCATTTCGTATTTGTTGCGGCTGAATCTGTCTAATTTGTAAGCATTCACACAATCAATATGTTGTATTTATTCTCGAAATTATAATTCGATTTACGTTACTAACGCTCCGCCATTAGGGAATAATACGAACCTTGATTTCGGGTCCTTATTTTTTTTTGCCGTCGATTACTTCGGCATCATCGTTGAACGAAAATAAACGCTCCAAATTTTGCCGTTTCGTGGCGGCTATCGAAGCACGGATTTCGAAGAAGTCAACGCGAAAAAATATCGCTTAAAAATCAAATACCTTTTAACTTAAAAGCCGAGAAGAAAATTCTTCTCGGCTTTTTCTTTTGCCTTGTAATTTAACAACTCCAACTCAATATTTTTTCGTGGCCGTTTGACTTCTGATTTTCTTTCTTCCAATGAACAGACCTATGCTCAATCGGTGCTGCTCAGGTACTGCCGAAAGGCAAAATAAATTTGGAGGTAAATCCTATGGAAAACAAAGTTTCCCAAATTCCTGAATTCAAGAGGTA
>CALVKR010000008.1 GCA_944332995.1 uncultured Clostridia bacterium
TTGCGGATTTTATTTAGCAATAGTGAATTTAAATTTATCCTTATTTTGGCGAACGAAGTGAGCACCTCGCAAAAAGCAGGCTTTTTGCGAAAAGCGAAGGAGCAAGCCGTCTCGGAAACAGGCTTTTGCTAAAACATAATAAATTATGTTTTGCCTTACAGCCTTTTCCTCGACTTTCCGCAAAAGTAACTTTTGCGGACTTTCAAGGTCGCAAAAAAATGGAGCAAAGTTACCTTTTGATTTTATCCTATTGAAAAATTCGTGAAAGCCTGCTTGGCTCGGAAAGTCGGCTGTTTACTCAAAACAAACACCGTTTGTTTTTTCGCCTTTTTACCGCTTCCCTCGCTTTCCGCAAAATCAGGATTTTGCGGATTTTTATGCGGTTGTTATAAAACGAACAAAGAAAACACTTATAAGGTTTAACTAATATTTTTAAGTTTGCCCTTTTCTTTGCGAGCGATAGCGAGCACTCGCAAAAAGTTCAGCTTGCGTGACTTTTTGCGAAAAGCGAAGGAGCAAGCCGTCTCGGAAATAGGCTTTTGCTAAAACATAATAAATTATGTTTTGACTTACAGCCTTTTCCTCGACTTTCCGCAAAAGTAACTTTTGCGGATTTCCAAGGTCGCAAAAAAAAATGGAGCAAAGTTACCTTTGCTCCTTCGCTGGAGCTGCTAACCGGAGTTGTAAGGAACGAAGTGACGGAATAGCGAGATGAAATTGAGCGTCACATATTTCAATGACGGTTAGCACGAAATTAAAAGGCACTGTCCTATAATATGCGAGCAAAGCGAGCACTCGCAAAAAGTTCAGCTTGCGTGACTTTTTGCGAAAAGCGAAGGAGCAAGCCGTCTCGGAAACAGGCTTTTGCTAAAACATAATAAATTATGTTTTGCCTTACAGCCTTTTCCTCGACTTTCCGCAAAAGTAACTTTTGCGGACTATAAAGGATTCAAAAAAAATGGAGCAAAGTTACCTTTGCTCCTGAGCTGGAGCTGCTAACCGGAGTTGAACCGGTGACCTCATCCTTACCAAGGATGTGCTCTACCAACTGAGCCATAGCAGCATATTTTAATTTTTTTAATTAAAATAAAAAGTTTGTTTTCTTTTTATATCGCACAATTGAAAATGTGCTCTTCCGGACTGCGGGCATAGCCCTTGTCGGCTTTGGCTACAAACCGTACCCCATACGGTTTGCTTTACGCGTCGCCCCAACTGAGCCATAGCAGCATATTTTAAATATCTATCAATTCTATAAAAAGTTTATATCCTTTTTATATCGCACGTTGCGCCGAGACAATTGACTATTTTCGTTCTTTAAGCGGCGTTATGCCGCTCAAAGACGAGATATATTTTATAATAAAGAATTTAAAATGTCAAACGATATACGCAAGGAAAATCAGTCGGAAAAACATTTTTGCAGAACGATTTCCATTCTTGCTATCTTAATTGCAGAAACGAACACTTTCATTGCGAATTCGAGTTCTTCTTCCGACGGAACGGACGGAGCAATGCGGATATTGCGGTTGTAGTCGTCCATACCGTAAGGGAAAGTGGCTCCCGCTTTGGTGAAAGAAACGCCTGCCGATTTAGCGAGTTCGACAATTCTTGCCGCACAGCTCTTGACGTCGACGGAAACGAAGTAACCGCCGTTGGGCTTTGACCAGTTGACGAATTTGTCGTCTGTAAAAGCATCCGAGAGCGCTTTGTCGACAATTTGGAATTTAGGACGCAAAATGTCGGCGTGCTGTTTCATAAGTTTTAAGACGCCCTCTTTGTTTTTGAGGAAAAGAGCGTGCATATATTGATTTACCTTGTTAGGCCCTATCGTCTTATAGAAAAGATGGCTTTTGATTTCTTCGACGTTCTTGACGCTGGTTGCCACGCAGCTTATGCCTGCGCTTGCAAAAGTGATTTTTGAAGTTGAAGCGAATTCGTATATTCTGTCTTTGGTATCCGCCTTTTTTGCAACCTCGAATATATTTTTGAGTTTATCGTCCTCGTCATAGAGTCCGTGAACGCAGTAGGCGTTATCCCAAAACACTCTGAAGTCTTCCGCCGCAGTGGGCATGGTGGCGATACGCTCGACGACCTCGTCGCTGTATGTAATACCCGTGGGATTGCTGTATTTAGGCACGCACCATATACCCTTTATTGAAGCGTCGGCTTTTACCATAGGCTCAACAAGGTCCATATCGGGGCCGTCTTCGAGCATGGGAACGGTTATCATTTCGATTCCGAGAGCCTCGCAGATAGCGAAGTGCCTGTCGTAACCGGGAGCGGGGCATATAAATTTGACTTTGGGAAGCTTATTCCACGGCGTATGTCCGTCAATGCCGAATTGCTTGGCGAACTGCACGAGGTCATACATAATGGAAAGGCTCGAGTTGTCCATAACGATAACTTCTTCCGATTTCACGCCCAAAATTTCCGCAAAGAGTTCACGGCTCTCTTTCGTGCCCAAAACTCCGCCGTAGTTGCGGACGTCGATATTCTGGGAAATAAAATCGGCGTCTTTGACCGTGTCGAACATGGGAACGGAAAGGTCAAGCTGCTCGGAAGAAGGTCTTCCCCTCGTCATATCGACGACACGTCCCTCTTTTGCGAGCTTTTTGAGGACCTTTTGCTCGGATGCAAGCTGTTTTTCAAGTTCGTCTTTTGTTAAAGTTTTATAATCCATTTAATTCTCCTCGACTAAAGACAATAGCACATTATGTCTAAAAAGACAAGCAATTTTCCGTTTTTGAGATTTAATCTTCCTGATTTTTCCTGACAAGAAGTTTTATAGGCGTTCCCTCAAAATCGAACGTGTTCCTGAGCGAATTTTCAATGTAGCGCTTATAGGAAAAATGCATAAGTAAAGGGTCGTTTACCTTGAGCACGAACGTAGGCGGATTGGAAGCTATCTGCGTGATAAAGAATATTTTGAGCCTTTTTCCGTTTTTCGACGGCGGTTCGTTTATTCTCGTGGCGTCGATGAGCATCTCGTTTAAAAGTCCCGTAGAAATTCGTCTCGATGCGTTTTCATACACCTTTTCTATATACGGCAAGAGGTTGTCGAGCCTTTTGCCCGTCTTGGCGGAAATATACATAGGCTTTATATAGTCCATGAATTTCAGTTCCGTCTTGACCTTGTTGTTAAATTCGTTCACGGTGGAGTTGTCCTTTTCGATGAGATCCCACTTATTGAACACGAACACGACGGGTTTGCCCTCCTCGTGCACGAATCCGGCAATTTTGACGTCCTGTTCGGTGAGTCCCTCGCTTGCGTCGCACACTATAACGGTGACGTCGCTGCGGCGGACGCTTCCGAGCGAACGCATAACGCTGTAACGCTCGAGGACTTTGTCGATATTCCCCTTTTTGCGCATACCTGCCGTATCGATTATGATATATTTTTTTCCGTTTATCTCTATTTCCGTATCGATAGAATCCCTCGTAGTGCCCGCTATGTCCGATACGATAACTCTGTCATATCCCAAAAGAGAGTTGGTTATCGACGACTTGCCTGCGTTGGGTTTTCCTACGATTGCAATTTTTAACGCCTCCGGCTCCTCGCCTTTTTCCGAACTCTCCACGTCAGAAAGCACCGCATCGAGAAGGTCGCCGATACCCTTTCCCTGTTCCGCCGAAACGGCGTAAGGCTCCCCAAAGCCTAAAGCGTAAAAGTCGTATATGGTATCTTTTTCGTTGTTGTCGAGCTTGTTGACAGCCAAAACGACGGGTGCGCTAGAGCGCCTTAAATATCCTGCCACCTGTTCGTCGTCGACGGTTATGCCCGTCTTGCCGTCCACGACGAAAATGATGACGTCTGCCATATCGATTGCAAGCTCCGCCTGCGCTTTGATATGCCGCCACATCTCGTCCGTCGACTTGAGTTCGAGACCGCCCGTATCGATGAGCGTAAACGCCTTGGAGCACCACTCGCAATCGACGTATACCCTGTCTCGTGTAACGCCCGGGGTGTCCTCGACTATAGATATTCTTTTTCCTGCAATTTTGTTAAAAAGCGTCGATTTGCCCACGTTCGGGCGTCCGACTATTGCAATCAACGGTTTCGTTTTCATTTTAACTCCGAAAGTTTATTGATGATATCCTTGCCCGTTTCGTCCACAACGATTATCGGTGCTCCGAGTCTTTCCGATAAATCTTTTAGGGAAACGTTATCCAAAAACACGGTGGAAAACTCTTTTAACATATTCGACGGCACGGTATAGAAATCGTAGCCTCTCGGCGCCTGTCCATCAATATCCGTTGCGGTAACAAGCCCCGACACCGTGACCGTTTCGCCGAAAAACTTGTTTTTGACGGCAAATACGTCCAAAGAAAGCCCCGTCTTTTTTTCGATAAGTTTTGCCGTATCCTTTAAGACGGGATAAAAGGATATACCCGTAAGCATACAGCCTCTTTTGTTTATTTCGACGCTCGGTTCCGTCTCGAGAGAATAAGAGACGCTTTCCAAAAACTCTCTGACGAGCCCGACGCCGTTTTCTATCTGAGGAAAATCCTGATAATATCCGTATTCGGGGATTTTCCTGCCTGCCTTCATATACAGCTCGTCGGCGGCATAGCAAAAACCGCCGAATTTTTCATAAAGGCTTTCCGTTTGCTCTATTATTTTTTTTGCGCCCTCTTTATCTATCGGCAGAATTTTTTCAAGTCCGTCTCGGTGTTTTGTCAGACCGACGGGGACGACTGCCACTGAGAGCACGTTTTCGATTTGATGAAGTTTTTCTATCGATTCTTCTAATACCGCTCCGTCGTTGACGCCGGGAACGATAACAAGCTGAGCGTGCATTTTAATCCCGCCGTCGGACAGCCTTTGCATTATTTCTCTGAGTTTTAAAGTAGCCGGATTTTTAACCAACGCATAGCGGACCTTGTCGTCCATGGCGTGCACGGAAATATAAAGCGGAGAAAGTTTAAGACGGAGTATCCTTTCAATATCGCTCTCCGTCAGATTTGTCAGAGTTATGTATGAGCCGCTTATGAAGGAAAAACGGTAGTCGTCGTCTTTGACGTAAAGTGCCGAGCGCATATTTTTCGGCATCTGGTCGACAAAACAAAAAGTGCACTTGTTTTTACACCTTTCAGGGACGAGCTCTGCGTCCGTTTCTATGCCGAGCGTGTCGCTTGCTTTCTTTTTTACTTTTATTGTTTTAAGTTTTCCCTTTCTATCGACGACGCAAAAAAAGGATTCAAGCGAATCATAAAACGCTATATCCAAAACGTCGACGAAAAGATTTCCGTCAAAGGACAGGATTTTATCGCCCGTTTTAAATCCCTGTTTTTTACCCTTTTTACCTAAGGCTATAATGGTTGCCATATTACTCCGACGCCGACGGGGTTAAAGACGCCAAAAAGGCGCAGACTTCTTTAAGTTGGTCGGGTTTTATTCTTTTGGATATATTTTCAACGAGCTTTTTTTGCAAATCCGTTTGCAAAAGGTCGTAAAGTTTTATGATTACGTCTGCCGGAGTGGGCGCATATGCGATAAGTTCGTTTTGAGTGAGGTATTCGACGTCTGCCTTTTGCACGTCGCTTTTTGGCGCAAAAGCTATTACCGCTTTAAACGAAGCGAAAGCCTTGGCAATCGTTGCGGCGTCGTAGTTTGTTATCAAAATATCGCTGGCGCTGAGATAGTCGTTGTATAAGCTGAGCTTGTCAAAAAGCTGCACGTTGTCGGCGCCTTTAAGCTCTACCTTTTTGCGGAGTTTGTTTTGAAGTTTTTTGTTTTCGACGTAAACGACGACGTTTATTATATCGCCCTGGTCAAAAAGCATATCGAGCGCCTCAACGCTCTCTTTCCCCTCGACGGCGCAGACGAACACGGTGGGAGTATCTTTGAGCCCGAGTTTTTCTTTTAACTGCTGTTTTTCGTCATGCGAGATTTTATATCCCGAAACGGGCACTCCGAGCTCGAGCACGCAGCTTGCGGGAATGCCGCCGCCGACGAGCGAATCTTTAAGCTGTCCGTTTTCTACTATATAATAATCGACTGCGGAATCGGACAGATTTTTATCGTATGTAAAATCGGGAATGACGGAAACGATAGGTGCGTCAAACTCGTTTTGTTTTTTTGATTCCACCGCCGCCAGAAGCGAATAAGCGGTGGGACACACGACTGCCACGGGGTCAAAACGCATACACGCATTGGCGATACGCTTTGACATACCCTTGCTCTTTTTCGGTTCCGCTTTTCTCGACTGTTTTTTAAGTTTGTTGAACGTGGGAAGTTTGAAAAAGAGTTTGGATATCCACTCGAAATCCTTGATTGTCTTTCCGTATCCCGACTCGTCCATCACCACTACGTAATGACTTTTCGTTTCGTCAAAATATTTTTTAAGCTGACCCGCCACAATATTTTTATCCTCTTTGGAATTGACCACCAAAATATACGGGATATTTTTATACTGAGTCATTTAGTCCTCCAACACGATAGGCATTATCACGGGGAATTGCCTGTCCTTCGCAAAGTAGTTTTTAATGGGTTTTCTTATGAGTTTGGGAAGCTCGGAGCGGTCGTCCAAAGCGGAGAAGTCGAGCTCAGACACCGTCTTATCGACAAGCCTCTTTATAACTGATTCCGTTTCCTCGGTGATACCGAATCCCCTCGTCACCACGTCGCAAGGAGCGGAAAGTCTTTCCGCTTTAAAGTCTATCGAAACGAGCAAGACGATAAGTCCGTTTTCGGCGAGGTGTCGCCTTTCGTTTATGACGCTCTTGCCGTCGTCGAGCATTTCTCCGTCAACGAATATCGAGCCGGACGGCACGTTGGGGTGACGTTTCATTTCCGATTGATTGAAACCGTAAACCTGCCCTATCTCGGGGATAGCGATATTTGCCTTTTGCACTCCGAGCGCCTCGGCAAGCATGACGTGCTTGACCTGATGACGGTATTCGCCGTGCACAGGCAAAAAGAATTTCGGACGCACCAAAGAAAGCATTATCTTCAATTCCTCTTCATAGGCGTGCCCCGACACGTGAACGTCGTTCATGGCGTCGTAAATGACCTCGGCTCCGCACTTGAACAGATTGTTGATAACACGGTATATATACTTATCGTTTCCGGGAATGGGCGAGCTGGACAAGACGACGAGGTCGTTTTCGCCTAAAGCTATCTTGTTGAACTCTCCCTGCGAAAGACGGGTGAGTGCGCTCATCGGCTCTCCCTGCGTACCCGTCGCAATGACGAGCTGCTGAGAATACGGAAGTTTGCCGGGTGAGTCGACTATGATGTTTTTGGGTATCTGAAGTTCGCCCACCTTTGCGCCCACTTCGACAATCATTTTCATGCTTCTGCCCGAAAGTATGACCTTCCTGCCGTATTTTTGCGCAAGATTTAAAATCTGTTGCACTCTGTAGTTGCTCGACGCAAAAGTCGCAATCGTTATCCTGCGCTCGCGGTTGTTGTTAAGTATCGTCTCCAGGTTCTGCCCCACCACCTTTTCGGAAGTGGAATGTCCCTTTCGCTCTATGTTGGTAGATTCCCCGAGCATAACCAAAACGCCTTTTGCTCCGATTTCCGCAATCCTTTGCAGATTCGTCAGTTTCCCGTCAATGGGCGTCGAGTCTATTTTGAAGTCGCCGGTAAAGAACACGACTCCGACGGGCGTTTCTATCGAAAGCGCACATGCGCCTGCCATAGAGTGAGCCACTTTGATAAACTCGACCTCGAAACAGCCTAGCCTTACCCTGTCGCCGGGCTCCACCGTCTTGAGGTTTGCCTTGACGTGCCTGCAGGCGAGCTTGTGCTCAAGAATACCGAGCGTCAGGGCTGTGCCGTATATGGGGACGTTGAATTCGTCCGCAAGATATTGCAAAGCGCCTATATGGTCCTCGTGACCGTGAGTTAAAACTATGCCTTTAAGTTTATTTATGTTTTCGGAAATGTAAGTCGTATCGGGAATTATGCTGTCGATGCCGGGCGTGGATTCGTCGGGAAAAGTAACGCCGCAATCGACGATGATAATGTCGTTCCCGTATTCGAGGGCGGTCATGTTTTTTCCTATCTCTCCTACGCCGCCCAAAAATATGATTTTTACTTGTTTTTTTGCCACTGTTGCCTCCAATTTAAATGATTATACACCAAAAAGCGGCAATTTACAATAAAATAGCCGCACATACGAAATTTTTATCCGCACGTTTTTAACGGAAAATGTCTTAAATTTGAGATAAACCTTTTTGTGGCGAAAAGATAAACAAACGTAAAAACAAACCTATTATTTGATGTTGAAAGGAAAAAGCCGTCCGACTAATACCAAACGCCGCTGTCGGCAAATTTGTTTGCCATATAAAGGCTGGTAAGAGTGCCCACGTCCGACCAATAACCGTCGCTTTTAAAGGCGAACATTTTTCCGCAAAGCGTGGGAAATAAATCCTTGCCGAAATCGAAAAAGCCGTCGGGTATCATATCCAGCACTTCCCTTTTGATGGCGTAAACTCCCATATTGACCGTCTTGATTTTAGAGTGCTCAGGCTTTTCGATAAAATTGATTATTCTGCCGTCGTCGTTTGTCGCCACTACACCGAATCTCGAAACGTTTTCCACCTCTTTGACGGCGAGCGTGCACAGCCCCCCTTTGTCGAAATGATAATCGGTGAAAGCGTCGAAATCGAAGTCGAAAAAGGCGTCGCCGGATACCACCAAAAAATCGCCGCCGATGAGCTTTTCGCAGTTTTTTACCGCTCCCGCCGTGCCTAGCGGAAAGGGCTCGAAGCTGTATTCGATTCTCACTCCGAATCTTTCGCCGTCTTTGAAATAGCGTCTTATCACGTCGCCTTTATACCCGAGCGTGATTATAATATCCGTCAGCGAAAACGCCTTGAGTTTTCTTATTATGTGCTCTATCATGGGGTATTGCCCCACCTTGACCATAGGTTTGGGAATTTTTTCCGTAAGCGGACGAAGTCTTTCTCCTTTTCCGCCTGCCAAAATAACAACTTTCATATAGTTAGTTTAAAAAGTTTTATCAAAATTATGCTTGTTTAGTTTACTAAAAAAACTAATTGTTGTATAATTTTTGCTGTTGATAATATATTGATTATATTTTTAATTTTATATAAACAAAGGAGCTAAACAATGAGAGTCTATAATTTCGCAGCAGGTCCTTCAATGCTTCCTCTCGAGGTGTTGGAAGAAGCAAAAGCAAGCCTTACGGATTACAACAATTCCGGCATGAGCGTGATGGAATTAACCCACCGCGGCAAACACTATGAACCCATTCACAACGAGTGCATTTCATTGGTAAGAGAGCTTTTAGGCGTATCCGACAACTATGAAGTGCTTCTGCTCCAAGGCGGTGCTTCCACCCAATTTGAAGCGGTTCCTTTAAACCTTTTGACCTCTTTTGAAGACAAAGCCGATTATATCGTAACCGGCAACTTCTCGTCCAAGGCTTATAAAGAAGCAAAAAAATACGGCGATATCGCACTTGCGGGCTCGTCCGAGGATAAAAACTATACCTATATCCCCGAATATACGGTAAGAGACGATGCAAAATATCTTCACATCACTTCAAACAACACGATTTTCGGTCTTGAATGGAATTCTTTCCCCGACGTCAAGATGCCCATTGCCTGCGATATGTCGTCAGATATCATGAGCCGCAAAATCGACGTCGATAAGTTCGGCGTTATCTATGCCGGCGCACAAAAAAATTTAGGCCCCGCAGGCGTCACCTTGGTCATCGTAAAAAAGGACCTTTTAGAGCAGGCAAATCCTCTTTGCCCGTCCATGCTCAAGTGGGCGTTGCACGCTAAAAATAACAGCCTTTACAACACTCCCCCGACGTTTGCGATTTATATGATGATGCTCAATCTCCGTCACCTCAAAAAGATAGGCGGCGTTGAAGCCATTGAAAAAATCAACAGGGAAAAGGCAAAGATTCTTTACGATTTTATCGACAATTCCGGTTTCTACAAAAACCCCGTCAAGGAGTGCGACCGCTCTATCATGAACGTTCCTTTCACAACTCCAAACGCCGACCTCGACGCCGCATGCGTAAAGGGTGCGGAAGCGGCAGGTCTCGTTTCTCTTAAAGGACACCGTCTCGTCGGAGGACTGAGAGCCTCTATCTACAACGCAATGCCTGTCGACGGCGTAAAAGCACTTGTCGAATATCTCAAAAAATTCGAGCAAGAAAACAAATAAGGTGATATATGACAAACGTATTAAAACTCAACGCAATTTCAAATAAAGTAGAGGGCGTCTTAAAAGACGGCTATACCCTCTCGACAGATTGTCAAAATCCCGATGCGGTTTTGGTTCGCAGCTTCGTGATGCACGAGTGGCCTGTCCCCGACACCCTCAAGTGCGTGGCAAGAGCCGGAGCAGGCGTCAACAACATACCCTGCGACGAATACGCCAAAAAAGGCATAGTCGTATTCAACACCCCCGGCGCTAACGCCAACGCCGTAAAAGAGCTCGTCATCGCCGCAATGCTCATCGCCACCAGAAATATTTTTGAAGGCAACAAATGGGCAAACTCGCTTACGGGCGACGACGTCAAAAAACAGGTGGAAAAAGGCAAATCTCAATTTGCCGGCTACGAGATACTCGGCAAAACTCTCGGCATCTTGGGACTTGGCGCAATCGGAAGAAAAGTAGCCGCCACGGCAAATGCGCTCGGTATGCAAGTGGTAGGATACGACCCGTATCTCTCTGAATCGGCAAAGGCGGAAATCCCCTTCGTCACCGTCTTCAAAGAAATGGACGACGTGTTCAAAGCAGGCGACTTCGTATCCATTCATATGCCCTACACCGCCGAATTTAAAAATCTCGTAAACAGCGACAAACTTGCTTTAATGAAAGATAAATCCGTTTTGATTAACTGCGCAAGAGGCGAGCTCGTCAACGTATCCGACGTCAAAGAGGCAATAAAGAGCGGCATACTCGCAAAATACGTCGTTGACTTCCCCGACGTCGATTGCTTGAACTGCGACGGCATAATCGCCATTCCCCACCTCGGCGCATCCACCGAAGAAGCGGAAGACAACTGCGCTGTAATGGCGGCAAAAGAAATAAAGGAATTTATCGAAAAAGGAAACATAGTAAATTCCGTCAATATGCCCAACCTCAAAGTGGAAAATCAAATGGCGCACCGCCTCGGCGTTTTCTACAAGGGCGAGCTCAATTCAATCGACAACGCCACAGTCACTACCGCCGTCAAAGGCGACATCAAATACGCCATCATCGACAGCGACTCACCCTTGACTGCCGATATGGTAAAAGGCGACGTCATAAAGGCAAGAGTGATTTACTAAAACATGATTGAGCCTTAAAAAGGATATTAAAATTTAACCCTTAAAAAGGTATTTGAAAGCGAAGCCCTAAAAGGGAATACGAATATAAAGCCTTAAAAAGGAAATGAAAAAGACGGCATACGCCGTCTTTTTTAATTGCTTTTAAAATGTCGCATTTTAAGCTCAGTTTAAAAGCCTCAGCTTTCCGTGCACGAGCTTGCAATGTATTTTTTTAAAATCGAAAAGCTCGCCGTCCATCTGAAATTTGCCGTCGTCCAAAATTTCAATATCAAACTCGTCCGCCCAAAACTCTCTAGTTTCCGGTCTGGTCAGGTGTTTGCCCTTCAAAAAGCTCAAAAGCAGCGGGATTTTTTGTCCTCTTTTGAACCTGTCTATCATGACGACGTTAAACTTGCCGTCGCCTATTATCGAATTTGGCGACATATTCATACCGCCTCCGATAAACTGTCCGTTGGCGATAGACGTGATGACGACTTCTCTCTCACCCGATTCCTCGCCTATCGTATAGCGTATTTTATGGAATTTAAGGTGAGCCACCACCCAAAAGAGAGCTGCATAATATTTAAGTTTGCCCTTTACGCCTTTAGTCACGGCGTAACGCTCCAAAATATCGACGTCCATACCCATACCGCAAACGTTAAGGCAGCGCTTATCGTTTACCTCGATAAAGTCCGTCGTCCTCGTTTCGCACTTGGTGAATTGGTCGATAAAATCTTTCGTCGCCTGAGGGAAGCGCATGGCTCGAGCATAATCGTTGCCGGTTCCGCAGGGAATGAGCCCCAAAGCTATGGTGTCAAAATTTTCTATTCCCATGAGAGCCTCGCCGAAAGTCCCGTCACCGCCGAGAATTATCGCCTTTGTATCGCTCTGCGAGGTATTGAGTTTTCTCACGATTTCCGTAGTTTCCCCGGCGTAACTCGTCTTGTGGATAACGTAGTTAATGCCTCTGCGGTCAAGCTCGGCAAGAACTTCTTCAAACACTTTTACGCTTTTTCCTCCCGAACTTACGGGATTGTATATAATATCAAAAGTCAAATCTTCCATACTTTTATTATACACCGCTTTTGCAAGTTGTAAAGAGCTAACTTTTTTTTGACAGGCTCAAACCTCCCGTTTTTTCGTGATTTTTAACCGTTTTACTCAATTTCATCAAAACTTTCGGCATCGCACTCCTTGCGCCAAAGCGATTTTCCCCCTCGTATTCTTTAAATAAAATCTTGGTTTTATCTTGACAAAAATTTTATATTTAGTATAATATTAAAGCTGTTCAAGGAGAAGTTATGACATATCAGATTATCGACGGAAGTATAGAGGCTCTTTGGCTCATACTCCGCATTTTTTTAGCCGGCATTTGCGGTTTCGTCATCGGATACGAGCGTAAAACACGCTCAAAAGAGGCAGGCGTCAGGACGCACACGATTGTTGCCATGGGCTCCGCCCTTATGATGGTAGTATCAAAATACGCATTTGCCGATATAGCCGATTTCGACGGTGCGCGTGTTGCGGCACAGATTGTCAGCGGTATAGGCTTTTTAGGCGCGGGTATCATAATCTACCGCAGAGACGTGCTCCACGGCGTTACGACTGCGGCAGGCGTTTGGGCAACCGCAGGCATCGGTATGGCGCTCGGCGCAGGTATGTATATCATCGGTATATGCTCCACCCTGCTCCTTGTCGGCTTTCAGCTTTTGCTCCACGTCCCCTTCAGAATACTTAAAGGCAGAGTTTACAGCATTTTAAAAGCTCAGATAGACATAAAAGACAACGACGAAATACAGAAATTTAAAGAGATTTTTGAAATCAAAAGGTTTATCAATTATAAAGAGGTCGCCTCGGACGGCGGCTTTACCGCCAACATAGAGTTCAGCACGCTAAAGAGTTATTGCTCTGAGGAGTTGCACTCGATAATGAGCGAAAACTCGTTTATAAGGTCCCTTGAAAAATTTGAGGAAGTATAACCCGACAATTTAAAGAAAAAACAGGCTTTAAGAGTGCGTTTGAAGACGTCGGCAAAAATCGCAGGTTAAATTGGCAGGTTGTATGTATCTTAAACCGTCTAAACAAAACTTAAAAATGTAAAAAAAAACGGACTAACGTCCGTTTTTTTATTGCGTTTTATGAAAATAAAACTTTTTCGGTTTATTTAGGATAAAACTTTTGAGGCTTTCTTTATAACTTCACCGCCTTTGACTTCAATTTCCGCCTTTCTTAACCGTGCGTTAAAATCTTTAATCGGCGTTTAAAAGGCAAAGGTTATTTAATGACGAAACCGTCCTTTGTGTAGTCCACGGTTACCGTGGCGCCGTCCTCGAGGTTGCCCTCTAAAATCTTTCTTGCGAGCAAATTTTCGATGTTCGTCTGAATATATCTCTTCAGAGGTCTGGCACCGAAGTTGGCGTCATATCCGCCCTCAACCACTTTGCTTAAAGCCTCGTCCGTCACCTTGAGGTTAAGATTTTGGTCTTTGAGTCTTGCGGCGAGTTTGTCGATAAGAAGTGCGGCAATCTTGGAAATTTCCTCTTTCTTGAGCGGTTTGAAAAGCACAATCTCGTCAAGTCTGTTCAAAAACTCAGGTCTGAATTTTTGTTTTAACATCTGGTCGATATCCTTTTTCGCCTCCTCGGACACGTCGCCGTTTTCCGATATCGAATCGAGAATGAGGCTGCTGCCGAGGTTGGACGTCAAAATGATGACCGTGTTTTTAAAGTCTACCGTCCTGCCCTGCGAATCGGTTATTCTGCCGTCGTCGAGCACCTGAAGCAGGATATTGAAAACGTCGGGGTGCGCCTTTTCTATCTCGTCGAAAAGAATGACGCTATACGGTTTGCGCCTTACAGCCTCGGTAAGCTGTCCGCCCTCGTCGTAGCCGACGTATCCGGGAGGTGCGCCTATAAGACGGGAAACGGAAAACTTTTCCATATACTCGGTCATATCTATACGAACGATGTTCTTTTCGTCGTCAAACAAATTTTGCGACAGAGTCTTTGCAAGCTCCGTCTTACCTACGCCGGTCGGACCCAAGAACAGGAACGAGCCTATAGGTCTGTTTTCATCGGCGATTTTTGCTCTGCTCCTCAAGATTGCTTCCGCCACTTTATCGACCGCCTCGTCCTGACCGACGACTCGTTTGTGAAGTTCATCGGAAAGGTGGAGAAGTTTTTCCTTTTCGCCTTCCATAAGTTTCGATACGGGAATGCCCGTCCACTTTGCCACTATCGACGATATCTCCTCTGCCGTCACTTCGTCACGGAGCAACTTTTTCTTTTTGTCGTCGCCGCTCTTTTTGTCGGCGTTTTTAAGTTCTTCATTGAGTTTGGGAAGCTCGCCGTATTGGATTTCCGCCGCTCTGGCATAATCGAAATTGCGTTTTGCGTTTTCCATTTCCTGAGTCTTTTTTTCGATTTCGGCTTTTATTCCCTGCACGCCCGTGATGCCTTTCTTTTCGGCGTCCCACTGCGCCTTCATTTTTTCAAACTTGTCTTTGTTCTTTTTAAGCTCGTCTTTAAGTTTGGCAAGACGCTCGACGCTCAGTTTATCCGTCTCTTTAGAGAGTGCCATTTCCTCTATCTCAAGCTGAATTATCTTTCTCGATATGACGTCCATTTCAAGCGGCATACTGTCTATTTCCGTCCTTATGAGGGCGCACGCCTCGTCCACGAGGTCAATTGCCTTGTCGGGCAGGAATCTGTCGGTTATATATCTGTTTGAAAGCGTCGCCGCCGCCACGAGCGCCTCGTCGTGTATCCTGACGCCGTGATAAATTTCGTATCTCTCTTTCAAGCCTCTCAATATGGCGATGGTATCCTCCACCGTAGGCTCGTCCACCATGACGGGCTGAAATCTTCTCTCTAGGGCGGCGTCCTTTTCGATATACTTGCGGTATTCATCCAACGTCGTTGCACCTATACAGTGAAGCTCGCCCCTTGCAAGCATGGGCTTTAACAGGTTGCCTGCGTCCATACTGCCTTCCGTCTTACCCGCTCCGACAATGGTGTGGAGCTCGTCGATAAAGAGCAGCACTTCGCCCTCTTTGCTTTTGACCTCGTTAAGGACGGCTTTGAGCCTTTCCTCAAATTCGCCTCTGTATTTTGCGCCTGCGATGAGTGCGCCCATGTCGAGAGCAATGAGCTTTTTATCCTTCAGACCTTCGGGCACGTCCCCTCTGACGATACGCTGAGCAAGCCCCTCTGCGATAGCCGTTTTGCCGACGCCCGGTTCGCCTATCAAAACAGGATTGTTTTTAGTCTTACGGCTAAGTATTCTTATGACGTTTCGTATCTCGTCGTCACGGCCTATAACGGGGTCTAACTTTCCGTCTTTGGCCTTTTCGACAAGGTCTGTTCCGTATTTGGTCAGAGCCTCGAAATTTTCTTCGGCGCTGTCCGATGTATTAGGTGTGATTTTCATTTTCTTTACCTCCCCGATATATTTGTTTAAATCTACGTTATAGTTTGTAAAAACAGTCTTTAGATGTCCGCTCGCTTTCGAGAGCAAAACCTCGAACACGGTTTCCGTCCCGACAAACGAGTCGCCGTCCTTTTGCGCCTTTTTCTCGGCTGCGTTCAAAATATCCTGCACGGCGCCGTCGACGTAAAAGTTGTCGCCCGCAAGTTTTGTTACGGGTAGTTTTTTTATCTGCTTTTCAAGTTCGGATATAAGCCCATTTGTATCCACTCCCGTCTTTTGAAGCGCCTTAAGACAAATGCTGTCCTCCGCCGTGATTAAAGCGTATGCCAAGTGTTCCGGGCTTATCTGATTGGAGCCGTTTTCTTTTGCTTTATCCTGAGCCGCTTTTAAACTTTCAAGCGACTTTCTGGTGAATTTTTCGATATCCATTAGTCTATACCTCCTTTTTTTGGTATGTTAAATCAGACCTTCAAGGCCGAGCGGTTGTAGCGATAGATTTCAGATTAGCTGATTTTGGACGTAAACGCTGTCCTTATAGAATTTTTCGACGTCCTCTTTTGAAGCGAGTTTACCCGAAGCGTAATCTTTGAGCGCCTTGTCAAACAAGCGGACGTATCTGCCTATTGCCTGCGAAATATATATTATGCTAAAAGAAACGTTTTGCGGCAAGACGAACGTCCTTTGAAACTTGTTGCCGTCTTTTACGTATCCTATGACGTCGTGGCACAGTTCCGATTCCGTTGCCATCCAGAGATTGATAAATTCGTCTATCCTTTCTGTCAACTCCTCGCTCGTAGTCCTCCACTGCACCTTTAAAACGCCGATTGCCCTTTCCATAGCCTTACCGAGTTCGAGCTCGTATTTTACGGTAGGCTTATACTTATAATCGAGCGACGTCTTAAGCGCCATAGACCTGCTGTTAGACGGAAGAAGCGCCTCGAAGTATCCGCCGAGTATTTTGTCAAGCTCGGCAAAAATACTTCTCATCTGCTGTTGCGGGGTTTCGACTTGTAAATATTCCGCCAAAATCTCGTTTATGAGATTGCTTCTGTTAGTTCCGCGTATGTTCGCTTCACTGTCGACCGCCGCGACTACGTTGTCCGACAAAATCAAGCTGTATAACGATTTACTCATCCAAACCTCCTCTTTACTGACAATGACAGCATACTACCTTTAAAAACTTTTGTCAAGTTTTTTATATAATTTTCTTTTCAAATTTTTAAAATATTTTTTTATCTTTCCCATAAAGCACCTCCGAAGTTATTATTTGCAAAATTTTATTTATTAAAGATTTTTTATAAAACCCAAAGCGCAAACAAAATTTTGTCCTATAAATTTTGCCTATGGCATATAAAAACAAAAGCCGTCGTAACCGACGGCTTTAAATTTGTTATTAAAGTATTTTAAAATTAAGTTTTTATTTAAGTTTAAAATTGCTTTTTATTTTTCGTCTTTTCTATTTCGTCCGCTATGGAATCGAGATAATCTCCCTCGTAAAGCTCCATAAGTCCCCTGTCGGCGACGGTGGCGTAGTCTTTAGAAATGGGGAGCGATGCCGTGCTCTTTATTCCAAACTTCTTTGCCGTCTCAAGGACGTTGTTTTCGCCGAACACGTAAATTTTTTCCTTACACTTGGGACATTCGACGTAGGACATATTCTGAGCAAGTCCGACAATGGGTATGTTCATGAGTTTTGCCATATTGACCGCCTTTTCGACTATCATCGTGACGAGCTCCTGCGGCGAGGTAACGACCACAATTCCGTCCACGGGAAGTGATTGGAATACCGTCAGCGGAACGTCGCCCGTGCCGGGAGGCATATCCACAAAGAGGTAGTCGACGTCGCCCCAAATGACGTCCGTCCAGAATTGTTTGACGGTGCCGGCAATTATCGGGCCTCTCCATACGACGGGGGAAGCAGGGTCCTCGAGCAAGAGGTTTAAAGATACCACCTTTATCTTCTCTTTTGCGGTAACGGCGGGATAAATTCCCGTATTGTCGCAATCGAGTCTGCCGTCAAGTTTGAACATCTTAGGGATAGAAGGACCGGTTATATCTGCGTCCAAAATACCCACCTTAAAGCCGCGGCGAGCCATCGTAACGGCGAGCATCGACGTCACCATCGATTTACCCACTCCGCCTTTACCGCTTACGACTCCGATGACTTTCTTGACGTTTGAAAGTTCGTTTTGTTTTTCAATCATGCTTCTCGAGGAGCAATCCTCTTTACAGGAAGAACAATCGTGTGTGCAATTTTCGCTCATTTATATCTCCTTTAAAGCCGTTTGGCTTAAGATTTTCTTTTATACCGTCTTTAGCTTTGACGTTAAGCCTGACGGTTTAAGTTATAACGTCATAAAAAACTCTTTTTTGACCTTGCCGTATTCGTCGAATTCCACTCCGTCCGCCTCGAGCAATCTGCGCTGTTCGCCCTCTCCGCCAAAGGCGAATCCTTTTGACAGCGAGCCGTCTTTAAACACCACCTTATAGCACGGGATAGTTTCGGGCGACGGATTGACGTGCAACGCCCAACCCACCTGCCTCGACGCTTTCGGCTTGCCGCACAATAGCGCAATCGTGCCGTAACTTGCCACCTTGCCCTCGGGTACGCTCCGGACCGCTTCGTATACCTTTTCAAAAAAATTCATACCTTGGTTAATATATCACCTAAGACAAAATAAAGCAAGGAATACGCTTTATAAAAACTTTTTTTATCCTGTGTCTACCACCATTTACGTTTAAATCGCAAAAAACGTCAAATCGATGGTTTTCCTGAATTTTAGCCTTAGCTGAAAACTTCAACGTATTTGCCGTGACTATGCATTGTATCGCTTTAAATTTTCAAAGCAAAACAAATAAGAAAATTCGGGCGCCTAATACGCAAAACCGCTATTGCCCGAAAGGGGTAAAAAGCGCAAATCACAGCTTTAACGTAAGCGATATTGAATATATATCGTCAAAAAAAATTTTGTTATAATTTATCTCCAAAAACTTGTAGGCATTGCTTATCTTCGTCACCTCGCCTATGACCGTGACGTAGTGCCCGTTTTTATATATGCACGCTTCAACGGCGCTGCCTACCGAAAGTTTTAAAAGCGTATCGGATATGGCTTTTGTCGTTTCCTCGTCCAGCACCGTCTTTTCCACTCGGCTGTGGCGCTCCTCCACGGCGGCGAGTTTTTTTCGCAATCCCGTCAGGGCGTCAAAAGGCATAAACTGTTTTGCCCGCTCACTCCTCTCCACCGTTGTGTCCTCCTATCATCTTGTTCCTCTCTCGCTGAGTCGCTCCCTCTTTAAAATCTATCGCCCGAAGCATAGCGTTTTTGCCGAATTTTTCTTTTATGCTCAGCACCGCCTTTTCCGCCTTGTTTTCCTTGGCAATCTTTTCGTAGTCGCAAAACAGGTCGTATCCCTCTGCACTCTCGTCCGCTATATCGGGGAAAGTCACGCACAGCTTTCTTATGGGCGCTCCCTTTACCGTGGTAGCGTCAAACGCCTTTAAGCCGTATTCGTTCAAAATCGAAAAGGCGTTCGTTGCGGCGTGCACGTTGAGCACCTCGCCCGTGGACGGAATATACCCTCTCGAATAAACCACGCCTATGCCCACCTTGGACGTTATCATCTTCCGTTTTTTGAGCTGTTGGCTCGCCTCTAAAATCATTTCGGAAATTATTATCCTCGCCTCGTCAAACGGCGTATCTTTAAACAGCACCTGCGAATTGGAAATGGATTTAGATTTGCTTTTATAGTTATGGATATCCTCGAGCGTGCAAGGCTCGATACCGTTTGCGTGGTCTATCATCAGTTCGGCGTCTATTCCGAAAATGCGGTATAAAAGTTCCTCGGGCGCCTCGGCTATGTCACGCATAGTCTTTATCCCGTATTTTGCCAGCCTGTCCGACTTACCCTTGCCTATTCCCCAGAAATCGGTGAGAGGCGTATAATCCCAAAGTTGCTCTTTAAACAGTTTTTCGTCAAGATAGCCTATGTGGTCCTTTGTCCTCTTAGCCGTTATATCGAGAGCTATTTTGGCAAGATACATATTCGTCCCTATCCCCACCGTGGCAGGAATTTTAAGACGGGAGGCTATCTCGTCAAGAAGCATTTTGGCAAACTGCACAGGCGTTTTTTCGTATAGTTTTAAATAATCGGTGGCGTCGATGAAAGCCTCGTCGATAGAATATTGATACACGTCCATTTTGTCCATATAGTCGAGGTAAATGGAATATATCTCGGCGCAATAATCCTCATACAGTCCCATGCGGGGCATGGCGACGATAAAATCCATTCCCTTGGGGATATCTCCTAAACGACAGCGGTTTTTGACGCCCAGCGATTTCATTTTGGGACTTATCGCAAGGCATATGGTATTCGAGCTTCTTGTCGGGTCGGCAACTACGAGGTTGACCTCAAACGGATTCAACTCCCTTTCGGCGCACTCGACCGAGGCGTAAAACGATTTCATATCTATACATAAATAAGTCCTTTGCTTCATACTTACCGCAGTCGGCTCTGTTTTGTCCGACTCTTTGTGTAAACCTTTAAACGGTTCCTTTTTTTATTTCCTTCGTTATTTATTTTGCTATTTACTTGCTTTGTTATTTATTTTGCCACTTATTATATTGATATTTATTTTTATTTTGTTGTGTCCTTTGATATTGTCTGATTTATTATTCCCTTTATTTTCGTTAAACAACCGCTTCAGTCTTTTATTTTAAAAGGCTGTATTTAAATTTTTTACGGCGTTTAAACTCGATACGGCATACCTAAAACTTTTTCAAATAATTTACGATAGCTTTTTGCCGTCCCCGTCTTTGCCGTCCGACTTTACGTCTATACAGTGTGTATGACCTTTTCCACGACGCCGACGATTTCCCACGGCACGGTAGGGCGAATATCTTTATATACCCTCTCTCCGTTTTCCGTAGCCGGGTTAGACGGCTTTAAATAGAGTCCGTCCCCGTCCTTGGCAAGAATTTTTGCCGTAGCTTCGTCGCCTATGAGTGCGATAACCACCTTTCCCACGGGTGCGCTTTTACAAGCGGATACCACCATAAGGTCCTTATCGTATATCCCCGAACCCGTCATAGAATTTCCCTTTGCCTGCAAAATAAAATGCTCGCCCTCGCCGAAAATCTCGACGGGCAAGGTGACTGCGCCTTTGACGTTCTCTATGGCGCAGATAGGCTCGCCGCAGGCGCACTCGCCCACTATCAGAGCGGATTTAGTTGCGCCCGCCCTGAGGTTGTCGGGAACGGCTATCGGGCAATCGGAATGAGTTGCAAGGCGTCCCCTCTCTTTTAAAACTTCCACGTCGAACGCCACTCTCGAAAGAGAGGAGTGTCCGCACCCCTTCATTATCTGTCTGAACGTCGGGCTTTTCCCCTCCGTCCTTTGGAACGCCAAAATAAAATCTTCCGTCCGCTCCAGCCTTTTTTCGTCGATAGGTTTCATATATGCGTCAACCTCTCTTTATATTTTTACGTTTAAACGATGCGATGCCCTTTACCCCTCGCTTATGTTTTATTGCGCTTCACCTGCATTTGGCTTCACCGTTTATAAAACCTGCTCATCGCCATTTTCGCCGCAGGCTTATTTGCATTGCCTATTGCGTCGTATAACGGATAAAGGCAAAACGAATAAACTTAACGGAACGCCTCGTTCCTTTAAAATATACCACATACCAAAATTAAAATCAATTTATTTTAAAAAATAATTTTACCTATTATTGCCAAAAAAACCGCACCCTGCGGTGCGGAAAATCAGATATAGGCCATGTTTACCTATCCGTTAGCAAGCAAAATTTTTGTTAAACTTTCATTTACAGCGTTTTATTTTTGCTTTATGTTTTATTTACGGTCAAACAGCATTCGTTTCCCGTCCGGCGAATATATCTTTCCCGACACCGTGCCGCCCGACAGCTTATAAAATATCTGCGAATATTCACGGTAGTCGACCTCCGCCTTTTGCGAAAGTATTAAAAATCTGCCGCCCACTTCCTCGACAAAATATCCCGTGTTTATAAATCCGTTTTTGAGATAAAAATTTAAGCGCCTTTTTCTTTCGTCTATGTTTGGCGCATTCTCGTCCAAAGGCTCAATGTGAAGCACGACCGTTTTGTCGGGGTGGCTATCCTTTAAATAAGTCAATATCTTACCGCCGTAGCCCTGCCCCCTCACAGCTTCGGATACGGCAAGATAGAGCACCAAAAAGAGCGTGTCCGATTCCACCGAATAGGAAAAACCGCAAAAGGTTCCGCCGTCGTAAAACGCCGTCAAAGATATATCCCGTCTTTTGGAAAAACGTTTTATAAGAAAAAACGGCACTCTCTCGCTGCGAGGAAAAGCGTGCTTATACAGCTTTTTTATCTCTTTAAAATTTTTTATTTCGTTTAACGCCTGCATACCGTCCTGCCTTACGTTGGAATATTAAAATCTGTCGTTCGTGTTAAAGCTAAAGATTTCACCTGTTAATTTTACCATATTAAAAGGATATGTCAACACAGCGTTTACCCTAAAATATTTTAATGCGGTTTTTGCCCAAAATATTTCAATGCGGCTTTATCTCCTAAAAATCATAAAATAAAACGCCAAAAACGCCGTTATCCTATACAGACGACGGTATGTAAAATTGCCCATACGATAAGCGACGCAATCGTATGGCTTTAAAATCGGAAAGGACGTGCCGCAGCACGCCCTCTCCGATTTTTTTAGATTTATTGGGAGCTTTTAGTATGTCGGGCATTTTATATTATAGTTGCCCGAATAATTAAAAAGCAAATGTATTCCGTCCGACTTAAAATGATGAGCTGTATAAACTGCCATCGGCTAAAAACTCAAAAGTCAAACGGCATTAAGCTATGCTATTGCGCTTAAGATTTTATTGCGGTTTACCACCTTAGCTTTTTTGTAACAGAGGAATATATCGACAAAATTCCATATACCCAAAGTCAGCCAGCCCAGCAAAAGTTTGGCAATGCCTATACCTATGTCCCCTAAATAAAATCTGTCGATAGAAAGTCCCCCCAAAAACAAAGACAGCGCCACACAGCCGCCCGGGCTCTTAAGAGGCAATGAGGTTATATCCACAACACATTCGTCGCTTGCCGCTTGCAACGCCTGACGAACCATTGCAATGTCCTGAGACGGTATCTTATCCGAAATCCTCGACATCACAATAGCAATTTTCTCGTTTGTCATAATTTCTCTCCTTTTTGAAATTTATTTTTACATATTTTGGAACATTTTGTTCCATATTTATATTATATAGAACAATATGTTCCGTGTCAAGCATAGCGGAACATTTTGTTCTAAAATTATATTATGAATCAGTTCTCGACAAGAATCTATGAATTAAGACAGGAAGCCGGTATGACCAGAGCGGAAGTCGCTTCAAAGCTCGGAGTCTCCGTCCGCACCGTCTCCTATTGGGAAAACGGCGAGAGGGAATGCTCGTTTGACATGCTTTTATCCATCTGCGCCCTGTTCAACACTACAGCCGACTACCTGCTCGGAAAAAGCGAATATTAAACCGCAAACGTGAAAATGTTTGCGGTTTAAGACAATAAAATAATTTTTTAAATTTTATTTAAAATATTCGTATAAATTTTACTATTCTTTGCTCGTATTATCTTTCCGCCTCAAACAGCATAAACCCTAACAAGAAAAAGAAATCGTCTTGCAAAAATTGGTCTTCCAAAGTTTCAAAGTTTTCAATCAGCCATTCGTTGTCAACAAAACTACAAAAAGCGTAGCGGAATCTATTACGTTCAAAGAATATATTTTTTAATTTTCGCTTATAATTTAGATTATAAAATTTAATATGTCAAGCCTTTTATTTAAATTCTGGTAGTATTTATGTGTGGGGATTTAAATATGATTAGACTTCTGGAACTTAGATCAGAAAAGAAACTCTCTCAGCGAGATATGGCAAAAAAGTTTAATATCAGTCAAGGAACCTACAACAATTGGGAAAACTCCAAGACTGAACCGTCGGTCGAACAACTTATTCAGCTTTCCGATTTCTTTGACGTGTCTGTTGACTATCTTATCGGAAGAAGCGACTCTTATCAATATGAATCAAAGCTCGAACCCAACGTCAAAAATTTCCAGATGCTGAAAATCTTTAACAACCTTTCAGAGGAAGACCAGGACGCACTTATCAGACTGTTAAGTAACGAGAAAAATAAAAAATTTTAATCGGTTAGTGCGGTTTTATCTGCCGGTTTATCTTACTTGCCGTTATATTTCATTTGCCGTTTTTCAACGGACATATTTTCACCTCAATTTATACAAACAATTTTCTATACAAACAAATTGCAGTTTTGCTCTTTTATTCTCTTAAAAATTATGGTATAATATCAAAAATCAAAAAAAGGAGCTTTACAATGTGCTTTAAAAAGGATAAAAAAACAAAAGAAAATAAAAATACCAAAAGTTCAGACAAAAATCAATCCCAAAAGGAAAGCACCGCAAAAAAGAATACCGCCAAAAACTACCATGTTTCAAAAAACGAGGACGGCAAATGGCAGGTCAAGTTTGCGGGCGGCGAAAAGGCAATAAAACTTTTTGACACGCAAGCCGAAGCAATCGACTATGCAAAACAGCTCGCCAAAAACCAAGACGGCAACATTACTATTCACAAAAGGGACGGAAAACTGAGAAAGCAAAAATATTGATTGGACTTTCTTTTGCGCAATCTATCATTTTGCTCATTATCTCTTTGACAATCCGATTTTCAGGCGAGGCTATATCCGCTCATGCGCCGCACGAATGTTTAAGGCAAATCGAGCCACTCGCTCACGCCAAACGGCAAATTGAAATATGAACAAAACGCATTATCGGCTGTAATTTTAACAATATCAAACAAAACAAAACCGCCTTCATAGGCGGTTTTTTATTTTGGTCAGCCCTTTTTAATTTCAAAAAATTTCCCTGCCTTGAAAGCCACTTAGTTTTTAAAGCTGTGAATGGGCGCAGGTATAAGCCCTCCCCTTTTGATAAACTTATCGGCGCCGCTTTGGTGCACCGGCATTATGGGACATTTGCCCAAAAGTCCACCGAAGTTTACCCAATCGCCCACTTGCTTGCCCGGGCAAGGAATAACTCTAACGGCGGTTGTTTTGTTGTTTACCATACCTATCGCCGCTTCGTCTGCTATTATTGCCGAAATCGTCGAAGCGGAAGTGTCGCCGGGGATAGCTATCATATCAAGCCCTACCGAGCAAACGCAGGTCATCGCCTCGAGCTTGTCAATGGATATCTTGCCGTTTTGCGCCGCCTCTATCATTCTTATATCTTCCGAAACGGGGATAAACGCACCCGAAAGACCGCCCACACGCGAGCTTGCCATAACTCCGCCCTTTTTGACTGCGTCGTTGAGCATGGCAAGTATCGCCGTCGTTCCGTGAGTGCCTACGCTCTCGAGCCCCACTTCTTCCAAAATGGCGGCAACGCTGTCGCCTCTTGCAGGCGTGGGGGCGAGTGATAAGTCAACGATTCCGAAACGGGCGTTAAGCCTCTTTGCCGCCTCCGTCGCTATAAGCTGCCCTGCCCTCGTTATCTTAAAAGCCGTCTTCTTTATCGTTTCGGCAACGGTCGTGAGGTCTGCTTCGGGAATGGCTTTCAATGCGTGCTCCACCACTCCGGGGCCTGATACGCCCACGTTTATAACAGTGTCCGCCTCGCCTATTCCGTGGAAAGCGCCTGCCATAAAGGGATTGTCCTCAACGGCATTGCAAAATACCACAAGTTTAGCACAGCCAAGCCCGTCGTGCTTTGCCGTCATATTCGCCGTTTGCAAAACTATCTCGCCCATAAGCCGCACGGCGTCCATATTTATGCCCGACTTAGACGAACCCACGTTGACGGACGAGCAAAGGCGTTTCGTGTTGGCGAGCGTATAAGGTATCGTCTTTAAAAACTTTTCCTCATAGTCCGCCGTACCCTTATGCACCAAGGCTGAGTATCCGCCCAAAAAGTCTATGCCTATCTCGTCGGCGGCTCTGTCGAGCGCCTCGCCCACCAAAAAGGCGTCGTCGGGAAAACTTGCCGTGATTATGCTTACAGGCGTCACCGACACACGCTTGTTTACGATAGGTATGCCGTATTCGCCCGAAAGACTGTCCGCCGTCTTTACGATATTTTCACCCTTTTTGCAAACGGTATCGTATACCGCCTTTGCCGTATCCTTTGCGTTTTGACGGATACACGGCAAAAGAGATATTCCCATGGTAACGGTCCTTATGTCAAGGTGCTCTTTCTGCACCATATCTATTGTTTCAAGCACGTCGAATTTATTGAACATTATCCCACCGCCCGATCAAATATTGTGCATAGCGTTGAAGATATCTTCATGCTGAAGGTGTATGCTCATGCCGATAGATTCGCCCATCTTGGCGCACTCCGCCGCCAAAACGGACAGCTCGCCCTTTATCTTAGAAATATCCACAAGCATTATCATGGCAAAATACTCGCCCAGAATAGTCTGCGAAATATCCTCGATATTTACGTCCCTTTCCGCCAGAAAATTGCTTACTTTTGCAATTATGCCCTTTTTGTCCTTGCCCGTAACAGTTACAACCGCTCGCATATTATCTCCTTAAACAAACCAAAACTTCTTTATGATTTATCCCAAAATCAAGTCCGATTTTGATTTGCCGTCAAATAAATTTTTATCACAATTTCTAAATTATAATATCATAAAACAAAAAACAAGTCCACATTTATACGGGACTTGCGTAAAATTTAAATTTGACTTTAATAACAAAATATGCGGTAAAATTTAAATACCTTAAATGCTTTAAAAAAAGCTAAATGGCTGTTTAAGCTTAATTAAACCATTATAAATTTTAAACGTATTTTGCTATATTATACCTCTTTCCGCATACCGTTTTTTTGCCGTATTGAATTGCCTTACTCGGACAGCTGTTTATACACCTCAGGCATTGATAGCAGTTCCCTTTTTTCCATACGGGATTGCCGTTTTCAAGCTCTATTGCCTTTGACGGACAATTTTTGGCGCATGAGATGCAGGATATGCACTTGTCCTTTTCCACCCAAAAAGAAGAAGTTGAGCGGGCAAACCTGTTAAAGACTTTATTTATCATTCCCGACTTGACAGCGGCAAGCGAGCCCACGTGCACTCGGTATTGCTTTTTGCCTTCCGAAATTTCCGCCGAAATTTTATCTATCTCGCCCTCGGCACTTTTTATCTTGTTTAAAACAACCTCGTCGCTTTCAAGTTCGCTGCCAATCACATAGTTGTTTGGCATGGCAATGCTGTATGCGCTGCAAAGCGGATATATTTTTGAAAGTTTTTTCATTGCCGCCCCTGCGTCCTCTCCGCAGGTGCATATCCCGAACGTAAAAGCGGTTGTTTGCTCGTTTGCGCCCTTAAGATTTTTCACGAAGTCCAGCATAGGCTCGGGAACACCCCAGGCGTATACGGGAAAAACAAACCCTATATACTTTTCTGCCACGATTTTTTGCTCGGCGTTTAACTCGGCTAAGTCCAACGAGATAATATCGACCGCTTTATCGTCTATCTTATCCGCAACCTTTTTTGCCACCCACTCGGAATTTCCCGTTCCCGAAAAATAGAAAATCATAAAATATTACCTCATACCAATATTTGAAGATTTTTTATCATATTATATTTTACATTTTTAATTGCAAAAAACAATACTGAAAGAGTTAAATTACTTATTACTTTATATACAGCACCGCAAGCGTCTCTATGTGGCAGGTTTGAGGGAACATATCGAAAAGGTTGACGGATTCTACGGTATAGCTATCCGACAGGATTTTTATGTCCCTTGCAAGTGTTGCGGGATTACAGGATATATAAACTATTTTTTTTATGCCGCTGTTTTTGACCTCTTCCAAAACGGCACGGTCGCAACCTTTGCGGGGCGGGTCTAAAAGAGTGCAGTCAAAAGGCAATTTCCCCTTTTGCGCTTCCACGAATTTGCCGGCGTCGGCGCATACGTTTTTGACTCTGTCGCTAAAACCCAAATCTCTCATGAGATTGTCTGCTCCGCGCGTGGCGGACGGCACTATCTCCACCGCCGTTATTTTTGCCGACGGCAAACGTGAAGCTATCTGCGCCGTCAAAAGCCCGACGCCGGAATATAGCTCGAGAACCCTGTCTCCCTCTATGCTTTCCGCCGCCTTATCATACAGCATTTGCATAACTTCAAGGTTTACCTGCAAAAAGGAAAGCGGAGACACGGCCGCGCTGAAAGCGCCGAGCGACTGTTTTTGCTCCTTTCCGAAAATAAGCGAAACGGTATCGCCCATTATGACGTTGGTGTTTTTCGTGTTTTCGCTTATATATAGCGCTACCTCGCCGAATTGCGCCTTTAGCCTTTCATACAAAACCTCTGCTTTTGGCAGACTTTTGCCGTTTATGACGACGGTGACGGAAAGAGAATCTATCATTCTTGCAACGAGGTGTCGCAAAAGTCCCTTTTTAGTCTTTTCGTCGTATACGGAAATTTTAAACTCGTTTGCATAATCGCACACTATCTTAATGAGCGACTTTAGCCACTCGCCGTGCAAGGGGCAATATTTGAGCGGAACGACGTCATGTGACGACTTCCCGTAAAATCCTACGACTACCCTGTCCCCCTTTTTACCAAACGGAAGCGAAAGTTTGTTGCGGTATGCCCATTCGTTTAAATGGAATACGTTTTGAATGTCGACGCTTATGCCCGCTATCTTCTTTAGCGTTTTTAATACGTTCTGTTTTTTGACTTCAAGCTGATATGGATATTCGAGGTGCTGAACGTCGCACCCTCCGCATTTTTTAAAATGTATACAAAAAGGCTTGACCCTGTGCGGCGACGAGTTGACAATTTCCAAAACCTCGCCGAACGCCATATCCTTTTTGCAATGGACGATTTTGGCTTTTACCTTTTCGCCGTCTACGGCGTAAGGCAAAAAGACGGGTATGCCGTCTGACTTTGCTATTCCCTCGCCGTTTATCCCCATATCTATAACGTCAAGCGTCAAAATATCGCCTTTTTTCATAACTCAATTTTACACCACAACAAGTTTTAACACAACAAAAAAAGATTGGCAATGCCAATCTTTTTGACTTTATAATATTTGCTTTATAACGAAAAAGAGATTATTTCAATGCGTTGCGATGCGCTTGACAGATGATGTTAAACGTCGCTTTTTAGTTGAAAAACATTAAGATTGAGCATTTTAAAATGCTCTTTACTTTCTGTCGTCGATATTCTTATACGGTCTTATCTTGACGGTGTCGATATACGCAGGACGAATAATCTTATCGGCGTTGATGAGTTCCTCTAAGCGGTGCGCAGACCAGCCGACAATCCTCGCTATGGCGAACATAGGCGTATAAAGCTCGACGGGAATACCCAGCATACTGTAAACGAATCCGCTGTAAAAATCCACGTTTGCCGAAACCCCCTTATATATCGCCCTTTCGTTGGCTATCGCCTTTGTGGCAAGTCGCTCGACGAGCTCGTAGAAAGAATAAAGTTTGTTTTTGCCCTTTGATTTTGAAAGCTGCTCAACGAAACGTTTGAAAACCTGCGCTCTCGGGTCGGACAGCGAATACACGGCGTGTCCCATACCGTAGATGAGTCCTTTGCGGTCGAACACCTCTTTTTTCAATATTTTAATAAGGTAAGCATAAACTTCGTCTTCGTCTTCTATATCTTTGACGTTTTCGCGTATATGCTTCATCATCTGCACCACTTTGATATTTGCGCCTCCGTGCTTTGGTCCTTTGAGCGAGGCGAGCGCTGCCGATATTGCCGAATATGTATCCGTTCCCGACGATGTAACGACTCTCGTGGTAAAGGTTGAATTGTTTCCGCCTCCGTGTTCCATGTGCAAAATGAACGCAAGGTCCAAAACTTTTGCCTCGAGCTCGGAAAACTTTTGGTCGGGACGGAGCATTCTCAAAAAGTTCTGCGCTGTAGAGAGAGAATCGTCGGGACGGTGAATGTATAAGCTGTCGTCGCAAATAAAGTGATTATAGGCGTGGTATCCGTATACGGCAAGCATTGGGAAAACGCTTATCAGCATAAGGCACTGCTTTATGACGTTGGGCACGGAAATATCGTCCGCCTTTTTGTCGTATGAACCGAGCGTCAGAACGCTTTTTGAAAGGCTCATCATCATGTCTTTTGTGGGCGCTTTTAAAATGACGTCGCGCGTAAAGTTTTTGGGGAGTTTCCTAAGCTGAGATAGCGTTGCGTTAAACTCGTCGAGTGCGCTTTTGTCGGGAAGCTCACCGAGGAGCAAAAGATGCGCCACTTCCTCAAAGCCGAAGCGGTCGTCTTTCATTAGCCCGTCTACAAGCTCGTTTATGCTGTAACCGCGATAATAGAGCTCGCCCTCGCAAGGCATATTTATGCCGTCTATTTGTTTACATGCAACTATTTTGGAGATATTCGTGATACCTGCCACTACGCCCTGTCCCGATTTGTCTCTTAGCCCTCTTTTGACGTGGAATTCGTCGTAAAGCCCGGTATTGACGGGATAAATTTCACGGCACTGCTTTTCATACTTTTCTATAACTGTCATATCCATATCTGCCTCCTTTTAATGCACGACAATTTTTGAAAGGATATTTACTTTCCGTTTAAAAGGATAAAGAAAAAATGTTTCAAAATAAGAAGTGCAAAAGAAAAAAAGTACCGTTCAATTGTACACCAATTAAGGCATATAGGCAACAAAAACAATAAAAAAAGACCGAATTTAACGGCCTTTTTTGTATAATTTTTGCATTGCTTTAAAAAATTACTTTGCTTCTTTCTCGTAAACGCTCACTTTTTTGGAATCCTTGCCGAATCTTTCAAACTTGACGACGCCGTCAGCCAAAGCAAAAAGCGTATCGTCTTTGCCTCTGCCTACGTTGTTACCGGCATGGAATTTCGTCCCTCTCTGACGAACGAGAATGTTTCCCGCCAAAACGAATTGACCGTCCGCACGCTTGATGCCAAGCCTTTTGGACTCACTGTCACGACCGTTTCTCGACGAGCCGACACCCTTTTTATGAGCAAACAATTGTATTTTAATAAACATTGTTTTTAACCTCCAAATTGATATAGTCCGAAAAACCTTCGTAGAGGTCGGACGCCCCTAAATAGAGAGTTTTCAGAACGACGTCGGCGTCGTGCGCCTCAACTTCCGTCATATGTTTGGGGAGTTTTACCATAAGATAGCCTTTTTCCTCGTCCACTTTATAGTCGACGTTGATTTTTGCCACCTGCATAAGCCCCAGGACTGCCGTTTGCACTATCGAGCTGAGCGCCGCACATACCACGTCGTAACCTTCGACGTCATAGCCCGTGTGCCCCTCGCACTCGACTGCCGTTATGAAGTTTGAATCGTTTCTGAAAAACCTGATTGTAGTCATATTAACCTATCGATACAATTTTAAGTTCCGTATAGGGTTGACGATGACCTTGACGCTTTCTGATTTGTTTTTTCGACTTATAGTGGCAAACCAAAATTTTGGCGAATTTGTCCTGCTTTGTAACCTGAGCGGTAACTTTGCCGACGTTTGCGCCTGTTTTGACTGCACCCTTGTCGTCTACGAGCATCAAAGCGTTGAGTTCGACGTTTGCGCCGACTTCGGCGTCGAGTTTTTCGACCTTAACAAGCATATCTTTCTCGACTTTGTATTGCTTGCCGCCCGTTTCGATAATTGCGTACATAAAACATACCTCCTCTAACCAGTCTCGCTGAGCATAGGTGACGCGATTGCATACTTATAAACCACTCTCATGCGGCTCGTAAAGTATTTTATCATAAACCTAAAACGCTGTCAAACAAATGACGCCCGTATAAAGACATAATTTTCAAAATGCAATTTACTTTCTTTTTATTTTTTTGCCTGTTCGCTTTCAAATTTTTTACTTGTCCTCTTTAAAATTCTTGACCGTTTTTTTAATTTTTGTCCTGTTCGTTTTTATTTTCCTATAGTCTTAAACTTTTGCCCGCCGTTTTTAGATTTTTTTACATACATCCTCTTTAAATAATAAAAGGCGGAAAATCCGCCTTTTATTTTAACGAAATATCGTTTTAAGCTTGAGCGATTATTTAGTGTTTTAGCTTAAATCCGAACTTATTCCACTTTCGGAAGCTTAGCGAGAGATTTTCCTATTTCCTCGTCCGTCGGGATATAGTCGCTCATCTCGCCGTCGTTATATCTTTGATATGCCACCATATCGAAATATCCGGTGCCGGTGAGTCCGAATAGAATAGTTTTTTCTTCACCCGTCTCTTTGCACTTTGTCGCCTCGTCGATTGCCGCTTTTATTGCGTGTGCGCTTTCAGGCGCCGGCAGAATGCCTTCAACCTTGGCAAAATACTCTGCCGCTTTAAACACCTCTACCTGACCTACCGACGTTGCTTCCATAAGTTTGTCGTGATAGAGCTGACTGAGCACCGCACTCATACCGTGATAGCGAAGCCCTCCGGCATGGCTTGCCGACGGCATAAAGTCCGCACCGAGAGTATACATTTTTTGCAAGGGACAAATTGCTCCCGTATCGGAAAAGTCGTATGCAAACTTTCCTCTCGTAAAAGACGGACAGGAGCTCGGCTCCACGGCTATGAAACGGTAGTCGTTTTCGCCTCTTAACTTTTCGCCCATAAACGGAGAAATAAGTCCGCCGAGGTTTGAACCGCCGCCCGCGCAACCGATGATTATATCGGGTTTGACGCCGTATTTATTCAGAGCGGTTTTGCACTCTAAACCGATAATAGACTGATGAAGCAAAACAAGGTTTAAAACGCTTCCCAAAACGTAGCGGTATCCTTCCGACGTGACCGCCCTTTCAACCGCTTCGGATATGGCACAGCCAAGACTTCCGTTGTTGCCGGGATGCTCTGCATTTATTTTTCTGCCTACAGCCGTTTCCATTGAAGGAGAAGGCGTGACAGATGCGCCGTAGGTTCTCATCACTTCTCTTCTGAAAGGCTTTTGCTCGTAGGAGCATTTAACCATAAACACTTTGCAATCGAGACCGAGATATGCGCACGCCATAGAGAGAGCGGTTCCCCACTGTCCTGCGCCCGTTTCGGTGGTGACTCCTTTGAGCCCTTGCTTTTTGGCATAGTATGCCTGAGCGATAGCGCTGTTGAGCTTATGGCTGCCCGACGTGTTGTTGCCCTCGAATTTATAATAAATTTTAGCGGGGGTACCTAGTTTCTTTTCGAGGCAGTAAGCTCTGACAAGCGGTGACGGACGGTACATCTTGTAAAAATCGAGAATTTCCTGCGGTATGGCAATATAAGGCGTTGTATCGTCCAATTCCTGAGCTACGAGTTCGTCGCAAAAGACAGCCTTGAGCTCGTCGGCGGTGACGGGTTTAAACGTCTGACCGTTAAGGAGCGGAGCAGGCTTCGTCTTCATATCCGCGCGGAGATTATACCACGACTTGGGCATCTCGCTTTCGTCAAGATAGATTTTGTAAGGAATTTGTTGCTTACTCATATTTTTATTCTCCTTTTAAAGTATTTTCGACTTTGACGGGAAAGAGTATAAAAAAACCTCTGTCCCTATTAAGTTTAGGGAAAGAGGTATAAAAAAACTCTATCCCATATAATGTGCTGGGACAGAGTGCAATTACTCTGCGGTGCCACCCGGCTTGACGATAAAATCGCCCACTTATAAGATACTATCATATCTTCACGCAATAACGGTGCGTATCCGTCGCCCCTACCTTTCGGTTCGGTTTGCCCTCAAAAGCCCATTCGCTTAAGTTTTTCCTGCCGTATTCTCATCATCGACGGCTCTCTGTATTGAACCTTTGCTTAAGTTACTTCCTCTTTTTCAACGGTTTAACTATTAAATTGAATATATGGTAACACCGCTCCGACGCCGTGTCAACAATTTTTTTAAAAATTTTTCTTTTTTCGGCTCGCTTTTTAAGCATTAAAACTTTTAAAATTAAAACTCCTGCCCGTTATTTACTTTCACCGTTAAGGTCTGCCCGTTATTTAATTTACTGCTGCACGTTTAATTTAAGTCCATGTCTATCCGGCTTTAAGTCGTAAATTTTATGCTTTTTTCGTTATTTCTTTCCGGTGGAGCCGAAACCGCCTTCCCCTCTTTCGGTTTCGCTGAGGCTGTCGCATTCCACGTATTCGACGGCAAGATAAGGCAATATGATAATCTGCGCCACACGCTCACCGTTTTCGATGACCTGCGGTTTATCCGTGTGATTGTGTATCGCCACCATAATTTCACCTCGGTAGTCGCTGTCTACAACGCCCACCTTATTGGCGGGGGCAAGTCCTCTCTTTAAGGCAATGCCGCTTCTCGCGCATACAAAACCGACGTAGCCCGACGGAATTTCCATTGCAAGTCCCGTATGCATAAACTGCGTTTCGTGGGGCGCGATTTCCACCGCTCCGTCCGAGAGTGCGTAAAGGTCTGCGCCTGCCGAAAATTTCGTTCCGTATGTAGGCAATATCGCCCTTTTGTCAAGTTTTTTTACTTTAAGTTTTTCCATTTCGACACCTATATCGGCAATACTCCAAACGAGAATATCGCGCTGAAAATATATGCAATTACTATACTTATAACAAACATACTGCCTATTATGGCAAGATTGCTCTTTGTGTTTTTGATGTTTTTCAAAAGCACCATAAAGCCGAGTCCTGCATTCATACAAAGTCCGCCTATCGTCGCTCCGAAACCGAGTCCGCCCATAATGTAGAGACGTGAAAGTATGATTGAAGATGCGCAGTTGGGTATTGCTCCTACAAGCACGGAAAACACGGGAGCGGCGTATTTGTTGGTCATTAAAAAATCTATGATTTTATCTTCGCCTACATAGTAAATGATAATTCCGAAAACGATATTTATCACCAAAACGTAAACGAAAGTTTCCAGGGAATCGACAAGAGGATTGACCAAAAATCTTTTTATTTTTTGTTTTTTTGCCGCTTTTTTTTGTTCATCTTCTGTCAGAGATTTTTCTTTAATCTCCGCATTGACGTCGGACTGCGTTTTAAATTGTGTAACATCCTCACCGGACGCGGCGTCGGCTGTATCGCCCAAAACTCCGCCGTCGCAATTTTTGTGCATATTTTCGCACTCCGACGATGCGCACTCCGAGCAGTTGCAAACCTCTTTTTCTTGATGATGACAATCGGGATTTTCAACGGCCTCCGCACCCTTGCAATCGGTAAGGCGAATCCTGTATTCATCGTCGCAATGTTCGAGATGATGAAGCACGCTCTTTCTGTTTTTAGTGCAAATTAAATCGATACTATATCCTATAATGACGCCCAGCACAAATTTTAAGGCAAGTATGGGAAGAATATGAAGCGCCTTGTCGGGATATGCCAAAAATATGGGGAGAGCCTCGTCGCTTGTCGCAAGGTATACGCCGATTAGAGTTCCCACCGTGATATGCCTCTTTTTATAGAGGTCTGTGGCAACGACGGCAAATCCGCACTGCGGCAATAGTGCGACGCTTACTCCTATTAAAGGAGCAAGTTTTCCTTTGAGCTTTACCGACTCGGACATTTTGGGCTCGATAAGCGCTATGACAAAACGGCATACCAAAAGGAATGCCAAAATTTTTAAACTGTCTAAAAAAGCGTCTAAGAATACCTCACCCATAACGCATTTATTATAGACCTAAAAAAATTTTTAAACAACGATAAACGCTTACTTTTAATTTTTTTTATATTTTAAAGTCAATTTCTATATATAAAAAAACCGTCCTGTTCGGACGGTTGAATATATTCGGTTCATTCAAATTTAACACTTAAACGGTTTTAACCTATCACTTAAGCACGCAATTTATCTCGCATTTTTATCATTTTACTAAACCGATTTTATTTACTTAAAAATTGAGATAAGCGTGCGTGCTCCTTTTAAAGGCAAATTAAACGTAAAAGGCTTTGAGTTTTTTTCTCCACGCTTCCACTTTTTTGGAATCGTATTTTTTGGGTATTTTTTTCGCATACTTTTGAGCGGCGTTGCTTTTGGTGAGCATATTGTTTACCTTAAGCAGCGACGGTATTCTGCCCGCACCCGCTATTGCGACTTTTTTTATCATATCCTTAACGCTCAGTTTTATCGGCTTTCCGCTGGCGAGACGTCCCACCTCGTCGTTTGTCAAAAGCTCAGACGTCAAGATATAATCCACTATTTCGTTATCAAGCTTCATGACGCCTCTCTTTAACACGTCCACTGCGCAGTGTTCCGCTCCGAATTTTTCGTAAACAGCGCACTGATAATTCCACAAACTCTTTTTACCGAAAATTTCTTTTGCCTCTTTAAAATTCGCCATTGAATTTTCTACCGTTTTCGCCAGCAGGTCTGCCGCACGCATTGACGAGGCTATCCCGCTGCCGAGCATGGGAATGGTCATAAAGGCGCAGTCGCCAATCTCGGCATAGCCGTTTGCCACCATCATGGTAGAAGGATACCTCACGGGGATTTTGCAAACTATACCGCCCCTTAAAATCTTCTCTCCCACCGTCGGATTTTCTTTTTTAATTCTGTTTAAGTAGTCTTTAAGCGTTTCCTCTTTGAGTTCTTCAAGCCTGCCTATGAGCACGTTGACGAGCCGAGGGTCGTTGTCTTGAATTACCCACGCTATGCCCTTGTCGCCGAGATATTTAAGATAAACCTTGTTTGAATATTCGGCGGTAAATTTATCGTTTTTCTCGTAAAAGGCACGGTATGCCATAAACGCTTCGTCCGGATTGTAGCTGTCAAGGTCAAACTTTTTGACAAGCGACTCCCTAAGCGGCGAATCTATGCCGAGACTGTCGACGACAAAGTCCGCCCTATATTCGATACCGTTTGACACGATACCCGAAACGAAACCGTCCTCGACTACCGCACCCGTGACGAATTCGTCAAACTTGAACTCGACGCCCTCGCACAAGTCGAAAAGCGTTTTGTTGAGCGGACGCCTTTCTACGGAATAATCCGCCTTTTTTTCGTCCTGCCTAAACAGCCTTGCCTTTGAGCTGACGGGAGCGATAAAAGTCCAGCTTTTCTTTTTAAAGCTCTCCTTGGGCATTTCTATCCCCAACTGTTCAAACACGTCTGGGTTCACGTCGTCGTGCCAATCGTAACGCATTTCGTCAAGACTTTTAGCCCTCTCGAACACGGTAACGTCAAATCCGAGTTTTTTGAGTTTAGCGGCGGCGACAAGTCCGCCTATACCGGCTCCCGCAACTATAACTTTCATATATCCTCCTCAGTCAAAGCGTTTAAGCCTAACGCCTGATTTTAAGCCGAGCGCAAAACAAACCATACAGACAATTAACTTCTCGGCTACCCGACGCTTAACCGCTTTATGGTACGGTCAAAATTTATCCGCTCGTTTTATGCTTGACGTATTTATTTTAAATCAAAATACGGCAAATGGCAATATGCAATATTTTGCTCCGCAAAATTTTTCACGCTAAGGCAAAAAAAGACGGCTCAAACAGATTTAAGCGACGATTTAAAGTGAAAGCAGGTAAAAACAAAATCAAAAAAATATTATTGCAAATTATCTGTTATTATAAATTATCGAAAATAAAAAGGCGCCGAAACCGACGCCCTTTTACCTTACTCATATATATTGGTTTAAGTTATGATCTTGCAAACAGTCTTGACGCTCCGAAAACCCCTGCGCCGAGCACGCCTGCCGAAAGCAGAATAGCGCCTACGCCCATCTGGCTCTTTATCGTCGCCCACAATATGTTTACGCTGCCCTCTTCGCAGAACTTAAGGCAAAGCACTAAGAATACAACGCCCACGACGATAGTGAGTACGCCGACAATTCCTATGATTATGCTAAAGAACCTGCCTCTGAAGAACAGCCCTAAAATGGCGAGCACGAATACAAGCGCCGACGCCACTACCGAAAGATAGGCAAACGCCACCATCGGACTCATCAGCGAATCGTCCTCTATCTCGTTGTCATGCAAACTTTTTACGGTATCGCTGTAACTTTCAAACGAGGTTGAAATTTTATTATCGTCGTTGCCGTAGTAAGTAAATTCGTCGAAAGTAAGACCGACAATACCCAATATAAGGCATATCGCCACAAGTGCGACGACCAAAGCCGCCCCTATGCTTACGCCGCCTGAACTTCTTGACATAATACACACTCCTTTTCTTCCGATTTAATCGGTTTATATTTTTACTTTATTCTATATCACTATTTGCTGTTTGTCAACAAAATTTTTAATTTTTATTTACAAAATTAGTAAATTTTTTACAACTTCCAAGGTGCACAAATCTTTCCCATAACAAATTTTAAACACATCGGTGTTGCAGCGTGTGTATTACAGCATAACTATATTTCACAAAAAGTAAGCGACGTCAATAATTTATTTTCAGTGCCGATTGACCATATAAACGATATTGCCATGTGCCGCAACGTGCAAAAACGCCTTAACCGTTTTCGATATTAAAAGCAATAACGTAAAAGTCTGCTCTCTCGCCATACTATAGCCCGTGCATTTCGCCAAACGGAAAAGAACGGAAATAATATAATAACTATAATTAAAAATTATAAAATATAGCTATAAAATATAATATCTGCGGATAAAAAGCGCAAATAAAAAAAGCGTCGGATATCCGACGCTTTTTTTAAAAGGAATTTGATTATTTCACAAATTTCTTGACAACCGTTGCCGCGCCTGCTCCGATAGAGCCGACAGCGAGCAAGATTGCACCTGCGCCGAACTTCAAAGTCTCGGTCGGGTCTAATGCACAATATGCGGAAGTCGTTGAAATCATGATGATTGCGATAACGACCGTTGCAATACCTGCAATCAAAGTGAGCAAGCCCCAGAGTCCGCCCTGGAAGAAGAGCGAAAGGATAACCATAACGAGACATACAGCCGAAAAAATGACAGCGAGATATCCGAACGCTACGGCAGCCGAGAGTTTATCAGCGTATTCCACTGTAACATCTTCAGCACCGGCACCCTTTAATTCGGATTTAAAGTCTTGATAAGCTTCGCTAATATCGGTAAGTTCCTCAAATGAGGCTGTTGAAGCGGTCTTGTCTGCCACTTCTACTTTCAAATACTCATCGACGCAAACGCCTACGATTCCCAAAACGAGGAAAACGGCAACGAGCGCAACCATGACGATTGAAACAACGCTAATTTTGCTTGATTTTTTTGCCATAATACATACTCCTTTTTTATTCCCGATAAATCGGTTGATTTGTTGACTTTATTTTACCAAATATATATACACCTGTCAATAGCGTGTTTTAATGTTTTTTTAATATTTTAAAGCATTTTTTGCGTTAAATTTTACGCTTGCAGGTTAAAAATAAAAAATTTTTAGTTTTAAGCACTTGTTCTTAAAAGTATGTCGCATCTCAATAGGCGCAAACTCGTCAAAACAACGTTTTGACGAAAAAGGAGGAGCAATCAGTCTCTAAAACAGGCTCTTACTAAAACATAATAAATCATGTTTTGCCCTCTCGCCTTTCCCTCGCCTTTGCTCAAAAATCATTTTGCGAATTTATCGGTTGCTAAAAACCCAAGCAAGCAGCTTTGCTCCGACGCCGTAACAGGACTTGTAAGGAGCACAGCGACTCAGTAGCGAGATGAAATCAAGCGTCACAAGCTCGGAAAGACGGCTTAAACTCAAAACAAACTACGTTTGTTTTTTCGTTTTATCGTCGCTTTCCTCGCTTTCCGCAAAATCAGGTTTTTGCGGAATTTTTATAAGGTTTAAATAATTTATAATCTTTATCTTAGCGCCAAAGGCGCAAACCGAAAAACGTAAATTCATAACATATATAAATCATACAAAACATATTATCTCGTTTTTATGGCATAGCGAGTGAATTAAATTATGTATTTTAAGCGATAACTCTTTTAAAAAATTCGTGAAAGCCTGCTTTCACGAAAAGCGGCAAAACCCGCCATAAATAAAAGAAAACGACGTTGTCGTTTTCTGATAAATAAGGCGGTGTTTTGCCGCTGTGGTGCGGGTAACAGGACTTGAACCTGCACAACCTTGCGATCATAAGAACCTGAATCTTACGCGTCTGCCAATTCCGCCATACCCGCATACCGATAAAATAAGCTAATAAAACTTTTAACCTGCCTTTTGATAATAAGGCATACAAAAATTTATGTCAATCAAAACGGCAAAAAAAAGACGCCTAAGCGTCGTTTTCTTTTTCGTCTTTTGGCGATAACAGATAATCGCAAATCTCGTCAACCGCTTTTTTCAGCTGTTCCTCGGAGCCGTTGTTATCCAAAATGATAGTGGATTTACTGATTAGCATTTTGTCGGCCTTTTGCGCTTTCATGATTTTGAGCGCCATTTTCATCGTCATATCCGGGCGGTTCATAAGCCTTTTAAGCCGTCTGGATTTTTTCGTCTTGACGTATATGACCTCGTCGAAGCAATCGCCCATATTAGCTTCTATCAACAGCGGAATTTCCACGAAAAGAGGGTCGCTTTCTATCGCCATTATTTTTGCTTTGATTCTTGGATGAGAAATACTGTTTAAAATGAAGCGTTTTGCCTTATCGGAAAATACCTGACGGCGAAGTTCCGCCTTGTCGAGCGTTCCGTCCGCCCTGCGAACTTCCGGAAAAGTGGCAAACAAAAGGCGGATATAATCTTTATCGCCAAAAAGCTCTGCGTTGATTTCATCCGCTTTACACGTAACGTAGCCAAGCGATTTGATATAATCGATAACGGCGGATTTACCGCTTCCTATACCTCCCACAATGGCTACTCTCATTTTTTGATTCCTCCTCACCTTTATATTTCCATTTTAGCACAACAGTTACAAATTTCAAGAGCGAACGCAATTTTTTTTGACAAATTTCGCCGTTTAATTTATCTTTTTGAGCGACATTCGTCAAGAACGGCTTGCAACTCGTCGAGGTCGAAATCGGGGACGTATTCTTCCGTTGCCGAGCCGAGCTCCTGGGTATAACCGAAACTTAACCCTGCCTCGAAAAAAGCGTCTGTCGCCCTGTCGTATTCTTCCTCGCTAAGGCGTCTGTCATAACTCGTTCCCTTTACGGCAGGCACAGGGAAATACTGCGCCATAACGGATACCACGCTGTCCTTGCCGATGGATGCGATGCGTTTAAAAACCTCTTTGGTGTTTTCCTCCTCGCCCGGCAAAACGAGGTGTCGGATTATCACGCCCTTTTTAATGAGCTTGCCCTTTATTATGTTTTTCGGCTGTTGGCGCTTCATCTCGCTTATCGCCTTATACGCTATATCGTCATAGTTTTTCGCTCGGCTGAGTCTCCACGCCAAAGCGTCGTCGGCGTACTTGTAATCGGGCAGATATACATCCACCAAACCGTCAAGTTTTTTCAGGCTCTCGACGCTCTCGTATGCCGACGTGTTGTACACGAACGGAAGGTCGAACCCCTGCTCTTTCGCCCTTTTTAAAGCGTTGGGAATAGAAGCGACGTAAAGCGACGGCGACACGAGGTTTATATTGTGTGCACCCTTATCCTTTAAATAAAAGAACAAATCGCAAAGCTCGCCCTCGGATACGTCGATGCCTTTTTTACCTTGCGATATTTCATAGTTTTGGCAAAACACGCATTTTAAAGTGCAACCGCAAAAAAACACCGTTCCGCTTCCCTTCTCGCCCGAAATGACGGGCTCTTCATAATGATGCAACCCTACTCTCGCTATTTTAAACATATCACAAAATTATACTGACAGGTCCGTCGTTCGCCTGCTCGATGAGCATATCCGCACCGAATACTCCGTATTTAACCTTTACGCCGAACGCCTCTAACGCTTTGCCGAGTTTGATATAAAAATCGTTTGCCCTCTCCGGTTTTTCGGCAAGAATGAAATCGGGGCGGTTTCCCCTCTCGCACCTGCCAGCCAAGGTGAACTGCGACACCAAAAGCACCTCGCCGTCCACGTCGAGCACGGATAAATTCATTTTGTTATCCTTTTCAAATATCCGCATATTGGCAATCTTTTTGGCGTAATAATCTATTCGGCTCTCCTCGTCGCCGGTATCCACGCAGTAAAACACGACAAGCCCTTTCCCTATCTTAGATACCGTCTTGCCGTCCACCGACAGTTTTGCGCATTTAACTCTTTGTATCAACGCTTTCATATTCCGACCTCTGTTACTCCGTTAAATTGTCGTCTCTCTTTTTGGGCGGCGCCCCGAAAAACTGATAGAGCGTACATTCGATTTCACTGTTATACAGCTTCCGTTTTTTATCCGCCTTTTGCCCGAAATATTTTTCAAATGCGGGCGACGTTCCCACGACATATGCCGACCACTCGTCGAGAGAGCGGAACATCTTCCCGAAATCTCTGTATAAATTTTTCAGCTCCTCACCGCCCGAGAGCCTTTCTCCGTATGGCGGATTGGTGATTATTATCCCGTGAGCATACCTGCTTGTAACGTCACGCATATCCCTCTTTTCAAAGTGAACGAGATTTTTCACTCCCGCCCTCTCGGCGTGCTCATAACTGAGTTTTATCGCACGGGCGTCTATGTCGTAACCGTAAATCCTCAGCGATATGTCTCTTACCGCCTTATCTTCCGCTTCCTGCCTTACACGGCTAAGCACGTCGGGGGCATTGTAAAATTTTTCAAAAGCAAAATTCCTGTTTATGCCGGGTGCCGTGTTCGTGGCAATCAGCGCCGCCTCGATGGGGATTGTGCCCGAACCGCAGAACGGGTCTATCAAAACTCTGTCCGCCCTGTAAAAGGAATTGAGTATTATAGCCGCCGCCATAGTCTCACGCATGGGGGCTATCCAGACCTTTTGGCGGTATCCCCTCTTGTGCAAGCCGTCGCCCGACGTGTCGAGGGAAAGCGTCGCAGTATCCTCTACGAGCGAAAGCTCAAACGAATATCTTTCTCCGCTCTCGGGAAGCGAGACCAAACCGTTTTTTGCCGTCATCTTTTTGACTATCGCCTTTTTTACCACCGATTGGATTGCCGATAGCGCAAACAGCTTGCTCTTTACCGATTTTGCCTCAACCGCCACGTTGGCGTCAAAAGGCAAAATCTCGCCAAAGTCCACAGAGTATATACCGTCGAACAGTTCGTCGAACGTTTCCGCTTTAAACTCGGCAAGAATAATTCTCACTCTGTTTGCCGTTCGCAAAAACATATTGCAACGGGCAACGTCTTCCATACTGCCGATAAAATTCATTCGTCCGTTATATGACGGAATGTCGCCGTAGCCGAGCGACTTTAATTCTCTTTTCGTTATCGCCTCAATACCGCTTGCCGACGATACGCTTATTTTCAGCTCTCCGTCAAATATGCTCATTTTTATCCTTTAATCACTCTGTACTAATGCAAGATATCTTTTTTTGCCGTCGGTATTCTCGTTTAAGACAGCTTTAGACCGACTTAATGCGCAAACAAAAAAAATAAACGGAATTGAATTCCGTTTAATCTTCGTTTTCGCCGAGCAATACGTTTAGTCCGTGCCCTACCGCTCCGAGGATAACGTCAAGCGCTTCCTTTACCGCCTTCTCGCTTCCCGGCAAATTGATAATGAGCGAATCGCCCCTCAATCCCGATACCGCCCTCGACAGCATCGCCTTGTCGGTAAACTCAAGACTATACATTCTTATGGCGTCGCAAATGCCTCTTGCCTCACGCTCTATGCAGTTGAGCGTCGCCTCGGGCGTGACGTCACGGTGCGAAAAGCCCGTGCCCCCCGTGGTCAGAACAAGCGGCGCCTTTATATTGTCGCAACAATGCTTGATAGCTTCTTCTATCATCTCAATCTCGTCGGGCACGACAATTTTGCCCTCAACGTGATAGCCGTTGCGAGATAAAATCTTTTTTATCATCTCTCCGCTTTTATCTTCTCTTTCCCCTTTAAAACATCTGTCGCTTACGACGATGATACATACGTTTCTCATTTTTTTCTCCTTTATGATATTCTATCACAATTTACGCATTTTTCAAGTGTTTACAATAAAAAACAATTCCGCACCCCGCTTCTCCGCATACGCCGTCCTCACTCCTTTACTAAATAAGTTTTAATTCCTGCCGTCTTTTAAAACGTTTCGTTAAAACACAAAAATGTTTTCGCTTGATTTTCGGAAGGTAAAGGCTCAGCCTCGTTCAATACGTTCAATCCTTACATAGTTTAAAGACAGAAATTTTTCAGTTTCAGACGGTCAAAATATTCTCGCATAAAATGTTGCTTTTTTCCCTTTTTGGCATATAATATAATCGATGGGGATGTTCCGGCATTCGACAGTTTGATGATTGCGTCATAAGCATGTCGTAGGCTCGTCTACGTAAAAACGGAAACAAAAAATAAACGCAAACAAAAATCAGAGCTCGCAAGAGTTCGCACTCGCTGCATAATTTAGCGGCATGTCGACCTAAGGTTTTCTGTTTCCTTAGCAATCGGCATCATAAAAACAGACAACGCCGCCCCACGTTCGATAAGGCGGTTGTCACAAATCGAAATTACCGAATAAAGGCTTGTGATTGTGCCGATACGAGGGAAATTCAAACAATCTCTAAACATGTAGAAAGTGCCGCATAAGGCAAATTGGACAGGGGTTCGACCCCCCTCATCTCCACCAATGCGTCGCCGTAAGGCGACATTTAACACGGCAAGCATTTGTGCTTGCCGTTTCTTTTTACGCCTACGGCTCCTTTTCCTCAAAAGCTGTCGCTTTTTCGGGTTGCGCCTACGGCGCACTTTATACAAAAAAGGCATACCGTCTCTTTTTGTTTTGTCTTACTGTTTATGCTTTATTTTTTTTGTTGTGCTTTTTTTGTTTTGCACTGCTGTTTGATTTTTACTTAGTATGAATTGCACCTAAAACAGACGGATTAAACCGAAGACGTATATTGCAAGCGATTTAATTGATAAAGCCGCTTTGGTTTACCGTTTATCGGTTTGTCTTAAAAATAAATGCGCTCAGTCTTGCCGAACAAATTAAAATAAAAAAAGAGGCAAAAGCCTCTTTGTTATTACTCTGAATTGTCGATGCGTTTGTCTTTTCATCGGCAAAAATAACCAGTTTAAAACAAATCCGTTTTTACAGCAAATGTTTTGAGTTTCTCAAACGTTTGGGTATTCGATTCGGACACGACGTATCTCACCGACGCCCCGTAAAATATGGTCGATACTGTCCAAGATTTCATACTTTGCGGACAGAATAACCTTTTCCGTTTTTTTTCGTTCGTCATATTGCTCATCATCAATCAAAAATTTTATTTTGCGATCTATTTGATAAGACAATCGGCGGTTGCAACGTTTGTCGCAATGGGGACGTTGTATACGACGGCAATCCTCAAAAGCGCCTTTACGTCGGGGTCATGCGGCTGAGCGGTCAAAGGGTCGCACAAAAAGACAATATAATCGATTTCGCCTTCCGCTACTTTTGCGCCAATCTGCTGGTCACCGCCCATAGGACCGGATAGAAAGCCTTTTACTTTAAGTCCTGTCGCCTCGGATACAAGACGGGAAGTCGTTCCCGTTCCGCACAGCTCGAAGTTTTCAAGCGTTTGTCTGTTGTTTTTTGCCCATTCCACTATCTCGCCCTTTTTGTTGTCGTGCGCAATTAAAGCAATAACCTTTTTCTTCATCAAAATTATCTCCTTTACGTCTTTGCCTTTCTTTAGTTTATAAAAAACGTCAAAAAGCGTTTATCTTTTGCCGTTAAACAAATGCCGTTAAACGAACTTATTTACCGTATGCTGATTGTCCTTGGGGATTTCCCATTATTCTATTTAGCTTGCACCGTTTTTGATGACCGCAAACTATATCCTTTTTTGCCTGCAATCGGGCAAAAAGCCATATAGCGTCAGATTGCTAAAACCTAAATATAAGCCGTTGCCTTTTTGGGGCAGACCGATTATCGTTCCCGACAAAGAGGATGCCGAAAGATTTTCGGCGTTTGAACGGACTTGAGCAAAAGAGGTGCCCGTCACGCTGTCCTTTTTGATGACCTTTACGGTAACGTTGCCACGAGGTGCGGACGTGCCGTCTATTTTCTTGCCGTCGTCGTTATAAAACTCGATTGCCAGAACGTCGTCGGGTAAACTCGCCCAACCCATAGCGGTCATATACACCGATACGAGATTGACTCCCTCCAAAAAGCCGATAGGCTCGCCCGTTATTCCGTCTCCTGTGAGCAAGTATTCCGTATCGCTCTGCCAATTTGCGTAAAGCGTAACGTCTTCCCATACTCTGTTGCCGAAATTGAAAGCAACGGCGTCGGCGTCTTTCCACCCGTCGCGGGACGTATACCAACCTCTGAAGTTATATCCTTCCCTTTTTGGCACGGACGGCATTTCAAGGTAGTCGCCGATAGAAATTTTTTGCGACGAATTGGAAATCGAGGGGGAGTCGTAAACAAGGTTTATATCCACCTTCTGAACGGTGCTTATCGCCAGAAGCGACACACGCTTGTAAATCTTTCTGCTCCCCGACGAGTCGGTAAGGTAAATCATATCGAAATTGTTGTGTGAAAAACTGTATTCGCTCACGACCTTTTCGCCGTCTTTAGTGTGAGTTGTTGTCAAAACGCCGTTTGCGTTTAACCAGGTTCCCGTCATCTTTCGATAAACGCCGCCCTCGTCCGTCTGAAATTCAAACACTATGGGATTGAAACTGAAATATTCGTTGGGATTAGCCACGTTGACGTATATACCCCTCACTCCCACAAAACAGGTGAGCAAAATAACGGTTGCCACAATCACAAGGCAGAGCGGCAAAACCACGCTGAGACCGTAACGCCTGAAAAAATAGCGTGCATAAGATACCCTTTTCTTTTTCGGCTTGCCTGAGGCAGGTTTATCGTTAGAGGGCTGTGCCGTCGTTTCTTCGGCAGGCTTTATGTAGATAGGCTCCGCCTTTTCAACCTTGACGGGAGCTTCTTCCACTTCCGTAAGACGGTGGCGCAGGAAAAATCCGCTAAGGAGCGGACGGAAAAGTTTTTTGCAACGCCTACATTGCAAAAGCCCGTTCTCCAGCTTTTTTAATTCCTTGCCGCAGTTGGGACACTCGATGGCGTGCATATCCGATTTAATATCATTGGTATTTTTCAATTTTTTCACCGATATTTCTTTGTGATTTTTGAAGAAACGTTAAAAATAAATCAAGCCACTTTTATATTATATTATAATACCGCCTTGTTGTCAATTTACAATTTTGTGAAATTGAGGCTTGCAGGCAGACAGCGACAAAGCGCACACCGTGCCGTCCTTGCCCGACGGTCACCGTGCCGTTGTTAGCTTTTTAGTTGCGCTTTTAATATATGCTTTTTAAATTAAAATAAATTTAAAGCCACGCCGCAGCGTGACTTTTTAATCTTTGATTTTCAGTTTACGGCACGGCATAGCCGTGCCGCAACTTCTCCGATTTTTATTTCCGCAAAGGGAAACTGTTTGCTTTGATTTTATTTTTACACCACATTTTCAAACATAACGCACTAAGCCTATTTGTCTTCTTTTTCACAAACTAATTCTGCGCCTGACAGGCAAGCCGTTTATCGTCTCTTCAACAGGGCCATAGTAATCCCCATAGCCTCCATCCACTACATAATACTCGCTTCCGTCTTCGTCTTCCATCAAACGATAACGATTACCGTTATATTCTATTTGCTCATACCATTCTGCATCAGCTTCCTTTGCTCTTATTCCCTTAGGGATATCAAAAGAAGTCGAATTTACGGCACGGCATATATACGTGATTTCTCGTCTCACAACTTGACCAGCCTCGTTTTCATACTCCTCCGTCCAAGTCACTTCCATTCTGTCGCCTAACATCTTTATGCTATAGTCTGTAATGCTAAAAGATTCGCCATAACTGTATAAAGTTATTTTGCCGTTTTTATCTGCCATAAAAAAAGTTTCAAATAAAATATGATGCCAAGTTCTTATTGATATAGCAAAATCACATGTATCTATATACATATCATAAAATTTTTTCGAATAATTATCATTGTCACCCGCAAAATAATAATACCCATTAGCCGAATATACATAATCGTACTCGTCAAAATATCCATCATATATTCTACGTGAGCTATTAGTTATCATATATTGTCCAAGTATTCCATCCGTATACATTTCAATAGTTACGCTTTCCGCATTTTGTAAAGCGGTTGAGATTTCGTCATAGGTTGCGTCTTCGGTAAAAATCCTGTCTCCTGTGCCCGAGCCGCTCCCCGACTCCTCATCACAAGCAACAAACGCAAATGCCATTATAACGGCAAACATTGCCACCACTAACATTAAAACCACTTTTCTTTTCATAATCTCTCCTTTGATTATATCGTCTTAAAAATTTAAAGTTGTCATATTATTCACTGCGAACAGGCAGAGTGTTTATAGTAGTCTCAGGCACGGCACCTTCTTCAATACTATCTGCTACATAATACTCACTACCATATTCGTCTGTCATTTTTGAATATCCAACTCCGTTGTAATAGACAGAATCAGACCACTCTGCTTGAGATTCCAAAGCACGCACATATGGCGGAATATCAGAACCCGCATTTACACCGCCAAATGTCATTTTAACTGTTACTTGTCCATCTTCTACTTGCCCCTGTTCTAAAACGATTTCTATTCTGTCTCCGAGCAATTTTATATAACCCTCGTAACCGTTCAATATTAATTTCCCAAATTCGTCCTTGGTAACTAAATCAAGGAATTGCGATACCACATTCGATTGATATTCTTCATATTTATTCTCATCGTATTCTGCCAAAGATTTACTAACGTCGGTAAAGCTTTCAATATTATCTTGCTCATTATTAATCTCATAATTAAAATTATCTGAAATGTAATAATAAGATTTAAATTCAGATGATATATTTTGGTCGCCAAATTTCTCATAATAATTTCTTTGTGAGATACATAATGTGCTTGAGGTAATTGCAATACTTTTTGAACCACTGTTATAATCCACATAAACCACATCGTCGACAGTCTGAATACCACAGTAGCTATCTTCATACACCATCGTCAAGCTTTCTGCATTTTCCAAAGCGGTTAATATTTCCTCATACGTGGCATCCTCAGTAAAAATATTGTCACCTTTAGGTATGGTGAAATCATCTCCTTTAGCTGTGGCACTACTGTCGCCGTCATCACAAGCGGCAAATGCAAAAATTGCAACTGAGGCAAAAAGTGCAACAACTAAAATTAAAAATAATTTCCTTTTCATAATCTCTCCTTCGATAAACTGCACAAACTTTTAATTTCTGCATATTTTCATTGAATATGTTATTCGATGAAAATAATACGGTCGGAAACGACAAAAACTAAAATGCGTATTGAAAATATATCTAAAAAAGCCGTATTTGCTAATTGATGATTGACATTATTGCACTAAAATGCTAAAATTTATGTAACTTCATATATTTGTTTTTTCATCGAATAACATATTCGGCGAAAGATTGTATAGCCCGTTCAGCTTATTCATAAACCGCTGTTTTGTGGACATAAAGCTGTGGGCGTAAATCTTCATCGTGGTGTCGGCGGATTCGTGCCCTAAAATTTCACTTAGCGTTTTGATATCCATACCTACCTCAAGCGCCCTTGTGGCAAACGTGTGTCTGAGCGAATGAAAGCTCAGTTTTTTTATGCCGCATTTTTTTAAAAACGCCTCGAAAAGATATTGATATGTTCTCACTCCTACGGCTTTGCCGAATTTATCCTGCACCACCGTTTTTCCTTTCGACTTTTTAAACAGCGCCGACATTTCCCTTTTTAAAAAGGACGGGAGCGGAATCTCTCTGACGGAAGCGTGCGACTTTGGCACGTCCGTAAAAGTCATCCACTTTCCGCTATTATCCTTTGCCGAAAACACGCTTTTGGTCACGGATATTATCCCCTGTTTTAAGTCAACGTCACGCCACTCGAGGGCGAGGAGCTCGCCTATCCTCAGCCCCGTATAAAGACATATCTTTATGCCGAACACTCTGCCGTCTTTGCTTTTGACTATCGCCTTTTCCATTTTTGTTTGCTCGAGCCTTGAAAACGCTTTAGGGGCGTTTGATTTTGTCTTTAGCCTTCCTACGCCGTCAACGGGATTTTGCTTGATAAGACCTCTGGCTACGGCTTCTTTGAATAAAAGTTTTAAAACCGTGCGGATAAGATTTAAAGTGCCGTTTGACAGCTTGCCGTCGGGCGAATTTGAGTTTTCCATTTGTCCGTCAAACAAGTCTTTTATCCTGTCGCCGTCGATTTTATTCAACTCCGTTTTGCCCAGCTTAGGCAGAACGTGGTTTGTCACTATCGACTTATACCTGAGATAGCTTCTTGTTTTAAGTCTTAAAAAAGCGCTCTTTTCCAGCCATTCTTTTGCCCATTTTTCAAATTTCATAGTTTCTCCTTTTTCCCTTAAGGGACAGACGGTTTTAATTATTATTTATTAAAAACGAGATTTATATCAAAAAATTATGCAAGGCAGCCTTGCGCAGATATGCGCCTTGGCAATCGTTGAAATTTTGTCAAACAAAAAAGGACGGTAAACCCGTCCTTTTTTTCGTCTTTTAATTTGATTTGATTTTAAACTGCCAATTTAAACATCGCATTATTTCAATCTGCCGAGCCCGAGCGAATAGCCCTGCGCTTTGCCTATCTGCTTTGCGCTCTTTTCGTCGAGGAGCAAAACGCACCTGACAAACGTTTCTATCTGCTCGCACATAAGGTCGAGATTAAACTTATCCATATGGTGGTTTGCGTCAACCGAGCAAAGATAATCGGGCGCCGTGACGAGCGCGATTTCGGGTATCTTTTTGTTGAACAGCGGCTGCCCCTCGCCGAAGTGCATAAAGTTGTGTCCTCTCAGCGTCATAGTCCGACAGACATTTCTGCCTTCGAGTGCCTCGTAATATATCTTATCCACCTTTTTGTTGCCGGTGTAGACGAGCTCGACGTCAACGTCGTTTGTCTTTTGATATTTTCCGTCCAAGTCTTTATACTCCGTGCAGCCGAGGTGTTCGACGGAACAGCCTGCCACCGCCTTATACGTTTTGCCGTTCCAAAGAGGTTTGAAATCCGCCAAAAACCGTGACGTTGCCTGGTCAAAGCCCGTCCTGAATTTCGGCAGGCGAAAATGCCCCGTGACAAAAACGAATATCAGATTCCGTTTTGCAGGGTGCGCCTTGAAATACTTTATCATCGAAAGCATGCCCACTCCGCCGTTTTCCTCGCAAAAGTTGAGCCCGTCCGTGTGCGTGTTTACGATGACCGCCTCTTTCGTGTTTTCCGTGCCGCCTATCACCGTATAAAACGACGAGGTCTTGGCGCCCCTTTCGATACTCCCCTTCACGGTGACCGTTGCACTCTTTTTCTCTGCCGCCGCCTTCAGCACCTTGTCGCCCTCCGACGAGTTTACCCACACGACGGGAACGGAAAGATAATCCATAATGAAATTGAGATATTGACCCTCCACCATCTCGTCGGACATATCCCTCCATATACAGATTATCGCTTTTGCTCCGCTGCGCTTTAAAGCCCCGAACGTCAATAGCGTTTTTACAAACGCCGTGCTCACAGGCCCTCTATAACTTTTTTCTATCTCGAGATTTTCAGGATACGAACGCCTTTTGTCAAACGCCACCTTGCTCGATATTCGCTTGAGGTTTTTTATCTCGACTACGCCTATTTTTCCTCTCGCCCTTTTAAATCCGACAGCCGAGTTTTTCACCTTGACAAGCCGTCCCGTCACTCCCTCGTCAGGCGTCAGACCGCTGTAAGGAAAAACAGAAGAAATTTTGATTTGCTCGCCGTCCACGGTGAGCGATGCGCTGTCAGACTGCCACCTGTCAAAGGCATATTCCTTTTCCACTACCTCGAGTCCGATTTTCGTTATTTCCGACTTTAAATAACCGACAAAATCGCTCTGCCCTTTCGAGCCTGTCAGCCTTAGCCCGAAAGAGTTCATATTGTCCATCGCACGCGATACTTCGGTTTTGGAAAACAAGTCCTCTTTAAAAATTTCCATAATTCCCCCCTTTGCTTTTTATAATTATACCACCCTTTTATGCCTTATTCAATACCGCCGTTTATGACCGGATATCAAAAAAAACTTTGGCTTGCTTTAAAATATAAAACCGATAGAAGGTGAAAACAAAAAAAACATAACTTGAAAACAAAAAAACGCCCTCAGGCGTTTTTAATCAATATATTTTTCTGTCAATGGTAGGCAAACACGGATATATATATTTTAGACAAAACGGATATATATATTTTTTCTGTCAAGTTCAGACAAACACGAATATATTTTGTCTGCCTATCTTGTGCATACACGGATAGCGATAAATCAGCGTTTCAAGATGGCGATAAAGGTTTTAAAGATAAGTTTTAAATCGTAAAACACTCCCATCTTTTTTATGTATTGCATATTAAGCCCTATCTTCGTGGGCATAATTTCCTCGATATAAGTCTTTTCGGGATTTTCGCTCTTTGCCAACACTTCGTTTTCGTCACGGTAAACGATTGAGGCAAGCTCGGTTATGCCCGGCTTTACCCTCAGGACGTTTTTTTGATAGTCGTCATACATATCGACGTATTTTTTAACTTCCGGGCGAGGACCCACAAAACTCATCTGTCCTAAAAATACGTTGATAAGCTGCGGCATCTCGTCCATTTTGGTTTTTCTTAAAACTTTGCCTATGCCCGTTATACGGCTGTCCTTTCCCACCGTGATTTGAAGTCCCTTTGCCTCGGCGTCGACAACCATGGTGCGGAATTTGAATATTCTGAAAACTTTACCGCCTTTGCCCACTCTCTCCTGTCTGAAAAATACGGGACCTTTTGAAGTGCATTTAATCAAAAACGCAATAAACAAAAAGGGTAGGAAAAACACTATCAATCCGAAAAGCGAGGCAAACAAATCAAAGCAACGCTTGACAAACAAAAAGAAGCGCTTTTTTTTGAGCACCTTATCAAAGTCGATAATCTCTCTGCCCTTTTCGTCATAGATTATCTCCTTTTCCTTTTTGCCCTTTTTCCTTTCTTTACCGCCATTTTGCGACGTTTCGTCTTTTGTTTCCGTCTTTTCGCTTTCGGCGCTGTCGTCCGCCTTTAAATCCTCGGCAGGCATGACAGATTGATTTTCAATTTGCTCGGTATCGGCAACAAACGAGCCGTTTTTCATATTCTCCTCTTTAAGCTCGCTTTTAATCAGGTCGCCCATTTTTGGTGACCTCCCCGACAGCCTTTATAAAACATTTGATAATATAATCTACTTCTTCGTCCGTCAAAAGCGTATGGAGCGGCAAACTTATTTCGTTTGCGTATTTAGCGTATGATACGGGATAATCTTTAATGTCAAATCCCAGGTTTTTATAAGCCGTATGCATGGGAAGCGGCTTATAGTGCACGTTGGTGGCAATGCCGCAGCCTGCCATTTTATCTATGACGGCGTTGCGGTCTGCTTCGCAGTTTATGCCTTTGATTCTTGCAAGATAAAGATGTCCGCTCGATGCAAAATCGTCGCCGTAATGCTTCACGGGGATAATAATATCTTTAAACGCCTCGTCGTATCTGTTTATTATTTCCCTGCGGCGGGCGAGCATTTTGCCGTATCTTTTAAGCTGAGCAAGACCTATGCTTGCCATAATGTCCGTCATATTGCATTTTTGACCGCACATCTTTATGTCGTATTCCCACGCTCCGATTTTCATCTTGCTTAAAGCGTCTTTAGACTGACCGTGAAGCGACCAAAGCATAAACTCACGGTAAAGCTCGTCAGAGTCTACGCCATCTATGTTTTTAAACACGACAGCTCCGCCCTCTGCGGTAGTCAGATTTTTGACGGCGTGGAAGCTAAAGGAAGTAAAGTCCGCCCACTCTCCGCTCATCTTGCCGTGACTTACCGCTCCGAAACTGTGCGCCGCATCGGCAAGCAGTATCACTCTGCCGAATTTTTTTGCAAGTCGTTTGACGGCTTAAACAAAGATTTCTTTTTTTCGACTATCTCATAAATTTTATCGTAGTCGCAAATTTTGCCTGCAATATCCACGGGAATAATGACTTTTGTTTTTTCGTTGATAAGCGACGCCATTTTGTCATAGTCCATCTCATAGCCGTCCTCGCTCGTGTCGCAAAGCACGATTTTTGCTCCGACGTGTTCAATGACGCTTGCGCTTGCCGTATAGGTATAAGCCGAGGTGATGACCTCGTCGCCCTCTTTAACGCCTAAAATCCTCAGCACAAGCTCGAGCCCTGCCGTTGCGGAGTTTAAACATACCGCCTTGGGCGTATGACAATAAGCGGCAATCTGCCTTTCAAATTCTTTGGTTTTGGGACCTGTAGTTATCCAACCCGAACGCAAAGCGTCGACCACTTCGTCGATTTCCGCTTGCGTTATATCGGGCGGTGAAAACTTTATATTCATAAAAATCCTCTTTAATTTATGCCGAACATTGCTATGCTCGGTGCCGTTTACGACACTTTCGATTATATCACACGGCTTAGGTTTGTGCAAACGATTAAAATATCAAAAAGGCGTAAATCGGTTTATTTTTGCGGCCAAACATTATATAATCGGTTTATGGAAATTAAACCGATAGCAAAAATAGTATCGCCGCTAAAGGAAAAATTCGGAGTTCCCAGGCAGAGCGGCAGAGTGGATATAATATCGAAAATTGTTTTCGAGCCTTATTGCCGTGACAAAAACGCCTTAAAAGGCATCGAGGATTTTTCACACCTTTGGCTCATATTTGAATTCGACAAAATAGAATACGATAAATTCACACCCACCGTCCGACCGCCCCGTCTTGGAGGCAACGCCAAAAAAGGAGTGTTTGCCACCCGTTCGCCTTTCCGTCCCAACCGATTGGGGCTTAGCGTCGTAAAGCTGATAGGCGTCGAGGACGGCGCTCTTTTGATATCGGGAGCAGACCTTGTCGACGGCACGCCGATATACGATATAAAGCCGTATATCCCGTTTGCCGACTGCATAGAAAACGCAAAGGGCGGTTTTTCCGACGAGTTTAAAAACTATAAAATAGACGTTCAATCGGCGTCGGAAGATTTCGACCGACTGCCGTCCGACGTAAGGCGCGACGTCATATCTCTCATCGCCGAGGACCCTCGCCCTGCCTATCACGACGACGAGAGGATATACAAAATGACCTACGGCGAATATAACGTCTCGTTTGCCGTATACGGCAAGACGGCAAAAATCATTGCCGTGGAAAAGATTTGACTGTTCTCTAAAGATTCGTTGTTCCTTTAAATTGAAGCGTTGACTATATATAGAAAAATCCTTAGGCAAATTAAATTCGGCATTCAGGCTACGGGGCGCATTTTCGTTTTACCTTAGCCGCAATCCTCTTTTGGGTGCACCAAGGCGCACAAAATTTTAGCAAATTAAATTCGGATTTGTATGTTCACCCCTTTGCCTTCGCTTTGGTTTGACCTCGTTTTGTATGCTCTGCAAGTTAATGCAATCGATAATTTACCTCAAAAATAAAAACCGCTTTTGCGGTTTAAATTTTTACTACGTCGTCTCGACTTAAGCATCTGCCCGTCTTGGCGTCCTGAAACAGCATCCATATACCGCCGTCGTCGTCGACCGGCACGAATTGGGAAATGTTTCTGATTTCGTCGGGAGGCAAAATATCTTCTCTGCCGGGGATTCCGTAACAGACGTATAACGCTTCGCCGAGCTCCTCTATCACGCCGACGACGTAGTAACAGTCCTCGCAGTCCACCCTTACCCATTTTGAATTGGGGATACGCTCGCAAAGCCTGCTCTCTGTCGGGTAGCAAACGAACATCTCCTCAAGCTGGGGCTTGACTGCCTGGTAAAAGTTTTTGCCGTTAAATTCTACCCCGAGAAGCATGGTGGGTTTATCCTTTTTCGTGCCCTCGGTCTTGTCTTTATGCTCTGACTTGGTTTTGACTTTTAAAATTATCTCGTCGTTTTCTCTGCTTGCTTCTTTTGAGTTTTCTTTTCCGTCCGCCATGATGACGTCCTCTTTTATATTATCTTCTATGCCGTCGCCGTTCAGACCGTTGCCGTTTAAGTCGCCACGGTTATGCTCTTTTTTGCCTGAAGTGCCGCTTTTTAATTTTTCCATAAGATACGGACAGCGGTTGGACTTTCCGCTGAATCCCGCAAATTCCTCGCCGTTCAATATAGCCACGGCACTGACCGCTTCAGGCAGGATTCCGTCAATCAAAAAGGTATTGCCCGTTATCTTGTATAGCTTATCGTCGATATCCGTCAGAAGGAGTGCGCCCAAAAGTCCGTCGCCCACTTCCGCTCTGACCGTGCCTGCCGTTTGGGTAAGTTTTAAAATTTCACGGTTTTTCTCATTCTTTAAAATAAGGATAATTTTCTGATACATACAAACCTCACACAATAATTTATGCGACAAGGTTTGAAAAATTCGCCGATATGAAATTTTAAATAAAATACCGTTTAAAATACCGTTTAAAAAGCCTGCCCTTTGTCTGCCCTCTGTCCGCCCTTTAGTCTGCTTGTCTTTCGCTATTTGTCGTTTATGAGTCATTTGTTGCTTATCTGCCGTTTACCGTCCTTGTTTATGGTTATTGTTCTGCCGATATCCGTCATTTTCCCTTTGCTAAAATCTTATCTTTCCTCCGCCTGCCGTTTGTCTGCCAAAATTTCCTCTTTCATTATTGTGCGATTAAAAAAAGCTCGGCATAACCGAGCAAAAAAATTTTAGCGTTAAATTTAAGTTTCCCGACCGTATTGTCTTTAAGAATAAAACTTTGGCGTTTAACTTTTCAAGTTTATCTCTACGCTCGGCAATCAAAGTTTGACTTATCGAATATCCTATCGTCTGACTTTGCGCATTAAAAATTATTGCGCATTAAAAATTGTATTATTTTTACTCGCCGGCCGAGCGCCGATTTTGCAATCTGGCAATGAAGTTCTACCCTTCCATAACTTTTAAAATTCTGACGAAATCGTCAAGCGACAGCGCCTCGCCTCTCACGGTGGACTCGATATCCGCTTTTTTCAAAATTTCCACCGCTTCCTCTCTCGATATCGAATATCCGCTCATAAGATTGTTGGTGAGCATCTTGCGGCGCATGGAAAAGGCGCATTTTACAAGCGAGGAAAGTTTTTTCAAATCGGTATCCGGCAATTTGTTTTTGTCTATCTTTATATTGACAACCGCACTGTCGACGTTGGGCTGAGGATAAAACAGCTGTCTTGAAACGGTTCTTGTCACCCTCGCTTCCCCTCGCATACGCACGCCGAGCGTTATCGCCGCATAGTCTTTCGTGCCCTCTTTTGCCACAAGCCTGTCGGCGACTTCCTTTTGCACCATAACCGTTATCGACGTGACGGGAAGGTCGGATTCCAAAAAGCGCATTATCATGGGAGTGGTAACGTAATAAGGCAAATTTGCCACCACCTTGAACGGAACGGAAACGTATTTTTCAAACTCGTCGCCGCTCATTTTAAGCACGTCTTTGAATACGACGGTCACGTTTTCCAAACCCTTTAAGGATAAATCGAGCACGGGGGCAAGATTTTTATCCACCTCGAAGGATATGACCTGTTTTGCCTTTTGAGCGATTGCTCTCGTCAGGGTGCCTGCGCCTGTGCCTATCTCGACTACGGTATCGGCGTCCGTGACGTGTGCGTCGTCAACGATTGCATTAAGCAAATTCTTATCCGTAACAAAATTTTGACCCAAGGCTTTGTTGAATTTAAATCCGCTCGCTATAATTAAATCTTTTACGTTTGGTGTATCCATAGTTATATATTGCTTTAAAAAAAAATAAATTGCAAATATTTTTATATTGTTTGAATATTTTTTTTAAAACCGCTCAAAATAAAAGTGTACTAAAGATGAATAATCGAAGTACAAAAGATAAAAGAGATTTTATCTGACTTAAACGTAAATACACTATCATGCGTTTTTGTCAAAAAGTAAAAAAGGCTTGTACGAATACAGATGCATTCGTCAAGTCTTTTTTACTATATAAAAAAGGGCCGCCGCCCTTTTTTGTTTTTTAATTGTTTTAAACCGGTTTGGTTTTTTATGTTGGATTCTTACATTTTTGAGGTTCGTTAACTTCGGCGATAATTTAATGCTTTTTAATTTTATTAGCTAAAGCAATACTTAACTTTGCTTTTTATTTATAAGCCCTTAGATTTTAAAAGGCAACGTTAGGTTATGTCGCTTATTTTAGCTTTTTAAATAGTTCAAATGCATTTTTTGTCGATATCTCTTTTAGCTTTTCAGCGTCCGTATGTAAAATTTCCGCCGCTTTATCCACGACGAGATTGGTATATTTAGGCTCGTTGCGCTGTCCTCTATACGGCACTGGCGTGAGATACGGGCTGTCCGTTTCAAAGAGAATTCTGTCCGACGGAATGGACGGCAAGACCTCGTATATCGCCTTGGCGTTTTTAAAGGTTATCGCTCCGCCGAAAGAGAAATAGGCGTCGTATTTAGAATATATCGAAGCGGTTTCCTTTGAGCCCGAGTAACAATGAAAAACTATCCCGTTTTTGAGAAGCGAGCGGTTGTCGTCTAAAAGAGAAGTCATATCCTCGTAGGCGTCCCTCAAATGAATAATGACGGGGAGCGAAAGCGACGACGCAAGATGAAGCTGTCTGACAAAAACTTCCTTTTGTTTTTCCCTCGGAGAAAAATCGTAAAAGTAGTCAAGCCCTATCTCGCCTATCGCCACGACTTTTTCGTCTTTCGATAGAGATGCGTAAAGGTCAAGGTCGTCGTCGGTAAAACCGTCGGCATAATGCGGATGAGTGCCCACGGCGCAGAAAATATTTTCGTATTCGTCCGCTATCGAAACGCACTTGAGCGACGTTTCCCTGTCGCAGCCTATCGTTATAGCCCTCGATATGCCGTTTTTGCCGAGCGACGAGATGACTTCTTTTCTGTCCTCGCCAAAGCGCTCGTCGTCTAAATGGCAATGAGTGTCTATCAGCATACTTTACTACCGCTGTTAACTTTGACCATAGGCGTTATCAGCACAACCTTGTCGCCGTCTACGGCGCAGAGAAGCATACCCTCGCTCATGATACCTTTAAGTTTGGCAGGCTTGAGGTTGGCGACAACGACGACTTCCTTTCCGATAAGTTCTTCGGGGGAATAGTATTTTGCTATACCGCTTACTATCGTCCTTGTTTCCTTTCCCACTTTTACTGAAAACTTTAAGAGTTTGTCGGCGTTTTCCACCTTTTCGGCGGTGAGTATTTCACCGACTTTAAGCTCTACCTTTGCAAAATCTTCGATTGAAATTTGATTTATATCCGTTATTCCTTCCATTTTGGCTTTTTCGGCATCTTTGTCCGCTCCGTCGGGGTTAATATCCGCATTGCTCTTTTCTTTGTTTGCCGCCGCCAAAGTTTCCATTTCCTTTAAAACTTTTTGGACGTCGAGTCGTGCGTAAAGCGCTTCGTTTTGCTCCACTTTTACGCCTGCCGTCTTTTTGCTGCCGAAAGTCTTTAGACTGTCCAAAGTCTTTTGGCTCTCGTCAAACGGGAAAGACTTATAAATCTTTGACGGCGTTTGCGGAAGAAACGGAGTCAAAAGAACTGCGGCGAATCTTATCGCTTCCGACAGATTGAACATGACCGTTTTAAGTCTTTGAGTATTTCCCTCTTTATTGAGCACCCATGGAGCGGTTTCGTCGATATATTTGTTTGCCCTGCCAAGCAGGTCGAATATGTGAGTAAGCGCTTTAGAGGTGTCAAATTTATTCATTTCCTCGTCGACGGCTTTTACGGTAGATAGCGCAAACTGTTTGAGCTCGTCGTCAACCGCTTCCGTCTTATCGGGCGCAGGAATGACCCCGCCAAAATACTGACCTATCATTGCGGCGGTTCTCTTGATGAGGTTTCCCAGCGTATTTACAAGGTCGCTGTTTATGCGCTTTATCAAAAGCTCGTTGGTGTATATGCCGTCCTGCCCGAAAGGCACGTCCCTTAAAAGAAAAAATCTTATGGCGTCCACACCGAAGCGGTCGGCGAGCACGAGCGGATCGACTACGTTGCCCGTAGATTTTGACATTTTACCGCCGTCAAAAAGCAACCAGCCGTGTCCGTATACCTTTTTGGGTAAAGGCAGGTCGAGCGCCGTCAGAATGGCGGGCCAGATTATCGAATGGAATCTGACGATTTCTTTTGCCATCATGTGCACGTCGGCAGGCCAATACTTTTTAAAGAGGCTGTCGTCTTCCGAGCCGTAACCGAGCGCCGTGATATAGTTTGTCAGTGCGTCAATCCAGACATATATGACGTGACCTGTGTCAAACGAAACGGGAATGCCCCATTTAAACGAAGTCCTCGATACTGCGAGGTCGGCAAGTCCCGGCTTTAAAAAGGAGTTTATCATCTCGTTCCTTCTCGTGGCGGGCTCCAAAAAGTCCGACTCGGAAAGAAGCTTCATTATTTGGTCCTGATATTTCGAGAGTCTGAAAAAGTAACTTGACTCTTTGGTCAGTTTTACCTCTCTGCCACAGTCGGGGCACTTGCCGTCCACAAGCTGCGATTTTGTCCAGAACGATTCGCAGGGAACGCAATACCAACCCTCGTATTCGCTTTTGTATATATCCCCTCTTTTATAGAGCTCGTCAAAAATTTTAGAAGCGAGTTTTTCGTGGTCGGCGTCGGTAGTCCTTATAAAGCGGTTATAGGAAATGTCGTAAAGCTCCCACAGCTTCTTGAGCGAATCCACCTGACGGTCCACCCACTCTTTGGGCGTGATGTTATGTTTTTTTGCGGTATCCTCTATCTTCTGTCCGTGCTCGTCCGTGCCGGTGAGATAAAACACGTCGTAGCCCTGCATACGCTTATATCTCGCTATTGCGTCGCATATGACCGTCGTATAGCAAGTGCCTATGTGCCACTTTCCGCTCGGATAATAAATGGGGGTTGTAATGTAAAACTTTTTGCTCATATAAGCCTCGTAACAAAACCGCCTAAAGAGTGGCGGCGTTTAAATAATTTTAATTATTATACTACTAAATTTTAAAATTGTAAAATAAATATAACTGTATGAACATAGTGTTTTTGCTCCTCGCATTCTGCGGTCTTGTAGCCATGACGGTGGTAAATCCCGACGCCGTATTTCCCACCATGATAAAGGGAGCGTCGGAAGCTATAGCGCTCGCCTTTAAACTTCTCGCCATATACTCCGTTTGGCTTTCCGTGCTCAATATGCTCGAAAAAACGAGCCTCGACAAAAAACTTTCAAAGATGCTATCCCCGCTCACAAAACGACTGTTTAAAGGCGAAAGCGAAACGGCGCAAAAGTTTATATCAATAAATATGGCGTCAAATATGCTCGGTATGGGCGGAGCGGCAACTCCTGCCGGGATAAAGGCAATGAAGGAAATGGACGACCTCAGCGGAAAGGCAACGGATAATATGAAGCTGCTTTTAGTGCTTTCCGCAACCTCGCTTCAGATTATACCGGCAACCGTCATAGCCTTAAGAGGCGACGGAGGAAGCGCCAATCCGTCGGATATCCTCCTGCCCACTCTGATTGCCACGTCGGTGAGTACCCTTTGCGGAGTTATCCTCTGCAAAACTTTTGCAAAAATAAAAAGTCGCAAAAAGGAAAAATGATAAGCTACGTTTTGCCCACCCTCGTCGGACTGATTATTTTATATTCCGCAATAAAGAGGGTAAAAATTTACGACTGTTTTATCGACGGAGCGACGGCAAGCATACAGCTTGTCCGTTCCGTATTTCCATATATCGCCGCTATATTTATAGCCATAACGCTGTTTAAAGAGAGCGGTTTAAGTCAAAAGCTGACCGCCCTTCTTGCCACGCCTCTTTCATACGTCGGCATACCGTCCGAGCTATGCGAGCTTATCATGCTCACTCCGCTGTCGGGAAGCGGCTCGCTTGCCCTGCTTGAAGATATTATTTCTACATACGGCGCCGACAGTTATATCGCAAGATGCGCCTGCGTCATATCGGGCGCGAGCGAAACGGTGTTTTATATCTCGGCGGTATATCTGAGCGAATGCAAAAGCAAAAAACTCTCCTACGCCATACCCGTGGCGCTCTTTGCCACCTTCTGCGGAACGGTGGTCGCCTGCCTTATCTGCCGATTTATTTAAACCTTTTTTCCTATGCTTTTATATATCCGAAATGCCTGACTTAGGTTCTATTTTGCCGCATTATCATATATCTTTCCACACCGGGATATACCTTACCTCACCGGGATATACATTGCCGCACCGGGATAACGTTAGCGCTTTAGAATATCTTTTGCCCCTTTAATTTGCTGAAACTTATCCGAAAATTTATCCCGTAAAAAAGCCTTTATCCCGCAGGAATAAAGGCGTATAAACATTATAGTAAAATCTCAACCGTGTATCATCAAAAATATTTTTCCACCGCCTCGAGCATCTCGCCGTAGCTTTTAAGCGAAGTAAAAACGAGGTTAGTCTTTTTTGGAAGACGGGCGCTTTTTGCCCAATAGCAGAGATGTTTTTTCATTATGTTGACAAGCACCGCCTCGGGATAATATTTTTTGGCGACGGCTATCTGCTCCAATATGTCCGATTTTATATCCACAGTAAAGGGAATATCCAAAATCTCGGAAAACACGAAAGGTCTGCCCAGAGCGCCCCTTGCAATCATAACGCCGTCGGCACCTGTAAATTCGAGCACTTTAAGGTAGTCCTCTCTCGTTCTTATATCGCCGTTGGCGACGACGGGAATGTTCACCGCTTCTTTTACCTGCTTGCAATAGAGGTGATTTGCCTCGCCTGCATAATAGTCAGACCTCAGTCTGCCGTGCACCGTTATCATATCGGCGCCGCCCTTCTCTGCCGAAAGAGCGCACTCTATAACGGACGGCGAGTTAAAGCCTATCCTGAATTTACAGCTTACCGCCTTGCCCGATTCTTTTGCCGCCCTTACTATTTCCTCTATAAGAGGCGGATTTTCCATAAGAGCGCTTCCCTCGCCGTTGGATACGATTTTGGGCACGGGACAACCCATGTTTATGTCTATGACGTCAAACGGCGCAATTTCTTCCGACTTTGCCACTTTAAAAAAAACTTCGGGGTCGTTTCCGAAAAGCTGAACGGCTTTAGGCTGTTCGTCAGGCATAGCGGCAAGCAAAAAGGCGGTGTTTTTGTTTTTATACATAAGCCCCTTTGCGCTCACCATTTCGGTATAGCAAAGCCCTGCTCCGTATTTATAGCACAATCTCCTTAGCGCTACGTCGCTAAACCCTGCCACGGGAGCAAACAGAGCGTTGCTTTTAAGTGTGAGGTTTCCTATCTTCATCTGCTTTTACTCAGCCTTTTCGCCCTGTTTTACCCTATCCCAGACGGAGTCCATTTCGGCGAGCGTAAACTCGTCCAAGGTCTTGCCGTCCGCCGTTAAAATTTCTTCCATTTTTTTGAATCTTGCCATAAATTTTTTGGAAGAATCGCTTAGCGCCGTTTCGGGCTCGATTTTCATAAGTCTTAAAAGATTTACGACGGCAAACAAAAGGTCGCCGCCCTCCTTTGCTTTTTCGTCCGCTTTCGCCTCTTTGAGTTCGGCAAGTTCTTCTCTTACCTTGCTCTCCGCACTTTCAAGGTCGGGGAAATCGAAACCGCACTTTTTAGCCCTCTTCTGAATTTTTTCCGCATACAAAAGCGCAGGCAGATTTTTGGGCACTCTTTCCATAGAGTCGGTAAAGTCAGAATAATGCTTTTCTTCCTTTTTTGCGGCGTTCCAAAAGTTTAATGCCTCGTCGGCGTTGGAAGCGTGATTGCTTCCGAAAATATGGGTGTGTCTTGTAATAAGTTTATGGCAAAGCTCGTAAAGCACGTCTAAGTAGTCGAACATTTTTTCGTCCATCGCTATATGGGCGTGGAATACCGCCTGAAGCAGGACGTCGCCGATTTCTTCGAGCATCATATCCTTGTCTTTTGCGTCGATGGCCTCGACGAGTTCATACGCCTCCTCGATAAGGTTTATTCTTATCGATTCGTGAGTCTGCGCCTTATCCCATTCGCAGCCGTCCTTTGCCCTGAGCCTTGTCATTATGTCGATAAGATCGTAAAAATCGTAGCGCTTGCGGTCCTCAACCTTTGCGCCCTTTATGTAAATTATGCAATCGTCGCCGTCAAAGTCGGCAAGAGATATTTGTTTTTCCTCCTTGCCGTAAACCTTGACGGAAACGTTGCCGAACGCCTTTAAAGCTTTATCCAAAAATTCGGGACTGCCGTTTACCAGAATGAGAGTGTCGACACTTTTGTCGGTGAAAAACTGCGCCTTTTGGGCGATGTCGTAAGACGTATAAGTGTTGTGCGATTTTAACAGTATTTCCTTTACCGCCGATAAATCCATTTTAAACCTCTTTATCCCAAAATCTTATTTTGCGCTTGAATTTGAGCAAAAATCCCGACATGGGCAGACTTTGAGTTTCCTCTTTGTTTAATACGTCGAAAGCGGCAATGAGAGCCGGATAGACAAGCAAGCTAAACGCCAACGCCACTCCGAACGCCACATATATATTAGCGAAAATATATTTAAAAGACAAGCAACTGAGCGCAATTATAAGCGACGACACCAAAATAAAGGCGACGCTTTTGTCGAGTTTGTCCAGAGACAGATACCTCGTGAGATAGACAAGGTTTATAGCAAGCGTCACGAGCGACAGCGACACGTATGCCACGCCGGCGGCAAGAATGGATATATACGGGCTCAATATCAAAAGCAGCGCCGTCTTGACCGCAATTCCGCAAATCATGGCGAGCACGTAAATCCTCGTCTTGTCAAGCGCTCCGAGTATAGAGCCGATTATCTGCGCCATCGACGACAGCACGACGGAAACGGACATTATCCTCAGCAGGTTGGCTCCTGCCTCCAGTTCGGAGGCGGTGAGCACGGGAAATATTATTTTTAGTATCTCGCCCGAGAAGATAAGCATTATAAGAGCGGCGGGTACGCCAATCATAAGACACAGCTTTATCGAAAGCCTCGTCTTTAACAATATTCCGCTTGCGTCCCTTTCCGCCCTCTCTTTGGATACACTCGGTACCACCGCCACCGCAAGCGAAAGCAAAATCATAATCGGCATATTTATCAAGGTGGTGACGGAGCCGGAGTATACTCCGTAAAGGGACTTAGAGCCCGTCAAAGCCACTATCATAAAGCTGTCTAAAAATCCCGACAGAGGCAACAGTAAAGCGATAAGCGCAAAGGGAAACGCTATCTTTAAAAAGCCTAAAGGATTGGCAGTTTTATCGTCTGTTTCAACTCCGCTTGCATAGACTGCCTCCGACTGAGAATTGAGCCCCGCATCGGTTAAAGCCACGCCCGACGCCGCCGTAGTTTTGTGCGTTATTTTACTTTGATTAAACGACTTTGTCCTTTTAATTTTACGTTCTGCTTTTTCGGCTTTAAATAATTCCGCTTTTTGAAATTTTTTCTCCTTGCTTCTCGATACAAGGTATGCTATTGCCACAAAGACGAACGAGAGTATCTCGCTTGCCGTCACGGCAACGAGCGCTCCGTAAAGGGCGAAGTCTATCCCCCTCTCTATCAGGCCGAACGCTAAAGTCAACCCAAGCACGAGCTTTACCGTCTGTTCGATAAGCGAACAGACCGTCGGCGGTCCCATTTTCATTTTGCCGTAAAAGTAGCCTTTGAAAACGGAGCTTATGCCCACAAAAAACACGCTCGGGGCTATGATAAAGTAGCACATGCCCAAAATCTTACTGCCCTGCATATAGGCAAAAGTTTTGTTCAGCAAAATCAAAACGCCGGTCATGACAAGCGAGAGGACAAAGCAAAACCAAAAAGCGTTTTTGACGCATTTAGCGTCGCCCTCGGCTACCAGCCTCGAAATTGCCTGAGTTATTCCGCCGGTAACTATAACGACAAAAAGAGCGTATACGGAATAGACGAGCTGATAAAGCCCTATACCCTCCGAGCCCAATGCGTTGGTGAGCGGAATACGGTAAATGGCGCCTATTATCTTGCAAAGTATTCCGCCTGTCGCAATAATGAGCGCACTTTTGCCGAACGTGCTTTTTGCAAGCGAGCTTTTGCGATTCTTCTTCGACGCTACTTGCTGCATAACGATGACAATATCTTCACGCTCAGGTTGACGTAACCCACAAGCGAGTTTGCCTGATGATTTGTCAAAAGCACGAGTCCGCCCACGTTATCCCCTTGATTTATTATGGGTGCGATTATCTGATAGGCAAAATTCATTTTATCGCCGTCGTATAAAGATATTCTTTCCGAGCCGGATTTTACTTTGATTTCTTTGCCTCTTATTATCTTAAGACAATCGTCGGATATCGTCTTGCCCTCGGCAAAGCGTTTTTGACCGCCCTCGTAAATGTTGACGAAATTGCCGTCGCACACGAATACGTCCGCTTCGGTAAATTCTTTAAGGGATACGGCTATATCCTCTAAAATATGGCGCATAGCCTCCATCTCGGAATATTTTTTCATAGTCATGAGGTCGCCTTCCATGGCAATCTCGAGCTCGTCGCCCTCGTGAAGTCGCATACTGCGGCGAAGCTCTTTTGGTATGACTATTCTGCCGAGTTCGTCGATGCGTCTGACTATTCCCGTTGTTTGCATATTAAAACCCTCCATGTTTTTACTAAAATTAGTATTTAAAAAGCCTTTAAAAAAATACGCTTTTTTTGACAGGCATTTTGATAAGCGGCACCATACGTCTTTTTAAACAGAAATTTTACCGAGGGCGCTAAAGGCTTTTAAACTAATATTTTGCAAAAAGGCAAAGCCGTATCTTTTATACGTGCATTTTGAAAAATGGCAAAGCCGTACCTTTTATGCGCAGATTTTACAAAAGGCACAGGCATAAAAAAAGCGCTGGGCAAGCGCTTTAAAAAACTTTTATTTTGAAAGTATGTTTTTTAATTTTTTAAAATTTCGTCTATTTTTTACAATCAAATATAACTTTGCAATAAAATTTGCGGTTAAATTTTGAGCAAATGAAAACTGAAGTTGTCGGCGCTTTAAGGCGAATTTATCTGCGATACTTAAAATTTGCTCCGACTTATATGTTTTCTTAGTCCGCTCTCTCCACCTCGAGGGAAGTGAATTTGACCTCGTCGATAAAATCACGGGGCAAAAACTCCACTCGCTTGAAAGTCTTGAGATTTTCAAAATGGGTGGACAAAATAACGGGCGTGGAAATATCCAACTCGTCAGCCGCCTTGGACATCATATCCAAAAAGACGTCCTCGGTCAAATCGGCTTCGTTTTCCAAAACCGTATCGTTTAATATTTTGTCTTCTTCTTTAACCTTTATCCAAAGTTTAACCATAGTATTCGTCCATTATCTCCGCAAAATAGAAATCGTGCATATCGCCGTCCGCATAGAACGAGCCTATCTCTTTAAGGTCGCACGCCCCCATATCCAGCCTCGTGACGACACGGCATTCAAGGTAGCCCTTGCAACCTTTTACGACGTATCCGTCGACGCTCTTTGCCTTTTGTTTTTCCAATCCGGCTTTTGCCCACTTATCCGAGCCGTCTCTTGCCGAAACGCTGCCGCAAATTCCCAGGGCGCCCTTCATTTCGCCGTCATACGGCACGGACACGGTAAAGGTTTTGTTTTGCTCGATGACCGAGTGAGTATATCTCGACTTCCTGACAACGGCAAGGAATATCTTTTTTCTCCAAATCACGCCGACCATGCCCCATGAGATAGTCATGATTTTGTCGCCCGAGCTCAAAAAACCGCCTGCCGTGAGAAGATTGTTCATAAGTGTAGCCGTATCGTCAAATTTGATCATATATGCCTCCTAAGCGTTTTCGTATAATTTAGCTTTTAATTTAATATATCATAACACATATAAAAAGGTTTAACAATACATATTTTTAAAAGCGTATATTTAACGCTATATCATACTTATTTTATCCTGCCCGCTTTTATATCCTGATTTTATAAGTTGTTTATTGGCTTATTGTTGGTGTAGCCGCATATTTATATAAATGTCTGTGAAGTTTTGATGCCGGATTTATAGTTTAAACTTTTTCGTTTACTCACACTTATTTTATTTTTTATACGGCGGTTTATACTCTGTTTGTATAAATGGAAAAAGATAACACTATATATTGAAATTTAAAAAAAATGTCAAAACTTACTTTAAATATTTTCTTTTTTGTGTTAATCTACTTTATATGATTTGCAAGTTTACAAACGATTATCTGATAGAGAGTTTTACGATGGTGGACAACCTCTTTATAAGAGAGTATATGCCCTATGCCGACGAAAAGCAGGTAAAGGTTTACCTTTACGGTCTTTTTTTGTGCAATACGGAGTCGGACGCCGACAGTTTTGAAGAAATGGCAAAAACTCTCGACATGACAAAAGAAGAGATTGTCGACACATTCAGATTCTGGTCGGAGCAAGGGCTTGTCAGGCTTATATCTTCCTCGCCTCTCGAAGTGAAATATCTGTCTTTCAAAAACAATTTAAAACCTGTCAAAAAATATAAGGACGGAAAATTTGCCGATTTCAATACGGCGCTTCAACAGCTTTTCCCCGACAGACAAATCATGTCAAACGAGTTTCACGTCTACTACGAGTTTTTGGACGACTGTCCCATCGATCAGGACGCCCTCATAATGATTGTGCAATACTGCATAAATCTGAAAGGCTCGTCGGTAAGGTATCCTTATATCCTCACCGTGGCAAGAAGCTGGTTTAACGACGGAGTGAGGACGGTGGACGACGTCGAAGAAAAACTCAGCGAATACGAACAGCAATCGGAAGATATGCGCCTTGTTTTAAAGTCGCTGTCGAGAAAAGGCGGAGCGGACCTCGAAGAAAAGCAAATGCTTTTAAAGTGGACGAAAAATTGGGGATTTTCCGTTTCGGCCATTGCGTTTTGCGCCAAAAAACTGAAAAACAAAACTTTTAAAAAACTCGACGCCACACTTGACGAATACTACCGCCTGGATATCTTCACGGAAAGTCAGATGCAAGACTATTTTGAGCGTAAAGCGGTTTTAAACGAACTCGCCGTCAAGATAAACAAATCGCTTGGCGTGTTTTACGAATCGCTTGACGCCGAGATAGAAACCTATATACAGCCGTGGCTTCAAAAGGGATTCGACGAAGAAGCGCTCGTCAAAGTCGCCCACTACTGCTTTTTGTCGGGAGTCAAAAACCTCGAAGGCATGAAAGGCGTTATTTCAAAATTCTATTCCGAGGGCGCCCTCACCGTCGAGAGCATAAACCGTTATATTGCTAAACAAGTCGAAAAGGATAAGTTTATAAAAGAGATTCTTTCAAAGGCAGGCGAAGTGCGCTCCGTCATACCGAGCGACAGAGAATATCTCAAAATCTGGGAATCGGATTGGGGATTTGGTCAGGACGTCATACTCTATGCCGCCTCCTGCTCGTTTGGAAAGACCTACCCTATGAAGTATATGAATCAGCTTCTTTCCTCTTTTAAAGAGCAAGGCGCATTCAGCGTAGAGAAAGCCAAAGCCGTCTCTGTGGCTCAGCCGGCACAATCGGCAAAACAGGATTATATGCAAAGAGACTATACTAAAGAAGAACTTGAAGCGATATTCAAAAATTCCAAAAACTTTGACGGAAGCGATATACAATGAGAAGCGATATATTAAAGGAAGTTTTTGACATAATAGCCCAAAGAAAATCTTTTGCCGAACTTAAGGCGGAAGAGATTGAGGACAAGGCGTTTGAATCCGAGGAAATTTCGGAGGCTTTTTCGCGTCTTAAAGAACTCGAATTTGAAGACATAAAAAACAAAGCGGACGGCAAGGGAAAAAGTCTGGATGGCGAGATAAAAAAAGCCAAAGAAAAATACCTTTCCTCTCTCAAAAAGCACGGCTATTGCGAAAAGGATTTTGTCCCCGATTACTACTGCAAGAAATGCTTAGACACGGGAAAGGCAGACGGCAAACTCTGCGAATGCGCCATAGAGATTTACCGCAAAATTTTACTTGAGCGTTCAAAGCAAAATTGTCTTACGTTTAACTTTGACAACGTAACTGCAAAGGACAAAAATGATAAAGAACATTTAAATTTCGGAAAACTCTTTGTGGAAAAATATCCTTCAAAAAAAACGTTGAATATAATTTTGTCCGGTGAAACGGGAATAGGCAAAACCGTTCTCGCTAGCTGTATAGCAAACGGAGTGCTCGACAAAGGGTATACGGCAAATTTTGTTACGGCTTTCGATTTCATACAAAAATGCCTCAAATACCACACCTCCCCCGTAAGCGAGCGAGGATATTTGCTCGACGAGTTTTTCGACTGCGACCTTTTGGTGCTCGACGACCTCGGCACCGAACCGATGCTCAAAAACGTCACCGTTGAATATCTTATGATACTTATCGGTGAAAGAGAGAAAAACTCCAAACACACGATATTTACCACTAATCTTAACCAAAATCAAATCCTTGCAAAATACGGCGAAAGAGTTTTCTCTCGTTTGACAAACAAGGCGATAAGCCTGTTTAAAATTTTGGACGGAAAAGATAAAAGGATAAATTAAGTCACCGCCTCTTTTGAATGCCCTTTTAAAAACATACAATTTTATTTAAAGCAATAAAAATAAAAACAACCGCAAAAACGGTTGTTTTTTTCAAGTAAAAAGGATTTTGCGCCACTCGAATAATTACAATAATTAAAACGAATTCGCTTGCCGCAAATAAATATCCACCCGCCAAGCGGGTGGTTTTTCATTTTCGGGTATAACCCTAATCTTTACTGGCGGGGCACAAGTGCCCTTATATTGACCTGCCAGTCATGCATTTGTTACCTACTTACCCGTAAACGGGTCCCGTGGGTCAAATATACTTAATTGGTCTGCTTCTTTATCATACTTCAGCTGATTGGCTATGTATTCCTTTATCGCTTGTCCGTTTTTACCCACGGTTGTAACCAAACTTTATGGACACTATCGGCAAGGGAGAACCAAAAGGTATAAAATAAGCGTATGAGTTCAGACAACCCATACGCTTTTTGCTATTTGTTCAGTTTGTACCGTAAGACGGATGCAATATCGACTTTATAGACGATATCTATCACGCGCTCTTTACCCGTATGCTTCGGATGACCGCCTACGACTACACGGTCTAAAAGCTCATAGCACATTTCACGGGTAAGCTTCGGCGCTTCGAGATACTTCTTTATGTTCCGTATAAACTCGTCCGCGCTCTGTATCGTGTTCGTCGTTTCGGTAAGTTTTGCTTCCAACTCCGCAATTTCCGCTTCGAGTTTCTTCTGCTCATCGGAATACTTTTGGATGAAGCTGATACAGATGTCCTCCGGCATTTTGCCTTTCAGCCTATCCTCGCAGGCAAGCTGCATCCGTCGTGATAATTCTTCCGTCCGTTTACGCTTTGTCTGCAATTCTTTCTTGGCGGACTTTATTGCTTTATCCGCAAGTTCGGCATTATGCCGGATAAAATCTTCGCGGATAGCTCTTTCGTCAAGGACGATCCTTTGCGCCATTTCGCGTATATCGTTAAGGACAATATCGGTTATACGTAAAATTATGCAGTATCTATAAATCGCCGCTCTGAAATTTTATTTAAGATTTATCTTCGCTTTCAGCCTCAATGAAGATTTTGATTTTATCTATCGCTTCGTTAAATAAGTTTTTATCTTTATATTTTGCTTGCGTCAAATATCCCGGATGATACGTCCACAGCACCCTTACTGTTTCATCATCAAGTTTGATGCTTTCTAAGTCTATTACAGGAACTTCTCTCTTAGGACTTTTATTCATAATTTTCTTTTTCTGATAGGGTTTATAATCCAACGCAACCGCCATTGTTTGGGCATAACTCGGTCCCGTCGCAAACACCACGACGTCAGGGCGAGCTATTTCTATTTCCTTTTTTACAAGAGATACCCTTTTGCCTTCGTATTCAAATGCCGCCGACAAAAAGCTCTCTGCTTTATACGTCAAAGTCCCTTCCCGATACGCTTCCTCTTTCTTGCCGTAATAAACTTTATCGATATCGTTCCAACACAAAACATAATCTTCTTTTAATGCCCCGAATAAACGCCAAAAAGGAGACGGATTGTATGCGATTCCGTTTTCTTTATTCTTGCTTAATTGCGTTTTTAAATACTCTCTTGCCCAATTTTGTAAACCGATATGCGACCATTCGTTTTTATCGCCTTCCGTATTTTCTCCAGGATCAAAGTCTTTGGAATGTTCGTCCCAACAACCGAATCCCAGCGGCTGTTGCCCGATAATCATAACTTTCTTTTTCTTGTCTTTATTCACAACGTATTCTTCAGTCAACCCCATGCAAAACGGGCATGATAATTCATAAACGTTTCGGTTGGAATCTTTATCTTTTCGATAGGCGGAATCTTCTTTTTTTAATTCCAAAATATACTCTTTCAAACGTTTTTCCACCCACTCTTTTTGAACGTTTCGCAACTCTTCGTTTAGCTTTTCCAACGTCTTCGCTTTTTCCATAAAAATCACTCCTATATAAAATTTTCAATATTGTTCCCAATAGCGTTTTAACATACGCTTCATGTTATCACGTCCGACGGGATTCATTGTATGTAAAGCAATCGGATATAACGTTCCTCGTTCCAACAGCCAGTCCAACAATTTAATTCCGTCCCCACCGTCGGCAGCGAAATCGCCAAGGTATTGATCGCAATCTATGAGTTCAATGACCGCCGTTTGTTCATTTTGCTTAATATATTCTCTTGCTTCATTTACGCTATGACACCAAACAAACCCATCGGGTGCGGGGCGTAAATCGTCCAACCAAATTTTAATACTCTTCATGATAATATCAGTTTTCAATTAAAACGGCAACTCGCTAATTTCGGGAATGCGTTTTTCCGGTTTAATATGCTCAAACTCGTAACGTTCGATTTTATCTCGAAAAACTGTATACAATTCGCTTGTTTTATCCGATATCATCACTCGTAAAAAACTGTAATCGTTTGCTTGCAGTTTTTTCTTTTTATGGAATATGCTTTTATAATACTCCAAGTTTTCCTTATCGTCAAGCCTGACGAATTTATGGAAATACCAAACGCTGTAATTTTGGGCAAGCGGCGATTTTAATGCGTGTAGACGGGCGATTTCTATCATTTCATCTTTTTGAAAAAACAGGTCGATATTCCCCTCTACCCACGTTGCCGCTCTTGCAAATTTACCCGTAATTTTCCCCGTCGTATAGTCTAATTTGCCGTTAGAAATCCCCTTCAATAAACAGTTTTCTACTTTTTGCCGAACGCTTTCATCAAGCAAAGAATACAACTTTGCATACTCCGAAAACAAATAACAAAGCACGCTCTCTTTGGGTTTCGATAAACGTTTATTAAACCATGACAACGTTTGCTTTTCGCTATCAGTCATATAATTTTTTCATCTCTTCGATATCGTTTTTTATTTGCTCGACGAGCGTTTGCGGCGAAAGCACTTTTACGTATTTACCGAATTGCAAAATCCAAAAACGCATTGCCCGCGGACTTGCCGTCAATACGAACTTATAGTTCCCGCCCTCAAGTTCGCTTATTTCCACCTCGCGCCCAAACCAATCGATTACGTTATCGACCATATTTTCCACGCCGTTTGCCGTTATAAATTCGATTCGAACGGGCGTATCTTCAAACATATACGGCAAACGATTGTACAGTTTGCCCAAATTCAAACCGTTTTCATAGCCTTGCATTTCTTTAAGCGACTTTGCGTGCAACTCGGTTAAACGCAAATCCGTAATCCGATCTATGCGAAGATATACAATATTTTCATACCCGTCGTAATTGCACGCAAAGTAATAATGCCCGTTTTTCAAAAACAGTTGATAAGGATTTGCAATCGTTTTTTTCTCTCTCGTGTGTTTTAATTTTTTATCCGCACCGTAATGATTGTAAAAAAATTCAACTTTAACGTTCTTCTCAATTGCTTCGCATAATAATTCGATATTATAAAAGAAATCGAAAGAGTCGTCCTTTTGCCAGTCGTCTAAATTGACGACATGCTTTGCGTAATTTTTGAAATACTTTCCGCCCTCTTCCGAAATCTTTTTAATCAGTTCTTTGGTGTGCGTTTTGCAAATATTGCGATTGGACAAAACGGAATCGATCAGCAACCGCAACTCGCCCGTTTCGAATTTCTTTTCGGCAAGATAAACGCCGTTATTATCGGCTACGATATCGTAACCCGCCGTTTGCAAAAATTCGATATTCCTCGCAATCGCTTTCCGCTCGCATTCGATGCCGTATTGTATGCGCAAAAGCGAAATAATATCGTTTTGGCGGAGTTTATGGTCGCAATCGGAAAACTCGGTTAATATCTGCAATATACGCAATATCAGCAATTTTTTCGGCTCGAAATTGTCCATTTATTCCAGCCCCACTTCTTTATATTTCTTCGTATCTTCATCGTAATCGATTAGGATATAATCGAATGCATCTTTGCCGAACTCGAAACTAAGTTTTGCTCCGCTCAACACCTCGGTCGAAGCCGGCTTATACCTATGCGTGTATAGCAAAAAATTGACTTCATTTTTATGTTGCTCCGGAATACGAAAATAGAACGAACGGACCGTGCCCGGTCTGTCGGCAGTAAAATACACTAAAAAATTCGTATCGTATTTTTCGGCAAGGCGAAACAATTCCATAAGTTCCGCACTTTGCCGCCGCCGCATGAAAGTATGCGCCATCATATCCGATTTTTCTTGGGAAGAAAAAACCTCATCGGCAATCCGATCGCAAATCACGTTAAATTTATCAATCAACACGAACTCCGGTACTTCGGAACAGGCAGATAATTGCCCGTCGATTTCTTCCGCCGACAACGCCCCGACAATGCGTTTTGCACGATGAAATTCGGACAACATACCGACGGCAAATTCACGCCCCTGAATTCCGCCGTTATAATCGAATAACAACGTGAGTCTACACGATTTTAACGCTTTTTTTACCGTTTCAAAATTTGCCATACGAGCGCCTCTCCTTTCCTATTTTCTTATCACAAAAACTAAATTTTTGCAAGTTCCAGTGTAATTTTCGCACACGTTTCGGCATCGGCTAACGCACGGTGCTGTTTTTTACATTCAGTTCCTAAAAACTCCGCAACCGTGCTAAGTTTATAATTTTTTACCTGCCCCGCAAGTTTTTCCTTTGCCAAAGCCACCGTATCAATCCCGTTTTTCTCGAACCCGTTAAAGTCTACATTACACCAGAACCCCCAATTTTGTAAAAATGAAAAATCAAACCGAAAATTATGCGCTATGAGTACGCACCCGTCAATAAAATCATAAAGCCTCTGCAATGCGGCGATAGGTTTAGGCGCATTTTGCAATTGCTCGTAAGTAATGCCCGTAAGAGAAACAATTTCCGGAGAAAGTTGTTCGGGCATACAATGAACGAAAGTCGAAAATCTTTCGATAATTTCTCCGTTTTTGCAACGAACGGCTCCGATTTCTATTATCGAATCCCGATGAACATCCAAGCCCGTCGTTTCTAAATCAACCGCAACAAATTTGTCTTTCAAAAAATCCATAACGTATGTCCTTTTCTTTTTTCTCATTATAGCAAACACTCTGCACCGAAAAAGGTACAAAGTGTTTGTTATACTATAAAGAAAAAAGGTGAAAAGAACATGATCGATCCCAACACCCCACTCGAAGAAATTATGAAACGCTGCACGACGCTCGACGATTTACACGAATTGCTAAAACAAGTCGCACCGCATGACGACGATTCGAATATCATTATTTCGGATGTTCTTTTGAATGAAGCAAAAGAATTTGCTCGAAACAATCCGAATTTTACCAGAGCCGATCTTCAACGCAAATTTTCAATCGGCTATCCCAAAGCCGCAAAATTATTTGAAATACTGCAAAATAAAAAATAAAGAGTATTGCAAGATTTTAATATATAAAGCGATATTAACTTTTTACAAATATAGTGTCCATAAAAATGTGTTACCGTATCTACGTAATATCCCTTACACCAAAATTCGCGATTGCGGTACGCAAATTTCATGTTCCCCCATTTCTGGAATAT
>CALVKR010000009.1 GCA_944332995.1 uncultured Clostridia bacterium
CTTCCTCTAAATTTAATTGCATCTAATAATTTTTCTTTTTTTATGGAACATTCAAACAATAAATTAATTGTTTTACAATTAGGATCAAGATCGAGTAAAAAGTCAGATATATTGCATAAATCATCGTTTTCTTTATACTCGATACTCAATATAAGCTGAATAGCCAATTTGTTAATATCACTATTTTCATTAAAATCAAAAAGTTCGTTTCTTAAACATATGGAAAAATCATTAAAATCAAAATCTCTAGTTTTTAAAAATTTTTCCAGTACAACCATAAACGATGTTTTTCCAGTATTATTTCTACCTAGAAGCAAGCATAGATTTGTATCAAAATCCATTTCAGAATCTTGAAGTATTCTAAAATTTCTCACCTTAATATTTGTAATATGCACTTTCTTTCTCCTATTGATTAATTTATAAATTATTTTGTTTAGAAATTAAGTCAACTTTTCATGCTCTATATTTTAAATACTAATAAACTTTAATATTTGTTTTTTTATCAAAATTATTATTATCAAGCATTTTAAAAGTTATCTTTATTATCGCAAATATCATTATGCTTATCAATAACTTGCGGTAAAATTGACAGTTTTTATTTAAACTTTAAATAATATAAACAAATCAGGAGACTGAGCGTATTTTAATGCATTATAATAAGTGTCCATAAAAATATGTCACGGTATCTACGTAATATCCCTTACACCAAAATTCGCGGTTGCGGTACGCAAATTTCATGTTCCCCCATTTTTGGAATATCATCAAACTGCTTTTCCCTTTCAAATACCCCATGAATCCCGCAACGCTCATTTTGGGCGGGATGCTTACATACATGTGTATATGATCCGGACATACTTCTCCCTCTATGATCTCCGCCCCTTTCCATTGGCACAATTTCCTTAGTATTTCTCGTATCTCTAATCTTTTCTCTTCAAAAAATACTTTTCGTCTGTATTTAGGAGCGAACACTATGTGATATTTGCAATTCCATTTTGTATGTGCTAAACTGTTTACGATGTTATCTTGCTCTTGCATTATGATATCCTCCGATTGTGTATTTGGCGACTGGCAGGTCTTCTTCTATTGTACACAATCGGAGTTTTTTTGTTTGCCTCATCGGCTTAGCCTTTTTTGAACCCCGCGACTATCGCGGGGTTTTCGTTTCACAAAAAAGCCGCATACCATCGTATGCGGCAAAAATTCTTTTATCGATATAGCTTACCTTGCGGTAGCCGACATCGGCTGTATAGGCAATCGTGTTTGTTAAATTTGAAATGTCACTCGGTTGCCTTATCCTCGGTTTTGTCCTTTTGCGCCTCGGACGATTTGTCTGCGCTTACACCGCTTCCCTTTCTTTTTTTGCGGTAAAGCAACAGAGCGGAAGAAGCGACGACGAGTATTGAAGTTCCGTTGTGAACGAGTGCGCCGGTAACGGGAGTGAGGTATCCGAACAGCGATAAAAGCACCGCTGTTATATTGATTGCAAGAGCGATAACTATATTGCGTTTTATCGTGCCCACTACCCTCTTTGAAAGTTTTAAGGTTTCGGAAAGTTTTGCGACGTTGTTATCCATTATGGCGACGTCGGCAGAATCTATAGCTATGTCGCTGCCCATCGCACCCATGGCAAAGCTGACGTTGGCGAGTTTGAGCGCAGGAGCGTCGTTGATACCGTCGCCGAGCATGCAGACATTTTTGCCCTCTTTTTGAAGTTTTTCGATTATCTCGAGTTTGTCGCTCGGCATAAGCGAGGAATAGACGTTTTCTATGCCGCACTTATCGGCGATAAACCTTGCGCTCTTTTCGTTGTCGCCCGTGAGCATATAAGGGATATATCCCCTTGCCTTGAGCGTAGCGATAAGTTCTACGGCGTCCTCTCTTATCGTATCCGAAAAAGCGAGCACTCCTTGAAGTTTTGAGTCGATAAACACGCAGGACAGCGTCTTACCCTGTTCCAAAAATTCTTCGGAAACTTTTTGCACCCCTCCGTCACGCTTTAAAGCAGCGCCGTATGAGGTAACTTCGACAAACCTGCCTTCAACTTTTCCTTTTATTCCCTCGCCGGCAACCGTCTGAATGTCGGCGGTATCAAAATAGTCCTTTTTTCCGTAATACTCTATCACGGCAAGCGACAGAGGATGTTCGGAATATCTCTCGAGGCTGGCAACGGTTTTTATCAAACCCTCCACGTCGCCCGAAAGAGAAAACACTTTATCGAGTTTTATTTTTCCCTCGGTGAGCGTGCCCGTCTTATCTAAACACACCACGTTGATTTTTGAAAGTTCTTCGAGGCTTTCTCCGCTTTTTATCAGCACGCCGCCCATGGCGCCGTTTCCGAGCCCTGCCGCAATGGCTGTCGGAGTGGCAAGAGCGAAAGCGCAAGGACAGAATACCACCAAAATGGTGATTGCCCTTATCAGACTTTCAATGGGCGAGAGTTTAAAACCGAATGCCGAAATAATTCCCACAAGTATCGAGGTTACTATAACGACGAGAATAATGACCGTCACCCACCTATCCGCAAGACGTGATATAGGCGCTTTTTTGCCCTCCGCCTCGAGAGTCAGCTTGGCCATTTTCGCCACAACGGTATCTTCCGCCGCCTTTGTTGCCTCAATCTCTATAACTCCGCTAAGATTTATCGTTCCTCCGTATACGGGTGAGTTTTCCCCTGCCTCGAACGGCAGATATTCGCCTGTAACGGAAGACTGATCGATAGAAGCGTTACCCTTTTTGACTATTCCGTCAACGGCAATGACTTCGCCCGACTTGACGAGTATCATATCCCCCGCCTTGATTTTGTCCGTGGGAGTGTTTACCCATTCGCCGTCAACCAAAACGAAAGCGTCTTTGGGCAGAAGATTTACCACCTTCTCAATACCCGACCTGCATTTTTTTACCGTCAAATCCTCAATGAAGCTGCCGAGCGACATCAAAAACGCTATCTCGCCCGCTGCGAAAACGTAGCTGTGATTGTGGCTCAGTCCGCTTTCGGTATCGACGAAAAACCCTGCAATCTCGAGAGCCACGCATGCAAGCATCGCTATCGATATCAGCGTGTTCGCCTTGATTTTACCCTTTGACAATAGTTTGACGGCAGAAATAAATATGGGTACGCCGCAAATTAAAAGAGCTATCCATGCGGGATTGAAATAATAAAAACCTATCCATATATGTTTCCAATCAAAAAATCCCGCAATCAAAAACACGAGCGAAACGGCAAGCAATACGCACTGAGTGATTATCTCCTGTTTTAAACTTTTGGCTTTTTTTACCGTTCCGCAGCCGCACCCGGTTTCTTTCTTTGGCACGGAACAGCATCCGTATACCGGCGTGGCGCCGGCCGACGCTCTGTCCGTTCTTTTATTTTCGGACGCACAGTGAGGGCATACATTTTTACCGTCGTCTGTCTCTTTTTCCGCTTTTTCCTTGCACGTGCACGCTTGGGATTCCGCTTTGTGAGAACAACAACAAGATTTTTTTGCGGTTTCGGCATTATATTCCAATCCTGCGTCCTGTTCTGCCGATTTTAATTCCGCCTCGGCACTCGATATATCTTTTTCTTCTTTTTCGGCTTTGGGGCAACAGCAAGCTGTCGGCTTCTCCAAAGATTTATCTTTCATAGCTTTATCCAAGTTGCTTTCCTTTTTCTCTTTTTTTGTCGACGAACAATGGGGACATTCGCTTTTTGTTCCCATATTTAATGAGCGGTCATTTTCATCCATATTAAATACCTCCTTTCGCTTTTCGTTTTGTTTTTTTCGTCTTACGGTTTCAATCGGGCTTTATAATTATGAGCTTGGCAGCTCGCTATCTACATTTTATACTTATCCAGTGCGGCGTTAAGTTTATCGAGTGCGGAAAGGTCGCCCTTTGAAACGCTGTCTTTCACGCAGTTTTCAATGTGATTTTTCAATATCGTTTTGCTGAGACTCTTTATCGACGCCTCAATCGCCGAGAGCTGAACTAAAATATCGGAGCAATCTTTCTCGTCGGCTATCATCTGCCTCACTCCCTTTATGTGTCCCTCTATTGTTGCCAGACGGTTGTCCGCCTCTTTCCTTACCTGTGCTATCATAGTCCCTCCTTTAAAAATATTATTTGCGCCGTCGCAAAAAGGATAATCCCAAACATGCTTTTTTAAACAACGCTTTTACTCTGCCGTGCCTTATACACACCGCTCGGTATGGGCGGCTATGTTTGCCGAATTCGGTTTTACTTCAGTGATTTGCTCGGCATTTATACGCTTTGTTTGCCGAAGATGTCTTGTTCCGCCTTCAACGCTATGACTTAGAACTTATGCATCGGCGCAGATTTTTATCCCTACCCCCGTGGGGGGGGGATATCTTAAAATAAATATATACCCCTAAAAGGAAATTGTCAACGGTTAAATATAAATTTTTTAAAAATTAGTTAAAGGAAACAAAATAATCTTATCGTTTAAAGCCCTGTCTATCATTAAAAGGAAAAATTTCTTGCGAACTTCTAAAAACAATCTTTCGGTCATTGCGCAAAAATCCTTTTGAGATTAAAACTCGCTTCCGTATTATAAAACCTTCGGGTTTCATTTATGCATACCCTATTTTACGTCCGCAAAACTCTTACAGCCTTAATTTTATCCCTGCCCCTATTTCGCTAAACTCCGAAGCCTGCCTTTTCGGAAGCGACGAAATTGCCAATAAATCGTTACGGCAAGGTTTTTCTTGTTATGAGCTATCAGCCGAATTACAAAGCCTTGCACTTAATGCAAAAAATAACTTCCGGGATTACTGCTTCAACCTATTGAACAACTCCGAAAAAGCCTGCTTTTTCGGAAGCGAGGCAAACGGCAATAAGACGAAAAACAAACGGCAGTTTGTTTGAGTTAAACGCCGATTTGCCGAGCCCGTGCGCCGTATCTTACGTTCTCAAAAATTCTTCAGTCTCTTTCTAACTCCTGCCCTTATTCCGCTAAACTCCGAAAAAGCCTGCTTTTTCGGAAAGCGACGAAATCGGCGACAAGGCGATACGGCAGCTATTGCTTGCCGTGAGCTATCACCCGAATTTCAAAGCCTTGCGCTTAATGCAAAAAATAACTTCCGGGATTACTGCTTCAACCTATTGAACAACTCCGAAAAAGCCTGCTTTTTCGGAAGCGAGGCAAACGGCAATAAGACGAAAAACAAACGGCAGTTTGTTTGAGTTAAACGCCGATTTGCCGAGCCCGTGCGCCGTATCTTACGTTCGCTTCGCTCACTCCGTTCGGCGCATAATGCAAAAAAAAATCCCTTTCGGGATTGTTTCATTTAACCTTTTGAATAGCTCCGAAAAAGCCTGCTTTTTCGGAAAAAGGCAAAACCGACTAAAAGTAAAAGACGGCTTTTAGCCGCCAAATGCAAAAGTCGTGTTTTGCCGATATGGTGCGCCGTAACTTCGTTCGCTTCGCTCGCTCCGTTCGGCTTCCAATGTAAAAAAAATCCCTTTCGGGATTGTTTCATTTAACCTATTGAACAACTCCGAAAAAGCCTGCTTTTTCGGAAAGAGGCAAAACCGACTAAAAGTAAAAGACGGCTTTTAGCCGTCTTTTTGCAAAAGTCGTGTTTTGCCGATATGGTGCGCCGTATCTTACGTTCGCTTCGCTCACTCCGTTGGCGCACAAATGCAAAAAAAAATCCCTTTCGGGATTTTGTTTTTGCATATGGTGCGCCGTCAGGGATTCGAACCCGGGACCCACTGATTAAGAGTCAGTTGCTCTACCAACTGAGCTAACAGCGCATACATTCTTGCGTCTCGCCCCCGTCAAATGACGGGGGCTGGCAAGTCTGTGTGAAAGCTCGTGCTAACACTTTGGAGCGGGAGACGGGATTCGGACCCGCGACTTTCACCTTGGCAAGGTGACACTCTACCACTGAGTCACTCCCGCATAAGCATGACTTCGACATTGACAAATATACCATTGTTTATCGATTTTGGCAACCGAATTGTTGATTTTTTTTAAATTTTTTTGCAAATTTGTTTTTTAGATGATTTTATTTAAATTTATTTTGAAATATTTGAGCTGCTTTGTTGCCACACAGTCGCAATTTTGTCGTTTATTTCATCAATTTTTATTTGTTTGACACTCTTAAGTGAGCTATTGCATTTAGACAAAAAGGTGAAAGAATGGCTAAATTCGCTATTGCAATAAGGATATATGTTTGATATAATAAATTTAATTATGATATAGGAGAATTCTTGAAATGGATAACACGGAAAACTCAAAACAGTTAGCCGTCGAAAAAAGCCGTTCTGAAACGGTTGATTACGGCGAAATTTTAAAACAGATGACTTTAGAAGAAAAGGCGTCGCTTTGTTCGGGAAAAACGTTCTGGCTTACGGAAAATATCGACAGACTCGGTATTCCCTCCGTTTTAATGACGGACGGTCCTAACGGACTGAGAAAGGAAAAAGCAGGCAGAGGCACTAACATAATGAACGAAAGCGAACCTGCCACCTGTTTCCCGACAGCGGTTACGCTATGTTCCACATGGGATCCGTCGCTTGCGGTAAAAGCGGGCAAGGCTATTGCCGACGAGGCAAAGGAACAAGGTCAATCTACTGTTTTGGGACCCGGCGTCAATATAAAGCGCTCCCCTCTTTGTGGAAGAAATTTTGAATATTTTTCCGAAGACCCTTACCTCGCTGGCGAGATAGGCAAAGGCTGGGTGCACGGAGTTCAAAGCGAAAATATAGGCGTCAGTTTAAAACACTACTGCGCCAACAATCAAGAACACATACGAATGAGCGTCGACACCATAGCCGACGAGAGAGCGTTAAGAGAAATTTATCTCCCTGCTTTTGAAAACATCGTAAAAGACGAGCAACCCACCACCGTTATGGCAAGCTATAACCGCCTTAACGGAAAATACCTTTGCGACAATAAGCGTACGCTCACCGAAGTGCTCCGTGACGAATGGGGCTTTAAAGGTATCGTCGTCAGCGACTGGGGCGCGGTAAACGACAGAGTGGAAGGCGTAAAAGCAGGTCTGGACCTTGAAATGCCCGGCAATAACGGCATTAACGACAAACTCATCGTGGAAGCGGTCAGAAACGGAACGCTTGACGAAGCCGACCTCGACAAAGTTGCTTTAAGAATGATTAAATTCGCATTCGAGTGCAAGGCAAAGGAAGTGGATAATCACAAGGCGGATTTTGAAGCTCACCACACTCTCGCCCGTGAAATCGGAGCGGCAGGAGCGGTGTTGCTCAAAAACGAAGAAAATATCCTTCCCGTAAAATCGGGCGAAAAGATTGCCGTCATAGGACAGCTTGCCAAAGTCCCCAGATATCAGGGCGCAGGCTCGTCGAATATAAACCCATACAAAAAGCCTGTATCGTTTATCGAGGCATTAAGCAATGCAAACCGAGAATATACATACGCCGACGGCTACACCTTAAAGGGCAACGGCTACGACAAAGGGCTCATCAAAAAAGCAGTCAAAATTGCAAAGGGCGCCGATAAAGTATTGCTGTTTATCGGCCTTACCGACTCGTACGAAAGCGAAGGATTTGACCGCAAACATATAAATATGCCAAACGGACACGAAATTCTGTTTGACGCAATAAAGGAAGTCAATCCCAACGTTGCAGTAGTATTCTCAGGTGGCTCCCCTGTCGATATGCGTGAAATCACGCCGTCGGCAAAAGCACTGCTTTCGGCATACCTCGGCGGACAAGCCGTGGGCGAAGCGGTCATGGACGTCTTATACGGCGACGTGAACCCCTCGGGCAAACTTGCCGAAACCTGGCCGCTTAGACTTCATGACAATATCGCAAGCAAATACTTCCCGATGGGACCGAAAACGGTTGAATACCGTGAGAGCGTATACATAGGCTACCGTTTCTTTGATACGGCAAAGCGAGACGTTATGTTCCCGTTCGGATACGGACTAAGCTATACGACTTTTGAATACAGCGACCTTAAATTATCAAAAGAAAAATTTAAAGATACCGACTCCGTGGAAATTTCGTTTAAAATTAAAAACACGGGAAGCATTGACGGTGCGGAAGTAGCACAGGTATACATATCCGACGTCGAGTCGACAATATTCCGCCCCGAAAAGGAATTGAAGCGTTTTGCCAAAGTGTTTTTGAAGGCAGGCGAAACAAAAGAAGTTAAACTCACTCTCGACAAACGCTGTTTTGCCTATTACAACGTCGATATCAAAGATTGGCACGTCGAAAGCGGCGACTTCAAAATTATGGTGGGCGCATCATCAAGAGATATCCGCCTTGAAAAGACGGTCAGCGTGGAATCTTCCGCTCCGTCGGTAAAAGTCCCCGACTACCGTGAAAGCGCACCGTGCTACTACAATCTCACGGACGAGAAATTCGATATTCCCGCCGAACAGTTTGAAGCGTTATACGGCGCTCCGCTTCCAATCAATACCCCATACAAAAAGGGCGAGTTTAACATCAACTGCACCGTCGGCGACGTATCCATATCGAGATGGGGCAAGTTTATTCAAAACCTTTTGCACTTCGGCGTAAAGGTTGTATCGAGAAGCAGTCAAAACAAAGATATGCTTTTAGCGTCCGTCGACGATATGCCTATAAGAAGTTTTTACGGATTTACGGGCGGTATGATTTCGGCAAAATCTGTTGACGGGCTTATAGATATGTTCAACGGAAAGAGAGGCGGATTCGGCAAATTTATAAAAGGCTTCAAAAAGACAAAAGAGGAAAAAGCCAAAAAATAACTAAAGCCGTGCGTATACGAGCGGTTAAATCAACAAACCAAACTCGCTCGGCAAACGAATAGCGGATATCAAACGAAAATTCAATATCAAAAAAGCTCCGCAATCGGAGCTTTTTTTTGCTTTAAAATCGATATAAACCGTAAAAATCGGCAATCAGAACTTTGCTTTGCGCTTTATATTTTGCCATTATGCAAAAACGGCAAAATTGAAGCAAAGTTTAAATTTTCACTGATTTTCAAAATACCTCTCGAGCGCCTCGATTGAATCGGCATCCCCCTGCCTTGCCGCTCTTTTATACCAATACGCCGCAAGGTTCATATCCTTGGGCACGCCGCTCCCCGTCCTGTAACACTCGGCGAGATTATACTGCGCTATGACGTCGCCGTCATCGGAAGCGGATTTATACCACTGAGCCGCCTTATATGCGTCCTCATCCGTGCCTATGCCGTTTTCATAACAAAAACCTATAAGTCGTTTGGATTCGGGCAACTCCTTCGACTTCAAAAACAAAGCAAACGCCTCGTCCTCTTCCCCGTAACCGTCGTAAGACACATAAAGGTTGCCCAAAAGCGGATAGGCTTCTAAAACGTTTAAATCGACGGCCTTTTTGTAATATTCATACGCTTTATCGGTGTTGACCGAAACGCCTATGCCCTCCTCATACATTTTGCCGAGGTAGCAAAGCGCCTTGTTTACACCGCCGTTTAATGCCTCGTTTAAAAGTTTTTCCGCTCGCTCGGGCGAGGCTACGACTGTCTCTCCCGAAAGATATAAAAGGGCAAGATTGAACGTTGCGTCGAAGCTTCCGAGTTTTGACGCCTTTTCGTATAGCGACGCCGCCTTTGCGATATTCTGTTCCACACCAAGTCCTTTGTGGTAAAGCACGGCAAGATTGTTTATAGCGTCGGGATTGTCGGCAAGACGTGTAAAACACGCAACGGCAAGGTCGTAACGCACTTCTATCCCCTCTCCCTTGGCGTAGCATACGCCCAAGTCGAACAACGCCTCTTTCACGCCGCCCTCTGAAGCGAGAGAAAACAGCTTGAACGCCTTTTCTGAATCCTTTTGGGCGACTATGCCGTCCCTGTAAAAGCGTGCGAGTTTAAACTGAGCAACGGGATTGTTTTGTTTTGCGGCTTCGGCAAAAAAATAGAAAGCCTTAATATCGCTTTTTTCCACCCTGTCGCCCTCGAGATAGCAAAAAGCGAGCTGGCACTGCGCTTCGGCAAATCCTTCGTTTGCTTTTTTTATGAGTTTTTCTATCGATTCGTCCATAAAGATATTTTATTATAACCGCAAAAAGAAGTCAATATTTGTTCTTGATATGCGGCGAATTTTATATTATTATATATTTATATGTTATTAGTATCCCCTCCCTCTCTTTACCGTCCGATTTCGGGCATGCATAAAGGCGATACGGAACTGATGATTTTATCTAAAAATACCTCTACAAAAAGCGGAGAAAGGGGTAAAAATGTTAAAACTCGTAAACGTTTCAAAAACTTACAAAAACGGCGACGTCGAATCGGCTGCGCTGAAAAACGTCAACGTCGAATTCGGCGCAAGCGGAATCGTTTCCATTCTCGGCGGCTCGGGCTGCGGAAAATCCACACTGCTGAACATAATAGGCGGACTGTTAGACAGCACGGAAGGCGAACTGATTATAAACGACACTTCCACTGCCGATTACAAAGCGACGGATTGGGATTATTACCGCAACAATTACATTGGTTTTATTTTCCAAAGCTACTACCTTATCCCTCAGCTGAACGTGCTCGAAAACGTGGAACTGACCTTGTCGCTTGTGGGAATGTCGAGAGAGGAAAAGAAGAAAAAGGCGCTTGCGGCGCTCAGAATGGTAAATCTTTCCGACCAGATTAAAAAGAAGCCTAACCAGCTTTCAAACGGACAAATGCAAAGAGCCGCCATCGCAAGAGCCATCGTGCACAATCCGCAAATAATTTTGGCAGACGAACCGACGGGTGCGCTTGACAGCGAAAACTCCGTGCAGGTCATGAAACTGCTTCAATACCTTGCCAAAGACAAGCTCGTGCTTATGGTCACACACAATGCCGAGCTCGCCTATGAATATTCTTCGAGAATAATAAAAATCAAGGACGGCGAAATCATTTCCGACGAATACAACTCTCCTACCGCACCGCCCGTCACAGACGAAGAATTCGGAGAACAAAATTTAAAAAGCGAAGCGGACACCCCCGAAAGCGAAACCCAAACGGACACGATATCCGATAGTATTTCCGACGGAAAGCGAGTTCAAGCCGACTCGGCAGGCTCGGATAGCGTCGACGACAAAGCGACTGATACTTGCGGCAAAAAACTAAACGCCGACGATACGGAACGCCCCAAAAAGAAAAAGAAGCCGTCAATGTCGTTTATCGCCTCGATAAAGCTGAGCCTTAAAAATCTATACAGCAAGCTGGGCAGAACGATAATGACGGTCGTTGCAGGCGCAATCGCAATTATAAGCGTTGCCGTCGTGCTCGGATTTCAAAACGGCTTTGACACCTATATCACCGCCTACGAGGAGCAGTCGCTCGCACAGTATCCGATAACCGTTCAAAAGACTAATACTCTGTTTAACGATATTTTTGAAAACATAGAAGACATGGACAACTTTGACCCGAGCTCTATCAACGTTTCAGACATATTGAACATTCTTTCGGATACCGACTCGTCTCGCCCGGAATATACCGCCGCCAAAGAGATTTATATAAACACGCTTTTGGCTTCTATGCTTCAGAACAGAGATAAACTTCTCGGTGACAACAACACCATGCTCTTAAAGCAGTATCTTGACGAAAATATGGACGACAGCTACGGATACGTCAAATACGACTATGCCCTAAACCCGGATATATACGTGCATCAGACAATAACGGAAGAAGTGACGCAGGAAGGCTCGGAAGTTCCGACGACGGTTACTACCGAAACGTATACGATGATAAACCCCTTCTCCAACCGTCTTATGAAAGACATAGAGTCGTTTGGTGCCTCGCTTTCCGACCAGATGAAGGAAAGTTTATCGGGAACGCTCAGCTCCCTTCAGATTTGGGAGCAAATGCCTGAAATCGATACGGTAAAGACGCAATACGACTTGCTTTACGGCAGTTATCCGACGGAATCGACAGACGGCGTTTACGATATGATGATTGTTGTCGACAACTACAATCAAATAGACGACTATATCCTCTACGCCCTCGGCGTTATCAACATTAACGAATTGTTGAACGCCATCATCAACCCGACGGAGACGGAAGAAACAAAATATTCTTTCGACGACTTTGTGGGAATGGAATTTAAGGTCATGTCGCCGTCGGCATACTACGCCCTTGACGAGGAAACGGGCTTGTATTACCTCGAAACGGACGAAGAAAAGATAAACGGCTTGATTGAAGAAAGAGCGATGACGGTAAGAATAAGCGGAATTTTAAGGCAGAAAAAAGGTATTGCCGCAGGCTGTCTCAAAGGAACGGTGGTATATCCGAGCGAGTTTGCCGTATCCTTTATCGAAAACAATTCGCTTCAGCCTGCCGTGGTAGCGCAGACGGCAAGCTACTTGCGCTACCTTGCAATTAAAGACGATCCGGATATTCCGGCTTCGCAAAAAAAGGTTTACAGCGTATTAAACGGTGCGGAACTCAATTTAACTATCGGCTCGACAAACCCCAACAACTATTTTTATCTGCTCAAAACCTACTTCAAAGTGCAGGATACAAGCTCGCCGGAATACATTTATATATACGCCAATTCCGTCGAATCTAAAGAGAAGATAACAAATATGCTTGACGCCTACAACAATCAAAACAGTGCCATTCCGATAAATCAGGTTACCTTCACCGACAACTCTACGGCAATCGTCAACTCGCTCAGCCAGACGGTGGACACCGTTTCGATAATACTTATTTCAATGACGCTCATCTCCGTCATAGTGGCAATGTTTATGATAGCGATAATCATGTATTCCACGGTGCAGGACAGAACGCAGGAAATAGGAATTCTCAGAAGTATAGGCGCAAGACAGTTTGACATAATGCGAATATTTAACGTCGAATCGCTCATGCTCGGATTTTTCGCCAGCATAGTGGGAATTGCCCTGTCCAACATACTCGCTCTGCCTATAAACGCAATATTGAAATCCACACTCGGAATTTCCAAACTGATTCTGCCCACGTGGTGGCACGCCCTGCTGCTTTTCGGTTTCTCGCTGTTGCTGACGTTGATATCGGGCGCAATACCTGCAATCATAGCTTCTAAAAAGAATCCCGTAACGGCGCTTAAAACAGATTAAATTTATGCGGAATATACCGACTTCGTTTTTGGCGGATTAGCTTCACGCCATTCAAAACGAACGGTATCAAAAAAACTTTTGAAATCGAATTTCATTTAAAAACAAACGCCGTATCGAATCAAACGGCATTTGATACAAAACGGCATTTAATACAAAACGGCATTTAATACAAAACGGCATTTAATACAAAACGGCATTTAATACAAAACGGCATTTAATACAAAAAAAATCAAAAGCTACGCTTTTGATTTTTTATTTTATATCCTAAAACCTCTCTTAATCGTCTGCGCCGTTACCGTCTGAAGTATCCTGTCCGTTAGAGTTGCGGATAGCTTGTCCGCTTTCGTCTTTAGCAAAATTACCGCTTTCTTCGACGCTTGCATCGCTATGCCTTTCAATTTGATTTGAAGTCGCTTGCTGCTGTCGCATTTCCTGCGGTTTGCCAAAGTCAGGCTGTCCGTTTTGCGGAATGTTAAGATAAGGGTTAAACCTCGGGTCTGTATACGGATTAGAAGGGTCGACTTTTACGTTTCTCCTGTTTGCATACGTTTTGTCGCTATCTTGCTTTGCCGCAACATAATTTTTTGAGCCGTAACGAGCGTTTTTAAACTTTTTCATTCCTTTGAAATCGGCAATAAGATATGCGGACAATCCGAACGCAACGGCGCCGAACACCAAAAGCAACACGCTTCCTGAACCTGCAAAATAACCTGCTCTGCCCTCTAACATAGTCCTGATAAACAAGACGACGGCAAAGGCACCCGTAAATGCGGAAACTAACCCGGATGCGTTCAAAATTATTTCCGAGGCAAACAAAAGACGGCCAAGCGACGTCTTTACCTGTCCCTTTTTAATGTCTGAAATTATAAGCGGCTCTGCCTCCCTGCCCTCTTTTTCAAGTTCTTTCATTTTCGCTCTGTGCTTAAGCTCTATGACGAGCAAAGTGACGGCTAAGCCAAAAGCTCCCAAGACGAGCACGAGCAAAATATACGTCATCACGGCGAAAGCGTATGCGAAAAATACGGCAGTCTGCGAATCGCCCTTTACCAGAACGTCGAAAAATTCGAGAACACTGCTTCCCAACGAAACGGAAACACCGCTGTTTGACCTGAACATCGGCAAAAACAATGCGACTGTAAGCACGATTAAACATATTAAAAGCAACACGTTTAATACAATTCTTTTAGATTTCATATTCCTTCCCTTTTTTGCGTTTTTATATTGAAGCAAAAATAAAACCGCTTTGTTTATCTTATCGTAAAACAAAACGGCAAAAGTGTCAATAGTCAATTAAAAAGACTTGGCGCATAATAAATATCGGCCGTATGTATAACGAGCCTGAGTCGCACAACAAATAAGTCGCACAATAAGGCTCAGTCGCACAGATAGGTTATATCCCCCGTTATAATGACGTCAAAAAGGTCGATAAGCCAAAAGAAGGGAAAAAACACGCCGGATACGAAAGCTCCGAAAAGCGTTGTCGGCGTCTTTGTCAGCCCGTATTTGCTGAATCGGTGAAGCCAGCAATGTATCCAACCGAAAATTATCATTATTAAAACTTTGGGGCCTCTTTTTAAATCGGAAAACTTTTCGGACAAAAACTTCTTTCGTTCATATGGCGTATATTCGATAGGCAGATAAAACACGAAAGCGGAGCCTTTACCCTGCTTCGACGAAACCTTTATGCGTCCTCCGTGGTCCTCTACTATGTTTTTGGCTATGGCAAGTCCCAAACCGAAATGCGATTTGCTTCTCGATTCGTCCTCGCTGTAAAATCTGTCGAAAACCTTGGAAGCAATCTCGGGGCTCATTCCCTTTCCGTTGTCTTCAACCTTGACGTAATATCTGGAACGGCGAATATAAAAAGAAATCTTTATTTTGCCACCCCGCTTGCAATATCTCACGGCGTTGGTGATAAGATTTTGCAACACGCGTTCGATATCTTTCGAGTTTACCCTTACGTTGGCTTTGGGAATTTTTGAAACCTTAAATTTGATATTTGCCTCGAGCACAAGCGGCTCGAATTTTTTTATCATACCGGAAAATAGTTCGACGGTTTGCAATCTTTCTCGGTGGCTCGTTTCGGTTGCGGCAGATTCCGCTTCCATAAGCGACAAAACCATCTCGTTCATCGAAGCGGTATTTTCGAGTATTTTTTGATAATAATCCTCTTTGCCAAGCCCGTCGGAAAGCGCTTCGGTATATCCCGCTATAACGGAAATAGGCGTCTTGAGGTCGTGCGCCACGGCGGCTATTGCCTCTCTGTTTTTGCGCTGCATCTCATACTCTTTATCTTTTGCCTTAATCAGTTCCCAGCGCAATCTTTCGAGTTTTTCCACCATGGAAGGATCTTTGCACTCCGCTTCGGTAACGGGATTATTTATCTTTCCGTTTGCAAGACGGGTTAAAACCGCCTCGATCTCGTTTATCCTTTTGCCCATTTAATCCTGCCACTTATAACCCAATCCCCAAACGGTGACCACGTTGTTTATAGAATATTGTTTAAGTTTATCTCTGAGCCTCGCCACGGTGACGGCGACGGTATTTTCGTCGATATATTCGTCCATTCCCCACACGGCGTCGATAAGTTTTTGCTTATCGAAAATCCTGTTGGCGTTAAGCGTGAGCACGTCAAGAAGTTTAAACTCCTTTGCCGTGAGCGGAAGGACTTCCGAACCGACTTTGGCTTCGTAGTGATTTGAATTTATCGTAAGCTGACCGTAACGGCGCTCCGCGTCGGAAGGCACATTCCAATTTTTGAAACGGCGTATCTGAGCGTTTACTCTGCCCACCATTTCTTTAAACGAAAACGGTTTGGTGATATAATCGTCTGCGCCAAGCTCGAACATTTTGAGCTTTTCTTCCTCGAGTATCTTTGCCGAAACGATTATGATGGGAAAATTGCCTAAAACTCTCAGTGCGGGACAAACCTGATATCCGTCAAGCACCGGCATCATGATATCCAACAAAACCAAATCGGGTTTTACGCTTCTGGCAATCTTCAACGCTTCTTCGCCGTCGAAAGCCTGATGCACCGCATAGCCGGCTTGCTCGAGATAATTTTTCATCATATCCGAAAGTTCTGTGTTGTCCTCGGCAATTATAATGTTGTTTTGCATATATCCTCCCAATCTCTCCTGATACATTATACCTCTAATTTTGAGGTTTTGCAAGCCTGAAATATCTCCTGTACGAGTTGCGACAGTATCTCGGAACGAACGATTCGTCCTCGTTGAATTCCGGCTTTTCAAAGCTGTATTTTCCGTTTACTTTCCAACCGTTGAGTATTCCTATGCTGATAGCGGCGGCAGGACAGTTAAACGAGCAACCCATACACCCCACGCACTCTTTGCCGAACACGGGAAGAGAGTCTTTCATATTTATGTTTTTCATGGGGCAGTTTCTCTCGCAGGCGCCGCAGCCGACGCATTTGTCTTTTGCCACTTTAAATCCTCTGCCTATGTAAGGCATTGCCTTGTGCTCGATTTTAAACATTTTTGAAACAAACCTCGTCCATCTCTTAAATTCGGGCGGATTGTCCACGCCGTTCAGCACTAAATCGGCGTCGATTGTGACACGCTCTTTCATGGTCTTGTCCATTTCGTAAGCCATTCTGTCGCTGTGCCTGAATATGATGTTATAAGGCATAAGATAGTGAAATTCGTTGGTCAGGCGATATCCCTTTTTCTTTAAAATCTTATCCACGCCGTAGGTGCTCGAGTCATTGAGCCTTAACGCCTCGCCCGAAGTTTTGAGGGTGAAATAAGCCTTTTGATTTTCTTCGGGAAATTTTTTGACAAGCTCCCATATCGGAAGCGGTGCGTTAAATCCGTGCACGGGATAGGCAATACCGACAAAATCGAAATCCTTTTCGGACGGCACTTCCTCGCCCTTTTTGATAACGGCGACGGTAACCGACGTTCCCTTTTTCTCCATGGCGTCTTTAAAACTGTTTGCAACTCTCAAAGTGTTTCCCGTTCCCGAAAAACAATATATAACCGCTGTTTTCATGCATATACCTCATCATAAGTTGTGTAGCACGGCTTGCCGTCTACAAAATAATACGTAGTGTTTTCCTCTTTGGCATGGCTGTCATACCATACGCTGGCATAATACGGATTCTTTTTTGCGTATTTGTCAAAATTCCATTCGCCCAGCTTCACACATTCGCTGCACCAATGTCCTCCGAACAACACCGTATATGGCGACATCGAAAATTTGTGACCTTCGGCGCATTCCCATTCGACGGGTGTGTATAAATCTGTGAAGCTCTCGGCAAGGCACTTTCCGCCTCTCAACGCCGCCGCCGACTTTAAATCGTCCAAACCGATTTCGCAAAGTTTTTTGGTTTCGTCAAAGCCGTGATCCAACAAAAGTCCGTTCTGCGCTGCAAGGTTGATATCTTTTAAATTGTCGTAGTTTATGTTGCCGTCCGCTATCTGCCCCTTTGCCAGGACGGGATAGTATTTCCAACCGTCGTTTAAACAGTCTATATTGTCCGCACTGCCAAAGTATGCTTTGACCTTTCCCGCTTCGCCGTTTTTTATCCATTTGAGAGGAGCGTTTTCGTCGCTTAGCAATCTCTCTATGGCAAGTTTTCTGATTATCTTAGGAGATATACCTTTGGCAAGCGAATAATAGCGGTGACGGCTGAGTATTTGCCCCCAAAACTCTTTCACGCTTTGCCTTTGATATTTGAACATCTTGTCGAGCTCGTCCGAATCGTAAAACCAAAGCCCGTGAAAGTTTCTGACCGAGCACCACTTGGGCTGTATAAACAGCTCCGTTGAGCCGCCTATCATTTTAAATCCCTCGTTAAAGGTATCGTATCCGGTATATCTGTTTTCGGCGCCGCCGCCTATGTTATAACAGCGTCTCCAAAAATCTTCTATCTCGCCCGCCGCATCTCGCTCTACTATCCTGCGCATAAGATATCCGGAATCTTCCGCCGTTACCCACTCGAGCGGCACGTTGAGCGTGGTGTGAAACATAAGACCATCTTTCATGTTGTCTTTCATCATGTTGTTGTGAAGCATCGCCGTCTGTCTGAGCACCGCCCAATGCGGCAAGCCGGATTCCATAACCTCTCTTTCCGCTATCATCTTTGACTGCGCATATACGTCGTATACGCTCGGCAAAAGCGGATCCCCCACTCTGCCCCACGGATGACGGTAGTTGCGGTGTCCGTAAACGGCGACCGTGGATATATGAACAAACTTTATATCGGGACGCTTTGTCAGACATTCAAGCAGATTTCTCGTTCCGTAAAGATTGCACTTTACCGCAAGGTCAGGTCTATGGTCGGAATGAGGCGGTATAACCGCCGCCAAATGAAGCAGATAGTTTGCTCCGTCCACGAGTTTTTCGCAATCGTCCAAAACGGCTAAATCGCCAAACGACGCTTCGAGCCTTGCTCGGTAAATCTTTTTTTGCGCCTTGACAAACTTTCTGTCTTCGGAAGTGTTGAGGCAAAGGATTTTCACCTTGTCAACCACGGGCGATTGCATAAGTTCTCTTAGCGTTTCACGTCCCATATTTCCGGACGCTCCGGTTAAAGCTACGGTATATTTCATATTACTCCTCCCAAGTTACAAGCAAAGTTTAACCCCCTATTATTACACCGTTATGACAAAATCATTACATTTTTCTTACATTTTTGATTTTATCAATTTTTTTCTCTTTTTAAAGCCGTTAAAATTCAGACCCCGATAGGATTTCACTTTCGGTGGGCGCAAATTTTTATCTTTAAATATACGTTTGCGCCATATTTAGCGCAAAAAAGCCGGGGATACTCGCCCCGACTTAAATGTCTTTTTTACCGATTTTTAAACGGTAAATCTTTTGATATTCAATATCTCACGACAATGCCCACTTCATAACTGTCAGAAAAATTTTTTGTGCTTGTTATGGGATAATCTACAAAACTAAAGTCAAAACTTGCTTCCTGCAAATAGTTACTGTCCTTATAAAACTTGACTTCTCCGTTTTCCGCTTTGGTATAATAAGTTCCTTCAAAAGTCTGATAACAAGGAGCTTCAACCGTAAATGCGTCGACGTATAGACCCAATTTTATGTTTATGCCGACCTGCCCTTCCGAAACTTTTACGGACGATTGTAAGTTGAAAGAACACGCATCCGTGGGTTTAAGAAAGCTAAAGTTTGAGTGTTCGTCAACGAGTTTGACAGTCTTTCCGTCGCCGCTTACGTTTGTCACGGCAAAGTCAAAATTAGAAATGAAAAAGTTTTTGTTTAAAGAATCAACCGATAACTCCACTTGCTCCACCGCTACGCCTGAAGCGTTTTCGTATCCGTCGCCGTTCGTGCTATCCGTCCCGGAACACGCACACAGAGCAACTGACAATATAACCAACAACAAAACTAGTATTAGTTTTTTCATTCCCCCCTATGTTTACTTATATTTTAACAGGAAGAAGAACTTTTTTCAATATTAAATTTAAAACCGAATGCGGCACGCCGTGAGTTATACGGGATACGTTTAATCTTTTAAATTATGTGATATTTACGAAGTATATGCCTATTCTCTGTGCGCAGGCTATATGGAATTCGATATATATTCTATATGCGCGAAACATGATATAAAACGCTAAGTTGTTGCCGAAAAATTTTGTTGTTTAAATTTAAGGCTCGGTATTTTGTCGGCGCAGGTTTTTACTGCCGTTTACTATCATATGAATACCAATAGCAACCGTCGCAATACAAACCGCCATACCCGTCACGGCAATCAAAATCTGAATATTTTTATCGATAGCTCCAAAAGCGGACGGCAAAGTGTTTTCGAGCAACAACAGCGAAGTCATGGCGTCCACAAACGAAAGGTTTCGTATTGTCAGCAAAACCGGGTCGTTGAAAATTTTCGTTTTTTTCAAATTGACTATTGCCGCACCGATTTTAAAAAATGCGTATGCCGCCGAAGCAATGGCAAATATGTCATTTGAAACTAGAGGCTTTTGTCCGCGATAGAGCAAAGCGATTACGGCTCCAAGCGTTACCGCCACGAGAATAAAAAATCCGCCGTTGGCAATATATATTTTTTCCTTTTCGGCATCGAGTTTCTTTTCGTCTTTTTGAAATTTGTGCCAAAGTCCGCAATATATCGCAAGCGTCAAAATTCTTTCCAAGCCCAAAACGCATAGATAACCGCACAACGCCACGTACCATACCGATTCGCTTAAGAACGCAAACACTCCGCTGACGACTGCGTAAATCACCGTTACCGTAGCTCCGACAACGGCAAAGACAATCGTTCTGTATTTATAATCCTGCTTTAACGAGCAAAAAAAACTGTGTTTTTTCTCTTTTTCTTTAGGCACCGAAAAATTCACCTTTAATTATTTATAAGTTATATATTTTGCTATCAAATCGGCTACAAATTCAACATCGTCGGCGCAATCTCCCCGTATCCATTCGGCGATTAAGGCGTGAATACCGTTCAGATAAAATTGCATGATATATCTTTTTTCCTTTTCCTCTAAGTTAAATTTATCCATAACGGGGCTGTAAATTTCACGATACATTTTTTCAAACATTCGTTCAACCTTAAACACTACAGGCTTGTTTAAAGCCGCCATAAACGCCTTTTTGTTGTCTTTGATAAACTTAAGATATGGTATCGAAAACTTCTGTTTAAAAAACAATAAATCGTCAAGCGACTCGCTTTTTAAGTCGATTGCACCGTCTTGAGAATAATATTTCTTCAAATCGTCAAATAAGTTTTCAATCGCCTCTTCGAGCAAATCTGCGGTAGATTCATAATGCAAATAAAAAGTAGAACGGTTCACTCCCGCTTTCAAGCATATCTGTTTTACCGTTATATATTCAAAGTCGTTTTTGTCAAGCAACTCTAAAAGCGCCGTGTCCATAAGACGGGCGGTATTATAATATTTACTTTCCGATTTGTTCACAATACCGCCCTCCATCTGCGACGTTTTTATTGCTCATCGACAATTTCTTTTGCAAGGGATATGATTTCACCGGCATACTGTTCCTTTCTTTTTGTCAAAATCTTTTTATAGACGGGATAGTTTAAACTCATTCCGGCTATCCCCAACAGACCGAGCACCACGCCTACCGCCATCGAAACCGTGCCTGCCTCTATAAGCACTCCCAAAGCAAAGCACATGCCCACTCCCAAAATCAATGTGGAAATGATTCCGAAAACAAACGTAAAAACTGTCGGCGCAAGTTTAACCTTTTTATCGAGTTTTTTTAAAGCGGTAACTTTAGTCGCCGTTTTTACGGAATATTGATTTGCTATTGCCTCTGCATAAATTTTGTCCGTGTTCATTTTTTCTACCTCCTTTTGAACTGCTTTCATTCTACTTCGGCGGTTTTAAAAAGTGAACGACAAAATTTTGCATTGATGTCGATTTAAGCAGGATTTATATAATTCTATCACCTTTAAAGCGACATTTCAACGCCATTTTTCGCTGTCGGATTATGCTTTATTTAAAGCCGCTTAAGGTAAAACAAAACAAGTCGCTCTTTTGTGACTTAGTTACAGAATTTTTATTTTGTTTTAAATATAATAAAACCGTAAATAATTTTTAAAAGGAGATTATCATATGTCAGTTACAGCTATAACAAGCGCAAACTTTGAAAATGAAATTATAAAATCATCAAAACCCGTGTTGGTGGATTTCTGGGCAAGCTGGTGCGGCCCCTGCCGTATGCTTTCCCCAATAGTGGACGAAATTGCAAAGGAGCAAAACGACGTCAAGGTGTGCAAGATAAACGTTGACGAAAATCAAGACCTTGCCGCCATGTTTCAGGTGATGAGTATCCCCACTTTGGTACTCATCAAAGACGGCAAAATCGTAAATAAATCCATAGGTTACAAGCCCAAACAGGCAATTTTGCAAATGCTAAACGCATAGTGGCAAAATACTCCTTTCCCCCTATGAAAAAGCCGAACGTTTAGTTCGGCTTTTTTCTTTTTATAAATCATATCGATTTTACAAGTCATATCAGTTTCATAAGTGCGGTTTTGTCGATGACTTCCAAACCGCCTCTGTGTATCTTAACGATTTTTTCCCTCTCAAAATACTTAAGTATCCTCGACACGACCTCCCGTGCGCTTCCGATATATCTTGCGATTTTGTCGTGCGTGATATTGAGCATGGCAGACTTTGTCTTATTCATCTCGTCTATCAGAAAAATTGCCACTCGCCTGTCCGCTTTAAAAAACAATATCTGCTGCATTACCCACATCACTTCCGAAAACCGCTCCGTGGCTTTTTTCAGCATGAAACATTCCGCATATATGTTGTCGGATACTATCTCGTTTAACGCTCCTGAATTGACGATAATTATTTCGCTGTCCTCCTCGGCGTCGATAAACACGTCAAAAGTTATCGATTCGATAACGCAGGATGCGGAAAGCACGCACACGTCGTTTTCAAACAAGCGGTAAAGAGTTATCTCCCTGCCGTCCTCGCTGAGCATATATACCCTCAGCTCGCCCGAGCGCACGATAATCAGCCCCGTGCACTCCTCGCTCGAGCTATGCACGTTGTAGCCCTGCTTGAGTCTTTTGAGGATTGCGTTATCCGCAATCGTCCTCTTTTGTGAATCATTTAGTTTTTCATAAAAGGTAAGGCTATTGGTTACCGCTCTTTCGATATCCGTCATATCTCTCCTTTAAAAATCGAATTAGACTTAAATTTACAGCTTCACCATATATCGGTTGAAGCCGTGCCGCTCTTAAACTTGGCTGATATTTTCACGTTTAAACAGCGCCGTAAAATTTGTCGTCTTCAAAATAACCGTCCGAAACGCTTCCGTCAGCGCTTGTAAGAACGCCGATGCCGTTTTTTTTCAGATGCTCCCAATCACCGAGAATGTCTCCTTCATAACAGTCGCCGTTATCATACAAAATCTTGCCGGTGCTGTCCGGAAGATACTCTTTGCAGTTATTCCTTACAAAGTTTCCCGTATATCGATATGACTTCTTTTTACCGTCCTCGAAAAAATAAAACTTATACGTCCCCGATTTCAGCACTCCGTTTTCCCATTCGCCGTCAAGCTCCGTTCCGTTGGCAAATCGATATATACCCTTACCGTCTTTAACTCCGTTTTTGTAATATCCCGAAAACGAATCCGCTCCCCAACTTTCGCTTTCCGATAATTCGTTTCCGCCGAAATCGATTTTATAACCGCAATTGACAGCCTTTCCGTATCCGCAAGGCACGTTTCCGTCCCCTTCCCCCTCGTATCCGCAAATTCCGCAATTTACGTCTTTAATTTTTAAACTGTTACCGTCCTGTATAACTTCCCACAAACTTCCGTCTTTGGTAATGCCGCTGAAATCGAAATCAAGTCTGTCTAAAAAGCCCCTCATATCTTCTCCAAAATTTTTTGTCATTGATTTTTATTGTTTTTATTATAAATGATTTAACGGTTAAAATCAATGTCCGACTTTTATTTTTGGCAAAAATTGTGCGTTGACCTTCTCCCACGAGAGGCTTTGAAATGTAATCGAGGGGAAAAAGCAAAATGAAACTATCCAAAATTTTTTTAATATCCTTATCCTTCCTTATCGCATTATTTTCGCTCACTGCCTGCGTTTATCCGTTAAATTCAACCGATATAAATTCGGACAATAACACAGGCTCAAGCCAAGATGCCGAAAACTTTGATGCAGACCGCCCCACTGTAAACGACGGCTCCGAAACGAATGGCGATACCGACTTCTCGTCCTCTCTCTCGTCAACGGGCTAAACATCCGCTTAGGGGCAGGAACAAACTATCCGTCGCTCGGGACGCTCGACATTCCGCAAAATTCTTTTGCTAAATTTTCTATTAGACCGCTCACGACTTTCATAAATATTATCGCAAAACACTATAAACAATCATTTGACATAAAGTATAAAATAACCGCTATACAAAAACTATCTTACATTTTAGATTTTATATAAAATATGAAAGCGTGAAAAAAAGCTCGGCAAAACAGTGTTTTGCCGAAAAAGGAGGAGCAAGCTCTAAAAGCGAGATTTTTCTTGGAAAAATCGAAGCCGACAGCTTTGCTCCGACGCCGAGTCGCAGGCGCAATCCCGAAAAAGCGGTAGCTTTTGAGGAAGAGGAGCCGCAGGCGTAAAAAGAAACGGCAAGCGTTTCGCTTGCCGTGTTAGCTGTCGCCTTGCGGCGACGATATGGCGGAGGAAGAGGGATTCGTAAGGAGCGGAGCGACGGAATAGCGAGCATTGCGAGCGTCACTCAATTCGTTTTCCCGATGACAAAGCAAATATAATGGCGAGCAAATAAAAGCAAAATAAAAAAGCAACCAAAGTTGCTTTTTAATTTTGTGGCTCACAGCGAGCCATTATATGGCGGAGGAAGAGGGATTCGTAAGGAGTGCGAAAGCACGACGGAATAGCGAGGAGCCTGCTCACGCAAGCCCTGCTTAACGACGAGCGTCACGGGCTCGGAAAGACGACTGTTTACTCAAAACAAACTGCGTTTGTTTTTTCGTTTTATCGTCGCTTTTCTCGCTCTCCGCAAAAGTAACTTTTGCGGAATTGTATAGGGATAAAAACAACGATTATTATTTTAGCGCCAAAGGCGCAATCCCGAAAAAGCGGTAGCTTTTGAGGAAGAGGAGCCGCAGGCGTAAAAAGAAACGGCAAGCATTTGCTTGCCGTGTTATATGTCGCCTTGCGGCGACGCTATGGCGGAGGAAGAGGGATTCGTAAGAAGTGCGAAAGCACGACGGAATAGCGAGGAGCCTGCTCACGCAAGTTCTGCTTAACGACGAGCGTCACAGGCTTGGAAAGACGACTGTTTACTCAAAACAAACTGCGTTTGTTTTTTCGTTTTATCGTCGCTTTCCTCGCTCTCCGCAAAAGTGACTTTTGCGGAATTGTATAGGGATAAAATCAACGATTTTTATTTTAGCGCCAAAGGCGCAACCCCGAAAAAGCGGTAGCTTTTGAGGAAGAGGAGCCGCAGGCGTAAAAAGAAACGGCAAGCATTTGCTTGCCGTGTTAGCTGTCGCCTTGCGGCGACGATATGGCGGAGGAAGAGGGATTCGAACCCCCGTGCCCGTGAAGGCAAACGGTTTTCAAGACCGCCTCGTTATGACCACTTCGATATTCCTCCATGTCATATTAAACTTAAACTGTGTTTTTGCCTGAACGTAACCGAGTTGAGCCGTTTAAGCAAATGGTTTTGCTATATCGTCGGCTGAAAATTGGTTTTAGCGTAGCTTACGGCAAACTCAAAATCTCTTTGCCCTGCCTTGAGGGCGGGATATAATCAAGTTGCGATTCAAGCGTTGAAATTATATCAAATAGCGATTAAGTTGTCAACCGATAACGGGCACAATTTGCCTGCCTCCCTTTCGATTGTTTCAATTTAAAATTTCAGATTTGATTGATAGGTTTTACATGTTCGCTAAAATTGACTTGATAATGTTTGACGATTGATATACAATTTATAAAAAGTCAAAAATAAGACAGTGTGTTTAAGGAAAAAGTGGAAATATGGCATATTACAAGTGTCCCGTTTGCGGGGAAAAACTAAGTTTAAACGGAAATTCATACGTTTGTCCGTCCCGTCACACTTTCGACGTGGCAAAGGAAGGCTACGTCAATTTCCTGACGGCAAAAGACAAACACGCCAAAAGTCCCGGCGACAACAAAGAGATGATTTTATCTCGCAGGGCCATTATGGACGAGGGATATTATCGCCCTATTTCAGACTACGTCACGAGTGAATATTCCTTGGACGGCACAACCGTTTTAGACGTCGGTTGCGGCGAGGGATATCTGACGAGAGAGATTTCTAAATATTGCTCGTGCTACGGCATCGATATTTCCAAAGAAGCGATACGCCTTTGCGCCAAGGCAGATAAGAAGATTTTTTACAGTGTGGCGTCTATGACTCGCCTGCCCTTTTTCGACAACGAATTTGATTTTGTCTTTTCGCTTTTCGCCCCCTATCACGCCGAGGAAATAGCGAGAGTTTTAAAGGGAGAGTTTATCGTTTGCACGCCGGATAAAAGACATCTTTTCGAGCTGAAAGAAATGCTTTACGATACGCCTGTCGAAAATCCCGAACAAGACTATACGCTAAAAGGATTTAAAACGGAAAGGCAGGACAAAGTAAGAGGAACGTTTGCCTCAAACAAACAGAATGTGCTTCCCCTCTTGAAAATGACGCCTTACTATTATCGGACACCGCAAAGCGCCATAGAAAAGCTAAGCGAACTCGGCGACGGTTTCAAAAAGGAAATATCGCTTGAATTCGTCATAACAACGTATAGTAAAGAATAAAACAAAAAACGCACACCGTGCGTTTTTTTATCTATTTTATATTTTTCGTAGGGTCTTTTTTTAATTATTAAACGCCGTAGCCGCACTCCAAAGATTTGAGCAAGTTAAAACATTAAACTTGGGTTTAGAGCTTTGGCTTTCAATAGCCTGACAGATTTAAATTGTGTTTACCCTATTTAACTTATCGCCTTTTTAATTATCTCGTCTATCTTGGCTTCGTCGAGAACACCCATGGCAAGGCACGCCTCTTTGACGGAAACGTCGTTTTCAAAGGCGTAGTGCACGACCTTGGCGGACATATCGTAACCGATATACGGGCTGAACGCCGTGGCAAGCATAAGAGTATTGTTTAAATATTCTTTCATTTTTTTGAGGTTTGGCTTTATGCCTTCCGCACAGTGAATTTTAAAGCTGTCGACCGCCTGAGTGAGCAGCTTTGTCGACTCGTAAATTTTTAAAGCAATGACGGGCATAAACACGTTAAGCTCGAAATTGCCCTGGCTTGCCGCCAAAGACACTGCCGTATCGTTTCCTATGACGGAGCAGGCAACCATGGTGACAGCCTCGCATTGAGTGGGATTTACCTTGCCCGGCATAATGGAGCTACCCGGTTCGTTTGCGGGAATGGTTATTTCGCCTATTCCGCAACGGGGACCGCTTGCGAGCCATCGGACGTCGTTTGCGATTTTCATCATTGAAGCGGCAAGGTTTTTGAGCGCTCCGTGATAGAGAAGCAAAGCGTCTTTAAACGCCAACGCATGATATTTGTTGGGACTTTCAAAAAACTTTTCGCCTGTAAAAGAAGAAAGTTCCTCAACGGCGTATTTTGCATAGCCTTCGGGAGTGTTGATGCCGCTACCGACAGCCGTTCCTCCGAGAGGCAAAACTCTGACCTTTTCCAAAGCGTTCAGTATCGCTTCCTTTGCCTGTTCGAGAGCGAATCTCCACGCAGATATTTCTGCGGAAAATTTCACGGGCGTGGCGTCCTGAAGATGCGTTCTGCCCACTTTGACTATTCCGTCGTATTCCTTTTCAAGTTTTTTGAAAGTCAGGCAAAGAGAGTCGACGCAGCCGATAAGTTTTTTTGAATTTAACACCGCCATCACGTGAATAGCCGTGGGGAACACGTCGTTGGTGCTTTGGCTCATATTGCAATCGTCGTTCGGGTGGACGCCGGCAAGATGTGCGAGCACCTCGTTTACGTTCATATTCGTTTGCGTTCCGCTTCCCGTCTGATAGACGACCAACGGGAAAGAATCTGCGTAATCGGCGCCGAGCACCTTATCGCATGCGTCGCATATTCTTTTGCATTTATCTTCGCTAAGTTTACCCGCCTTAAAATTCGCCTTTGCTGCGCACCTTTTTACGGTAACGATTGCCCTTATCATATCGTAGGGCATCTTTTCGCCTATGACGAAATTTTCAAGGCTTCTTTGAGTTTGCGCTCCCCAAAGTTTATCCGCTTCGACTTTGACCTCGCCGAGGCTGTCCTTTTCAATCCTATACTCCATAACTTTTAAAAAACTCCAGCATATTATTCGTTACAAACTCGCTCTCTTCCCAAAGAGGAAAGATGACGGGATATACGTGATTTAATTTGTGTTTTTTGCTTTTGAGGTCGCAGAGTTCGTTTTCCACACCCCTGTCGTCCAAAACCTGCTTGAACGACAAGACCTGCCCTCTCATAAAATCTTTTTCGCCTGTCGCCATAAATACCGGCGGAAAAGACTCTACCTTGCAATTTTTAATCGTAGCGTAAGGTACAAACTTGTTTGACTTATAATCGTTTCCGAAAAAGGATTTCAGAAAAAATCGGACGGCGGGAATTTTAAGTCGCTTGCGGTAATATTCGATATCGAACACGCCGCAGATAAAGCCTGCCGCTTTAAAATCAATTTTACCGTCAAAGCCAAGCTCGCTTTTCAGCTTCTCGTCGCATTTGACGGCAAGTGCCATAGCGGCGAGATGTGCGCCTGCGCTGTCGCCTACGATATAGGCGTTTTCAAGATCGAAACCGTATTTTTCGGCGTTATCGTAAACCCACTTCTCGGCCATAAACAAATCGGACAGATTGTTGGGAAAAACTCCGCCTTTGAGCAACAGCCTGTATGAAATATTTACGACTTTATATCCCTTTGCGGCAATCTCCATGCAATAGTATTTGTTGATATCCTTAGTGCCGTAATACCATGCGCCTCCGTGCACGTCTATTATGACGGGGAGTTTTTCGTTTAGCTTTCCCTCGGGATAATATACGTCAAGCAGATTATACAGCTTATCCGAGCCGTATAAAACGTCGAAAGCGCACTCCACCCCGCTCGGAGGCGATTGCGCTTTAAGACGTTTTGTATCTATTTTGTTTACCATGCCGCAAAACTTGTTTACGGCGAACTCGTGAAATCCCATAATTTATACCGAAGAAAATTATACACGATTTCATGAGCGTTGTCAATTTTGAATTGACGGGATAAAAAGACCGTTATTCGAGCTCAAACGCTCCCGTGTAGAGCTGATAATATTTGCCCTTTTGCTTGATGAGCTCGTCGTGATTACCTCGCTCGATAATCTCGCCGTGCTCGAGCACCAAAATGACGTCGGCATTCCTTACCGTCGAAAGGCGGTGCGCTATGACGAAAACCGTTCTGCCCTGCATGAGGTTGTTCAATCCGTTTTCAATGAGTTTTTCCGTTCTCATATCGATAGAGGAAGTCGCTTCGTCCAAGATGAGCACGGGCGGATCCGCAATGAGCGCCCTCGCTATATTGATAAGCTGACGCTGACCTTGCGAAAGGTTGGAGCCGTCCGCCGTCAAAACCGTGTCATATCCCTCGGGCAAGTGAGAAATGAAATAGTCGGCGTTGGCGAGTTTCGAAGCCTTTAAAACTTCCTCGTCGGTGGCGTCGAGCTTGCCGTAACGGATATTTTCTCTGACCGTATCGGTAAAGAGGTGCGTATCCTGCAAGACGATAGACATGGAGTGTCTTAAATCGGCTTTTTTGATTTTAGTTATGTTTATTCCGTCGTAACGTATCTTGCCGTCAGGCACGTCGTAAAATCTGTTGATGAGGTTGGTGATAGTGGTCTTACCTGCACCTGTCGAGCCTACAAGCGCAACCGTCTGTCCGTCGTGCGCCCAGAGGCTGATATCTTTCAAAACCGTCTTGTCGGGATTGTATCCGAACGTTACTTCGTCGAACTGCACTTCTCCGTTGAGCTTTACGAGCGTCGTGGTTCCGTCCGCCTTATGGAAGTGCTTCCACGCCCAGACACCGGTGCGCTCGGGGCATTCTGTAAGATTGCCCTTTTCGTCCTCGGTAACGTTTACGAGCGTAACGTAACCTTGGTCGTCTTCCGGCTTTTGGTCGATTATATCGAATATTCTGTTTGCGCCTGCCACCGCCATAAGGATAATGTTAATCTGCTGCGACATCTGCGATATGGGCATGCTGAACTGTCTTGAAAAGAGCAAGAATGCGGTGAGCGTTCCATACGTTATGCCTCCCACGCCGAACACGGCGAGGACTCCGCCCAAAACGGCGGTAATGGCAAAGTTGATATACGAAAGGTTGCCCAAGATAGGCATCAATATGTTTGCGTAAGTGTTTGCCGCCCGTCCCGCTCTCTGAAGGCTGTCGTTCACGTTGTCGAAATCGATTTTTTCAAATTCCTCGTGATTGAACACTTTGACGACTTTTTGCCCCTCGATATGTTCTTCGATAAAGCCGTTCGTCTTGCCGAGTTGCATTTGCTGAGCCATAAAGTATCTGCTCGAGCGACCGCCTATCTTGCTGACGAGAAAGAACATGACTGCAAGCATTATGATTATCGTAGCCGTAAGGAGCGGACTTAAAACCATCATTGCGATAAAGATAGCCACGATAGTGAGAGTTGACGAAACGAGTGTGGGCAGTCCGTTAGTCAGAAATTCTCTGACGGTATCGGTATCGTTGGTGTAGCAGCTCATAATATCGCCGTGCGTATGCGTGTCGAAATACCTGATGGGAAGCTTTTGCATATGCTCGAACATCTCGTTTCTGAGGTTTTCCAAAATTTTGGAGGAAGCATAAACGCCTATCCTGTTTGCTCCGTACGTGGACATACCGCCGACTAAGTATATAGCCGCCATAACGCAAATCATGCTGATAAACTGCGAATAGGCAACCGTTCCCGTGCCTTCAGCCAAGGGGATAATGAAGTTGTCGATAACGGTAGAAAGCAACACCGTTCCCGCCACGTTTGCGCCGACGTTGAGGACGTAGAAAATAGCGATGAGGATATAACAGCCTTTATATTTTGCCATTTCCTTGAAGATACGCTTTATGACGCCCGTCATGTGCTGACGCTTCGCCTTGCGTTGCTTTTTATATTCCGCCTTTTCTTCGGGCGAGAGCGCTTTATACTGCTGTCTTGTCATTTTGCCGAATTTCTGCTGAGGGCTAAATTTTTCTTCGCTCATCTTATTCCACCCCCTGTTTTTGCAAATTGTAAACTTCCTGATATATCTCGTTGGATTTTAAAAGTTCGTCGTGCGTTCCCACCCCGACTATCTCGCCGTCGTTGAGCACGATAATTCTGTCGGCGTCGGCGACGGACGTAACTCTCTGCGCTATGATAAACACGGTAATGTGATTGAATTTATCCTTTAGCGCCTCTCTTATCTTTTTATCGGTAGCAGTATCGACTGCCGACGTGGAGTCGTCGAGTATCATTATTTTGGGGTGCTTCAACAGTGCCCTCGCTATACAGAGTCTTTGCTTCTGACCGCCGGACACGTTGACGCCGCCCTGTCCGAGGTCGGTTTGATATCCTTGAGGGAAAGACTCGATAAAATCGTGCGCCTGCGCCACACGGCAGACTTCGTATATTTCCTCGTCGGTGGCGTTCTCGTTGCCCCACTTCAAATTGTCCTTTATCGTTCCGGAAAAGAGGACGTTTTTCTGCAATACCATGGCGACGGAATCACGGAGATTTTTGAGCGAATATTCCCTGACGTCGTGTCCGCCAACCTTTACGCTTCCGCTGAGAACGTCGTAAAGACGGGGTATGAGCTGAACGAACGTGCTTTTCGACGAGCCCGTTCCGCCGATAATACCGATAGTTTCGCCCGACTTGATTTTGATATTGGTCTTTTTAAGGTTTAAATTGTCCTTGTTTTTGCTGTAAGAAAATTCGACGTCCTCGAATTCCACGTCGCCGTTTTCGACGATAAGCGATTTATCGGCGTTGTCGTCGGTAATATCGATTTTTTCGTCGAACACTTCGACTATACGCTGAGCGCTCGCCCTCGACATAACAATCATAATCATGACGAAACCTATCATCATGAGCGAGGTGAGAATTTGCGTAATATACGAAATAAACGCCGTCAGGTCGCCGTAATCCATTCTGCCGGCAATAATTTTGTTTCCGCCGAAATAGGTAGTCAAAATCATACAGGTGTATACGACGAGTTGCATGACCGGCATTGCTATGACAATCATTTTTTCCGCCTTAAGCTGAAGCCTTTGACATTCCGAGGAAACCTGCCTGAATTTTTCCGTTTCGTGGTCCTCTCTGACAAAAGACTTTACAACTCTTATTGCCGTGAGGTTTTCCTGAGTGGTGATGTTGAGTTTGTCGTATTTTTTGAGCATTGCCAAAAATCTCGGGAAGCCTATTGCGGCAAGCGAGGCGAGCGTTATTGCCAGCACAGGCACCGCTCCGAGGAATATCAGGGCGAGTTCGCCGTCTATCGTGACAGCCATGAGTATGGCGAGCACGAGCATGACGGGCGCTCTGAAACATATCCTCAAAAACATCATGTAAGTATTCTGCACGTTGGTAACGTCGGTCGTGAGCCTCGTGACCAAAGAAGCCGTGCTGAATTTATCCATATTCAAAAACGAAAAGTCCTGAATCTTGTAAAACTCTTTTCTTCTGACGTTCCTGCCGAATCCCGTAGCGGCGACGGCGGCAAATCTACCGGAAAGTATACCGCAGCAAAGCGAACAGATAGCCATTGCCACCATTATCGCTCCCACCGTGCATATATAGGCTATACGGTCGGTCATAGTGAAGAAATAGACGTCCAAATTGCCGAAAGTCAAAATCAAACTGTATGCGCTCAGCTTAGTATCCATTCCCACGTTTATAATCTGCGCCATGAGCAACGGGATGAGCACTTCAAAAATAACTTCAAAAACTATAAAGAAAGGAGCAAGGAACGAGGCTTTTTTATATTCCCCGACGCACCCCAAAAGTTTTTTTAACGTGTGTCTTTTTTCTTTTTTCATGTAATCACCTAACGATACATATCATTTTAAACAAAAAAAATATATAGTCAAGCAAGAAAAGCCTGTTTTTAATCATTTTAATTGCTGTATTTATATATTATATATATAAGAAATATCCCCAAACGAACGGATATATGCCAAACTTTTACCTAAATTTCACGCTGTTCGTCCCAAAAATGCCATTTCCTTTACGCAAAATTTCCATAGTGAGCAAGGCAAAAGACGATGCCGCCTTAAGTTTTAAAATCCGTCACGCATTGCGTTGACTTTTTTTATGGAAATATATATATTTAAGCTATGATAAAACTAATATTAAACTCAAAAGAGGCGACGTTTGAAAACGTCTTAAAAGCGGTAAATTTTGTGGCATTTGAACACTATCCGCTGACGGTGGAATTTGCCGACAAAAAAGAGGTTTTTTCCTCGTTTGACGACGCTAAAGACTTTCTGCTTTCGCTTGATTTATAAAATTTAAAACGCTGTATCCTGTCACGCAACAATCACAACACAACGTGTGGGCAGATATAAAATTCAATAGCGGCAGTTCCGACCATTTTATCAAAACATGTTATATCCGATATGCGGCCATACCTATAAACTGCAAGCGATATCGGCCGTCATTGCAATCAGAAAAGCTGATGTCGCATATATGTATTTTCTTCGGTAAAAATAAAAATCCGCCCTAAGGCGGATTTTTATTTTACTTTCACTGCTTAAGCTATACGCAAAATGCTTCCTCTTACAATCATAAGAATAAGGTCAATAATCCAAAGAATGAATCCACCGCCGATAAGACGAATGATACCGAAAACAATTCCGAGACCGCCGTCCATGATTCTTGTGATGGCTCCGAGCAACCAAGCGGTTACAGGGATAATTGCAAGAATGATACTGACAATTCTGCCTAAACCAAAGTAGTCTTTTTTAGCACCTTTTCCCATTTTTATACCTCCATATTTTTATATTATCACAAAAAATTTAAATAGTAAATACCTATTTTAAATCTTGCCATGATTTCATTTAATTGCAAAAGTTTAAACACCGTCAACCTTTTGCCGTGTTCTCTTGCGGGATTGCACTTGCTAATATCTCAGCTTGCAGTCCTTTGCCGCCTTGACCTCGTCGGGGCGGGATATGACGGCACAGTGAGGCGCCGAGTGAAGTTTATCGGGATCCGTTTTCGCCTCTTGATAAAGCCTCAGCATGACGTCTGCCGTTTCGTCGAGCATTTCCTTCGTTGCGGATTCTGTAGGCTCGAACATGAGCGCCTCGTGCACGATAAGAGGGAAATACATTGTGGGCGGATGTATGCCGTAGTCAATGAGCGACTTTGCAACGTCAATCGCACTGACGCCCGTTTCGTCTTTTAGCTTTTGCAAAGAGAGGACGAATTCGTGCATACAATATCTGTCGCTGTCCGTGTCGTAAACCTTTTGAAGCCTGCTCTTTAAATAGTTGGCGTTTAAAACGGCGCAGGTTGAAGCCTCCTTCAATCCCTTTCCTCCGAGAGTGAGGATATAACAAAGCGCCTTTACCATTACCGAGAAATTGCCGTAAAAAGCCGTCACCTTGCCCACCGAGTTTTGAGGCATTTTGAAACCGTCGTTGACGACGGGATAAGGCAGAAACTCCTTTAGCTCCTTTGTGCAACAAACGGGACCGGAGCCGGGACCTCCGCCGCCGTGGGGCGTGGAAAACGTCTTGTGAAGATTGAAATGCACGACGTCGAATCCCATATCCTTGGGCCGTGCTATACCCATAACGGCGTTAAGGTTTGCTCCGTCGTAATAGAGCAGACCGCCGGCTTTATGGATTATATCGGCAATTTCAACGATATTTTTTTCAAACAGTCCCAGCGTCGTCGGGTTGGTCAGCATGAGAGCCGCAGTGTCGTCGCCGACAATCTTTTTTAACTCGTCGACGTCCACTCCCTTTTCGGAATTGGATTTTACCTCAACCACGTCAAAGCCTGCCATTGCCGCACTCGCAGGATTGGTCCCATGTGCGGAATCGGGAACGATTATCTTTTTGCGTCCGAAGTCGCCCCTCGACTCGTGATATTTTTTTATGAGAAGAAGCCCGGTAAATTCTCCGTGCGCACCTGCGGCAGGTTGAAGCGTGCAAGCGTCCATACCCGTTATTTCCTGAAGGGAATCGGCAAGCATTTTGCAAACCTTTACGCAGCCGCCCAAAGTGTCTTTGCCCTGGAGCGGATGAATTTTGACAAATCCCTTAAAAGAGGCTACTTCCTCGTTTAACTTGGGATTGTATTTCATTGTGCACGAGCCGAGCGGATAAAAGCCGTCGTCCACGCCGAACGCAGTTTTCGACAGTTTGGTGTAGTGTCTCACCACGTTATATTCGCTGACGTCGGGAAGGTCGAGATTTTCTCTTTGCAATTCCTTTTTGAGGGAATATTTTTGGACCGTCAAGGGGCGTATATAATTTTCCGTCTGAGCGTTGTCGTATTCAAAAATCGATTTCATTTTAATACCTCCCCTACAAGTTTTACCGCCCTGTCGAGCGCCTTGACGTCCGCCGTTTCGGTGGCGCACCAAAGCATCTCGTCGTCGGACAGACAGAGCCCCGACAGTATGCCGTTTTCGGCAAGTTTCTTTTCGATATCCTTTGCCTTGCCGCGGCACTCCGTCACGAACTCGTGGAAAAATTCGCCTTTATACTTTCTTTTAAGCCCGACATTGCCGAGCTGTTCGGCGAGATAATGAGCGTTTGACAGACACGCCTCGCCCACTTCGGTAAATCCTTTTTTGCCGAGAGTGGCAAGATATACGGCGGCAGTGAGCGCACAATGCGCCTGATTGCTGCAAATATTGCTTGACGCCCTCTCTCTCCTTATATGCTGTTCTCTTGCCTGAAGCGTCAGAACGTAACAGACGTTTCCGTCACGGTCAACCGTTTCGCCCACTATTCTGCCCGTCAGTTTTCTCATATCCGAGCGCATACAGGTTATAAATCCGAGATAAGGACCGCCAAACGAAAGGGACATTCCAAGAGGCTGTGCCTCGCCGGTTGCCACATCCACGCCGGACTCGGCAGGAGTTTTAAGAAGCGACAGTGCCGTCGGATTGTAGCCTCCTATACTCTTTATGCCCTTACTCTTGCAAAATGCGGCAACGGAGTCGGCGTCTTCGATAAGCCCGAAATAATTGGGCTGAGCAAAATATACGCAGGCTACCGTATCGTCAGCCGCCTTTTCGAGAGCGTCCGTATCTACCAGTCCGTCTTTGGAGCTTAAAACCTCGAGAGTGAATCCCCTTGCCTCGATATACGTTTTCATGACCGCAAGCGTATCGGGATTTACGTTGTCGAAAGTTAAAACTTTAGTTTTTCTGCCTAAAAACATTAAAGCCGCTTCCGCCGCCGCCGTCGCTCCGCTGTAGTGCGAGGCGTTGGAAACTTCCATACCGGTAAGACGGCACATAAAGGTCTGATATTCAAAAATGCTTCTTAAGATGCCCTGCGAGATTTCCGCCTGATACGGCGTATAAGCGGTGACGAATTCCGAGCGTGAAACGAGAGCCTTGACGGGCGACGGGATATAGTGGCTATATGCGCCCGCTCCTCTTAGGACGGTGTCGAAAACTTTGTTTTCGTTTGCGACGCTCTCCATAAAATCGAAAACTTCCTGTTGGCTCATTCCGTCCGGAAGATTTAAAGGTTTGGCTTTTATTTTGCCGGGGATATCTTTAAAAAGCTCGTCGGCGGACTTTACGCCGATAGTTTCGAGCATTTCCTTTTTATCTTTTTCGGATAAAGAGATATAGTTTGACATTTTTCCTCCAAAAGCAAAAGTAGCCCGAGAAAGGGCTACAACATAATATAAATTAAAGTGTTGCTATATACTTGAGATATTTTTCTTCGGACATGAGGTCAGTCGGGATGGAGCCTCTGATTTCCGCTTCGCAGATCCAATTCTTTTTAGGGTCCTCGTTTAAAAGTTCGGGTCTGCCGTCAAGCTCGAGATTGACTTTGGTGATTATGCCGTCGCACGGTCCCAAAATATCTGACGCCGCCTTGACCGATTCGACTGCGGCGAAAACTTCGCCCTTGGAAAAGGTCTGTCCCATTTCGGGAAGATTGACGTAAACGATGTCGCCGAGCTGTTTTTGCGCATAATCGGAAATACCAACTTGCACGGTTTTTCCCGATCCGATACAGATATACTCATGAGTTTTGGTATAAAGATATCTCATAATTACCTCGCTTGGTTTTATTGTTTATATTTTAACATTTATTTTTTAAAATTGCTACCGTTTAGCTCATTTATTTAAACAAATTTAGTTTGCCGGTCAAGTTCGGCGTTTTCTATCCCTTGCCGCACGTTACCGCTCTGCCGGCAGAATACGCCTGCCTTTTGAGGCTTTATTTTGCCCTTTTATAAAATGGCAACGGCGTGACGAAAAGTGCCACTCTTCTGCCTCTGACGTCCGCCTCGAGATTTTTATCGACGGCGTCCGCTTTAATCCTAAGCATACACACCGCCTTTTTGAGCGTGGGCGCAAAAGTGCCGGACGTGACTGTACCCACCTTCTCGTCGCCGACGTATACGTCCGAGTGTTCTCTCACAATTCCCTTTAGCGCAAACGCTCCCACTCTGACGTATTCTTTTTTGCAATTCAAAATTGCCTCTTTGCCCACAAAATTTTCCTTGCCGAGTTTTATGGCAAAATCCAGACCGACTTCCGCAACGGGGATATCTTCGCCGAGTTCGTGACCGTAAAGCGGCATTGCCGCCTCGAGACGGAGAGTGTCCCTTGCTCCTAATCCGCAGGGCATGATATTAAATTCTTTGCCTGCATTAAGCATCATTTCATACGCTGTTTCGGCGTCGGCGTTTTTGACGTAAATTTCAAAACCGTCCTCGCCCGTGTAACCCGTCCTCGAAACGAGGGAGTTTATACCGCCGAAATCGACGTTGTCGATAAACGAATAATATTTTTTAGGGATAAACTCGTCGGCTATTATCTTTTTGAGTACCGCCTCGCCCATAGGTCCCTGTATCGCTATCTGCGCCACCTTATCGGATATGTTTTCAAATTTATAGTCGCCGCTCGGCAAGTGAGTTTCAAACCACTTGGCGTCCTTAGCCGTGTTAGACGCATTTACGACAATCAAAAAATCTTCTGCGTTTTTGTGGTAAATCAAAATATCGTCTACCGCTCCGCCCTTTTCGTTGGGCAAAAGGCTGTAACGCACCTGACCGTCATACATACCTCTTATGTCGTTGGTGACTATGGCGTTTAGGGCGCTTTCGGCGTCCTTACCCTTTACAGTCAGTTCTCCCATATGCGAAACGTCGAAAAGTCCCACCCTTTCACGGACGCATTTATGCTCTTCCAAAATCGAGCCGTAGTCGACGGGAAGCTCAAAGCCTGCAAAATCGACTATGTTTCCGTTAAGTTTTACGTGCATTTGATAAAGCGGTGTTTTCATATTACCTCTTGTGTGTGGCAAGTCCCGTAAAATCCCAGACGGCTTCGCTTACCGATTCGCTGACCGTAGGGTGCGGATGAATGACCTTTGCCACGTCCTCAATTTTTAATTTATTCGCAATCGCCACGGCAAGCTCGGAAATAAGCTCGGTAGCGTTGTCGCAAAAGAGTTCGGCGCCGACTAAAACTTTGCCGTCGGCATAAAGTTTGACAAAACCTCTTGAGTAGCCTTCGATGATACTCTTGGCATTGCCTCCCGTCATAAACTTTGATATGCTTTCCCCTTCCGTCTTCCCGACGGATGCAATCTGCGGATAGGTATACACGCAGGACGGCACGACGGAAAGGTCTACCGACTGCCTGTTGCCTAAAATGACGTCGACAACGTTCACGCCCTCCGCAGAAGCGTAGTGCGCAAGCTGACACTTGCCGGTTACGTCGCCTATGGCGTATACGTTTCCGGCGCTCGTTTTAAAATTGCTATCCGCCTTTATAAAGCCCCTTTCAAGCTCGATATTCAGGTTGCCTAGTCCGTCAAGACACGCCGCTCTTCCTACGGCGCATATAGCGTTGTCGCACTCTATTCTCTCGCCTCCTGACAGTTCGACGAAGCCGTCGCCGATTTTCGTTGCCGTGACGCCCGTCTTAAACGTGACGCCCTTTTGCCTTAAAAGAGAAGCAATCTGCGTGGAAATTTCTTTAGAAAACATCGGCAAAACTCTGTCCGTTCCCTCAACTACGGTGACCGTTTTTCCCGTGTACGAAAAATAGGTGGCAAACTCCATACCTATGACGCCGCCGCCTATTATGACGAGTCTGTCGCCTTCAGGCTCGGCGGCGAAAACGTCGTCGGAATTGAGAGCCTTTTTAATGCCTTCGATTTTCGGCATAAAAGGCTTTGAGCCTGTGGCAATGACCAAATTTTTATATTCTATCTTCTGTCCGTCCGCCATGACGTAACCGTCGAAGACCTCGGCGTCGCATTTGAAAATATCGGCGCCCTTTAAAAGCGATTCGACGCCTGATGACAGCTTTTGAGAAATCTCGTTTTTTCTGAGGTAAACTTTTGAGCTGTCGAATGCTATATCCCCCGTTATTCCCAGCTCGTCGAAGGACAGCCTTTCGTCGTATACCTTTGCCGAATGAAGCAGCGTTTTCATGGGAATACAGCCTCGGTTAAGGCAGGTTCCGCCCGCCCTGTCACGCTCGACGACGGCAACTTTGAGCCCCTGTTTTATCGCCCTGACTCCTGCCGTGTATCCTGCCGGACCTAACCCGATTATGACTAAATCGTAAATCATATTATAAACTCTCCCCCGTCGTATTTTGCGCCAATAAGGCTATGCTCGAATTTTTCCACTGCGACTGAATCCAGACTGTCGGAATAAACTTTGGCAAAAATGACCCTGCCGTCGGATACGTTTGCCCTTATATCGAGAACGCCCAAAGGCGAATCGTAAACTGCCCTTACATTATAACACTGCTTGTCGCCCAAAATCCATACCTTATCCGAAAATACTTTTTCTCTCTCGGCAACGTCGTCGGCATAGTCGTTTATATCCAAAACGGAAAGCTCCGCTATTTTATATTCCTCTTTAAAGGCGTCAACCAAAGCACCCTTCAGCCTTTCGGCGTCGATATCCGCCATCTCTGTCAGATTGACGACTCTCGATTCTACCGATTTTACTCCCTTTTTGCTCAGTTTGACGGCGTTTGGCGTCAGATATTTTTTTATCTTTTCCGTATCGACGTCAATGAGTAAAGTGCCGTGGTGGAGTTTTTTGCCCTCGTGAAAGTAAAATGCGTTGCCCGAAATTTTTCTGCCCGACACTTCCACGTCGTTTCTTCCGCTAAGGCTTGCCTGTATCCCGAAAGATTTTAAAGCGTCGGTCACCACTTTCATTTGTTTTAACAGGTCATAATATTTTACCGGCGCTATAAAGGTGAAATTTAAATTCCCCCTGTCGTGATATACCGCACCGCCCCCCGATATCCTGCGAGCCACCTTTCCGCCGTCCGCTATAAAGGCGTTGTAGTCGCATTCGGACAGAGCGTCCTGATGTTTGCCTATGACTACTGCATTTTCATTTTGCCAGAGGTAAAAAACAACCTCGTCGCCGGACAAATCGAACAACGTTTTTTCTATCGCCTGATTGCGATATACATCAAAAGAGTCGCTATAAGTGACGGTGAGTTTCATTCTATCTCGCCCCAATTGTTGCCGTATGCGGCGTCGACGACGAGCGGAACGGAAAGTTTTACCACGTTTTCCATTTCTTCTTTTACGATTTTAGTAACTTTTTCAAGCTCGTCAAGCGAAACCTCGAACAACAGTTCGTCGTGTATCTGCAACAGCATTTTGGATTTGTATCCGCTCAGTTTTTCCTCTATGTTTATCATGGCAAGTTTTACTATATCCGCCGCACTGCCCTGAAGCGGAGTGTTCATCGCCATTCTCGCACTTTGCTGAGCAAGGTTGAAATTTTTTGCGTTTATGTCGGCAAGATATCTTCTGCGCTTGAGCAAGGTGGAAACATATCCGTTTTGCTTGGCAAACGATACGTTTTTGTCAAGATATTCTTTTACCGTCTTATAATTATCGAAATAGGAATCGATATAAGACTTTGCCATATACCTCGGTATAGAAAGATTTTGCGCCAGACCGAAATCGCTGATGCCGTAAACTATGCCGAAGTTTACCGCCTTTGCACTCTTTCTCAGCTCGGGGGTGACCGCCTCGGCGGGAACGCCGAACACCTTTGAAGCCGTCTGCGTGTGGATATCGTCGCCTCGCCTGAACGCATCGATAAGTTTTTCGTCGCCGCTGAAATGAGCGAGGAGCCTTAGCTCTATCTGTGAATAGTCGCAAGACAGCAACACCGCCCCATCCGACGCCACAAAGGCACTCTTGATTTTTTTTGCGTCCTTGCCCTTTACGGGGATATTCTGAAGATTGGGATTCGTCGACGAAAGCCTGCCCGTCGTCGTTATCGTCTGATTGAATTCCGTGTGCACCCTGCCGTCTTTTATCATGGCTTTAAGCCCCGTGACGTAGGTGGACAGCAATTTTGCCACTCTGCGGTAGTCCAAAATGAGCGTCGCCACCGGGTGGTCTATCTGCGACAAGACCTCCTCGTCCACGCTGTATCCGCCCGAGTGATTTTTTTTGCCGTGCTTTAAATTTAAAGTTTCGAAAAGAAGCGTAGCAATCTGCTTGGGCGAAGATATATTGACGCTTTCACCCGCATACTCTTTTATCTCGTCGGAAATTTTGGCAAGCTCGACGGTATACTCTTTTTCAAGACTGTCGAGCGTATCGGAATTTACCGCAATACCTCTTGACTGCATTTTTGCAAGCACCTTCGACAGCTTTAATTCCACGTCCAAAGTGCCCTGCATATCCTGCTCGTTTAATATCTTTTGCTGAGCCTCGTAAAGGCGGAAATAGCTTGCGGCGTTATATGGAAGACCGTGCGCTTCCAAGACCTTGACAACGGATTTAACCGTTTCCGAACCGCTCGCAAGGTGCTCGGCAATCAATACGTCGTAAAAATCGTCAAAGTTTAAATCGTGTTCGACTATCGCCGATTTTGCGTCGGCAATCAAAACTTTGCCCTTTATCTTTTTTAATTTTTCTAAAGCCTCGTCAAAGGAAAGCCCGTCTGAAAATAAATCTTCTTTGAGTTTTAAAACATATTCTTTTTGTCCGTCAAAAGAGAGCTTGAGCTCGTCGTCCAATATCAACGCTATTTTGTCAAATTTTTGTGACAGAAGTTTTTCAAATTCTTCCGATGAAATTTCCTCGCTGCCAAGTTGTGCCACGGTCGGCTCGATGTCGAGTTTTTTGACAATGGAATTGAGTTCGAGCTCGGACAAATATTCAATAAGCTGAGGCGAATAGTTTTTGTTAAGTTTGATATCTTCCAAAGAAATATCGACGGGAACGTCTTTCACAATAGTCGCCAGCTTTTTTGACAGATATGCGCTGTCTTTACCTGCCCTTATCTTTTCGCCTATCTTGCCGCTTATCTCGTCGGCGTGCTCGAACACTCCGTCAAGACTGCCATACTGCTTCAAAAGAGAAAGCGCCGTCTTTTCTCCCACGCCGCTTATGCCGGGGATATTATCCGACGAATCGCCCATGAGCGCCTTGAAATCGATAAATTGGTCGGTGCTTATAAAGCCCATACCTTTAAGATAAGTTTCGTCTACTATCTCGACGTTAGTTACGCCCACTTTAGTCCATATCACTTTCGTCGTCGGAGACACAAGCTGAAAGCTGTCGCGGTCGCCCGTAACTATGAACGTGGGCTCGTCAAAACGGCAGGCGAGCGTTCCTATGATATCGTCCGCCTCGAAGCCCGGTTTTTCTATGACCTTGACCTTCATTAAGTCGAGAATTTTTTTTATCGGCTCAAACTGCATGGCAAGCTCGGGATCCATGGGTTTTCTCGTCCCCTTATATTCGGCAAACATCTCGTGACGGAAAGTTTTGGCTTTGGCGTCAAAGACTGCCGCTATATGCGTGGGTTGCTCCTGCTCGACAAGTCTCAAAAAAATGTTTAAAAAACCGAAAATCGCTCCCGTATATTGCCCGCTTTTGGCAGCGAGATTCGGGAGCGCGTGATATGCACGGTGAAGTATGCTGTTTGAATCTATAAGTAGAATTTTATTCATAATCAAGCTGAGTGTTTTGCCGTCACATTCGAGACGGCCGATAACGGACGGCATCTTGCGTCGGATAAAAGAAAACTAAACTTTAACGTATTTAGCGAGATAGTATATAAGTTTTTTCAGTTTAGAATTTTTTATATCCTTTGTCTGTCTGTTAAATTCCTTACGGTCAAAGGAGGCTTTTTCTTTTATCAGTTTTAAAAACTCGTCGAGCGATAAAATTTGGAATCTGTCGATTTTAAGACACATTGCGTATAATTCCAAAATGCTGAGTATCGCCTTATCGTCGCTGACGTCTTCCCCTACGCCGAGGTCGTCGAGAATGGAGCGCAGACCCATATACTTTTTACCGACGACGGCAAAAACTTTTTCTCTTGCCATTTCGACGAACGGCAAGTCGTAAAATCTTGTCATGAAATCGGATTTTTCAAAAGGTTCTATATAGTATTTTACCCCTTGAAGTTTCTTTACAAACCTGAGTCCGTCGTAATAGCCGAGGATTTTCATCTTTTCTATCTTATGCTGAAAAAAATCTATCATCGAGCCGAGGTCTTCCGACGGCGTGATATACGTTACGTTTAAATCGTCGTATAAAATTTTTCTTTTTCGGGGCTTGTCGGTCGTCCTTATGGCAATTATGTTTTTATATCCTTTCGACGCCATAAGGTTGACGGGACAGTTGTCCCATATACCTCCGTCGAAATACCGTTCGCCGTTAAATTTGTAAAAACCGTAAAGCGGATATGTTGCGGAGGCGACGAAATAATCGGTGATGTATTCTTCCTCCATATCCTCGACGAATTTTTCAACAGGCTGCATTTTCGAAACGCAAAAAGTGACGCAACCCACTTTCATATCCGCATTTTTTAGTTTAACGGGGTCAAGACGTTTTTTTATGTAGCTTTCCATCTTTTCACCGTTGACGTCTATAAACTTTTTCAGATTTCTGACTTGAAGCAAAATATAAACCATCACGTTTCGGCTGACGCCGTTTTCGAGCTTTTCGGCTATTTCTTCGCTGACGTCGAAAATGCTTGAAATTTTAACTTCGCGCCAAAAGTCTTCCAATCTGTCCAGACCGTCCTGAGCGAGTATAGCGCCGTTCAATGCGCCAATAGAAGTGCCCGTGACAGCGTCAAAACGGTAGCCGTTTTCAAGCAAAGCCTTTAAAACACCCACCTGATATGCGCCCTTAGAGCCGCCGCCTTCTAAAACAAGTCCGATTTTTTCCATTTCACCCAAACTAATTTTATTTCGCCTTGCCTATATTATGGCATTGCGATAATATGCGTTAATTTTACGAGTAAAAGTTTTCGGTTTGTTAATGCCCAAACCGATAAAGAGCAAAAAGTTAAGCTACGATTTTGCGATAATCTCTGTTGAGCGTCGGGAAAAGCGTTGCCGTCGTGCATACGAGCATAATCACCGACACCCCGAGAAGAATGAGATACTTGCTGTAACCGCCGAGCGAGTAGTCCTGTCCGTTTGCCTGGAAAGGTATTATGGACAAAAGCATGGTAAACAGTCCGAACAGCACCGCCATGATAACGCCGATTGCTATCGTAAGTGCTACGTTTTTGTTTGCCGAAACAAGGTCGCCGTCGCCGGAAACGTTGAAGGTAGGATGCTTGATATCAACTCTTATCGACATACAGGTCAAAGATACTACCAATATGGCGGAAATGAGGAATATCAAAAACGCCTCAAGCGAAGTCATTATTCCTTTGCCCGACGGTCCGAAAACGAGCCCGACTACCAGACAGCTTACCGCCGTGGAAATCAACGCCACTATGCCGTATAAAAACAGTTTTACCAGCACCTGATTTTTATATGATACGGGAATTATTTTTGTGTGATAAAAACACATTCCCTCACGGGATACCGTGGTGGAAGCAAACGATACGATTATCGTCGTAAACAAGGTTATGACCATAAGCGTAAGTCCGGGAACAATTGCCGAACCCACCGTGCTCTGTCCGTAGGAAACGGCAAGGTCGTTGCAATAATACACCATAACGGGCGCCGCCACAGCCATCGCAAGGTATTGAAACGAATAGTTGAACGAGCGGAATATCAAAAAGAATTCCCTTCTGAAAAGTGCGGAAAACTGCGTGCGCAAAACTATTTTGCTTTTTGTAGTAAGAGCGGTTTTGCCGGTTTCGATACTGTATAATATGGTTTTATAATAGCATTTGATTGTGGTAAAATATGCGCATACCGCAATAGCCGCCTCAATCAACACTATATACAACAAATTTAAAAACACCTGACCTGCACCGCCCTCGACTTGAGAATAAGCCAATACGTCGGCGTAAAATCTGAACGGATAGCAACCGTTTGCAAACGCTTTTATATTTTGCGTCACCTCGGGCGAAAAGAGGTTGATGTTGTTGTTTTCGATATATTGCACCACTTCTTTGAGAAGCTGCATATACAAAATAAAGCCGCCGCAAAGCAAGAGGATAAGCACAATGAGAATGAGCAAAAACTTATCCTTTACGTGATTGACAAGCTGCATAACCGGTATAGCGATTAAATTTGCAACGAAGAACGGCACTAAAGAAATTAAAAACATAACTATTATCGAAAGAAAATAATAGCCGACGTTCATTCCCGACAGTGCGCCGAAAATTATATAAAACGGAAAGAGAAGCATAAAGCATATGACGAGATTGGACACAAAACAATAAATGGATTTCGCAATCAAAACGTCCTTTCCGCTTACGGGGAAACGAAGCAAAAGCTCGTTATCTCCGCTGAAATAAAGGTTTTTTACCACGTTGCCCGTCCCTACTATCGTAAGCAGGATAAGAGCGACAAACGTGACGATAACCAAAAATTCAAACCCGAGCTGCGACTTTACGACAAACATCTCGGTCAGATAATAAAAAACTGCAATTAAAACGGCATAAAGCACAATGGAAAGAGCCACGTTGAAAAATCTTTTTAAATGGTCTTTTGTGCTTATTGCTTTTGTTGACCCGTGCCTTGATTTAAGGTCGAGCTTAAATAACGTCCATACGGTAAAGTTCATTTTTTCCTCTGTTTCTCAACCTCAATTATTCGGCTTTTACTTTATCTCTTTTTTTATCGGTTTTATCTTTAATCTTTTCCGCCTCTTTTTGTTTGCCTTTAGGTTTGACTGCGGATTCTATCTGATAATCCTGCGTGCTGTTATCCGGACGGGCGTCGGACATTTCCTGAGCGGCGTAGTCCTCAAACAAACGCTTTTCGTAAGTGCCTGTTATCTTAAAGAATCTTATTTCGAGATTTTCCTGATTTTCGGGATTGTCTTTCAAGTCGAAAGTGTCGATAATTTCGCCCTCGTTTATTATGGCGACTCTGTGGCAGAGCTTTTTGACGAGGTCAAGGTTGTGCGACGAGAAAAACACGGTATTGCCTTTGGCGCAGTGTTCTCTCATATGTGCGATTATCTCCGCCGTGGACTGAGGGTCGAGTCCCATCATAGGCTCGTCGAGCACCCAAAGTTTTGGCTCGTGAATGAGGGCGGCGATAATACATATTTTTTGTTTCATTCCGTGCGAATAAGATTTAATCTGTCTGTTTGCCGCATTCTCGAGCTTGAATATCTTGAGATATCTTTCAAGCCTTTCCTTTCTTATATCGGCGGGAACTCTGTATAAATCGGCAACGTAGTTTACGTATTCGACGCCCGTAAGTTTTTCGTATACCGAGTGGTTGTCGGGAACGTATCCTATGTTAAATTTTGCCATAATCGGTTCTTTGGCGAGGTCGTATCCGCAAACCTCGATAGAGCCTCCGTCGAAAGGCAAAATACCCGTAAGACATTTAATGGTGGTAGATTTACCGGCGCCGTTCTGTCCTAAAAAACCGAAGATTTCGCCGGGCTTTAATTCAATATTTATATCGTTAACGGCAATCCTGTCGCTACGAGGATATTTCTTTACTAAATGTTTTATAGTAAGCATAATTTACTCCTTGTTCTTTCGTGCTGCATAGCGCAAACTATTACTAATTGATTTTACCACCTAATGCACGTTAAGTCAAACAAAATTTATTTTACCGCCGCTTGTCCACTCATGTTTTAATTTGATACTGCCCCTGTTTTTTTTTGACGTTTTGCCTTATAGATAATAGTTTGCCTTATTATAAACTTTTTATTTCCCGAGCTTATTTCCCGAGCATAAAACCGTGCGTTTAATGTCGGCTAAAATATAGGACGCCAAAAGATTATAAACATCTATACCGCATGTATCTTATACCAATGACGCCGATATGCAAAACTTTGGTCTGCAAGCGCCGAGTGTATAATACCGACGCCGAATTTGTTTTCGGACGGTTTTGTTTTAAGATAAGCCAATATCCGTTTAAAAATTAATCTCTGTTTTAATTTTTTGCGTCTTGCATTTAAAAAGGCGGATACCAGCCGCCTTAAACTTTATAAATGAAGTTAAATTGTTTTTGCACCGCCCATACAGAAAAACGTTAATTTTTGACTCCTCCTGCTTTTATTCTGCGACGGTCGCCTCTGCGTTTACCTCAGCCTCGCCTTCCGAAACAGTTTGCTCGCTTGCCTTGTCTTTTTTCTTAAACCTGAATTTGTCGGCAAACTTTTTAAAATCAATCTTTAAGAATTTATCCCACTTCGAGCCTGCCGCAAGCAATATATCGAAAACCAAAAGCGCAATCATACCACCGCCCAAATCGTATATCTCCGCATCGGAAGAAAGACGAGTGCAAGTTACCGCATACATTATCAGAGCAAACAGCACGAGAACGGCGTGGGCTACCGTGACCGCCGAAACCGTCTTTTCCGGATTTCCGAGTCCCGATACTTTTACGAGCTTGCCTACGCCGAAATTTCCCAGCATCACCAAAACGGAATAAATTAAAAGAGCAACGCCTGCTATGAGTATCACTATGCCGATAATGCTTCCGAAAAGTCCCGCTCCGGCGTTATCCGTCCCGGCAAACGACGACAAAAACTCAAAAGTATTATAGCTTGAGGGCATCACCGTTCCGCCTGCCAACACGAGATTTTTAGTCACCACGGGACAGCATACGGTGATGACGGAAAGCAATCCGATAAGTGCGGAACACATATACTTGATATTGTCTAAAATTTTCTCTTTCATAGTCCTCCTACCCTTGCAATTTCATTGACTGAACCTGCATTTTGGTATAGAATATGCAAAACAAAAAATAAATAGAACGGCAAATAATAAAGAATTATAAATTTGTTTTTCCGTTAAACGACAAAAGAAAAATGTTAAACTCTACAAAACTCGGAACAACTTCAATCCCAAAACTTCTTGCCACCATGAGTGCGCCCGCAATGCTCAGCATGCTCGTGCAATCGTTATACAACATAGTGGACAGCATATTCGTGGCACAGATAGGCGAAGCTCAGTTGACTGCCGTTTCGTTGGCGTATCCCATTCAGATGCTCGTCTTTGCCTTTGCTATCGGCATAGCAATAGGCACTAGCTCGCTTATTTCAAGAAGACTCGGCGAAGGAAAACTTGCCGAAGCAAGCCGGGCGGCGCAAACGGGATTGTTTTTCGCCCTTATATCGAGCGCATTTTTCGCCTTGTTCGGTTACGGAATATCCCTCGGCTTTTTGATGCTTTTCACTTCCGACGCCGCCATGCTCGATATGTCGGTATCCTACCTTGCCATAGTCACGAGCTTATCCGTCGGCGTGTTCGTCGAGCTGTTCTGCTCGAGGACGATGCAATCTATGGGCAATATGATTATCCCCATGATATCCCAGCTTATCGGAGCTATCACAAACATTATTTTGGACCCCATTATGATTTTCGGACTTATAGGCTTCCCTGCGCTCGGAGTTATGGGTGCGGCAATCGCCACTGTTTCGGGACAGGTTTTGTCAATGATTTTTATGCTCATCATGGTGGCGGTCAAAAAATTCGATATACAGATATTCTTCAAAAAATTCAGACTGAAATTTTCGACGGTAAAAGAGATTTTCAGAGTCGGGCTTCCTACGATGTTCCAAAACGCCATAAGCTCGTTTTTGCTCACGATAATGAATGCCCTGCTCATAGCGTTTTCGCAGACGGCGGTAGCGGTTTACGGCGTATATTATAAACTTAATTCCTTCGTGTTTATGCCCTGCTTCGGCTTAAATCAAGGAGCGCTTCCGATATACGGTTATAACTATGGCGCAGGCAACAAAAAGAGATTTTCAAAGACGGTCAGGCTCACGCTTTCCGTTGCGATATTCTTAAACTGCGTGGGACTATTGGTATTCTGCCTCGCTCCCGTGCAACTTCTCGAAATGTTTTCCGCTTCGGCAAACATGATGGCAATCGGCGTTTCCGCTTTGCGGATAATCAGCTTTTCATTCCCTGCCGCTGCGATATCTATAACTTTTGTTGCCATGTATATGGCGATAGGCAAAGGCTCGCACGCTTTCATAATCACGCTGCTCCGTCAGTTTGTGCTCGTCTTACCCTTTGCCGTCTTGCTAGGCAAGTTTGTAAACCTTGACGCCCTGTGGGCAAGTTTTGCGATAGGCGAATACGCCACGGCGATAATTTATATTCCGCTTACCGTATCGATAGTAAACAAAATGTTTGCAAAGAAAATGAAATACGTCGAGGACGGCTTTTTGACCTCGCCCATAGTCATAAACTCCACAATTATGGGCGACGAAGTCCCATTGCCGAAAGAGGAAAAGCAAAAAAACTTTGACAGTTTTTAAAGACAGTCGAAAATGATTCCGATTCCTATTTAACGGTGGAAGTGTTTTCCGATTTTAAAGAATCTGACCAAAACGCCGTCGGAGGCGCAAATGCGGAAGAAAAGTAAATTTTGACCAGGATAAATTTTAGTTTGTCTTAAAACTTCGGTCATTTTTGCTCCCTATTACCGCTTGTTTATTGTCTTATCACCCTGCAAAAACAAAACAAATTTACGGCAACAAAACAAATACACGGCAACATAACAAATTTACGGCAATATAACATTTACGGCAATATAACGTTTGCGGCAATATAACGTTTGTGGCAATATAACATTTGTGGCAATAAAATAAACTTACGGCTCATCTATATATTTTTATATTTTAAAATGAAAATATAATTTGTTTTGTGAGCAAACGGAATATTTAATTATGCCACGATAAAATTTAGATAAGGTCTTAAAAACTTTTTAATTTATTACAATAAAAAGCCGTCGCTATATGCGACGGCTTTTAAGTTCACTTAAACGAACGAACGGCAAAGACTAAAACTCTGACCGTTTGTGCCGTTGACCGTTCACTTTAAATTATTTTTTGATAAGACTTACTCCCGTCATTTCGGCAGGTTTTTCAAGTCCCATCATCTCGAGCATCGTCGGGGCGATATCGCAAAGTTTACCGCCGTCTTTAAGCGTACCCACGCCGTCCACCATAATGAGCGGAACAGGGTTTGTAGTATGAGCGGTAAAGGGTTTGCCCTCGTCGTCCACCATCTTGTCGGCGTTGCCGTGGTCTGCCGTGATAAGACAGCTGCCGCCGTTTCTCTGTATTGCCTCTACGACTTGCTTTAAGCATTCGTCAACCGCTTTGACGGCAAGTTTTGCCGCTTCCAAAACGCCGGTGTGTCCTACCATGTCGCAGTTTGCGAAATTGAGAATGATAACGTCGTATTTTCCGCCGTCGATAAGCTCAACCGCCTTTGCGGCAACTTCATAAGCGCTCATCTCGGGCTTTAAATCGTAGGTGGCGACTTTAGGCGACGGAATAAGCACTCTGTCCTCGCCCGTGTTGGGGGTTTCCACTCCTCCGTTAAAGAAGAAGGTGACGTGGGCATATTTTTCCGTTTCCGCAATACGAAGCTGAGTTTTGCCCTGTTTTGCGAGATATTCGCCAAGCGTATTGTCGAGGTGGCGAGGTCCGAAAGCGACTTTCCAATTCGTGAACGTGGTGTCATAGCACGTAAAGCCGACGTAAACGGGATCGATGTATCCCGATTTTCTCTCGAATTTGTCAAAGTCTTCGTATATAAACGACCTTGTGATTTCTCTTGCTCTGTCGGGGCGATAGTTGTAAAAGATAATAGAGTCGCCCTTTTCGATTTTGGCGACGGGCTCTCCGTTTTCGGTTATGACGGAAGGCAAGACGAATTCGTCGGTTACTCCCCTGTCATAGCTGTCCTGCATGGCTTCTGCGGCGGAATTGAATTTAAGTCCCTCGCCGAGCGTGAGCATATCGAAAGCCTTTTTGACTCTGTCCCAATTGTTATCTCTGTCCATTGCGTAGTATCTTCCGCAAACGGTTGCGATTTTGCCTACGCCCGTCTGTTTGAGGAATTTTTCAAGTTCCTCGACAAAGCCTTTGCCACTCTTTGGCGGAACGTCACGTCCGTCCATAAAGCAATGGATATAAGTTCTCGTTACGCCCTCTTTTTTTGCCATTTCCACGAGTGCCTTTAAGTGCTCGATGTGGCTGTGCACGCCGCCCGTTCCCAAAAGTCCGTAAATGTGAAGTTTTTTACCTTCCTTTTTGGCGTTGTTCATTGCCCACAAAAGAGCCTCGTTTTTAAAGAAACCGCCCTCGGCAATTTCCTTTGAAATGTGCGTGAGGTCCTGATAGACAATTCTGCCGGCGCCGATATTGAGGTGTCCCACTTCGCTGTTGCCCATCTGTCCGTCGGGAAGTCCGACTGCAAGACCGCTTGCCGAAAGCTGAGTTGTGGGATATTTTGCCTTTAACGAATCGATATAAGGAGTGCCTTGAAGTTCGATGGCGTTTCCTTTACCGTTTGGGTTCAAACCGAATCCGTCGAGAATGATAAGTCCGCAAATTTTTTTCATAATATATCCTTAATGTATTTTGTGTTTTTTAGTTTAAAATCGATTTGTTTAAGTTTATCGGATAAAAATAAACTTTTTATCCGCCCCGTTTTAAACAGGTGCGCTCCTGTTTAACGGGGTGTTATTTTACCGTGCAATTTTGGCCTGCCTTTGCCTTGACGTTACCGCACGGCGTGTGGTTTAGGTGTGTGCCGTGCAACTTTTTGACTTACCGTTTTGCGCTTTACGCTCTCGACACGGCAAAGAAATAGCAAACGGCATTTTTGGGCTTTCTTAAAACCAAGCCCTGAGGCTTGGTTTTAAAAGCGTGTTATATTTTGCGCATTAGTAGTTGACGACTTTAGAGAAGTCTTCCGCTTTAAGCGACGCTCCGCCGATGAGTCCTCCGTCAATCTGTTCCATAGCCATAAGCTCGGAAGCGTTTTTCGGATTCATGCTGCCGCCGTATTGAATACGGACTTTTTCTTCGGCGCACTTGGGGCAATAGAGTTTTGCCATTGTGTCACGGACGATTTTGATGGTATCGTTGGCGTCCTGGCTCGTTGCGGTTTTGCCGGTTCCGATTGCCCAGACGGGTTCGTAAGCGATGACGATGTTTTCGAGTTCGGATTTATCGATATCCTTGAAAGCCTCGGTGGTTTGTCTTACCAAAACTTCTTCGACTTTTCCGCCCTCTCTCTCTTCCAAAGTTTCGCCTATGCAAAGGATAACTTTAAGACCTGCGGCAAGAGCTGCTTTGACTCTGGCGTTTACGGTTTGGTCGGTTTCGCCAAAGTATTGTCTTCTTTCGCTGTGTCCGATGATGACGTATTCGACGCCGAGCTCGACGAGCATTTTGGCGGAGATTTCACCGGTAAAGGCTCCCTTTTCCGCCCAGTGAACGTTTTCGGCGCCCACTTTGATATTGCTGCCCTTTGTTTCGGCAACGGCGGTGGCAAGGTCGGTATAAGGAGTGCAAATGACTACGTCGCATTTAGCGTCCTTGACAAGCGGCTTTAAATCGGCGATAAGCTGTTTGGTTTCCGCTATGGTGTTGTTCATTTTCCAGTTTCCTGCAATAATAGGTTTTCTCATATTTTTACCATCCTCAAAATTATTTATCGTTTAAGCAATCGATGCCGGGCAAAACTTTGCCTTCCAAAAATTCGAGCGAAGCTCCGCCGCCTGTTGAAATGTGACTCATCTTATCGGCAAATCCGAGTTGAGCGACTGCCGCGGCGCTGTCGCCGCCACCGATTATCGTAACGGCATCGGTAGCTGCCATAGCTTTTGCAACGGCAATCGTTCCTTTAGCGCAGGTCGGATTTTCAAAAACGCCCATAGGTCCGTTCCAGACAACCGTCTTTGCGTTCGAAACGGCGTCGGCAAAAAGTTTTTGCGTCTTAGGTCCGATATCGAGACCCATTTTGTCGGCAGGGATTGCCATGCTTTCGACGTATTCGACTTCAATGGGTTTATCTATCGGGTCAGGGAAAGCGCAAGAGACGGCGGTATCGACGGGAAGATATATCTTTTTGCCGAGTTTATCCGCTTTGTCGAGCATTTCCTTGCAGTATTCGATTTTCCCGTCGTCGACGAGCGACGTTCCTATCTGACCGCCTTTTGCCTTTATAAATGTATAAGCCATACCGCCGCCAATGATTAGCGTATCGCATTTATTCAAAAGATTGTCGATGACCTTGAGTTTGTCTGCCACTTTCGCTCCGCCCAAAACTGCTACGAAAGGTCTAGCGGGATTCTCTACTGCGCCACCGAGGAATTTGAGTTCCTTTTCAATGAGGAAACCGCTGACAGCCACGGGAGCGTATCCGTATTGAACGATACCTGCGGTCGTAGCGTGAGCACGGTGAGCCGTTCCGAAAGCGTCGTTGACGTATACGTCGCAGAATCTCGAGAGCTTTTCGCAGAGCTCCTGGCTGTTCTTTTCCTCACCTGCGTCAAAACGAGTGTTTTCCAACAAAACGGCTTCGCCGTCTTTAAGCGCAGCCACTTTCTTTTGAGCGTCCTCGCCCACAAGGTCGGTGGCAAAAGTGACTTTGCCGGGGAAGATTTCGTTTAATCTGTCGGCGACGGGCTTTAAGGTGAATTTTTTGGGATCGTTTTTCAAAGCCTTTTCCAAAGCCGCTTTAGTTGCCGCCTCTCTCTCATTTTCCGGCATAGCTTCAATAGTCTTTTTTTCCTTTTTGGTCAAGCCGAAACCGGGAGTGAATATATTGTGGGGTTTACCCATGTGCGAACACAAAATAACCTTTGCGCCGTTGTCCAACAAATACTTGATTGTGGGAACCGCTCCTTTGATACGGTTTTCGTCGGTAATAACGCCGTCCACCATAGGCACGTTAAAATCGCAACGGACGAGACATTTTTTGCCTTTTACATCAATATCTTGAATTGTTTTCTTTGCCATAATATCTCCTTTTTAGGGTAACCCCATAGCTTTTTTAATACATTGCAAATTATATCACATAGCATTTTACTTTGCAAGAAAATTTAACTTGCAAATGATAAATTGATATTTTTTTATCAATTAAACTCTGTTTAAAAACGGACGCCTTTTCCCCTTAAAGGGAAATCCGACCGTTGCATTTAACTTAAAAATATAAACAAAATATATTGAGCGCTCATATGCCAATTAAAACAATGCCGAAAACGTGTTGTCCGAATACTCTTATCAAAACAGAGTTCTCTATTTCTTTGCGGCTCATAATACGGTATTCTGTCTTTTTGCGACAAACAGTGCCGATTAAGTTGTAAAGTGCGATTAAATATATTATAATTTGTTTTGGCGAAGCTACATAATAATAAACCGCTATGCGGTTGAGGAGAAACAAATGCAAAAGCCGAAAGTCGTATTCCCGCTTGTGGAAGCCGGTATGGGACACATTATCCCGTCCACTTCCATTGCCAACGCTTTTGAAAAAAAATACGGAAAATACACCGAAGTATCCCGCCCCTACTTTTTTAAAGATTCAGGCGAGAAGGCTTTGGTCAAAATGGAGCAAAGTTTTGTAAGCGACGTCATAAGAGCCAACAAACATACGTCATGGGGTATGTTTGAAACTTTTATGATGGATATAACTCACTACAAAGTTCTGCAAAATCTTTTTACTTCCGTTCAAGGCAAAAAAATGAGGCAAAAACTCATATCCCGCATGGAAAGTTTTAGCGCCGATCTTATATTGAGCACGCACATTTCCACCTCTTTGATAGCCAAGCAAGTTGCAAAAAACAAACCCATCATCACCGCATACAATCCAGACGTCATGATACAGCCTTTCTATCACGGCTACTGCGACCTCGTCATGGTGTCGAGCAAGAGAGGATACGACAAGGTTTTAGGCAAATACGGATATAATTCGGAAAATCTAAAACTTGTCCCCTTCCCCATAAGAGAAAAGGCATACGATTTTTCAAAGGATAAAAAGGAAAACCGCAAACGCCTGGGGCTTGACGAAGATAAACTGACGATAGTTTTGTTTGAAGGAGGATACGGGCTCGGCAAAATGAAAAAGATTTG
>CALVKR010000010.1 GCA_944332995.1 uncultured Clostridia bacterium
TTTTTTTCACCGAATAATATATTCGGCGAAAAAATTTATCGGATATTATGCACGGCAATATGCCGTTTTTTTATGCTTTCATTTAGTGCTTTTCAAGTTTGCTTTTATAAATTTTGGCTTTACTTTTATATTCAATATGTTTGCTTTTATGACTTTTAGGCATGCTATATAGCCTATGTGCTTGCTTATACAATCAATAGACGTGCAATTATAGTCAATAGGCTTGGCTTTATATCTCTTTATCCATTCATTCAATTTAAAACGTATTGTGTTTGTTGCTTTTTCATTGAGCATTTTTGCCCTTAGGTCATAAAAGGCAAAATGAAAAGGCAGAGCCAAAGCCCTGCCTTTCCATAAAGAAGTATGAAAACATGAGGAAATTATTCAAATTGAACGACGTCCACCCATTTGAGAAGGAAGTCTCTCTCTTCGGGCTTGCCTTTGACAGATTGCGAAGCGGCAACGATAGGAAGCCATGCGTTGACATATTGAATTGCCGTATCCGTCTTCTTGCAGAAAAGTTTAAGATATTTATCGGCAAGTTTATCTTTCTTTTCGAGTTTGAACAAAAGATACGTTCTTGCGACGTCCGCAGAGGCGTTACCCTGAGTGGCGTGCGACCAGTCGATGACGTACATTTTACCCTCTTTGGTCACAATGATATTGCTCGGGTTGTAGTCGCCGTGGCAGAGTTTGTTGTGCTTGGGCATACCTGCAAGACGTGTGTGAAGCTCATAGCGAATGCTTGCGTCGAGGTCGCTTTCGGAAATCTTTCTGTCCATCTTGTCTTTGAGCTTATTCAAAAGCGGAACCTTGTAGGTGTGAAGTTTAATTTGGAGGTCGACGAACATTTCGAGATATTCGTCCTCTTTGTCGGGATTCTCGTTCATAAGAGTCTGAAGAGTTTTTCCCTCGATATAGGTCATCTCGATAGCCCATTTGCCGTCAATCATTTTGACTTCCTCGATAGCGGGAATGTCGAGCCCTGTTTCTTCGACTCTCGATTGATTTAAAACTTCGTTGAAGATGTCTGATTTTTTAAACTCTTTGTCGAAAACCTTAACGGCTCTGTCACCGTCACGGTAGACGATTTTGTTTTTTCTTTCTGCAATTTTTTCCATAAAACTTCCCCCTTTTATTTACCGTAGTAAGCGTTGAGATACATTTGCTTGATTTCGCTCATGAGCGGATATCTCGGGTTTGCGCCCGTGCACTGGTCGTCGAATGCCTGCTCGGTCATTTCGTCGAGCCTGTCAAGGAAGTTCTTTTCGTCTATGCCGTATTCCTTGATAGTCTTTTTGATGCCGACTTTTGCTTTGAGTTCGTCGATAGCTTTGATGAGGCTTTCGAGTTTTTCCTCGTCCGTCTTGCCTTTGAGTCCGAGATATTCAGCCACTTCGGCATATCTTCTGAGCGTCTTCGGATGGTCGTATTGCGGGAATGTGCCCATCTTGACGGGAACTTCTGCTGCGTTGAAACGCAAAACTTCGTTTATCATAAGAGCGTTTGCCACGCCGTGCGGCAAGTGATGGAAAGCGCCGAGTTTGTGAGCCATAGAGTGACATACGCCGAGGAATGCGTTAGCAAATGCCATACCTGCCATAGTGGCGGCGTTTGCCATCTTTTCACGGGCTTTAGCGTCGTTAGGACCGTTGTCGTAAGCTGCGGGCAAGTATTCGAAAATCATCTTGATTGACTTGAGCGCAAGCGAATCGGTGTAGTCGGTCGCCATCATCGAAGCGATAGCCTCAAGGTCGTGAGTAAGTGCGTCGATACCGGATGCCGAGGTAAGACCCTTAGGAGCGTTCATCATGACGTCTGCGTCGACAATTGCCATGTTAGGCATAAGCTCATAGTCGGCAAGAGGATACTTGACGCCCGTCTTTTCGTCGGTGATAACTGCGAACGGAGTAACTTCGGAGCCTGTTCCTGCGCTGGTCGGGATTGCGATAAAGAATGCCTTTTCGCCCATCTTCGGGAAGGTGTAAACCCTCTTTCTGATATCCATAAAGCGCATAGCGAGGTCCATGAAGTTGACTTCGGGATGCTCATACAATACCCACATGATTTTACCTGCGTCCATAGCGGAGCCGCCGCCGATAGCGATGATGCAGTCAGGCTGGAATGCCTTCATCTGCTCTGCACCTTCGATTGCGCAAGCGAGCGTCGGGTCGGGAGCGACGTTGAAGAACGTCTGATGGACAATACCCATTTCGTCGAGTTTATCCGTGATAGGCTTTGTATAGCCGTTGTTGAACAAGAACGTATCGGTAACGATAAACGCTTTCTTTTTACCCATGACGGTTTTCAATTCGTCAAGAGCAACAGGCAAGCAGCCTTTCTTTAAATATACCTTTGAAGGGGCTCTGAACCACAACATATTCTCTCTCCTTTCCGCAACAGTTTTAATGTTAATAAGGTGTTTTACACCGACGTTTTCGCTTACGCTGTTTCCGCCCCAGCTTCCGCAGCCGAGAGTAAGCGAGGGTTTAAGTTTGAAGTTGTAAAGGTCGCCGATACCGCCCTGCGAAGAAGGAGTATTGATAAGGCAACGGCAGGTCTTCATCGACTTTTCCCACTTGGCGAGTTTGTCGCCTTCCGTCAAGGTGTTGATATATATTGCGGACGTATGACCGTAACCGCCGTCGGCGATGAGTTTTTCCGCCTTATTGACAGCGTCGTCAAAGTCTTTGGCTTTATACATAGCGAGAACGGGGCTGAGTTTTTCGTGAGCGAATTCTTCGGAGAGGTCAACGCTCTTGACTTCGCCAACCAAAATTTTAGAGCCCTCGGGAGCGTCGAAACCGCTGAGGTTTGCAATCTTGCAAGCGGATTGTCCGACGATTTTGGCGTTAAGTGCGCCGTTTATCAAAATCGTCTTTCTGACTTTGTCCGTCTCGGCGGGAGTGAGGAAATATGCTCCCCTGTATTGCATTTCTTTTTTGAATTCTTCGTAAACGTCCGCCAATACGATGACCGATTGCTCGGAAGCGCAAATCATACCGTTATCGAACGTCTTTGAATGAAGTATAGATGAAGCCGCAAGTTTGATATCCGCCGTGCTGTCGACGATAGCCGGAGTGTTTCCTGCGCCAACGCCAACCGCCGGTTTGCCGCTCGAGTATGCCGCTCTGACCATTCCGGGACCGCCGGTAGCCAAAGTGCAATCCGCCTCACGCATGATGAGACCGGAGAGTGCAACGGTGGGCTCGTCAATCCAACCGATTATGTTTTCGGGAGCGCCCGCTTTTACTGCCGCTTCCAAAACTATTCTTGCCGCTTCGATGGTGCATTTTTTAGCTCTCGGATGGGGTGAGAAAATAATTCCGTTTCTTGTCTTTAAAGCGATAAGCGATTTAAAGATTGCCGTGGACGTCGGGTTTGTGGTAGGTACGACAGCCGCAAGAACGCCGATAGGCTCTGCGACTTTCATAATACCGAAAGCGGGATCACGTTCGATAACTCCGCAGGTTTTGGTGTCACGGTATGCGTTGTAAATGTATTCGGAAGCATAGTGGTTTTTGATGACCTTGTCTTCTACAATACCCATACCCGTTTCCTCAACGGCCATTTTTGCAAGCGGAATTCTCATTTTGTTTGCCGCCATTGCCGCTTCAAAGAAAATCTTGTCAACCTGCTCTTGCGTAAAGGTAGCAAATTGTCTTTGCGCTTCTCTTACCTGAGATAACAGTTGTTCAAGAGTTTCTTCGTCGTTTACTATGAAATCTTTCATATTTCCTCTCCTTTAGGTTTATTCGGTTTCACCGTAAATTAAATTTATCTAAATTTTAAAAATTTAAATCGATAATTCTTTATCGATATAATACTACTTATTAAAATATTCGTCAACTAAAATAAGCCTGTTTTTAAAATTTATTTTAAATTTTTTTCACGAAACGACAAGGCGGTATTTTTCGATTTTTTACTGCCGTTTACGGGCAATAATTTTTTGAGTATTGCAATTGCACTATATTTAATTATAGAAAATTAAAACGGAAAAATCAATACGCAATTTGACGCAATCTTGGCGCAATTTTGGCGCAATTATGACGCAAGTATGACCTAATTTAGACCTAATTTTGACCTGATTGTGACCTGATTGTGACCTGATTGTGATATTGAAAGTTCCGAACGTCGAAAAATAAAAACTCCCCCGACAAGCGGGGGAAATTTTCAATACGCTTTAAAACGCTTTAAATTAAGTTCGGCAGCTCTACTTGAGCATGGATACGGCGTCGTTTATCGTCTTTTCCATTGCCTCTCTGCCGTAGGCGTCTACCTGCGCCTTGTCCTTTTCGCCGTGGGTCAGACAGCCGGGACCGCCTATACAGCCGCTTATGCACGCCATACCCTCGATAAAGTTGGCGTCAAGCACATTTCTGCTCTTTTTGAGCAACGCCATTCTGCACTCCTCTATACCGTCGCAGGAGACAGGCTTGAGTTCAAAATCTATGCCCTGTTCTTTAAGTCCTTCCTGCACTGCGTCGGCAAGTCCTCCGCAACGGGCGAATATTCTGCCGAAATAGGAGGCGTTGTCGAGCACGCCCTCCTCGAGCGTGGTTATGTCTATATCCTTGCTGTCGAACAGCGCCTGAAGCTCCTCAAAAGTCAAGGCGGTATCGACGTAGGGCTTTACCGTATCGAGTCTCACTTCCGCTTTCTTTGCCGTGCACGGTCCGATAAATATCGTCTTGGCGTCGGGCGTCGTTTCCTTTATCCACTTCGCTATCGTCGCCATAGGCGAAAGATTGTGCGATATATAAGAAGTGAGGTCGGGGAAAGTTTTCTTGATATAATCGACGAATGCCGGACAGCACGACGACGTCAAAAATCCTTTTTCCGCAAGCTCTTTGGATTCGCCCTGAGCTACCATATCTGCTCCGAGCGCCGCCTCTACCACCGTGTGGAAGCCGAGTTGTTTGAGCCCCGTCACCACCTGCCCGAGTTTGGCATAGGTAAACTGACTCGACACCGACGGAGCGACTATGGCGTAAAGTTTAAAGTTTTTTCCGCCCTCGCTCTTTTTCAACATGTCGATTGCGTCCAAAATATACGATTTATCCATTATTGCTCCGAACGGGCATTGATAAACGCACGCTCCGCACGCAATGCACTTGTTGTTGTCTATGCAAGCGGCATTGTCGGAATTTATGGAAATCGCCTTTATCTTGCAAGCGTTCTGGCAAGGTCTTTTGCGGTTGATGATGGCGGTAAACGGGCACACTTTGGCGCATTGACCGCACTCGACGCATTTGGATTTGTCGATATGCGCTACGTGGTTGTGGTCGAAATATATCGCCCCACGCTTGCAAACTTCGGCACAGCGGTGAGCAAGACAGCCTCTGCACGAATCCGTCACCTCGTAACCTGCGGCAGGACATTCGTCGCAAGCTATATCGATAACTTCTATGACGTTGGGGTTTGATTTATCCCCACCCATGGCAAGTTTAACTCTTTCTGCAAGTATGGCTCTCTCTTTGTAGACGCAACAGCGCATCTCGGGCACCTTACCCGGCACGATTGTCTTGGGTATATCGAGAATATCCTCGAGTTTATCGTTCCAGGCAAGTCTTGCCACTTCACGCAACACTTTATATTTTAACAGCTGAACTTTTGTGTCAAACTTTTTTATCATAAAAGGCTCTCCTTAAAAGTAACTTACCTTGATTTTCTTTCCCATTTTAAACAGGGCTTCCGTCAGTTTTTTGACGAGATTCATTTTTATATTAAAGTTTATCGGCAGGTCGGGGTTTTGGTGCGCAGGATTTACCGCTCTGCCCACAAAGAAGTTTATGTCGGTGGCTTCCTCGAAAAGAAGCCTGCATATAAGCGACGCACCGTCACGCTGCATACTCCACTGCTCGTAAAGTTTGTTTTCGCCGACGTAATCTTCGGCATATTCCACCACTTTGTTTACCGTTATGACGCCCTCGGTCACGAGGTCGACGCCGTCTATCTCCGCTATGGGCGGAACGTCGCTCCTTTCAAAAGTCAACGACGCTCTCAAAGGCTTGCCCAGCCATTTGGCGGCAATCGACGCAGTGGTGCCTCCGCAAACGATATGCTTGCCGTCCTTCGAGAAAAACAGGCTCATCATCTTTTCGCAGTCGTCACGGTTGGCAGGGGGGCCGAAAAGCATATTCATCGGCACTCTCTTTCTTATCTTTATCACGCAAGCCGTGGCGTCGTCGCCGGGGCGGGAGCCGTAAAGTTTGTTTACCTCGTCTATAAGCATGGTAGAAAGAGTCTTTGCCGTATATCCCACGGGAACGAGCATTTCCATGAAGGCAGCGATGTCGTCGTATTTCCAGCCGAAATTATACGCCGTGCCTATACCTGCGTGCGGACAGCCGTCACTCATGGCGACGAACACGTCGTCCTCTTTAAGACGGATGAGCGATTTGAATATCTTTTTGCCGTCAATGTTAAGCTCCGTCTTTGGGTAATCGAATCTTGCACCGTCTCTTATCATGATGACGGGCGGATTGTCGTATTGAATGAGCTCGACGCTGTCGTTGTCTATAAGACGGATTATGGTAAAGGTGGAATACGCCACTCCCCTCGTCGAACATACGGGGAGCGTTGCGGCTATTGCCGAAACACATTCCTCTATCTTTAACCCCTCGGCAAGCATCGTGGAAATTATCTTAGAAGTGAGCGTCGACAAAATACTCGCCTTGACGCCGCTTCCCAGACCGTCCGCAAGCACGATGACGGTGGAATTCTCGTTTTCCTCGACAATATCCACGTGGTCGCCGCAAAGCTGCTCGCCGTAATGGTTTATGCTTTTATATCCTATATCGGCGCAAAAATCATTCATCTGCCACAAACTCCTTAAGTTTAGAAAGCGCAATTTTCGTTTCCGCCGCCGTCTCGCCGAGAAGCGAGGCGATCTCCTGCACTATGCGCATCTGCTTGTCAACGACCTTGTCGGCGACTTCCACCGTCTGACGGGATATGGCTTCCTTCTTTTCCTTTTCGCTCTCCTCGTCGGTGACGTCCCTCATTATGCAAATGAGCATACGGCTCTCTTTGTCGGGAACGATTGTCTGCTCGACGTAGCGTCCGTATTCGGCGAGATAAGTCCTTTGATTATAAACTCCCCTGCCCGACTTTTGCACGTTCATAAACGGAGCGGGGTCAAGTATTCTTATGACCTGCTCGCCCATGACGTCGGACGACGAACGGATATTCATTATTTTTAAAGCCGCAGAATTTATCTGCTGAACCTCAAGCTTGTCGTTTAACACAAAAAGCCCGTTGGGCGTGTTCTTGACTATTGTATCGGAAAAACTTTCCGCCTTTTCCTTGAGATAAGGCAGACACATCGATATTTCCGCCTTGCCCTGATAGATTGCTATCGCCTTGGCTCGGCAGGTATCGTATCCGCACGAACCGCAGTTGAGCTCCTGGGCAGGGCTGAATTTGCCCATATTTTTGAGAATTTCCTTTATTTCCGATTCCGACGGCATCATGGCGCTGGTATCGATAATATCGAAAGTCTTTCTCATCTCGGCGTTTTGCGGCTGAGGAATATTGAAATCCTTTTTGCCGGCGTAATTCGCCACCGCTATGTAGTCGTTTATCGGTTTGTCGTGATATTTTTCCATGACGGGACCGCCTATACAGCCGCCCACGCACGCCGACATTTCAATAAAACAGTTGTGAATTTTTCCGCTCTCTATATCCTTGAGTGCGGCAATACAGTTTTCCACTCCGTCAAGTGCAATATAGTTATAATCGGGACTTGCGTCCACCATCGTCTTTAAAATACCGCCCGTGGTCGGGAAAAATCTTGCGAGGGATTCGTCGTCCTTTTTGACGTCCTGCTTAAGCTCGATATTCTCCGCCTTGAGCCATTCGGTAAGCTGCTCGAAGGTGAGCACGGCGTCCACTATACCGTCATACATCTGCGCTTCGTCCTTTTTGGCGACGCACGGTCCGATAAACACCGTCTTTGCCTTGGGATTTTTCTTTTTAATTTCCGTGCAATGCGCCTGCATCGGCGAGAGTACGTCCGCTAAACAGTCGAGTTCTTTGGGGAAATATTTCTGTATCAAAAGGTTTATCGAATGACAGCACGACGATATGACGACGTCCCTGCCCTCCTCGCTCAGTATCCTTTCGTATTCCCTCTTTACCATGGTAGCGCCAAGCGCCGTTTCCTGCACGTCGGCAAAACCGAGCTTTTTGAGAGATTCCCTCATCGATTCTATACCGACGTTTTCATAGTTGGCTATAAACGACGGCGCAAGCGAAACGATAACGGGATCGCCGCTTTGAAGCAATACCTTAACCTTTTCCGTTTCGTCGGCTATCTGTTTGGCGTTTTGCGGACATACGACAAAACAGTGTCCGCAAAGGATACACTCGTTGTCAATGATGTGCGCCTGCGAGCCGGAAAATCTGATGGATTTTACCGGGCAATGCCTTATACACTTATAACAGTTTTTGCAATTTGATTTTTTTAAGGTAAAACAGCTTGACATAACTTACTCCTTTTAAAGTTTTGCCACAACGTTCTTTTCAAAAAATTCTTTAAACGTCTCTTTGGTTACGCCCGTGAATATCTCGTCGTCCACCGTCACGGTAACTCCGTCACGGTTGCACATGCCCGTGCAGAAACTGCCGGCAAGCGTTATATCGCCATCCAGCTTGCGCTCCGCTATCTCCTTTTGAAAGAGCTCGACGACCTCTTCCGAACCTTTAAGATGACAAGACGAGCCCACGCAAATCTGTATTATCATAACTACACCTTCGCTTTGACTTGATTTTCAAAAAACCCGTCGACGGTTTCGGGACTGACCGAATAAAAAACGTCGTCGACGGTGACGCAAACGCCGTCCTGGCATTTGCTCATGCAAAAAGTGCCGCCCACCTCTACTTTGTCCGACAGCTTGTTTTGCTCGATAAGCTCTTTGAGCCTTTCGACAACCTGCCTTGAGCCTTTGATATGGCATGACGAACCGATACAAACAGTGATTTTCATTTTCCGCTCCTTATGCCTAAAACGCCTCTCCCCTTGGGAATGTGACAGTTATATTTTTACTATATCGATATTTTATTATCGATATAATACTACTACCGCACGTCGTTTTAGTCAACGATTTATTTATAATTTGTATAACAATTTATTCCAACAAAAGCGTCTGCCGTGCCGTTACGACGGCGAGCCGGGTTTTAACGGTTTGCTGTAAACATTTTAAACGGCAATCGGATTTTTGGCAATAGCGTTTTAAAAAAATCCCGACGGCAATTTATTTTTTTTTGCGTCGGGATATGCGTTTTAACACTTTAACTGTTTTTTGCTTAAACTTTCAAGTTCAACCTGCTTAATCGCTCATTTAAAGACAATTATATATTTGGTCAAAAGGGAAACGTTTCAGTTTTGTTCTCTCTCTTTCATCAAAAGTTTCATTCGCTGACTTCCGTCCAAAATGACCTTTCTTATCCTTATGCTCTTTGGCGTAATTTCCAAAAGCTCGTCGTCGGCGATAAACTCTATTGCCTCTTCAAGGCTCATCTTTTTGACGGGGTTGAGCCTGAGCGCCTCGTCGCTGCCCGCCGCCCTCATATTGGTGACGTGCTTCTTTTTGCAGACGTTGACTCTGAGGTCCTCGTTTTTAGGCGAAAATCCTACGACCATACCCTCGTATACCTTTGTCTGCGGCTCGATAAATAGAGTACCTCTCTCCTGAGCGTTAAAGAGTCCGTAGGTTGCCGCCTCGCCCGTTTCAAAAGCTACCAGCGAGCCTGTAAATCTTCTCGGGATAGCGCCCTTATACGGAGCGTAACCTTCAAATGCGCTGTTCATTATTCCCTCTCCTCTCGTAGCCGTGAGAAGTTCGTTTTTGAAACCGAACAGACCTCTTGACGGAATGGAAAACTCTAAACGCATACGGTTGCCTACGGCGTTCATTGTGATAAGCTCGCCCTTTCTTACACCCATGGCTTCCATGACGGTGCCCATGGTTATCTGCGGAACGTCGACGTAAAGATGTTCCATAGGCTCGCAGGTAACGCCGTCTATTTCCTTTAGCAAGACCTTTGGCGTTCCCACCATAAATTCGTAGCCTTCACGGCGCATCGTTTCAATGAGTATGGAAAGGTGCATCTCGCCCCTGCCCAAAACTTTAAACGAATCGGTGCTGTCGGTGTCTAAAACTTTGAGCGACATATCCTTGAGAAGTTCGCGGTAAAGCCTTTCCCTTAAATTTCTCGAGGTTACGAATTTGCCCTCTTTGCCTGCAAACGGCGAATCGTTTACCGAGAAAGTCATCTCGATTGTCGGCTCGCTAATCTTGACAAACGGCAACGGCTCCGGGTTCGACGGAGCGGTGAGCGTGTTGCCTATCTTTATATTTTCTATTCCCGAAAAGCATACGATATCGCCAACCGTCGCAGACTCTACGCTCTGGCGCTTTAAGCCCTCAATCTGATAGAGGGATACCACTTTACCCTTATAGGACACGTCGGTGTCGTGATAATCGCATACGGCGACTTCCTGTCCCACCTTTATGACGCCTCTTTCTATCTTTCCTATGCCTATTCTGCCGACGTATTCGTTGTAGTCGATAGACGAGCAAAGAAGCTGAAGCGGAGCCTTTTCGTCGCCCGACGGCGGCTCGATATAGTCGACTATCGTTTCAAAGAGGTCGGTAAGGTCCTCTTTGGGTTCGTTGTAGTCTTTTGTCGCCGTGCCGCCTCTGCCCGAACAATAAATGATGGGGCTGAAAAGCTGTTCGTCGGAAGCGCCGAGTTCCAAAAAGAGCTCGAGCACTTCGTCGCCCACTTCGGACAGTCTTGCGTCGGGACGGTCTATTTTGTTGATGACGATGATTATTTTGAGTCCGAGTTCTATTGCCTTTGAAAGCACAAATCTCGTCTGAGGCATGGGACCTTCGGCGGCGTCTACCAAAAGCAGAACGCCGGATACCATTTTTAAAACTCTTTCGACTTCCCCTCCGAAATCGGCGTGTCCCGGGGTGTCGATGATGTTTATCTTTTTGCCTTTATAATGCACGGAAGTGTTTTTGGCGAGTATGGTAATTCCCCTCTCCCTTTCGAGGTCGTTGTTGTCCATAACTCTGACTTCCACTTGCTGATTTTCTCTGAAAGTGCCCGATTGCTTGAGCATGGCGTCGACAAGCGTAGTTTTGCCGTGGTCGACGTGCGCTATTATTGCAATGTTTCGTAAATCTTCTCTGACCAAAACGTTATCCTCTCTCAACACTGTTTTTTAAAGCCTCGGCGTTGGCGTGGCAAACGAGCTGCATTTGACTGTCGCCGATATACTTCGACAAAAGCCCTATCTCTTTAAGCGGCGTGGACCACGGACAATCGGAGCCGAGCAATATCCTTTCGATGGGGTGCTTTTTTAAAATCTGCTTTATGACGTTTTCGTCTATCATGCCGTCGAGATAAGCGGTATCGAAATATACGTCTTTGCCCGCTTCGTATTCGAGCACCTCGGACCACACTTCCCAACCGCCGAGATGAGCGGCAATGACCTTTATCCCTTTAAAGTCGTCCAAAACTTTTTTTATGCTCTTAGGCGAGGCGTAGTAAGTGTCGGGATACGCCACGTCCCTTCCTGCGTGAAAGGTGAGCATCATGTTGTGACTTTTTATAAATTCGTAAACGGGATAAACTCGTTTGTCCGAAACTTCAAACTGCTGATATTCGGGATGAAGTTTTATTCCTCTGAATCCGAGTGAATAAACTCTTTCAAGCTCGCCCAAGGCAAGCGGCGAGAGCGGATATACCGAAGCGAAAGGATAAATCCTTTCCGACTTGACCGAAAGGGCAAAATCGTTTACGCTTTGCATCTGCTTTTCGTTTGTTGCAATGGACATGAGCCAACATTCGTCCACGCCCCACTCGTCCATTTTGGCGACGGTGTCCGACGCCGTGCCGTTTGTAGCGGGAGTCTTGCCTGCCGCTGCGGCGAGTTTAACGACAGCCCTGTCGGCTATCTTATCCGGGAAAAAATGCACGTGAGTGTCAATCATTTTTATACCTTTTATCAATCTGATTATTCAAAAAAGATAACTGCCTGCATCTGCCGAAACGGTAAATTTCAGGCTTGCCGCAAGCAGGAATTTTCCTCTTTTAAAACCGTTTTAAACGTCGCCTTTCGGTCTGTTTAAAACGGTTTGATTTTTAAACGCTTTGCTTAAATTTTTTTTAGCCTCTCGTCGAGTAGTTGGGGGCTTCTTTGGTTATCGTTATATCGTGCGGATGGCTTTCGACAAGCGACGCCGACGTTATTTTGACAAACTTGGCTTTTTGTCTTAAATCGTCGATGGTGGGCATTCCGCAATAGCCCATACCGCTTCTCACGCCGCCCATGAGCTGATACACCGTATCGCAGAGAGGTCCTCTGAACGGCACTCTGCCTTCGACGCCTTCGGGAACGAATTTCTGATTTTTGTCCTGAAAGTATCTGTCGTTGGAGCCTGCCGCCATAGCGGAAAGCGAGCCCATACCTCTGTAAACTTTAAAACTTCTGCCCTGGAACATCTCGAGTTCGCCCGGGCTCTCTTTCGTGCCGGCAAAAAGACTTCCTATCATAACGGCGGAAGCTCCCGCTCCGATAGCTTTGGTTATATCTCCGCTGTATTTAATACCGCCGTCTGCGATAATGCGTTTGCCGTACTTGTCCGCTTCCTCTGCGCAATCCATGATAGCCGTAATCTGCGGAACACCTATGCCTGCCACGATTCTCGTAGTGCAGATAGAGCCGGGGCCTATGCCCACTTTGACAACGTCTGCGCCTGCTTCAATAAGCGCCTTTGTGGCTTCCGCCGTGGCGACGTTGCCTGCGATGACGGGAAGCGAGGGATATTTTTTCTTTATCTGTTTTACGACGTTTAAAACCTTTTCGCTGTGTCCGTGCGCCGTATCCACGCCTATGACGTCGACTTTGGCTTGCACGAGTGCGTCAACTCTTTCAAACGTGTTGTCGGCTGTTCCTACCGCCGCTCCTGCCAAAAGTCTGCCGTTGGCGTCTCTTGCGGAGTTGGGGTATTGAATTGCCTTTTCTATATCCTTTATGGTGATAAGACCTTTTAAGTTGTTGTGCTTGTCTACAATGGGGAGTTTTTCGATGCGATGTTTGCCAAGTAGCTTTTGTGCGTCGTCGAGCGTTACGCCCTCGAGCGCCGTGACGAGATTATCCTTTGTCATCACGTTGCCTATCTCCTGCTCGAAATTGGTTTCAAATCTTAAATCTCTGTTGGTCAGAATGCCGACGAGCTTTCCGTCCACGGTAATGGGAACGCCGCTTATCTTATAACGGCTCATAAGTTCCAAAGCGTCCTTTAACTTGTGCTGAGGCGACAAAAAGAACGGGTCTGTTATAACGCCGTGTTCGCTGCGTTTGACTTTGTCGACCTGCTCCGCCTGCTGTTCTATGGAAAGATTTTTGTGAATCATACCTATACCGCCCTCTCTCGCCATAGCGATTGCAAGCTGATGTTCGGTAACGGTATCCATGGAAGCCGAAAGCAAAGGGATATTGAGGTGAAGCGTGTCGGTTAAATCGACAGCCAAAGATACGTCTTTAGGTAATACGGCGGAATGTTGAGGGACTAGTAATACGTCGTCGAAGGTCAAACCTTCTTTAATAATCTTATTCATCAAAAATCTCCTTTTGTATAATTTTAAATATTTTAATATTTTTAAAAATCTCTGTCAAACAAATGTCGGGCAAAACAAAATATTTTCAAAATTTTTTGCGCTCTCCGCTTAGCCTCAACCGACTTTGCCCCCAAATGCGTCTTCTGGCAAATTGAGCTCAAAATTTAAAACGGACTGCATTTTGTCGCAGATAAGCCGTTTGCGCTCTGTCGCGGGTAATCCGAGTGCTTTTTACGTTTTTGTTTCTTCTGCTCTTTTCGGCGGGTAACTCTTTGCTCTTTGCCATGGACATTCCGTCTGCTCTTTTCGGCGGGTAACTCTTTGCTCTTTGCCATGGACATTCCGTCTGCTCTTTTCGGCGGGTAACTCTCTGCTTTTTTCGGTGGATAAGTTGTCTGCTTTTTAAGGGGTAAGCCTTGTTTACCTTATTTATCTTTTTATTTTCTTTCTCCTCCCTGCTTTTATATTTAATCTCTTTCGACTTTAAAAAAGAGGGAGCGCAAAGCTCCCTTAAAAGACGGTTTAAACGGTATTAAGTTTTTGCGGTTTAAGCGGTATTATGTTTTAACATAGACAGCATTAAACTTTCGTTTAATGCTCCGCCATCTGATATGCCGTCGTTTAATACGCTATCGTATAATACGCTGTTTTTATACGATTTTTTATTTAATATGAAATTTCAAACGTTCGGTCGGGAAAATCAAAATCCGTCACGAAACTCTTTACCGCTCCGTCGAATATAAACGCCGAAACGAAACCGTCAAAATCGACGGTGCCTGTATACGAGGCGTATCCATCGTTTATAGTCTTTTCAAAATATTTATCGAGGTCCACGTCGAACATAAGCTCGAGCACGGGAATGAGCGATAAAAAAACGTTTAACTCCTCTGTGCTGTCAAAACGTCCGTCTTTCGGCAGATATGCTTTCAATATTTTAACTAGAGAGCTTGACGACGAATTGAGCATATCCGTCACGGCGTCAAAGTGCAACAGAGCGTCCACAAGCGAGCTTGACAAAAGGTTTAGCCTGTCGCTTTGAAACAAAAGGGAAATAACCTTGGCTCCGTCCGGATTTGCCACGCCGCAAACGTCTGAAACGTAACCGAAAAAGTCGGTGGAATAGACGTAGGCAAACACGGCCTTTACCGCCGCCGAAAGCGTTTGCATCTGCTTTGTTCCCTTTAAGTTTTCTCCTCCGTCAAACACCTTTAAGGCGATATCGGTTATTAAATCAAAAATATCGCCATATCCGTTGTCGGGAAAGGTATAGCCGTAACTTGCCGTAAATTCGGCATAGCTTCCCTCTCCTTTAAACGGACTGAACACAAACCGCTCTATATCTTTTGCCACTTCGTCAAAACCGTCGGGCGCCGTCTCGCCGAAGACTATGTCGGATATTTTGGCGGATAGGTCTATCCCCTTTACCCTTGAAGTAACGAATCTTTTTACCCTCGCTTTGGAATATTGAAAATAGTCGGATAAAATCAGACTTTTATCGGCGGTGGTGAGATAGCTTGGCAGATATTCTTCTTTGACGGCACTCAGTTTTTTCACACTGCCGTATATATGATTTTCTGAAAACTCGAGCACTCTGTACGAATTTGTGCTCTGCGTCAAAGATACCGTCATAACCTCAAGTAGCGTTTTGTCGCCACTTGAATGAGTTACGGCGTCGGTGGCGTGATTGTGCCCCACCAAAAGAAGCGACACGTTGCCCGTCAACGCTTCCTCGAGCTCGTCGGCATAATCGGTAACGGCAGAGGAAGTATCAACAATCATCGATACCTCGTCGAAGATATCGTATATGGGTTTGTGCATTGCGGCTATCACCCTGACTCCGTCGCTTTTGGCTATGGCGAGCTGCTGTTTTATAAACTCAACCGTGGCAAGCGAAAACTCGGTGCTGCAATTGTCTATAGCAAGTAGCCTAAGATTGTCGGTGAGGTCGGCAACGTAAGTGAGCCCCAGACTTGCCCTTGCCTTGTCGTATCCGAAAGACACGTAAATGTTTTTAAAACTCTCGGTAATCGACGGCGTGTCGTAAAAATCTTCCACCTGCTCTATTCCGCTTTCGGTATACTTTACGCCCTGATACCCCGTTCCCGAGCCGTCCACGTCGTGATTGCCGGGAACGACGAATACGTCCACTCCCCTCTCTTCGACGGACGCGAATATCTCGGCAAGCTCCGTGTGGCTTTGCACGGCGTGGTCGTCGCATAGGTCGCCCGTGATGATGACTGCGTTATAGCCGCCCGACACCACCTCGTCGAGCGCACTCATTATCATCGCCCTCGATATCTCGTAGGTCTTGGCGTCGTTGAGCTTGCCTTGAATGGAATCGTATGAATAATCGCCTATGAGCTCAGGCGAAAAATAGTGAAGGTCGCTCATTACCGCCACTTTATACTCCGTCTTCTCCCTGCCACTTTCTTCACCGTCGCAGGCGACAAGGACGCAGGACAAAGTAAATGCGAGAATACAAATCAAAATAAATAAAAACGTTTTATTTTTTCTCATATTTAAATTATATCACTTTCACCGCCGTTTTCAAACCGCATATTTGAAAAGTTCGATATAATTTAAAATCTTTTGAAAATTTATCGGAAATTGCATCGAATATAATAAAAAGCTAAACCTTTTCGAGCATTTTTTTGTGTCAGTTTTTATCGGCTCAATTTAAACCTTTTAAACGGGCTCGTGCAAAGTGGAATTGTATACAAAAAAGTCCCCTACATTCGCCTCGAGGTAATACTCTTCCGAAACGTAAAACCACTGCGTTTCAAGCTGCTCGTTTTGCACCAGCACCATATATCCCGACACGTTGCGAGGGTCTTTTATCTTAAAGATGGAAAAGGATGCAAGATATGGCTTTTCGTATTTTTTTGAAACTATCTCACCCCTCGATACGGTGATAGAACTTGAACAGCCGGCAAAAATCAATCCGATAAAAACGACAAGTAATAATACCGACAAAATAACCGTTACCCTTTTCATATTATATAATATGATAAAGCGAAACCAAAATTCACTCTTTTTGCAATCTGACTTTTGCCTTGGCATTTAAACAGAATAAAGCTCATAGATTATCTTGTGGGAAAAGCGTTTAAATCGTCAATGATATACGTAGGCACCGTTATCGGGGCAGGCTTTGCCTCAGGCAAGGAAATAGCGGTTTATTTTGATTCCCTCTCTCCGCTCACCGCTTTTATCTCGGGGATACTGCTCGGTGCGGTAGGCGGTTTTTTTATGTATGCCGGCTATAAGGGGAAATTTTTTCAACCTCCCTGGTTTAAACTGCTCACCGTCATATGCTCGTATATCACTCTTGCCGCAATGTGCTCGGGCGCAGGCGAGATAATCCCCTTCCCGTGCGGAGGAATCCTTCTAACCGTCCTCGCCGTGTCGGCGGGCGTATTGGGAATTAAATTTTTGGGAAAACTGAACGGCATATTGGTGCCCGTCATAATATTTTGCATCCTGTTGCTGTTTTTTAAAAACGGAAACGTATTCGCAAACGGTTCTCTTTCGCCCTTTAAACCGATTTTATATTCCGCTTTAAATCTGCTCATCGCAGGAAGCCTTATGGCAGAGCAAGGCAAAAATCTGACGAAACGTGAAATTGTTTTATCCTCGGCTTTGAGCGCCGTCATTATGTCCTGCCTCATTTTTGCGCTGTGCTGTCTTACGATTGGCAACGACAGCGCCATGCCCCTAAAAGAGATAGCGTCGGATATGGGATTTCCCATAATATCTTCCCTTTTGATTTTGCTTGCCGTCTTCACCACTATGGTTTCGTCGGCAAAACTGATTTTCGACTATTTCAAGGAGCTGAAGCTCACGACTTTGTTTTCGGCGTTTATGACGCTTGCTCCGTCCGTCGCCCTCTCGTTTGTCGGCTTTGGCGCAATAGTCAGGTACGGCTATGCATTCGTAAGCGTGGCAGGACTTGTATTACTCTTTTTTACCGTCTTAAAAATGTTGCCCTTAAAGACGGCGGGATTTATAGTTTTAAAGCGCAAAAAGAAATTTTCGGGCGGTAAACTTAAAAACTTAAAGAAGCAAAACGAAAGGCATACGGCATTAAATAACCTGCCTCAATAAAAAATCATACGGCAAAGGAAACGGATTAAACTTATTTTTTGTTGCCGTGACAGCCGCAGTTTTCGCCGTGGCAATGCTCTTTGTGCCCGTGTTCGTCGCACTCACAGTCATCGCACTCACAGTCGTCGTCGCACTCACAGTCGTCGCTATGGCAATCGTCGTCGCACTCTTCCTCGCCGTCGTCTTCGGCAAGGTCGGGAATATCGAGCCCCTTGAGATAGCGGTAAAAAGGGTCGTCGGAAAAATCCGTGTTGAGGTCGAAATCTCCGCCGAGTTCCTCGACGGCGTTTCGGATTTCCATAAACTCGTTATAGTTTAGCTCGTCCTCGAATTGCTTGGCGAACGACTTTAAAATATCGATTGCCGACTCGTCGCCGTAACTTCCCAAAAGCCTTGCAAACAGAGCGACGTCCTCGCCCCTGTAAAAGTAACTGACGAGCAAAAGGAATATATCCTTCCTGCCCTTATAGTTTGCAAGAATTTCCACGAGCATCTGTCCGCTTTCCTCGTCGGCGGTAAGCTGAGCTTTTATCATATCGTCCACGACTTCCTCACCGTTTTCGCAAAGATAGGCGTAAGCCTCGAGCTTTTTGTCGTAATCGGCGTCGGGAGAAACGATTAACGCTACAAGGTCCTGTTTTTGTTTTAGCGACAGTTCGGTAAAATCTTTTTCGTCGTCATTGTTGTTTGCCATTTTTTTTATCTCCGAAAATTGTTTTCATATATTTAGCAAAGCTGACTTTGTTTAAATCGAGTCTTTCAAAAATTTCGTTTTTGTCCTCGCCGACAGCGACGAGAAAAGTGCCCACCATGGTTTTTAACGATTTCATTTTTTTGAGTTTATCGTAACTCGCAAGACCTATGCCTGCCCTGTCGTCCTCTATTTTGAGGTGCTCGTTTAAAACCTTGATAAGTTTTTCCAACCTTTCGTTGGAGTCGTCAAATTCGTATATGATATCCGTTATCGCATTGGCTAAAGCGGTCAACGCATTCGGGGGCAGATATTTCACTTGGACGGGAAACGCTGCGTATATCTCTTTGAGAACGCCGTTGACGCAAAGGGAAAAGTCGAGCTCCGACTTGTTTAAAAGATAAATTTTGACTATTTCTACGATTTCCTGAAACACGATTTTGTCGGAATGCATTATATCGTAAAACAGCTCGTCCATATCCTTTTGATAAAACTCGCCGAGTTTGATTATGAGAGCAAGCACGATAGTTACGTTGCCCTCTTTAAAACTCCACCTTATGACGTCGTTTGTTTCCTTATCGTAAAGATAAGCATTTTTAGCGTCACAAGTTTTGGAAAGCAGGAAATTTTTTATCCTGGTCTGACGGTTAAAGTATTCCATAAGCGGCAGACCGAGCGAATATTCCACCTCGGGTATCCCCGACTTATAATAGTTTATGTAATACTGAGCAGGCAGATAATCTCGGTATATCTCGTAAACTTCCTTCATGACCTTAAGCGCCATATCCTTTTGACCGAGATTGTAATAACCTTGGGACAGCCACATGAGAGTGCTTGGGTGATATTGGTGCTTGCCGTTGAATTTGAGGCAGTATTCCACCACTTTGTCGTGGCGCTTCATATTTACCATGAGCGGCAGAACGACGCTTAAATCTTCCACCTCGATTTGTTCTTCCGCCAAAAGTCCGTCGAGCTTTTCGTTTGCCTCTTTGGTTTTGCCTTCAAACATCAGAGCGGTGATAAGCATGCACTTTATGGGAATTTTGTTTTTGCTCGTTTTCAGCATATCCTCGGCAAAATAGATGATAGAATCGAAGTCGTCACGAAGCATAAAACATAAAAGTTTTAAGTGGTCGGCTTTGTCTTTATAGGGAGTGCCCTCTTTAAATTCTTCCAAAATCTCGAGTGCCTGACCCACTTCTTTTTCGTTTAGCAAATCTCTTGCCCTCTCGAGTCTTTCGGCATAATACTCCTCGCCTTTCGGATAGGCAAGATAAAAACGGGGTTGATTTTCCACCACCTCTATATCGAACGCCTCGCCGAGTTCCGCCATCAGTTCGGAATCGAAATCTATCTGCGTGGCGTAGTGCGTGGCGAGGTCAAAATCGCCGAGCGTGGAAAAATTTGCGCCCAAAAGTATGTAAAATCTGTCAAGTTCCGTCTTATCCTTGATTTTGGGGAGAGTTTTAAATATGACGTCGTTTGAAAAGGCAAATGCGCTGAGGTCAGAATAAATAGAGGCGAGATAAAAATTCGCCTCTATGTTGTCGGGGTTGAGTTCCAACGTTTTATGGACGTAAAACAGACTCTTTTTCAAGTCGTTGTCCGCCGCCGCCTCGTAAGCGAAGTCAAGACATTCGTCCTCGGTTAAATCGATATTAAAAATTTTAGCCATTCTTCTTCTTTTTCTTTTTCGGATTTACAAAGCCCTGTTGTTTCTTCTTTGCCTGATTGTTAGACTGTGAGTTCTGTCCGCCCTGTCCGTTTTGAGCCTGAGCGTTTTCAGGGCTTTCCGTCTTTCCCTCTACCGTCTGCGGTTTTTGTCTTTGCTGCTGCTTTGCCGATTTGGCGTTTTTGGCGTAAGGATTTTTAGACTGCGACTCGGTTATATCGTGGAGATATACGCATTTTAAATAGCTCGAGTGTCCCACGCCGGTCCAGAGCATAGCCCAGAGCGAACAGCCGAAACCGACGTAAACGATATAAAGAATATACGAAAATATCGGCGATATGGCAAGCAACGCAACGGGAATTATGCTGACCGCCGCCATGATGAGATAAGGCACAAAGCGGTTTACGAGCATTATAAACGAATCCTTTATAAGCTGAACAAAAGAGAGTTTATACGACGGAATGATAGTGAGCGGAACAAGGCAGTAAAGCAGGATAGGCGCTCCGATTATAAATGAGAATATGCAGGCGCAATATGCTCCCGCTCCCGCCCTCGACATTTCTATCTCGCCCAAAAGATAAATGAGCGACGAGCCCATGGCGAGAAGCACGCCCGCTCCCACCATGACGAATATGACGTATTTCCACCAAAATCTCTTTATGCCGTCAAAGAAAGGCTTGGCGACGTATTTTATAGGTTCGTTCCAGATAACTTTTTTGGCAACGTTAAACAGACCTGCCATACCCAGCGATATGATAAACACCGCAGGCACGCAGTAAAATAAGAACATCTGATAGCCGTTATAGAGCGTAAGCATAATGGAATGGATATCGGATATCTCACCGGGATAGCCTATGCCCAGGTTGCCCATAAAATTTCCGCCACTATAAGTATAATGAGCCAAAAGCGCATTATAGCCGTATACCAAAAGCACTATCATAGGAGCAAGGAATATCAGAAAATACAAACTTGCCTTTAAAAGCGTTTTCGTGTTCGCTTTATAAGCGGCAAAAGAGCCCTTTATGCTGTCGGGAAATTTGGGGACGTAAGGCACCACCTTGCCTTCGGCATTTATCATAGTTTCGGGCACTGCCTGTTCGCGCAGCTCGTAACCTACGGTAAAGCCGTCCCTCATCAATAACTTGGGTTGTCTTTGGGGTTTTTCGCCTTTGTAAGCATTATGCGTTTTAGCCATTTTAACTCCTATATTGCATTATTGTTTTCATTTTACTATATCATACAGTAAATATCAAATAAATAAATTAAACTTTTTCAATAAAATTGACAAATTACCTTATTAGTGATAACTTCATATATATACTTAGGAGGTCCAAAATGAAATTCAATATCGCCGTTGTGGGTGCGACCGGAATGGTCGGAAACAAATTCTTAGAAGTATTGACAGAACGCAAACTCCCCGTTGATAATTATTACCTTTTCGCTTCTAAAAAGAGCGCAGGCAAACAGATAGATTTCATGGGCAAAAAGCACACCGTTATCGAACTTACCGAAGATAACGTCATGGCGCTCAAGGGCAAAGTGGATTTTGCTCTCTTTTCCGCAGGCGGCGAAACCTCTAAAAACTTTGCTCCCGTATTCGTAAAAGCAGGCGCCACCGTCGTGGATAACTCCAGCCAGTGGAGAATGTATCCCGACATTCCTTTGGTAGTCCCCGAGGTAAACCCCGAAGACGTCGATTGGAACAAAGGTATCATTGCAAACCCCAACTGCAGCACCATTCAGGCTGTCGTAGCGCTAAAGCCGCTTCACGACAAATATAAAATAAAGCGTATCGTCTACAGCACTTATCAGGCGGTATCAGGCGCAGGCGTAGCGGGATATAACGACCTCAAAAACGGAATCGAGGGACAGGCTCCTCAAAAATTCCCCAAGCCTATCGCTTTTAATATGCTCCCCCATATCGATGTTTTTATGGAAGACGGCTATACCAAAGAAGAATGGAAAATGATTGTCGAAACAAAAAAGATTTTGCACGACGATTCGCTCAAGATAACGGCAACCACCGTCCGTGTTCCCGTCTACTACGGACACAGCGAATCAATCAATATAGAATTTGAAAAACCCTGCACCAGAGAGGACGTCATCGAAACGCTTAAAGGCGCCAATGGAATAATCGTTATGGACGACGTCAAAAACGGCGTCTACCCCACTCCCTTGGACGCAGAAAACCACGACGAAGTCTACGTCGGCAGAGTAAGAAAAGACGACTCGGTAGAATCGGGCGTCAATATTTGGTGCGTTGCCGACAACATCAGAAAGGGCGCAGCAACAAACGCTGTTCAGATTGTAGAAGTTTTGATAAAGAAAAAATCGGAGGGCTGATATGATTTTCAAAGGCAGTGCCACCGCGCTAATAACCCCGTTTACCGAAAACGGCGTCGATTTAAACGCGTATGAAAAACTCCTTAATTTTCAGATTAGTAACGGTACGGACGCCTTAGTCGTCCTCGGAACGACGGGCGAGCCTGCCACTATGACCGCAAAGGAAAAAGAAGAAGTTATGCGCCTTGCGGTAAAGACGGCAAAAGGCAAGATACCCGTCATTATCGGCACGGGCGCAAACTCCACCGCCACCGCGGTAGAAAATTCCGTCATGGCGGAAAAAATAGGTGCGGACGCCGTTTTGGTCGTCACCCCCTACTACAACAAGGCAACTCAGGACGGGCTTATCGCTCACTATTCCGAGATAGCCAAACACATCTCGCTCGACATCATCGCCTACAACGTCCCGGGCAGAACGGGAGTAAATCTTTTGCCCAAGACCTTTGCACGCCTTGCCGAAATCAAAAACGTGGCGGCAATCAAAGAGGCAAGCGGAAATATGGAACAGATTGAAGAAGTCATTCGCCTGACGGAGGGCAAAGCCGACGTATATAGCGGCGACGATTCACTCACCGTTCCCACCCTCGCAATGGGCGGCTTAGGAGTCATATCCGTCGCTTCCAACGTCATACCGAAATACGTTTCGGATATGTGCAAGGCTTTCTTTGACGGCGATATAAAGACGTCGGCAAAAATGCAAAGGGATATGCTTCCTTTCGTCAAGGCGCTGTTTATGGAAGTCAACCCGATTCCCGTCAAGAAGATGGCTGAAACGCTCGGCATTTGCCAAAAGTATATCCGCCTCCCCCTCACGGAAATGACGGCGGAAAATACCAAAGTTTTGATTAACGCATACAACGAACTTATAAAAGGATAAATATGATAAATATAGCTATATGCGGCGTAAACGGAAGAATAGGCCGCACAATATACAAAGCTCTGCTTTCAAATCAGGATTACAAAATCGTTTTCGGCGTAGATAAATTCGGCGGAAACGATTTCCCCTTTTCGGTGTTCAAATCTTTTGCGGAAGTTTCGCAAAATTTAAGACCTGACGTCATCATCGACTTTTCAAACGCTTCGTCTCTTGAAGACATTTTGAAATATTCGCTCAGCAACGCCTGCAACATAGTGCTCGCCACGACGGGACACTCCGAAGCGCAGTTAAAACAGATTGCCGACGCTTCCGAAAAAATCGCCGTGTTCAAGGCAAGCAATATGAGCCTTGGCGTAAATCTTCTTTGCAATCTCGCCAAAGAAGCCACCAAGTTTTTGGGCGACTCTTTCGACGTTGAAATTGTCGAAACTCACCACAACAAAAAGCTCGACTCCCCTTCCGGCACCGCTATCACCATATACGAGGCGATAAACAGCGTCCGCGCACTTGAGCCCGTTTACGGCAGACACGGCAAGACTGCGGCTCGCACTCCGTCCGAGATAGGTATCCACGCCGTCCGAGGCGGAACGGTTGTCGGCAAACACGACGTGCACTTTTTCGGAAACGGCGAGGAGTTGACCATCTCGCATATCTCGGAAAGCAAGGAAGTTTTCGCCGCCGGAGCGCTCAGAGCGGCAAGCTATATATTCGGTAAAAAGAGCGGGCTTTACGATATGAACAGCATCATCGGCGACTACTACGCCGTAACCAACGTGACGGGCGAGGAAGGCGTCAGTCTTATATCGCTTGAAAACACCACCCCCGTCGAATTTATCGACCTGTTAAAACTCGTGGCTCAAAACGAAATAAATCTCGACATGATAAGTCAGACGCTTTCGGCAAACGGTTCGGCGTCGGTATCCTTCACCCTTTCCGATTCGGATAACAAACTGTGCTATGACCTTTTAAAACTTCAGAATATAAAATTCAGTTCCACCGAAAACTGCGCCAAACTGACGATAGAGGGCGCAGGTATGGAACATAAGAGCGGAGTCGCCCTTGAAGTGTTAAATCTTTTGACCTCTAACAAGACAACCGTTTACGCAATAACCACGTCGGAAACGAAAATCTCGTGCTGCATTGACGCCAAAAGTCTTAAAGGTTCCGAACAGCTTTTAAAAGAACATTTTATGATAAACTGAAAATTTTCCGTTTATCCCAAAAATAATTATTCAAACGGCTTGCTAAGGCAAGCCGTTTTTTATTCCTCTCGGCAGTAAAGACGATATAACTTTGTAAAGCTGTTTTATTTTTTTACAATGTTTATTCCCACGCTTGAAATTGAAAAGATTTTAAGTATAATAGATTTAGAAAATTAAAGGAGCTCATTATGAAAATAACAAACGATATCTTATACGTCGGAGTAAACGACCGTAAAATCGACTTGTTTGAAGGACAGTATATCGTTCCCAACGGTATCGCCTACAACTCGTATGTCATCAGCGATTCAAAAATCGCCGTCATGGACACGGTGGACGCAAAATTCACGCACGAGTGGCTCGACAATCTCGACACGGCTTTAAAGGGCAAAAAACCCGACTATCTCATCGTTCAGCACATGGAGCCGGACCATTCGGGAAGCATAGCCAAGTTTATGCAGATATATCCGTCTACCACCATCGTTTCGTCGGCAAAAGCGTTTGCCATGATGAAAAACTTTTTCGGCACTGACTACGAAGACCGCCGTATCGTCGTCGGCGAAGGCTCTACCCTCGAGCTCGGTAAACATAATCTTACTTTCGTCACGGCGCCCATGGTGCATTGGCCGGAAGTCATAGTCACCTACGATTCAACCGACAAAGTTCTCTTTTCGGCGGACGGCTTCGGCAAATTCGGAGCGCTCGACGCCAAAGAGGATTGGGACTGCGAGGCAAGACGCTATTATATCGGTATCGTCGGTAAATACGGTGCGCAGGTTCAGGCTCTGCTCAAAAAAGCGGCGGGGCTCGATATTCAAATCATCTGCCCTCTCCACGGACCTGTTTTAAAGGAAAATCTTTCGCACTATCTCGACCTCTACAACACCTGGTCAAGCTACGGAGTGGAGAGCGACGGCATAGTCATCGCCTATACCTCCGTTTACGGAAACACCAAAAAGGCGGTTGAGCTTTTAGAGGAAAAACTTTTATCAAACGGCTGTCCCAAAGTAGTCGTCACCGACCTTGCCAGATGCGATATGGCGGAAGCCATCGAGGACGCTTTCAGATACGGCAGAATCGTGCTTGCCACCACCACCTACAATGCGGAAATCTTTCCGTTCATGAGAGAGTTTATAAACCACCTTACCGAACGAGGCTTCAAAAAACGCACCGTCGCCTTTATGGAAAACGGAAGCTGGGCGCCTCAGGCAACTAAGGTGATGAAGGAAATGCTCTCAAAATCGGCAGACCTCACTTTCGCCAAAACGGAAGTTACGATAAAATCCGCACTCAGCGACGAGAGCCGCAAACAAATCGAAGACCTTGCCGCCGAGCTTTGCAAAGACTACCTTGCTCAACACGATGCGACGGCAAACAAAAAGGATTTAACGGCACTCTTTAAAATCGGCTACGGACTCTACGTCGTCACGTCTAACGACGGCAAAAAAGATAACGGCCTCATAGTCAATACCGTCACGCAGGTTTCCGACTCTCCCAACCGCATCGCCGTGACGATAAACAAGCAAAACTACTCGCACCACGTCATCAAACAGACGGGTAAAATGAACGTCAACTGCCTCTCCGTAGAAGCTCCGTTCAAAGTGTTTGAAACGTTCGGCTTCCAAAGTGGCAGAAACGTAGACAAATTCAAAGACTGCACTCCGCTCCACTCCGATAACGGACTCGTGTTCCTCCCCCGCTATATCAATGCGTTTATCTCCCTCAAAGTGGAAGACTACGTCGACGTGGGAACGCACGGTATGTTCATCTGTTCCGTGACGGAATCTCGCGTCATATCCGATAAGGAAACGATGACCTATAACTATTATCAATCCAACGTAAAACCGAAACCGCAGACTCAAGGTAAAACAGGTTATGTATGCAAAATCTGCGGCTACATTTACGAAGGCGAAACTCTCCCCGACGATTTCGTTTGCCCGCTCTGCAAACACGGCGCAAGCGATTTTGAAAAAATACAATAACTTTTGGAGGTAACTTAAATGAAATACGTATGTGAAGCCTGCGGCTGGGTATACGACGAAGAAGTCGGCGCACCCGAACTCAATATCGCTCCCGGAACCAAATTCGAGGATCTCCCCGACGATTTTGAATGCCCCCTCTGCGGCGTTGATAAATCTATGTTCGCTCCCGAAGAATAATTCCGGAGCAATTATCAATCTTTAATTGGCTAACGGGCACGCCTTAAAACAAAAGGCGTCATCAAAAAAAGCAACTTGCGTTGCTTTTTTTTGTGTCACGAAAAACCCTTAATTTACAACATACAGTCGCCAGTGTTTCAATTTCCGCCAACGCAAGTTGTCCGCCCTAGTTTATCCGACTATATCCAAACCTTTTTTAAATTTAAAACCGTCATTTTAAAAACATGCCCTTCCCGCCTTACGATATCCGCCCATTCCCACTGCGCATATTGCCCGGGATATAAAATTCAAGTGTCGTTAAAACTTATCCCAACTTTAGTTTTCAAGTTGATTAAATACACTTGCTAAAAGATAAATTTTGTGTTAATATAGGCTCGCTTGAAAATTGCAAAGTCAATTTTTACAGCTTTCAAAACACAATTTTGGAGACGTATCGAAGTGGTCGTAACGGGACTGACTCGAAATCAGTTGTACCTTTTTTGGTACCGTGGGTTCGAATCCCACCGTCTCCGCCATATAATGGCTCGCTGTGAGCCACAAAATAAAAAAGCAACTTCGGTTGCTTTTTTTATTTTGCTTTTATTCGCTCGCCATTATAATTGCTCCAACGGCGGGAGACCGAAATATGTGACGCTCGATTTTCATCTCGCTATTCCGTCGCTCCGCTCCTTACGAATCCCACCGTCTCCGCCATATCGTCGCCGCAAGGCGACAGCTAACACGGCAAGCATTTGCTTGCCGTTTCTTTTTACGCCTGCGGCTCCTCTTCCTCAAAAGCTACCGCTTTTTCGGGGTTGCGCCTGCGGCGCTTAGATAAGGATATCAAAATATTTAAGCCTTATAAAAATCCGCAAAAGTGACTTTTGCGGAAAGCGAGGAAAAATAAATATCCACCCGCCAAGCGGGTGGATATTTATTTTTCTCTTTAACGATTTTAACAATCCGTAAATATTTAAACGCAATTTACGGTTAAATACTACTTTTTCATAAGCGTGACCATGACGGCTTTTTGTGCATGGAGACGGTTTTCCGCTTCCTCGAAAATTTCAGCCGCATGCTTTTCCATGACCTCGTCGGTTATCTCCTCGCCTCTGTGCGCAGGCAGACAATGAAGCACGATTGCGCCCGATTTTGCTTTGCTCATAAGTTCGTCGTTTACCTGATAGCCTTTGAAATCTTTGGCTCGCTCTGCCGCTTCCTTTTCCTGTCCCATACTTGCCCAAACGTCGGTATAAACGACGTCCGCTTTTTCCGCCGCTTCCAAAGGCGATTCGGTAAGCGTTAAAAGTCCGCTGTCAAAGCCCTCTTTCACGAGTGCCTCGTCGGGTCTGTGATTGGAAGGGCAGGCAATCGATATTTTCATACCGCACCTTACCGCTCCCGCTATGAGAGAATTTGCCATATTGTTGCCGTCGCCGATAAAACATATCTTAAGTCCCTTAAGCGAGCCCTTTATTTCTCTTATCGTCATGAGGTCGGCAAGCACCTGACAGGGGTGGCAATAATCGGTAAGTCCGTTAATGACGGGAATGCCCGAATACTTGGCAAGGTCCTCTACGTCGGACTGTTTGAAAGTTCTTATCATTATGCCGTCAAGGTATCTGCCCAAAACTCTGGCAGTATCCTTTATCGGCTCGCCCCTGCCTATCTGCAAATCGGCGGAGCTCAAAAACAGACCCTGACCGCCAAGCTGATAGATACCCGTTTCAAAGGAAACTCTCGTCCTCGTGGAAGACTTGGTAAAAATCATACCGAGGGTCTGACCTTTCAGCACCTGGTGCGGAATGCCGTTTTTGCGCTCGTATTTGAGCTGGTCGGCAAGATTTAAAATATTATCGATATCCTTCCCCGTAAGGTCGGCAAGTTTGAGTAAATGTTTCATATTATTCCTCGCTGAGTAAAACTTCTTTTAATATTTTCATGCCCTTTTCAAGCAATTTCATATCTATATTGAGCGCAGGCAAAAGTCTGATTTTATTTTTTGCGCTAAGAACGATAAGCCCTCTTTTTTGGCACTCTTTAATCACGTAGGATTTATCCTTGCATGTTATGCCGAGCATAAGTCCGAGTCCGGAAACTTCTATCCCCGCACAGCTTAGCTCTTTTTTTATGTATTCCGAACGCTCGCAGACGCCCTTTAAAAGCTCGCCGTCGATTTTTTCGAGCACCTTTATCGCTCCGCTGCACGCCACTAGGTTTCCGCCGAAAGTGCTTCCGTGCGTGCCTGCCGAAAGAGTGTATTCGCAAAGGTCGCCCACCAAAACAGCGCCTATCGGCAGACCGTTTCCGAGTCCCTTTGCCGTTGTGAGGATATCGGGTTTCGCCTCATAATGCTCATAGGCGTAAAGTTTGCCCGTCCTGCCGTTGCCCGTCTGAACCTCGTCCGCCACAAAGAGGATATCGTGTTTTTTGCAATAGTCGTAAACCTTTTTGATAAATTCCTTATCCTGCGCTATGACGCCGCCCTCGCCTTGCACGAATTCCGTCATAACGGCGCAAACGCTGTCGTCTACGCCCTCGCAGAACTTGTCAAAGTCGCCTGCCGGCAGATATTTGAATCCCTCCAAAAACGGGAAGAAATAGTCGTGCATACCGTCCTGCGCCGTGGCTGTGAGCGTGGCAATCGTCCTGCCGTGAAAGGAATTGACAAAGGTGATTATCGTGCTTCTGTCCTTTCCGTATTTATCGTAGGAATATTTCCTGGCACACTTTATGGCGCACTCGTTTGCCTCCGCTCCCGAGTTGCAGAAAAACGCCCTTTTGTATCCCGTCATGTTGCACAGTTTTTCGGCAAGGAGCGCCTGCGGCTCGGAGTAATACAGGTTGGAAGCGTGCGGCAAAGTCTTGATTTGATTTATCACTTCCTCTGCCCACTCGTCGGGAGATATGCCGAGTCCGTTTACGGCTATGCCTGCTCCGAAATCAATATATTCGTTTCCGTCCTCGTCGTAGAGCAAACTGCCCTTTCCCTTTACCAAAACTACATCTTGCCTGGCGTAGTTGGGGACAAGATATTTATTTGATATTTCTTTAATAGTCATTTCTCCTCCTAATGGAACATCGTTCCGACGCCTTCGTCGTTCATCATTTCAACTAAAATGGCGTGTTCTACCGTGCCGTCTATGATAAACACCTGTTTGACGCCTCGCCTTATCGCCTCAACGCAGCATTTCACCTTGGGAATCATACCGCCCGAGATTATTCCCTCGTTCATGAGTTTAAGCGTTTCGCTTACGTTGACTTCCTTTATCAGCGTCGAGGGGTCGTTTTTATCTCTTAAAAGTCCGGGGACGTCGCTGAGGTTTATAAGGCTCATAGCCTTGAGCTCGGCTGCAAGTCTTGCCGCCACCGTATCGGCGTTGATGTTATACACGTTGCCCTTTTTGTCGCACCCGACGCTCGCCACTACGGGAATGAACCCTGCCTCGAGCATATCGAGCACAGGCTTGGGATTGACGTTTGTTATCCTGCCGACAAAGCCGAGTTCTTTGTTTTCAAAGTCCGCCTCTATCATTCTGCCGTCAATACCGCAAAGTCCCACTGCCTGACCGCCGCAAAGCTCGATAAGATTTACAAGGTCTTTGTTCACCTTTCCGGCAAGCACCATCTGCACAACGCTTATTGCGTCGGCGCCCGTCTTTCTGAGACCGCCCACAAACTCCGTTTCGATGTTCATCTTTTTTAAGGCGTCGTTAATTTCGGGGCCGCCTCCGTGAACGAGCACGACGTTTACGCCTATCTGCCTGAGCAACACAAGGTCGCCCATGACCATCTTTTTGATATTCTCGTCCGTCATGGCGTTCCCGCCGTATTTAATGACGACAGTCTGCTTGTGGTATTTTTTAATATACGGCAAAGCCTGCATCAATATTTCCGCCTTTTCGGCGTTTCCGATATTTCCTATCATCTTATCCTCTGTGGCGATACGTCGCCTTTTTTTCTCAGCACTAAAGCCTTTTTTGAATTGACTTTAAAAGCCTTTCTTTTTAAATTTTTGCTTTATTTTTTTCGTTTTAAACTCTATCGTTTTATATCTTACGCTTTTCAATTTTGCAAAACGGCTTAGTCCTTTGCGTTATGTTTAAAACCGTAGCCTTTTGCCTCAATGGCGTTTTTATCGGACGGTAGCTTTATACCTGCTTTATTAAAGTGCGTCAGGTTCTGTAATCGCCGTTGATTTTTACGTAGTCGTAGGTCAAATCACAGCCCCAACCCTCGCATTTACCGTCGCCGTCTTTGAGCGTCAGTATGACCTTTATTTCCTTTTCGGTAAGTATTTTCTTTGCAAGGTCCTCGTCGAATTCAAGTCCTGCGCCGTCAAGACAGACCACTATCTCGCCTGCTTGCGACTTAAACTCCACCTTGGCTTTTTCAAAATCGGCGTCGGCGCCCGAGTATCCTGCCGCACAGAGCACTCTGCCCCAGTTTGCGTCCGCACCGAATATCGCCGCTTTAAACAGGTTGCTCGATATTATCGCCTTGCACATTTTGCGTGCGTTTTCATAATCTTTAGCGCCGTCCACCGTACATTCGATGAGCTTAGACGCACCCTCGCCGTCGGTTGCAATAAGTTTGCACAGCGACGTCGTAACCGCTTTAAGCGCCTTTTTGAATTCGTCGAAGTCCTTCCCTTCCGCCGTTATCCTTTCGTTGCCGGCAAGCCCGCTTGCCATGACTGTGAGCATATCGTTTGTGGACGTGTCGCCGTCTATGCAAACCATGTTAAAGCTCGTCTTTACGTCCTCGCTTATCGCCTTTTGGAGCATTTCGGAAGTGATATTGACGTCGGTAGTGACAAACACCAAAAGCGTTGCCATGTTGGGAGCAATCATTCCCGAGCCTTTCGCTATACCGCCAAGACGGCAAACTTTACCGCCTATTTCAAATTCGACGGCAAATTGCTTCATAACGGTATCAGTCGTCATTATTGCGGCAGCGGCGTCGGAGTTTCCCTCTTTAGAGAGTTTTTTCGCCGCAAGAGGTATTCCGCTTTCAAACGGCTCGAGACAAAGCGTCTGTCCGATAACTCCCGTGCTTGCGACTATGACGTCGGACGCTTCTGCGCCCGTGCATTTTGCCACGATGGCACAACAGTCCTCGGCAAGTTTTTCGCCGTTTGCGGCGCAGGTGTTGGCATTGCCGGAATTGCAGACGATAGCTCTCGCCTTTCCGTTTTCAAGATGCTTTTTGGTGACCTTGAGCGGTGCGCCCTTTACCGCATTAGTGGTATAGACAGCTGTGGCGTCGCAGAGCGTTTCGCAATAGATAAGAGCGAGATCCTTTTTGCCCTTGTTCTTCCTTATTCCGACGTGCACTCCGCTTGCCAAAAAGCCTTGAGCCGCCGTGATAGAACCGTCGATAAACTTCATATCATTCTCCCAAAACAAGCCCCGTCGTTTCGTCAAGACCTGCCATAATATTCATACATTGCACCGCCGCACCCGACGCACCCTTGCCGAGATTGTCATAGACAGCGGAAACTATTATCCTTTCCTCGTTGCCGTAAACGTAAATTTTTAAATCGTCTCGTTTTTCCATACCGCCCGCCGACAGCATTTTATCGGCATTGTATCCGTATGGCATAACCTTTACCATTTTACAGCCGTCGTAGTGATTTTTTAACACGTCGTAGAGTTCTTTTGCCGTAGCGCCGTTTAAAAGCCTTGTGAATATCGGCACGGTAACTTCCATTCCGCTGTAAAAGGAAGCGACTATCGGGGAAAATATCGGGCTGTACTTCACGCCCGTGATTTTTGTCATTTCCTTTAAATGCTTATGATTTTGTGTTAAGCCGTATTGACGGGGGAAGTCGTACTCCCTTCCTCGACCGTCCGCTTCGTATTCGGCAATCATCGCCTTGCCGCCGCCGGAATAACCGGTAAGCGAAAAACAGCTGAACGGATAATCGGCACTCAATATCCCGCTTTTTATCAGGGGATAAGCGATAAGGCAAAATCCGCTTGCATGACAGCCGGGAACGGCAACTCTGTTTGACGAGGCTATCTTTTCTTTAAACTCCGCTCCGAGTTCGGGCAAGCCGTATGCCCAACCGCTCTCCGTGCGGTGCGCCGTAGATGCGTCGATTATCCTCACGTCCTCGCCGGCGTTCGCCGCAGCCTCTCGGCTTGCGTCGTCGGGAAGACAAAGAAAGGTAAAATCGCTCTTTGCCATCATCTCGGCTTTAGCGGACATATCCTTTCTCAATTCGTCTCGGATTTCCAAAAGCTCAACGTCGCCCCTGTTTAAAAGACGCTCCTTGAGCTTCAGTCCCGTAGTTCCTTTGTTTCCGTCAATGAATACTTTTATCATATCTTCTGCCGTTTTCGCCCTCAGGCGTTTGATTTGTGTTTATTAAGCCCTCGCCTTCTAAATTCCGTATAGCGTAAAAAGGTTTTACTGCTTCGCTATCCGCCACCCAAAGCGCCTTTATATCCTTTAAATCGATATGCCCAAGCAAAAAAGCTCAGGCTTAATTTCAGTCGTTTTGTATATTATATAACTTATCAAATTATTTTTAAAGCGATTTAAGGCATTCTTTTACGGCGGCAATCTGTTTTTTCACGCTCGACGGAGCGGGGCCACCGTCGCTTTTTCTTTCCGCCACGCAGTAGGACAATTCGATTTTATCATATACGTCTTTGTCGAACACGTCGCTGAACGGTTTTAACTCGTCAAGCGTGAGCTCGTCCAAGGCTTTGCCTTTTTCAAGACAATACGCCACGAGTTTGCCCGTGATATTGTATGCCGTCCTGAACGGCACTCCTTTTTTGGTGAGATAATCGGCGCAGTCGGTGGCGTTGATAAACCCGAGTTTTGCCGCCTTTAACATATTCTGCTTTTTAAACGTTGCCGTATCGAGCATACCGCCGAAAATATCTATACAGTCTATCGCCGTGTCTATGCTGTCGAAAATCAGTTCTTTATCCTCTTGCATATCCTTGTTGTATGCGAGCGGAAGTCCTTTCATCACGGTGAGGAGCGCCATGAGATTCCCGTAAACCCTACCCGTCTTTCCTCTGATAAGCTCCGCCATATCGGGATTTTTTTTCTGAGGCATTATAGACGAGCCGGTAGAAAATGCGTCGTCGAGTTCGATAAAGGAAAATTCTTTGGAGCACCAAAGTATTATCTCTTCCGAAAACCTCGAGAGGTGCATCATAACTGTCGAACAGCAAAAGGCGAATTCCAAAACGAAGTCACGGTCGGACACTCCGTCCAAACTGTTTTGAGTGATTCCGCTAAAGCCTAAAAGTTTTGCCGTCATTTCCCTGTCCACGGGATAAGTTGTGCCGGCTAAAGCACAGCTGCCGAGAGGAGATTTTTCGGTGCGTTTTTTGCAGTCGCCTATCCTGTCGCAATCCCTCAAAAACATAAATGCATAACTCAAGAGATGATTGGCAAGCGTTATCGGCTGAGCAATTTGCATATGCGTATATCCCGGCATGACCGTTTCGGTATTTTCTTCCGCTTTGGCAACTATTATCTCTATAAGTCCCTTCAGTGCCGTGATAGTCTTATCCGCCATATCCGATAGATAGAGCCTTGTATCAAGAGCCACCTGATCGTTACGGCTCCTTGCCGTATGCAGTTTTTTCCCTGCGTCGCCTATACGTGCCGTAAGCTCGTTTTCGATAAAGCTGTGGACGTCCTCGCATTCGGGATCGAATTGCAACGCACCCGAGTCGATATCATCCTTGATTTTTTTGAGCTCAGCAACTATCTTATCCGCATCCTCGGACGGGATAATATTGCAGTTTTTGAGCATGGTAACGTGAGCGACGCTGCCTTTTATGTCGCACTCGTAAAGCCTCTTGTCGACGGGAAGCGACGAATTGAATTTTGCGCACTTCTCGTCAAGCGGTTTTGAAAATCTTCCTTTCCACAGTTTTTCCATAGCTATAAATTCGTTTGCCGTCCGTCGGATATCCGACAAGACGGCTTAATGATTTTTGTATTTTTTTTAGAGCTTCCGCCTTTAACCGTATAAATCTATTTGATTTTGTTTAAATTTCCGTTAGCCTCCGCTATTAAATGCAATCGGCAAAGAGAAAACGAATAAGGCGGAAGGGGCAATTTATTTTTTGTTCTTTTTACTTTCCATCATCGCACGCACTTTAATGGGCAATCCGAAAAGATTGATAAAGCCTGCGCTGTCCTTTTGGTTGTAAACTTCGTCTTTTTCGAACGTTGCGATGTTCTCGTCGTAGAGCGAATAAGGACTCGTCACTCCTGCGTTGATTATGTTGCCCTTGTAGAGTTTGAGTTTTACCACTCCCGTGACGTTTTCCTGCGTTTTGTCCACAAAAGCGGATATAGCTTCTCTCAACGGAGTGAACCACTTTCCGAAATATACGAGCTCGCCGAACTGCTGTGCAACAAGTCTTTTATAGTGCTGTGTATCACGGTCAAGGCAGAGAGTTTCGAGCACTTCGTGAGCACGGTACAAAATCGTTCCGCCCGGAGTTTCGTAAACGCCCCTCGACTTCATGCCCACAAGACGATTTTCGACAATATCGGCAAGACCTATACCGTTTTCACCGCCGACTTTGTTTAACGCCTCAACGAGTTTTACGCCGTTCATTTTTTCACCGTTGAAGGATACGGGAACGCCCTTTTCAAAACCTATCTCGATATAGCAGGGTTTGTCCGGAGCGAGCTCGGGGCAAGTGCCCATTTCCAAAAAGCCTTCCTTTTTATAGAGCGGCTCGTTGGCAGGGTCCTCGAGGTCAAGACCTTCGTGAGAGAGGTGCCATATATTTTTGTCCTTTGAATAATTCGTTTCCCTGTTTATCTTCAAAGGCACGTTTCTCGATTCGGCGTAGTCGATTTCCTCGTCCCTCGATTTGATATCCCAGATTCTCCAGGGAGCGATTATATCCATCTCGGGAGCGAAAGCCTTTATGGTGAGCTCGAAGCGGACTTGGTCGTTGCCCTTGCCCGTGCAACCGTGGCAGATTGCGTCCGCCTTTTCCTTTTTTGCGATTTCGGCAATTTTCTTGGCGATGACGGGACGTGCAAACGCCGTTCCTAACAAGTAGTCGCCTTCGTATTTAGCGCCCGCCTTGACGGTCGGGAAAACGTAGTCGTTGATAAATTCTTCCTTGAGGTCCTCTATATAAAGTTTGGACGCTCCCGTTTTGATGGCCTTTTCCTCGAGTCCGTCAAGCTCGGTGCCCTGACCGACGTCGCCGGATACGGCAATAATTTCGGGATTGTCAAAATTCTCTTTGAGCCAGGGAATAATTATCGACGTATCGAGACCGCCCGAATATGCCAAAACGATTTTTTTATATTTCTTTTCCATATTGTCCTCCATACGGTATTACTTTTTAAATTCAATGACATTTTACATGCATAAAACAAAACTGTCAACTTATTTGAGGGGATATTTTAATAAATATGCAAAATCAAGCATATTTCTTTAGGTTTTATTCATATTTTGTATATTTATGCATATTTTATGTATATTTTTCGGTTTTTTATGCATATTTGCATATATTTCCCAAAAGAAGGCGTCTATCCGGGCAATACATGCGCCCCAATCGGTTTGCGGCTTTTAAAAAGGAGATTTTATGCGTCCGGTTTCCGCACTCTTTTTTTTCTGTTTTTAAACTTTTAGCCATATACCGCCTTTGGAATTTCACTATTTTACTTTTTGCATTTATATCTCGTTAAGCTGAAAATCGCAAAATAAAAATTGCCGTATTGACGGTTTTTATAAAAATTATCTCAATATGATACGCCGTAGATTAAACGGCGGCAGTCAATCCCCGCCAAAAAAGATACGAAGCGACGCAAGTTGCCGATGCGGAGCTTTATTATTCGTGCAAAACAAGCGCCTTTTTAGGGCAGAAATCAGAGCATCTTCCGCAGCCTATACACTTTTCGATATCGACGGCAGGAGCGGAAAATCCCGATTGAGTCAGCGCTCCCACAGGGCAGACTCTTACCGCAGGGCAAGTGTGATTTTGAGGGCACTTTTCTTTTATCACTTCAAGATATTTTTTCATTTGCAGCCTTCTTTTTTAACCGACGCTGTCGGATAAAACAACCTTTTTTTAAATTTTACTACCTAAGATATGGCGTGTCAACATAACTATCCTACCTATCCTATTTCTTTTTGCGGCTTTATTTTTATATAGGCAATATTTCTTTTTATGGCGGCTTTTTTATATAGGTAGTATTTCTTTTTATGGCGGCTTTTTTATATAGGTAGTATTTCTTTTTATGACGTCATTTTTATATAGGTGGTATTTCTTTTTATAGCATTATTTTTTATAGGCGATGTTTCTTTTTTATATGGATTATTTTATTTATAAGCAATATCGGCAATGTTTACGGGCAATCTATTTTAATACCGTTTATGCATTTTAAATTTTTATTTATGCCCGTAAATTCAGCAGAATAAATACCCGACTTGCACAAAGCATGCAAAAAATATCTCAAACAAAATTGACAAAAATACAAAAATTTTTTTTAAATAATTTTAACTTTTGTAAAAAAATATTTTAAAAGATATTCAAAACGTTTGCAATTTTTTTTAAACTGAACTATAATCAAACCATAAAAGAATATCCCTCGGGAAATATGTAAGGAGGTAGAAACATGGCTACAACTACTACTACAAAGAAAGCAACAACCGCTACAAAGGCTCCGGCAAAAAAAGCTACGACAGCGGCTTCAGCAGAGGAGAAGGGCTTCACTTTGAAAATCATCGTTAAACTCTACGGAAACGCACTTGGCACACACTCCGTTTATATAACCGGAAACCTTGTAAAACTTGGTGATTGGAACGCTGCTAAAGCAAAGGCAATGAAGAGCGACAATATGGAAAACTTTACGCTTAGCGTCACCGGCATTAAAAAAGGCACCGAAGTTGCATTCAAAGTTTTGAAGGACCTCACTTGGGAAGCTGTTGAAAAGGGTATGTATGGTGAAGACCTTGAAAATCACGTCATCACCGTCAACGGCGCTACTCAAATCGAAGTCGGCGTAAGCAACTGGGCTAACTAATCATCAAATCAAAAAAAATCACTGCTTAGGCAGTGATTTTTTTATCCCATAAAAGCAATTTACCTTAAAAGATAAATCGCTTTTGTTATTTTTTCAAACGTTTTAACTTTTATCATTTAATTTTGTTTGCTGTCTTTGCCGTTTTTCGGCTATAAACTTCGTTATATCGCCCTTACAATTGCTCTTTGCTTTTTCTTCACATTGCATTATAACCTACCATTTGACCTTTTTTACATTCCATGCCGCCTTTGCAAATTTGTTTAATACCGCTTTTCGCCGTCGGGCGCAACGGAATTGTTAAAGATATCGCATATGATGTATTCTGTTTATACTCCCGATAGTCAAACGGTTTTTTGGCATATTTGCGTGAGCGTGATTTAGGCAACGACAGATATGCACTCCTGCGTCATCGTTATCTCGACGGTTACCTCCTCCCCGTTCCTTTCAACGGTAAGAGATATCGTATCGCCCTCCCTGAGGTCGAGCATGAGTTCGGTTAAAACGTAAAGCCTTGTTATTTCAACGGTTTTCGAGCCGTTGACCGTGGCGCTCTTTAAGACGTCGTCTTTCAAAAGCAATCCGTAAGAAATTCCCGTTTCGTCAACGGAATTGACTTTGACAGTTTCGTATACGTCGTAAGTGTAAGTCGTTTCGTTGTATTTTGCGTAGGGTTCGCTTATTGTCGTTTCTATGCCGAGCATGCATTTGCGAACGGAAGTATAACCGCTTTCCGCACCGTCGATAATGTTTTCCGCCACCGATACTGCGGTTGAAACGGGTATGGCATAGCCTATATTTTCAATGGATAAAGAATTGACCTTGGCGTTTACTATTCCGATGAGTTCGCCGTTTGCGTTAAACAGACCACCGCCCGAGTTTCCGCTGTTGATAGCGGTATCCACTCGCATAACTCTTATTTGCACCGTCGTCTGGTCGTCTGCTCCCGTCATTTGAATATATTCGCTTTGCACGCTGATAACTCCCGAGCTTGCCGATATACCGTCACCCGCAGGATTGCCTACGGCTATTGCCGTAGAACCGACGGCAGGCACCTCGGTTGCCACAGAGGCGCTGACTGCGTCCGAGTTTTTGAGGATCTCGGAGTTAGTTACCTTAAGCACCGCTATATCGTAATTTAATGACCCGCCGACATACGTCGCTTCAATCGCATAATCGACCGAAGTTGAGCTTAGCTGATATCCGTAAAGATATATTTTTATATCGTCGCTTATTTTATCCTCCGTATTGGAATTTTTATAATAAACAACGTGATAATTTGTGATAATGTAACAACTTCCGCTTGCCTTGTCCAGTTTATAGATAACGCCGGAGCCGGACGATTTTGCGGTACCCGTCTGCGTTTGTCCGAAAATATTTGTACTTGTATAATCAAACGTGCATACAACAGACACGGCGGAACGAAGAGCAGCGTTTGTCGCATAAGCGGTAATTGCGGAACTCGAAGATGACAGATATTCCTTTAAAAACTCGAGATACGTTCCCGTATATCCGTTGGCAACAGCCTCTTGATATAACTCGGACGGAGACATCACCCTGTCTTCGCCGTTTTCGCCGTTTATGCCGTTTTCGCCGTCAGTGCCGTCTTTACCCTCTAAAGATGCAAGCCATTCTGCCTCCGTGCCGTCAAAGCCGTTTGAAACCGCAAGCTCATAAGCGGACATGCCGTAATTTCCTTGCTCATCGCAAGCGGCGAAAATAGCCACAAGAGCGGTAGCTAAAACGATAACAACGATTAAAAGACAAACTCTTTTTACAGTTTCGTGTCGCATTATTTCCTCCGTCAGCACGCTACTCCGTATTAATCGGACAATTAAGCGTTAATAAATGATATCGGCAAATCTATTTTAACTCTCTGCTTTTTAGCTTCGATTTTAAATATAAAAATATGTTTCATAAAATAAAATCGCAGTAAAAATTATACTCTTTTTACTTTATTATCTTTAATTTATGCCTTTTATGTTAAAAAAATATTAAACCTAAAATTTGCTCCAATAAAAAAGCAATGCCTGAGCATTGCTTTTTTTAGCTGTTTTAAAACTTAAACTAAAAAGTTTGTCTTATATAGCAACCAGCCTATGCAGTTTTTGCAGACGACTACCTGGTCAAGAGATACAGACTCGTTTTGAATTAAGTTAATGCTAATCGTACCCGTGCCCTTATCTGTCTGATAAGTTATGATAAGCTGATGAGCATTGTTGAGTCCGAACTCGACTACCGTTGCGGAGACCGCCTCTTTACCGTCTTTATAAGTGATTGCAATTTTGCTTATTCCTTCAGAAAGAGTAAGCGAATCAACGTTTTCGTCTGCCACCTGTCCGCCGACTACTGCGCCGTTTACTATTTCCGTAAACTTGTCTTCTCTCATTGCATCGATTGCCGCGACAAACTGCTTAGCTTTTGTATTTTGAGCGTCATCTCCCGCAATCTTGATGGTAAGCGCCGAGCTGTTTGTACCGAAAGGATTGAGGTCGCTGATATACAGCTGCGCCGGGTCGGTAGCCTCGAGAATGACTTCGCCGAGCGAAACGCAGGCGCTGAACACGTAGTCGCCGAGCACTCTGACGGAAGCAGGTATCGTTACCGTAGAGATTGCCGAGCATCCCCAGAACGCCTGATTGTTTATGACTTCTACACCGGTGAGATTTACGGTTGCAAGGCTCTTGCAGTTATAGAAAGTCTGAGCTTCGATTTCGGTTACGTTTTGCAAGCTGAAGTCAAACGAGGTAAGACCTGAATTCTTGAATGCATATTCGCCAATAGTTTCTATATCTTTAAAGCCGACGGAAGCAAGAGCGGTACAATTTTCAAATGCGCTTATGCCTATGGACTTAACGTTGAACACACCCGTCTCATATGCTTTAATGGAAGACAAATTCGCGCAATCGGCAAAGGCGTAATTGCCTATACTTGTGACGTGCTTTCCTATATAAAGCTCTTGCAAGACGGTGTCGCTCTTGAATGCGTTATCGCCTATAGCGACTACTACGTAGTAAACGTATTCATATTCTATAACAGGCTCGCCTGTTTCCTCGTCAAGGACTACCTCACCTGTGACTTCGTCGATTTTTTCGTGTTGGATAATTCTCGTGAAGTATTCCGGAACGGAAACGGTGGTGTAGTGCGACGGTTGAATGGAAGTAACCGTTGCGACGCCGCCGTAGGTATAGACGTTGCCGTTTTCGTCCACAACGGTTTCGCCCTCCATCGGGTTGGCTGCGCTTTCGTCAACCGTATATCCGAACAGTGACTGCGACGTCCTGAGGATAACCTTATACGTAAGCTCGCTGCCTGCGACAAGACCGGAAGTGGTCATGTATCTCGCATAGAATTTGTGAACGCCTGCAACTGAAGTATCAAACGTTCTGAGCGTCTCTTTGAATGCGGAATCTTTATAGAGATAAATCTTTCCGTCCGACATAGCAACTTCCTGAGTGTAGAGATATTCGAGCACGTTTTGGCTGCGCTCAACGTATTCTACAAGTTTGTCTTCGGTATTGTAGAGAGCGTATTTTGCAAGGTCATCTTCGTCTTCGGGCGGAGCCGTGAGGACGTTGCCTTCGGTATCGATATATTTAATCTTGTAGCCGCTTGCTCTTGCGTTTTCTAAGTATTCATCGGGCGAGATATCGACGCACAGTCTCGACTTGACGAATTCGTTATTCTCCATGTAGTAGAAGATATAATATTGCAACTTCCTGCCGTCGGGGATAGTCGAGCCGTAGGAATAACGGGCACCTTCGTTATCCACAGCGTAAATCTGTCCGCCGTTCAAGGGGTCGTTGCGGCTCATAATCAAAATAATATCCGTTTGTGCGCTCTTATCCACCACACTGGATATATCGAATTCAATGAGCTCTTTTGCCTCTATCTTGGTGAATACGAGTTCGTTTATGACGTATTCGTATTTAGCTTCTTTGAGCTGTTCGCCGAATTGATATGCAAAAGTCATATTCAAAACCTTTGACGAAGAGCCTGTCGAGAAGTTTTTGATTGTAAGCGAAACGTCGTTGTCCGTATCCAGCTTGTTGTTTTCCATCAGTTTTGAAATGTAAACTGGCTGCGACTGAACCGATGACATGCTGTAATTGATTGTCAACGTACCGCCCTCGTATACCGGGAATTGAGAAGTCGTGTAGTATACCGAAAGTTTCATGAGCGAGCCGGCAGGAGCGTCAACGCTGATTGAAGCGATTTCAGGTCTTACGGTATAGCTGAAGTCGCAGGAATGAGGCACGCCGTTTGAATCGGTATATGTGACTTTCAAAATGTGCGTTCCGTTATAAATGTCGTATCCGTATTTAGCTTTATCCTCCTCGGAGCTGTGAGTGAGTGCGCTGTTTTCGCCCGAAATCATATCGAGAGTCATATCGTAGGAATAAATCAATCCGTCCGACTTTAAAAGTTCCACTTTAGCTTTGCCGTCGAACAATTCCTGTTGCATCCAATAAGAACGAATGGACCAACCTGTCGTGGCAACATATTCGGTGGGAATGGTGCCTTCTTTTACACGCACATCGGCAACTTCGAGCACATTGATAAACGCAGCGTCTTTGTCGCCGTCGGGTTTAACCGTCCTGTGGAAAAGTTTAAGGAGTTCGTGATTGCTGATAGCAAAGGTATAGCAGCTTTCTCCGTTTACGAGGTCGTTTGTGAAGTAGAGTTTGAGCGAGGAGCTTACCATACTGTCGGTCGTCGATCTCGAGAAGGAATTTTCGGTTATGTTTCCGTCATCGAACAGCACGGGCATATTTGAATAATATCCGGTATTGCCCGACTGAGCTATATGCTCGAACGAGATAGATTTAAGTTTTGTGCACGCCTCGAAAGCATAATCCTCTATCTTCTCAACCGAAGGCGGAAGCGTAATGTGCGTTATCGAGCTCGTGTTCGAGAAGGCATAAGACGCAATCGTTACTACTCCGTTGGGAACGTTTATGACGACGTTGCCGTATTCGTCGGCAGCAGGCGTCCTCGTATAACCTATAAGTATATTGTTGATAATAACGAAACCGTTGTTATCCGTGCCCTTTTGCGAATACCACCCTGTGCTGTTGAATGCGTTTTTGCCTATCTTCTTTATAGAAGCCTCTGCGCCCGCCTCAAAGAGAATAACTCTGAGGTTTTGAGCGGAAATAAAGAGGTTGTCGGCGATGATTTCAATTCCTGCCGGGATAGTGATTTGCGTGACGGTGTTAGAGCCTCTGTATGCATAGAGTATCTTGCCTATCTGCACAAATCCCGTAAACTTGTCTAAAAACAGAGTGTCAACCAATGCGGACGAGCCGATAAATTCGAGGTTGAAGTCCGTTCCGCTCTTGGTGACTATAAAGTCACTCAAGAAGTCGCAGCCCGAGAAGGCATAGTCGCCGATATACGTTACTGTGCTCGGCACGGTAAACGACGTGAGCGACGTCAAGCCCTTAAAGGCGTAATCGTTTATTGTCTCTATATTGTCACCGAGAACAACGTATTTATACGTCGGGTGCGTGGGCGAGGGCGAGGTGTATTGATAAATCAATACTTCGCCCTTGCTGTTGGTGATCTCCTTAAGCGTATAGGAAGCGTCGAGCTGTTCCTTATCCGGCAATTCGGCCTTGCTTGCCACTATATTGGTGACGGAAGTGTCGCCGATATATTGGACGAGCAGGCCTCCGAAAGTGATAAAGTTGATTTCCTTTTTCTTTTCGGTGAGCCACGCCGTACCTTTAAAGACGTCCACTCCGACAGAAGTGAGGTTTGAAAGACCGTAAAAACTGCTTCCCTGTTCCTGATTCAACGGGTCGTCGAGAATATCGGCACTTATTAACTTATCATCGACCAAACCCACTTTGTTTATGACAGACAGACGGCTGCAGAATTCAAACGCTCTGTCTCCTATCTTTTCGAGTTTGGATTCGCTGCCGCCGACAAATTCGACGGTGAGGAGCGACGAGCATCCGCTGAACGCTCTTGCGCCGATTTCGGTAATGGCTTTGCCGCCGATTGAAGTCGGGATTCTGAGCGTCGTTATCGTCTTATCTGCAACGCCGGTTATCTTATACGTTCCGTCGTCTTTAAGTTCGAGATATCCTTTAAAGAGATAGTCGGTATAGAAATCGGTTTCCTTGCTCTCGACAAGTTCCCACTTGGCGTAGAGGTAAAGGTCTTTGGTAAACTCGTTGGCGTTCATGCTGAACGGCTGAGTGAAGTTTGCGTCGAGATACCAACCGGCAAATTCGTAGTAATATTGACTGTCGCTTATTTTACCTTTGTAAATGTAGTGGTTGGCATTTATTTCGCCAGCTGTTTTCGTCAGATAGAAGTTTTTACCTGTCGTTCCGAAAACGTTTTGCCTGTAAGTCAATCCTGTATAGGAAACGACTGTCGGGACTGATTTTGAAGTTCCGTCGGTGTCGACAAGAGTTCCCATTCTGTCGATGGTTCCGACAGCGGAGTTGACCGAGCTCGTGTTTTCGCAGAGGAGTTTGCCGTCGTCGGAGATATAGAGCGTGCTGCCGAGATATCCGCCGCCGAGGTCAAAAGTGATTGTGTATTCTCTGTCCGCCCATTCGGCGTAGAAGGTCATATTCTCTCTGATGACGTTGTTGAACGACCAGGTCTGTTTGTTTCCGTCCGCATCGAGATAATACCAACCGACGAACGTGCGTCCTTCGACGATATCGTTCATAGGCGTGTTGGGGTTATCCCAAGGCTGCTTGCCGAGGGTCGTTTCGTCGACGTAAGTGGTAGGCCTTTGGATCTTGTCGATGTTCTGAGTATATACTTCGGTGACAATCTGATTCTGAGCGTTTATCAGCGTATAGCGGTCGCCGTCTGAGTCCTCAAGATAATATCCTACGCCTGTTCCGGAAGGCTTGTTCACCGAATAAGTTCTGTGATAGAAAGAAGCGTTGGAAATATAGTATTGATTGAAGTTATAGTTAAACGTTACCGTGACCGACGCTCTCGTCCAGGTGCACCAAAAATACATATCCTTGGAAGCCACCAAAGATGCGATGCTTCCACCCGTGCCTGAGCTTGCCCAGTTATTTTCGCTCTTGATGTCAATACCGTTGTTTATGAAATCTGTTTCGTTCATGCCGGGAGTATAATCTGCCCTGTTGAGCCAATATATACTCTGCAAGTTATAGCCTGTCTGTAAAATCTGACCTGCTTTTTCGTTTATAAATTGTATAAAACTGTCATAGGAATTAAAGGTTTTTCCGATAGGAACGCCAATGGAAATATCGCCGTTTGCCGCACCGTTGCCGAAAATGGTAAAGGTCACTTCGGGCGCCTTTATATGCACGATAAACGTGTGCGTCAGCGTCTTTCCGCTTGCCGTATATTTAGCTTCGATTGAAAGTTGGGTTTTTTCAAGATATCCCTGTTTAACCTGAGATATAGTGCTGTTTACCTGGTTGAGGTTTGTTACCATCGATTCGGTAAGTTTTATATCTCCGCTCGTCGAGCCGTCGGAATATCTCACTTTAAAAGTAAGTTTTGAAAACTCGAATTCCTGCACCGGCAAAGGTGACAAACTTGTGCCGATTTGTACGTTATTTTCAATAATGCTCGTAGGCACGACAGACTCTTCCTCACCGCAAGCGGAAAGGGCGACGCCAAGTGCGCAAATCATTATCACGAGCAATAATGAAATTAAAATTTTACCTTTCTTTCCCATAATCTCCCCTGTTTGACAGTATGTCAAAGTAACTTCTGATTTACAGAATTAGACTATTATGCTATTATACATTTTCATTTTAATATACCACCCTGTCAAAAGTCAATAGCAAAATGGCTTTTGTCAGTTTTTTTCAGCTTTTTGACGGCTTTTTTTGCCTTTTCTGCCGTGTTTTTCTCTTAGTTTTCTTATATTTTACCGCATTTCTTTGCTGTCAGTATAAAATCCGTGTCTTTGGCAGCTTTTGCCTCACTGCAAAAAAAGGCACGGCTCAATTTGCCTATGCCTTAATTTAGTCTATGCCCTTAATATACCCTAAGTTTATGTCCTTAGTTTATGTCCATAATTTATATCTTTAGTTTATGTCTTTAGTTTATGTCTTTAGTTTATGTCTTTATTATTTTACTTCTAATAAAGCCCAACCGACTTCCTGCCTGCGCAACGCCTGTCTGCCCTGCCGTATCCGATGCTTTTTATGTCATCATTGGATTCTTTTGTTTGATGCTGTTTTGTGCATTTTTTTTGTATTGTCAAAGCAAAGAAACGTCGCACTTTTGCAATTTTGTGGCAAGGCATCGTTTCGCCGTTGTCTTTAAGAGAATATCTCGCCTAAAATCTTTTCCGTTTCAAAATTTACTCCGTCAAAATCCATGGCAGGGATATATATATCTTCCACCTTTAAGTGCGCTTCCCTCGCCTTCGAAAGCTCGTCGGTGGCATAGCTTATATACCTTTCAAACTCCGCTTTTTCATACGCCATATCCGACGGCGCCTTTTTTAATGCGAGATTCAAATCTACAACCTCGCCCGCTTTTTCGGATACATACGGCACAATCGCATATCTACCCACTACAAGGCAATCTATGCCCGAGCCAAGCGGATTCATATATGCCTCGTATCCGCAAAGCATATTCGTCAAAATTTCAAAAAACGTTTCTCGCTGTTTGGGATAGTCATAGTTTAACGATATCAGCTGTTTACCGTCTAAGCAGTCGTCAAAGTTGACGACGCCCTGCGGAGATATGGCGGTCATAAACTGCCTTGTGATTTTGGTCAGTTTCCGCACCTCGTATGCCACTTTTGAACATATCTGAACAAGCTTCGGTCTTATTATCTCGCATTCGTCGTTTATTGTATCCTCAAAAAACTTTGCCGTTTTTAAATGCCTATACGCCCTGTTATAGCGTTTTGCCTTTTCCGAGCAAAGCGATGCGATTTCCTCGTAATAAGGCAAAACCTTGCCCTCGTCGATATAATCTCCGAGCGCTATGAGTTTATCCCTCACGGCAGGATATTTCGCTTCAACTACGTGCGGTGCCGTTCCGTCTACTATTGCAATTGCTTTATCCACAATGCAAACTCCGTCAAGGCTTTTGACGTCCCCGCTGCAATACCACAGCTGAGTCTTAAGCCCTTCACACTCGGCAAAGTCGCCCACCTTTTTCATAAGCGTGCTTTTGCCCGTTCCCGCTCCGCCTTTTAATATGTATATCTTTTTCATCGGAGCCAGCCGCTCGTTAAAATAACTTTTAAATCCGTCGGCGGTGTTTCCGCCCAAAAACATTCTTACCAACATATCAGCCTCCATTGCATACTATGGTTTTTTTTGCCGTTGTGTCACCCTTTTAAAAAAGCTCATAGTATACATTATGAAAGCGAAAATTTTTGGAAATGACGAACGCATGGCTGCCCTTTGGCAACTCATGTTAGACGACGAAACAAAAAACGAAAAGGAAGTATTCGTTGCCGCTCCGCAAACGAGCGTCGACGCCGCCTTCGTCAAAAAAGAGATATTGCCCTGCGACTGCGTTTTCTTTTACGGCAAGATAGATAAGGGCGCACTAAAACTTCTTGACGGCTACCCTCACTACTGTATGCTGAGCGACGAGATTTTCGCCGACCAAAATGCGTCGCTCACGGCAATAGCCGCGCTCAATATTCTGAGCGATTTTAAAATATCGCCGTCCGACGCCAAAATTCTCATCATAGGCTTTGGCAGGATAGGCGTTCACCTGTCTAAAATTCTTTGGGGACTCGGGGCAAAATACGACGTGGCGTCCACCTCGTCGACAAGGCAGGCTCGGGCTTTTGCGCACGAGGTTATGTCGCTCGGCGAGCTCGACTTTTCAAAATACGACGTAATAATCAACACGGCGCCCGTTCCTATCATAGCCAAACCGTCCGCCACCACGCTCTATATCGACCTGGCAGGCGAATTCTATAAAGATATAAACCTTATGAAAAACGGTTCGGCATACTTTGGCGGTCTGCCTGCAAAATATTATCCCAAGTCGTCGGCTAAACTTATTTATGACTTTATCAAAAGGAGCATAAAATGAAAAAGATAGGCTTTTGCGTGTGCGGTTCGTTTTGCACCTTAAAGGCAACGCTTGCCGCTCTCGACGATTTAATATCAAAGGACTTCGACGTAACGCCGATTTTCAGTTTTAACGTGGCAAATCTCGACACCCGTTTTTTCAAGGCGGAAGATTTTAAAAAGGCTGTGGAAGACAAGACGGGCAAAAAAATTATCTGCACTCTGCAAGATGCGGAGCCGATTGCAAAAGCGAACCTTGACGCCGTCCTCGTCCTGCCTTGTACGGGAAACACTCTTGCAAAAATCGCAAACGGCATAACGGATACCCCCGTCACTCTTGCGGTAAAGGCTCAGCTGAGAAACAACCGTCCCGTAGTCGTAGCTCTGTCGTCAAACGACGCATTGGGGGCAAACGCTAAAAACGTAGGACTTTTGACCAACACCAAAAACGTGTTTTTCGTTCCGCTCAGGCAAGACGCCCCTGACGAAAAACCAAATTCTATGGTTGCCGATTTTTCGCTGACAGCAAATACCTTAAATGCGGCAATCGAGGAAGGCAGGCAATATCAACCGAGATACGTTTGATTTTATAAATCCAATTCGTTTAAACTATGCGGCTTTACGCCGCATTTTTTATTGCTTGAGCCCCCGTGCCTTTTCCCGTCGTTTTTTCCTCTTTTTCAATTTTGCCGTCTTTTACATTTTCAACGATGATAACAAGTCGGCATCTTGAACTCCCGACGCTATAACTTAATCTCGGCGCTATAATCTCTCTTTTTTTTTGCGCTCCGCAAACTGTTCCCGCTTTTCTTGCTTTTTGCCGTTACACCAACGTTACACCCTTTTAATTCGTCATTAAACGCTAAAAAACAAAATCAAATTTAATAAAACTCTTAAAAAGCAAGCTCCGAAATCTCGGCTGAAATCCTCACCGTTAAAAACAACCTATCGAGGTCGATAGTCACTTTAGCCGTTTGCAAATTTTTAAACCCCTTGCAAAAACCGTTTGGCCAAAACTTGTCGCTCGCCAAAAAAGCTGCCGACCGCCCTATCGCTCAATTGACCGCCTTTAAATTTTTACAAATGAATATATAAAAATATGAGAACACTGCAATTTATTTGTGGTAATATTTAAATATGAGCATACGAGGATTTTGTCCGTTCGTAAACGGCGACAGCAGAATATTGATTTTAGGCAGTTTTCCGAGCGTCAAATCGAGGGAGGAAAACTTCTACTACGGAAACAAGCAAAACCGCTTTTGGCGGACGCTCGCCCAAATCTTCGGAGAGGAGCTCCCGACCACAGTCGATGAAAAAAAGGATATGCTGTCAAAACACAAGGTAGCCCTTTGGGACGTCGTGGTGGAATGCGAAATCGAAGGCTCGCTCGACGCGGACATAAAAAACGCCGTCGTATGCGACATGACTCAGATTTTCAAAACGGCTGCCGTAAAGCGGATAATACTGAACGGCGGAGCGGCAAAAAAATATTTCAAAAAAGCATATCCCAACCTTATGTCTATAACCGATTGCCTGCCGTCAACGTCACCGGCAAATACCAAATTTGATTTTAAGATATGGAAGAAAGCGCTTGTCAAAGCGCTAACCGATAAAGACGAGCTTTAGCACAGCGCTTGCGGTTAATGACAAGCGTAATGCGTAAACAAAAAAGTATGCCATTTGCGATTTCTTCCTGTGCTATAGGGGAATAAGTCCGACGGTCCGGGAACGGTTTGTAACACTAAAACTATTTCCCACATTTAAACTTTTTAAATTGATTAAACTGCTTACGTTTTTCGCTCCAGTTATATCTTACTGCTTTCAAATCTTTTCACGCATGTTCATTTGTGCATTTATAATCCGGATAAATTTAAACGAATTAAATGTGAAAACTCCTTAAAAATCAAAAGTAAATTTCTAAATTTTTAAATTTGACCATATATCGATTTGAATTCTCGACGCCCTATTTAAAACTCATTTCAATTTGACGTCGATAAACACCAAGGTATACACCTTTCAACCCCTTTCATTCGCCTTTTAAAAAATTTAATACCATTTATGCCATATCCCATCTGTAAGACAATGTGCCGACAGCCCGCCACGCCAAAACTGTTGCGTTAAAAAAAAGCACGAAAGTGTTTCTCCCTGAAAAGCAAGAACGTTATATCCTCCCGGATTGAAACTCAATAAAAAAGAAGCACGTTCGTGCTTGCATTTTCTGAAAAAGCAAGGGCGTCTTATCTTTACAAATTTAAATACCAATAAAAACACTACGTGCTATTGCACTCCGTGTTTTTTTATTAACATTTAAATAACACGTTCCCTATAAAAAATTCATATCCTACCAGATTAAATTACAATAAAAAACACGCAGTGTTTCCACACTCCGTGTTTTATATCCTGTAAATAATTACTTGCTTTTAAACTATCATATCTTCACAGATTTATACTCAATAAAAACACGCAGTGTTTACACTTCGTGTTCTCACTCCGTGTTTTTTTATTAACATTTAAATAACACGCTCCCTATAAAAAATTCATATCCTACCAGATTATATTACAATAAAAAACACGCAGTGTTTCCACACTCCGTGTTTTTTTGGACACTAAAAAAGAAGCACTTTCGTGCTTCTTCTTTTCTGAAAAACCGGCAACGTCATATCCTCCCAGATCGTGTCCAATCAAGTACTTTCTGCGCTAAGGAGCTTAACTTCTGTGTTCGGTATGAGAACAGGTGGATCCTCCTTGCTATAATCACCGGTTATGGTTGAATGTGTGCACATTCACAACTGCATAGAAATAAGAGTGTTTAACGTATTTATTTGATTGAAGCCCTCGGCCTATTAGTATCAGTAAGCTGAATGCATTGCTGCACTTACACACCTGACCTATCAACCTTATGGTCTATAAGGGGCCTTACTCAGATTGCTCTTTAGGGATATCTTATCTTGAGGCGGGTTTCACGCTTAGATGCTTTCAGCGTTTATCCCATCCGCACATCGTTACCCAGCTATGCCACTGGCGTGACAACTGGTGCGCCATAGGTGCGTCCACCCTGGTCCTCTCGTACTAGGGGCAGAGCCTCTCAAATATCCTACGCCCACGATGGATAGGGACCGAACTGTCTCACGACGTTCTGAACCCAGCTCGCGTGCCACTTTAATCGGCGAACAGCCGAACCCTTGGGACCGACTACAGCCCCAGGATGTGACGAGCCGACATCGAGGTGCCAAACCTCCCCGTCGATGTGAACTCTTGGGGGAGATAAGCCTGTTATCCCCGAGGTAACTTTTATCCGTTAATCGACGGCAATTCCATACTCAACCGCCGGGTCACTAAGTCCTACTTTCGTATCTGCTCGACTTGTCAGTCTCGCAGTTAAGCTCTCTATTTACCTTTACGCTCGATGAATGGTTTCCAACCATTCTGAGAGAACCTTAGAACGCCTCCGTTACTCTTTGGGAGGCGACCGCCCCAGTCAAACTGCCCATCTGACACTGTCCACTAACCGGGTAACGGCTTAGTGTTAGAAATCCAATAAGTCAAGGGTGGTATCCCAAGGGTGACTCCGCCAAGGCTGACGCCCTGGTTTCCCAGTCTCCCACCTATCCTGTACATGAATTATCGAATTTCAATATCAAACTACAGTAAAGCTCTACGGGGTCTTTCCGTCCAGTCGCGGGTAATACGCATCTTCACGTATACTACAATTTCGCCGGGTCCCCTGTTGAGACAGCGCCCAAG
>CALVKR010000011.1 GCA_944332995.1 uncultured Clostridia bacterium
TCGGAGTTTTTTTGTCTGCCTCATCGGCTTAGCCTTTTTTGAACCCCGCGACTATCGCGGGGTTTTCGTTTCACAATTAAAAACTCGGCAGACTGCCGAGTTTTATGCTGTTTTATTTCTTTTCCTTTAAAAGCTGTTTGCATTTTTCGACTATGTCGACGTCACGCATTTTATATATCTGTTTAAGATACGGCAGTTTGCCTACTTCGCCGAACACGTTGGGAACGCCGATAGCGGCAACTTTTGTCGGGCATTTATCGGCAAGCACTTCGCACACTGCGGAATGAAGTCCGCCGATTATCTGATGATTTTCGCAGGTCAAAACAAGCCCCGTTTTCTTTGCGCTCTTTGCGATAGTATCGCCGTCGATAGGCTTTACAGTATGGACGCTTATCACTTCGGCGTCGATGCCCGCCTCTTTAAGGAGCGGGAGCGCCTTGACGGTTTCCTGCACCATGATACCGCTTGAAACGATAGTGATGTCCTTGCCTTCTTTTAATATGTCGGCTTTATACATATCGAATTTATAGCTGTTTTCGTCAAAGACCTTGTCGATGACTTTTCTGAAAAGCCTTATATACATACTGCCCTTAAAGTCGATTATAAAAGGCATTGCCTGCATAAGCTGAACCTCGTCGACAGGCTCGTAAATCAAGATATCGGGAAGGCTTCTGAGCGAGCCGATATCTTCCATACCCATATGCGTACCGCCGTTAATCTCGGCGCAGATGCCCGGATCGGTGCCGACGATTTTTACGTTTTGTTTTGAATACAAGCACGATATGGCTACCTGGTCGAGAATACGCCTTGTAACGAAAGGAGCAAAGGAAGTGATAAAAGGATTAAATCCGTAAGCGGAAAGTCCTGCGGCAATGGACGCCATATTCTGCTCTGCGATACCGACGTCGAGCGCTCTTTCGGGGAAAGTCTTGCGCAGTCCCCACGTTTTGGTAGATTTTGCAAGGTCGGCGTCGATAACGACAATTTTGTCGTCACGCTCCATAGCCTCGGAGAGTTTTTGAACGAATACTTCACGCATTTCCATTAGGCGTTCCTCCTGATTTCGGCAATGGCTTCTTCCACCTGCTCTTTAGAGAGCGACATGCTGTGATTGCCGTAACCGGCGTCCTCGATAAACTTGACGCCCTTGCCCTTTATCGTGTTGGCAATAATCATGGTGGGCTTTTCGTTTTGAGATTTCGCCTTTATAATAGCGTTATCTATCTGACCTAAATCGTGACCGTCTATGACGATTACGTTCCAACCGAAGCTCTCCCACTTCTTGTCGAGAGGATCGAGCGAGTTTATATCCTCTAAATTTCCGTCTATCTGCATTTTGTTGTAGTCGCAAAAAGCAATAAGATTTGAAAGTTTCTTTTGAGCGGCATACATGGCGCCTTCCCAAATCTGTCCTTCCTGGCTTTCGCCGTCGCCGATGATGGCGTAGATATAGGCGTTATCCTTTTTGAGACGGCTTCCGATAGCCATACCGATAGCGCAGGAAAAGCCCTGTCCCAAACTGCCCGCCGTCATATCGACGCCTGAAGTTTTATTCATATCGCAATGGCTGGGAAGAGAGGTTTCCGATTGATTGAGCGTCAAAAGGATATCCTTTGAAAAATATCCCCTGTTTGCGAGCGCCGCATAAATAGCAGGACCTGCGTGCCCTTTTGAACATACAAGACGGTCTCTGCCTTCCATTTTGGGATTTTGGGGATCTATATTCATATGTTTGAAATAAAGTTCAGCCAAAATTTCGACAATAGATAAACAGCCGCCTATATGACCCACTCCGATAGAGCCGATGCACTTTAAAATATCGACTCGGATTTCCTCGCAAATCTTTCGTAAATCCATAAAAAACCTCGCTATCGTTAGTTTATCACCGCCGTTTTTCTTTGTCAATTATTTAGCTTTACGCCTTGTTAAATAATTGAAAAAATAAATTTTTATCGATATATTTTAACTTTATCAGCTATTTCTTCCGTGCCGAAATCGCACTACTATATTGTTGACCCGTTTAAAGATTTGTATGCTGAAAAACCCGATAACTTTTGTAAGCGTTTAACACCGTTTTAAACGCAAGTATGATAGCTTCCGCAAAGCAGGCGATTTTTTTGTATGCGTTTATCGCCCCTTTAAACGGCATAGTCTTAGAAAGGCAAAAAAATAAAAACGCCTTTTGGCGTTTTTATTTTTCAAATATTTCTTTGTGTTACTTCTTTATCTGTTGTCCGATTGATTCAGACAAACAGCTTACCTTTTGCCGCCTTTGATAGATGGCGCTAAGGATACCGTCCGATCCCCCTCGCCGATTTTTAGTGACCGGAATGGTGGCGCAGGTCGATGAGCAAAGCAAAAGCGAGCATGAGTGCGGGATCTTTTGTATCGTCGGTGATATCGAGCGTGTAGGTATCCGCTATTCTAAAGAATTTTTTGTTTAACGTTCCGCAAAGAGCCTTTGTCGCAGCGTCTTTTATCTTCCAATTATATCCGATAAAGCTGCCCGAGATTGCAATCTCGCCGTTTTCGTCGGAATATCTGAATCTTCTCGTGAACGGAAAATGCATTTTTTCCTTGAACAAACCGATAGGCTGATCCATTCCGCTTGCAGGTCTGAAGAAATCAAACTTCATAAACAAAAAGGTGAAACGGCTTTGAAGAAACAAAACCTCGTTGTTGTTCATATCGTAGATATGAATCTTTTTCCTCGAAAAGAAAGGAATGTTTCCCTCGACGTAAAACCAAGGCTGACCGTTTTCGTCGGTAATAGTAAATTTGTCTCTGAACGAGAAATATTTTTGTTTGATTATAAGTTTCATGTGAACCCCTCCAATAAATCTATATTGATAATAACATATCCCGATATTATTTTCAATATAAATTTTTAAACTAAGTCAACAAACTTTTCCTTTCGGTTTATACGTCGGACGAGGGATTAGATATTATCTCACATTTACCGTTTGTTTTGGCGCTGTTTTCCAACTCTGCGACAAGCGTCTGTATACTCTTTCCCGTTTCGGGACAGACAAAATCGGGAGCTATCTGCCTTAGAGGATACAGCACGAAAGCTCTGTTGCGAAAGTCTACGTGAGGCAAAGTCAGCCTTTTCGTGTTCATGACAATATCGTCATAGGATATTATGTCGATATCCAGCGTTCTGTCCCCCCACTTTACAGAGCGGTCTCTCTTTGCCTGAGCCTCTATCTCGTTTACGGCGCTTAAAAGCTCGCTGGGATTCAAAAAGGTATTGAACAAAACTACTGCGTTTAAAAAGTCGTTTTGGGCAACGCCTCCGTAAGGCTTTGTGACGATTTTATCCGAGCATTTTTTTACCGAGCCGTATTTGGCTAAAGCGTTTACGGCAAAATCGATATACGACGATTTATCTCCCATACTGCTGCCAAGTCCTAAATATACGGGACGGCTGCAAAGAGATGTAAAATAAGCCACGTTTTTTTTTGGAATGTCGATGGGCGCCATAGGCTTTGACACTTTAAGGTCGATTTTGTCAAGATAAGGATATTTTTTAGACAGCGAGCCGAGCACCTCTTTGGAAAGTCTTTCGATAAGATTGAACGAATTGTTTACGGTAACGTCCGCTATTATCTTTGCCGCCTCTCCGTAGTCGAGCGCACGGTCAAGAGAATCGCTTGACATCGCAAGAGAAAAATCGCCCCAAAAGCGGCAGTCAAACACAAACTTTTGCGGCGTCGTCTTTTCAAAATCGAGGCAACCGTGTTTCGCCTCGACCTCGAGCCCTTCTATTTCAATATAACTTTGCACCGAGCTCCTCCAGCACTTTTTTATTTTCGTAGGTGTCGTGCACCCTGACAAATCTTACTCCCTTCATAAAGGCCTTTGCCGTCGTCTCGAGCGTGGGAACGAGCCTTGACGATATATCGCCGCCGTAAAGGGATTTCCTTGACGTTCCCAAAAGCATGGGGTAACCGAACTTGTGGAAATGCTCTAAGTTGTCGAGCACCTCAAAATTTTGTTCCCTCGTCTTGCCGAAACCTATACCGACGTCTATGCATATCCTGTCTTTATCTATGCCCGCCTTTATAGCCTTGTTTAACGCTCTTTCAAAATAGGCGTCCATATCGTCTAAAATGCTTTCGTATTCCGTCCCTGTCTGATTGTGCATAATGCATACGGCTGCGTCAAAATCCGCTATACACTCCGCCATGCCGTTATCTTTCAATCCCCACACGTCGTTTATCATATCGGCGCCGTGCGAAAGAGCGTACCTTGCCGTCTTTTCCCAATATGTATCTACGGAAACGGGCACGGTTATCTCGTCTATGATTTCCCACAGCGGCTCAAGGCGCTTTATCTCCTCGTCCGCACCCACCTCGGTGTAGCCCGGGCGAGTGGATTGTGCGCCGATATCGAGGATATCCGCTCCGTCGCTTATATGCTTATCCACGGCGCTTTTAAAGCCGTCCGTTGCCCTGCTCTTATCGTAAAAGCTGTCCGGCGTAAGGTTTATTATCGACATGACGTAAGTAGAGCCGTCAAACACACAATCGCCTATCTTCATTTTGCCGTTACCATCGCAAGTATTCTGTATTTTAAATCGTCGGAAATGCTTCCCCTCGTGGCGTAGCTGGTAACTTTCGTTCCCGTCTTTTTTACGCCTCTCGCCGTCATACAGGTATGCTCTGCCTCGCACACTACCATGACCGCCTTTGCGCCCAAAGTATCGTATACCGCCTCGCAAATCTGATCCGTCATTCTTTCTTGAAGCTGAAGTCTTTTTGCATAGACTTCCACCACTCTTGCAAGTTTAGAAAGGCCCACCACCTTTCCGCCCGGAATATATGCCACGGAGACCTTGCCGAAAAACGGCATGAGGTGATGCTCGCAGGTGGAAGCAAAACTGATATCGCGCTCGAGCACAAGCTCGCCCGACGGCGACGTGAACACCTTTGAAAGATGCTTTTTGGGGTCGTCAAAATAGCCGGATAGCACTTCTTCATACATTCTTGCGACACGCTCGGGAGTCTCTTTGAGCCCCTCTCTTTCCGGGTCTTCGCCGACAGCTTCGATAATCATCTTTACTGCTTTTTCAATTTTTTCTTTATCCATTATAGTGTCTCCAAAGGCAATGCCTTGACTTCTTTCAGTATGCTGAGCGTTCCGCAGACGACCACTACGTCGTGATGCACAAACATTTTGCTTATTGCGTCTTGTATATTTTCAAACGCTTTTGCTTTGACAAACTTTGACGCTATCTCCGCTAAGTTTTCGGCAGGCAGCGACCTTTCCCCTTCGGCGTTTACGGTATAGATTTCGTCAACTGCGCCGGATATGATTTCGACTGTCTTTTGATACTCTTTATCTTTAAAACTCGCCATGACCGCACCGATTTTCCTGTCGGGGAAATAATCGCAAAGTGCGCTATACAGCGCCTTTGCTCCGTCCTCGTTGTGTGCACCGTCTAAAATCAGCTTGCCCTTAACGCAGTCGATAATTTCAAACCTGCCTTGCCATTTTGTGTTTTTAAGCCCGTTATATATCGCCTCGTCGGATATGGTAAAGCCTTTTGAATTTAAAACCTTTGCGCTGAGCACGGCAAGCGATGCGTTTTCTATCTGATGCCTGCCCAAAAGCGGAATATCATATTTCATGCCTTCAAACGAAAAGGTCTGCCCTTTGTCGGAATAAGACAGAAGCTCGTAGCCTTTTGCCACATAGCTTTCCGAAAGAGAATATACGAGCGGCATAACTTCCGACGGCTGTTCCACCGTGCATAGCGGACAACCTTTTACTATGGCGAGCTTTTCGGCGGCAATCTCTTTTAGCGAACTTCCCAAAATCTGCATATGGTCCATTCCTATCTTGGTAACTACCGCCAAAAGTTTTTTATCCACGGCGTTTGTGGCGTCCAGTCTTCCGCCCAGCCCCGTTTCCAAAACGCATATATCCGCACCCTTTGCCTTGAAATACAAAAGTGCGAGCGCCGTTTCTATCTCAAAAGCGGTGGGAAGATTTTCCCCTTCCTTTTTCATTTCCTCGACGGCGTCTTTGGCTGTCGTCATATATAAGGCAAGGTCGTCGTTTGAAATCATTTTGCCGTCAAGCATAAAGCGCTCGTTGTAGCAAAATACCGACGGCGAGATATACGTTCCCGTTTTATAGCCCTGCTCTGTGAGTATTGACGACAGATACGCCGTCGTCGAGCCCTTGCCGTTTGTCCCTGCAACGTGCACGAACCTGAGCCCTTTTTCGGGATTGCCGAGTCTTGCTAAAAACTTTTTCATTGTTTCAAGTCCGAAAACGCTTCCGAACTTTGATATTTTTTTAATATAATTTATCGATTCTTCGTAATTCATAACGGCCTCATAAGTAAGAATAAACCTTTTTAACTATTTTATCACATCAATTTTATATGGCAACAAAATTTAAGGCAAAAAATTTATATTTGCCTACGGGCGATAAATATGTTAAAATTTTTATGGATATATAACGCTATCTCTTTCGGCATTTGCGGTGTGCCCGTACCTTTGGTGCTAAAATGCCGATTGCGCAAGATAATCACTATATCCAATTCAAGAAAGGAGTAAAAAATTGGGATACGCAGTTTCTTCGACTAACGTAAACAATCCGTGGCTTTACGTGCTTTACGTCATTATAGTCGTGTTCGTGCTCAGCCAGTCGATATTCTATCTTGTGAAATCGCTTAGGCGCGCAAAGCAGATAGGCATGGATATGGGCAAACTTAAAAAAGTCGTTTCGTCGTCCGTCGCCTTTTCCATTTTGCCGTCGATAGGAATATTTATCGGCATAGTGACGCTTATCGGAGCAATAGGCATTGCCCTCCCCGCCATTCGTCTTTCCATTATCGGAGCGCTTCAATACGAAACGCAGGCAGTCGATACGGTTGCAAATCAGGTAACGGGCGGCAGCACGGGCATAGCGAGCATTATAGGCAACGTCGACTCGAGCACTTTTGTCACCATTGCCGCCGTCATGACGGTATCGATTATATGGGGTCCGCTCTTCTGTCTTTTCTTCTACCGCAAGTTTCAACCGAAAATGCTTGACGCCGCGGCAAAGACGACGGGCAAGGACGACACCATTTTCGGAGCGGTTTTCGTCGGCATGGTAGTAGCTTACATATCCGTCGCCGTCGGACAGTTTACAGGTGCGCCGTCGAATATCGCAAGCTACTACAATCTCATAGCGGTGCTCGTAGCCGCAGGTATGATGTTTATCTTCGATATTCTGATAACGAGGTGCAATCAAAAGTGGCTTGAAAACTTTTCGCTTGCCATATCCATGATAGCGGGTATGGGCGTCGTGGCGCTGATAAGTTATTTTAATCCGGAAGCGTATCAGGCGCTTACCGAAAGCTCCGCTACGTTGCTCGAGAGCATAGGAGGTATTATATGAAAAAAGAAACGCAGTTTTTATCTTCTCCTCCCTCGATAAACGTAGCAAGCCAGATGATGAACCGCCGTCTGCACCGCACGGGACAGATTTGGACTCTTTGCGCCCTCATCGTCATGTGTATGGTGCCCGTGGGATTTTCAATAATACTGCAAGCTCCGCTCGATTGGAAACTCTTTTTTGCCTGCGTGGGTCTTTTGATTTACTATCTGCCCATAGGAATAGGCGAAGTGTTCACATATAGCTATATGCTCGGCGTAAACGGAACGTATCTTGCGTTTGTAACGGGCAACCTTTCAAACCTCAAAATACCTTGCGTCGTAAACGCCGTCAACATAGTGGGAACAAAAGTGGGCACGGAAGAACACGAGCTAGCCTGCACGATTTCCATTGCCGTGTCCAGCATAGTCACCACGCTCGTCATAGCGATAGGCGTTGCCGCCCTTGCCCTTTCGGGACTTCAGGACGTGCTCGAATCGCCCGAAGCGGAATTTTTAACGCCCGCATTCGGAACGGTGGCTTTTGCTCTGTTCGGAGCGCTCGGCGGAAAATATCTCATCAAATATCCAAAAGTGGCAATCTTCCCCTTCATAGTAATGACGGTGGCGGCGATAGGTCTCAACCTCTTAGGCTTAAAATCGATAGCCCAGCCAAGCTACTTTTTGTTCGTAGGCGTTATACTCTGCTTTATCTCCGCCATAACCTGGCAGAAAGTGGAAAACAAAAAGAAGGCACGCCTTGAGCTTCAGAAGATAGCCGGAGCGGCGGCCGACAGCCAAGACGCAAACCCGACAGACGCCGAAACCTCGAAAGCGGAACAAACCGACACGGCAACAGACGCTCAAACCGACAATGCCGAAAAGGATTTGACGGCAGGCAATCCGGACAGCGAAGATAAAAAAGGCTGAACGGTATAACGGACGGGTGCAAAACAGCGCTACCGCCCGTCATAAAGCGTCGACGTTTTAAAGCGTTAGCCGTTTTAAAGCGTTGAGCGTTTATGCGTTTGCCCGTCACAGTTTTGACCGTCATACAGTTTTGACTAAAGTTTTGACCGCCACTTTCAGCTTAATGCTTAAGTTTTGTAAAGTGTAACAGCGCATAAAAAAGACCGCAGACTGCGGTCTTTTTATTTTGCTTTATAAAATTATCGATTTTATAAATTGCTTAAATTTTTACCATGTTTTTTGCAATGCAATCTTTACAATGCAATCTTTACAATGCAATTTTTACAAAATTTTCCGTCCTTTTCGCTCTTTTATGCTCGAGCGGTATTTGGCGTTTAAACTATTCGCCCAAAAGCTCACGGTAGCACTTTTTGAGCATCTCATTGCACTCGACTACCGTCTTGACGGGGATTTTTACCACCTTTCTGTCATAGGTGATAAATCCGTTTATTTCCTCCTCGACGTCGCTGACCTGGGTGTAAACCGTTGCCGAAAAACCTTTTTTGACGTTTTTGACTATCGACTTTTCATACAGCTTTTTAAACGCCTTTTCAAGTTTCGCCGCCGTGCCGTATATACGGTATCCGAACGACTTATTGGGGCTGAAGACGTGCGGCCTTTCTTTGTAGCTGTATCCGCCGAATTCTGAAAGCACGCACACTCTCGGGTCTTTGGGGCACTTTATCGGCGTGAAGTAGATGTGCAGACTCTTCAAATCCGTATTTCCCACGCCCTGATCGTACCAGCCGCTTACCGAGTCGATTATCCTCGTCGGGTCGAGCGCCCTGACCTTTTCGGTGGCAATTTTAGAATCGAACTGTCCCCAACCCTCGTTGAAGGGAACCCAAGTGCCGAGGCATACGCAGTTTTTGAGGTAATTTATTTCCGTTTCCATTTCCGAGTAGTATTCCGCTCTGCCCTCCTCGTCTTGACGGGCAAACTTTTTGTGATTGCGTTTGGTGTCCTTTGTGGGTAAATTTAAAAATCCGCCTATGCCGATAACGGAAAACTTATACTTCCTGCCTCCCGTGACGAAGTCCTGCCACACTATCATACCGAGCCTGTCGCAGTGGTAATACCAGCGGAGCGGCTCGATTTTGATGTGTTTTCTGAGCATATTGAAGCCCATATCCTTCATAAGACGGATATCGTATTCCATTGCGGAATCTGTGGGCGGAGTGAGCATACCGTCCGACCAATAGCCCTGGTCAAGCACGCCGCTTTGGAAATAAATCTTGTTGTTTAGGGCAAGTCTTTTTTTGCCGTGTTTGTCTTCCATAACGGAAAACTTTCTCATACCGAAATATGATTTTATTTTATCCGTTCCGTATTCAATCTCGAGGTCGTAAAGTTTGGGATTTTCAGGGCTCCACAGCTCATAATCTTTAATGCTGAGGACTGCCTCGCCGTTTTTCGTTTGTGCTTTGGCTATTTCCTTTTTGCCGTCGAGCGCCCTGACCGTCGCCTCGCCGCCTCCGACGAGCTCGAGTTTTATCTTTACGCTGTCGCTGTCGATATCGGGCGTGATGAGCATATCGGCTATATATTTTTCAGGCACCGATTCAAGATAAACCGTCTGCCATATACCCGACTGCGGCGTATACCAGATACCGCCGTTTTTGAGCGCCTGTTTGGCTCTCGTGTGATAGCTCGTATCCGTCGGGTCGGTAACCTTTACCTCAACGGTGTTGACGCCCTCTTTTATGTTGTCCGTCACGTCAAACGTGAAAGGAACATATCCGCCTTTGTGCGTGCCGACAACTTTAGAATTTATCTTTACCTCGCACTCGAAGTCAACCGCTCCGAAATTGAGGAAAACCTTAGATTTTATAAAGCCCTTGGGAAGGGTAAACTCTCTTTTATAATAGAGAACGTCGGTAGGCTGACATACCTTTCCGTCAAGTCCCGACAAAAGACTCTCGGGAGAAAACGGAACCAATATTTTGCTGTCATAGCCTTTAAATTCCGCCGAGGCGTCCTGCATACAAAAATCCCACGTTCCGTTGAGGTTGAAAAAGCTGTCTCTTTCAAACTGCGGACGAGGATACTCGTTGTGAGGAATTTCTCCCACTTCGCCGTAAAACTTTGACTGAAGTCTGACTCTTATGTTTTTTGATTTGCTTTTGATTTCTTCTTGTGTAGATAAAACTTTTTTACTCATAATACCACCCTTTTTTAAATCGAATTTATTTTAACATAAAAAAATAACGCTTGCAAGGTTTTTTTGAATTAGCCCGCCTAAATGTCGGCGTCAAAATTTGCGTCGGCACGTTCAAAAGCACTTTACAAAAAATACCGTTTATGCTAAAATTTTTGCATATAGAGGTGGATATGAAAATAGTCATTGCATCCGATTTGCACGGAAGCGCAATAAGCGCAAAAAGAATCATCGAAATAGCAAACGGCTCTCCGCTTGTGTTGCTCGGAGATATCTATAACCACGGACCAAGGAATCCTTTGCCGGAAGGCTATGCTCCCATGGAAGTGGCGCGTCTTTTAAACGGATATGCACACGACAATCCGGGCAAACTCGTCGTCATAAAAGGCAACTGCGACAGCGAAGTAGACCAGATGATTTCCGATTTCACTTTTCAGGATTATCATGAAATAGTCACCACCCGCTCTTTCTTCTTCTCGCACGGTCATCGCTTCAACTATCAGATGCCCCCTGCGCACCTCAAAAAAGGCGACGTATGTTTTTACGGACACGAGCATATACCCTATATCAAAGAAAACAAGGGCGTTTATTTTATCAACACGGGCTCTGTTTCTCTGCCCGTCAAAAACAGCCCCCGCTCCTATATCATTCTGGATACGGCGGCTGACACGATAACTATTTACGACCTCGACGGCAACGTTATCGACAGCGTCGATTTTAAGGCTCAAAAACAATAAATTAAATCGTATGTCAAAATGCAATACATAACACAAAGAGCTTCGGTTGCATTCTTGACAAAAAAGGCAGTCAATAAAATCTTTATGCGTCTAAACCCGACTTGGTAAAAACTTATTCTGCCAAACCGCCAAACCAATTTTACGAACTAATTTATTAGTATAAAAAATTTAATATACCGCTAGGGGTGACGGGAAACCGTCTGAGATTAAACCCTTTGAACTTGATTGAGTTTATACTCACGAAAGGAAGCTTTCCGAGTCCCAAGGCGTTTAGCATGGGACTTTTTAGTTTCGTCATGTTTTTCGGTAGAGGAGGACAAATGTCAGACCTGAAAAACTTCAGCAACTTTTCAATCTTCGACAAAACGGGCACTATTGCCCTGTTTGTCACTATCGCACTTGCGATAATCTGCTTGGTGATATACCTCGTCGCAGACAAAAAAAGCCGCGAATCCATCGGCGCCGTCAAAAAAGTGATGGCAGGCTTTATCATAGGATATGCCGTCGCTTTGGTGTTGCTTTTGGGCTTTTTGAAACTTGACGAGTATTCAGCCGACGGCTACATTGTGGCAGACCAATTCTATCCCGTGCTTGCCTTCGTGCTCACCGTCGTCGTGCTTGCGATAGCAAACGTCATAGTATCCCTTTTCAAAAAGGACAAGTTTAAACTTTGCTTTAAAATTTCTGCGGCAATAGTCATAGCGTTCTTCTTTGCCCTGCTCATCGCCTTGGGCATCAAAAACAACACTATGGAATTGACGACCGCCGATAACGCCATGCTTTATATCTTCACGATAGTCATTGTTTTGGCAATCGCCGCAGTGTATATCTTCGTGGGCAAAAAGCTCGACGACAAACTCCACACCAAGTCGATAGTTTACGCCGCCATAAGCATAGCGCTCTCTTTTGCCCTTTCCTACATCAGATTTTTCGAGCTTCCGCAGGGCGGTTCGATAACTCTTTGCAGCATACTCCCCATGCTCATATATTCGTATATGTTCGGCACGAGGAGAGGAATTATGGCAGGCATAATCTACGGCTTTTTGCAATTCATTCAGGCGCCGTGGTTTTATCACCCCGTTCAGTTTTTGCTCGACTACCCCATCGCCTTTGCCGCACTCGGCGTTGCAGGTATGTTCAAGGAAATGGGACTGTTTAAAAACAAGCAAGTCGTCGGATTTGCTCTCGGCGCTTTCATAGCAGGAATTTTGAGATATTTTTCGCACGTCATATCAGGAGTATTTATCTTCGGCTCGGCGGACGCAAGCTATACTGCCGTGGCATGGAGCTTCCTTTACAACTCGTTCGTTTTTGCCGACCTTGCCATCGCCCTCGTCGCAGGACTTATGATGTTCTCGTCTAAAGCGTTTGTGGCAAGACTCGACATAAACGTTTCCGTCAAAAAATCGGACGCTAAACCCGAGCCCGTGTTAGAAACGGCGGCTCAATCCGACAACGTGCAATCCGACGAGGTGCAAATCGACGAGGTGCAAATCGACGAAAAGGCGCAAAACGAAGCCGTCGAAAAATCGTCCTTACCCATATCCGACGAGACGGATAAACCGTTTGACGATACCAAAAACGAACAGCCCGATTCAACAGATAATAAATCCGAAACAAGCAATAAAAAGAGCAAAAAATAAAACGTCCTAAAAATATAAGGACAACTAAAGGAAACTTAAAACAACTAAAAATAATTTTAGATAGCTAAAGCTAACAATAAACGAATACTGATAAATTAGCCGCCGATAATAAGGCAACCGATAAAAAGCCCGCACAAGCGGGCTTTTGATTTTGAGCGGAATAAACCGAACATATATAAATTTTACAAAACGCATTTGACGGTGCGTTTTGTAATTCTTTCCGCAATATATGGCTTATGTTTAGGCATATATTTATTTCATATCTGCGATATGTGTAAGTGACACTCGAGCAGTATAAAATCGCTAAAAACAAATTGAAATAACGACGGATAACTCATCCGCTTACCGTGCCTGTCCTTATCTTCAAGCCAAAGGCGTATATCTCAAAATGAACGCCTCGCCCTTTACTATGTTAAAATGCGCCTTGCCGTCTGCGAGCGCTATATTTGAAAGCGCCCTCGACAAATCAAAAGAAGTTATCGTGAGATTGTCAAGCGGATATTCGAGATTGTCCGCACCGTCTACCGTCACGCTGTCAAAGGGCATAACGGACACTATATCCCCCTCTTTTACGTCAATCGATATCGGCTCGGCGGCAAAGTAGATATACAGCGCCTTGCCGTCCTCGACGTCGTAACCGAACGCCCTGCCTCCCTTTTGCCTTGTGTATTTCAAAAGCGAAAGATTTGAAAGCTGATGGTCAAATCTTCCGCCCGTCACTCCGCAGAAGACTATCTCATCGTATCCTTTTTCTATGGCGTAGTCGGCGCATATGACGCCGTCGGACATATTTTTATGAGAAGGATATTTTACCGTGTCAAAGTCGCACCTGCCGTCAAAGGAATCGAAGTCGCCGAGCACGGCAACCACTTTTTGCTTTTTGCCGTCGGCAAATCTTATGCCTGCGTCGGCGCATATGACGTCGCCCTCGACGGACGGCACGTTGGGACTGTTTAATAAAACGTAAACTCTCTTTTGCATTGTCTTTTATCCAAACCGTTTATTTTTGTTTTCTTGTCTTTATTTTATATCCTTTTCGTATACTTTGATTTATCCGCTTTATATCCGTCACTTTTTGGCTTACCCCGTTTAATTTTCCCCTTTTATATGACCGTTGTTTTGTCACTAAGTTGTTTCGTTTTAAATTCGTTTTGCCTGCTTTAAATTATTAAAGCTCTATCCCTTGCCAATAGCTCGGCTTGCAGAAATTATTTAAAGCCGCTATTAAAACGGCTGAAACCCTTTATTTATTCAGCAAATCGAAAATCACTTCTCTTGCTATAGTTAAAGCCGCCGCCCATGGCGCAAAGGCGATGCTCGCAGGGATATGCCTGCCGTTTTCGGTGATATTCTCTTGGGGCGTCTTAGGTATCTCCGTCGAATATACTACCTTTAAAGAGTCTATGCCCTCGTCTTTTAGGCGTTTTCTCATAACCTTGGCAAGCGGACAGACGCTCGTTTTATATATGTCGGCAACCTCGAAATTTATGCCGAGTTTGTTGCCCGTCCCCATACAGCTTATTATCGGCACGTTTGCCTCTTTAGCTTTTTTAATTAGCAAAATTTTGCTTGCAGTGGTGTCTATGGCGTCGACGATATAGTCAAACTTAGTTAGGTCTATCTCGTCGCAGGTTTCCTCGTCGTAAAACACATCGAAGCACCTGACGTTCATTTTGGGATTTATATCTTTGAGCCTTTCTTCCGTCGCTTGAGTCTTTAGTCGCCCCACCGTCGTGTGCAACGCTATTATCTGCCTGTTTATGTTTGTCGTGTTTACTATGTCGCTGTCGACGACGGCTATAGTGCCAACTCCCGAGCGAGCGAGGATTTCGGCAACAACCGCCCCTACTCCGCCTGCTCCGAACAGAGCGACCTTTTTTTTGAAAAGGCTGTCCACCGCCTCTTTACCTATGAGCATTTCTTCTCTGACAAATATATCCATAAAGCCATTTTATCACATTTTTTGCATAAGGCAATAAAAACTAAAGTTTGACAGCGCATTTATTTAGTATTATAATCCTTTTATTATATACAGGCAGGACATGCGGTCAGCCATATGACGCATTTGGCTTATATACCGCAAAACTTAGCTTGAGCTTGCAGGTAAATTGCGGACAAAAATACCTTGCCGAAAAATACGCCTTTTAGTTTTACCGCTAAAACTTTCAGGTGCCGACGGAAAGACTGAATGCCAAGCTACGGTGAGCTGAATTGCTTGATAAAAGTTTAAACGATACCGCCGATTTAATATAAGTTTAATTTTAGCGTGATATTTTTTAAAGATGTAAATCATAACAAAATTTATATATGGAGCATAAACTGTTTTTCGGGCTTTTCTCGGTTTTGTATTGCGCCTTGTATCTTTACAAACACCCGTAAAGGTCCGAACAAAAATAATTTTCGGTTTGGTGGAAAATGTTAGAACTCAAATCAATAACAAAAGATTACGTTTTATCCGACGCAAAGGTCAACGCTTTAAAGGGAATAAGCGTTGATTTCCGCGAGCACGAATTTGTGGCTATCCTCGGACCGTCGGGCTGCGGCAAAACGACGCTTCTCAACATAGTGGGCGGGCTCGACAGCTATACGGACGGAGACCTCGTCATCGACGGGATTTCCACAAAAGAATTCTTCTCGCGCGATTGGGATACCTACCGCAATCAGCGGATAGGCTTTGTATTTCAAAACTACAACCTTATCCCTCACCTGAGCGTGCTTTCAAACGTTGAGCTTGCACTTACGATATCCGGCGTAAACAGAAAGGACAAGCGCAGAATGTCGCTTGAAGCGCTCGCCAAAGTCGGGCTTAGCGAACAGGTCAACAAAAAGCCGCTTCAGATGTCGGGCGGTCAGATGCAGAGAGTTGCTATCGCAAGGGCTATCGTAAACAATCCGGATATCATTCTTGCCGACGAGCCGACAGGTGCGCTTGACTCGCAAACGAGCGTGCAGGTCATGGATATATTGAAAGAGATATCAAACGACCGCCTCGTCATAGTAGTCACCCACAACCCCGAGCTCGCTCAAAAATATGCGACAAGAATTATCACCCTCCTTGACGGCGAGGTGACGAGCGACTCAAACCCGATAACGGAAGAGGAATTGAGTGAGCTCAAATCAAAAGCGGCAAACCCCGATATGACGGCAGTGAGCACGGCTTCCATCGAAGAAGTCAAGACGGACGGCTCAGATACGCAAATAAACGCTGACGAAACGCCAAACGGGGGAAAAGGCGAAAATATAAGCGACGGCGCCATGAGCGCAGACGGCACGCTAAAAGATAATAAGGTAAAGAGATATAAAAAGAAGTCGTCGATGAGCTTTTTTACCTCGCTTGCCCTCAGCGCAAAAAACCTTGTCACAAAAAAACTGAGGACTGCCCTTACCGTATTTGCAGGAAGCATAGGAATAATAGGCATTGCCTTGGTGCTCTCTATCTCCAACGGCTTTTCGCTGTATATGGACGACCTTGAAAAGACGACTCTTTCCAGCTTCCCGATAACGATAAGCGATATCGCCATATCCTACGATATGAACGAAGCCGCCGAAACGGGATTCGGAAGCGGAACGTTTCCCGCCTCTAACACCGTAAAGCCTTATGACCCGAGCGGAGCCGCAGGTCTTGAGATAAGCAGCAATATACTGACTGACGAATATTTCAACTATATCAAAAAAATGGAAGAAGACCACCCCGATTGGGCGGCGTCCGTGGCGTATGAAAGAAAGGTGAGCATGCACCTTATCACCACAAACGAAAATACGAGCGACCCGTATATTTTGGTGAACAACGATTCAAACTCGATGACAGGCTCTTTTTGGCAAGAGCTTTTGGCGGACGATTTCGTAAACGGCTACTACGACGTGCTTGCGGGCAGATATCCTCAAAACGAATTTGAGCTCGTGCTGATTGTGGACAGCAACAATAGGATAAAAACGGATACGCTAAAGGCGCTCGGATATTCCGTCACGGCGACAAGCTCCGCTCAGGGCGACGCCGTGGAATATAAGGATATCGATTTTAGCAAATTTATAGGCAATTCCTCGGGCGAGGGCGCCAAAGAGTTTAAGCTCGTTTTAAATGACGAATATTACACTAAAAACGGCAATTTTTTCACCGAGCTTGCTAAATCAAACTACGAAAGCGTCTTTAACTCGGACGGCGACCGCCTAAAAATAGTGGGCGTACTCAGGATAAAACAAGACAGCGACTTGTCCTTCTTCAGTAGCGGAATAGGCTATTTGCCGTCACTTACCGAATACGTTTTAAATAGTTCAGTCGACAGCGAAATAGTCGTTTCTCAATCGGGCACGTTTACGGATATGCTCTCCCCCACGAGCGACGAGTTTTCGTTTAACTTTGACAAGATAGACCAGCTCCTTTTGATGCTTCCCGTGTTCGAGGGTGAAGTGAACGGTCAATACTATAAGTTTGAAAACAATCTTCAGGCTGTGGCAACAATGATGTATGCAAGGGGAAACATTACCATGCCACAGCTTATGCAATTGACGCAAAACGCCGACGCTACCTTCTCTACCCTATTTGAAATGACAAAGGAAACGTGCGGTTCCACTTCCGCAGCGGTTTCGGCAGTTGTGGGGCTGTTTTCCGAATCCGAAGGATTTAAAATCGACGAAAGTATGTTCCTGCAAATGGTGTGCCCCGACTACGTGGAAAGAATGCAACAGATAGGAGCGGTTACCACGCCGTCGTCGATATCTATATATCCGTCCACATACGAAAATAAACAAAAGATAATCAAATACCTCGACGCCTACAACGAGGGCAGAACGGAAATGGAACAGATACACTACACCGACCTCGCCTCGACTATAACGGACAATATGTCGGAAATGATAGATATCGTATCATACGTGCTCATCGCCTTTGCCGCCATATCGCTTGTAGTGTCGTCGATAATGATAGCTATCATCACCTATATCTCCGTGCTCGAGCGCACTAAGGAGATTGGCGTGTTAAGAAGCCTTGGCGCAAGAAAGATTGACATTTCAAACGTGTTCAACGCCGAAACGTTTATTATCGGCGGAGCGTCGGGAATATTCGGCGTTTGCGTGGCGGCGCTGTTGACGTTGCCCATAAACGCCATAATAAACAACCTCGTCGGCGGTATGGTGGGAAATCTCGCCAAACTCGCTCCCCTGCACGGCGTATTGCTCGTGGTATTGAGCATAGCTTTAAACGTGATAGCCGGGCTTATCCCTGCGTTTATAGCCTCCAAAAAAGACCCCGTGGAAGCGCTGAGGTCAAATTAAAACTAAATATAAAATTTCTTTAAGATTTTAAAGGCGTTTGTGTAAAACATGCGCCTTTAATTTATTAAAAGGAAAATAACGGCAAATACGGCAAAACCGAAAAGAAGAATTAAACGCATACGAAAAAATGCTTATACTAATATAAGCGAGCAAATTAAAATGCCTCATTCGCAAAACTGATATGAAAACATAAATGCGTATCAATCAAGCACTTTCAAGCCGAGTTTAAAAGGCAGTAAAACAATTGTAAAAAGCCAAGTTAAACGACAGTAAAATAAAAATTCCAAGTCCGGTTTAAACGGAACAATATGAAAATTCCAAGCCGAGTTTAAACGGCAGTAAAATAAATATTAAAAGCCAAGTTAAACGACAACAAAATAAACTCCCCAAGTCAGGTTTAAACGAAGCAAAATAAATATATAAAACAAAAGCCGAAAGGCTTTTATTTTTTTCTCTTTCGGCTTATTTTTACTAATTTAAATTTCAATCGCTTTGTGCCTTATCCGAGCGCAAAGTTTTCACTCATCTAATCCTCGAAAGCGTGATAGATGGTGTTTATCGCCTTTTCGTAGTCGAACGTATCGATACCGACGATGACGTTGAGCTCGCTCGAGCCTTGGTCAATCATTCTCACGTTGATATTCGATTTAGCAAGCGAAGCAAAAATCGTTGCCGCCGTGCCCTGTCTTGACGCCATGTTGTGTCCGACGACTGCGACAAGAGACAGTCCGCTGTGAATTTCCACGTTGTCCGCCGAAACGGAATCTCTTATCTTATCGAGCACCTTTTGCATTTTATTTTGGACGTCCTCGTCACGAACGACTATACACAGGGTGTCAATACCCGACGGGATATGCTCAACGCTTATGTTTTCGTATTCCATAACGGAAAGCACTTTCCTGACAAAGCCGACTTCCGAGTTCATCATGGCTTTTTCAATCAGGATAATGGTAAATCCCTTTTGTCCGGCAATGCCCGTTATGACGGAGGTATTGTCGGGAAGTTTAGACGTGGGAACAATCATCGTTCCGCTATCGTCGGGAGCGAACGTGTTTTTGATGTTAATGGGAATTCCTGCGTTCCTGACGGGGAAGATAGATTCCGGGTGCAGGACGTTGGCACCCATATAACTGAGCTCTCGAAGCTCACGGTAACTTAAATATTCTATCTTTTTGGGATTAGCCACGATACGGGGGTCTGCTTTCATAAAGCCTGAAACGTCCGTCCAGTTTTCGTAAACGTCGGCATTTGCGGCTCTTGCGATAATTGCGCCCGTGACGTCGCTGCCTCCTCTCGTGAACGTCTTTACCACGTCGCCGGGAGAGGAACCGTAAAAGCCGGGGAATACCGCTTTTTTTACTTTCGCCATTTCCTGACGTATGAGGTCTATTGAGTAGTCAAGCTGAAATTCTCCGTCCTCGTTAAACTTAATCAGTTTCAAGGTATCCAAAAAGGCATATCCGAGTTTTTTTGCAAGCACTTTTGCCGAGAGATATTCTCCTCTCGATGCCGCATAATCGGCGGTAGTTGATGCGTTTATGTTGTTTTCTATCTCGGCGTAGTCATCGCTGAGGTCGAGGTCGATTTTCAACCCTTTTATTATTGCGTCAAATCTCTCTTTGACCTGCTTAAACGTTTCTGCGCAGCTGCCCGTCGCCTGAGCTTCGGCAAAGCATTTATACAAAAGGTCAGTCACCTTTGTATCCTGCCTGTCCCTTTTACCGGGAGCGGATACTACGACGTATTTCCTTTCTGAATCCGAATTGATTATATCGGCAACTTTTGATATCGTTTCGGCGTTTGCCATTGAAGTTCCGCCAAATTTACAAACCAGCATAATTTCTCCTTTATGTAACTCTATTTAATTTTTCTTGCTTCGATATAATATCTCTTTTCTTCCGCTTCGCCCATGCTGAAAGCCTTTCTCGAAAGCACGCCGTTTTTGAGGACGTATTTAAAAAGGTCTCCCTTTTCGATTTTAGGCATGACTATTGCCACTCCACCCTTTTCTTTTTCTATCGCAAGCAGGTGCTCCTCGCCGTGGATATAATCGCATTCGACGCCCTTGTATGCGTCTATCGCCTTTTGTATCTCGAGTATGGCAAGAGGGGTAAGCGACGGAACGTTTATATACGTTTCCTTGCCCGAGCATACCACTTTCACTTTAAGGTCGCCCGAAAGAGAGGATTTTAAATATTCGACAAACTCCTCGCCCGCTCCGAAAACTATGCGGTGAATGGGTTCAAAAATTATACCCTCACTTCTGACGTTGTTTACCTCAACGAGAGCAAATCTTGCAGGGTGATTTTCCCTTTCGCTGTCCGAAAGATTTTTCTTTAAATTATCCCAATAGGTTTTGGCGGTGGCAAGCGAATGGTTTCCGTCACCCACGGCAAGAATAAAGTTCGTCTTTTCGCCGTATTTTTGCATTTGCTCGTCCTCGTCCCAAAGACGGGAAAAGTTTACGCTGTCGGCGTCAACACGGTATCCCTTGACGCTTCCGCCTCCCATGTTGAGCTCGAAATCGTAAAGTTTTTCAAACTTGTCTTTTTCGCTGTATAGCTTTTCGATAACGGAGCCGTCAGGGTCGTCCACCAATAACATTATATGCGGAAGCTCCAAAGAGGCGTTCTCTCTTATCTTGAGACGCGGCGGAATACGGCTGGGCACAACACCCTCCGTGGGGCGAATGACCGACTTGGCATTTGCCGTAAAATCAAAATCTTCAAGGTCGACGGCGCCAATAATTCCCACTCTTTTTACTCCTGAAGCGGTCGTCCTTTCGACTAAAACATAACTGTTTTTTATCGTTTTGAAAACGCCCTCAAAAAGATAATCTTCCATTGTAGCGTTAATTTTTGCTATGCGTGCCTCATCGTTGTCGCCAAGGTATACCTCGGGGAAGATAAGGTCGAGCGTGGATTTTTCACCGCCCACGTAGTCGGCGAGAGCTTGCCAATATTTAGGCTCGGACGTGAATTGGTCGCAGGACACGACTGCCCATTTTGACATATCCACGTTTTGGGGCAACAGGATATCTGCCGGTAAAAGTGCGTTTCTCATTTGAACCTCGCATGTTTCTTTTCTGTAATATTTCCCGACTCATCGGCAGGAAGCAAGTGATATGCCCTTTCGATTTCGTCTTTAAGTTTTTCCATTGTAATATATCTTTTTATATCGCCGCCTTTGACTGTGGATATTATACCCGTTTCCTCACTGACGACGATTGCCAGACAGTTGCACTCTTCCGTTATGCCGATAGCCGCACGGTGACGGGCGCCCATCTCTTTGTTGACGAGTTTTTGAGTTACAGGCAAAAAGCAACCTGCCGAAAGAATTTTATTTCCCTTAACGACGATAGCTCCGTCGTGAAGCGGCGCTTCGGTATTGAATATAGATTCGATAAGTCCGCTCGAAAGCGTGGCGTTGAGCTCCGTGCCCGTATCGATGACGGTTTTGGGAAATTCGCTCTCGCCCGTTATCAGAATGATGGCACCTATATCCCTCTTTGCCATATTCTGGCAGGCGGTCAGAATTTCAAGGGTTGAAGTCCTCAGTTCGTCGTCGCCGCCGAAACTCTCGTGAGGCATAGTGTTGCTGCCCGACTTGGTTATCTTTTGGAAGATCAGTTTTAAGTCGTTTGAATAGATAACGATATTGGCAAAAGCGTAGCACAATATCAAGAACAGCATTATTATCCTTGCCGCCGTCAGCACCGTTCCGCCGAAAACGTAAGACACGATATTGAGCGCAAGTCCCACTGCGACGAGCGCAAGGAAAATCAAAAGCACGGCAATCTGCTTCTTTTTGACGTAAAAGATTGTAAAAAGCGCAAGCACTAGCACAAAAATTATTATGTCTATAACAGCGAAAGCGTCGATATTTTTAAAATATTCGTAAAAGTTGAACATCTTCTCCTCCGTTTATATATCGAAATCGTCAAACACCTTGACGTCCTCTTCTTTTTTGAACGTTGCCGATTCCTTGGGAGGTTCTCCCCCGTCCGTCGGCTTTTTGGAATATTTAAGCGCAAAGTACGTCACGGCAAAATATATGAGCAAAACGCCTACCAGCACCGCTCCGACAATTATCGCCGTTTCCTCGTTGGGATCCGCCGCAAAGACAAATCCCCATTCCTGCAATACGGCGTTTGTTTCGCTGCTCGTAACGTATAATATCACGTTTGAAAGGTAGACCAAAGTTTTCCATATCACAAACGGCGACATATAAGCCAAAAACGCCGTTTCCTTTTTCCCTTTAACCCTCTTTAAAACGTAGGTGTGCACAAAAACGGCATAGGCGATAACGTTTATCGTGAGCGGACAGATATAAGCGTAAAAGACGTAAAGCGAAGCGTTTAAAAAGTTAAAGGCGTTCACTATACCGCAAAGAAGATTGGCGATAATCGCATACATCAAAAAGCGCAGGATAAAATCGTTTTTGTCTATACCCTGAGAATACTTTACGCCTATCATAAAGAGTACGAGCGCAAAGATATACTTTACGAGGGCTCCGAGCGCTCCGTCCATAAAGACGATTTGCGCCAAAGCGGAAATGACGTAAGCGGCAGACCCGCTCAAAAACATCTTGGTATACCCCGTCACGATATCGTATATTATAGACAAAATCTCGCTTACAACGAGAGCGACTATGATAACTGAAGTATATTGTTTTAAGCTAAGCTGTTTCATTTTACTCCTACATAAGATTGAGCACTATATTTTTAAGTGCGGAGGCATCGCCTATTTTGCCCTTTAAAATATTCAGGTGAGTGTCTTCAAGATAATCCACTATTTCCTTAAGCCGTCTTTGCGTAAAGTTTTTCGCCTGTTTTTTGAGGTTTAAAACCGCATACGGTTTGACGGACAGCCTGTTTGCCATTTCCTCCGCCGACACGTCGGGGCTAAGCAAAACGGCAAGAAGCCTGCGGTAGTGGTTTGTCAGCACTATCACCACAGCCGTGGGCGAGATTCCGTATTTGAAAAAGTTTGAAAGTATATACATTGTCCTCGACGAATTGCCCTCGCCGAGCGCATTTGAAAGTTCGTATATCTGCGATTCCATTTCGGGGGAAACGAGTTCTTCCACTTCCTCACGGGTTATCTTTCCGTCGCAAAAATAGCGGAGCTTTTCAAGCTCGCAAAATATCCTCTGCATATCGCCGCCCGTATAATTGACAAGCGTCTGCACGGCGCCTCTCTCTATGGCGACGCTGTATCCCGTGGAGAGAATTTTTTCTATTTCCGCCTCCTGCTCGTCGATGGTCATTCTTTCGCAGTCGACGACGACGGCGTATTTCTCGAGCGACTTGACGGAACGGAATTTTTCGTCCGCTTTTTGTTCGGCGCTCTCCGTCACGAATATTAAAACCGAGCCCTCGTCGGGCATAGAAAGATATTTTTCAAAAGCCAAAAAGTCGCTTTCCAAAATTCTGCCCCCCACTCCGTCGACGACGACAAAGCGGTAGTCTGAAAACATAGGCATGGTATGGACGGAATCGAGAATTTTTTCAATGCCGTCTGTCAAAGAAAAAACGGAAAAATTGAAGTCGATATACTCAGGCGGACACAGCGATTTAAAATAATCCATCGCCATTCTTCTGAGATATGCGTCTCTGCCCTTTATGATATAAAACGGGGCGAGCGAGTTTGAGTTTTTAAGTTCGGCTACTCTCATAAATACCTTTTCTCGTTTCATTATATTTTATCATCTTTTATATATATTGTAAAGAATTTAAAATATATCCACTTAGCCAACCGTCAATTTATCCTTTGTCCTTAATTTTGTCCTCCTTAAAGAGCTCCGCTTTTGTCATATTAAGCCTGTTTCACCTAAAATTTTTTAAAGTATCCTGCGCCGCCATTTTGGAGTTTAGCCTGCTTTGCCCATATCCTTTTCCGTTGATTTTTTCCGTCGCTTTTATATGCCGCCCTATTTTATCCTACGGCTTTTTATCCCACGCTTTATCTTATCCCGTCGCATTTTTTGCACAAAAAGCTAAATCATCAGTATTGTGCCCTATATCTGCCGGATTTAATCTGTCAAAAAAATAAAAATCCGCCACGATGGCGGATCAAATTTCTTTTTGCCGAATTAGTTAAACCGTCGCATAAAAATTAAAGCACCTTGTTTAAAAACTCTTTTAAACGATCGGTTTTCGGATTCGTGAAAAATTCTTCGGGCGGCGCCTGTTCGGCAATCTTTCCGTTTGCCATAAAGAATATCCTTGTGCCGATTTCTCTTGCAAATCCCATTTCATGTGTGACTATGACCATAGTCATTCCCTCGTTGGCTACTTCTCGTATAAGCTCTAACACCTCGCCAACCATTTCGGGATCGAGTGCGGAAGTAGGCTCATCGAAAAGCATGACTTTGGGGTTCATGGCGAGCGCTCGGACTATTGCCACTCTCTGCTTCTGTCCGCCCGACAGCGTGCTCGGATATACGTCCGCCTTATCCAAAAGCCCTATCCTGTCCAAAAGTTTAACCGCCCTTCTTCTCGCTTCTTCCTTTATTGCCGCAGGATAAGTAGCGATAGGAACGATTTGAAGTTTGTCCTTTCTGAACAGATTGGCAAATTTTATAAAAAAGTTTTTTGTCCTTTGTTTGCGATAATTTTTAACGCCTATTTTGACGGGTGCCAAAGTAATATTTTTTAAAATGGTGAGGTTGTTAAACAGATTAAAATGCTGAAACACCATACCCATTCTCTGTCGGTGCAGATTTATATCTACCTTACGATCGCAAAGGTCGACTCCCTCAAATATCACCTGTCCCGACGTAGGATCTTCTAGCACGTTTAAGCATCTCAAAAAGGTGGATTTACCGCCTCCGCTCGGACCCACAATAACTACCTTTTCGCCTTCGTGGATGGTTTCGGATATATCGTCCAACACGAGAAGGTCGCCAAATTTTTTAGTCAGATTTTTGACTTCTATCATTTTGCTTCCTCCCCGCCGCTTTCGGCGTTTTCTTCTTTTGGCGTGTCCGTGCCGTCCGTCCTTTCGCCGACGGCTCCTTTAGTTTCGATATACGACGAATCCGCCGATACTATGTCGCTGTCGCTACCGCCGCTTAAGGTTTTACCGTCTGTCAAAGAACTCTCCGCTCCCGCCGTCTGAGCTATACGCTTTTTTTTGTCGAGCACGGGGAATTTCTCTTTGAGATAGGAAATAAAACTCTTGCCCCTTACATTGACGCTCTTGAAGTTTCTGTCCGATTTGGAAAGATATTTTTCGAGAAGCTTGAGTATTCCCGTCAAAATCAAAACGAGCACGAGATACATGCAAGCCACGATAATAAGAGGAGGCATCGTTTCAAACGTGATAGAGGTTATTATGCTCGGCACCCTGCCCAGGTCCATAACTCCGACGTAACCCAAAACGGAAGTCTCTTTGACGAGAATGATAAACTCGTTAAACAGTGGCGGCAAAACGTTTCTTATTGCCTGTGGAGTGATGACGGCTCTTACCGTCTGACCCATGGAAAGTCCGAGCGATCTGCCCGCTTCCATCTGTCCGTCGTCGACGCTTTCAAAGCCTGCCCTTATGATTTCGGCAACGTATGCTCCGCTGTTTAGTCCGAAAGTGAGTCCGCCTATAAGATAATCGGCTCCGCCCTCCCAGACGAGCGAACCAATTTTAAGGTCGCCTAGCTGAGTTATAAAAATAACGGTAAACATAATGAACATCTGCAAAACGACAGGAGTTCCTCTTATCACCGTAACGTAAATTTTGGTGATAAAATTTAAAACTTTAAGTTTTCCCGTCTTTTTGTTGACGTAGTTCACCATAGCGACGACGACGCCTATGACTATACCTATGATTATCGCTATCAAAGCGACAATCAAAGTAGTCTTAAGACCTTTGAGATAAAGTTCCCATCTGTCAAATTTAATAAAAGCGTCGTAAAATTTTTCGCCGAGTGATTTTTCCATTATGTTACCGTTATCCGATAAATTTCAATTTATCTTTTTCGTATTTTAATTTCAGATAAACCTTTTAGGTTTAGCAATTCCAGCTGAGTTTCAAGCCCTCGGGAGCGACGGGTTTTTCGCCCTGTCCCTTTTCGTATTTGTCGAGAGCGGTATAGTATTCGGTATATTGCGTCATCTTGCCGTTTGAAAGCCAAAGGTCGATAACTTCGTTTACCGCTTCCATCATTTTGGTGTCGCCCTTCTTGATAGCTATACCGAAATCTTCTTCAATCAAATCGTTTGCCGCAGTGATATAAACGGAATTGTTTCCTGCAAAAAGCGCTTCGGCAGGAAGTTTATCCATAACAATGGCGTCAACAGTTCCGTTTTCAAGATAGGTTCTGCAAACGGAATAATCGTTAAGCTGAGTGACGGTTGCGGAAACTTTGATGTTCACCGGAGTTTTAGAGCCGTCGTCCTCTTCGATTTCATAGCTGTATCCGGCTTCGGTCGTTGCCGCCGACATGATAAGGTCACCGCTCGTTCCGAGCTGCACTGCAACCTTTTTGCCGCCGAGGTCTCCGATAGCCTCAATTTTCGTTTTGGATATGATAACAATCGTAGAACTTGCGTAAACGTGGCTGAAATCAACAGATTCCTTTCTGCTGTCGGAAATCGTCATACCTGCCGCACCGACGGAGTTTGCCTGTCCGTTTTTGACCATAAGCGGAATGGATTCAAACTCAACGTCTTTGATGTTGAGCTTCATGCCGAGATTTTCTGCAACCTGGCTCATTATGGCGACGTCGACGCCCGTGATTTTACCGTTCGAGCTCATCCACTCGTAAGGAGCGAAGCCTGCTTCGGTATACATTGTTATCGTATTGTTATCCGTATTGTTGCACGCCGCAAATGCGAAAATGCTACCGAACGCCACTAGCAATACCATTGCTAAAACGAGTAATGTTTTTTTCATAAATACCTCCGGATTTTATCCGATTAAATTTGTCAAATTAAATCTAATCAACAGGTTTAAATTTATAGATACATTATGCCATTTTCGGTCAAATTTGGCAATAGATTTTAATCGCCAAAGTTTGTAAAATATAAAAAATGCCGCTAAATAAACTTGTAAAAAAGATTTTGTTTTCTGTTTTTGTAAATATGTTGAATATATCTTGGCAATTTTCCTTTTTTCTGCTTTTCCCGAAAATGAAACGAGGTTTAAAAATTTGCGCAAACTAAAACCCGTTATATTTCAAACGGGTTTCGATAAAAGAAATATTATTTAATATACAATTTTTATTTGTCAGCAATTCCACTCAAGTTCAAGCCCCGAAGGCGGAGTCGGCTGCTCACCGCCGCCGTTTTCGTATTCGTATAGAGCGGAATAATACGACAGATATTTATCCATGTTGCCGTTGGCAAGCCATATATCGACGACTTCGTTTATTGCGTCAAGCAAGGTAGCGTTGCCCTTTTTTACGGCAATGCCGAAGTCCTCCTGAGGAAGCTCGGAAGCCGGATAAATGTTTACGGAGCCGTCACCGAAAAACAGCGATTCGGCAGGCAGCTTATCCATGACTATCGCATTGACGTTGCCGTTTTGCAAATTTATCCTGCAAGTATTATAATCGCTGAACTCCCTTATAGTTAGCGAGGAAAGTTTGATGTTTTTTTGTGTCTGACTGCCGTCCGAGCCCTCAACGGTGTAGCTGTAACCGACTTCGCTTGTTGCATCTTTCAAAATGGTATGAGCGCTCGTATCTTTCTGCACTGCGACGGAAAGATTTTCCAGACCTTTAAGCGAGCTTATCGTCGACTTTGAAACGATAACCAACGTAGAACTCGAATAGACCGAACTGAAATCTACCTGCTTTTTCCTTGTTTCGTTTATCGTTATTCCTGCCGCACCTACCGTGTAGGAATTACCCTTTGCGACCGTCGAAAAGATACTGTCGAAAGCCATGTCTTTGATAACGAGTTTTTTGCCGAGATTTTCGGCAACCTGGCTCATGATAGCCACGTCGACGCCTGTCATTTTGCCGTCCGCTCCTTTCCATTCATAGGGGGCGAAAGGCGTATGCGTATACATGATTATGGAATTGTCATCGGTTTCGGATGAAGAGCAAGCTGAAAATGCAAACATAACCGAGCACGTGACGAGCAAAACAGTTGCCAGAATCAAAACGATTTTTTTCATAAATACCTCCGATTCTTCGTTGCGTGTTCAACTTTGTAGCAATATTCAATTTGTGCATCAATTTATATATATTATTATACTATTATTTATACCTCTTTGCAATACCCAAAATTTCACACAAAATTTCGGACAGTCGCACGCCACGCTTTATGGCACTATTCTCATTTCCTGCCACTATTTGCGTTTTAATTTGCGTTCTCCTTTAAATCGTCATACGCTCTATCTGCACAGCCTATATAAGCTATGACAAACAGCCTATCGGCTTTTTATTTAAAACACTATTTTTGCCACTAAATATCATTTGATTTGACTTTTAAAAAGGGTGTGATATAATAGCGAAGGATAAAAAGTCAAGAGAGGATTTTATGGAGAAATTTTATTCAATCAATATAGCGGGACTTACAAGAGAGCTTCCCATCTGCCCCGTAAACGAGAAAATGGATATTGCGGCATTCGTCATGTTCGGCGACGTCGAGCTGACTATAAGAGCCGCCGAAGAACTTCTGAAAAAAGCCCCCGATTTCGACCTCATTTTAACGGCGGAATCGAAAGGTATTCCGCTTGCTTACGAAATGAGCCGCGAGTCCGGCAAAAAATACGTGCTTGCAAGAAAGTCACCCAAACTCTATATGAAAAAACCGATAAAGATAGAGGTGAAATCAATCACTACGGCAAAATTGCAAGAGCTTTACCTCGACCAGGCAGACGCCGACCTTTTGAACGGAAAGCGTGTTTTGATTGTCGACGACGTCATCTCGACGGGCGAATCCCTCAAGGCTCTTGAAGGTCTTCTCGAACAGACGGGCGCTATCATCGTGGCAAAAATGGCGGTACTTGCCGAGGGCGACGCCGCAAAGAGAAACGATATAATCTTCCTCGAGCATCTTCCCCTGTTTTTTAAGGATTAAAAAAACGCATTTTCAGTTTATCGGCTCCGCAAAACGCGGAGCTTTTATTTTTTAGGCATTGCGCCGTAAGACATCGCAAGACTATAATTTTTTCGGGTGACTTTAGGAACACTTGTTTACGGCACAACACGCTTTTTATTTTAAACCGACACTCAATATACGGAATTTTTGCAAAAACAGCATTTAAAATTTATTTGTTTAAATTTATTTGCGCGGTATTGACTATAATTTTTATATAACTTATAATATTATTTAAATCGTATTAAAACACCAAATCAAAATAACTAAGCAAAAAAATTAAATAAACTAAAAAATGTTTATTCACCTTTAAATTTTAAAAACGAAAGGAAAGATTGCTCAGGAGACTATATGTATAAGGCTGCCGACATTTTACTTAAAACTTTAACAAAGCTCGGCGTGGATACCGTTTTCGGTTATCCCGGCTCGTCGGTGCTGCCTGTCTACGACCGTATACCCGATTATCCGATACGGCATATCCTCACAGCCCACGAGCAGGGAGCGTCGTTTGCGGCAAGCGGATACGCAAGAAGCTCGGGCAAAACGGGAGTAGTTATTGCCACGTCCGGACCGGGTGCGACAAACCTCGTTACGGGAATAGCGGACGCATTTATGGATTCCGTTCCTCTCGTGGCGATAACGGGAAACGTGAAACTTTCCGAACTCGGACACGACTGCTTTCAGGAAGTGGACATTTTCGGAATCACCATGCCGATAGTCAAATACAGCTATATCGTCACTTCCCCTGCCGACCTCGAAAAGATTGTTTTACAGGCGTTTAAAATCGCCCATCAGGGAAGAAAAGGTCCCGTTTTGATAGATATCCCCTTTGACGTGCTGACCGGTGAAGCGGAATATCTCGACCTGCCCGTCGAAGAGGAAAACTCCCCCTGCGACTTAGGACAGATAAACGAAGTGGCGAAAATGATAAACGAAAGTCAAAAGCCGTTTTTGTTTGTAGGCGGAGGCGCTATATCCTCCGACGCCTTTGACGAGATAAAGGCGTTAAACGAAAAAATACACGCAAAAGTGGGAGTGACTTTTATGGCTCTCGGCTCGGTGGATTCGACCTGCGACGGATACGTCGGGATAGTGGAAGATACAAATCCGACCGCACTAGACGCCATAAAAGAAAGCGACCTTATAATAAGCCTTGGCGTGAGGTTTTCAAACAGAAACAAAAGTATCTCGCTCAAAGGCAAAAAAATGGCGCAGATAGACGTCGACAAAGCGGAGATAGATAAAAACGTGCCCACTACTTCTTATTTGCTGGGCGACTTAAAGACGGCGCTGGGTCATCTTTTGCCCTTTGTTGACGCAAAGGATAAAAAGTCTCACGGCGGATATATTCCCGTGATAAACCACCGTTCGGAAAAGATAATTTCCGCTTTAGGAAGGCTCTGCCCCGACGCCGTAGTGGTGACGGACGTGGGATTGCATCAGATATGCGCCGCTAAGTTTTTCCCGTTCAGAGCGCCACGAACCTTCCTGACGAGCGGAGGTCTGGGCGTTATGGGATTCGGTATGGGAGCGGCAATAGGCGCCGCCCTGTCGACAGGCAAAAAAATAATTCTTATAACGGGCGACGGCTCGCTGAGAATGAATATAGGCGAATTTGAAACGGCGGTAAAGCTCAATATCCCTCTTACCGTGTTGTGTTTCGACAACTCAAGCCTGGGGCTTATCAAGCGTTTGCAAAAAAAGCAATACAAGCGCAACTACGTCGAATGCGAGCTGTCAAAACTTAATTTTGCTTCGCTTGCCGATTGCTACGGCGGAAAGGGATTTAAACTCTCGTCGCATGACGATATCGAAAAAACGCTGACGTCGGCACTTAACTGCCCTAAACCGGTTATCGTCGACTGCGAGATACCTCAGTCGGAAATTTAAATGCTTGTAAAAACGGCGAACATACGCCACCGAAAACTAAAAAGGGAAACCCTGCAAGCTTTTACAAAACGCTATACTTTATAAACCGAAAAATAAAATTATAAACGCAAACCCTTTAATCCAAGGAGAAAGATATGGTTAAAAACACACCCGAAACGCATATAATTTCAATACTGACAAAAAACCAACCGGGCGTTCTGTCGAGAATAGCGGGGCTGTTTTCGAGGAGAGGTTACAACATAGACGGGCTCACCGTCTGCGCCACGGAAAACGACGACTTTTCAAGAATGACGGTTACCGTTTGCGCCACCGCCAACACCGCCAATCAGATAGTCGAACAGCTGAAAAAACAGATAGACGTTGTTAAGGTGCTCGACCTCAACAGCGGCGACGTTGCGCTGAGGGAATTGCTTTTGATAAAGGTCAAGGCAGGAGCTAAAGAAAGGAGTGAGCTTTGCGATATATGCACTATCTTTAAGGCAAAGGCACTCGACACGACGACGTCTACAATGATGTTCGAGCTGACGGGCAACACTTCAAAAATCGATGCGTTTATAAAGGTACTTGTTCCTTACGGAATAATAGAAATGGCAAGAACGGGAGGAGCGGCTCTTGAAAGAGGATAAAAAAATCATAAAAGTGCTCGACACGACTTTAAGAGACGGCGAGCAATCCCCGGGCTGCACCATGCACCCCACGGAAAAACTCGAGATAGCTTTAAAACTCGAGGCTATGAAAGTCGACATTATCGAAGCAGGCTTCCCCGCTTCGTCCAACGCCGACTTTTTATCCGTGCAAAAGATAACCACCGCAGTCAAAGACTGCGCCGTTGCCGCACTGTCCAGAACCACCGTCCACGACATAGATACTGCCGCCGCGGCGCTTTATCTTGCAAAAAATCCCGTGCTTCATATGTTTATTGCAACAAGCCCCATTCATCTCAAATATAAACTCAAAATGACGGAAGACGAAGTTTTGGAGGCTATCGCATATCACGCAAAGTATGCCAAAAGCAAACTGCCTTACCTCAGATACGCCATAGAGGACGCCACGAGAACGCCCGTCGATTTTTTGATAAAGGCGATTTCCGTTGCCTGCGAAAACGGCGCAGACTGCATAAACATTGCCGATACCGTGGGGTATTCCACCCCTGCCGAAATGGCTCAGCTCGTCCGGAAAATAAAATCGGAAGTGGGCTGTCCCCTTTCCGTGCACTGCCACAACGACTTAGGTCTTGCCACGGCAAACACTCTTGCGGCGATAGACAGCGGAGCGGACGAATTTGACTGCTCGGTCATAGGGCTCGGCGAAAGAGCGGGAAACGCATGTCTTGAGGAAGTCGTCATGGCACTCAATACAAGAGGCGAATATCACAAATGCAAAACCGGCATCGAAACAAAACAGATATATTCTGCCGCAAAACTCGTTTCGGGAATTGTGGGCATAAAACTTCCGCCCAACAAAACGATTGTCGGCTCAAACGCTTTCGCTCACGAAGCGGGCATTCATCAGCACGGAGTGCTTGCAAACAGACAGACTTATGAAGTTATGAATCCCGACGACATAGGCATACCTAAAAACAAACTTTTGCTCGGAAAACACAGCGGAAAACACGCCTTTGTCGAGCTTATCTCGGAAATGGGCTACAAACTCTCCGACGAGGAAATTCAAATTTATTTTGAAAGATTCAAAGAACTTGCCGAGAAAAAGAAAATCGTCACTAGGCGTGACATCGACGCCCTTTTGATAAACACCGCGCGTCAGGCAATCGCAAGGAAATACACACTCGTCGACTATGAGATAACCTCATACAAAGGTCAGGCCACGGCAGAGATAACGCTCTCGAGCGGCGAGCATACGCACGTCGAAAAAATGACGGGAGACGGACCTGTAGACGCCGCATTCAAGGCGATAAACTCACTGACCGGTCAAAACTTTATACTTAACGACTACTCCATTCACTCCGTTACCGAAGGCAAGGACGCTCTCGGTGAAGCGACGGTCAAACTTTTGATGGGCGACAAGATAATGACGGGTAAAGGTCTTTCTACCGACGTTTTGGAAGCGTCGATAAACGCCTATCTCAATGCGGTCAATAAATTGCAGGACGAAGAGGAATAATTTTAATGGCTACTTCAAAAGATAAAATCGAGCTTTACGATACCACCTTAAGAGATGGCGCGGGCGCACAGGGAATTTCCTTTTCCATTGAGGACAAAAGGGAAATATTTAAACTGCTCGACGAATACGGAGTCGACCTTATAGAAGGCGGCTACCCCTCGTCCAATCCCAAGGACGCCACTTTTTTTGCAAAGACGGATTCGGATAAATTGGTGGCGTTTTCTTCCACCTGCAAGAGCGGCTGTAAGGCGTCGGAAGACAAAGGACTTATCGAACTGAACAAGGTTTCAAACAAAGTCGTCTGCCTGTTCGGCAAGGCGTCGGTAAAGCACGTCGAAAACGTTTTGAAGACGACAAAAGAAAACAATCTCAAAATGATATACGATTCCGTGAAAATGTTCGCCGACCTAAACAAGAGAGTTATATTCGACGCCGAGCATTTTTTCGACGCATATTCTTCAGATGCCGATTACGCCATAGAGGTACTCCGTGCCGCCGAACAGGCAGGTGCGGATACGCTGTGCCTTTGCGACTCCAACGGCGGAACGTTTCCGTCGGATATAGGCAGGATAACAAAGGAAATATCAAAAAAGTTTTCCGCTAAAATCGGAATTCACGCCCACAACGACACGGGCATGGCGGTAGCCTCTACCCTTGCCGCCGTCGAAAACGGAGCAAGACACGTTCAAGGCACCTTTTTAGGCTTTGGCGAGCGAGCGGGAAACGCAAACCTGTCCACCGTCGTTTGCAATCTTAAACTGAAGACAGACTACGACGTGGACGTCAAAATCGAAACTACAACTTTGGTGGGCAGAAAAATAGCGGAAATTGCCAACATAACTCTCGACCACTCTATGCCTTATATCGGCAAAAACGCCTTTTTCCATAAAGCCGGAGCGCACGCCGACGCCATGACAAAGGGCGAGCCTTACGAACATATAGACCCAACGCTTGTAGGCAACACGACGGGCGTATTGCTCAGCGAATATTCCGGAAAAGCGCTCGTGGCGCAGAAATTAAAATCCCTCTTTCCCGACCTCGATGTGGACAGCATCACGTCTAAAGAAGTTTCGTCAAGGATAAAAAATCTGGAACTCGGCGGCTACCGTTTTGAAGGAGCGGACGCCTCTTTCAAACTTTTGGTGGCAAGGCTGGGCAAAAGCTACGCTCCGCCGTTTGAGATTTTAGACTATAAATTTCAAAGTCAGAAGCAGGATAAATCAAATACGGGTATGTCCTCCGCTTCCGTCACGATAAGGGCGAACGGCAAGGAAACCACCGCTATAAAGGACGGCAACGGACCTGTCAACGCTCTCGACTGTGCGCTCCGTTCTGCGCTATGTTCCACCTTCCCTAAACTCAAAGACGTAACGCTCATCGACTATAAGGTCAGAGTTATCGACAGCAAAATGGCAACGGGCGCAACCGTTCGTGTTTTAATAACAAGTAAAGACTCCGAATCTTCCTGGACGACGCTCGGCGTTTCCACCGATATTTTGGAAGCCTCTCTTGCGGCTCTTTGCGACAGTTTCGAATATAAGCTTAAATTTTTAAGCTGAATGCATATCTTAATTATTGCAACCGAAAAAAGAAAAACCTTTTAGAGGCAAAATCAAAAGAAGATGCAAAAAAGCATCTTCTTTTGATTTTATTTTAAATTTAAAAACTTAAGAACCGACAAAAAAATTTTTCCGCCTCTCACTGTTTAACCCCGTTCACCCGAGTATCAAACATCGGTCACTGTTATAAAGTGCCTTTTTAAGCTATGACGGCACAGTATACACAAAAAGCGGCAATTAGGTTATACCGATTGAGCAGAATATATAGCTTTAAGATTTCTTTGCGTTGACCGATTAATTTATTTTTCTGTAAACAAGGTCAACGACGTCGCCTATCACTTTGAGGTCACCTACTTCACCGTCTTCCACTACGATGTCCCATTCCGACTCGACGTTCATGAGCATTTCGACAAGGTCAAGTGAATCTGCGCCGAGCCCCTTATAAATTTCCGTGTCGGGCTTAACGGCGTCTCTTTCAATGGAGAGCTGTTCGCAAACCAAGTCTCTTATTTTTTCAAGTATTTCTTTCTTTTCCATAATATCTCCTTTATTTGACCGCAATCTCCGCAAACGGCAAAGGAATATCCCTCGGCGAAAAACACGTTTTTTGCAAATTGCGGTTTAAAATTTCTTATAGATTCAATGCCTTTCCCCTCTTTTTTTAACTCCGCCTCACGGCGAGTCCATTCGTCGTAAAAGAGGTCGTCGTCGCCGTCAAAATCGAGATATGCCTTAAGCCTTTCCAAATTCCGCTTTTCTTTTTTTTCAAGGTCTATACCCACCTCGCTCTCCGAAAAAGCCACGACGGTATATTCTCCCGAATGAGTAAGATTAAATTTTACGCCGTCCTCAAAACGGGGCTTGCCGTCTCTCAAAATCTTTTGGGGAGAATAAGGCAGATTTAAGTCCTCGCAGTATATTTTATATGCGGCGAGAATAAACTCGTCTGACGGCGGATTGCCGTTTACAAAATAAATCATCTACATTCCGCAGCTGCGGCCGTAAGTATTGTTTATATCCGCAAAGTACGCCCTGTCGAGTCCGTAAAGCGCCTCGTTGGCAATTCTGAATTCCCAATTGCCTTCCGCCACGCCGGGGACGTTCATTCTCGTATCCGAACCGTAGCCGAGAAGGTCCTGAATGGGTATGACCGCAAGCGACGCACTCGACGCTATAACGGTTTTGATTATCGCCTTTGTCGAGCCGCATTCGGGACCGCCCGCTCCCCAGCCGAAACCTTGAAAGTTGCAATATTTGAGAGCAAAGTTTCTCGCTCCCTCGTTTGCTTTATACAGCCAGCCGAGCAACGTATCGTTGTCGTGAGTGCCCGTGTATGCCACGCAGTTTATGTCGTAATAATGCGGCAGGTGCGTCGACTGCGTTCCGTCAAATGCGAATTGAAATATCTTCATGCCTGGGAAACCCGTCTTTTTGATAAACTCGGTGACGTCGGGCGTAAGAAGACCCAAATCCTCGGCAATAATCACGGCGTTTTTGTTGTCCTTTTTAATTAAATTGATAAGCTCGTTTTTAGGACCTGAGTGCCACACTCCGTTGACCGCCGTTTCATCCCCGAAAGGAATGGCAAAATAGTTATAAAACGCTCTGAAGTGGTCGAGCCTTAATCCGTCGTAAAGTTTGAAGCAATAGGACACCCTTTTTCTCCACCACGAAAAGTCGTCCTTTTTCATCTCGTCGAAGTCGTAAAGCGGATTGCCCCACATTTGTCCCGTATCGGAAAAAGCGTCGGGCGGAACTCCCGCCACTGCCTTTGGACGATAGTTTCCGTCAAGCTGAAATTGGTCGGCGTTTGCCCATACGTCCACGCTGTCGAGCGCAACGTAAAAAGGCAAGTCGCCTATTATCTTGACGCCCAAATCGTTTATCTTCTTTTTCAGCATATTCCACTGACGGAAAAACTCGTATTGTTCGAAAACGTAATACTCGTATCTGTCCTCGTTCGCCCTTTTGAACGCCTCTATCGCTTTTTGGTTATGCTCTTTTAAAGCTTTTTCCCATTCCCACCACTTGGAGCCGAATTTCTCGGCTATTGCCTGAAACACGGCGTAGTCGTCAAGCCAATAGTTTTGTTCCTTCAAAAACTTTTTGACGCTCGATTTCATCTCGTCGGTGAGCCTTGAAAAAGCTATCTGCATAAAATTTTTTACGTTCCACCTGGCGAAATTATAATCCGCCTTATAGGGACTTCCGTTATATTTAAAGTTGTTGACCTCGTCGTGCGTCAAAAGATTTATATCCATAAGCTCATACGGATTGATATAAAGATAATTTCCCGCATAAGTGGATATACCCGAATAGGGCGAATTTCCGCAACCGATAGCGGTGAGCGGAAGCATCTGCCACCATTTAAAGCCCATTTCGTGAATGGTTTGTGCAAAACTTTCGGCATCTCTCGAAAAATTGCCTATGCCGAATTTGCTCGGCAAAGACGATATATTGCACAAAACTCCGGAAGCTCTCTCCATTTTACTCCTCTACTCTGTATAGCGCATCGACTTCTTTTACGGCGCCAAGATTTTTTATCTCCTCTACTGCTTTTTTGATGTTGCTCTCTGCGGTTTTATCCGTAACAAACACGATAGGAGCGTTGTCGCTCGAAATCGGCTTCTTTTGGAGCACCGATTCGATATTGATATTTTCTTTTCCTAAAACGTGCGTGATTTTAGCAAGCGTGCCTTCTTCGTCCGCCGCTTTAAGACGGATATAATATTTTGAAACGAAATCCGTGTCAAACTCTTTCAAATCGGATTTACCCTTTTCAGCATAGGGATAGCGTTTCGCCTCGGACTGCTTCGCCGCAAACAAAATGTCGGATACGATTGCGCTTCCCGTAGGAAGTGCGCCTGCACCTCTGCCGTAAAGCATAATATCGTCCACCGAATCGCCGTGGAGATATACCGCATTAAACGAGCCTTTGACGGAAGCGAGCGGATGAGAAGTCGGGACGAACACCGGAGCGACTCTTGCCTCTATCTTGCCGTTTACGTTTTTGGACAGAGCCAAAAGTTTCATGGTGTAGCCGAGTTCCTTTCCTATCTGAATGTCAACGGCGTCCACTTTGGATATACCCTCTCTTTTGACCGCCTCGACGGGCACTCTCTTGTGATACGCCAAGGTGGACAAAATGGAAATTTTATACGTTGCGTCAAATCCTTCGACGTCGGCGGTGGGGTCGAATTCCGCATAGCCGAGCTCCTGCGCTCTCTTGAGTGCTGCGGCATAGTCTGCGCCCTCGTCGCTCATGGCTGTGAGAATATAGTTTGTCGTTCCGTTTATTATGCCCTTTATCTGTTCTATTTTGTTTGACTGCATTCCCTCTTCGATGGTCCTTATGATTGGAACGCCGCCTACGCAGCTTGCCTCGAAATACAAGCCTGCGCCCGTCTGTTTCGCCGCCGCCTCAAGCTCATACCAATGTTTGGAAAACAGCTCCTTGTTGGCAGTAACAATGCTCTTGCCCGCTTTTAATGCCTCGAGAAGGAACGTTCTTGCCGGCTCTATACCGCCGAAAAACTCCGCCACAATCGATATGTCGGGGTTTTTGACGACATCGGCAATGTCCGTCGATACGATTTTCAAATCGACTCCGAGCTGCTTTGCCCTGTCGAGATTCTTTTCAAGCACGGCTTTGACTTCTACGTCAAGACCGAGAGTTTCACGGAAATATTCACGGTTTTTGACGAGAATTTCATAAGTTCCTCCGCCAACCGTTCCAAGACCTAATAATGCTACGCCTACTTTTTTCATATCTGCTCCTGATGTATCTTTTGCCCGCCTAAATCAAGGCGTTTGATTGCAAGTTGTGTTTTTATTCTGCCAAGTTTATATCCGGCTTAAAAGCCGTAAAACGCATTGTCTTATTTTTTTGCTCTCTTATTTTGCTTTCGCTTATATCTCGTCCGCTCTTATTTTTCGCCCGCTCTTTGCGGTTTGTTTAAATCGTAAACGAGCTTTAATCCTTTGAGTGCGAGCGCCCTGTCGATGACGTCGATGATGACTTCCGAGTTTTCAATAAGTTCGCTGAGTCCGCCCGTCGCAACCACCTTGGCTTTGCTGAGCCTCGGCTCTTTTTTCATATTCTTTACCATATAGTCGACAAGACCGGTATATCCGTAAACGACGCCCGACTGCATACCGCTCTTTGTGGAAGTGGCGATAATGCTCTCGGGTTTGTTGAGTTCGATTCTCGGAAGTTTGGCTGCGGTCATGACAAGGGATTCCGTCGCCGTTTTCATACCGGGAGCGATTGCTCCGCCGATAAACTCTCCGTCCGCCGTGACTGCGTTAAAGGTAGTGGCGCTGCCGAAATCTATGACGATGAGCGGTCCGCCGTAAATGGCATAAGCCGCAGCGCAGTCGATGATACGGTCGCTGCCGAGTTCCTTGGGATTGTCGTAGTTGATTTTTATGCCCGTGTTGGTCGTATGGTCGACAACGGTGGGTTTAATGCCTATATAATAGTCGCACATATGCTCTATCGTGTAGTTGAGCGACGGAGCAACCGATGACATAACGATTCCCTTTATATCCTTAAAACTTATGCCTTGATTTTTAAGCAAATCGTAAAGCACCATACCGTATTCGTCGGACGTCCTTTGCGCTTCGGTGGAAATTCTCCAGCTTGCCAAAAGCTCGTCGTCGCTGTAAACGCCGATTTTAACGTTGGTGTTTCCTATATCCATTACGAGAAGCATATTTGAATCCTTTGCCAAAATTTTCTATTTTTAATATTATAACAAAAATAAATCAGCTTTTCAAGTTATTGACCGCTAAATTTAAAGGCATAATTCGACTCTTACCGCCATGAGCGCGAATTTGCGCTGTTTTATCGGCTCTGCTTGATAAAATACCGTTCAAAATAATTTTTACCTTTTTGAAAAAATAAAAACTTGCCTTTTAAAATTCACTCTTGTCTTTTACAAGTCACTAAAACATAATAGAGATTATGCTCGTTTTAACGGCTTAAAATATTCAAATAAAAAACGATAAAAAGCATTAAACTGCAAAAACGATTAAAATAATTTAAGATATTTAATTTATCCTTTCATCGATATAAATATCATTACCACAGTCAGATAAGTGTTAATGCCCAGCGTGATTAAAAAAGGAAGATATCCCTTTTTAAACATACACAGTTTGAAAAATTCAATTACGCCGAAAGCTAAAACGGCAAACATAATGAATGTGGCGATAAACTCCAGATGAAATACAAATAAAACTACGACGCACGCAAGACTCAATAAATTTATCACGATAAGCAAAATAAATTCGGTTTTAAATTTCCTTTTGGCGATGAGGCAGGCAAAGACGTAGATATACATCGCATATTCTATGGGCATAAGTATATGCATGGTGAGCCTTGTGGGCGCAAACGGCGGCAAAGGCAAAGAGGCATAATATTCGCCCCCGCCGTTTTCGGAAGCGGCAAACAAAAAGGCGAACACAAGCATAATGAATATTGAAACCACCGTTGCGGCAAGAGTGCGTAGTATCTTCACCCTATAAAATATGAAATTAAAATGCCTAAAAGAATGATTTTAAAACGGTTTTTTGCACGCCGCATAAAATTGCGTTTTGATAAAATTTTAAACGCTTTCCGTTTTTGCGTTTTCAATGCTTTTTGTATCCGCAAAAAAGCCGCCTGCATAAAATAAAGCGATAGCTTTCGCTATCGCCCTATTTAAAGGGAGATTTCTCTCCCGTTGCATAAGTTGATTACTTACAACCGCAGCCGCCGCAGCAGCATAAGATGATAAGTAACGGCAAGCAGCCGCAGATGTCGTTGCCGAATCCACAGCCGTTTCCACAGCCACAGCATGAGAGCAAAATAAGTAACAAGATAAGGTCACAGCAATTGCATCCGCAAGCATTTTGACCAAAGAGTCCGTTCATAGCTTTTCCCCCTTTTTTTATTTGGGTTTCCCCATACTTCAATTTACGCAATGACAAAAATTTGTGTGATAAAAAATTTAAAAAATAGGAATACTTGACATAAAACTAAAGATATAATATTATTTTAAAGATAATTATACTGTGTATAAAATGTATATAAAACGTGAAAGAGCAAAACGTTTAAAGCGTTAAAACTAAAAGATATACAAATACGATTTGCAATATAAAATTTGCAATGTGCAATATATACAATGTGCAATATCCAATTTGCAATATACGATTTGCAATATCCAATTTGCAATATATATTAAATGCGCAACATATACGATTTGCAATATATTAAAAATTCAAATTTAAAATTTCATATATAAGAAGGTATTTTTTATGGCAAAACTCACTATGGACAAACTCGTCGCACTCTGCAAAAACAGAGGCTTTATCTACCCCGGCAGTGAAATTTACGGCGGTCTTGCAAACTCGTGGGATTACGGTCCGCTTGGCGTGTTGCTTAAAAACAACATAAAAGCGGCTTGGTGGAAAAAATTCGTCGTCGAGTCGGAATATAACGTCGGACTTGACAGTGCGATACTTATGAATCCGTCCGTTTGGAAAGCGTCGGGTCACATAGGCGGTTTTTCCGATCCGCTCCTCGACTGCAAAGGCTGTAAAGCCCGTCACAGAGCGGATACCTTGATTGAAGAATATATGAAAAAGAAGGGCATCGAAGAAAACATTGCCTCGTGGACAAACGAGCAAATGGAAAGCTATATTGCCGAACACAAAATCCCCTGCCCGATATGCGGCAAATGCGACTTTACCCCTATAAGAAAATTTAACCTTATGTTCAAGACCTTTCAGGGCGTCACGGAAGACAGTGCGTCCGTCGTATATCTCCGCCCCGAAACGGCTCAGGGCATTTTCGTAAACTTCAAAAACGTATTGAGGACAACGAGAAGAAAAGTGCCTTTCGGCATAGGTCAGGTGGGAAAGAGCTTCCGTAACGAGATAACGCCCGGCAACTTTATCTTCAGAATAAGAGAATTCGAGCAAATGGAACTTGAGTTTTTCTGCAAGCCCGGCACAGACCTCGAGTGGTTTAAATATTGGAAGGACTTTTGCCACAATTGGCTTTTAGAACTCGGAATAAAGGACGAAAACTTAAAGCTTCGTGACCACGACAAAGACGAACTCTGTTTTTACAGCAAGGCGACAACCGACTTCGAGTTTTTGTTCCCGTTCGGCTGGGGCGAGCTTTGGGGCGTTGCCGACAGAACGGATTATGACCTCAATCAGCATATGAAAGAATCGGGCAAGGATTTATCCTACGTCGACCCCGTGACAAACGAAAAATACGTCCCCTACGTCATAGAGCCGTCGCTCGGTGCGGACAGAGCGTTTCTTGCATTCCTTTGCAACGCCTATGACGAAGAGGAAATCGACGGCGAAACGAGAGTGGTGCTTCACCTGCACCCTGCCCTCGCCCCCGTCAAAGTGGCGATACTCCCCCTTCAGAAACAGCTTGTCGAAAAAGCGGACGAGATATTCAAAAACCTCTCCAAAAAATACAGCTGCGAGTTTGACCTTTCAGGCTCCATCGGCAAAAGATACCGCCGTCAGGACGAAATCGGAACGCCGTTTTGCGTGACCGTCGACTTCGACTCGCTTGAGGACAACACCGTCACCGTCCGTGACAGAGACACAATGAGCCAGGTAAGAGTGAGAATAGACGAACTTGACAACTACTTTGCAAAAGAGTTTGCCTATTGATATGCTTTGCCTGTTGATATGTTATTGCAAACTCGCTACAAGGTTTTTAACCTTTAAAACGCATTTAAATTTGCGACAAACACATTCAGGTTTAATGCAAGTAACAACATTTAGCCTTAACGAAAGTAACAGCATTTAGCCCATCATTTAAAATAAATAAATTAAAATAAACAAAGTTTAAAACTTACAGTTAAGCTAAAACATAATAAATAAAAAATATACAAGTTTAAAAATAAGCTTAATAAAAAAACAAGTTTAAAACTTATAGTTAGCCTTAAAACATAATAGAGAGATAAGCAAATTTAAAACTTATAGTTAGTGGTATAATAAAAAAATATCAAGTTTAAAACTTACAGTTATCATAAAAAAACGGCAATATGCCGTTTTTTTTGTTTTTGCAAAGCCGCAAATTTAAAACCTGCGGCTTTGCCTCTCCGATTTTTAAAAAGAGTTGAATTTTTCCTTTGTTTTGCTTGACTTAAATTTTTTACACTCTCACCGTGCCGTTTGAGCAAACCACCTTAGTAAACGGCGTACCATAATTCCAATTACTACCCTTGCTGATTGCATTCCACTGCGCCACTGTGCCTTCAAATGTGACAGAAGTTAGCGAGGTGCAACCAAGGAACGCATGCATGCGAATGCTCGTTACGCTGTCCGGTATGGTGACAGAGGTAAGCGAGGTGCAACCATTGAACGCATAATATCCTATGCTCTCTACGCTGTTTCCTATTGTGACAGAGGTAAGCGAGTTGCAATAAGAGAACGCTCTACTTCCTATACTCGTTACGCTGTCCGGTATGGTGACAGAAGCAAGCGAGTCGCAACTATAGAACGCTTCTTCTCCTATGCTCGTTACGCCGTCTCCTATTGTGACAGACTTAAGCGAGTCGCAACTATAAAACGCCTCCACTCCTATGCTCGTTACGCCGTTTCCTATTGTGACAGAGGTAAGCGAGGTGCAATCATAGAACGCATCATCTCCTATGCTCGTTACGCTGTCAGGTATGGTGACAGAGGTAAGCGAGGTGCAACCGGAGAACGCCCTATATACTATGCTCGTTACGCCGTCTCCTATTGTGACAGAGGTAAGCGAGGTGCAATTATAGAACGCATACGCAGGTATCTTCTGTACGCTATCTCCGAATGTTACCGTTATCCCATTTTCTTCTTCGCCCGCATTGTAGAACACATCACTCCTGCTCGTAAAATCATTAACAGACACTGCATTCCAGTTGATTTCCGTCAATCTCGGGCAACCAGCGAACGCATTATCTCCTATGCTCGTTACGCCGTCTCCTATTGTGACAGAGGTAAGCGAGGTGCAATTATAGAACGCATGATCTCCTATGCTCGTTACGCCGTCCGGTATGGTGACAGAGGTAAGCGAGGCGCAACTGGAGAACGCATATTCTCCTATGCTTGTTACGCTGTTTCCTATTTTGACAGAGGTAAGCCAGCTGCAACCGGAGAACGCCCAATCTCCTATGCTCGTTACGCTATCCGGTATGGTAATACTTGTTCCTCTATAACCTCTAAAGGCATAACTACCAATAGTTCCTATTGCCGGATTGTTTCCCCAGTTTATTTCCGCCGTGCAGCCGTCAAAAGCATTGCTTCCTATACTCGTTACGCCGTCTCCTATTGTGACAGAGGTAAGCGAGGTGCAACCTTTAAAAGCATTGTCGGAAATTGAAGATACGTTATCACCTATCACAACTTCTTTTAGCGTTGCCGTCACGTTTGAGCGAGGAGCGGCGCCTGAAACTATTTTACCGTTTTCGTCTTTAAACTCCAACACAACACTGCCGTTGCCTATTTTTTCTTTCACACCGCCTGCGCTTTGGTATATTTGCGTGAGGTCATCGCCCTCAAAAAACGTGACGCCCTCTTCGGGGAGCATATCTCCCATGAGGTTATATGTTAACTTGCTGTCATCTGTTGAAGTTTGCGTTTCGGAATTGTCATCGCAAGCTACTAATACAAAAGCCACTATTAAAGAAAAAACTAAAACGACTAAAACTAAAAATAATTTCCATTTCATAATCTCTCCTCTCTTAAAATGGTCAACCTTTTAGTTTTCCATTTTTCATTGAATATATTATTCGGTGAAAAAAA
>CALVKR010000012.1 GCA_944332995.1 uncultured Clostridia bacterium
ACTTGTGCCCCGCCAGTAAAGATTAGGGTTATACCCGAAAATGAAAAACCACCCGCTAGGCGGGTGGATATTTATTTAAATTTCGTCGTCACCTTTTATCGGGCCGCTGCCTTGGGGCATAATCATGATGCCGTCGCGGGGTTTGAGTTTTATTTTGGCGAATTTCTTTTGAGGTATGTCTTTGCCGTTTACGACGTATCTGAAGTTAGCTATCGAATAAGGGTCAAGGTTATACTTTTCCGCAAGCTCCTTGATGACGTCTATGATATTTGCTCCCGCAACCCAAACGATGCTGTCTCCGTTAAATGTTTTTTGCACGGAATCTACAAAATTTACCGTAATCATAATTTCCTCCTGCCTTATCTTTTATGATAACAATATAATAACACACGCAGAATAATAATTCAATAGTTAATTTTTTTAGGCGTTTTAGTCGAATAAAGAGGAAAAAGAAGAGGAAAGGAGTGTGGGCGAAAACAGGCGGAAAAGGAGCTTTTTCGCAAGAGGGAATAAAAGAAACGCCATTTTTCTTTCATGCCGAAAAACGGAAAAACAAAGAGGGCAAGGGACGAAAAAGAGGGGGATAAAGAGGAAAAAAGCGAGAAAAAGCTCGGAAAAAATCTTTTTAAAAAAGTTTTAAAAAGGCGTGAAAATCGTTTGACAAACACCCGTAAAAAATATAAAATGAACAAGCTGTGTGCTAGAGGCAGGATAATTCTGCCCAAAATACGGTTAAAAAAAGCGGATTTTAAGGGAAAAACAGCAGTTTTCCTCTTAAAATACAGTGCGACACACGCGGATAAGTGTAACAGGAAACAAAAAAAATAAAAGGCAGACCCGAGCGATAAAAGGGAATACATAAAAAAGATACACACTCTTTGGTGTATAGCGATAAAAACAGGAGGCTATTATGGCTGGACAAAAAATCAGAATCAAGTTAAAGGCGTACGATCACGACCTCATCGATTTATCGGCGGCTAAAATCGTCGACACGGTAAAGAAGACGGGAACCAAGGTCACCGGACCTATTCCTTTGCCTACCGAAAAAGAGGTTATCACGATCCTTCGTGCTACGCATAAATACAAGGATTCGAGAGAGCAATTTGAACTCAGAACACACAAGCGTTTGATTGATATCTTCAACCCGACTGCGAAGACCGTAGATTCTCTTATGAAAATCGATCTTCCCGCCGGCGTCGATATCTCTATCAAACTTTAATAGAGAAGGAGGGTGAACTTTATATTATGAATAAAGCAATCATCGGAAAGAAAATCGGCATGAGTCAAATATTCACGACGGACGGAAAAGTCATTCCCGTCACCGTAGTTGAAGCGGGACCTTGCCCCATAGTGCAAAAAAAGACGGTAGCAAACGACGGATATGACGCCGTTCAGGTTGCGTTCGGCGAAGTTAAGGCGACGAAAGTCACCAAGCCCGTTGCCGGACATTTCAAGAAAGCAAACGTCGAACCCAAGCGTTATCTTAGAGAGCTTAAATTTGCAGATTGCTCGGGTTACGAAGTGGGACAGACCATCACCTGCGATTCTTTCGCCGAAGGCGACAAAGTGGACGTATCCGGAACAAGCAAAGGTCACGGATTCAGCGGCGTCATTCAGAGATGGAATCAGCACAGAGGACCTATGGCTCACGGCTCGGGTTATCACAGAGGCGTCGGCTCAATGTCCGCCTGCTCGGACCCGTCGAGAGTTTTCAAGAACAAACACATGCCCGGACAATGGGGCGGAGAGAAAGTTACCGTTCAAAATCTTACGGTGGCAAAAGTCGATAAGGCAAAAAATATTTTGCTTATCAAAGGCGCAATACCCGGTCCTAAGGGCGGTTTGGTCGTCATTAAAGAATCGCTTAAAGGCTAAGGGAGGTCAGTATGCAACTTAACGTTTTAGATATGAACGGCAAGAAGGTCGGAACAATCGAACTCAACGACGCCGTGTTCAATAAAGAATATAAAGAAGCGCTTATACATCAGGTAGTTGTGGCTCAGCTTGCGAACCTCAGACAAGGCACCCACAGCGCACTCACAAGACGTGAAGTCAGAGGCGGCGGCATCAAGCCTTACCGTCAGAAGGGAACCGGTAGAGCAAGACAAGGCTCGACACGTGCTCCTCAGCACGTCGGAGGCGGCGTGGTATTCGCCAAAAAGCCCCGTGACTTCTCTCAGAAAATCAGCAAGACGATGCGTCAATCCGCTTTCTTGTCGGCAATCTCCGAGAAAATCCGTCAGAGCGAAGTAACGGTTTTGGACAAGCTCGCACTCAAAGAAGCAAAGACGAAGCTCTTCCAAAACGTCATAGACGCTCTAAAGCTCAAGGGCAAGACGATATTCGTTACCGACGGATATGAAGAAACGCTTATCCGTGCGATCAAGAATATCCCCGACGCCAAGGTTGAAGAAGTCAGAACGCTCAGCGTTTACGATATAGTCGCAAATCGCAACCTCGTTATGACAAAGAGCGCAATCGAAAAGATCGAGGAGGCAAACAAATAATGAACGCTTACGATATAATCATTAAGCCTATCCTTTCGGAAAAGAGCTACGACGGCATTTCCGAAAAAAGATACACCTTCAAGGTTGCAAAGTGCGCAACCAAAACGGATATCAAAAACGCCGTTGAAGAAATCTTTAAGGTAAAGGTAGATAAAGTAAACACAGCAAACTACGACGGAAAAGTCAAAAGACTCGGACGTCACGAAGGAAGGACGGCTTCATACAAGAAAGCAATCGTCACCTTGACCAAAGAATCAAAGGCGATTGAATTCTTCGAGAGCTTGTCATAAGGAGGCATAAAATGGCTATCAAGAAATATAAACCGACATCACCCGGTCGCCGTTTCATGACCGTTTCCGAATTCGACGAAATCACTTCAACCACTCCCGAGCGTTCCTTGCTCGCAGTCAAGAAGAAGTCAGGCGGCAGAAACTCCTACGGCAGAATTACCGTAAGACACATCGGCGGAGGCAACCGCGTCAAATACCGTATCATCGATTGGAAACGCAATAAAGACGGTATCCCCGCAAAAGTCGCTTCAATTCAATACGATCCCAACCGCTCGGCAAACATCGCTTTGCTCAACTATGCGGACGGTGAAAAGAGATATATCCTCGCACCTTTAGGTCTTAACGTCGGCGACACCGTCGTCAGCGGAAAGGATGCGGATATCAAAGTAGGAAACGCTCTTCCGCTTGAAAATATCCCCGTCGGTACTATGGTGCACAACGTCGAGCTTCACCCCGGAAAGGGCGGACAGCTTGTCAGAAGCGCGGGCAACGCCGCTCAGCTTATGGCTAAAGAAGGCAAATATGCAACGCTCAGACTTCCCAGCGGCGAAATGAGATACATTCTTCTCTGCTGCAAGGCAACGGTCGGTCAGGTAGGTAACGTCGATCACGAAATCATATCTGTCGGTAAAGCGGGCAAAACCCGTCATATGGGAATCCGTCCCACCGTCAGAGGCGTCGTCATGAACCCTTGCGACCACCCGCACGGCGGCGGCGAAGGCAAATCCCCTGTCGGTATGCCTTCTCCTGTTTCTCCTTGGGGTCAACCTGCGCTCGGATATAAGACGAGAAAGAAGAAGAATACGACTGATAAGTTTATTATCAAGCGTTGTAACTAAGGAGACGTAAAATGAGTAGAAGTTTGAAAAAAACACCTTTTGTTGAAGAAAGGCTTATAAAAAGAATACAGGCTATGAACGAGAGCGGCGAAAAACGTCCCGTCAAGACATGGTCCCGTTCATCGACAATCTACCCCGAAATGGTAGGACACACCATAGCGGTGCACAACGGACGTCAACACGTGCCGGTATACGTTTCGGAAGAGATGGTCGGTTGCAAACTCGGCGAATTCGCTCCGACAAGAACCTTTAAAGGTCATGCGGGCGAAAAAACTACGGGAAGAAAGTAGGAGGTAAGGTATGGCTACGAGAACTAAACAAAAAACAATGTTAAGACACGCCACGGCTGACAACCGTCCTACGGCTACCGCAAAATTCCAAAGAATTTCTCCCTTTAAAGTGAGAATCGTGCTCAAGCTCATCAGAGGCAAGAGCGTAAACGAGGCTTTGGCGATTTTGGATAACACGCCCAAAGCGGCAAGCGAGATACTCAAAAAACTCGTTGCTTCCGCTGCGGCAAACGCCGAAAACAATATGAATATGTCGCGCGGCGACCTCGTCGTTGCGGAGTGCTTCGCAAACGAAGGCCCCACGCTCAAGAGAATCCGTGCAAGGGCGAAAGGCAGAGCGTTCAGAATCAACAAACGCACAAGCCACATCACCGTCGTTTTGGACACGGCAGCAAACAAGGAGGCTTAAAATGGGACAAAAAGTTAATCCGAACGGTTTAAGACGCGGTATCAACAAAGCCTGGGCAAGCCAATGGTTCGGCGATAAAAAGAGCATCGCAAACAATATCGTCGAAGACCACAACATCAGAACGTTTATCAAAAAGAAATATTATGACAATGCCATCTCGTCTATCGTTATCGAAAGACCTGCCGACAAAGTCAACGTAAACATTCACACCGCTCGTCCCGCCGTATTGATAGGCAAGGGCGGCGCAGGCGTCGAACAAATCAAAAAGGAAGTCGAGAAGTTCTGCCCCTCAAAGCAAGTCAACATCAATATCATTGAGGTTAAACGTGCAGACCAAGACGCTCAGCTCCTCGCAGAAGGCATTGCCAAACAACTCGAGCAAAGAGCTTCCTTCCGTCGTTCGATGAAGCAAGCTATGTCGAGAGCCATGAAGGCCGGCGCAAAAGGCGTCAAGACAAAAGTTTCCGGCAGACTCGACGGTGCGGAAATCGCAAGGTCGGAAAGCTATCACGAGGGTTCCATTCCTCTTCAGACGATTCGTGCCGACATCGACTACGGATTTGCCGAGGCTCACACCACTTTCGGTGTTATCGGCGTAAAGTGCTGGATATACAAAGGCGAGATCCTCGGTGACAAAAAATTGACCAATGAAGGAGGTAACGTATAATGTTAATGCCGAAAAGAGTTAAGCGTCGTCGTCAATTCCGCGGAAGAATGAAAGGTGACGCCCACAAGGGAAACATTATAGCATACGGTGAATACGGCATAATGGCTTTAGAGCCAAGCTGGATTACCTCCAACCAAATAGAAGCGGCCCGTGTCGCTATGACGAGATATATCCGTCGTGGCGGTCAGGTTTGGGTGGATATCTTCCCTCACAAGCCTGTCACGAAGAAACCCGCCGAAACCCGTATGGGTAGCGGTAAAGGTTCGCCCGAATATTGGGTAGCCGTTGTCAAGCCGGGCAGAATTATGTTTGAAATCGCCGGCGTATCAGAGGAAATTGCAAGAGAGGCATTAAGACTCGCAGCTCACAAACTTCCCGTCAAGTGTAAGATTGTCAGCCGTGAGGAACTTGCCGAAGGCGGTGAAAAATGAAAGCAAAGCAAGTATTTGAAATGACAGACGTTGAACTCACCAACAAGCTCAACGAGTTAAAATCGGAACTGTTTTTCTTGAGATTTAAAAACGCTACCAATCAGCTCACAAACCCCAAAGTTTTGACTGAAACGAAGCGTGATATAGCCCGCATCAAGACGGTTATGCGTCAAAGAGAACTCAGCCGCAGAAACGGCGGTAAATAAGCGGGAGGTTGAAAATGGAAAACACTGAAAGAAATTTAAGAAAAACCAGAGTAGGAGTTGTTGTCTCCGACAAGATGGATAAAACGATTGTCGTTTCCATCAAGGAAAGAGTCAAACACCCGCTTTATCAAAAAACAGTTAACAGAACAAAAAAACTTAAAGCACACGATGAAAAGAACGAATGCGGAATAGGCGATACCGTCATGGTGGCCGAAACCCGTCCTCTTTCCAAGGATAAACGTTGGAGAGTCGTTCAAATCGTCGAAAAGGCGAAATAGGAGGGCGGTATGATACAACCACAAACAATACTCAAAGTCGCAGACAACAGCGGCGCAAAAGAAATTATGTGTATCAGAGTCCTCGGCGGTTCTTTCCGCAGAAGCGGAAATATCGGAGATATCATTGTCGCTTCCGTTAAGTCGGCTATCCCCGGTGGCGGTAAAGTCAAAAAGGGCGACGTGGTAAAAGCGGTTATCGTCAGAAGCCACTACGGCGTAAGACGTGAGGACGGAAGCCACATCAAATTCGACGACAACGCTGCGGTTATCATCGACAACCAAAAGCAACCGCAGGGAACTCGTGTATTCGGACCTATTGCAAGAGAATTGCGTGAAAAGAATTTCGACAAAATCTGCTCTCTTGCAAAAGAAGTTCTTTAGGAGGCAACAATGGCTAATCTCAATGTTAGAAAAGGCGACAACGTAATGGTCATCACCGGCAAGGATAAGGGCAAGAGCGGCAAAGTTTTGGCTGTTCAGACCAAGAAAGGCCGTATATACGTTGAAGGCGTAAATATAGTAGCTAAGAGCAAGAAGCCCAGAAGCGCACAAGACAAAGGCGGTATCTTAAAGAGAGAGGGAACAATCGACATTTCAAACGTCATGATTATCTGCCCTTCCTGCAAGCAGGTAGTAAGAGTCCGCCACGAGGACGCACCTGCGTCGAGCGTCGTAAAGACGATAAGAGTTTGCGCCAAGTGCGGAGCTTCCCTCGACGAAAAGAAGACGGTCAAAAAGGCTGCCGCCAAAAAGACCGTAGCAAAGAAAGCGGAGGCGGAAAAGGTTGAAAAGGCGGAAGTCGCCGAAGAAACCAAGGCAGTCGAAACCAAAGTCGAAACGAAAAAGGAAGCGCCTAAAGCGGCTGCAAAGACAGCTTCAAAGGCAAGCACCGCCAAGACGACTGCGGCAAAAGCTACGGCAACAAAGGCAACGGCCGCTAAAGCGGAAGGCGAAAAAGCCCCCGCCAAGACGACCAAAGCCGCCGGCGAAAAGTCGACTGCGGCAAAAGCTACGGCAACAAAGGCAACGGCCGCTAAAGCGGAAAAAGCAGAGGGCGAAAAGGCTCCTGCCAAGTTAGCGGCTAAATCGGCTACCGCAACAAAGACTACTGCCGCTAAAGCAGAGGGCTCAAAAAAAGCTCCCGCAAAAGCAGCTGCGGCAAAGACAACGACAGCAAAGTCGGAAGGAGCAAAGACAAAAGCCGCTCCCAAGACTGAAAAGACAGATAAATAGTTCGGAGGTATTATCGTGGCAGAAAAGAAGAATCAGGTTGCTAAGGCACCTGCAACCGATAAGGCAAGCGACAGATATAGGCTCAAAAAGCTCTATGACGAAAGCATTGCTCCCGCATTGCAAAAGACGTTTGCTTACAAAAATGTCAATCAGATTCCTCGTCTTGAGAAAATCGTTCTCAATATGGGACTCGGCGACGTTAAAGACGACAGCAAGAGCTTGAATGCGGCAGTTGAGGATTTGAAGTTGATTGCCGGTCAAAAGCCTATCGTTACGAAGGCAAAGAAGAGCGTCGCTAACTTCAAACTCAGAGAAGGCATGAACATCGGCGCAAAAGTTACGCTCAGAGGAGATAGAATGTATGACTTCCTCGACAAGTTTATGTCGATAGCGCTTCCTCGTGTTCGTGACTTCCGTGGCGTGTCCGCCAAATCTTTTGATGGCAGAGGAAACTACGCAATAGGTGTTAAAGACCATTTGATTTTCCCGGAAATCTCTTACGAGAAGACGCAAAAATCAAGAGGCTTCGACATTTGTATTGTTACAACCGCAAAGACGGATGAAGAGGCAAGAGAGTTGCTTAAACTCTTCGGAATGCCTTTTGCGAAGTAAGGAGAACAGTATGGCAAAGAAAGCAATGATAAACAAACAGCAAAGACCCCAAAAATTCTCGACTCGTGAATATACAAGATGCCGTATCTGCGGCAGACCTCACGCTGTCTTGAAAAAATACGGAATATGCAGAGTCTGTTTCAGGGAAATGGCCTACAGAGGCGAAATCCCCGGAATCAAGAAGTCGAGCTGGTAAGGAGGTAAGATATGGTATTCACAGATCCAATCGCAGATATGTTGACAAGAATCAGAAACGCTCAGACTGCCAAGCACGAAACCGTCACTGTTCCCGCATCTAAGGAAAAACTTGCCATCGCCCAAATTCTTTTGGACGAAGGATACATCAAAAACTTTGAGGTTATCGAAAAAGACGTTCAAAACGATATCAAAATCACTTTGAAATACGTCGGCAAGTACGAAAAGGTTATCAACGGTCTCAAGCGTATCTCTACTCCCGGTCTCAGAATTTATGCCGGTGTAGACAACCTTCCTAAAGTTCTCAACGGACTCGGAATCGCAATTCTCTCCACTTCACAGGGCATCATGACCGATAAAAAGTGCAGAGAGAAACACATAGGCGGCGAAGTTCTCGCTTATGTCTGGTAAGGAGGTAGGATATGTCAAGAATAGGTAGAGCACCGATTGAAATTCCTGCAAACGTTACGTTTGAATGCAAAGACAACGTCGTTACCGTAAAAGGACCCATGGGTACGCTCAGTCAACCCGTTGACAGCAAAATCACCGTCAAGTCCGAAGACGGAAAGATTTTGGTTGAAAGACACAGCGAAGCCAAAGACCAAAGAGCACTCCACGGACTTTACCGTGCGCTCATCGCAAATATGGTCAAGGGCGTGACGACAGGTTTTGAAAAGCATCTTTTGGTCAACGGCGTCGGTTACAGATGTGCCGTTCAAGGAAACAAACTTGTTATGAACATCGGTTTTTCCCACCCCGTAGAGTATGAAGCCCCCGAAGGCATCAAACTCGAAATGGCAGGTCCCCTTGAAATCGTAGTAAAGGGTATCGACAAGCAAAAGGTAGGACAAACCGCGGCAACAATCAGAGACTTCAAGAAGGTCGAGCCGTATCACGGTTACGGAATTCAATATAAAGACGAAGTCGTTATCCGCAAGGTCGGTAAGGCCGCAGGTAAATAATAGAGGTGCAGTATGATAAAGAAGAAAGATAAAAACGCAGACAGACTTGTCCGTCATGCAAGAGTCAGAAAAAGCGTTTCGGGAACCTCTCAAAGACCTCGTCTTAACGTTTACAGAAGCGCAAATCACATTTACGCTCAGGTCATCGACGACGTTTTGGGAGTAACCTTAGTTGCTTCCTCGACCATGGAAAAGGAAGTGGCGGCTAAAGTCGCAAAAGTCACCAAGACGGAAGCGGCAAAAATCGTCGGACAGGACGTTGCTAAAAAAGCTATAGCAAAAGGTATCGACTCCGTCGTTTTCGACAGAGGCGGATATATCTATACGGGTAGAGTTGCCGCTCTTGCGGAAGGCGCAAGAGAAGGCGGACTCAAATTTTAGGAGGAAGTATGGCAAAGCGTGAAGATAGAACTCAAAGAGAACAAAACGACAATTTGTCAAAAAAGCTCATTGCCATCAACCGCGTTACGAAGGTTGTAAAGGGCGGTAGAAATATGCGTTTCAGTGCGCTCGTCGTTGTCGGTGACGAAAACGGTTCGGTAGGTCTCGGTATGGGTAAAGCCGCCGAGGTACCGGAAGCAATCGAAAAGGCAACCCAGCTCGCCAAACGTGCTATGAAGCCCATCGCAATCAAGGATACGACCATTCCGCACGAGATTATCGGTAAGTTCGGCAGGGGACAGGTTCGTCTTATGCCTGCTGAAGCCGGTACCGGCGTTATAGCCGGCGGTCCCGTCCGTGCCGTGTTGGAAGTTACCGGAATCAAGGATATCAGAACGAAATCGCTTGGCTCAAACAACCCCATCAACTGCGCTAAGGCTACCATCGACGGTCTTATGGGACTTCGCAACGCCGAACAGATTGCGGCACTCCGCGGTAAATCTCCGGAAGAAATTTAGGAGGAAGTATGGCAACGAAAAAGGAAAAACAAATAAAGGTTACCCTCGTTAAAAGCACAATCGGTTGCTTGAAAAATCAAAAGGCTAACGTCGAAGCGCTCGGCCTTCACAAAATCGGTTCTTCAAGAATTCACGCCGACAACGCCGTGACGAGAGGTATGATAAGCAAAGTATCTCACCTCGTCAAGGTTGAGGAAGTCTAAGGAGGCTATGATGAACATTCAGGATTTAAAAGGCGCAGAAGGCGCAACGAAAGCCCCTAAAAGAGTAGGTCGCGGCATAGGCAGCGGAACAGGCAAGACTTCAACCCGCGGACATAAAGGTCAATGGGCAAGAAGCGGTGGCGGCGTACGTCCCAACTTTGAAGGCGGTCAAATGCCCCTTACCCGCAGAATCCCCAAAAGAGGATTTAACAACAAAAGATTTGCTCACGATTATACAGCCGTTAATATCGGCGCTCTCAATGTTTTCGACAACGGAGCGGTGGTCAACGCCGAGGCTTTGATGTCAAAGGGTATCATATCGGACGTAGCGGCATACGGGCTCAAAATAATGGGTGACGGCGAGCTCAAAAAGAAACTCACCGTTCAGGCTAAGAAATTCACCAAATCAGCAAAGGAAGCTATTGAAAAAGCAGGCGGCAAAATCGAGGTATTGTAATGTTAGAAACATTAAAGAACGCATTTAAAACTAAAGAGATCAGAATCAAAATCTTTTTGACTCTGGCTATGCTTTTGGTTTACAGAATAGGATGCTATATTCCCTTGCCCGGACTCAGCGCATCGGCTATCGAAGGCAATTTTGCAAGCAATGAGTTCCTCGGCGTTTTATCGACGCTCACCGGCGGTTCCATGCAAAACGGAACGCTGTTTGCGCTCGGAATATTGCCGTTTATCAATGCGTTCATTATAATGCAGCTTTTGACTCTCGCTATCCCGGCTCTCGAAAGACTTTCAAAAGAAGGGGAATTGGGCAGAAAAAAGCTGACGCAAATCACGAGATACTTCGCAATCGTATTGGCAATCATTCAAGCCGTGGGTATTTTGTTTGCTTGGAAAAACGCAATCACTCCCATCTTCTCCTTTGAGGCGGACCTTGAATCTCCCTACCTTACGATGGCGTTTATCGTGGTAATGCTCGTCGCAGGCTCGACGATGGTTATGTGGCTCGGCGAAAGAATAACCGAATACGGAATAGGCAACGGCTCGTCGCTTATAATCTTCGTCGGTATTCTTTCTTCGTTCGGTCTTGTTTTGGTTCAGGGTTTCGCAAGAGTTGCGGATCAATGGACATATATCTGGAACATAATCGGATTCTTGCTCATCGTTTTGGCAATATTCATGCTCATCATTTTCATGGACCTTGCCGAAAGAAGGGTTACCGTTCAATATTCCAAGCAAATCAAAGGAAACAAAATGTACGGCGGTCGCTCCACTCACATTCCGATCAGGGTAAACAGCGGCGGCGTTATGCCTATCATTTTTGCTTCGTCGCTCTGTATGTTCCCGCAAATGATACTCAGCTTCTGGCCCACGAGCGAGGCGTATATATGGTATGCCAACTACATGGGAAGCGGAACATGGCCTTACTATCTGTTCTTGGCTCTGTTCATAATATTTTTCAGCTATTTCTATTCGATGATTCAATTCAACCCGGACGACATAGCGAGAAATATTCAGCAATCGGGCGGTTTTATCCCGGGTATAAGAGCGGGTAAACCGACAAGCGACCACTTAAGACGTATCAACAACAGGCTTGTTTTTGTAGGAGCGCTCTTCCTTGCGGTGCTTGCGCTCGTTCCGACGTTTATCTTTAACGCTCTTTCGGACAACGGAGCATTGGGATTCGGCGGTGCGTTCTCCGCAACGGGATTGCTCATCGTAGTTTCGGTGGCGCTCGAACTCAACAAACAGCTTGAATCTCAGATTATGATGAGACACTATAAAGGATTCCTTAAATAGGAGGGTATATGAAAAACATAGTATTGCTTGGCGCTCCCGGCGCAGGAAAAGGAACACAGGCTGCTCTTATTGCCAAAGAATATAACATTCCCCACATTTCGACGGGAGATATTCTTCGCAGAAACATCAAAGAGCAAACCGAACTCGGCAAACTTGCAAAATCCTATATCGACAAGGGCGCACTCGTCCCCGACGAAGTGGTCATCGATATCGTAAAGGACAGGCTTTCCGAAAGCGACGCACAAAACGGATATATCCTCGACGGATTCCCGAGAACGATTGCTCAGGCAGAAGCTCTCAGCAAGGTTGCTAAAATAGATATAGCTTTAAACATAATCGTTCCGTTTGAAACGATTATCGAAAGACTTTCGGGCAGACGTGTTTGCATCTGCGGCGAGACCTCTCACGTCAACGTGTTAAAGGGCAATGAAACCTGCCCCAAGTGCGGTCAGAAAATGTTTATCCGTGACGACGACAAGCCCGAAACGGTCAAAAACAGGCTTGACGTATACGAAAAACAAACCGCTCCGCTCATCGGTTTTTATGAAAAGGCGGGCGTTTTGGTAGACATCAACGCCACAAGCGTTGAGGATACGTTTGAAGCCGTCAAAGAGGCGCTCAATAAATGATTCATTTAAAAACTCCGCTTGAAATCGAAAAGATGAAAAAAGCGGGAAAGGTTGTCGGAGATCTTTTAAAGTTTTTAGAAGAAAAAATAAAGATAGGAATGACAACCAAGCAAGTGGATACGCTTGCATACAACTTCATCAAAAGGGCAGGGGCTACGCCGTCGTTTTTAAACTATGCCGGCTACCCTGCGTCGATATGTTGCTCTATTGACGACGAAGTCGTGCACGGGATACCGTCCGACAGACTTATCGAGGAAGGTCAGATAGTCAGTGTGGACGTAGGAGCCATTGTGGACGGCTGGCAGGGCGATGCGGCAAGAACCTTTTTGATGGGAGAAGTTTCCCCGGAAAAGAAAAAACTTGTCGAAGTGACAAAGCAATGCTTTTTTGAGGGAATAAAGGAATTTAAGGCGGGCAATCGCTTAGGCGATATAGGCCACGCAATACAGACTTATGCCGAAAGCAACGGCTTTTCGGTGGTAAGAAGTCTTGTGGGACACGGAATAGGGCGTGAAATGCACGAGGACCCGTCCGTGCCGAATTACGGAACCAAAGGCAGCGGCATCAGACTCTCAAACGGGCTTGTGCTTGCGATTGAGCCGATGATAAACCTCGGGACTTATAAAGTAAACTGCAAGAGTGACGGCTGGACGGTCGTGACGCATGACGGGAAACCGTCGGCTCACTACGAAAACACCGTCGCACTCACTGAAAACGGCTTAGAGATTTTGACGCTTTGAGGTGAATATGGAATTAGGTCAGGTAGTTTATTCAATAAGGGGGCGGGACAGCGGAAGGTTTTACGTGGTGGTCGAAAAGGTCGACAGCGACTTTGTGAAGATCGCAGACGGGAAACTCAGAAGAATCAAGTCGCCCAAATTGAAAAAGATAAAGCATCTGAAAACTCGCGGCGAAGTGCTTGATAAGATAAGCGAAAAGTTAAAGTCAAACGTCCAGGTTTTCGATACGGAACTTAAAAGCGCACTGAGAAGTTATAACGAACAAGTCTAAAAAATATTTTCGGAGGTTTTATGTCGAAGGAAGACGTAATTGAAGCAGAAGGTAAAGTAATCGAAGTTTTGCCCAAAACGCAGTTTAAGGTGGAACTTTCAAACGGACATATAATTTTGGCTTATCTTTCCGGTAAGCTCAGATTGAACAACATAAGAGTTTTAGAGGGCGACAGAGTCATGGTTGAGCTCAGCCCCTACGATCTTACCAACGGTAGGATCACGTGGAGATATAAAAACTAATTTTTGGTCGGAGGATAAAACAATGAAAGTTAGACCGTCGGTTAAACCAATGTGTGACAAGTGCAAAGTTATCAAACGTAACGGCAAAGTGATGGTTATTTGCTCTAAATACAAAAATCATAAGCAACGCCAAGGCTGATATTATACCGAAGCGGCTGCCTGCTACATTCCATTTAAAACGCAGGACTTCGGTTGTTCAAATAGATTTTTTTAATTTTTTGGAGGTAAAAAATGGCAAGAATCGCCGGCGTGGATTTACCACGTGAAAAGAGAGTTGAAATCGGACTTACTTATATCTTCGGTATAGGCCGTCCGACGGCAAACAAAATTTTGAGCGAAACGGGCATTGACCCTGACACCAGAGTCAAGGACCTTGATGAAAATCAAGTCAGCTTGCTTCGTAACTACATTGAGAAACAACTTCACGTTGAAGGTGATTTGAAAAGAGAAATCGACCTCAACATCAACAGATTAAAACTTATCAACTGCTACAGGGGCATGCGTCACAGAAAGAACTTGCCTGTCCGCGGTCAGAGCACAAAACAAAATGCGCGCACGAGAAAAGGTCCCAAAAAGACCGTTAGCCGCAAGAAGAAATAAGGAGCGATGATATGGCTGGAAAAAACGTAAAGAAAAGAGCAGCAGGTAAATCGGTGGAGAAGGGACAAGCCCATATCCACACCTCGTTCAACAATACAATAGTAACAATCACCGATTTAAACGGAAACGCAGTTTCTTGGTCGAGCGCAGGTAAGCTCAAGCTCAGAGGCTCGAGAAAATCCACTCCTTATGCGGCGCAAATCGTCGCCGAGGACGCAGGCAAAATTGCTTACGATCAAGGTATGAGAATCGTTGAAGTATACGTTAAAGGTCCCGGACAGGGCAGAGAATCCGCTATCAGAGCTCTCGGTAACGTAGGACTTGAAGTTTCTTTAATTAAGGACGTATCGCCCATTCCGCACAACGGATGCCGTCCGCCCAAGCCAAGAAGACTGTAAGGAGGTAAGGATAAATGGCTAAATATACAGGCGCAGATTGTCGTTTATGCAGACGTGAAGGCTGCAAGCTCTATTTGAAAGGCGACAAATGTAATTCACCAAAATGCACGTTGCTTAAAAAATCCGCAGCTCCCGGTATGCACGGTAAGGGCAGAAAGAAGGCTTCGGGTTATTCCGTTCAGCTTCGTGAAAAGCAAAAGGCAAAGAGATTTTACGGTCTCAGCGAAAAACAGCTTTCGATGTATTATGAAAAGGCGGCTCAGCTCCGTGGCATGACGGGCGAAAACCTTCTCGTTTTGATTGAAAGAAGACTTGACAACGTCGTCTACCGTATGGGATTTGCGGCGTCAAGAGATATGGCAAGACAGCTTGTCAATCACGGACACTTCACCTTGAACGGTAAAAACGTCGATATTCCTTCGATTTTGGTAAAAGCAGGCGACGTCATTGCCGTAAGAGATACCAAAAAGGAAAAGGAACTTTGGGTGCAGGCTAAGGAAATCAAAAATCCTTCCGTCCCCAAATGGCTCGAATACGACAACAAAACTTTGACGGGCAAAGTGCTCGCGCTTCCTGAGAGGGCGGATATCGACCTCGACGTAAAAGAACACTTGATCGTTGAGTTGTATTCTAAATAATAGCATATAGGAGGCTTAATATGATGGAAATCAAAAAACCTAAGATTGTATGTGAAGAAAACGAAAGCAAAAACTTTGCTAAATTCGTTGTCGAGCCTCTTGAGCGTGGTTTCGGTATTACGCTCGGCAACAGCCTTAGGAGAATATTATTGTCATCGCTTCCCGGTGCCGCCGCAGTAGGTATAAAGATAGAGGGCGTTGACCACGAGTTTGCCACAATCAAAGGCGTCAAAGAAGACGTCACGGAAATTATCCTCAATCTTAAAGGTTTGCGCCTTAAGATAAACAGCGGGGACAATCAAGGTAAAATCGAATTGAAACTCTCTAAAAACACTCCCGGCGAAGTTACCGCAAACGATATCGAACTTCCCGGCGACGTCGAGATAATGAATCCTGATATGCACATATGCACGCTGGACGACGGTGGAAATCTCAATATGTCGATTTTCGTGGACAGCGGCAGAGGTTATGTTCCCGCTTCAAAGAACAAAGACTCCAAAATGCCTATCGGTTATATCCCCATCGATTCGATATACACTCCCGTTCTTACCGTCAACTATGCCGTCGAGCCTACCCGTGTCGAGCACGATATCAATTTCGATAAGCTGACAATCGAGGTCACCACGGACGGAACAACGTCGGCAAAAGAAATCATTTCTTTGGCGGCAAAGATTATGAACGACCATCTTATGTTGTTCGTCGAACTCGTCGAGTCGATGAGCGGCTGCGAAATTCTCGTTTCGCAAGGCGACGACAAGCAACAAAAAGTTTTGGAAATGACGATTGAGGATCTCGACCTTTCCGTCCGTTCATACAACTGCTTGAAGCGTGCGGGAATTCACACTGTGGAAGATTTGACCAAACGCAGTGAGGACGATATGTTAAAGGTCAGAAATCTTGGCAGAAAATCGCTCGAAGAAGTCATCAAAAAGTTGGAAGACTTGGGACTTGGACTCAGAGCTCAAGAAGATTAGGAGGTAAGGTATGCCAAAGAAATTAGGTAAAAGATCAGACCAAAGAATGGCTTTGCTTAAAAATCAAGTCTCGGAGCTCCTTTGGTACGGACAAATTGAAACAACCGTCGACCGTGCTAAATCGGTGAAAGCTATCGCCGAAAAATTAGTCACGATTGCGATTAACAGCTATCAGGACGTAGTTAAAGTCAAAAAACAAGTCAAAAACGCAAAGGGCGATACCGTCAAAGCGGACTTCACCAACGACGGTCCCAAAAAGCTCGCCGCTCGTCGCCGTCTTATGGCACGTCTTGTTGATATCCAGGAGGCAAAGGGCGAAAAGGAGAGCAAGAGCGCATATAAGACAAGAACCAAGGACATTAAACATCCTCTCATCGAGAAAATGTTCAACGAGTATGCTCCCAAATACGCCGCAAGACGTGACGAGAGCGGACAGGGCGGAGGCTATACTCAGATTTTGAGACTTGGCGAAAGACGCGGAGACGCCGCCGAAATGTGCATTCTCAAAATGATCTAAAAATTAAAAAATCTATGAAAAGACCACCGATAACTCGGCGGTCTTTTTTATGCTCAAATTTGACAGTTAATCATCGTATATACCTAAGTTTACGTCTTCATGATTTAGTCTTTGTATATTTATCCGTTTTTTGTCCCATAGTGTTTTTTTTTGCGTTTTTCAAAAAATTTTAAAATAGGCGGTAACTTATAAAGCTTAAAGCGATTTATCGGCGTAGAGAATCTATATCGGTAAACACCGCAAAATGAGATAAAATATCACACCGCTTTTTCGGATAAGCTCGGGGCGGCTTAAATATTAATACATATTAAATATAAAAATACTTGCAATAGAAAAGTTTTTCGATATTGATTGCCGTTTGAAAAGGTGATATATTTAATATATAAATAAAAATTGAGAATTTTAACGATTTAAATTGTATAAATAACAGGAAGAAAAAATTGGAAAGAGAACTTAAGCATTTAACCGCTAAACTCAAAAGGGGACGCACCGACGCTTTCGACAAGTTTTACGAGCTTACAAAAAAGGGCGTTTATTTTATGATATATTCTATCGTGAAAAACCGACACCTCGCCGAAGACGTCATGCAGGACACGTATATAAGTTTTTTGAGTAAAATAGCCGACGTGGACGAAAACGGCAACGTGTATTCCTACCTTCTGACGGCGGCGAAAAACAAATCGCTTAACGAAGTAAAACGGCTGGGGAAGGAGACGGATTCTGAAATTTTAGAAACGGTGGAATGTCCCGTGGCGGAAAACTTGTCGCCACTTCTCGATTTTGCAAAAGAGAAACTGTCCGCCGACGAATGGCACATATTGAAGCTGACGGTGGTAGACGGATATAAAAGGGTGGAAGTGGCAAAAATGCTATCAAAGCCCGTTTCCACTTTGAACAGACAATACAACGCAATTTTAGCCAAGGTGGAAAAATTGTATAAAGAGGTTTATTATGACTGAGTTTGAAAGAAAAATCAAAAAAGAGGTATCCGACGCCGTTCCCGACCTTAAAGGCGAGATAAAAAAGCGTGCCGGACTTGACTCTCATAAAAAGCCTGCTTTCAAATGGCAATACGCACTTGCTCCGATTATGGCGGTGCTTATTATCGCCGTGGCGATTTTCGTTCCGCTCTATTTAAACAACGGAGGCGAGGAAGGCGGAACGGTTGTTGCGGATAAATATATAATGTCCGTTTCGGTAAACCCGAGCGTGGAGTTCGGATACGACAACACCAACAAGGTTACAAGCCAAAAGGGACTCAACGAGGACGGTATAAAACTGTTGTTTAAAGAAAACTTTGTCGGAACGTATATCGACGACGCCGCAGGTAAATTGATAGAGTTGATGAACTCTTACGGCTATTTGACGGAAACGAGCGAAATAAAGGTAATCGTTGTCGATTCAAACGGAAGGGCTGCGGAAAATCAGACGCAAAACGTCAAGGCTAAAATTGCGACTACCATGTTTCAGTTAAAACTCGACGTTTCAAATCTCGTCAATATGACGGAGGAGGAATTGGAAAGGCTGGAAGACGATATAGAAAAAAACGGCGAGGAGTATTTCAATCAGATAAAACAGCTTTATCAAGAGGAGATATTAGAGTGCATAGAGTGGAAATCAAAAATATTCGACGAGGTAATAGCCATAGTTGAGCCCCGCGCCGTAAAAAATTCGCAAACGGTTATAGACGGTGAATTTATCGATACGCTGTGGGAGTATGAAAGGACTTACAATCTCGATATGGACCTCGAAGAATTGGGAAGAGTGGTAACTGAAGACGATATGTGCGAAATTTTAGAGGAACTTGTCGAGGAAAAGGAAGAGCTTTATGAAATCCACGAAGCGATAACGCTGGGATACACCGACGATTATGACGACCTTATCGAAGATATAATAGAAATGGTAAAAGAGAGGGTAAATTCTAACAACAGAGGATAAAGTCGTGACGCGGAAACATATTGACATATGTTCGTATATGCATATTTGGCAATGCGACAGATTTGAAATAGCATTTTAAAAGAGCTTTATGCCTCTTGCTTTCGGGCACGAATTTGTCTTGCCGCACCCGGGCTTGGCTTGCCGTATCCGATTAAGACGGAATCCGTTGGGATATCCGTTTTTTAATGTGGAATCGGATTTTTCAAAGGCGAGGGATAAAGCATTGCGACGTAACGTCGAAACGCCGAGACGCAATCCGGGCGGTATAAAAGGATAGGAAAAGCAAAAGGGTAAAAAGATTAACTGTTTGTTTTTAGGGGCATAATCAAAAAAAATGAAAAAAAGTGAGAATTTTTCAATTTCAGGTTGTATATATAACAGAAAACAAAAATAAAGCGCCTGCGCAAAAACAGGAGGTATGGCTATGAAAAAGAAAGTTTTAATTGTAATGATATTGTCTTTGGTATTGGTTGCCACGCTTACGGCATTTGTCGCTTGCAACGGAAGCGATACGACGAGAACGGCAAGACCGGACGCAACACAAGTCTATTCGATATCCGCCGTGTCGAGCGTTATGTATTTGTCGGCGGAGCACGCCGGTTATGAAGGCGGAATAGCATCGACGTCAAGACCCGAGGGAGTGACGGAAACGACGGTCACGGACGTCAAAACTTATCTGTTGATGTTTGAAGATATGTTGACGGGCGGAGCACCCAAAATAACTCAAACCGCCGTCGACCCGACTATCGATACCGAATATGCCGACTACGCCACAAAGCTCACGATAACAGTGGGCGGTGAAACATACGCCATGTATTATACCGAACATGCCAAAAACGATGCGGACAAAGTGGTGGACGACGATGACGAGATCGAAACTACACTAAACGGAGTTATCGTTTACGGAACGGAAAAATATACCGTCAGCGGTGAAAAGGAAATCGACCCTCAGGACAGCGAAACCGAAATAGTATTTACGACTAAATCGATTGACAATCCCACAGACTATATTATCGTGGAACAGGAAATCGAACGTAACGAAATCTCTTATGAATATACCATCGTCGAAAACGGCAGAGAAGTGAGCAAAAAAGAAGTTGAATACGAAACGGACAGAAACGGCAGATTTAAGGTGGAATTTGAAATAGAGGTAAACGGCGTCGAAAAGGAAGTCGAAGTGACGGCAATCGACGACAACTCTTTCAGGGTAGAATACGAACAGGACGGAATGCAGGATCTTGAAATGACGGTAACAAAAGTCGCCGAAGAGATAGGCGAAGGCGGAATCGTTATTTCTCAAGCAGGATTTACGTTTACCTATAAAAACGGTTATTCGGAATTTGTAGCAATTTAACAAAAGAATTGCGAAGAAGTCGGTTTATAAAAAACAAAGTGCCATGCGGCACTTTGTTTTTTGTTTTAAATTTTTTTATTGATCAATTTTTTGCTTATACGCATTGTGGAACCACAATGCACGCTAAGATGACCAAAATGACTACGATATATAACACCTTCCAAACTGTTTCCTTGTTTTCAACGTATCTCCAGCCTGCGATTGCCGCTACGATAAGAAGTAAAATGGTCGCTACCGTATTCATAATGGACACGGCTCGAGGTTGAACACCGCAAAGGTGCAGGATCATCGTTATAAGATAAAGGATTGCTATAAAGCAGAGTGTGAAAAACGCGAGTTGTTTTTCAATGGAATTTGCGCTTTTAGGATTTTTGCTCATTTTTATTCTCCTTTTATTTTATATAAATTTGTCGGCGTTTACCGCCGTTATTTTAAAATGCGGACAATTAAATATTTTGCGTTTTAAGAGACGTTTGGGTTCAATTACTGTCGAATCACTTTAAGCCGAAATTAAAACTCATAATCAACAGCAGCGGAAGCCGAAGTCGCCGAATGCATAAATGTTTTTACCACGTCGCAGTGGTATTTGTCGGCTTGGTAATCCTCAAGCGACGCTTTTGAGGAAACGGTGACTTCAAGCATAAGGTCATAGCTTCTGGCGCTCTCCAAAAAGTTTTTATGGACCTCTATTGCGATAACCGTTGGGACTTTGCCTTTCATGGATAAAAGTAAATCCTTTGCGGTATCTATGTCGCCTTTATTTTTGAATTTAAAGAAAACAACGTGTTTTACCATTTTTATCCTCCTCGCCAAAGATTTTATCACACTAAATTGTTTAAAGCAAGTTAGAAAATAAAAAAGGTTGACAAAATAAAATATCTTTTGTAGATAACTGTAATATTAAAACGGAATTGAGAAAACTTCCAAACCGACAAAAAAATGTTTTTACATACCCGTTTAAAGTATCGGGAATAAAGCAAGCTGTTAAACCAAAATTAAATGATATTGTAAAAACGGCCATAAAAAAAACGGCATATAGCCGTTTTCGGTTATGCTGGTGTGTCAGACAGGAGTCGAACCTGCGACCTTCAGAATCGGAATCTGACGCTCTATCCGGCTGGGCTACTGACACAGGCAAATATATTTTAACGGTAAACGATGAAAATGTCTATCAAAAAAAATAATTTGCGTTTTTTCGATATTTACTTTGCCGATATATAATGATATACTTTTATCGTTTAAAACCCGAATCAGAAATTTTCAGAACTATATTATTTATATTAGTATAACCTGAATGCCATAGTCAAAACATTTATCAAAAAAATAAAACGTAGTGACAGACTCGATTTGCTAAATGAAAAGCTAAACCCGATATGTCGTGCGCAAAAACAGAATAGACTGCGCTGTCGGAAAACGCCAAAAATTAAGATTAAATGGAAAATAAAATCGGCAAATAAGCATTTTACGGAGGATATATGGACAAGTTTGACGAATTATTGAAAAAAATAGGAAACACCCCTTTAGTGGAAACGAAAATCGAAAGGGTATATGCAAAGCTTGAGAGCAAAAATCCTGCGGGAAGCATTAAAGACAGGGCGGCGTTTTTTATGCTCAGGCGCGCCAAGGATAAGATAGGCAAAGGTATTGTCGAGGCAACAAGCGGCAATACGGGTATAGGGCTTGCCTACGTCGGAAGTCAGATAGGCGTAAAAACGGTGATTGTCATGCCTGACAATATGTCGCTCGAGCGCAGGCAGATGATAGCGAGTCACGGCGCACAACTCGTTCTTACCCCGGCTGCCGAGGGTATGGACGGCGCAGTGAGAAAAGCTAAAGAGCTTGAAGCGGACGGATTTTACTTTATAAATCAGTTTGCCAACGAGGGAAATATCGAAGCCCACTACGAAACTACCGCTCCCGAGGTATTCAAAGCGATCCCCGACGCCATATGCGTTGTGGCAGGGATAGGCTCGGGCGGAACGGTGATGGGCTTTAAAAAGTATATAAGTGAAAAAGGTTTAAAATGCAAGGTTGTCGGCGTGGAGCCGAAGTCGAGTCCGCTTTTGACAAAGGGATACGCAGGTCCGCACAAGATACAGGGAATAGGCGCAAATTTCGTCCCTTCCATTTTGAACAAGAGCGAGGTGGATTTGATTTTGCCTATATCGGATGAGGACGCTTTCGATTACGTCAAGTGGTTTTATAAAACGTCGGGCGAAAAGGTCGGTATATCGTCGGGCGCAACTCTGGCGGCGGCGGAACTGATTTCCGAGAGGACAAACGGCAAGATAGTCGCAATTTTGGCGGACGGCGGTGACAGATATCCCGACAATTTATATATTTAGCTAAAGGTAAACGAACATAAAAACGGTAAAGATTAAAGACGGCCCAGCCGTCTTTAATTTTTTAACGATTAAAATGTGTCAATCCGCCCGTTGCCGAATTCGGGCACGGCAAGTTGATTTGATTGCACGCAACCGTTGCCGAAAGCGCAAACAGCCGATTGTTTAAATTTGTAAGGGCGGTTATGCCAAAACGGACGTTGCAAGACGGCTTAGAACAACTATATATAGTATATATATATTATATAATATACTACTAATATATAATCATTATATATATATCATTTTTATAATCAATAATATATCATTTAAATACCCATATATTTGCGGTAAAATATTATACGGTATAGGCATTCATTTTGGCCGAACGCACGGAGTAGTGTATATATACGGCGAAGGAAAAAGGCATGCAAAAAGGGCGAAAAAAACGCCTATTTGAGATACGCGCGGATAAGATAAGTTTTTTTACCGTATGGGCATGACTTCAAAATCTGAAACAAAAAGGAAAAATACGCCACGATAAGGCAAAATATGATTTTATGCTTTTATAGACACTCTGCCGTGCGTGTCGAATTTCAGCGACGGTAAAAGTAGTTTATAGCGATTGCATAAAACGATATAAAATGTTATCATACCTTTGGAGAAAAAATATGACGAAAAAGAGAGTTATCGTAGGAATATCGGGCGGCGTCGATTCGGCGGTCTCCGCACTTTTGCTCAAACAGCAGGGTTATGACGTCGTGGGTCTTTTTATGTCCAATTGGAAAGAGACGGACGAAAACGGTTGCTGCACGGGGGAGGAAGACTTCCTCGACGTGCGCTCTATATGTTCGCAGATAGATATTCCTTATTATTCCGTAGATTTTTCAAAAGAGTATATGGACAGAGTGTTCAGACTTTTCGTCGACGAATATAAAAGAGGCAGAACTCCCAATCCCGACGTTCTCTGCAACAGGGAAATAAAGTTTGACGCTTTCAAAAAATTTGCTATCGAGCTCGGGGCGGATTATATAGCCACGGGTCACTACGCCAATTCCGAAGTAAGGGACGGGCACACCTATCTTTTGAGGGCAAAGGACGAAAATAAGGATCAGACTTATTTTTTAAATCAGCTCACCGAGGAGCAGATAACAAACGTCATCTTCCCGATAGGCAATATGATAAAGAACGAAGTCAGGGATATGGCAAAAAAATATAATCTTTCCGTTGCCGAGAAAAAGGACAGCACGGGCATATGCTTTATAGGCGAAAAGAGATTCAGGCAATTTCTTGCCAATTATATCCCCATGAAAAAGGGCGAGATAGTCACCAAAGACGGAAAGGTGGTAGGCGAGCACGACGGAGTGTTTTATTATACGATAGGACAAAGAAAAGGGCTCGGCATAGGCGGTACGGCAGACGGCAACGGCAACGCCTGGTTTATACTTGACAAGGACGTCGAAAAAAACAGGCTTATAGTTTCGCAGGGCGAGGATGACGTGCTGTTTGACAACGCTCTCTATACCGAAGGCTTTAACTTTATCAACGGCTCTCCCGAATGCGACGAATTCGATTGCCTTGTAAGGATACGCCACCGTCAGCCGCTTCAAAGGGCAAAAGCATTTGTCATTAAAGATGGGGATGCCGTCAGAAGCGTCAGGGTGGAATTTGAAATTCCTCAAAGGGCGATAGCCAAAGGACAATACGCCGTGCTATACCGTGACAGGGTTTGTCTTGGCGGCGGAGTTATCGGCAAAAGCGAAAAGAGATAAAGAGCCACCTGAAATTTAAGATTAGGAAAAACGCCTTCAAAATATTGACAGGCGTTTTTATTTTTAAAATAACTTACCTAAACGGAATAACGGCATAAAACCGGAACTTAAACGGCATATCGCTTTATAAAAGGGAACTTAAAGGGCGTATCTTCTTATATATAATAACATAGCCGTTATTTAATAATATTTAATACAAAATAGTGCAAATATTGAGGATAAAACTCGAAAAACAGGGCGTTTTTGCGCAAAAAATGGCAAAAAATGGCGGTTTTTAAACAAATATTCACTATGTTGGCATAAAATTTAAGAATTTAAAAATATTTTAAAAATTTTTTAAAAAATTAGAAAAAAATTGTTGACATTATTTTTAGGGCGTGATATTATATGGAAGCTGTCGGTAACGACGGCACGAACTTTGAAAATTGAACATATTGAAAAGCGAAAGAATTGTGAATTAAACAAAATTCAATGCGTCTAAAACCTTTGAACGCATAGTCAAGATTGAACTTAAGAGTTTGATCCTGGCTCAGGACGAACGCTGGCGGTATGCTTAAGACATGCAAGTCGAACGGAGTTAATGTTTTCGGATGTTAACTTAGTGGCGGACGGGTGAGTAATGTATGAGCAACCTGCCCCTAACAACGGGATAACACTTAGAAATAGGTGCTAATACGGTATAAGACCACGCTGTCGCATGACGGTGAGGTAAAAGCGATTTAGCGGTTAGGGATGGGCTCATATCCCATTAGCTAGTTGGTAAGATAACAGCCTACCAAGGCAACGATGGGTAGCCGACTTGAGAGAGTGATCGGCCACATTGGGACTGAAACACGGCCCAGACTCCTACGGGAGGCAGCAGTCGGGAATATTGGGCAATGGAGGAAACTCTGACCCAGCAATACCGCGTGAGCGATGAAGGTAATTTTATTGTAAAGCTCTTTTCTCAGGGACGAAACAAATGACTGTACCTGTGGAATAAGCCCCGGCTAACTACGTGCCAGCAGCCGCGGTAATACGTAGGGGGCGAGCGTTGTCCGGAATTACTGGGCGTAAAGGGTGTGTAGGCGGTTTGATAAGTTAGAAGTGTAATACCCAGGGCTCAACTCGGGTGCTGCTTCTAAAACTGTCAGACTTGAGTGCAGGAGAGGTAAGTGGAATTCCTAGTGTAGCGGTGGAATGCGTAGATATTAGGAGGAACATCAGTGGCGAAGGCGACTTACTGGACTGTAACTGACGCTGAGGCACGAAAGCGTGGGTAGCAAACAGGATTAGATACCCTGGTAGTCCACGCCGTAAACGATGGATACTAGATGCAGGGGGTATCAACTCCCTCTGTGTCGCAGCAAACGCAATAAGTATCCCGCCTGGGGAGTACGGCCGCAAGGTTGAAACTCAAAGGAATTGACGGGGGCCCGCACAAGCAGCGGAGCATGTGGTTTAATTCGAAGCAACGCGAAGAACCTTACCAAGACTTGACATCGTATGACC